>JAJNQA010000022.1 GCA_021155085.1 Heliomicrobium sp. | reverse complement strand
TGTCCGTTTTGCTAGGAGTCTCCCCCCAAGAAAGGACAAGCCATGAAAAAAAGAATGTAAGTAATGATAAGCCGAAATTGACGGATGCGGAAGTCTTGCGTCAGGCGCAGGACACATTGGAGCAACATTTCAACTTGCACGCGGAAGGTTATACCTGCACAACGACCACGCTCTATCAGGTACTGATTGGCGTGGCGGCCAAGCAAGGGACGCTCAATTCCGTCTGCCGGGAAATGAAAGAGGGTCCGGATGCCGAGACCGTGCGCCTGTATTTGGATGCGCAACTGAAGGTCGAAGACTTGCCCGAGTTGGAACGATGTTTCAATCGAGCTTTGGCGGCGCATTGGCCCAAACAGGTCTTGCGTCAGGGCGCCATTGAAGTGGCGATGGATTTTCACGACCGTCGCTACTATGGCAAAGCCGAACAAAAAGACGCCTTGTGGGTGCGCGGCGAAGCGAAGGACGGCACCACCCGCTTTTACCGTGTGATCACGGCTTATCTGATTCATAAAGGCCGGCGGGTGACTTTGGCTCTGGGGTTTATCTTTCCGGAGACCAAGCCGGTGGAAGCGCTCGCCGCGTTGTGGCGCAACTTGCGGCAACGCGGGGTGCGCGTTGGTTGTTTGTATCTCGACAAGGGCTTTGCCGGCAGTGAGGTCTGCCAATACTTGCAGCGGCGGCAACAGCCTGCTTTGATTGCCTGCCCGATTCGCGGCAAGCAAGGCGGCACGCGCGCGTTGTGCGACGGGCGCGGCAGTTACAATACCAGCTACACGTTCAAGGCGGGCACCGCCGAAGCCTACACCGCCAACTTGGCGGTGTGTCGGGTGTATACCACGGCCCGCCGCACCAAGCGGCGCAAACGGGAAGCGGCCTGGCTGCTTTTCATTCGCATCCATTTGGACTGGCCACCGGAAGATTGCCGGCGTCACTATCGGAAGCGTTTTGGGATTGAGACCAGTTACCGCCTGGCCAACAAGCTGCTGGGTTGGACGACCTCGCAGAATGCGGCCTATCGCTTCTTTCTGATTGCCTTGGGCTTTGTCTTGCTTAATTTGTGGGTGCGGTTGTGTTGGAGTTACACGCAGGTCGCACGGCGTGGGCGGCGCTATTTGCACGCCGCCTTGTTTCGGCAGGAACGTTTTTGCAACTTTTTGAAAAGCGCCTTGGAGCATCTTTATGGGCGTGTGACTGAAATTTCGGCACCTTCAGTACCTTTATTATAAATTTTGGAACTACTGAGTCTTTCGCACTCAACCAACGAACTTGTAGCCAATGCCGTGAATCGTGATGAAATACTCCGGCTGGCGGGGATTACGTTCGAGCTTTTGACGCAGTTGGCCGACGTGAACATCTACCGTGCGTGTGACGGGCATGGCATCGTAGCCCCACACCGCATCCAGCAAATCATCGCGCGAGAGAATCCGTTCGCGGTGTTCGATGAAATGCCACAGCAGGTAATATTCGCGTGGTGAGAGCTCAATCGCCTGCCCGTCACGGGTGATCTCCGCGCGCTGAAAGTCCACACGAACGTCGCCAAAGGAATAACGATCTGGTCGCGCAGATTTGGCCGCGGGAATTCGGCGCAAGATGGCTTCGATGCGGGCGGCCAGTTCGATCGAGTCAAACGGCTTTGTCACGTAATCATCGGCGCCGAGCTTCAAACCCAGTACGCGGTCCAACACCTGTCCGCGCGCCGTTAACATTATCGCGGGCGTCTGCACGTCTTTTTGCCGCAGGTCGCGCAAAACATCAAACCCATTTTTCCGCGGCAGCATTACATCAAGAATCAATAGGTCGAAACTTTCCTGCAACGCATACGCCAATCCGGCATCACCATCCGTCGCGGACAGCACGAGATAGCCTTCATTGGTCAAAAAATCGGTGAGGGTCAGCACCAGATCGGCTTCGTCTTCGATGAGGAGAATTCGTTTGCTCATGGGAATACTTCTCTAGTGAACGCCTATCCTTGCGCTTCGTGCAGGACTTCGCGTTGTTCGTTAGCGTTTTGTTCTGGCATCTTCAACTCGGCAAGCGGCAAGCGGATTGTGAACGTGCTGCCCGTGCCAATCTTGCTTTGCACCGTGATCGTACCGCGATGCGCTTGCACTATGTTACGCACAAGGCTCAAGCCAAGTCCGTTGCCGTGAAGCTGCGCGGCTTTGACGTCACTACTGCGATAGAACGGCTCAAAAATATGTGGCAAATCCTGCGCCGCAATGCCGCGCCCGCGATCACTAAGGGACAACGCGACCTGCTTCGATTGCGAATGATCTTCGACCTCAGCCTGCAAGCCAATCCAACGACTCTCGCCGCTGTATTTCTGTGCGTTGTTGAGCAGATTTTGCAAGGCTCTGCGCAATGCTGCGGCATCCGCCTGCACAACCGGCAAATCCGGCGCAAGGTTCAGCTGTAATTGAAAGCCTAGTTCCGCCAGCCAGGTTTGATTGGCCTGCACAAATTCTTCAAGGAGCAGATTTAGTTGCACTGGTTGTAACGCATACGGTTTTTGCCCGGATTGATTGCCTGCGAACTCCAGCACCTGCTCAATCATGCCGTGTAGTTGGCGCGTTTGTCGTTTGATGATTTGCCCGTAGCGTTGCATCTGTTCGGGGCTGCGCGTCACGCCACTCGCCAGGTTATGCGCGGCGGAATCAATGACGGTGATCGGCATGCGCAATTCGTGCGAAACGCCCGCCACGAAATCCATTTGTTGTTGCGCGAGTTGCCGCGCGCGCCGCGCGGAATCTACCAATAAAACAACGCTCACGGCCAGCACCAACAGAATGCCGAAACTGAGTGCGAGATTGCGCCGCCGCGCCTTCGCTACTGCCGCTGCCAACGAGCCAGATTGATGGCGCAGATGAAGTTCCCAGAGTCCATCTGTCTGCTCCGAAGAAAGCTGTGCGCCCATCAAGAGCATCATCGGCGGCATCAGCAACTCGGGTGTGGTTTTGGCGTCCCCTCCCGTCAAGACGAGCGCAAGCGGTGATTTACTAAATTGCCATCGTTGGCGGATGTGCTCGCGTAGCTCGGCGGGCTGAAGACGAAAGAACCGGCTGCTCACATCCGCCTGCGCCGCCGTCAGAGGCTGAGCTGTGGAGTGATAAAATAATTGTCCAGTGGTGTGATTAGTGATCGTTAGTTCAACTGTGTTTTGTCCATCTTCACCAAAATGACGTTGGGTCAGCGAGGGCAAAAACTCCTGCACCAGATATTCTTTCTGCAAAACCACAATCAGAAAACTCAGCGGGAATTGCTTGCTTGTCACGAACTTCATCATCTCCGGTTGGGGAATCAGTAAGGCGGGCAACTCCGCTTCCAGCATCATTGACTGGCGCTGAATTTTAGGTAACGCTCCCGACAGGCGTATGACCCCTCCCAACAGGGTAATCCGCTCCTTCATTTTATTGCGCAAAGCCGTCATTTCGTCGGGCCAGGCAATCGTCTCCATCCGATTCGACGCAGGATTGAAGCGGGCAAGCGTCACCTCCTGTTCGGTACTGAGCGCCACCTGATAGATGCTTTGTATCAATTGCGGATAGCGCGAGGTCATTTGCCAATTGGTGTACGCTTGTACGACACGTTCAGATGTGGCTGTTGTGGAGGACGAAAGATCGGGCAGGAATGCGGCGAAGACGGTCGTGATTTCACGATCAAAATCTTCACCGAAGCGTGTGGCCGCCGCGCGCGCGCCTACGAGCATTTGTTTTTGCTCGCTATCGCTGAGTTGACCGAGCCAGCTATATTGCAGCACGGCTAGGAGCGGCAACAAAACCAGTAAGACGCTCGCCAACCAATACTGACTTTTGCCGCCGTTCCTGATAAATTTGCCTGGCATACTGATTTCTCTCCTTCTACTAAACCATTTCGTTGTAACAATGAATGACCTCAACCATTCTTCCAAGAGCAAAATGGGATTCCCTCTGAAAATTTACAATGCTTACAATTCCCTTGCATCTTCATGAATTATTGCGTCCGTTGGAAGTCAATAATACCAATCTGACAACATGGACAGCGTTGTAAGAAATAGGGGCTAACGTATTAAGAATTCGTGTGGCGCGCCGTGTGCAGAAAATCACTCCCGCCAGTGAAAGCCGCCACACAATTCTTGTAACTACGCTTAGGCGGGAGCTTGCTTTCCCCCGGCGCAACTGTCACTCGATAAGGGAGGAGCATTTCTATGAATGCCAACAACTGCCAGAATAAGTTTCAGGTTTGGATGGGGCTGATCATCATGCTGCTGTTCAGCGGCCTCATCATCCAAGCCCAGGATCCGGCTCAGCTCAAAGAGATGTTTGCCCACTCGCAGCAACAGAACGCTCAGGCGCTCAAACAGTACACGTGGAAGTCACGCAACGAAGTCAGGAAGAATGGCGAGAGCAAAAGCACACAATTGTTCCTGATGCGCTACGATGCTCTCGGCAGGCTTCAGAAGAGCCAGATCAGCGGCTCCGCACCTCCGGCCATGCCGAAAGGTCCCATCCTCGGCAATATCGCAAAAAAGAAGAAGAACGATTTCATGGAGTTGATGGATGCCCTGCACAAAAAGGTGCAGGCATACAGCCATCTCCCACCTGAAAAGATGCAGGCCTTTCTGGCAACCGCGACCATCAGCCCCAGACTGGATGAGGGCATCATCCAGATTCAGGGCGGAAACGTGCTTCAACGCGGAGACACCCTGAGCATCTGGCTCGACGCAAAAACCCGGAAACAACGCCGCGTCGAGATCAATACTTTCCTGGAGCAGCACCCGGTCATAGCCGTGATTGAGTTAAGCGATCTCCCAGACGGCCCGACTCATATGGCTCGGACAGTCGTGGATTACCAGAAAGAGGCGCTGCAACTGATCGCGGAGAACTTTGATTACGAACGCGTGAGGTAATTAAGGAATGAAACTTATCCCGCGGTAAACCGCCCTGGTTTCCCAGAGTCACCTGAACCGCCAAAGATGCGAAAGTCGAAGCGCTCTTAATCACGCACGTGGTTCCCGAGCCGAATACGCAGCACGTCGAACAAACGTTTATGCGCGGCGTCGGCAACGTGTTCAAAGGTAAAGCTGTGATCGCCAAAGATCTGATACTTGTCAAGTTCGACATAAACAATAAGTAAGGGTTGTTGCTGATGAAGAAAGTATTGCTTGTAGTTTTTCTACTATTGACCGGGCAGTCAGTTCAGGCTCAGGACAAACAAACCGTGCCCGACGTTTCGCTGTCTATCAAAGACCTTGGCGGGCATATGCAAACGCCTTTCAAGCTGGAAACTCAAACTGCTTCGGTACTGTTTTTCATTCAGCAGGGTTGCCCGATCTCGAATCGGTATGCGCCGGAAATTGCCCGCATTGTGCAGGATTACAAATCGAAGCCGTTTCGTTTTTATGTGGTGCATGTGGACGCGACGGCTTCAGCGCAAGAGATTGAAAAGTACCGGGGAGAATTCAACTTACCTGATGTGCCGTTAATTCAGGATGGCAAGCATCAATTAGTCGCCGCCGTCGGGGCTTCAGTAACGCCGGAAGTCGCCGTCGTCGGACGACTAGGTGCAATTGTCTATCGCGGGCGGATTGATAATTTATATCAGGCTTTTGGCAAAGCTAGGCGCGTGGTGACAGAACATGAGCTGCGCGACGCGCTTGAAGCGATTTTGCAGAACAGGAAAATTCCGGTTACGCGGACTTCGGCGATTGGCTGCTACATCTCCGCGCAGAATTAAAGTTCGCACGCAAGAGTGCGTGCGTTTCCATCAAGAGGCAAGCATGAAGAACAGGTTTTTGATTTCGTTTTGTTTGTTGGCTGCCGTGTTTGGCTTTTCGCTCTCAGGCGGCATATCGGCTCAAGACAGCGGCGTCAATTTTGCTGAGCACGTCGCGCCAATCATTTTTAACAACTGCACATCTTGTCATCGCCCGGGCGAAGCCGCGCCGTTCTCGTTGATGAATTACGCCGACGTGAAAAGACGCGGCAAACTGATTGCGACCGTCACCGAATCACGGCAGATGCCTCCCTGGAAAGCTGACCAAGGCGACGTGGAGTTCAAAAATGAGCGCCGGTTGACCGCCGCGCAGATTGATACAATCAAACAATGGGTTGCCGCCGGAATGCCCGAAGGCAATTCGGCTAGGATGTCTCCAATGCCAAAATTCCAGGACGGCTGGCAATTAGGCAAACCAGACCTAATCGTCAAGATGGGAGAAGGGTTCAAGGTACCCGCTGATGGGCCGGACATCTATCGCAACTTTGCCATCCCGCTCAATCTCAGTGAAGACCGCTGGGTTAAGGCCATCGCCTTTCTCCCCGGCGTGCGAGCGGTGGTGCATCACAGCCTGTTTTTTTATGACTCGACCGGCGACGCGCTGAAACAGGACAAAGCCGACCCGCAGCCGGGTTACGCCGGGCAGATGGGCGGGGGGCTGGGGGGCGGCACGTTACAATCCTTGCTGGGCGGCAATCGCGGCGCACAACCGCGTGGCGCGGCATTTGGCTCGCTGGGTGGCTGGGCCGTTGGCGGACAGGCGCGTGAATTACCCGACGGCTTGGCATACTTCGTCCCCAAAGGTTCCGCCCTTATTCTTTCGACCCACTTTCATCCTTCAGGCAAGCCCGAAACCGAAACCTCGACAATTGGTTTGTATTTTGCCGACAAGCCGCCGACCAAGGCGTTCACTGGCATTCAACTGCCTCCGCTGTTTGGCATGTTCGAGGGACTGGACATTCCGGCGGGCGCGGATGATTACGCTATTGAAGACTCGTTCGTGTTGCCGGTGGACGTGAAAGCATTCGGTGCGGGGGCGCACGCACATTACCTGGGCAAGACGATGAAGCTCACGGGGACCCTGCCTAACGGGCAAGTGAAGACCTTGCTCAACATCAACGATTGGGATTTCGCGTGGCAGGACCAGTATCAGTTCAAGGACTACGTCACACTGCCTAAAGGCACGCGGCTGCACGTGCGCGTGACGTATGACAACACCGTCGCCAATCCGCGCAATCCACGTAATCCGCCACATCGCGTGGTGTGGGGCGAAGGCTCGTTCGACGAGATGGGCAGCATAAGCTTGCTCGTCGTCGCGGCGAATGAAGGCGAACTACCCATCTTACGGCAGGCTTATAGTGAGCACCTGCGTTCGGCGTTTCAAAACCGCAAGAGCTTGCCCAACTTGCTGCGGCGCGACGATTGAATTAGACCCTATTAGTCTGAAAACTAGGTTATTTATTAAAGAAATGAAACGCCAAGACCGCATGAGCTTCATTACCTCAAAATTCATTCAAATATTCCCGATTATCGCCCTGGTTGTACTCGGTGCGAGTCTGGGAAAAGGCGATATAAACAACGAAAACAGACCTGATATGGACAATGAAGACTCTTTTCAAGGTCCGGTAACGTATTGAGGACTGAGGTATTAATGCGAATCGGATTGATGGCGTCCTGTTTGGTAAGTAGAACTTTGATGGCGTTCACGAAAGCCTTGCCGATTGTCCACAAGAAGTGCAGTCGCAGTTCGTAACTTCCTGGCTTGGGCGGAATGTCGTAGCCGAAATCACCGTGGCAGCTAGTTTGTTAATCTTCAATGTCGCGCGTGCGATAGCTTAACGTTAGCATGAGCACCGCGAAGATTCCCAAGTCAATCATCGAATGCGGCACTGGCGTTTGTACTGCAACGGAGTCATTTGAATCAGGCTACGAAATACCAGCCCGAAATAACTCTGGTCGCAAAAGCCTACCGCATGACTGACTTCAGCGACGGAGAGGTCAGTCGTCGCCAGCAAATGCTCTGCCTTGGCGATCCGGAAGTGATTCAGATAGTTGACGAAGGATTGTCCCGTCACTTGTTTGAAAAGCCGCATGAAGTGCGACTCACTCAGATGCAAAACCTCTGCCGCCGTCGCCACCGAAACCGGTTCCTTGTAGTTCGCTTCCAGAAAGTCGAAGAGCGGGGCCAGTTGCTCGATTGCCCGTTGTTTGCGATTGAACGATTCCACCGTTCCCTGATGATCGGCGTAATGATTGACCAGCAGGATGAGGATCATTTTCAGATACGTTTTGAGCGTCAGGCGCGCTCGAACTGTGTCGGCGGGCATTTCTTTGTGTGTACGCCTGATCAGATCAAAAATCTGCGTCGGGATGCCTGTCTTGCCCGTGATGAGGTGTGGAAATCTGGCATCCTGCATCAGAAAAGGAGTCAGATATTCGGCATCTTCTCCTGAGGCTTCGGTGGCGCGAATCAGCTCCGGCAAGAAATAGAGAACAGCCGCTCGGACCCGGCCCGCAGCCTTTTTCTTTTCTGGCCATTGGATTGTGTGATACTGCGTGCTGCTGATGACGGCCAGATCACCGCTCTGCATCTGAAATTCCTGATCCTGAATCCGACAGACAAGCTCGCCCGCCTGCAAATAAAAGAGCTCGAAATAGTCGTGCCGATTCATCCGGATGTGATGACGCTTGTCCCATTCATAGAAGCGCACGTCCATCGGAAAGGCGGGATCGAACGGCCAGACATGCACCCCTTCCGCATTGATCTGCGGATCTATGACTAAAAAGGCGTTTTCCCAGGTGAGTCGTGCCATGGCGGGCGAATGCTACCCCGTCCTTGCAAGCTTTTCAAATGATATGATCCTCAGAATATTTGATGTGATCTTTATAGCTCCAGGCATTGCCATGTAGTAAATTCGCAGCAAATCAGAGAGTTCTAGAATTTGGCCTTTACACCGAGCAGGCGGGATTGTCACAAACTGTAAGGCGGTGCCGCACCCATAATCACATTGGATGACCTGGAGCATTTTCGATGAAGATCAGCACAGCCCATTTTCTTAAACGCAGCCTTGCGCTGCTGGCAGGCGCAATATTCTTCCTTCCTGATCTCGCAACCATTAATGCTCAACAGGCTCAACAGACTCCATCCGGCACCTTATCAAAGGAAGGCGTTGAATTTTTCGAGCGGAAGGTTCGCCCCATCCTCGTTTCCCAGTGTTATCAATGCCACAGCGAGCAGGCGAAAAAACTGGCGGGCGGATTGCGGCTCGACACACGCGTCGGGATGCTCAAGGGCGGGGCTTCGGGCGAACCTGCAATTGTTCCCGGCGCGCCGGAAAAGAGTCTGCTCATCAAAGCGATTCGTTACACCGATCCGAAATTGCAGATGCCAATGGGCGTGCAATTGCCCGAACAGGTGATTCGGGATTTCGAGACGTGGATCAAGATGGGCGCGCCCGATCCGCGCGAGGCTGAAGGCGGGACGGTCACGTCATCCAACAAAGAACCGTATGACTTCAACGAAGCCGGCAAGTTCTGGGCGTTTCAGCCGCTGAAAACCGTTGCCGTGCCGGCTGTCAATAATCAGGCGTGGGTGAAAACGCCGATTGACAACTTCATTCTGGCGAAACTCGAAGAAAAACATCTGGCGCCAGTAGCGGATGCCGACAATCTGACGTTGTTGCGCCGTGCGACGTTTGATTTGACAGGCTTGCCGCCAACGCCGCGCGAAGTGGATGAGTTTTTGAATGACTCGTCGTCGGATGCGTTTGCGAAAGTGGTGGATCGCTTGCTCTCCAGCACGGCGTATGGCGAAAAATGGGGGCGGCATTGGCTCGACCTCGTGCGCTATGCCGACACTGCCGGATGCAATTCGGATTTTCCGGTTCCATCAGCCTACAAATATCGCAACTATGTAATTGACGCTTTCAATCGCGACAAGCCCTACGATCAATTCATCCGCGAACAAATTGCCGGAGATTTGTTGCCGAGCGCGACAGAAGCCGAAAGGCAGGAGAAGATCGTCGCCACAGGTTATATCGCCATTTCACGCCGCTTCGGTTCGCGCGACGTGGACGACAATCTGATGATTGACGACACGATTGATAATCTGGGCAAGGCGTTTCTCGGCCTCAGCCTCAACTGCGCGCGCTGCCACGATCACAAGTTCGACCCGCTTCCGCAGCGCGATTACTACGCGCTCTATGGCATCTTCAAAAGCACGCGCTACGCTTTTCCCGGCACGGAAATTTATCGGCATCCGCACAGCCTGATTCCACTAACCAAAGGCGCAGCCGCCGAGCCATTGGAGAAGTACCAAAACGAAGTGCGCGACCTGGATTTGAAAATCGAAGCTTTGCAGGTCGAACGCAATTTCGTGCGCGGCAGGCAACGCGAAAAAGAAACGGCTGCCAACGTGCTGGCGCAAAAGGCGGGGCGAACCGTCAAGCTTGATCAACTGGGCCGCATCATTGCGGAAGGCAAACTGATCGAGGAAGACCACGACGACCGCAACCGGTATATGGGCGAAGCCTCAACGCGCTCGGTCGAGGAAATCGAAGCGGAACTGAGTAAAGTCAAGCTGCGGCTGTCCGAGTTGCTGAACCCGCCGAATGTCGAACGTGCCTATGCTGTTTCCGAAGGCAAGGGAGCCGACGCGCGGCTGCATCGCAAAGGCGATTTAAAAAATCTGGGCGAGGTGGTGCCGCGCGGCTTTTTGCAAATTCTGGGCGGCGCGCGGCTGCCCGCCAATTACAAAGGCAGCGGACGGCGGGAACTGGCCAACTGGATTGCCGACGCCAACAATCCGCTGACCGCGCGCGTGATTGTCAATCGCATCTGGCTGCATCATTTCGGCAAAGGACTTGTGCCGACGCCGAATGATTTTGGTGTGCGCGGCCTCGCGCCGACACATCCTGAATTGCTCGATTATCTCGCTGCGCAATTCATTGCCGATGGCTGGTCTTTTAAGAAGATGCACCGTCGGATGATGCTGTCCCACGTTTATCAATTGGCCAGCAGCGAACAGCACGTCGCCGCAGCCAATCCGCAATCTGTTGACACAAACAACACCTACCTCCGGCGATTCAATCAGCGGCGTCTAGCTGCCGAGGAGATTCGCGATGCGATGCTGGCGGTGAGCGGCGCGCTCGACCGTACAATCAACGGCGCGCATCCGTTCCCGCCGGAACGCGACTGGCGTTACTCACAACACAATCCCTTTGTTGCCACCTATGAACACAATGGACGCGGCGTGTACCTGATGCAGCAACGCATCCGCGCGCATCCGCAGCTTTCGATCTTCGACGGTGCTGACACCAACGCGGCGATAGGCGAGCGCGTGCCGAGCACGACGCCGCTGCAAGCCCTGTTCATGATGAACGACCCGTTCGTTCACAAACAGGCGGATCTGTTCGCCGTGCGCGTCGGCATGGCTTATGCCGACGACGCTAAACGCATCGAGTATGCGTATCGCTTGGCGTTTGGGCGCAAACCAACTGCGGCGGAACGCGCCAAGGGCCTGGCCTATTTGCGTGATATTCGCACCGACCTGAGCGAACTCAACACGCCGGACGAAGCGCAGACGCGCGCCGCTCTGGCGAGCTATCTGCGCGTATTGCTGAGCAGCAGCGAATTTATCTTTGTGGACTGAAACGCGAAGAGCCGATTACTAACCGGCGCTACCGGTTTTCAGGAATTGCCTATGACAGAACCCAATTTATCCCGTCGTCAAATCGTGCAATCTTTGCTGGGCGGATCGTTGCTGATGCCCGGCCTGCTGACGGAATTGTTTGCCGCCAGCAATCCGCAATCCGCAATCCGCAATCCGCAATCAGAAAACCCGCTCGCGCCGAAAACGCCGCATTTTCCGGGCAAAGCCAAGCGTGTGATCTTCCTGTTTTCCACCGGCGGCGTTTCACAGTTGGATACCTTCGACCCGAAACCAAAGCTTGTCGAGATGGCGGAGAGAAAAGGATTAGGCTCGATCAATCGCCCGTTGCTGCGCCCGTTGTGGGATTTCAAGCCGAACCCGCGCTGCGGCACGGAAGTCAGCGATTTGTTTCCGCATTTGCGCGAGATGATGGACGAAGTCTGTCTGATTCGTTCGATGAAATGCGACCACAACGAACATTTTCAAGCCACGCTCGGCATGCATTGCGGCTCGATCACATTCAAACGTCCGAGCATCGGTTCGTGGGTAAGCTATGGTTTGGGCACGGAGAATCAAAACCTCCCCTCGTTCATCGTCCTTGCGCCTTATTTACCGTACGCGGGCAGTCAGGTCTGGGATTCTGATTTCCTGCCCGCCGTGCATCAGGGGACGCGCGTGATTCCCGCCGCCGAGCCGGTGCAAAACCTCGTGCGCCGCTCTCCGTCTGAAAAAATTCAGCAACGCGAACTGGGCTTGCTCGACGAATTGAATCGGCAACATCTGCGCTCCCGCGAGACGGAATCGTCATTGGCCGCGCGCGTCAAATCATTCGAGACAGCGTTCGGCATGCAACGCGAGATGCCGGAGGTGTTGGATTTGTCGAAAGAAACCGCCGCCACATTGAGGCTGTACGGCTTGGAGCGCGGCAGCACGGAGGGCTTCGCCTGGCAATGCCTGGTCGCGCGACGTTTGGCCGAACGCGGCGTGCGCTTCATCGAATTGATTGACACGGGTTCCTCGAATAACTGGGATGGTCACAGCAATCTGAAGGGCTACGAAAAGCTCGCGCGCAATATTGACCAGCCGATTGCGGGCTTGCTGAAAGATTTGAAGGGTCGCGGGATGCTGGACGACACGCTGGTCGTCTGGACGACGGAGTACGGACGCACGCCGTGGATAGATCAGCCGGACGGGCGCGGGCATCACAACTTCGTCTTTTCTTCGTGGATGGCGGGCGGCGGTGTCAAACCTGGCGTTGTGTACGGCCAGTCGGATGAGTTCGGCGAACACGTGGCAGAAAACGAAGTTCACGTTCACGACTTTCACGCGACGATTCTGCACCTGCTCGGTTTCGGTCACACACGGCTGACCTACCGGCACGGCGGACGCGATTACCGACTGACCGACGTGCATGGAAATGTCATCCAGGGACTGCTGGCCTGACATAAAAATCATTTAGGGATAAATGAAAATCATCATGAAAAAGGTTGAGGCAACTGCAGCAAAGTCGCTGATGCTTTCTTTCCTGGCCGTCTGCGCAGGATGTGCAGCGCAGGCAATCAATGCCTTTCCGCTCTGGCAGACACAGACGGGATTGCCGGGCTTGCGCGTTTCCGAGAACAAACGATTCCTCGTCACAAGCGATGGCCAGCCTTTCTTCTGGCTCGGCGATACGGCGTGGGAACTCTTCCACCGTCTGAACCGCGAGGAAGCCGAGCTTTATCTGGAAAACCGCGCGAAGAAGGGTTTCACCGTCATCCAGGCCGTGGCATTGGCGGAACTCGACGGCTTGAATACGCCGAATCCGTACGGGCATCGTCCGCTGGTGGACAACGATCCGCTCAGGCCCGAGGTGAGGGAAGGCCCGCAGAATGATTACTGGGATCACGTGGATTTCATTCTCGCCAAAGCCGAACGGCTGGGATTGCGCATTGGCCTGCTACCTACCTGGGGCGACAAATGGCAAGCCAGCCGCGGTGGCAAAGGGCCGGTTATCTTCAACCCCGCAAATGCTTTCAAGTATGGCGAATGGCTGGGGCAGCGTTACCGCGAGCGGGCGGTGATCTGGATACTCGGTGGCGACCGGAACATCGAATCGGAAGGGGATCGTGCCATCATCGAAGCAATGGCGCGGGGCTTGCGCAAAGGCGACGGCGGCGCGCATCTGATCACCTTTCATCCGCGCGGGCCAAGCCGGTCGTCCGAATTTTTTCATCGCGCCGACTGGCTTGATTTCAACATGATCCAAAGCTCGCACGCCGCGCGCGATCACGACAACGGCCTGTTCACCGCGCACGATCACGCGCTCACGCCGCCGAAACCGACGCTCGATGGCGAACCGCGCTACGAACACATTCCCGTTGGTTTTTACCTGCAGGGAGCCGGGCGCAATCTGCGCTTTGACGATTACGATGCGCGCCAGGCCGCTTACTGGTCGCTGCTGGCCGGCGCCTGCGGGCACACGTATGGCAACAACAATGTCTGGCAGATGTGGGCGCCGGGTCGAACCGCCATCATTGACGCGAGCATCCCCTGGAGCGAAGCCCTCGATCATCCTGGCGCATTTCAGATGGGTATCATGCGGCGCTTGTTCGAGTCGCGCCCGTTCACGCGGCTGATGCCTGCCGAAACGATGATTGTAGACGGGCCACGCACGGGCGGCGCAAAGGTGCGGGCGGCGGTGGCGGATGACGGCTCCTTTGCCTTTGTCTATTCGCCGCGTGGCGAAGCATTCACCGTGCGTATGGACGCTATTAAATCCAGAGAGGGAGTGAAATCCTGGTGGTTCGACCCGCGCTACGGGAGCGCCTTGGCCCTCCACACTGGCGACAATATTTCGCTGCAAACCTTCACGCCGCCCGGTCAGGGGCGCGGTCAGGATTGGGTGCTCGTACTCGACGCCGTGGAGAGAAAATTTCCAGCTCCGGGGCAGCGATAAAAAAGATAAAAATGACATGAACAAATTACGCTTTGCTGTGGTGGGAACGGGGTTCTGGGCGCGCTATCAATTGGCGGGATGGCGTGAATTGCCGGGCGCGGAATGCGTCGCCCTGTGCAACCGCCATCGTGGAAGAGCCGAAGAACTGGCGCGGGAATTCGGTGTGCCTGCCGTTTATGATGATCCGCAGGAGATGCTGGAGCGAGAACGGCTGGACTTTCTGGACATCATCACCGATGTCAAAACGCATGCGCCGCTGGTGCATCTGGCGGCGACGCATCGTTTGCCCGTCATCTGTCAAAAGCCAATGGCGCCCACTTTGGCTGAAGCCGCCGAAATGGTGCGTGTTTGCCGTGAATCGAACACTCCCTTTTATGTACATGAAAACTGGCGCTGGCAAACGCCGCTGCGTCAATTGAAACACGATCTGGCAAGCGGCGTCATCGGCCAGCCCTTTCGCGCGCGCATCTATTTCTGTTCCAGCTTTCCGGTTTTCGACAATCAGCCGTTTCTGAAGGAACTGGAGCAATTCATCCTGACCGACATCGGCAGCCACATTCTCGACACGGCGCGTTTTTTGTTTGGCGAGGCCAGCACGCTGTATTGCCGAACACACAGCATTCACCGAGAAATCAAAGGCGAAGACGTGGCGACCGTCATGATGACGATGGACGGTGGCATGACCGTTATATGTGAGATGAGCTACGCCAGCCGCACCGAGCACGAACGTTTTCCCGAAACCTATGTTGTCATCGAAGGCGAAAAAGGCTCGCTCGAACTGGGGCCGGATTATCGCATCTGCCTGACGACGGAGGCCGGTTCGTGTATCAAACGGTATTCGCCACCGCGCTTCAGTTGGGTTGATCCCGCGTATGAACTGGTACAGGCCAGCATCGTTCCTTGCAATGCCAATTTGCTGGCGGCGCTGCGCGGCGAAACGCAGGCGGAAACCACGGGCGAAGACAACCTGCGCACCGTGCAGCTTATCTTCGCTTCCTACGAATCGGCTCGCAGCGGCAACGTCATCTCTTTGTCTGCTGAAGACCTGGAATCCTGAGTACATATTTTCAGAGGACTACCATGAAAAAACTGATTCGCTTACTCGGCGCAATGCTGTTCTGCTTGTCGAGCCTTGTCGCGGTTGCTGCCACGGAAGCCAATCGCATGGTGGAATTCACCTTCGAGTCCGCCAAACCCTATCAAGACCCGTTCAATGAAATCATGCTGGATGCCGTGTTCACCGACCCGTCGGGCGGCAAGCGGCGTGTGCCTGCGTTCTGGGGGGGCGGCACAACCTGGCGCGTGCGCTACGCTTCGTCCATCCCCGGCACGCATCGGTTTCAGACCGAATGCAGCGACACGAGCAACATGGGGCTGCACGGCGCGCGGGGCGCAGTGACGATCACGCCTTATACGGGGCAGAATCCGTTGTTTCGTCACGGCGCCATTCGCGTTGCCGATGACAGTCGGCATTTCGCGCACGCCGACGGCACGCCGTTTTTCTGGCTCGGCGATACGTGGTGGATGGGATTAGTGAAACGATTGCGCTGGCCCGAAGACTTTCAGGTATTGACCGCCGACCGCCGCGATAAAGGCTTCACGGTCATCCAGCTTGTCGCTGGACTCTATCCCGATATGCCGGCCTTCGATGAGCGCGGGTTGGGCGACAACGGCTTGCCTTGGGAAAAACTCTACGCGCGCATTCGCCCTGAATACTTCGATGCGGCGGATCGGCGCGTTCAGCATCTGGTCGAACAAGGACTGGTTCCGTGCATCCTCGGCACCTGGGGCTATCATCTGCCCTGGCTCGGCACCGAGAAAATGAAACAGCACTGGCGCTACCTCATTGCGCGTTGGGGCGCGTTGCCCGTCGTCTGGTGCGGGGCGGGCGAACAGGCGATGCCGTGGTATTTATCGGGCAGCAAAGAATCCGAAACACAATTGTTGCGGCGCGAGTGGAACGAAGTCATCCGCCATATTCGCGCCACCGATCCTTTCAGCCGGTTGGTTACCACGCATCCGCGCCGCAATGCCCGTGATGAACTGACAGACTCCACGTTGCTCGATTTTGAAATGCAACAAACCGGTCACGGAAGCCCGACAGAAAAACACGCCGCCAGCGCGCTCGAAGCCTGGAACCGGCTGCCCGCCGTGCCCGTGATTTCCGGCGAATCGCGTTACGAGGCGCTGGAAATCAAACCGCCGCTGGGAGCGAAAGAAGCGCGCGAGGCGTTCTGGGCGCATCTGCTCAACAGCGGCAGCGCGGGACACACCTATGGCGTCAACGGCGTCTGGCAGGTCAATCTGCCGGAACAACGTTTCGGCAAATCGCCCGGCGGCAATGATTGGGGCGGCACGCCGTGGCGCGAAGCGATGAACCTGCCTGGCTCCACGCAACTCTCGAAAGCCAAAGCCTTCCTGCTCAAACTGCCGTGGCATCAATTTGCGCCCGCGACGAATGTTTTTACGGGAGCGGTTTCTGCCGCCAGCACGGCGGATGGCCGCTGCGCTTTGGCCTACACAACGAGCGGCAAGCCGTTGACGGTTGATCTCAGCAAATTGAAAGGCCCGCTCAACGCGCGCTGGTTCGATCCGACGAGCGGCGAGTTGAAAGCGATTCCGGGCGCGCCCTTCACCGCTTCGGGTTCGCGTGAATTTGCACCGCCGGGTAACAACGCGGCGGGTGATGGCGATTGGGTGCTGGTGCTTGAAGCGAAATAGCCGAAGAGGAGGTTCCATCCGATGAAACACACTGCCTGTTTCCTTGTGCTGCTCATGTTGCCGGCAATGGTCGTCAACGCGCAAAACTGGCCGCAGTTTCGCGGGTCGAATACACAGGGGCATTCGGCTGAAACCAATCTCCCGCTCAAGTGGAGCGCGACCGAAAACATCGCCTGGAAGACCGAACTGCCGGGCGAAGCGTGGTCCTCACCCATCGTCTGGGGCAATCACGTGTTCGTCACCACAGCGACGGATGGCGGCGTAACCTGTCGTGTCCTCGCGCTGAATCGCAAGACGGGCAAGATCGTTTGGAACACCGAAGTATTCAAACAAACCATTCGCCGCAAGGAAGGCCGGAACAGCTACGCCACGCCCACGCCCGCGACCGATGGCAGATTGGTGTATGTGTGCTTCGGCGACGGCAGCTTCGCGGCGCTCGATTTCAAAGGCCGCGTTGTCTGGACGAACCGCGATTATCCCTTTTACGGCCAGCACGGCTTGGGCACGGCGCTGCTGCTGCACGACGGTTTGCTGATGATGGCGCGCGACGGCAGCAGCGACGGCGAAGACAAAAAAATCGGCTGGCAAATCCCCTGGGACAAATCATACGTCGTTGCTCTCGATGCGAAGACAGGCAAGCAACGCTGGAAAGCTTCGCGTGGTCTGTCGCGCATTTCCCACGGCACGCCCGCGATTTGGAAAACGCCGGATGGCCGCGCCCAGGTCATCAGCGAAGCGGGCGACGTGTTGCAGGGCTTCGATCTGAAAACCGGCGCGCGGTTGTGGTCAAGCGAAGTGATTGGCGAAGGCAAAGTGCCGTCTTTAGTGCTGGGCGAAGGCGTGCTCGGTGATGGACTGGCGTTCACCGCGGGCGGCTGGGGCGGCAAGGAATCCATCAAGGCCTTCCGGCTCGGTGGCGCGGGTGAACTCAAAGAAACCAACCTGGTGTGGGAACAAAAGAAAGGCATGCCCAAAGTGCCTTCGATGATTTATGTGAAGCCACATTTGTTCGCCATCACCGACGGCGGCGTGGCGACGTGCATGAATGCCGCAACCGGCGAGTTGCTCTGGCAGCAGCGCGTGGGCGGCAATTTCTCGGCTTCGCCTGTGGCCGCTGAAGGCCGCATCTATTTCCTCGGCGATAACGGCGAAACGACGGTCATCAAAGCCGGAGCGACATTCGAGGTGTTGGCGAAAAATCCACTGGATGAAACCGTGCAAGCTTCACCCGCCATTTCGCAGGGGCAAATCTTCATCCGCACGGAGCGGCATTTATTCGCCATCGGCAAAGCAAAACCATGAGCATCATTCATCTGGCCTTCTTTCAATGGAAGCCAACTCTCGACGAGCGGGAGTTGGCGGCATTGCGTCAGGAGTTTTCTGCGTTGCAGGCGGTGATTCCTGACATCAAAAGCTTCCGCTGGATTCGCAACAACAGCACAGAAGGTTTGGACAAAGGATTTCAGGAAGGCATCTGTCTGGAGTTCGACGATGCGCAGGCGCGGCAGAGGTATCTGGAGCATCCGGCTCATGTCGCCTTTGCGCAGGAAACCGTGATTCCGGCGCTGGCGCGCGGGCTGGATTCCGTGCTGGTGTTTGACTACGAAACCTGATTCGACTCAACCCCGGGAAATTACCGATGCACAAACCGAAGAAGGTTGTGGTGATAGGGAGATCCACTTATGAAGCAGATTCTATTCATTTTCCTCTTGCTGGGTTTTAGTGGTTTGGCTGGGCGATTGCCATTCGCCAGCCTCGCCCAATCCTCTGCCAAAGTTCCAAAGGGGCTGGTGGCTGCCTGGAATTTTGACGAGACGAAAGGCGACCAGGCGAAGGATTCATCCGGGCACGGCCATCACGGCGTTTTGCGCGGCGCAACGCGCGCGGCAGGCAAGTTTGGCGGGGCCGTTGAATGCGGAAAGGACGCGCTGGTTGAAGTGCCCCATACGCCTGCGCTCGATGAATTCAAGCAGGGAATTACCCTTACCGCCTGGGTGAATCGCCGCGCTGATGAAAGCTGGAACACGGTTGTCTCGCGCGAGATCAAAGACGGATGGTCGGAGTATTTCGGACTGGCAGTGGTAAAGAACAAGGCGTTGTTTTCAGTAGACGGCGATGGCGTGCATTACCAAAACATCAAGAGCGACGAAGACATGCCCGTCGGCGAATGGTTTCATCTGGCTGGAACCTACGACAACGTGACGTTCAAGCTCTACGTCAACGGACGCCTCGTGAAATCAGCCGCGTATACGGTGCCATTCAAGTTCGCTGACCAGAACCCACTCCTGATCGGCGGCAATACCAACACGCAAGGCAAACAATGGCTGGATTTTTTCCACGGACGCATTGACGACGTAAAGTTGTTTAATCGCGGTCTCAGTGAGAAGGAAATCACCGTCTTGTTTGCTGGTGCTTCACGCAAACCTTGATAACCTCGGCGCGATGAAAATCAGAATTGTGCAACTCGGCGTGCAGGAGGAAATGATCGCCAAGTGTTTGCGCCGGATAAGAAAACAATTCCGCATGCTTCATCATCTTGCATCGCTTACGAAGTCGGTACGGTCAATTGGCGGATTTCGTCGTCAAGCCCAGTCATTTCCCAACGCGCCAGCGAAATCGGAATGCTGTCTATCGCGTTGAGGCGGTCAAAGAAGTATTTCAGTTTGAATTCCTCGCCGCGCTTTTCGTACTCCCTGGCGAAATCGGCCAACGCCCTTTCCAGCAGGTATTTTCCGGTGATGTAACTGGTTCCATAACCGGGTTGCCGCAAATAAAGTTGCTGTTCGAAAAGCAGCAATTCTTTTTCCGTCTTCATCCATCCACGCGGTGTCATCTCTGAGTGAACACCGCCAGCCGCTTCCATCGTCATCGTGTTGGCGTGTGCGTAAAGCGAACCGAGTCCGCGTGCCGCCCGTTGCGCAATCATGATCCAGACAATTTCCCGCGAGCGCGGGCTGTCGTCATAAAGTCCGGCGTGCATAAACATCTCTTCCACGGCGGTGGCGGTGCCTTCGTTACGCGTGTCGAAGATGTTGTAAAGCAAAGCTCCGCGGCGAACCGCGCTCGGGTGCGGTTCACGATCCATCCGCGCCAGTTCGAACCAGTGATAAAAATGACTGAAGAGCGGCAGCGGATCGAGATGTGATCCGATGGAAAAGAAGTTGCGCCGCTCGACGGGAACGAAGCGCCCGAGATGTTCGCGCAACGCTGGTTCCAGGTAATCTTTGACCGTCAGGATTTCCTGCTCGCGCAAAAAAGTCATCAGCCGGGTTGCCGCTTTGTCAGCCTTCGCGTCGTATTCCGCAGGATTCGCGGCGGCGACCAATTGCGGCAATTTCCGGTTGCGATGTTCCTCCAGCTTGAGCGAAGACCAGGCGCGATCCAGTTCGCGTTTCAGCAATCGCTCTTCCTGCTCCCAAGTCATGGGCAGCAGGTGTACGTTTTGCTGATACCAGGTGTAATTTTCTTTCCCGATACCCGAAGGGCCGTTCTTTTTCGGGGCTTCCGATTCGAGCCACGCGATCAGTTCGTCGGTTGCCGTACGGCTCTCGGCGATGACCGCTTGCAGCTTGGCGTTCGCCCCGACTTTGGCGGCTACCGCGTCAAGGTCTGCCCGCTGCGCCCGTATATTTCTGATTCCGGCAAGCCAGAGTTCCCGCGCGTTGCCGGTCAGGTTGCCGCGCGCCTGGCGCATCAGCGGCGGAATGACACTGAGATCCGCCAACAGCCGCGCTTCCTCTTGCGGAGTCAGGGGGAATTGATAAGTCCAGAATTCAGTTACCGCGTGGTGCGTCGGGCCTTCGTGCGCCGGCACATCGCTGCGCTCCAGCTTGATGGATTGATAAAAAGCCGGATCACGCACCCACGGCTTGAGCACGCGATGGTTGAAATCAAAGCCGTTCATTTCGGCGCGCAGCAGATGCCAGTCCACTTGTTCGGGGATCGGCCAGCGGCTGGTGTCCATCGCGTCGAGCCGCTGCCGCAATCCCTGATAATCCCGCTGGCGTTTGGCGAATGTCTCGGCGGTATAGTCCGGCGCGCCATCAAGCTGCGGCGGACGCTCGAACGCCCGCCATTCACTGAACAATTTCAACAGGTCGCTGTGTTGGTTCATATTTGTTTTGACCTTCGACTGGCAAGCGGCGGAAACGAGAGCCAGCAACACGACAAAGAACGAGAATAGATGTTTCATAGACAAGCTTCCTCAAGCCTGACGCTCACTTCATCATATCAATCGCCCTCAATCCTCAGAATTGGTATAGCTTTGGACAAGGCTTTGATGAAGTGACGTGATGCTGGAAAAGTTAGAGTTGGTCTGGTGTTCCGTAATGTCGAAGGCGGCGCAGAGTTCAATGTCTTTCTGCGAAAGGTAGTTTCCATGGATAAGCACTTCACGGATTTGGTCGGCGTCGTCGGGATATTCGCGCTCTTCGATGTTGGCGCTCTCAACGAGGAACCGAGAATAGCAACGTTGGATGGTCGGGGCTGAGTGGGTTTGGATTTCGTCCACTACGCGGAGGATTTCTCGCATCTTGCGGTCGAGGGAAATTTGTTCGCTAAAGAAGATATTGCCGTTGGTGTGAGCGGTGTCGTTGCGCTCTTTCACCAGCGCGGCGTAACTGCCAACCTTGCCGTTGTCGCAACCAATGAGCTTCATGAAACGCATCACGCTGCTTTCGTTCACGCGCCAGAAGGTGAAGGGTGAGGTAGCCTCCATCAATTCCTTCTCCAAGTCCTTGTTGAAACCAATCATCGCTTTCTCGAAATCTTGTGGTGCTGTCTGCTTGATCTGCCAGATGTTGAAGTAAACGAAGCTCATAGTGAGCATGTGGTAAGCCAGAAAGGCGAACTGGTATTTGCCGTGCATGTAATTTGTCTCGAATGCCTCCCACAAAAAACGAATGTATTCTTGTTCGCTCTGAGTTTTGAACGAAAGCGGCAGATATTTGTCGAGTTCGAGTGCTTCTTCCATTGCTCAATCCTCCGTGACTGCGGGTTCTTCTTCACCCCAGATGCGGGCGAGCGTGGCTTGGATTTTTTTCTCGAAGCGGGTGATCAGTTCGCGGTTCCCATTGACCAGCGATTGTTCGGCTTCGATCTCGGCGACGATGGCTTGCTGAGTGTCGAGTGATGGAATCGGGATTTTGGCCTCGTTTAGACTCCGAATCGGAAGCTGAGGCTGTGCGGAACCTGACGAGATCGCTTCCCTTTGGGATCTAAAGTTATCCGACTGGAAGAAATGAAAAAGATAGCTGCTTAAAAGCTGGGTCGTATCTGGTCGAAAAATGAGCATACCAGAGTTGATGCGTATGTGATCAAACTTGACTGAATTGTCATAGAGAGCGGTGTTGCCGATGGTCCCGCGCGTGGTGAGCAATACATCGCCGCGCTCAAGTTTGCCTTTCCGTAAGGCGTTGTCTTTCTCCGCAGTGATGAACTCCAATTCGTCGAACTTGAAACCGTCTGAACGAACGTTCTTCGTATTCAAGAACAGACAATGGCCTGAAGGAGAGAAATCTTCTTTGCTCGGATAATTTGCTCCTCTATCACCATCAATAATCTGAAAAGGTGCAGCTTCGAACGTTGGAATCGGCCAGTCGGGGTGGATGGGGATGTGGGGGCGGTAGTGGTCGAGGACGGCGCGCGCTCCGTTGATGACTTTCTGGTAGCCCTCGATCTCCGCCACGATCTCCTTCTGCACCTCCAGCGGCGGCAGGGGGATTTCTATTCTCTCAAGGTTGCCCTTTGTGATGTGAACAAGGCCGACTCCGCCATGAAGATTTTCCTCAACTTCTTCCACCGCCTTGTTCAGTGCGTGGAGCAGATACATCTTTGTCACTCGCGTTACGTCGAAGCCAACCTTGAATATATGCTGGTTTAGAACTGCCTTTTGGCCTTTCCAGATGTGCGCGCCGAACGATGTGCCGCGTGAGCCAGACCAAGAAAACAGAAGCTCGCCATTGTTGATGATGTTCTTTTCGCTGACTTCGCCTGTGAAGTAATTGAACGAACTGTCAGCATTATTCAGGTTTTGAATTCTGACAATCGGGATGCCGCCACTGTCTGCGTTTTCCCAGTCTTCCGGCTTGAAGGCGCGACCATTGTACAACTCGCAGATGTCTCCAATCGGAACTGTCGGGTAGTTCGATGTGCGTGCGCTTCCTTCCCGATACCGCTCGCCGCTCAGGTTGTAATCACCATTCGCCGCAATCTTTTCTTTCGGCACGATCAAGCCGCAACTTGGTTGGCTTTCGTCAACGGCGTGGCCGCTGCGCAAGGCTTGCAGGTAAGCCGTGAGTTCGGCTTGCACTTGCGGCAGATCGTTCTTTTCGATGGCGCGACGTTGTGCGCCTAATCCAAAGCCGTCGTTTTCGACTTTGAAAAAGGCGATGGTCTGGCTCTGGCGGGCAATCGCTTTGTCCAAGATCAGGATGGACGTTTTGACGCCGGAGTAAGGATTGAAACATCCGGCGGGCAGCGAAACGACGGCGACCAGATAGTTTTCGACCAGCATCCGGCGCAAATCTTTGTAAGCGGTCTGGCTCTGAAAAATGATGCCTTCGGGGACGATGATGGCGGCGCGTCCGGCGGGCGTCAGGTGTTCGGCCATGTAATCCACAAACAGGACTTCGCTGCGTTTGGCCTGAATCGAAAAACGCTTGTGCGGTTTGATGCCGCCTTTGGGCGACATAAACGGCGGATTGGCCAGAATCACATCGGCGTATTCGTTCCAACGCTCTTCGCTGGTCAGCGTGTCGTATTCGTAAATGTGCGGGTCGGTGAATCCGTGCAGGTAAAGATTGACCAGCGACAGCCGCACCATATCCGGCGAAATGTCGTAGCCTTTGAAATTCTGCGCCAGCCGTCCGCGTTCATCAGGCGTCAGCGGTGTTTCAGTGTTCGCACGCAGGATATGTTTGTAAGACGAAATCAGAAACCCGGCAGTGCCGCAGGCTGGGTCGAGCACGGTTTCGGTTTTCCGCGGGTCAACGACGGCGACCATAAAATCAATGATGTGGCGCGGCGTGCGGAACTGTCCGGCGTCGCCTTGCGAACCCAGCACCGACAACAGGTATTCAAACGCATCGCCCAGCCGTTCGCTGTGGTCATAGCTGAATTCGTCAATGGTTTTGAGAAAGGCCTTGAGCGTTTCAGGGTCGCGGTAAGGCAGAAAAGCGTTCTTGAAAATCTCGCGGAACAAAAGCGGAATGCCGGGGTTTTCGGGCATCTTGGTGATGCCTTCGGCATAAAGCGCCAGCATCTCGTGTCCGCCCAGGCCGCGATCCATCAGCTTCGCCCAACCGTAGCGGGCATAGTCGCCGGTAAAAAACTTGCGCTTGCCGCCAAGTTCTTCGGCTTCGGCGTCCATGTCGTCCATGAACTTGTAAATCAGCGCGATGGTGATTTGTTCGACTTGGGATTTCGGGTCAGGGACTTTGCCGACCAGGATGTCGCGGGCGGTGTCAATGCGGCGTTTGGTTTCGGTATCGAGCATGTAGTTGTTCTGAAAAACTATCTGGAAATGACCTTATTGGCGTATGTGAAAATAGTGCTTGCGGCTTTGCCGCCTGATGTGCGGAAGGTCTTTGACCTTCCGGCTGGTGATTTCAATTTTTCAAGGGGCTATGCCCCGACCGTTGGGGCGTAGCCCCGAACTCTTTACAAGCCTGACGGTATGGCATAGCCATACCGCACATCGGGCGGCAGAGCCGCGAAATATCACCACAAACTTTGCCGTAGCACCATAGGCTAAAGTCAGAAAGCCAGTCTCCAAACTGGCGCTACGTCGTAAATTGATTCAACGGCACGTAATCCTTGATGTAATTGGGAATTGCCGAACGATATTTGGTCGGCACGGCTTTGTAATCGCGCGTCGAGAAAACCGGATTGGTCGCCAAATCGGTCAACTCACCCGATTCGATAATGTGGCGCACCTGGTCGCTGCTGGCATAAGCCTTGAAAAATGTCTTCATGGCCGGAATCGCGGCAACGTCTTCTGGTTCTTCCGGTTTGTAATCGGCCACGAACTTGGCAAATTCCTCTTCCAGCAATTCGTCTTTGGATTTGAAGCGCGGAATCAGGCCGAAGATTTTTTCCAGAATCTCGCGCAAGGTCAGGCGGCGGTCTACGGCGGCGGCTTTGCGCAACTTTTCCAGACTGTAAAACTCTTCCGGTTTGTCGAAGACTTCCTTGTTCACAAAATCAATCACGCGATCCCATTGCCCGGCTTCGATGCTGGTGGCGATGAACTCATTCGCGCGCAAGCTTTCCTCAAACCGCTGGTAAAACATCCGGTCAATACGCATGCCTTCGCCGCCGATGGTTTCGACCTTGATCGTCGCCAGAATGTCTTCGCCCAGATGTTCATACGTGCCGCCCGTGACAACGACGCGGCGGTTGTCGTCGCCATCAGGATTCGCCGCTTTCGGCTTGGGCAATTCCAGCACTTCGTCGTAATTGAACTCTTCCTCGAAGTATTCGCAGTTGGCGAAAAAGTCGAAGAGTTTGAACGCCGTCTTTTTCGGCGCTTTGACGCTTTCCTTGATGGCGTTGTCAAAAAGCTGTTCGCGGAAATCGTGCTTGCGCGTGCCGCGCCCTTTGATCTGAATGAAATCAGTCGGCGAAAAGATCGGACGAAACAGCCCCAGATTCAAAATGTCCGGGCAATCATAGCCGGTGGTCATCATGCCTACGGTGATGCAGATGCGGGCTTTGCTGGTTTTGTAAGCCGGAATGAAATTGCCGGAGCCGAGCAGATTGTTGTTGGTGAAGTTGATGGTGAATTGCTGGGCGTCCGTGATTTGCGAAGTGACCTGCACGGCAAAGTCCGATTGATATTTGCCGGGAAACATCCGATCAGCCATCTCGTTGAAAATCTGTGCCAGCTTGGCCGCGTGATTCTGGCTGACGGCAAAGACGATGGTCTTGCCGATCTCGCCGCTGATGGGGTCGCGCAGCGCATTTTCGAGCAAGGTCTTGCAAAAAAGCTGATTGGTGGCCGGAGAGAAAAAGCGTTTTTCAAATTCGCGCTGCTTGTAAGTTTCCTGCTGGTCGTCACCTTCGCTGTCGTTGTATTCGACGACGAAGCCGTCTTCGGAAAGCAGCTTGGTGGTGATTTCGCTGCGCGCGTCTACGACGGTTGGGTTAATCAAAAAAGGGCCATCCGGGTCATTCACGCCATCAAGCAGCGAATAGCGAAACGTTGGCTGTCCATCTTCACAGCCAAAGGTGCGGTAAGTATCGAGCAACAACCGGCGCTCGAATTCGCGCGGGTCTTTGGTCGTGGGCTTGGTGGCATCGAACTTCTTCAAATAATCGCGTGGCGTGGCCGTCAGTCCGAGTTTGTAGCCGACAAAATAATCAAACACTGCACGTGCATTGCCGCCGATGGAACGGTGCGCTTCGTCGGAAATGACCAGATCGAAATCCGTCGGCGAAAACAACCGCCGGTATTTGTTATTGAACAGCAGCGATTGAACGGTGGTCACAACGATTTCGGCCTTGCGCCAGTCGTCGCGGCTCTCTTTGTAAATGACGGCGCGGTAATCATTCGCCAGTGTCTTCTTGAACGCCTTCAACGCCTGATCTTCCAGTTCCAATCTGTCTACTAGAAAGAGCACACGCTGAGCGTTGCCGGTACGCAAAAACAGTTTGATGATTGCCGCCGCCGTGAGCGTTTTGCCTGTGCCGGTTGCCATTTCCAGCAGGAAGCGGTCTCGGCTTTTGGCCACCGCAGACTGAATCGCGTAAACGGCGCGTTTCTGATAAGGACGCAGAAAACGCAGGCCATTCGTTTCGATAAACCCGGCGCGTTCGGCTTCGTTTTTCCACGCGGCTTCGCTGGCATAACCAGGGCGTTGGGTCAGCGCCACGTAATCATCTGCAACGGATTCTTCAATCAGTCGTTGCGGATTGGGCACAGTCTTTTGATAACCGGTAATGGATTTCGGCGTCGGAAAAGCCGTGATGATGTAGGGATTGCCCCGCTCTAAATCCCAGAAGTAATGCAGGTTGCCATTGGAAAGAATGACGAAACGGCAGTTGAGCGACTTGGTATATTTGCGCGCTTGCTCTTTGCCCACCAGCGGATTTTTGTCTTCGGCTTTCGCTTCGAGAACACATAACGGAAAACCTTTTTCATTCAGGAGCAAAAAATCAACGAAGCCCTTGCTGGCTTTCTCGAAATCTTCGCCAAGTGCGTCAAGGTCTTGCGCTTTCACTGTGACGCTTGGTTCCAACTGGATATTGGCAGCCCCATTGGCATCCGCAAAAAAGCGCCAGCCAGATTCTTCGAGCAGCTTGTTGATTTTGATGCGTGCAGTGGCTTCTTTCATACGTTTGTTGCGCGACTTGATAATGACGAATTGAAAAATGGGGCGCGTCCGTCAACCGTTCAATATGTCTTGAGCGAATGAGCTGGGACGCGGGCGCACAATGGTTTTCTCATCGCCTTGTGAGATTGTCAATGTTTTGAAGCTCGCGCAATAATCCAAAGTCGCCTTTCAATTCAATCACCGGAGTTCGTGCCCATGCTTCAAGTTCTGAAATCCTTACGGTTTATCTTTCTGCTGGTGCTGTGCGTTCCGCTGGCCGCGCAAACGCCCGGCCCCAATCAGCCGGGCGATCCGCGTAATCTCAAAAACGGTTCGGTCATTCCTGATGAAGGCTACAGCGTTCAGCCGTAGGTGGTCATCACCAACGAGGGCGCGTGGCTGTGCGTGATGACGTGGCACAGGCGCACTGTCTTGACGCCGTTTCCGCGGCCATGCTCCAATCGCGCGCGATCCAGCAAGAAACAAATGCATTGCCAGCTTTACCCGGAAAGGAAAACCATGAGAACCATTCTCGCCCTCCTGCTGCTCGCATCTATTGCCCAGGCACAGAACCTCAAAGCCAACATTCCGTACGCAGACCCCGCGCACGAACGCCAGGTGCTGGACATTTACGCTCCCGACAATGCCAGGAACCTGCCGGTCGTGTTCTGGATGCATGGCGGCGGCTGGCAGATGGGAGACAAAACGGAGGTGCAGATCAAACCACGCGTGTTCGCCGAGCACGGGTTTGTCTTCGTCTCAACGAACTATCGTTTCTGGCCGAAGGTGGAAATGGGCGACTTGATTCGTGACGTGGCGAAGGCGTTGGGCTGGGTTCACAAAAACATTGCCGGGTACGGCGGTGATCCCAAGCGCATTTTTGTGATGGGACATTCCGCCGGGGCGCAGCTTGCCGCTTTGCTCTGTACGGACGACCGTTACTTGAAAGCGGAAGGAGTCGCTTTCGACGTCCTCAAGGGATGTGTGCCCGTGGACGGAGATACCTACGACATACCGGCAATCATCATGACGGCAGAGACGCGGCAGACGCTGCATGGCTTGCCGATGCCGGAGTTCGGGCATCGCGTCAAATTTGGCAACGACCCCAGGAAGCACATTGATTTTTCAGCCGTCACGCATGTGACGAAGGGCAAGGGCATCCCGCCATTCCTGATACTGCATGTTGCCGGACATCCCGATGTCACCGCGCAGGCGCGGCGGTTCGGCGCCGTGCTCAAGGCTGCCAGTGTGCCCGTCACGGTGTTTGGCGCCAGCGAGACGACCCATAATAAACTCAACGCCGACCTCGGATTGCCCGATGACCCTGCGACAAAAGAGCTGTTCAAATTCCTGAACTCATTGGTCACAGCCGGACCAACAACGCGCTGAGCACTGTGTAAGCTGTTCGCGGCTGTTTTGGCGGGGACCAATTCTTCACGCGCGAGAGAACGATAGAATCCTCAGAAAAATTGCCGGGATCATTATAGATAACCTTGGCTAACCTCCTTATGCTACGCCAGAATTCATTCATGTTCTTCGGGGACAGCCCGGCGGGTGCGACATCGGCTGTCCTTTACTTCTAGGGTTGAATTTTAGCGATACATAAAGGCTACGTTCGTCTGTGAGACGCGATGGATGGTTGGATGCTTGTTTGAATCAAGCTGCCCAGCCTGAAAGGCCGAGTTTTGTCCGCAGGATGGTCAAGGCGTCAGTTGCTGCCTTCAACTCCCCGTGTTAGTAACAGGCCTCTTTCAATTCTGACGATGGCAAATCACAAGCTGTCCGACTTGAAGAGCTTCATTGCAGTGCTTGTTTTAGCGCTGAGCAGTACGCATGTGTGCCTGGCATCACCTTATCCGCAGTCGGGCGATGTTTCGCTCAAGACCAATGTCAGCAATCGTCACGCAGCCACTGAATCCACGGTTGAAAAGCTGATTGACCAGGGCCGCTTGCAGGAAGCTCGCGTGAAATTACGCGAGCAGCTTGCTAAAGAAGGCGAGCGCCCGCGCCTGCTGCTGTTCGAGGCGATGATTCTGTACCGGGAAAACCGTTATCAGGATTCTCTTCAAAAACTCGAACGCGTCCTCAGTCTGAATGACAACGATCCGGATGCTTATAAGCTTATAGGATTGAATCTGGTCGCCGGCGGAAGAGATGACCTGGCTGGGGCTTATTTCGAGAAAGCCGTTGCCTTGGCTCCGCGCGATTTCATGGCCCGGTATTACCTCTGTATTTATCAATTGACCGACAGACAGCGTGTTTCGGCAGAAACGACTTGCCGGACGACGACACAACTCAATCCCAAATATCTGGATGGATATCTTGCGCTGGGCGTGGCACTGGAACAATCGAAGATGACGCAAGAGGCCATCCAGACCTATCTGCAAGCCTGCGAACTCGCGGAACAGCAAGGTTCGAAAACAGAAGCGCCGTTTCTCTATCTCTCCCGGCTGTTGATTTCGTTGCAGCAATTTGAGCAGAGCCTGCCGCCGCTGAAGAAAGCCATAGTTATTAATCCGAAATCGCCGGAGGTGCATACGGCGCTCGGACAGGCGCTGGGCCGCCTGGGGCAATACGACCAGGCGATTCAGTCATTGCAGGAAGCCGTCAGGCTGGCGCCGAACGAAAAATCTCCGCATTACCTGCTGATAGGCATTTACCAGAAGCTGGGCAAAACAGACGAAGCGCGGCGGGAAATGCAAATTTTCCGTGCGCTCGAAGAAAAAGAAAAACAGAAATAACAAGCTTTGCCGGGATGGACTTTTCGCAAACACGGGATCGGTCTGATTGCACGGGCCTGTCTAACTCTTACTTCATCACTCATTGGAGGAAACACAAATGAACATCAGCAGATGGCGCTTTGTGCTATTGGCGCTCGCTTTGTTGACGCTTGATGGAGGAACAACCCTGGCGCAAGTTTCGGGGCGAATCACCGGAACGGTGGTTGATCCTTCGGGCAACGTTATTAACAAAGCTTCAATCGTCTTGACCAATGTTCGCACGGGCGAGGTGGCCACCGCGGTCACCAACGAATCGGGAGCCTTCGTCTTTCCGACCATCCCCCCCAGCAGTTACACCGTTCAGGTGAAAGCGCAGGGCTACAGCACGCTGGAGCGAACCGGCTTGATTCTGAGCGCGAATCAAATTGTTGCGCTCGGCAATCTGCAATTGGCGGTCGGTAGCGTGACTGACACGGTGACGGTGACGGCGGGCGCGTCTGTGGAACTCGACACTTCGGGGCAGAACGCGCTGGTCACGGACAAACAGCTTGCCGGGTTGATGTCGCGGGGACGTGACATCGTTTCGCTGACCACTGTTTTGCCCGGGGTTTCGCAAAACGCCGGCGCGGGCGGTTCACTCGGCGGCAACTGGGGCACGGAAACCGCGAACATGCAGGGGCTGCGCAAAAACTGGAATAATTTTCAACTCGACGGGCAGCCCGGCAATGATATTGATGTGCCCGGAACATTCACGTTTTCCGTCAGCATGGATGCAGTGCAGGAAATAAGCGTCAAGTCCAACTCCTATCTGGCCGAAGACGGCCGTCTGCCCGGCGTGAGCGTGAACGTCGTATCCAAATCCGGGACAAAGGAATTTCACGGCAATGCTTACTGGTTCAAGCGCCACGAATCGTTCAATGCAAACAATTTCTTCAACAACCGGCTGGGGCTGAACCGACCGCTGACGCGCTTCAATACGCTGGGCGGAACGTTGGGCGGGCCGATTTACATCCCCGGAAAATTCAATAAAAACAAGGATAAACTGTTCTTTTTCGTGAGCCGCGAAGACTGGCGCATCAAACTCCCTGGGCCAATCTATCAATCCACGCTGCCCACGGAGTTAGAGCGGAGAGGCGATTTTTCCAGGAGCTTCGATCAGAACGGCGCCTTGATCGTGGTGCGAGACCCAGTGACAGGCCAGCCCTTTCCCGGCAACGTCATCCCCACTGCCCGCATCAACACGCAGGGACAACGATTGTTGTCTATCCTGCCCAACCCCAATCTGTTTGATGCCAACATCACGCGCGGCGCGTTCAACTATCGCGCGCTGGAAACCATCAATCAGCCGAAAGAACAGACCCAACTGAAATTTGACTGGCTGCCCACCGAGAAGGATCGCATCTCGTTCCGGCCGCGCTGGTGGAATTCCGACCTGCAGGGGCAGTCTCAATCAACTGCATTCTCGGCAAATTACTTTTTACAGCCCCACCACTATGAGTATGTCAGCAATGCCTACGCGGGCAGTTACAGCCGCACGTTTTCACCGACACTGGTCAACGAAATTGACATCGGCTACAGCCAGGCGCGGGAACTGGGGACGCTGCGAGACGGGCTGAACCTGGACAATGTCCGGCGCGACAAGTATGGCCTGCAAAACCTGGGGCAGCTTTTCCCCAGCGCGAACCCGCTCCAGCTTATTCCGCAATTGCAATTTGGCGGGCTGCCGAACGCGCCCTCGGTCAACTTCGATCCGCGCACCCCGATCAATGCAGCGGATGAACGGCTGTGGATTACGAATAACCTGAGCTGGGTCAGGAACAACCATACGTTCAAGTTCGGCTTTTTGTATGAGCTGAATTACGCCAGTGAAGGTCCACGCGCCTCTGGAAGTCGTCACATGGGGACGTTCAATTTCTCACGTGACGGAAATAATCCATTTGACAGCAACCATCCCTTTGCCAACGCGCTGCTGGGAAACTTCGTCAGTTACACCGAATCGAGCGGTCAGTCGGACGGTCGCGCCAAAATTTCCACGACCGAATGGTTCGTGCAGGATTCCTGGAAGATCACACCGCGTCTGAACATTGATCTCGGAGTGCGCTTCTATTCCTTCACTCCGTGGCGGCTGCGGGATGGCGAAGGCTCGGCGCTGGCGCTGAGCCGTTATGATCGCAGCAAAGCGCCGCAGCTCTATGTTCCGGCACTTGATGCGACCGGCAGGCGCGTGGCGCAGAATCCGATTACCAATCAATTCGCACCGGCCCCGTTGATCGGCGCGATTGTGCCCAATTCCGGCACCCGTCTGAATGGCGTGGTGATCGGCAACGATTCCAGCTATCCCGATGGCTACCGCGAACGCCCGCCCGTTCAGGCGGCGCCGCGCGTCGGTTTTGCGTACGACGTATTCGGCAACGGCAAGACGGCGCTGCGGGGCGGTTTTTCGGTGACGAAGCAAACGATCTTCTCCTCGCAAAATTCGATGTGGACAACCACGACTTCGCCGCCGATTCTGGAAAGCCCCAGCATCTTTTACGGCAACATTGACTCTTACCTGAGCGCCGGACAGGTGCTCTTCCCGACGGATGTGCAGTCCTTCGATCCGAAGTTCGACAAGGTTCCGACCGTGTATCGCTGGTCACTCGGTGTGCAACGGGACATCGGTCTGGGAACCATCGTCGAAGTGGATTATGTGGGCAGCACCAGCCGCCATCTGCGCCAGAATCGAGCCATCAACACGCTGGCGCCGGGCGTCCGTTTCCTGCCGAGCAGCCTCGACCCGACGACGAATCGTCCGCTGCCCGATAACTTCCTGCGGCCCTTTCCGGGCTTCGCAGGCATTGGCTATATCGAAGACTCAGGCTATGCGAACTACAACGCCTTGCAGGTGGCGGTCAATCGTCGCTATGCCAGGGGGCTGCAATACGGCATTGCCTACACGTGGTCAAAGGCCATGGGCATCAGCGACAACGACGGCGGCGGCTTGCCGATCTATCGCGATTACCGAACCTATCTGTACGGCAAACTCGGCTACGATCAGACGCACATCTTCGTGGCGAACTATCTCTATTCGCTGCCGAACCTGTCCGTCTTCAAAGACAACTTTTTGACGCGCGGCATCTTCCACAATTGGGAGATTGCGGGCATCACAACCTTTGCCAGCGGCACGCCCATCGGCATTAACTTCAGCCGGACGGATGGCGTGGATCGGCACGGCGGCGGCGATGCGCCGCGCGTCATTATGACGGGCAATCCGATTCTCGGACGCGGCGAACGCAGCTTCTCAAAATGGTTCAATACGGCTGCCTTTGCGGCGCCGGGCGTCGGGAATTTTGGCAACGCTCCGCGCGATGTGTTCCGTGGGCCGGGCATCAACAACTCGGACTTCACGTTGTTCAAGAACTTCCCGATTCGGGAAAAAGCGCGGCTCCAGTTCCGCGCGGAGATGTACAACGTGTTCAATCACACGCAGTGGTCGGGCGTTGACAACAACGCGCGCTTCGACGCGGCAGGCAATCAGGTCAATGGCCAGTTCGGTCAGGTGACCTCGGCGCGCCTGGAGCGACAGTTGCAATTCGCGTTGCGGCTCGAGTTCTAAAGAACCGGTGGAGCAGGTTCGTAACCTGCTCCACATCATGCTTTAGAACCGGTAGAGCAGGTTACGAACCTGCTCTACGACATGCATATCTGAAACCATCCATCCTGAGTCCGAACAAGGCTCAGGATTTTTCTCTCTTCATTAACCAGTACTGGCGGAGGGAAATTGAGACTTGCAGTTGTGATCATCTGGCTGTCGTTGCTGCCCGGTTCGGCTCAGTCTGCGCCGCAGGCGGATGCGTCCCGAACGCACTTCAACCGGGGTGTCGAGTTGCAGCAGAAAGGCGATCTGGATGGCGCTCGGCAGGCGTATGAAGAGGCGCTGCGGCTGGCACCGCGCCGCGTGGAGGCGCTGGCGAACCTGGGGTTGGTGTATCTGAATCTGGGGCGGAACGAAAAGGCGATTGAGACGTTGGGCAAGGCGCTCGCGCTCAAACCGGAGCTGACATCCGTTCGCATGTTTCTCGGCCTCGCCCGCTTTCGCGCGGAACAATTTGAAGCCGCGCATCAGGAACTGGTCAAAGTGCTGGAAGCGCAACCCGGTCATCCACAGGCGCTTCATTTGCTGGGGTTGTGCCGGTTGAAACTTGATCGGATCGAGGATGGCGCTCTGGCGCTGGAAGCCGCCTTGCAGGCAAACCCGAACAATGTCGAAGCGGCTTACACACTGGCAACGGCATACATCGGCATTGGGGAGATCGAAAAAGCGGAAGCCTTGCTGGAAGGCGCACTGCGCGGGCAACACAGCGCCGAGGCGTATCTGGTGCGAGGTTCGATTCTGAACGCAAAGAGAGCCGCAAAGGACGCGATACAGGAGTTGAGGAAAGCGAAGCAATTGAATGAGAAGCTGCCGACGTTGCGCACACAACTGGGCTATGCGTACCTGCTATTGCTGGAGTATGAAAAGGCTGCCGGCGAACTTCAGACCGCGCTGGCGCAAACCCCCGCCGACTTTCATGCCAATGCGTATCTTGCCTGGTTGTACATCCAGGAAAAGCGTTACCCGGAAGCCGCGGAACGGCTGTCGGCAGGGCTAAGTCAGAAGCCGGACAACGCCACGATGCTCTATCAACTGGGACACATTCAACAGATCAACGGGCAGGTTGAGTTGGCATTAGCGACTTTGGAACGCGCCGTCAGACTGCGACCGGAGTACCTTTCCGCCCACGTTCTTTTGGCGAGGGTTTACAGCAAGCTGAAACGAACCGATGATTTTGCCAGGGAACAAACCATCATTCGGCAACTGACCGAAAAGGAACAGGAAAAGAATCTGGGCACACAGGAAAGTTACGTGGAGCAGGAAAACACGCTCCCCCGATTTATCGAGGGGTTGTCCGTCAAGCCGACTTCCACTAAGCCAACTATCAAGAAGGAAGTTCCACAATGAATTACCACCAGCGAGAGGAGTAAATGAAATGAGAAACGAACACCCCACCCGGCGAGCGTTTCTGGCGACGGCGCTTGCTACTGCCGCTGCTGAAAAACTCGCGGCGCAATCCCCACAAGTGCCGCAACGCGATTGGACAGGCACGAATCCGGTTCGCTACCCCGACCCTGACATCATTTCGCTCGACAAACGATTTAACAAATACAAGCTCGGCAACACGCCGATTCGGCGCTTGCACACAGGGATGCTCTGGGCGGAAGGCCCGGCGTGGAATGGCGTTGGCCGCTATCTGGTCTGGAGCGACATCCCCAGGGATGTGCAGATGCGCTGGCTGGATGATGACGGTCACGTCAGCGTCATGCGCAATCCGGCGGGCTACAGCAACGGGAACACATTCGATTACCAGGGGCGGCAGCTTTCCTGCGAACACGGCAACCGGCGCGTCGTGCGGTATGAATACGACGGCAAGGTGACGGTCATCGCAGACAAGTTCAACGGCAAGCCGCTCAACGCGCCCAATGACATCGTCGTACACCCGGACGGGGCGATCTGGTTTACCGATCCCGGCTATGGCGCGCTGATGCACTACGAAGGCAACAAAGGCGCGCTGGAACTCAAGGAAGCGGTCTATCGCGTGGATCCGCAAAATAGCCGCCTCGAAATGGTGACGGACGAAATCCACAAACCCAACGGCATCTGTTTCTCGCCCGATTACAAAAAGCTCTACGTCGCTGACAGCGGCTCCACGCATTACCCCGAAGCGCCCAAAAACATCAAGGTTTGGGATGTGGACGGCAAATCATTGCGGCGCGGGCGGCAGTTCGTTTCGATGGAAATGCCTGGCAAAGGCGCGGGATTTGCCGACGGCATCCGCGCGGACACGGACGGCAATATTTGGGTCGGTTGTGGCTGGGTCGGGCCGGGGTATGACGGCGTGCAGGTCTTTGCGCCCGAAGGCGATCGCATCGGACAAATCCTGCTGCCGGAAATCTGCGGCAATCTATGTTTCGGCGGGCGCAAACGCAACGTAGTGTTTATGGCCGCCAGTCAATCGCTATATGCCGTTTACACCGAAGCCGTCGGCGCGCATATCGCCTGATGTTGGCGGCCGTGGAGCCGCTTACAAACCGTTTCACCTATTTTTCGAGGAGCTATGTCACGACTAATCTTCAACGTGATATTGGTGGTAATTGGGGGCTTGTTGCTTACGCGAGTGACCGTTGTTTCGGTGGGGCAACCCCTCACCTCCGCGCCGCAATGGCAGGAAATCGAAATCAGCTTTACCGCCGTGCGGGAAACAGCGAATCCATACACGGATGTAAACGCCTGGGTAGAATTCACGCACGACGATGGGACAACGATTCGCCGTCCAATCTTTTGGGATGGCGGACGCACATTTCGCGCACGTTTTGCTTCGACCAAAGCCTCCGGCGTCTGGCGCTGGACGGCTTCGGATCGCAATGGCGATCCCGGCCTTCAGGGAAAGTCGGGAACGCTTCAGGCAGCGGCGAATAATGCCGCCGCGCCCACGATTTTTACCTCGCATGGTTTTTGGAAAATCCCGCCGGGCGGACGCAACCTGATTCATGCGGACGGCACGTCGCGGTTGCTGTGCGCCGACACGGCCTGGGCTTTGCCGTGGCGCGCGACTGTCGAACAGGCGGAAATCTACGCCCGCGACCGCCACGCAAAAGGCTTCAATGCCGCGTTGCTGATGACCGTGCAGCCGGATATGAAAACCGTCGGGCCGCGTTCGCGCACCGAAGACCTTGGGTTTGATGTCGGGTTTGAAGACCTTCCGCAAGGCACGCTGCGGCAATTGAATCCGGCGTATTTTCAGACCTTCGATAAGCTGGTGGATGTGCTGGTGAAGCACGGCATTGCGCCCGTTTATCAACCGGTGTTTCACGGCTACGGATGGAAAGGGCGGAGCGTGGCTGGCGTTGTTGCCAGCGCGGATGATTATGCGCGTTACTGCCAATATCTGGTGGCGCGTTACGGCGCTCGGCCGGCGATCTGGCTGGTGGGCGGCGATGGCACGGCCACGGCGGCGGCGATTGTCGAGCAGTTGGATCGCGCGGGAAACACCATCGAAGAATGGGACGCCTATCAGCAGCCGGCCGGCATTCATTACGCGCCGCATTCGCTGAACCGCACGCATCAGGACAAGGCGTGGCTGGATTTTCAATGGTGCCAGACGGGACACAATGGCGAACACCTGCCGGAGCGCGTGGCGGATATGTGGCGCAACACGCCGCAGAAAGCCGTCGCCAATGGCGAACCGACTTACGAAAACATCGGGCGCACCGGACGCGGCGCAGGCTGGTGGCAAGGGCACGAAGCCTGGACTAATCTGACGGCGGGGAGCACGATGGGCGTGGTGTACGGCGCGGGCAGTTTGTGGCAGTGGCGGCTGCATGCAAAAGAGCCGGATCACGCCGATTGGTGTACCGCGCCCGGCGCGGGCTGGCGCGAGGCCCTCGAATTCGAAGGCTCGCGTTATCCGGGCATCGCGGCCAAAATCCTTGATGGTCTGCCGCTGGCGGGCATGGAGCCGAACTGGACATACACGTATGGTCGCCGCGGCCTGGCCGTGCCCGGCAAGCTCTTCGTACTGTATCTGTCCGAAGGCGGCGGGACAGCGATCCTCTCGCGCGATGTGCCCCGTTCGTATCGCATCTATGATCCGCGCACCGGGAAGGTTGTTGGAGAAGGGCGTCTGCCGGATCGGGTCCCGGCGCCAATAGAAAGCGGAGCGAACGGAGAACCGCGAGTGGTGGTCTTTCGGTGACAGGCTCCTGAACTACAATCCGAGATTCCCAACTCCGAGATGATAGGATCATTATAAAAAGGCGCATCATTCTTACAGACAGAGTCGGCGGCGAATAATAGACTGCGATCATTCAAAATCTCCTGTTTCCGGAAACAAACTGTATGACTGCTGATCGTATCATTGCGAGATACCGCATCGAGACTGCGCATCCGCTTGAATTTGCCGCCGAAGTGATGGCGGGCGAACAATCGTGCGGCACGTTTGTTCGCGTGCCGGGCGAAACGGATGAATTGCGTGCCCATCACGCCGCACGCGTCGAACGCATCACTGAACTCGAAACCGTCCAGACGCCAAGCCTGCCGCACTCCAAACCGCCGAAAAATCATGAGGGCAAATTCAAACGCGCGGAAGTCGTGTTGTCGTTCCCGCTAATAAACATGGGTGCGTCGCTGCCGAATCTATTGGCGACGGTCTGCGGAAATCTATACGAACTGCGCGAATTTTCGGGGATCAAACTGATAGACCTGGAACTGCCCCGCGCCTTTGCTGAGAAGTATCCGGGGCCGCAATTCGGCGTCGCAGGCACGCGCCGCCTGACAGGCGTCGAAGGCCGTCCGATCATCGGCACGATCATCAAACCGAGCGTCGGCTTGTCTCCCGCACAAACCGCCGAACTGGTCAGCACGCTGATCGAAGCCGGACTGGATTTCATCAAGGATGACGAATTAATGGCGAACCCGCCGCATTCGCCTTTCAGCGAACGCTTTCGCGCCGTCAGCCGCGTCATTAACGAATACGCCGACCGCACCGGCAAAAAGCCCATGTACGCCGTCAATATCACCGACGAAATAGACGAGATGCTGCGCCATCACGACGAAGTGCTCACCGGCGGCGGCACCTGCGTGATGGTCAGTTTGAATCACACGGGCGCGTCTGCCGTTGCGCATCTGCGGCGGCATTCACAATTGCCGATTCACGGGCATCGTAACGGCTGGGGCATGCTGACGCGCGAACCTTACCTGGGCATCGAGTATCCCGCGTATCAGAAAATCTGGCGGCTGGCGGGCGTGGATCACATGCACTGCAACGGCTTGCGCAACAAATTCTGGGAGCCGGACGAATCGGTCATCCGTTCGGCGCAGGCGCTGCTGACGCCGCTGTATGGAGACAAGCCGTACTTTGCCATGCCGGTGATCGCTTCGGCGCAGTGGGCGGGACAGGCAGTAGATACTTACCAACAGATTGGCAGCGCCGATTTGCTGTACGTTTGCGGCGGCGGCATCGTCGCGCATCCCGACGGCATCGCGGCTGGCGTCAGAAGCGTGCAGCAAGGCTGGGAAGCGGCAATGGCTGGAAAAACAATTGAGCAGTACGCGCAAGACCACCTGGATTTAAGACAGGCAGTAGAAAAATTCGGATAAACTCCGGGGAGCCTGCCTGCCCGGATCAGCGAGGCATAATGCGAAACTCGATTCGATTTCTGATTGTCACGGCGATCATCATCGCCTCAACCTTGAATGCGTTCGGCCAAAGCGTGCAGCGCTTGAAGGTCAGCGACAACAAGCGGTTTCTGGTCAAAGCCGACGGCTCGCCTTTCTTTTATCTGGGCGACACGGCGTGGGAACTGTTCCATCGTTTGAACCGCGAAGAAGCGGATCGCTATCTCAAGAATCGCGCCAGCAAAGGTTTCACGGTGATTCAGGCTGTCGCGCTGGCCGAAATAGATGGCCTCAACGATCCAAATCCTTACGGCCATCGCCCGCTGCTCAACAATGATCCGGCCACACCGGACGTGAAAGATGGCGCGAATAATGATTACTGGGATCACCTGGATTTCATCGTCAAGCGCGCGGGCGAACTCGGAATGTATATCGGCTTCCTGCCGACGTGGGGCGACAAGTACAACAAGAAATGGGGCGTCGGGCCAGAGGTTTTTACGCCGCAAAATGCTGAGGTTTACGGTGAATGGCTGGGCAAACGGTACAAGGACGCGACAAATATCATCTGGATTCTGGGCGGTGATCGTCCGCTGGAAACTGAAACGCACAAAGAAGTGAATCGCGCGATGGCACGTGGCCTGCGCAAAGGCGACGGCGGCACGCATCTGCTGACGTTTCATCCGACGGGCGGCAACAGTTCGTCGCAACATTTGCACAACGACGAGTGGCTCGATTTCAACATGCGGCAGAACGGCCACGTCGCCGAATTCACCGGACGCTACGACAAGACGCGCGAAGATTACGACCGCACACCGACCAAGCCCGTGCTGGATGGCGAGCCGATTTACGAAGACCATCCGGTCAATTTCAAAGCGAAAGAGTTAGGGCATTCCGTCGCGACGGACGTGCGGCGGCCTTTGTATTGGGACTTGTTCACGGGCGCGTTCGGCCATACTTACGGTCATCATTCGGTCTGGCAAATGTGGCAGGCCGGTCGCAACCCCATCAACAATCCGCTGCTGAGTTGGAGCGAGGCGCTGGATCAGCCGGGCGCGGCGCAAATGCAGCACGGACGCCGCCTGATCGAATCGCGGCCTTTCCTGACGCGCATTCCCGACGATTCGCTGCTTGTGACGCATAAGCCGGACAAAGCCGAAATTCCCACCGCAATGCCCGGTGCGGGCTTGAAACGATTCGTTGCCACGCGCGATAGCGAAGGCAGTTACGCGATGGTTTATGCGCCGACCGGACGCAAGTTCAAAGTCAATTTGACGAAGCTCAGCGGCGAGAAAGTGCGCGGCTGGTGGTTCAATCCGCGCGATGGCAAAGCGACGTTGATTGGCGAATGGGCGAAATCGAATGAACGCGAATTCATCACGCCGACACCGGGCGAAGATTTGGACTGGGTGCTGGTCATTGACGATGCGTCGAAGAAATTTCCGCCACCGGGCGCAGCGAAAAAATGATGGATCACCGGCTGCTGCTGACATTTTACGGCGATGATTTCACGGGTTCCGCCGATGCGATGGAATCGCTGTCGCTGCACGGCGTGCGCAGCGTGTTGTTTCTGTCGCCGCCCGCGGCGGAACTCCTGCAAGCCAAGTTCCCGGACATCGAAGCTGTCGGGGTCGCGGGCGCAAGCCGCGCGATGACTCCGGCGCAGATGGAAGCGGAATTGCCAACGATTTTCACGGCTTTGCGGCAACTCAACGCGCGGCTGTTTCATTACAAAATTTGTTCGACCTTCGATTCCTCGCCAAACATCGGCAGCATCGGCAAGGCGTATGAAATTGGACAGCGCGTCTTTCATTCCCCCTTCGTGCCGTTGCTGGTCGGCGCACCCGTGCTGAAACGATATTGTGTTTTCGGGAACCTGTTTGCGACGGTCGGAGACGAGACCTTCCGGCTGGATCGGCATCCGATGATGTCTCGGCATGCGGTGACGCCGATGGATGAAGGCGATTTGCGATTGCATCTGGCGAAACAGACCGACGCCACGATTGCGCTCCTTGATTTGTTGCACCTGAGCGGAACAAGGGATGAAGTCAACGAACGATTCGCCGCGCTGCGTCATGAACAGCCCGGCATCGTTCTATTCGATACGCTGGATGAAGAACGACTGACGACCGCCGGGCGATTGATCTGGGAATCGGACGCGCGCTTTGTGATCGGCTCTTCGGGGGTGGGTTACGCGTTGACCAGCCATTGGCGGCGGCCGCGCGTGGAGTATCCATCAGCAGGCGCAGTCGAACAGGTGATCGTGATGGCGGGCAGTTGCTCAGCGGCGACGCTGGCGCAGATTGAATGGGCGGAAGCGAACGGGTATGCCAGTTTGCGCCTCGACGCCGCTCTGCTAACAGATGAAACGACAGCGGAAGCGGAACGCGCGCGCTTGCGGCAAGCGGCATCGGGAAGCCTGGCCACCGGACAGAGTGTGGTTCTCTACTCCGCACGCGGCCCGCACGATCCGGTGATGCAATCAAGCAACGAACGCTTGCGACAACACGGCCTGGATGAATTGACGGTGCGGGAACGGCTCGGCCAACAGCAAGGCATCTTGTTGCGCGAGTTGTTGCTCGCCAGCGGCGTGCGGCGTGTTTGCGTGGCGGGCGGCGACACATCGAGCCACGCGATCAGTCAGCTTGGAATTTATGCGCTGGAGTTGCTGACACCCTTGGTTCCGGGACAGCCGCTCAACCGCGCGCACTCGGACGATGCAAGGCTTGATGGTTTGGAAATCGCACTGAAAGGTGGTCAGCACGGGCGTGCCAATCATTTTGAAAGCATTCGGCTCGGCGCACTTCAATAACAGCTTCAATCACAACAGTAATTATTTTTGACTTGAGAGGAATCCAGCATGACAACTATTGCCTTATTCGGCGCAGGCGGCAAAATGGGATGCCGCATTACCGACAATCTGAAAGATTCCGAATACCGGATGGCCTATATCGAGATCAGCCCGGCGGGCATTGAAAACCTGCGGCAGCGCGGATTGTCGCCCACGCCTCAAGCCGAGGCGCTGGCCAGTGCCGACGTGGCGATTCTGGCTTTGCCGGACAACCTGATCGAACGCATTTCGGCGCAGATCATTCCGCAATTGAAAGCGGGCGCGCTGGTGATTTGCCTTGATCCCGCCGCGCCGCTGGCAGGCAAAGTGAAACACCGCGACGATCTGGCTTACTTCGTCACGCATCCGTGTCATCCTTCGGTGTTCAGTTACGATGTGACGCCCGAACAGCGGCGCGATTTTTTTGGCGGCATCAAATCGCCGCAGGCGATTGTCAATGCGCTGATGCACGGCGCAGAAAACGATTACGAACGCGGTGAAGCGATAGCGAAACAGATGTACGCGCCGGTGACGCGCTCGCATCGCGTGACGGTCGAACAGATGGCGATACTGGAACCGGCGCTTTCGGAAACGACCGGCATCACCTGTATCGCCGTCATCCGCGAAGCGATGGACGAAGCGATTCGGCGCGGCGTGCCACACGACGCCGCACGCGATTTCATTCTTGGTCATATCAACATCGAACTGGCGATCTTGTTTGATGAAATCCCGGTACAGTTTTCGGATGGCGCGAAAAAAGCTATGGAAAGAGCACGCGCGCAACTAATCCAACCCGATTGGAAGAACATCTTCGAACCGGAAAACATTCGCGCCTGTCTGGAAGACATCACGCGCGCGCCGGGGCAGGAGTAAAGAGAGATTACGGAACAGACGGAAGGGGAAAATGAAGCCAGGAATTATTGCAGGAGTCATCAGTTTGTTGTTGTTGGTCGCGTGCAATTCCAGCAACGCGCCCAAACAGCCCACCATCGGCGTGTCGTTCGAGACCTTGCAGACCGAATACTGGGTCGCAGGGTTCGAGGCAATCAAGGCCGAGTTGAAGAAGCGCGACATCGCCATGCTCGAAGCCATCGCCGACGGCGACGCCAACCGGCAGTTCGAACAGGTGAACAATTTCATCGCGCGCGGCGTGGACGGCATCATCATCGCGCCCAAAGATGCCAAGACCGTCATCCCGATGATTAAGGCGGCCAATGCCGCGAACATTCCCATCGTGCTGTACAACCGTCCGGCGGATAAGACCGATGCGAAATCCGTCGCCGTCGTCGCCGACAACTTCGCCATCACCAAAGCCACCGTCGAATATATGTGCGAACAGGCGAAGAAGTCGGGCAAGAAGTACAAAGCCATGCTGCTGATGGGCGACCTCGGCGACATCAATGCCATCGGTCGGCGCGATGGTTTTGAAGAAGCCGTGAAAGGTTACAGCGACATCATCGAAGTCGTCGCGCGCGTGCCCACCGAGTGGAATCAGGAGAAAGCGCAGGCGGGCGTGACGAACGCCTTGCAAGCGCATCCTGACATCAACTTCATTTTCACGTCGTCCGACTTTCTCTTTCCTTCGATCATTTCGGCGCTCAAGAACGCGAACAAGTACAAGAAGATTGGCGAAGACGGGCATGTGCTGATGGGCGGCTTTGACGGTGACGCAACGGCATATCAAATGCTCAAAGACGGCTATCTGGACGCGGACGGCGTGCAGAATGTGTATTTCGAGAGCGAAGCCGCCGTACAGGCTGTTCTGGATTTGAAAGCCGGAAAACCAGTGGCCGAAATCATCCGTGATCCAGGCTTTGTCATTCATCAGGGTAACCTGAACGAAATGTCCGCCAAGATGTGGGGCGCGCAAGTGAAGAAATAGATGACCCCATCGCAAACTGAATCCACCTCCACTGGCCAATTGGAACCGCGCGGCATCCTGCGACAGCGTGTCAACGGGTTGTTGTCGGCGGATTATCAGGTGCTGGCCTTGTGCCTGATCTGGTTTCTAGCGGCAATGCCATTGACGCCCAGTCTCACGTCGTCCAACAACATCAGCAATCTATTTTCCAACCTGCTGCCGTTGCTGATTGTCGCCACCGGGCAAACGATTGTGCTGATTACGGGTGGCATTGATCTGTCGGCGACTTCGGTGATGGCGCTGACCAGCGTGACGGGCGCGCTGGTGATGAGCGGCGATCAGGGGTTACTCGGCGGCAGCGTGTGGGCTGTGCCCGCGGGCGTGGCCGCGATGTTCCTGACGGGCGCCTTGATCGGATGGTTGAATGGCGCAGCGATAACACGATTGGGGATGCCGCCATTCATCGTCACGCTGACGACGATGATGTTTTTCAGCGGGCTGGCAATCTGGCTGACGAAATCGAAAACGATCTACAACCTGCCGCCCGCGTTCATCGCCATCGGCAAAGGCTCGTTCTTTTTCCTGCCATACGCCTTGCTGGTGACGGCGTTGCTGTTGGTCGCGGCGCACGTGCTGCTCAGCCGCAGTCTGGCGGGGCGGTGGCTATACGCCTGCGGGCACAATGTGCAGACGGCGGAAATTTCCGGTGTGCCGGTCGGCCAGACCATTACACGCGCGTATGTGAGCAGCGGCGTGTGCGCGGCGGCTGCGGCGGTGCTGTATACAGGCCGCCTGGAAACCGGCTCGCCCGTGCTGGGACAGCGGTTATTGCTGGATGTGATCGGCGCGGCTGTGATTGGCGGCGCGAGCCTGTTCGGCGGACGCGGCAAAGTCGTCTGGACGATTTACGGCGTGCTGTTTCTGACACTGATTGACAACACGTTGAATCTGGCCGGGCATTCTCATTTCACGATCATGATGGTCAAGGGCGGCGTAATTCTGCTGGCTGCGCTGCTGGACGTGCTGCGGCGCCGGTGACACGTGAGACAACGATGAGCCATTTGCTGGAGTGTTCACAAATCGGGAAAAGCTATTTCGGCGTGTCGGTGCTCCGTGGCGTCAAGTTATCGCTTGCCGCTGGAAGCGTGCTCGGACTGGTCGGTGAAAACGGCGCAGGCAAATCCACGTTGATGAACATCCTGGGCGGCGTGACACAACCGGATGCCGGAAGCATGCGGTTTGACGGTTCTGATTACAGCCCCCAAACGCCAGCCGAAGCCACGCGGCGCGGCGTAGCTTTTGTGCATCAGGAACTGAATCTGTTCACCAATCTGAGCATTGCTGAAAACCTCTTTATCCCCTCTTTTCCGAAAAACAGATTTGGGTTCATTGATCGCCAGTTGATGCGAACGAAGACGGCGGAAATGCTGCGCGCGGTCAGCCTGGACGTTCCGCCCGACACGCTGGTGGAGCGGCTTTCGCCCGGCGAGCGGCAACTGGTGGAGATCGCCCGTGCGCTCGGCCAGAACGCCAGGCTAATTATCTTTGACGAACCGACGACGTCGCTGACCAGCCGCGAAACAGACCGCCTGTTTGCGTTGATTGAGCGGTTGCGCGCGCAAGGCATCGCCGTGATTTACATCTCACACGTGCTGTCGGATGTCTTCCGCCTGTGCGACGAAATGACCGTGCTGCGCGATGGAGAGGTGGTGGGGACGGGCCGGAAAGAAGAGTTCACGACGGAGCGATTGATTACGCTGATGGTGGGACGCAGCCTGGATCAGCTCTATCCCGAGCGTGACGCAATGCCCGCGCCGGAACCCGTGCTGCGAGTCGCACAGCTTTCCCAACCGGGCGTGATCGAAGGCATCGGCTTCGAACTGCGGCGCGGTGAAATCCTGGGCATTGCGGGATTGATGGGCGCGGGGCGTACGGAACTGGCGCGCATCCTGTTCGGTCTCGATCCCTGCGCCGGCGGCAGCATCATTCTCAACGGCGAAGAAATCAGCGCGCTTACCACACGCGAACGCATTGCGCGCGGCCTCGCCTTTCTGACCGAGAACCGCCGCGAAGAGGGCTTGCTGATGAATGCCGCTATCAGCGACAACCTGGCGCTCACCGCCCTGCCGCAATTCACTGCCAACGCATTGATTGATCAGCCGCGCCTGACCGCAGCCGTCAATCAAATGGCGGCATCTGTGCAAATCAGAGGCGGCGGGCAATTGCGCCAGCCGGTCAAAACCCTGAGCGGCGGCAATCAGCAAAAAGTCGTGCTGGGCAAATGGCTGTTGCGGAACCCCGCCGTGCTGATTCTGGATGAACCGACGCGCGGCGTGGATGTCGGTGCGCGTTTGGAAATCTACCACATCATTCAGCAACTGGCTGCCACAGGCGCGGGCATTCTTTTCATCTCGTCGGAGATTGAAGAGTTGACTGGCGTTTGCGACCGCATGCTGGTGTTGCAACGCGGCGCGGTCACAGCCTGTTTTGACCGTCACGAATTTGACCGCGAACGAATTCTCGGCGCGGCGTTGCCCGCGGGGGAGGAAGCGTGATGAACAATGCTGCTACCCGACTTTCGCAGGTGTCACTGCGGCACGCTTCAACGCTGATCTTTGTGGCTGTCCTGGCAGTGTTCAGCCTGCTCTCGCCGCGTTTCCTGGCTACGAACAACTTCGTCAACATCCTGATCCAGTCTGCGTCCACGGCGATCGTCGCGACGGGCCTGACCTTTGTGCTGTTGACCGCCGGCATTGATTTGTCGGTCGGATCGGTGATGTTCGTTTCCGCTGCTGTGGCCGGAAAGATGGTGCTGGCCGGGCAGCCGCTGTGGCTGGCCGCGCTGGTGATTTTGCTGGCGGGTGTGCTCTATGGCGCATTTAATGCGCTGTGCGTCACGTGGCTGCGCATCATTCCGTTCATTGTTACGCTGGCCACGCTCTATTTCGGGCGCGGCTTCGGGTTGTGGCTGACCGAAACGCGGGCGATGAATTTGCCAGAATCGGTTTTACGCATCGGCTCGGCTCGCATCGCGGGCATTCCGTTTCCGGTGTTGATGATGGCGCTGGTAGTGGTTGGGGCGCATCTGGCGCTGACGCGCACAACCTTTGGCAGACAGGTTTATGCGATGGGCAACGATGCCGACGCCGCGCGCAAGGCAGGCATTCGCACCGAACGCATCCAATTCGCCGTATACGTCATCAGCGGATTCTGCGCGGCGCTCAGCGGACTGGTTTCCGTCGTGCAGGTCGGCGCGGTCTCGCCATCGTTCGGCAATCAGCGGGAATTCGCCGCTATCGCTGCCGCTGTGCTGGGCGGCACCAGCCTGTTCGGCGGCAGAGGCGCGGTCCTGCCAGGAACGCTGCTCGGCGCGCTGTTGATTCAAACCATTGAAAACGGCCTGGTCATCGCCAACGCTGACCCGTATCTGTATCCGCTGGTGATGAGCGCCATCATCTTTCTGGCTGTCTTACTCGACAGCCTGCGCAACCGGCAATTGCGGCGCTCGCAGCGTCGCCATATTCGCCCCCTGCCCGGATAAGGTATGAACAACGCAACCAACAACAATTGGCGGGAACTGTGCGCCGGGCCGTTGCGAATGCGGTTTGAAAACGGCGATTTGCGTTACATCAAATGGGGCGAACGCGAAATCCTGCGCCGCGTTTACGCCGCCGTTCGTGATCGCAACTGGGAGACGATTCCCGCGCAAATTTCCAACCTCAAATGCGAGGCGCAGGCGGCGGCGTTCCGCATCAGCTACTACGCCACACACCGCGAGCGCGAAATTGATTTTGTCTGGCGCGGCGAAATTACGGGCGATGCGGCGGGCACGATTCGTTTCACCTTCGACGGCGAAGCGCGTGCGACCTTCCTGCGCAATCGCATCGGCTTTTGCGTGCTGCATCCGGCGGAACTGGCCGGGCAACCTTGCCGCGCGCGTTACGCGAACGGTTCGGAATACGCGACGGCGTTTCCTGAACTCGTCGCGGCGGAACAACCCGTCAGGGCGTTGCACGACCTCAGCGGCATCACCCACGAAGTCGCGCCGGGCTTGTGGGCGGAAGTCACGTTCAGCGGCGACCTGTTTGAGATGGAAGACCAGCGCAACTGGATTGACGCGAGTTACAAAACCTTTTGCACACCGTTGCGGCTGCCGTTTCCGTTGGAAATCAGCGCCGGAACACGCATCAAACAATCGGTTGAATTGCGACTGCACGGAAGCCCATCAACCGTCAGCGCCGAGTCGGCGCAAGTCAATCAAGCAGATCAAGGCATTCGGCTTTCACGCACGGAACAACGATTCGCGCTGCCGCCGCTCGGCCTCGGACTGGGGCCGCATCCGCTGTCCGCGCGAGAAATCGAACGTCTTGCCAAACTCAAGCCTGCTCACCTGCGCGCAGACGTGAAGCTGGCGGAAGCCTCGGTTGAAGAGCTTCTCGCGCGCGCCCACCTGACTTCACAGCAACTCCAGGCGCCGCTCGAAATGGCGCTTTTTCTCAGCGAAAACGCCGAAGCGGAATTGCAATCGCTTGTGAACTGGCTGCGGCGACAGCAGCCGCGCGTGGCGCGCTGGTTGATCTTTGACACAGGCGCAAAATCCAGTGGGGCGCGGTCGTTGCAACTTGCGCGTCAGTGCTTGCGGGAATTTGGCGCACCCATTGGCGGCGGCACGAACGCGGATTTTTATCAGCTTAATCAATTCCGTCCGCCTGCGGACCTGATGGATTTCGTCGCCTTCTCGATGAATCCGCAGACCCACGCCTTTGATGACACTTCGCTGGTCGAAACGCTGACGGCCATCCCGGAACCGGTGCGCAGCGCCCGGCGCTATTTCAATCACCTGCCCGTCGTCATTTCGCCCGTGACGCTGAAGCCGCGTTTCAATGCAGTGGCGACCGAGGCCGGCAGCGCGCCTGCCCCCGATCAATTGCCTCAGCAAGTAGACGTGCGGCAGTTGTCTTTGTTCGGCGCGGCCTGGACGCTCGGCGCGGTCAAACGGCTGGCGGAAAGCGAAGCCACGAGTATCACCTGTTTTGAAACAACGGGTTGGCGCGGGATGATGGAGACGGAAGCTGGTTCGCCGCTGCCACAGCAATTTCCTTCATTACCTGGCACGGTTTTTCCGCTCTATCACGTGCTGGCGGATGTGGCGGAATTCGCGGGAGGCCGGATGATCGGCGTGCAATCAGGCGACGCGCTCAAAGTTGAAGCAATTCTGCTCGAACGCGGCCAGCAGCAATCCTTGCTGCTGGCGAATCTGACCCCGGAGACGCAAACAGCAACGATGGACGGTATCAATCAAGTTTCGAAGTTACGCCGCTTACACGGACAGAACGCTGAAGCTGCAATGTGTAAGCCGGAAACGTTTCGCAGGCAATTCGACCCGATCCGTCTCTCCTCCGTCAAAATCGAGTTGTCGCCTTTTGAAATCGTTCGACTGGATCGGTGATTTAGCTCGACCTTGACTGCCTGTGCTTCGCCAAAATCCAGATCTTCAGCAAACATTGGACTTTCCTCTTCACCTTCGATACAATCGGCTTGATGGTTCGTGCCTTACTTCCCTTCATTTCTACTCTCGTTTCCGTCTTCAAACTTCGTCGCGACTTGGCCCTGGAGCATCTCGCCCTCCGCCAACAACTGACCGTTTACCTCTTTGTTATTGTTTTTTCTTACATTCTTGTCCTTCCCATGTGCCACCTTCACATTTACTTTGAACTTGGCGGCTGAAAACCTTGCCTTTCGTCATCAACTGGCCATTCTTCATCGGACGGCAAAACGGACACTATTGCAATTTAGGAATGGAACCGAAATAAGTTCACCTGGTTGCCATCAGCAGCGTAGGGGCAGACCTATGTGTCTGCCCCATCTGGCGTGATCACAGAACCGGGGCAGACACATAGGTCTGCCCCTACAAATTGGCGGACTTATTTCATTTTCAATCCTAAATGACCGGAACTCAATACTCCTGGCACAGGATTGGACCTGAAGACCATTTGCGCCTGTTCAATTGGAAAAATGAGCGGGTGGCAAACTACGCGATCAACAAATCAGTGTCAGAGGAAAGATCAACGCTAGGAGATGACAAATGAGAGACAATTTTCAAGAGCCAATGCGTCACCAAATACGTCACCGAGTAGAAGATGTTGTAGATTGGCTGATTTCTAAATGGTTGAGGAAACTGTGGTTTAGCGCGGGGTAGAAGCTGAAGACCATTTGCACCCTTTATTGCTGCGTCTATCGAGATTTTCGAGCCTGTAAGTGATTGAATCTAAAAGTCGGGACGGCGAGATTCAAACTCGCGGCCTCTTGCACCCCAAGCAAGACCAGCACCTTTCCTCCATTATCCTTGTTCCTCAAACTATTGAAAAATATAGCTTCCAGTGTGCTACGCTGATCCCTGTTGATCCCTGTTATTCACCCGAATATGTCTCTGCAATATGTCTCTGGGAGCAAAATTCGCAGAAAATAGTGATCTCCTTTCATGGCTGGATCGTATCACTTTGGGGAGGTAAGTTCATGAAATCAGCGACCGGATACGTTTTCTATGATGAGAAACGCAAGCGGTGGATTGCCAGGTTTTCCCCCGTTGATAAGGAAACCGGTAAACAGAAAGAGTTCAAGCGCTACTGCCTGACCAAAACTGATGCCCGTAAAAAACTGCAGGAACTCAAGACCAAGTTTGAGAAGGGCGGTGCAAAATCCATTAACGCCGATAAGTCCACCTTCGCTTTTCTTGCCGAGAAATTTAAGAAGGAGAGGCTTGTGGATGCGGTCTACGTTGGTGAACGAAAGATCGCTGGTCGCCGCGAATTGAGTGGGCCAGATTCGTGGCGAAAACAGCTTCTCTTCCACTTTGGATCAGCAAAGCTGAATGAGATCACGAAGGGCAGGATTGAACAGTTCAAGCTCTGGCTTTCCAAGCTGCCGACTAGGAGCCAGATCCTTGAGAAAGCGAATGGCGAACTGGAGGTCATTCCGAACCCGAAAGGCAAACAGCGGAGCATTGAGGCCATCAACCGTCCGGTGGAGATGCTGCGCGTCATGCTTAACTATGCCGTGGATGAACGGATGATCTCACCGGAGCAGAATCCGTTCTTTCACAAGTCGGCCAGAACTCTGATCGAAAGGGCCGCCGAGACGAGCCGCGAGCGATTCCCAACCTTCGGCGAGGAGCTGGCATTACTTAACTTTTGCGACAAGCCAGGACCTCGTGGGAATGCTCATCTGCGGGCTGTGCTGATCGTCGCCGCAGACACAGGATTGCGCGAGAACGAATTATTCACGTTGGAAAAAAGTGATCTCGATTTTAGGTCCGAGGTCATCAACGTGCGGGCGATCAACGCAAAGACAAATCGTCCCCGTCCCATCCCAATGACTCGCAGAGTGAAAGAGGAAATGGCGCAATTGAACGAGACCAGCCCGGGAGACCTTATCTTCGGTGGGCTGAAAGAAGTGAAACGATCTTTCGGCACTGCCTGCCGGGCAATCAAGGTTTCAGATTTGCACAAGCACGATTTCCGGCACGCGTTCGTATCACGCTCCATCCTCGCCGGCATCCCGCCAGCAGTGGCGTTGAAGGCGAGCGGCCACGCATCTGATGAATGGAAGCGTTACCTGAACATGACACCTGACCAGTTGCAGAATCTGTTTAAGCCTCTGGAAGGACAGGACGCGGATGAAGTGAAGAGATATGGGTTAGAGATTCTGCGGCAGCTTAGGGAAGCGCTTGGATACGCGGACATCGCAAATTTGATCGCTGGACTGGATTCACGAATCCAGCCGGCTCAAGTTGATGCTGCTCCATCCGCTGCTTTCCTCGTATAGTGATCAATTGATAAATTGATAATTGATCACTGACGATTAAAAGAAATAGGCGGCTGAAGACCAAGGTAGTAAACTCTGGCGTTCTTTAACCTGTTCCGATCGAAAACTCGACCTTGCATCTAGAAGGGTGTTGATAACGTTCGGTTCACCGTTTACACCAAGCTCCACTTTTATAGAGGCAAGGTTTCGACCCGATGGCTGTAAACCCAAGAAAATATGGAAAGACGAAGTCTTCGCTAGGGACGGGAGGGATTGACCACTGATATGAGCGGCGAGCGGCTTGACTATGTTGCTGAAAATGCGGCTGGTTCGAGTTTTAGTGAATAATACCTGCTTAACTTTTCCGATCCGTTCTCGCTGAGAAATGTTACAGAAATAGCAAAGAATGTCAGGCAAACGCCAGGCGGCTTTGTTATCTTGTGCCGCCGCACCGGGGCTTGAACCACAACGCGCTAATGAAAGAGCAAACTTTTGAAGATTACCGCCAGCGTATGCTGGCCGTGCTTGTGCATGTTCAGCTTCACCTGGATAGTGAGCTACCGTTAGAAGAGTTGGCGCGTGTCGCCAACTTTTCCCCTTTCCACTTTCACCGCCTTTTTCACAGTCTGGTGGGGGAGTCGGTCAAGGAGCATGTGCGCCGGTTGCGTCTGGAACGAGCCGCGCATCAGTTGCGCCACACCGGGCAGCCAGTGACCGAGATCGCTTTGTCGGCGGGTTACCAAACACCCGAATCTTTCACGCGCGCTTTTCAGAAGATGTGTCAGCAATCGCCCACCGAGTTCCGCGCGGCGCGTGGCGCCGCCGCTTTCGGGCCTGCGCCGACGCACGTCCATTTTGTCGCGGAAGGAACGCTCATCGACTTTTGCCCGGCCTTTCCCGGCCAAGGCGCGTTGCCGGCGCTGGTAGTTCGGTTTGAGCAGTTGCCGGAAATGCGTATCGCCTTCGCGCGTCACGTCGGCGCGTATGAGGAAACAGACGAAGCCGTCGAGCGGCTATTTCGGTGGGCTGGGCCGCGCGGGTTGCTAACCGAGCCGGCGGCATTCTTCGGCATCGCCTATGATGATCCGGCGGTGACACCTCCCGAGAAGTTGCGTTATGACGCTGCGCTCGAAGTGCCGGAGACGGTCACACCTGCCGGTGACATCGGCATCCAGCTTCTGCCTAGTCGAATGTATGCGATCACTTTGCATCGTGGTACTTACGAAACGCTGGGCACGACCTATTCACGCTTCTGCGGCGAGTGGCTGCCCTTGAGCGGACGCGAAGTCTTAGCCGCGCCAGCGCTGGAGTTTTACCTGAACTCGCCGCAGGACGCGCCGCCAGCCGAATTGCAGACGGAAATCTACTTGCCGGTCGCTGCTTGAGACTGGCCGAGTTTGAGGAGGAACAGAACAAAATGTCAGACAACACACGACTCTTGCGCTCGCTTTTGACGCCCGTGCGACCTTTATTGCTAATGGCGCTGCTAGCCGCGAGCGCGGCGACACAAACGAATCAGAAGCCCGATGTTTGGGAACCGTTCAAGTTTTTCGTGGGCGCATGGGAAGGCACGAGCAAAGGCCAGCCAGGCCAGGGCACGTGTGAGCGCGACTATCAATTCGCGCTCACCGGCAAGTTCCTGCAGATCAAAAACAAGTCCACCTACGCGCCGCAACAGAAAAACCCCAAAGGCGAAGTGCATGAGGATTGGGGCTTCTTGAGCTTCGATAAGAGCAGAAAGAAATTCGTGCTGCGGCAATTCCACGTCGAGGGCTTTGTTAATCAGTATCTGTTGGACAGTAAATCCGAAGACAGCAAGACGTTGGTCTTTATTACTGAGAGCATTGAGAACATCCCAGCAGGCTGGAGGGCAAAGGAGACTTACCGGATTCTGAACGATAACGAATTCACCGAAGTCTTTGAGTTGGCCGCACCGGGAAAGGACTTTGAACTCTATTCGGAAACAAACTTCAAACGGAAAGGCCGTCCCTAAAGTGGCCCCTTGAGGGACTTCTCGCGCTGCGGTTATTTGTCCTTCGGAAAATACAGCCGCTTCACCTACTGAAAAAATAGCTTAACCTTCTGCTCAAACTCTTCAGGGAAAATAATTCCCTGGATGATCTCACGAACCATTCCTTTCCTATCAATCACCACCGTAATGGGAAGAGTTTCGCCTTTATCAAACAAAGCCTTCGTCTGCTTGTCTCCCAGAGCGATCGGGTAATTGACTTTGATGCTTTTGATGAATTTGCGCACCTCCGCTAATTCTTCCGGCGGGTATGTGACGCCAATGACTTGAAGACCCTGTTTTCGGTATTCACGCTGCCATTTAACCAAGTCGGGCATTTCTGCACGACACGGTGCGCACCACGTTGCCCAGAAGTTGAGCAGCACAATCTTGCCCTTGTAATCGCTCAGCCGCACGCTGCGCCCCTCAATGTCCTTGAGCACCAATTGAGGGGCAGGTGTTTTCCCCTGCCCCAAAACCAGCGAAGAAAGGGCAATCAAGAGCGTTGCCATAATTACTGCTCGTATCATTTCAGCCACCTCAGTAAAGGAACCTGATGCCTAGAAGCACGCTTCGCTCGATGCGAAGCACCTGCGGTCCGGTGTTGCGCACCACAGGAAGCTGATAGCTCCCTTCGATGACGAATCTTGGATGCACGGCGTATTGGACTCCCGGGGCAAGGTAATACTCGGTCGAGCGACTCCCCGTCACAGTCGCACCTCCAACTCGGCCAGTGCCTCGGCGGATGAAGTTTGATTCCAGGATGGCAAATATTTCTCCTCCCGGACGGTCATACTTCAGCGGGAAGAGCACGTATTCCAGATCCGTGTTGACGCGCAGTTCGTGGCCCATCCGAAACCCATCGCGCTCGGAGCGGAAAACAGCTTCAGCATTTCCGCCGAAGATGAACCGCCCTTTTGCCTGGGAGTAAGACAGGTCAACGTGTGGGGAAAGGCCACCGCTGATAGGCGAAAGCTGTTGGCGCACGAATTCCGGCGTCTGAAGCTGCCTCTCGCCCGGAGCGCTTTTCTTTCCGGTTGGAAGCTCCAAGCCGAAACGCACCGCCGCTTGACGATCTCCCCAGGCTTCGACTTTTCGGAAGAAGCGATACTTGCCCGAGACGGTGAGATTCCCCACGCCTGCGCCGCTGTTAGAGACGGTCCCGTTTTTGAATGAGATTCGCGTGACAGGAAGTTCCGCTTCCACTTGAAGCTTCGGCGTCGGCGTGTAAGAGAAACCGAGCAGTAAGGTATGACGGTCAACTTTCAGTCCGCCGAGTTGCTGCCTGGTATAAACGTAACGCGGCACGAATGCGCCGCCACGGTAGACCGTCAGCCCCGGACTCGTCGTCCGAATTGGCGCGACTGGCAGCGGCAAGCCCTCGAAAGGCTCGCCGCTGGTTACGTCAACATATTCCGTTCTGGCCGCATTCTCTCCACTTTCATTTTGAGATTGCCCGGCTTTCTTTGCGGGCAAAGGGGTGATGACCTCTTTGCCTGCGCCTGCCGTCTTCCAATCGCCAGTGACTTCGACTTGCGCGTTCGGTGTAGCGCCAGGATTAACGCCGTCACCTTCCAAGGCGAAGCGCTGCCTCGAAGTGTCAGCGACCAGCGACCAGCCCGTGGTGTCACGCGCAAGCTTTCCCGCAACGGTGATCTTTGCGGAGGCGAGCGTGTAACCAGCCTTTTTCAGTGTCTCCTTGAGCGCCGCAATGGAAACAGGTTTCTCGGCCTTCGGCGTGAACACGCCAATGCCGTTTTTGATGTCGGTGATTTCTATTTCGTTCAGTTTGGGTGCGAAATTTAGACGGCTCACGGCCTTCTGAATGTTGAACACTCAGTTGCCGCAGAGGTAGCCGTCAATCTTCATCTCCACACGTTTTACCTGGGCCAGACCAGTGCCCGCGTTGACGAGTAATAAAAGGACGGCGCTTAGCGCCATCATGGCGAGTCTTTTCATCGTGAATTCTCCTTGGGATGATGTTGTGTCTGGAACACGGAACGAGCGGGGCGCAGACCAAGTCTGCCCCCGCCCTTCGTGATCAGCGATTAGCTCACTCGGCTTCGTGAGCCGTGCAGCAGCTTGCGCCGGCCACACAGCAATCAGCCTCATCCACAGCGCAGGACTGCGTTGAAGCCTGCGAACCACCAGCCGCATACACGATGCCGGCCAGCCCAAGGACTAAAGCGATGACGAATGGTTTAACGGATTTCATTGTTGTATCTCCTATTCAAGATAAAATTTGCCCATAGACCAGTGATGAGCACACTGGCGCTGATAAAAAATCGGCCTGCAAACTTTCTCTAAATCAGGAAGACACAGTTAAGAAGGTGGGTTCCTCCGCGGTCTGGAAGGCGCACCCGCCGGTCTGGAAGTTGGACGCGAAGATGGTTTTCTGAAATGAATTCTATCGGACTTATTGCAGCCATGGTGGCCACCACATGAGTGGCGCGTGCATCGCGGCTTACTTCCGCCGAAAGCAATCCGAGAGAACAGCAATCGAGAGGCTGTAATGATGTGGAAGGCGATCCGATTGACTTTGAAGATGGCTTACCTTCGCCGGCTTGGGTCAGGCAACAGTCGCTGCCTTCACCACTCATCGGGCAATGGCTTTCTCCGATAATGTTCGCGGGCGCTGTCAGGCAACCGGCCAGACAGTTCAGGCCGCCCCACCAAAGCAGGAGCAGAAGGGCGAAATGACACTGAACTATTCTTTTTGTCGTTGGCCAGTCAAAGCGCATCGGTCGTGATTGTAGTCGGCCTGTATTTCACAAGTCCAGAAGGAGAATATGAATCTTTCCGGATTGAGGTTTGAATGTACGCTCTGTAGTCGGCTACAGGGTCAAGCAATATTTCAATGCGGCGCAATTTTTTCTGCCCAACTCAACAGGAGCTTGCTTAGTGATTTAATTCCGAGACCGCGAGTTCGGCTAACGCTAGAGCCAGCGTGGGCTTCTCACCATCGCTAAGAGTCCAGGCGGCCGAAAGTCCAGCATAAGCCAACACCCACTTCAGCAACCGCACGCGTTCCAGACCTGCTGCCTCGGCTACTACCTGCGCTTGTCTTGCCAGCCGCCCAGGCTTGGTGGCGATTTCCAGATCGGGATTGCAGAAGATGTTTGCGAAGTCAAAGCCGCGCTCGCCACCAGGCGCTTCGGATCTATGGCGAGCCAACCACGCGGCCCAGCATCCAAAATGTTGCCATGATGAATGTCGCCATGAAGTACGACAACGTCGTGCGGCTCAGCCAGAAGTTCATCCGCCATCGCGGCAGCCTGAACCAAAATGCCTCCGTACTTCGAGGCCGCCGGGTTCAGTTCTCTAAACCAGTGTGATAAGGGCAGGAGCGCCGGAGGTGGGCTGGTCTTTGGCGCATGCAGGTGGGCAGCTACTGTGCAAATGATCCGGCTCGCTTCATCGTCACGACCATTCCGGGACATCTCAACCAGCGAACCTTCGCCGCTCGCACGCTTCAGCAGCAGAGCATCGCCCTCGTGCGCCAGGACGCGAACTGCACCATCCCCGCCCCACCATACCATCAAGGCAGCGCCCCACTTTTCCTCCGCCTCCACGGCGATCTTTAGCATGGCAGGCACGCCTCCGAGGCGTACTGGCAGTAGCCTGCTGCTGCGGGTGATGATCGGCTCCCCATCCGGCGTCAGGTCCCAACGGAAGAGATAGTCGTCGAACAATATTGTTTTCGATTCTTTCACTTCTCAGGCTGAGTTATTTAAGCCGTCGTTACTTAAAACTTTCCACCCGCCATCCAGGAGCCGGACGGTGGCACACGCAGGGCCGCCATCCCTGGCAGTGCCGGAAATGCGCGCTTCTAACACGGCGTTTGATTTTGAAAGCGCCTCTTCGATTAGCTCCCAGGTAATGCCCCCAAGTGGCACCTTCGCGCGTCTCGACCAGCAGGAGTCAGCTTGTCCCGCATAAGTTCCAGAGTTGATGTAGATGAATCTGCCTGCAGGAGGACCTTGTACAGATGGCCCGCGAAAATTCGGCGACCCGTCCGTCCGATCGTTGATGATATTTACAGTCAGGTCAAATGAGACGTGCTCACCGGAATCGGAAGAAGGCGGAACAAGCTGGGCCTTGCCTTGCAGCAAACAAAGCAGCACGCCGCGCAGAGGCTTAACCAACGTGATACGGAGCGGAAGCGAACGAGTCATCTCAACACCTTCTCTGTCTTCCGGAGAAGCCCTTCAAGCTCTGAAGTGAAGGACTCAGCGTCCTGAAAGCTTCGCAGTTGCCTGATGACTCTTCCATCGGGGAGCACGAAGCGAAAATCGGGAAGACCTTCAACCGCCATCCGCTTCGCAATGTCCGGGTATTTATCCGTGTCCACTCTGATGAACACGCAGCGTTCAAGCAGCGCCTTCACTCTTTCATCCTTAAAAGTGGTCTTCTCCATTCTCTGACACGGGGCGCACCACTCAGCGAAGAAATCAATGATTATGGGCTTATTCTCTTTTTGGGCTTGCGCGAGAGCTTCATCAAGGAGCGCAAACCCGCGCGGGAAGGCCAGCATTGCCGCTCCCGGCGACGCCTTCCCTTTTCCGCTGACAACCCGCGCCGTGTAGCCGGTCTCTCTGACCGTGGCGATAAGCTTTACCGGTGTAACTTTGGACGGATCGTATGTGATGGCGAATTCGTCACGGTTGAGCCGAATTTCAATCTTCTTCACAGCGTCAAGCCCTTCCAGGGCCTGTTTGACCGTCTCCGGTCAAGCCATTCAGACCGCGCCGCTTTTGCTTTTGCTGAAACCGTCAATGTGAAGTCGAACCGTCTTCAACTCTTGATTTTTGGCGGGAGTTTTATCAGCGAATTGTGTGAAGCTGCTTCCAATCATATAAATAAGCAAAAGATAGAGCATGGCAATGTTTTGATTCATCATTGGTTATTCTCCCTGATTAATTTCCTGATCAAAGCATGGAAGATAAGCATATCGAATCGTCAAAAGCGAATCCCAAAAAAGCGAACCCAACAATTGGCGATTCTGACCACGTTAAGGCGGGTAGGCAGGTAAAGAAGGCCATTGGGGTGGCTGGATAGAATCGTCCGCAGTTTGGCGCGCGGATTTTTCATTTTCTCGCGGCATCCCTTGCGATGATTCCCCCACCTTTTTCGCCGGAGGCAAACGGTGTGACCAGCATCCCGGTGATTCGCTGCCACTGCTCGCTGTCATACTCATTCAGTCCGAAGTTGACCGGCTGATTATTCCGCTGTAACCGAAACGTTCTGGCAATTCGATCCCAGAACGAGAAAACGCTGGAATAATTGCTGTCGGTTTCAACCTGCAGTCGCGAGTGATGCACGCGATGGATAGCCGGGGTGACGATCACCAAACGCAGCCAGCGATCCATTTTTTCGGAAAACCGCACATTGCTGTGGTGAAACAGAATCACCGGCAGCAGCAGCATTTCGTAAACGAGCAGTTGACCTATTGTGATTCCCAGCAAAGGAATCACGGCCAGACGAAGTGTGGAGGAAATCAGGATTTCTCCGGTGTGAAATCGAATGCCAGTCGTAGCGTCCATTTCCGAATCGCTATGGTGTACTCGGTGAAACCGCCAGAGGAAACAGATTTCGTGATTGGCGCGATGCCACAGATACATCCAGCCGTCGAACATCAGGATGGCGGCCACCATCACCGCTGCAGGCGGCAGTTGAACCATACGTAATAACCCAAATCCATTGTTTTCAGCCCATAGGCTCAGGCCCGCGAGCAAGGGAGCGGCGAGCAAGGCTGCCACGACAGCATTGAGCAGACCCAGCGTCACGTTTCGCAATGCGTGACGTGCCCGATGCTGACGGTTGCCTGCTGCGGGAACCCAGCTTTCCAGTCCCAGCAGCAGGATCATACTGAACGCTGCAATCAGCGTCGGGTATTGTTCCGGTGTGATCTTCATTGCCAACCCTGAGGTGAAAGTAGGCAACGACCTCTCATCAGGCAAATACTATTTTTCTGACAGGTGGTATAAGCTTTTCCTGATGCTGGATAATTTCAATCTCTATCCCTTGCATGTCTTCCGGCTGGTGGCGCGTGGCGGCAGCGTGACGCGCGCGGCGCAGGAACTTTTCATCAGCCAGCCGGCTGTCTCGGCGCATCTGAAGGCGCTGGAAACAGCCATTGGCGAGCCTCTTTTTGAGCGCACGCCACGCGGAATGCAACTGACACCGGCGGGTACAGTTGTGCTGGAACAAGTCAACCGTTTGTTTGCTTTGTATGAAGAGATTCCTGCCGCCGTGAATGCATTGCGCGGTCGTGTGAGAGGTGAAGTGACAGTGGCGGCTTCCAGCACGCCGGGCGCTTATCTGGTGCCGGAACTCTTGCGGCAGTTTCAAGAGCGGTATTCCGATGTACGTTCGGTGCTGCGTGTTGGTGACAGCGCTGAAGTGTTGCAATGGTTGCTGGATTATCAAGCGCCGATGGGCGTAATCGGCGAAATGAATATCGCTGATGGTCTGCAAAGCGTGGAGATCGGATCAGATCACCTGCAACTTGTCGCTGCCGCGGGCGACTCGCTCTGCCGTGCCAAACAGGTGAAGGCTGAGCATCTGCGCGGGCGCACGCTACTGCTCAGAGAAGAAGGATCAAGCACACGCGCTGGCGCGCAGAGTTTGCTTGGCGAACATTTGAAGGAGTTTGAGCGTGTCGTGGAGATTCCCAGCCCGGAAGCGATCAAACAGGCAGTGGCTTCCGGGCTGGGCGTTGCAGTGCTTTCATCGTGGGCAACCAAACTGGAAGAAAGCGCCGGACTGCTTCAGCCGGTCCGCGATCCGCTTCTGCGGCATGAGCGCAGATTTTTCCTGGTGAAGCGGAAAGATCGGATATTGACCGGCACCTCTGCTGCGCTCTGGGATTGCCTAACCACTTGCAAGCCAAAGACTATCAATAAAGACAAGAAGTGCAAGAAAGGGAGGCGATTATAAGGCTAACCCTGTTTGTCCGGCGCCTTCTTCCAGGTAAATATGCGGGGTCGCCTGGAGCGAGGTGGATTAGTGTGAATTTGAGCGCGATGAGCAGCAGAATCAGCCCCAAGAGATTACCTCGTATTTGCAATTCCTCCTGCGGCATGGTCACCGAGCCGAAGGCGATCTCTGTACCCCGTGGCTACTGGGAGTAATGGTGCTTGCCGTGGTGCGACAAAGCCTTGACAGCTTGCTGCACTCCCTTGACTGAGCAGCAACCGAACCGCGTCAGCACGCCGCACAACACGTTTGGATCGGTCGCACCCTGATTCTTTTCCGCAGGCCCTTCCTTGACCTCTCCAATAATCATGTCAGCGTGTCCACTGAAGTCGCCGAGCACGGGATCAGTGGCAAATACCTCAACTTCGTTTACAGACCTTAGACCTCTTACCGGCACTAGACGTTCCGCAAGCTGACAGGTTTCCGATTCATCGGATTTATACTTATCGTTCTGTCACTGGACATTTACTCAGCATGGTCTGGGAACCGCCAGGTTGCGCGAGCCGATGATCACTGCGTAGCTTTGACGGAAAGACGCGCGCCCACACATAGTCGTAGGCCGTCGCGGGCAGTTCTTCTCTCAATTGAAAGTTGTAAGCCTTCGGCCCGCCGACTCCATTTTCATAACTTATGATTTCAAACCGGAAACGTTCCGATTGGCTGAAATTCTGAATATCGCTATAACGCCAAAAACGCGAGTCCGTCTGCGATTCAAAGACCACCCGGTCGGCGTAAACTTTGAGCGTGCCTGAACAACCGCCGAAGGTATGCAGATGCTTCACTGGTATGGCGAACTGCGGCTCGCCTTCACACTGCGGCGGCACGCTGGTTACCAGTGGATGCGTCGTTTTCTCCAACAACAGGGCGCTTACCTCCGGTGTGATCCTTCCTTCCAGCAACCTGAATTTGAAGATGCGGTCGCGCCCGGCCATTCGTTTCTGATCTTCGTAAGTCGCCAGTTCCATTTCGACGGGCGACACAACCGTGATCTGCCGAATTTCGACGTATTCCCAGATGCGCGCATCACGCTTTTCAGAAGTTTGGTACTCAATCCGCTCCGGCGCGATGATGAGCGTCCCGCGACAGTTGCGCAGGGCGTGTTCGTGTTCGACTTGAAATGTAAAGCTTTGCGCGTGGGCGAGTGGCACAAGCAAGAACACACTTCCGACAACGACAAACCATCTCAAGACTTGCATACGCTCTCCTCTCATTTTGTTGTGGTGCGGCGTTGGCGCAATTGCGCCCAGGCAGCCAAAACCGCAGGCACATAATTTCGTGTTTCCAGTGGCAGCAGGCCGCGTCGCGCTATTTCGTCGAAATCACGAAGGCCAGTCTTGTTAATGACCCGCTGAACCTTTCCTTCTCCCCAGTTGTAGGCAGCGAGCGCCAGCTTCCAATCACCGAACTGCTGATAAAGATCGCGCAGGTATCTGGCCGCCGCACGGGTTGAGTGTTCGGGATGCGTGCGGTGATCATTCAGCGGCTCGACTGTCAGGCCATAACGTGCAGCCGTTGCGGGCATCAACTGCCAGATGCCGCGTGCGCCTTTGGGTGACAGCGCTAGCGGGTTGAATCGGCTTTCCACAAAAGCCACCGCGAGCAATTCGATGGGAATCTGTTCTTCAACCAGAATGCGCCCCAGCGTATTTTGATAATCACTGTACCGGGCAATTACATTTCGGGTCAGCCCTCGCGCAGGCAGCGCATTGGTGAAAAGCGTCTGTTGCTTTTCCGGCGGCACAGGATTCATTGCGAATCGCTCTGCGGCAAGCGAACTCGCCAACACAGCAACCAGATGACTCTGCTGTGATGGCGTGATTTCAGCGATGATCGTTTCAGCCTGCTTCAGGGCGGTTTCGGCACGCTCGCGTTCCCCTCGCTTTCTCGCGGCGATGCTTTCATTGAGCAGTTTCGAGGCGGCCAGGACTTGATCAGCAATGGAAGCTCGCCGTTCAACTTCCATCTCAATTCTTTGCATTGCCCGTGCGATGGGGTCATTTGTTTCAGCCGGTGACTGTGCGCGCGCTGCCGCCCGCATCGCAGCGAGAGCGGCGACCATCAGCATGAACGTAACAATCACTTTCCTGAAGAACATGGTTGCCTCGCTTAACTCGTTGCACCTTCCATGGGCGGCTCCGCAACCGCCAGCTTCTTTACTTCGGTATGCCATTTCCAGATCGCGTAGATTGCCGGATAAACGAACAGTTCGAGCGCGAAAGAAAAGAACATCCCGGCGATCATTGGCGCGGCAATGCGCTTGGTCAGGTCCGCGCCCGCGCCCACTGCCAACATCACCGGCAGCAGCCCAATGAAGTCCACCATCACAGTCATAAACTTCGGGCGCAGGCGCTGCACCGATCCTTCTAGGATCGCCTCGCGCAGATGCGCCATTGTGCTCATCTTCCCCTTCGCCTTCCTCCTGTCATAAGCCATGTCCAGGTAGAGCAGCATGAAGACGCTCGTCTCCGCGTCCACGCCGAGGAATGCAATCAGCCCGACCCAGACTGGAATGCTCAGGTTGTAATCGAGCAAATAGAGCAGCCACATCGCGCCTGCCGCCGAAAAGGGCAGTGACAGCAGGACGATCAGCGTGTAGGCCACCGACTTCGTGTTGAAATACATCAGCAGGAAGATGATGAAGAGGGCAATCGGCACCACGATCATCAGCTTTTCGGCGACGCGCACCATATTTTCGTACTGCCCGCTCCAAACCAGCGTGAAGCCGACCGGCAGTTGCACCTTCTCTTTAACGGCCTGCTTGGCGTCGTTGACGTAGCCGCCGATGTCGCGCCCGCCCACGTCCACGTAGACGTAGCCGCTCAGCCGCCCGTTCTCATCGCGGATCATGCCGGGGCCGGAGAGCAGCTTGATGTCGGCCAACTGGCTCATGGGAATCTGCGCGCCACTCATTGTCGGCACGAGCGTGCGGTTGAGCAGGTCAACCGAGCTGCGATAATCGCGCAGGTAGCGCACGTTGACCGGATAACGTTCGCGCCCTTCGACTGTTGTCGTCACGCCCTCGCCGCCTACCGCCGACATCACCACCATGTTTACCTGGTCAATCGTCAGGCCGTAGCGCGCCAGTTCCTCGCGTTTAAGATTGAAGTCGAGAAAGTACCCGCCTGCCGTGCGCTCGGCGAAAACGCTGGTCGTGCCCGGCACGTCTTTGAGCGCCATTTCAAGATGCTGGCCGATCTCCTGAATCTTGGTCAGGTCGGGGCCGAGAACCTTGATGCCGACAGGCGTGCGCACGCCTGTGGTGAGCATATCCACTCGCGCCTTGATCGGCATCGTCCAGGCGTTAACCACGCCGGGCAGTTGAAGTTTTTCATTCAGCCCGCCGGGGCCATAAATAAGCTCTTCGGTGCTCTGATGATCCGGCCATCCCAGCCGCAGGATTTTTTGCAGCCACTCCGGCGCGCGGTCTGAATACCAACGCTTCACTTTTGGCCATTGATCCTTTGGCTTGAGCGTAACCACCGTCTCCATCATCGAGAAGGGCGCGGGATCGGTTGCCGTCTCAGCCCGCCCCGCCTTGCCGAAGACGCGGCCAACTTCGGGGAAGGATTTGATGAGCTTGTCCTGCGTCTGCAGCAGCCGCTGTGCTTCGGTGACGGAGATGCCGGGCAGCGTCGTCGGCATGTAAAGCAGGGCGCCCTCGTCGAGTGGCGGCATGAACTCCGAGCCGAGCCGCAGGTAGATCGGGATCGTGGCCAGTACGACCAACACAGCGCCGATGACCATTGCGTAACGAAACCGCAGCACAAATTCGACGACCGGCTGATAGAGCCAGTGCAGGAAGCGGCTCAAGGGGTGTCTGTCTTCACGATAGATTTTGCCGACGATGAGCTTGTTGGCGAGCCAGCACAACCAGCGCGGGCGAAAGTCGAACTTCTTCGGACGAATGAAGAGGGTTATAAGCGCCGGAACCAGCGTGATGGAAAGCACGGCGGCAAGGGCAATGGCGGAGATTTTGGTGAAAGCGAGCGGCTTGAAGAGTTTCCCTTCCTGCGCTTCAAGCGCGAAGATCGGCGTGAAGGCGATGGCGATCACCAGCAGCGAATAAAAGCACGGCGGGCCAACTTCCTTGGCCGCGCTGATGACCACGTCCCTGAAGTCGCCCGGCGAGCCTTGCGCCAGCCATTCTTCCAGTTTCTTATGCGTCTGCTCGACGGTCACGATGGACGAATCCACCATTGAGCCGATGGCAATCGCAATGCCGCCGAGCGACATGATGTTGGCCGTAATATTAAACCCCAGTAGCGGAATGAAGGAGAGTATGACCGCAATCGTAATCGTGAAAATCGGGATCGCCGCGCTCGTCAGGTGCAGGAGGAAGACGATGATGACCAAGCTGACGACGATCAGTTCCTCGATCAGCGATTCCGAAACTGTGGCAATCGCGCCCTCGATCAGTTCGCCGCGATCGTAGGTGGTCACGACCTTCACGCCTTCAGGCAGTGTCGGTTCGATCTCGACCAGCTTCGCTCTGACTTTTTCGATCACCCCCATCGCGTTCTCGCCGGAACGCATGATGACAATCCCGCCGACGGTTTCGCCCTGGCCGTCGAGTTCCGCAATGCCGCGCCGCAGATCGGGGCCGAGCGTCACCGTGCCGAGGCTTTTCACCAGCACCGGCGTGCCGCTTTCATTCGTAGCGACGACGATATTTTCGACATCATCGGTTGAACGAATGTAGCCGCGCCCGCGAACCATGTATTCCCGTCCGGTGAATTCCACCAGGCGGCCACCGACATCGTTGTTGCCCGCTCTGATTGCTTCGACGACTTTATCGAGCGGAATTTTGTACGACGACAATTTGTTGGGATCGAGATTGACCTGATATTGCCGGACGAACCCGCCGATGGGCGCGACTTCTGCCACGCCCGGCAGCGATTGCAGTTCGTACCTTAGCCGCCAGTCCTGAAGCGAACGCAGTTCCGCCAGATTGTGTTTTCCGGTCGTATCAACCAGCGCGTATTGAAAAACCCAGCCGACGGCGGTTTCGTCGCGCCCCAGTTCGACGCTCACCCCTTGCGGTAGTTTAGGCGTGATGTTGCTCAGGTATTCCAGCGTGCGCGAGCGCGCCCAGTAAATGTCCGTGCCGTCCTCAAAGATGATGTAAACGTAGGAAAACCCGAAGTCCGAGAAGCCGCGAATGTCCTTGACCTTTGGCACGCCCAGCAGCGACGAGATGATCGGGTAGGTCACCTGATCTTCCATGATGTCCGGGCTGCGATCCCATCGCGAATAGATGATGACCTGCGTGTCGGAAACATCGGGAATGGCGTCGAGCTTGATATTCTTCATTGACCACAGCCCGACGAGCGTCGCCATCCCGACAATGAGCAGGACAATGAATCTGTTGCGCGCGCAGATTTCAATCAGTTTGTTAATCATCGTTTCACTCCTGCGGCTTCTTCAGTTGATGCTGCGAGTGGTCTTCAGGTTTGGGTTGCGGCGCCGCCGCTCCCGGCTGATGCTGCGAATGATCTTCTGATTTGGGCGGCAACGCGGGTTTGCCCGTTGCAGGGACATTGGTCGCGGGGGCCTTGCTCCCGCCGTCGCCGTGACTCATGCCGGGCATGCCCATTCCGCCCGCCGCTGATTTCAGTTTGCTTTCGGAATCAATCAGGAAATTGGCCGAAGTCACGATGCGCTCGCCGGCCTTCAGTCCACCGAGCACAATGAATTCGTGATTCACTTTCGCGCCCAGTTGCACCTTGCGTGGTTCGAAATAACCACCTTCGTGCGCGACAAAGACCAGTTGCTCCGCTCCCGAATCCATCACTGCTTCCTGCGGCACGACGACCTGTTTGCCGTAGCCGATGCCCAGTTCCACGTTGACGAACATATCGGGCTTGAGCGCGAAACCTGGATTGGCAAGCTCCACCCGCACTTTCAGTGTGCGCGTCGCGTTGTCGAATTGCGGATTGATATAAGTGACTTTGCCCCGGTAAGAACGACCGGGAGCATACGAGAGGGTGACCGTGGCCGGTTGCCCGAGTTTGATTTCAGCCGCTTCGTATTCGTAGATGTCAGCCATCACCCAGATCGTCGAAAGGTCGGCAATCGCATAAAGCTCGGTTTCCGGCGTTACGCGCTGTTTCGGAAAAGCATTGCGCGTGAGCACGAAACCCGCGGATGGCGCGTAAAGCGTGAGCGCCTTGAACGGCTTGCCGGTGTGTTCCAGATGTTCGAGTTGCGCCATTTCAATGTCCCACAGTTCCAGCCGCTTGCGCGCCGCCGCGAGCAGCGAGACGCTGCCCGCCACGGCTTCACGAAAGGGGCTGTCCGCCAGTTCGTCGCGGCCTTTGAGCGCCAGCAGGTACTCCTGCTGCGTCTGCCAGAGCTCCGGGCTGTAAATGCTGATCAGCGGCTGTCCCTTGCTGACCTGTTTGCCGATGAAATCCACGAAGACCTGCTCGATCCAGCCTTCGATGCGCGGATGAATGCGCGCGATCTTCGTTTCGTCCCAGGTCAGGCGGCCGACCGCGCGCAAGGTTCTGCTGATGGCCTTGAACTCCGCCGTGCCGTATTGCACACCGATCAACTGCTGTTTTTCCGGGCTGATTTGAATCGTGCCTTCCGGCAGATTCGTTTTGACCGCCGTGTTCTCCTCCGCATAAACCGGTACCAGATCCATGCCGCAGTCAGGAGCTTTGCCGGGTTTATTCGATTTGTATGCCGGATGCATTGGGTCAACCCAGTACTGCACTTTCTTCTCGGCGGTCTGTGCGGTGGTGTCTTTTGAGATGAGCCTGAGCAAGCGCGTTCGATACGCATAGCCTGCGCCTGCCAACCCGATGATCAGGAGTACCACGACCCAGCGGAGTACTGGTCGTTTCTTCGCTTGCCGGACAGTTTCGCCATCACGAGGTTTCTCTGGTTCTATAGAGGGCTTTCCGGCCTCCGTCTCAAAGCGAAATTCCTCTTGCACAGGTGTGACCTCCGGGGAAACCGGCTTGGTTTGCTTTTCTTCCGGTTGGTTGTCTGTGACAGACATAGTCGCGACCTCTTTTTTCTTCACTGAAGATGGCTGGCGCTGGCTTCCTTGAAGCCAGCGCCAGCATAAAGTGGCTTATTTGCCTTCCATCTCCTTTGCTCGCATCGTATGAAACTTCGCCATCTCATCGGCTTCTAGCGCGAGGGCTTCAGCGGCCTTGCTGTACTTCTGGCAATGCAGCCGCATCTTTTTGATGTAGCCGCTCTCTCCCGTGTCCTTCGGGAGTTTGGCGACCGTTTTGCTGTAGTCGGCCAGCATCTTCCGGTGCGCTTCGGCTTCCTTGCGATATTCGGCAGCCTTCTTCTGGTACCGTTCGGCGTGCTCCCGATGTTCCTGAGCAGTGTGCGGAGCCTTCATCTCCTGCCCCATAGCGTGGCCGGAATGATCCTGTTTGGTATCTTTCCCCAGCATCGAGGTTGGCAATGCCATGACAAACGCGAGTAGCGCGACGGCGCTGAGAAATTTGACTGTTGCGGTCATTGTATTAAGTGTCTTCTGCCTTATTTTCGTGTTCATGTATTCTCCTTATTTGAGACTTGTTTGTTTGTTGTTTCGATGCTCAGTTGCTGAACAGCCTCAGGCGCTTGTGCAACCTGTCAGGGCCTCAGATTGACGCCGACAAATGGCTCAAGCGCCGCGATTGCTTTCTCCACATTGCTAAGCTGCTCGTAGTAACTCAGCTCGTAATTCCGCAAAGTCACCAGGTTGTCGAGCAGCGATAGAAAATCCAGTTTGCCAACTTCGTAGCCGGCAATTGCCGATTCGAGCGTGAGCGACGACTGCGGAATAATCGTCGTGCTGTAGAGCTTGGCGAGCCGCCCCGCAGTAGTTGCAGCCAGGTAGCGATCTTTGATTTTGAAAAAGAGCAGCGCCGTGATGTTTTCCATCCGCTCGCGCTCCGCCCCTGCGCTCGCAGCGGCTTCGGCCAATGCCGGGCGCTGTTTCTGCCAGAAGTAAAGCGGCAGTTTTACGCCGACATTGACGCCATACATCTCCGGCATGCCGGGGCGGTTGATGTAAGTCAGGCCGACCGTAAAGTCGGGATAGAACTCTTTCCGGGCAAGTTGCACGTTGTACTGCTGGCGATCAATCCGCCGCCGCTGTGCTTTCAGCACGGGATAACTGGCGACCGCCAGCTCCTTAAGGTCGGTGAGTGAGAGAGCGAAATCGCGCGGCTTGAACTCTTCCGGCACGCCCAGCGGCGTCTCCTGCTCGCGGAAGAGCAGACTATTCATTCTGGCCTCGGCCAGTTGACGGCGTTGGTCCAGCAGGGTCAGTTGTTCGGTCAGTTTGGAAATCTCGACTTGCGCTTTCAGCGCGTCCTGCTGGGCGCCTTTGCCAACGGTGTACGCGGCTTCGGCGATGCGAGCGAATTTTTCCAGCAGCCCTTTGTTCCGCGTCACCGTCTCGATGGCTTTGTGCAGGTAAGCCAGATCGAAGTACGCGTCTTTGACTTCGGCAACCAAGTTCAGCCGCGCCTGTTCGTATGCCCACCATTCAGCCTCGGATTCGACGTTGGCCATTCGGCCTTTGAGCGAGAGCTTGCCGGGATAGGGAACTTCCTGTGTCACGCTGAAAATGCGCCCACTCGCCGGATCGCCCTTCTGAACGTCGAAGGGCGGCAGCGGAACGGCGTTGCCCATGTACCCAACGTTTAGCATCGGTTCAGGCAGTGCTTTTGCCTGCGGCACGCGGGCACGCATCGCGTCAAAGCTGCGCTGCATCGCCCGTATTTCAGGATTCTGTGCCAGCGCTTCGGCTACTAACGCCTGAAGCGAAACGACAGACGGCGCTGGCCGCTTCGCTTCAACCCCGTGCGCCTCGCGCTCGCCCAAGCTTTCGGCGACACGCGCAGTAGCTGAGTCCGGCTTGGCCCTGGCCTCCTGTGCCAATACATTCACATTCCCCAGGGCGAGTGCGACCAGCATACACGCTGCCCACCGCTCGGTTCGTCTCAACCGCATGACACTACTCCCCATTCGCGGCATTCAAGATACCGCCGCGTTAAATCCGGTCAGCCTCTGCATAGCCATACCCTGCGCAGAAAGCGACTGATTAAAGTGAAAGATGGAAATGTGTTGAGAGTTTGCTTAGATCAGGAAACAACAGAAAGACAGATAAAGCGGCGGTGTGCAGTAAAGTTGATGGAGCTTGTAAGGAATGAAATCGGAGACCGATTGATCGTCAAGGCTGACGAGGGGTTGAGTAATGACAACCGGCGCAGGTTCCTGCAATAAGATAGCAGCATTCTGTTTAGCTTGCGGCGCCTCGTGACAGCACACCATCGCACCCTGCGGCAATGTGCCTGACTGACCATCAGAACACTGATCATCAGTGTCTAGTGTGCCCTCTTCCGGACAAGAGGTCTGAGTAGACTCACCCACCGGCTCTGTGCTTACACCCGAACCAGAGTGGTGCGCGGCGGGGCAGCAGGCATGGGCCATTTGCGAATCCTGCTGAGCGTCATTCTCGTTCTGACAAAGGCAAATGATGCCAGCCCAGGCTTGATGCGTGAGCAAAAACAAAATCGCGAGCCCTTGCGCCAGTCGTCGCCAGGCGACCCGGCTGGTCAAGTTTGCGAATCCTGTTTTTGTCACTTGCAACCTCAATGTTTATCCCTCCGTATTCTCACGAGCGAAAGATTGAGCTTTCGACCAGGAAAGGCTCTGCATATAAAAGTCCGGTTTTCGACCTACCTTTTGTGCAGGAATCTAGTTTGCACAGGAAGTCATAAATCTAGCTGGACAAAATCTTTATAACAGCTAACAAAGTCCCTGCCTGTCCAATATTGAACATCTAATCACTTTTTGGCAGAGTCAAAGCTACCAAGAAAGACTATGACCCATGTCATCACGCCGGACAGTGACCTCTTACAAAGACACTAGGGCAATTAGTGTGCCTCATCACAACTGCCGTAAACTATGATCTTTGACGGTAGAGAAACGCGAAGTGCGGAAAGCTACGCAGGCGAGTCGCGCGAAATTACCCAGTTGCATCGGCACCTGAACGTCAGGCTGCCCGATACGCCTGGGCGACACTCGTCCAGGCGCGACTGACGAACCGCGCCGCCGCACGGCAATTTCTCCAGCCAACTCGCCATCGCGCTTCTGTCGGCAAGCAACATTACATCCACGCGGCCAGATTGGGCTGTCCGCTGCCCGGCCCGGCTGGCGAAGCCAGTTCGCGCACTTGCGCGGGGGCGAGCATCGGGAAGAGCCATAAAACGAAAACCCATAAGATGGAAACTATGCTGATTCGGAGTTTGTTCATCTCGGTTCACCTTTCGTGTTTGAGTCTCAGGGCGTTTTTTCTACTTCGGTCGAGTCTCCGGTCTTGTGGTCGGATATCTGAAAGCGCAGAAATTCGTGGATGGCCGCTAATGCTTTGGCGTCGCCGGTTGCGATGCGAACGCGCCCGCCGCGTTCGGTCTCTTCAAACTTGTATTTGATTGCCGCCCTCAGACGCTTCATCGTGGGTACGCCGGGCGGATTTTGCGCGTGGATCATCATCGGCGCGGTGAAATCTCCGGCGGCGAATTTCCGCGCGATGTGTTGCAAATGGGTTCTGATCTGATCGCGGCTGGCTGCATCATTCGGATCATTGGCCTCGACTTCAATCGCACCGCCATCGGCCTTCAGACGAAAGTGATGCGTCGTCTTGTCGTGCGAGAATCCCATCACCTTATCGCCGCGCTGATTGACGGCATCGTGATGACTTGCCTGCTGGCCTGGTTGATGCGCGTCGTGGTTTTGCTGTTTGCTTTGCTGACCAGCCTGATGTTCAGCATGTCCGGCATGCGGGTGCTCGCCCATCAGGTGCTTGACGTAAAGCGTCATCTGCCACCGCTCTTCGTCGCTCGCCTTGGATTTGAACGCAGGCATCTTCGCGCTCTTAATGCCGTTGGTAACGACCCAGTAGATTTCGCCGTCGGTGATGCCTTGCATCGCCTTGCCGGTCAGGTCGGTCGGTTTGACCTTCATCGCTTTGACGATGTCCGTTTGAGACTTACCATCTTCGCCGTGACAGGAGGCGCAGTTTTGCGTGAAAAGCTTGCGTCCGGCGGCGATGTTCTCGTCAGTGGCGGTGAGCGGATTCTTCAGCTTCTTTGCGCTCGCCGGAGCGTTCTTCCGCTTGTGCCCTTCATGCGCCGACACGCCCGCCCCGAAGCTCGCGACCCAAACCGCCGCCGCCAGCCCGGCGATGGCACCAAGAGCCGTCCATCTTTTTTGATTGTTCATAGCGATTCGTTCCTCCTCTAATGACAGAAGTTAGTAGATGATCGTAAATCCCCCACCGGGCACGGCGACGGCTGTCGGCAGGCTCCAGACGGGGACGCCTTCAGCCGTTCCTTTCTCACCCGCAGGCTTGCCGCTACGGTCAAAAACCTGCCAAGCCAGGCTCCCGCCTTTCTTCCATCCCATGCCTTCAGTCCAAACCAGTATGGTCTCGCCTTCGGCATTCACGGCCACCGCCGGATGCTTCCGCGCTTTTCCCTCGCCGGGCGCGGAGACAGGATTGACCGGCGTTGAAGCGGCTTGATTGATCCCGGCGTAATACACCTGCCCCATAGTTTCCCAAGCGGCCAGCATACGTCCCGAGCTTTCGGCCAGCACCGCCGAACTCATCGGGCAGGTATCGAGCTTCCATTGATGAAGACGCTGCCCACGGAAGCTGCGTCCCTTGTTATCGGAAGACAGCAGGTACATGTCCCGGTCAACCATGTCGGTGGCGGCGCGGTAAAGCAGGTGAACCGCGCCCCGGCTGTCAGCGAAGGCGCGCATCCCGCAACAGCCGCAGGCGCCGGTCGCCTCTTTGTAAGCGGCGGTTTCGCGCGCAAACGTCCGGCCCTCGTCCGTCGAGCGTGTGATCCACACGCGGCGGTTCGCTTCGCCTTTCCCTTCGCCATGACCGTGCCAGGCGACGTAGACGTTCCCTGCGCTGTCGGCGGCGACCGACCCGCCCCCGTCTAAGCCTTCGGCGAATTGCAACACGTTGCGTTGCGCTTCAAACGCGGTCTTCGCGTCGTTCAGCCGCGCGTAAAGCATCGGCGTCGCGCCTGCGGGGCCTCTCGGCTCGGCGTTCTTCGATCCCATCCAGGAGACGTGAACGCGCCCGCCACGGCCTACCGCCAGGTGCGCGCCGCGAATCGTCCCCGTGGCGATCACGCTACCCGTCTGACTATTGACCCGAATGGGATTTGAGAAGCTTTCCTTCCCGGCTTCCCGGCGCAGGTAGAAAACATCCCCCGCGCCGGGCTCGCCGCTGAAGTAGATGAGATGAAGCGCTCCGCCGGAATCCATCACGGCCTGCGGTTGAATGCCGCCGTTGGGAGTTCTGACGATGGCGACCTTCGCCCGCTCATTCTTGCTGGGCGTGGAGGGCGTATCACCGCTCCGCGCAGCCCCCGGCTGGCCTGAAGTGGCGATGAAACAGGTCGCCAGCGCCAGAGTGATGAAACAGCGAATCCATGTTCTTGTTACGTTCCGCATAGTGAACCTCCTTGTGTGTTGAGAGTTATTCGTGTTTATGCGCTGGCGCGGCGGGTTTCTCGACGCGGCCTTCGCGCACGCGCTTCATGACCTCTTCGTACTTGTCAGGCGGCAGCACGCGGATCAGGTTCATCATCCCTTGCAGCGACGCCGACCAGCCGGGCGCGAGGCCGTAGTTTTCGGGCTTGGCCATTTCGTCATCCACGATCATCATCATCATATCGTCTTGCGGGTAACCCGGCACCTGCTTCTTCTGCTCATCGCTCAGGGTCACCAGTTTGAGCGCCATGCCGCACTTGGGGCACTTGCCCGGCTTGTCGGATCGCACTTCGGGGTGCATTGGGCAGGAGTAGACTTCCTGTGCCGCTGTTTGACTGTGCCCGGCGTGCGGGTCCTGGCCGGCCTGTTGTTGCTGTTGCTTCTGCTGCTGGCGGCCAACGGTGTTGGAGGCTTCGCTTTCGTTGCGCGTCATGCCCATCCCGCGCCCGAAGCTGGGGCCGAGGTCTTCGCTGAGCGCGTGGCCTTGCCGCACGACGCCCATCCCTTCTTCCATGCCTTTGCCCGTTTCCAAACCTTTGCCGTGCGACATGGCCATCGGCCCGACCATCGAAACCATCTGGTTCATCATGTGGTGCGGCAGATGGCAGTGCAGCATCCAGTCGCCCGGATAGATCGCGTCGAACTCAATGTCCCGCGCCTGCGCCACGCCGACAATGACGGTGTTGCCGGGGAACCAGGCCGTCTGCGGTATGCGACCGCCTTCCGTGCCTGTGACATAAAACTGATGGCCGTGAATGTGGATCGGATGATGATCCATGCCCATGTTCACCATGCGAATGCGGACGCGCTCGCCTTGCTTGACCAACATTGGCGTCGTAGCCGGAGCCGATTTGCCGTTGATCGTCAGCCAGTTGAATTCCATCGCCATCGTGTTGGGCGTGTCGTTGTTCGGCAGCAAGGCCCAGCCTTGCAGGATCAGGCCGAAGTCTTTGTCTACACGCGGCTCACTTGGCGTTTTCGGATGAATGACGAACAGGCCGATCATTCCCATCATCTCCTGCATCGCGCCGTGCGAGTGATAGAAGAAAGTCCCGTTCTGATGGAGCGTGAATTCGTAGGTGAACGTCCCGCCCGGCTTGACCATAGGCTGACTGATGTAGGGCGTGCCATCCATCGCGATGGGAATTTCCAGCCCGTGCCAGTGGACGGTCGTGTCTTCGGGCAGTTTGTTGTGGAAGATGATCCGCACGCGGTCGCCTTCGTTTACTTCGATCATCGGCCCCGGCACGCTGCCGTTATAGCCCCAGGCGTTCATCATCCGCGCCGTCCCCATATGCGTGGCGGGCAGCAATTCGCGCCGCACGACTTCCGCCGTCAGGTGGAAGACCTTGACGCCGTTCTCGACGGTGAATGGCAGCTTCTGAATATCCGGCGTCTGCACTGGAACGATGCCGCCGCCGGAACTTGGCTTATCTTGTTTTGGCGGGGCGTGATGTTCGTGCTGCGCCGCCGCCGTTTGATTGAACACAAAGCCCGCGCCGAGCAGACTGGAACCTTGCAAAAACTTTCTTCTCATCCAATTCATCTTTTCCATTTCGATACTCCTTTTAGTTATCTCTCTCGTTGTTCTGCGCGTTGCCGCTTTCCATTCGCATCTCGCCGCCACCGCCGGGCGCATCCAGAGCGCCGTTCAGCAGGAAGCCGCGAAGCTGCACGGCGTTCTGCCAGAGGTTGACCAGCGCCTGCACGTATTCGACTCGCACCTGGAAGAGCGTGCGCTGCGAGATCAGCACCTGCGGATAAGAGGCCGACATCTGGCGGAAATTCGCGCGATACAGATCGTAGGCGCTTTGCGCTTGCGGGACGATCCGCTGCTCGTACTGCGTTGCCACCCGCAGCGCATTCAGGTAAGTGCGATACGCCGCCGCGAAACGCGCACGCAAGACCAGTTCGACGCGCCGCACTTCGCGCTCGGCCACGTCCAATTCCGCGCCGGCTGCGGCGATCCCGCCTTGATTGCGATTGAAGAGCGGAATGCGTATCCCCACTTCAACCTGGGCTTCCGGCCCGGTGCGGCGATTGGAGGCAATTTCTTTCTCCAGCAGTTCCCGGTTGTAGCCCAACCCGCCGCGCAGGAAGAGGTCGGGCGCGACTTCGGCTTTTGCCCGTGTGACAGAAGCTTTGGCTCGCTCGATGCCCGCCTGCGCGCGTTTGACCTCCGGGCTTTCCTTCAGCAACTGACTGAGCAGCGCAGCCTGATCCAGCGACGGCAGTTGCTTGTCCAATTCGCCTACCAGATGCGCCGGTTTCAGAAACGGGTTGCCGATGACGGCGGCCAGTTGCTGCCAGACTTGATCGCGCTCGTTTTCGGCCATGATCAGATCGAGTTCCGCGCGTTCGGCCTCGATTCTGATCTGCGCCGCGTCGGGACGGTCCGCCTGCCCGACGTTGAACAGTTCGCTCGTGATCCTGACCGCTTCGCGCGCCAGCTTGGCCAGTTCGAAGCGCACTTCGACAAGCTGCTGCGCGCCCAGCGCCTGATAGAAAAGCATCCGCACTCCGTTGAGGATTCGTTGCTTCTGCGCGGCGGTTTCCTGCTCGGCTTGGACTTTCTCTTGCGCGAAAATAGCTCGGCTCTTGCGCAACTTTCCGCCAAGCGGGATGGTTTGTTCGATGAAGCCTATGTGTTCGCTCTTGTCGCTGAAGGCGCGGAAGGCGAACTCTTCGCCCGCGTAGCCCACAACCGGATTGGGCAGCAGACCGGCTTGCACGCGACGGCCTTCCGCCGCGCGGATCGCGGCTTCGGCCTGTGCCAGCGTCGGGTTTCCTTCCAGTGCCATCCGCTCCAGGTCGGCGAGCGTCAGCGCAGGCCCGGTGGGAGCAGGTTGTTGAGCGGGCGTCGCCGCGTCATGGCCTGTGTGCTCATCCTTCCGCGTCGGCGCCTGCTGTGGCGATTGCTGCGGGTTGGATGGGAGCGGTTTTTCTTGTTGTGCCGCCCGTATTGTTCGTGGCGGCAAATATTCGAAGACTGTAGTGAAAATGAGTATGAAGACGCCCGCAAGTCTCAGCGCGGGGGCAGCTTGTGCCCTGCGCGCTGTGCGCGGTTGACGAAATGGCATGGTAATCCTCCACTGGCATTCATCCGGCTTGTATCCGGGAATGCTGCAAAAACTTGATCGCATTCAGGGCGCACGAAGGCCCTGGCAGGGTCACTTGCGCGCCCCGCGATTATGATTCGGACAAATGGAGGCTTAAATTCTTAGGATTGAGTGGGTCTGTGGCGGAGGCGGGGAACAGTCAGGTCTGCCCCTCGCGTGGTCATTGACGAGGTGGGCGAATGAAACATCAAGCAAGGGGAATAGATCGGCAACGGGCGAATCGCCTTTCTGAGAGGCGTCTGCGACTGCGTTCTTGCCCGACTTGACCGATTCCACCGCATAGTTGTGGGACTGACAATCAGACGAATGATCTTTCTGCGGATTCGGTTGCTGCTGCGGCGAGGGCTGTTCTTGTGATGCTGACTCCGGCGACTTTTTGTGGCAATGGCCAGACGGGCTAGTGTGCTGTTGAGCCTCGAGCGCTGCCGCAACTTGGCCACTTTGGCCGATGCAACTGATGTCGCAAATCTGCGCGCACACCGCTCCCACGCTCACCAGGAGCACCAGCAGGACGGCCAGAATTTGCTTCGTTGTTTTCATTCGGTGCCGGATGGTAACAGCCGATAGCGGAGCAGCGCAACGACTGGCGTCGGATTACCTCCGCCTATCGGCCAAATTTTCATTCCACGACGATTTTGCCCCGATACATGTTCATCCCACAGGTGAATTCGTACTCGCCCGGCTTTTCAGGGATAACCTCGACGGGCACGGTTTGATTCTCCGGCAGGTGAGCGCGCTTGCCGAATTCAGGCAGCACGACTTCCTCGCCGCAGGTCGAAGCCTCGCGCCGCGTGAAGTTCAGGCGGAGCAGTTGCCCGGCCTTGGCCACGATGGTCGCGGGTTGGTAGCCGCCCTTTACGGTCACGTCAATCTCTAAAATTCCGCCCGTACCCGTCTGTGCGGCCACCGACTCGCCCTTCCACAGCCAGAAATACCAGACGATCCAAGCGATCAATGAAAAGCCCGCGACGGTGACGACGATCTGTGTCGTATTCATCAGTTCTCCTTTCCTGCGGCCTGCGGCCTAAATGACCGCAGGCGGTTGGCGTTCGTCACAACTGTCACGCTGGAGGCGGCCATCGCCGCGCCCGCGATGATCGGCGAGAGCAGCAACCCGAAGAACGGGAACAACACCCCTGCCGCAACGGGGATGCCGAGTACGTTGTAGATGAACGCGCCGAACAGGTTCTGTTTGATGTTGCGGAGCGTCGCGCGCGAAACCTCAATCGCCGTCACCACGCCGCGCAAACTGCCGCCGACCAGCGTCACGTCTGCTGCTTCAATCGCTACGTCCGTGCCTGTGCCGATGGCGAATCCGACGTCGGCCTGGGCGAGCGCCGGCGCGTCGTTGATGCCGTCGCCAACCATCCCGACCAGACGCGCGCGGCTCCAAGCTTGGGCGCCACGCTCCTTCTCCGCGCGGCCCTCGGTCTGGAGCTTCTCAACCTGCCTCGCCTTCTCTTCGGGCAACACGTCGGCCAGCACACGCTCAATCCCAACTTGGCGCGCAATCGCCTTCGCCGTGCGTTCGTTGTCGCCGGTCATCATCACCACCTCGATGCCCATCTGTTGCAGGGCGCGGACAGCGGCGACCGAGTCTTCCTTGATTGTGTCGGCCACGCCAATGATTCCGGCAGGCCGTCCGTCCACGGCGACGAACATCGGCGTCTTGCCTTCGTCGGCAAGGCGCGCGGCGTCCTGCTCGAATTCGTCGAGCGCGACTTTTTCGCGCTGCATCAGTTTGCGGTTGCCTACAGCCACACGCTTCCCGTCAACAGTCGCCTCGACGCCGTGCCCCGGAATCGCGTTGAACTGCTCCGGCTCGCCGACCTCGACAGCGCGACTTCGCGCGCCGTTCACGATTGCCTCGGCCAACGGATGCTCGCTGCGCTTGTCGGCAACGGCGGCCAGACGCAACACCTCGTTTTCGGTGAATTCGCCGAGCGACAGCACGTCGGTCAATTCCGGCTTGCCTTTGGTGATCGTGCCCGTCTTATCCAACACCACCGTCGTCAGCCGCGAGGCTGTCTCCAACGCTTCGCCGTTGCGGATGAGCACGCCGTGTTCGGCAGCCTTGCCCACGCCGACCATCAGGCTGATCGGCGTCGCCAGACCGAGCGCGCAAGGGCAGGCGATAACCAGCACCGTCACCATCGTGACCACTGCGTAGTTGAGCGCAGGCTCGGGACCGAAGTTGAACCAGGCGAGGAAGGTCAGGATAGCAATGATCATCACCGCCGGCACGAAGTACGAAGAGATGTTGTCCACCAGGCGACCAATGGGCGGCTTGGAGTTCTGCGCCTGCTCGACCATCGCGACGATCCGCGCTAGCGCCGTGTCCTTGCCCACCTTCGTCGCGCGGAAGGTGAACGCGCCAGTCTTGTTAATGCTCGCGCCGATCACGCCATCGCCTATCTTCTTGTCCACCGGCACCGACTCGCCAGTGACAACCGATTCGTCCACGGCCGATTCGCCCTCGATGATCATGCCATCCACCGGAATCTTCTCGCCCGGGCGCACCAGCACGTTATCGCCAGCGATGACCTCTTCGATTGGGATATCTTGCTCCCGGCCGTCACGAATCACGCGCGCAGTCTTCGCCTGCAATTCGAGGAGTTTCCTGATGGCCGCGCTGGAACGGCTCTTCGCCCGGATTTCGAGCGCCTGACCGAGCAGGATCAGGGCAATGACGATGGCCGCCACCTCGAAGTACATCCCTGCCGTCCCCGCCGGAAAAAGCGTCGGCGCGACGACGCCAATCGTCGAATAGAGCCACGCCGCACCCGTGCCGAGCGCGACCAGCGTGTCCATGTTCGTGTTGTGGTTGCGCAGCCCGTTCCACGCGCTGACGAAAAACTGATTGCCCGACCACAGCAGCACCGGCAGTGAAATGACGGCGGAGATGATGCCGATCAGGTGGTGATAAGGCATCACGGCCTCGCGCCACGCTGGGACGAACTCGGCGAACATCAGCAAGACCAGCGGCAGACTGACAGCGGCGGCGAACCAAAACTTCCGCATCATCGTGCGATACGCCTGCGCTTGTGAGTCCTCGCTGCTCACCTCGTTGGTCTGCTCGCGTTTGATTGTGTGTGCTGCCACGTGATCCTGCGCCCTGTGTGACGCCACCGCAGGAGCGCTTCTTTGTTTGCCACCAATCTGGTGTAGCATCTTCTGCCCCGCTCCGTGCGCGTCAACCTGTACCATCGCGGCAGAGCCGCCGCCGCAACAACCCTGCTGCTGCGGCGCGGCAGCCTCCGCTTCCGTGACCGCGCAGCAGCTTGAGTGAGATTGCTGTTTGCTCACAGCTTCCGCCCCCGCGTCAAACTTCGCCTTGCACCCGGTTGAACAAAAATAATATGTCTGCCCGTCACGCACGCTCACACCCGCCGATGAATTTGTGTCCACCGTCATCCCACACACCGGATCAGTCGCCTGTGTCTCCTGTATCGTTGTTGTTTTCATCTCTCCCACCCTTTCCGGCGCGCCGCCAAGTCCGCTGATTGCTCGCGGCGCAGCCTGTTATTTAACCCTCTTCTCCACTTTTGCCGATTTTGTCTTTCTCAGTCCGTTTGGTTTGCCCGCACCATGCTTGATGTCAGTGCTTTCGATCAGCCCGCAGATGTGGCCCGGCGCGCGCCCGACCCGCTCCCATTCCGCCAACGTCTCGGCCAATTCGTTGCGATAGCGCCGCATCTCGCGCATCCTTTCGTCGAGTTCTTCCAGTCGGCGACGGACGATTTCCCGCACCTCATCACAAGGACTTTGCCCCAAACGGGCGTCTTCAATCACGCGCCTGATTTCTTCCAGCGAAAAGCCGAGCGCTTGCGCTCGTTTGATAAAGGCGATGCGCTCCAACACTTCTTCAGAGTAGGCTCGATAACCGCTTTCGGTGCGCGCCGGCTTTTCCAGCAAACCGCTCCGCTCGTAAAAGCGCAGTGCTTCAATCCCGGCGCCGGTGAGTTGCGCGACCTCGCCGATCTTGAGCGTCCGGCGACCCACTCCGGCATCCTCGGTCTCTGTGCGTCGTAATGCTTTGTTGCCCATCTAATCCTTTCTTTTAACTCCATTTCAATCTCAGACAGACGCAGGATACACCCTGTAGCCGAGTACGGAGTCAAGGGCTGTTTTATTGCCGGATCAATGCACGTGAAATGGCTGTTGGGAAAGTTGGTGAAGCAGTTCAGGCGTGTGGCCGAGAGGATTAGTACCGAAGCCATAAGCAGCCCAGGGCGTTCGAATTGGGTGTCTTCGTGGGCGACGAAGCTGACGAAAGCAGTGGCTGAAACCCTTGGTGAGCGCTTCCAGCCACTACTTCACACGATTTCTGTGGCTTACTTGCCTTCCATTTCCTTCGCTCGCATCGTGTGGAACTTCGCCATCTCGTCGGCTTCCTGTGCGAGAGCTTCGGCAGCCTTGCTGTACTTCTCGCAATGCAACCGCATCTTTTTGATGTACCCGCTCTCGCCCGTGTCTTTCGGATTTCGGGCGACTGTTTTGCTGTAATCGGCCAGCATCTTCTTGTGCATTTCGGCCTCCTTGCGATATTCGGCTGCCTTCTTCTGTTACTGTTCGGCGTGCTCCCGGTGTTCCTTTGCAGTATGCGGAACCTTCATGTCCTGCCCCATAACGTGGCCGGAATGATCCTGTTTGGCATCCTGAGCAACAGCGGGATAGTTGAGCGTCCCGACGACTAACAGCAGGGCCATCAGGCCGACAGTAATTCTGTAAATCGCGGTCATCGTATTCTTCATATTCTTCTTCCTTTTTTTATGTTTGTTAGCAATTGGCGATAGTGCCATCGCCCGATTTGCTGGATGCTTGTTGGTTTGGACAGTAACAATTTTTGTAATGCCTTCTTTGGGCCATTTCTTTTTCCTGCCTGATTCCTTCAAGGCAGGAACGCTTTTCAAAGCAAATCTGGAGTTGCTCTACCCTGCGACTTCCTTGCACAATCTTTCCAATGGCAAGTGACATGCCAGAAAGTTTTTGGCGTTAAGTCTCATATTTCCTTCAGTAAATGAGGGATTTTACGCAATGCGTGCAGCTACTCACTGGGGAAATTTCCTAATCCCGGGGAGCGGCGCATTTTAGATTCTCGTTCGTAAGTTCAGCGAAGTCGCTGCCCTCCCAATTCCAGCCATAACGAGAATCCGAAGGGGGTTGAACGCGCTCTGGGCGAATTGAAGACGCTGTTCTGCTACTCGGAATCCTTGTTCAGTATCTGAGAGACATTGCCAATTCGGTGCGTCTCGCTAAATCTCGACTCAGCGTACTGACGATCTGTGACATCTGGTCAAGCTTCACAGCTTTCATCCCTGAGGACCGCATAATCTCTGCTGCCTTCAACGCTCCGCCAAGATTGATCTGATTGGCATCGAGATTGAGTTGATAGGCTTGTGTGACGCCTTGCACCTGTTTGCGATAGGCGCTTTCGACACCACCTGCTGCAAAGTCCCGATTGACGCGAGCGGCCGCGTTGTTTGCAAATGCCTGCTGATTTGAGATGCTCGTTGCCCGCTCGGCGTAGATGTCGGAGGCGTATTCGCGCATCTTTGTCGTGGATTCGTAATTCTCGACCTGGCTCTGCCCGCCAATGCGGACTGAATTCACTTTCGCATCAGTCGTAGTGTTATTCATGGAGATGTCAGCCGCGCCTCTGCCAACGTCTGTCACGATCTTCATTGCATAGGGTGCGGCGGGCAATAGTGGCAAAGAATCTCCCCCAAGCTTGGCAATCCCAGTGACCGCGTGTTCACCAACGTCGGCAGTGCGGTGGATCAGCGTGCTGGTATTTTGTTGTGCCTGCGAGATGAGCAGGTCGCGCTCTTCCCGGCTTGCCTGAATTCCCGCCGATCTTTGCCCAAAGCTGCGGTCGGCAAGTATGCCGATGACTTGTTGCTGCCGGCTCTGTTCGACCAAACCAGTTGTCGCCTGTCTTTGAGCTTCATTCATCTGCAGCGCCATTGCGTAACCACCGGAGATTGCGCCGAGAGCTTGAACACGGCTGGCAGAGGCTGATTGTAAACCAAGAATCTTATGTGCGCGGGTTTGTAGGTCGCTCGCCTCTCTTCCTGCCATCGCTCTGGCGATTTCGGCCTGTGCCTGTCCTTCAATGCGCGTCTCGCTGGCTTGTCGCTGTAGGGCAGAGCCGAACGTGATGCCCGCGACCTCAATCCCAGTTGCGGTCAACGCGCCCATCCATCCTGCTGCGGTTGCCGAAACGGCTTCAAAGATTTGGCCGAAGGCGAGCTTGTAGCTGATGTAAGGCGAGGCAAGCAGCAACAGTGAACTGACAACCATCAACACGATCAGCACGATACAGGCAGCAGTTGCCGGGCCGACCGTATTCGGGTCTCCGCTGATTGAGCCATCAGCGGCCAGCGTGAAAATCTGACTCTCCGGTTTGATAATCGTCAACGCCATATTGCCAACCTGATAGACGATGTATCCGAGTATATGGCTGACAAGTGGCGTGACCATCGTGAAGACTGCGGCGCTCCAAGCGAACGGATACGAGATACGCTGAGCCAGGGAGCGGTCAATCGCAAGTGCAATTGCAAAAGGCGCGAACAGCCGCAAGGCGATTGTGATAAACGCGCCAAGCAAGGCCAGAAAGATTTGGGAGAATTGCAGAATGGCACGACCAATGGTGAGGCCAATGAAAATGTTTGGCAGATTCCACGCTGCCGGGTTGGTCGCGCTGGTAATGTTGCGCAGGTTGACATCATTTGTTGTGAGGGCAGCTAAAGCTTCAGTTGTGCCGGTCGCTTTGACCAGAAACATCCCTTCGGTGAATTTGTCGTAGTTCGAGTTGAATTCGATTTCGGCGTCCCAAAAGACTTTCCTGAACTCCGTAACATTAACGATGTCGTAGCCGATTTGGCCCCAGGTATTGATGATTGTGCGTCCAGTACCGAAAAGCGTGAAGACAATCGCCAGCCGGAAGCACCACCAGAAGAGGTCCTTCGACGCGCCATCGTTTTCACGAAACAGGCGAGCAAACGAAAACATCATCACGATCACCGAAAGCCAGAATGCTAGATTTTCAAGCCCTTTGACCAAAGGACTTTCAATCGCTTCTTGAACACGCGGAATCAGACTGCCAGCGACGATGACAAGTTCCGTGAGCGCATCAGCGCCTGCGACATTGGCGACATTCGCTGGGGCTGGTGATGGCGTGGGGGATTGCGCCATCACCAGTGGGGCACAGAAAAACAGAGTGAACAAGCTGATCGCAGTCAACTGTGCTGACAGACCTCGTTTTCCCTTTTCAGTTGCCATCATTCGCCTGCTCCAATTTTTCGCGCAGTTCCTGTGTTGCGGTCGTGATGCCTTTCCAGGCACGGCTCATACTGAGGATCGTGCGTCCGAAGTGAATGCGCTGCATTTCGACTTGGTAGATAGCTTCGGCGCGTTTGGCCTTCAGGTCATTCAAGCGGCTGACTTCGGCCTGCGCCTGGGTCATCTTCTCTTCCAGCTTGGCGATCTCGAATGATAGACGTTCAAGATCACGATCCTTCTCAGTGCAGTCGTCGCAATTCTTCAACCGTTCAAGCTCTTCTTTTTTACCTTCGAGATAGACCTGCAACTGTGCGGCTTTGTCGGCGGCAATCTGGTGATCGTATTCCAGCCGTTCGAACTGGTTGTCCATCTTCTTTAACCGCTCAAGCTCGGATTCGGTATCCTGCGCGGTGCGCCCAATGCCGTATCGCAGATACTCCTCGAAGTCTCGGCGGTCGGCTTCAGGATCAAAGATGCCGTTGCGTAACCGTTGCGCCATATTCGCAATCGCGCGGATGTTGCCGGTGATGAGATTGGTGAGCTGATTCTTGATGCGGAATGAAAGGCGGATGACCTGTCCCCAATTGCTCATCAGTGAGCGCAGCCTCTTGTCTTGCGCCAGTAATTCATCAGCCGTGCGCAGAATGCCTTTCAAATTTGTGAGTTGCCCAGCGGCGTTCTCATACATCCGAGTGTACTGATTGATCGTCTCAAGCCAGCGGCTGAGTTCCTCTACCTGCTTTTTTAACTGAAGGCCGTAGTTCGCCGGATCAAAGACCGTCCACTGCGCCTGCGCCGGAACAGGCATCAGCAGCGTAGCGATAAGGATGCCGATGATTACCGGCCTGAGCATGACTTGTTGATTCATCTCTCCCTCCTTCTCGTTTAACCGAGTAATGATTCATCTATCTTCACAAGTCCTAAGCACGTCAGCCCCTGCGGATAAAAGTCGGCCAGCCAGGAGATAACCTGTGCCAATGACCAATGGGGCTTCAGCATTTGCACGCGAGCACGCGCATTGCGTTCGTCGGGGTTGGTTGTGAAAGTCCAAAGTTCGGTCGGCGACAGATCGCACTGCACCATCTGGACGATCTTGTCTTCGCCCGAACCAATCACCAGCAGAAACTGGACGTGCGATCCGGGAATGTTGTGAATCACGCTGATGGCCGCAGCCGCCTGCAGCGATAAACCGCTGTCCTCAATCAGCGTTGTGTAATCACCAATCTGTTTACCGATGATTTTGACGCCGGCGGTTTTGGCGATGTCTGGAATGCCAGATAAATCTTCGTAAGCTTGCGTTGCCAGAATCGTCACGGCATTTTCTTTTCCACCGGTGCGCGCACCGCGCTTGATGACATCGAGAATGCGGGGATACTTCTCTTTGATCTTCCAGACCTCATCAAAGACCAACAGCGTTGACGAGCGCGTCCCATCCTCATTGAGCTTTCCGATGGCACGCAGGACGCGGGCGGCGGCACGATAAGCGAGTGATTCGCGCACTCGCTCCGGGAATTTCTCCAAGCTATCGAGTTCGTAAACATCGAATGGCGAATCACCAGCGAACTCTGAATGCGTCGGCGCATCCAGAAAGCTGTGGCCGCAGAATTGACTCAGTGCGAGCTTCAATTCCTCAGCACGGTTTGCCGCCGCCCCTTTGAAAGGCCAGGTGCTGAGATAATCAACCAAATGTGAAAGGCGCGGCTCGTGCTTGAGCAGTCCAGAGCGATTGCGTGGGACTTCGTTTCGGTAAACTTCATTGACAAGGGTGGTCAGGATGTCTTCTGCGAGAGCATCGCTCGCCGGAACGCGGCCCAGTTGCATCAAATCACCAACGACGAAGCCGACCTGCACTTCATTGGGCATCTCGCCGCGATCAAGCCCATCGTAATCCCAAACATTTATGGTCTTGTCAGTGCCGGGTTCAAAGCGCAGATGTCGCCCGCCAAGCACATCAACCAGCGGGCCGAATGATTCGCCGAAATCAACCGCTCTCACGCGCGCGTGAGCTTTGCAGGCCAGAACGTCACAAATCATTCGCGCGAGTAATACGCTCTTGCCGCCACGCGGGGCGGCTAAAGCCAGGACAAGTGGTGATGGGATCAATTGGCGATCAAAGAGATCAAAGCCGATCAGCCTTCCTGTTGGCAGAGAAAACAGCGTATGCGGTCGCGGAGCGCCCGTCCATTCGGATTCGGTCGGCACTAGCGGAGCCAGTGAGTATGTAGTTTCGGTAATCTCGCGCCCTGTCTTCCGTGCATCGGTTTCACCCAGAAGCGCTTTCTGATAAAGCACGCGCAACGCGGCAGGCTCTTCGCGGTCGGCATCAGCACCGGAGATTTTGCGAACCTCGGAGATAACCTGCTCGCAATTTCGATCCAGTTCTTTGAGCGATGCCGCAAGCTCGGCGCGCGTTCGCGCTGGAGTGCCGTAAACGACTACGGCGAAACGCATCTGGGTCAGTGCCGCACGACCTCCTGCGAGGTCCTGACGCAAATACGAGAGGTCTTCCAGCGCGACACGCGCTTCGGGGGACAACTTGTGTTTCCCGGTCAGGCTGTTTGCCGAGCGCCCAACCTGGCCAATACGGCGATCAAGACGTTTGATGCCCTGTCGCTGGTCGGGATAGACGAATTCGCTGATGATCGTGTGCCTGAAGTTGAGCGTGCTGTTAACGCACAGCAGCCGCAACGCATCAGCCGCGATGGTCGGTTGTGGCGGCGTGAACATCGAGATCATCGCTGCCGGACAAGCGCCATGCATCACGTAATGGCCGCTCGATTCAATGGTTTCACCACACAGATATTCGCGCAGATCAGTGCCGTCATCAGGCAGTACTGGAATCGAGGTCGCATTCTGCCGGTGACCGAGAAAGGTTGCAGCCCAGAGTTCGTCACGACTGAAGGGCGTAAACTTGAGCGGACATTCGCGTTCGATCTGACGAAACGTCTTCTCCGCTTCTTCAAACGCTTCCTGCTCCTCGCTGATGATCCTGCGAACAATCTGTTCGGATGAGATTGCCTGCCAGCTTTTGGCCAGAGCTATCGGGAATTTCTTCAGCCCGTTCCTGCTAATCTCTCGGCGAAGCGTTGGCAGGAACTGATCCTCTATCCGCCGATTCGGATTTGGGACTTTCACCCAGCAGGTGAGAACCGTTTGCCGGAACAAACCGAGCGAGGCCATCGCCGCATAATGTTGCACTCCACCGTCGTGCAACAACTCCGCTTCTTGATGAGTGCCATTCCAATCACAAGCACTATTGTGCTTAAACAGCGCCTGGCCAGGATCAACACCTGCTGACAGGCGGAACTGAATCACCGTGCCAACAGGTTTGCGAGCGGCAAGCATTCGCGCGAGCGCATCGCACCGATTCTCCATCAGAAGATCGTCGCTGAAGACAGTTGGGCAAAGTTCCACTTGATAGGCGCGAGTGAATGATCCGTCTGCGTGCCGCAGAGCATCGCCGTATAAGCCGACGATGGAATTATTGCGAGTACGTCCCAGCGGGCGTAAGAGTGACGCGTTATTGCTTTCATTGTTTACTCTCGCCGCTGGGACATACCGCAATCTTGACCAGTCGCGTTGCGCGACCAGGAAAGCCGGCACGAGCTTGATGGCCAGCCCGGCACCCATACCGAGCGCCGCAGCGCAGCTCGCAGTCAGTGCTATTGCATTTGCATCCATGATTAACCTTCTTGATTTTGTTTCAGCCAAGCGGGCGCGTTTTCACCCGGCAATTTTCTTCGGCTTATTTCACCTTGCACCTTTGCCTGTATGACGTGTCGCAGCCACGCGGGGCGGCTTTTACGTCGGATGATGTTCAGCGTAAGAATTGTTAGCCCCATAGTGATGATCCAGCCAACCATCTCAAGCGGGACGCTTCCAATCTTCAGCCCGAACAGGAATGGGATCGCATAGCCGAAAATGGCGGCAATGATCACGAAGCCCCAGTCTTCGTCAGTGATGCCGAAGCGCAGCACCGGCAAATAAATTTGCGATCTGACAGGTCTCGGTTGCATAGCCGCACCTCAATTCCCAAAGCCCGTATCGAGATTCACCGCGTTCCCCTGCGAGATCGAGTAGACGAGCGCCACGATCCCGCCAAAAGCAAAACACCCGATAGCCGCAATAAACTGTTTTGCTGATGGCTTGTCGGTGCCGAAGTTGACCACTCCCCAACCGACGAAGACGACACCCATCAGGAAGAGCAGATTGCGTCCCCACTTGATTGCCTCTCGAATGGCATTACCTACCTGTTGATCACTACCGAAGATGTTGCCACCAGGGGTTTGCGCCACTGCGTCAATGGTTGCGGCGGCAAGCAGCAGCAAGATCACGACGACCGGCTCGATGGATTGCACGATGCGTGCGAAGGCGATGATCCGCGCACCTGCGCGTGCGCTCGTGCTGTTCAAACACGACTTCATAAATTCACCTCTTTACTCGTTGATTGATAGATTGATTGAGGGAAATGCTGGAAGCGCCTTCTCTCAGTCTCGTCCGAATGCTTGGCAAACTTCAGGCCACAACAGATTGCAAACTGCGCGGCATTCACTTTGCGGAGTCAATACGCATGATGAAATGGATCAGTCGGGTCAGATTGAGAGAAGCAATTCGATTGAGTCTGCTGTTGCTTTTGTTATGCGCAGGCAACGGGATCGTCTATGGACAGAGCGTTGAGATAGACGAGGCTGCGATACGCAGGGCGCGACAGTTTGAGCCGATCATTGTTGATGCTGCCAAGAAGCACGGCATCAATCCGCATCTGCTCTGGGTGATCGCATATCTTGAAACGCGATTTAACCCGAAGCAAAAGAGCCGTGCGGGTGCATGCGGGTTGATGCAGTTCATGCCTGCTACGGCCTCACGTTATGGATTAAACGATCCATACAACTCGGCTTCGGCAATTGATGCGGCAGCAAGATATGTCCGTGATCTGAACGCACGTTTTAGCAACCGCGCGGATTTGACTCTGGCTGCTTATAACTCTGGCGAAGGAACCGTAGAGGCTTTTCTTTCTGGACGCACCATCAACACCGGGAAACGCCTTATCAATCCGAAGGGCATCGTCACGGGCGGAATCCCACCTTATCGCGAGACGCAAAAGTACGTTGCGCATGGGCTGCGATTGCTTGAAAGACTCTCAGCCGCATCCTTCGCCTCCTCTCACCAATCTGCTTCAGCGAGAGATGGCCAGTTTGCAATCAATGAAGACCGAAGTGCCCCGCTTAACACAGTTCGCAAAAGTATTCGTGCAAATAATGGCCAAGACCAAGAACAGAGAAAATTAGAGCGAACAGTGACGAGGCGTTCGATCTATTTCGGTTTCCCGCGCGACTAATCCGCTGGTAGGAACAGCAAATCACCATACGCGTATCAAAAAGGCACCACAAAATTCCAAAGCTCTCGCCTCCACGAACTACTAAACCCGACTCAAGAACTCATCAATCACTGCGACTGAGCGAAATAAAAGGATGGTCTCATCTGGCACCCGAATTGAAAGAAGACGGTCGAAGTCACTCAATCGCGCTGCCTGAGCCAGACAAGGTTTCATCAAACAGCGCACTTTTAGAACAATTAATTCACCGAAAGAGAAAAATACAATGACAGAACAGACCAGTATGAATGAAGTTTGGGAAGCACCCCAGTTAGCAAACCGCCAACCTGGGGGTGAAAACGACCTACAAAAAACCAATTCGGAATCAGCAGGGTCAACACAGCGAATGGTCATCTATCGCGATCCGGCAGATGTCCGCACCAACTTTCAATTGCTAACAGCGCTGCTGATCATCCTTTGCCTGTTTACTTTGAGCGCGCTCGGCAATGCCTGGCAATACTGGCGACGGCCTGATCGCATCGTGGTGGATCGTTCCAGCGGGCGCGTTCTGATGATCAACAACCGCGAGTTCGGCGAAACGGACGCAGTAAAGATGATGCCGGACAGGGTGGGCGACGCCGACAAGAAATATCTCGTCGGCGAATATGTGCGTTTGCTTTACGCCGTCAATCCCGCCACGCGCGCAGCCGATTTGAAAGCCGCGTTGGAGATGATGCTTCCGCAATCGGCAGCGAAGTTCGCGGCCTACCTGAAAGAGCAGCACATCCTTGAAAAACAACGTGCGGAGTCCTGGCAGGCAATCTGGTCAGCGCAGGATGTCTCAACTGACAGGCTCGACCCTTTCACCTTGCGGGTGATCGGCAAACAGGAAATCACCAAAGTAATCAATAACTCGAATCTGCAAGAGACGAAGCAGTTGCAATTGACCGTCAAGCTTGTGGCTGACCCGGCTGGGCGCAACGACGCCAATCGGCGCACGGGCTTTCTGGTCGCGGCGATTGATTACAAGGAACTGAATTGACAACCTAGCATCAACCTTTAGGAGATAAAGTGATGAACAAATGGACTCGAATCATTGGCGCGTCGCTCGCGCTGGCCCTGGCAAGCTCATCGCTGTCTTTGCCGATAGCCGCGCAATCACGGCGCGAGAAACGGCAGAAACAGCAGAAGAAAACAACTCCGGTCCCGCCAGTTGCGGTCATCAACAATCCTTTGCCGCAATACCTGTCAGGCGAAGTCAGCATAATGGTGCGAGGCAACGAAAATCCGATCATTCGGTTGGGCTTGGCGCAGAACGGCGTTGCGTTGGTGGAGTTTCCCGCCAGCGATCGCTTCTTTGCAATCAATCCCGGCAACCCCGACCTGGTAACGATTGAGGATTCGCCGACAAAGGAAACGGATCGTTTCTTCGTGATTCGTGCGGGCAGCGGATTTGTCCTATCCCCGGAAGGCGTAAAAGCGTTGTCACCTGCAACCTCGATCATTGTGCAAATGAATTCCGGGATGGTCGTGACGTTTCTCCTCTACCCGGTGAACAACATCGAGCGGAATGCGCATCGCTGCGTGGTGATGTATGACCGTGACGCCATTGCCAACGCCAGACGAGCGGCGGGGCTAGCAATCAACCTGGACAGGCGGGACACTAATGCAACAGGCAAGCAGCCGGTTTCGTCAATCCGAATTCCGACGGATCCACCGCCTCAACCACCAGCACAAAATCCGCCGGCAAGCATCCCCTCCACGCAAAAAGAACAGCCGCAGGCTTCAAGTCCTCCAAATGGAGAGACACCAAAGAAAACGACAGAAACCCAGAACGTCCGCGTTGAAGATGTCTTCCCTAAAGGCAAAGAAAAATGGAGCAAGTCTCAGCACGGGCTGAAGATTGCGATTCAGTCGCGCATCGTTGACGCCAATCATCAACAAGTCGCAGTGACAGTCCGGAACATGTTGGATGCGCCGGTCAAGATCGTGCCCGGCCATCCTGAATTACAAATTCAAACACTGGACGACAAAGGGCGCGTCCTCCAGTTTGAGCCGGTCACACGCTTGAAGGTCAATAGTTCAGTCACGGATGGAATGATCGCGCCAAAACAGACCGTACATTATTTCATCACCTACGAGGCACCAGTGATCGGGGCAAAGCAGCGACTCGGTGTCGCTGTAGCACAGATCAATGCCGCAGATGAACCCGTCACGATGGAATTAACAATGGGCAAGCGATAGGAGGATTGAGCAATGAATGAGAATCGAAATGATGATCAGACAAATCAGGAAAAGCCGCCGAGCCTGTCCGAACTTGATGAGGGTATCAAACTTCCACAGGAGAAGACGCGCGGAAGCCGTCGCAAACGGTTCGTGGTGTCGCTGTTGGCGCTTTTGATCCTGGCGACAATCAGTGGCTTCGTCGCTTATTACCTTATGCGGGAAAATACCGTTGAACTCAAGGCGAATAAAAAGCTGACAGAGAAAGTATCGAGCGGAGAAGACATCAAACAAGCTGCGTTTGACTCAATCAGCGGTTCATTGACTGGTCCAGTCACGATCCCTTCGCCAAGCGCTGAAGTTGCGAACATTGCTCCGGGGCAACCGCCGAAGATTGTGGTATCAGAAACTAATAGTGAGAAGGTTGCCGCGCCAATCCAATCCGGCATTTCCGCGACTCTTGCACCGCCGCCAGAAGCGCTGTTGGCCAAAAGGCCGAATGATCCCAAGCAGAATGGCCAGGTGGTTGATCCCCTTGCAAAGGCGAACGCCGTCGCGCAGCCGCCAGCGGCCTCAACTGCCGGAGCACTGTCCAAATCCAACTATGTGCGGTCAATCCGATACGCTGCGACAGCCACTTCAGCGGAAAGCGCGGGAGCTGTGATAAAGACGACTTCACCTGATTTTTCCCCAAAGACCCAAGCCAGTAAAACAGCCAACCAAAAATCTGATGGTGATCAACAGACCCGCTTGATCAGACGAATACCAAAACCGAGCTTTGGCGCGATGTTGCCGGTTCGCTTGATGGGTGTGCTTTACACGTTGCGCATTGGGTCGCTGGCCAGGCTGGAGCTTGTTCGCGATCTCAAAACAGAACACTGGCAACTCAAGCGAGGAACGGTCTTCATCGGCAACGTGGTTGGAGGCAATCTGGATCGCGCTTATCTGCAGATCAAGGGATACATTGATCCCAACTCTCAAGCGTTCACCAAGCTCGAAGGAGAAGCCCTCGGAAATGATGGCGGCGCGGGCTTGCGCGGAAAACAGCGGCAGGTATCGCCTGTATGGGGGAAAGTCTTAGACCGCGCGGCACAGGCCGGGTTACAAATTGGCACAAGCATTTTGAATCGCCGTAGCTCAGCGGTGATTGTCGCCACCGATCCTTATGGGACTTACCGCTCTGCAACCGGGGCCAACGGTCAATCAGATCAGAATCGCAACTTTGTCGAAGTCTCTGCCGGGACCGTTGGATTTGTATTAGTTACGACGCTGCCAGAATCTGAAGTCTCAAATCCGCATCTAGCCGAGGCTGGCGTGAAAAATGGAAATCTGAGCGACGACGAACTTGCCGAATTGATGACGGAAGCTGACCCGGCTCGCATTCGAGCGGCGTTGTCGAGAATGAGTCCTGAACTGCAACGGGTGGCGCAGGCGGTACTCAACGAAATTGAAGCGCGAAAGCCGTGAACCCGAATGCAAGCGAACGATCCGAATCTGCCGGTCATCAATCCGCGCATTCTCATGGTCGAAAATGGTGTGCAAGCCATTGCCGATTTACTGCACACCACAGGCTACGTCATTCAGCGTGGAATGCTCCGCGATCTATCCCACGTCCTACGGAGCGGTTTGCCCTGGCTGATAGAAGGGCCTCGTGGTGGCGGGAAGACGGCGTTGGCTGAAAGCCTTGCCGAAGCCTGCAACTTGCCGGTCTTTTACCTGCAAGGGATGGAAGGTCTCACACTCGCGGATGTGCTCTATGGCTGGGACAGTGAGGCGCAAACACAGTCGGTGCGACAGGCCGTAGCGATGGGACAAGGCTTTGACGAAGCGCGCGCCGGGCAATGGACGCGCGAGTTTTTGATTCTTGGCGAAGCACTCGCCGCTTATGAACGAGCGGCGCAGGATCATGTCATTCCGATTCTGATCTGCGACGAGTTCGACAAGGTGAGCGAAAAGATTGAGGACATGTTGTTGCAGCTTTTCGCGCGTGGCTATGCCCACATCCCGCGTTATGGCGAAATCGGCATGCGCGACCAGGCACGCTGGCCTGTTGTGATTCTGCTCTCGAACGATCAACGCCACGACCTGTCTTCACCGATGCGTTCGCGCTGTCTTTACAGTTGGCTACCCGCGCCAACGCTGCGCGAAGAGGCAGGCATTCTGAGGACAAGATGTCCGCAAGCGCCGCGCCTGATGCTTCTGAAGATGGTCAAACTCATCAATGCAATTCGCGGCTTGCCGGGGATCGTTGATAAACCGGGCTTGCGTGAATCCATCACCTTGATGCGCACACTCGCCAATGCCGGGCATCAAGACTTGAGCATCCACGAGATTGAATCGCATCTCTGCTTTCTGGCCAAGCGGCATCTGGATTTGGAGAACCTGCGTAAGTCGCTGGCGCGAGTTGAAGCGATTATGGAAGCGCCGAATGTAGAAATTGATGCCTGGATTGGTGAACTTGAGGAGAACACCGTATGAAAACCCAAAGAAAGCGTTGGCGTCCATCGCCGCCGCTCATCGTTATGGCGACGGTAGTAATCGTATTTGCCGGAATGCTGCTGGTAGGTTGGCTAAACGCGCGGAGCTATCGCGTCAAAGCTCGCGTGGAAATTGCCGACCCAACGATTGAGACTTCCACATCAACATCATCACAAACACCCAGTGCGTCGAGCCTGCCAGATGGCGAAGTGGCTCGAATGGCTTTGCGAGTACGCGAAGCAACCGGTGTGTTGATGGGGGTGGCGCTGCTTGCCGTCAACGAGCAAATGAGCAACCGAAGCATCACAAGCGTTGATGCACTGTTAGACCTGATGTTTGCGCGTAATCTCTTTCCTCCTGGCATCCATCGAACTGCAAGTAAGGGTGTGCTGACTTCCGATCACGCAACGATCTATGTGCGTTTTCGCCCGCAGCCGCTGGGATTGGAAGTTGTCTCGATTGGCCGTGAGCAACTCGACGGCCCGGCACTGATCACGCGGCTTTCGACAGGTGGCGATGACAATTCCGGCGCGTTGCTGCTTGTGGCGAAGAGAACAGAAGGCGTCAAACTGCCTGAGCCGTTTGCCTCGCCCGCAGAGGTCGCGGCATTGAATTGGAGCATCGAGCCATTGCGGGAACGCCAATTCACCCCGCAAGAGATTGACTCTCTCAACCTGTGGGCGAGCCAGTATGCCGACAAATAGCCTGAGTCAATTCCGCCAGTGGTGGCAGCGACAGCCGAAATCGTTGATGCAAATTTGTCAGCGGATTGACGCCGAATACCACATCCCGCGCCCGGCATCGGCTCAACATCTGCCTGCTTACCACGCAGTGCTGCACTTGATGGGTATATGCGGCCAAGCGGCCTTGCTGATTGTTTCAGGTTTTCTTTCCGCATGGCTTTTATGGAAATCGGCGCTCTGGCTTGCCCTCAGGATCGAAATTGAAATCGCCGCGCACTGTTTGGGAATCACCGCCGTGCTTATCTCCTGGATCGAGGCCGCGCAACTCTGGCTGCCTTATTACAACTACCATCAACGAGTGACATATGGGTCGGCTCTCTGGGCTGATGTTCAAACGCTGAAGGATTTGAAATTAGCGCTGCGTAAGGACGAACCGCTTCCGCCATTCACGCTGTTACTGGGAGGATTTGGGAGAAAGCACAACGTCGTGCTCGGCCCGGAGCATTCAACATGTCACCTGGCAATGTTCGGCCCGCCGCGCTCCGGCAAATCATCCACGTTCTTCATCACCTGGCAGCGCGCTTGGGCGGGCACCGGATCAGTGATCGTGCTCGATCCGAAAGGCGAACTCTACGACCAGACGGCGTACCTGTTCCGCAACGTCTATCGGATTGATCTGCAAAAGCCGGAACGGACGGATCGTTGGAACTTCCTGCCCGCCTGCAAGAACGACGCAGAGTACGCGCACAAAGTCGCAACGATGATTCTGGATTCAGAACAAAGCCGGCGTTCGACGGCCGATCCATTTTGGAAGGAAGCGGAGAAGGCTGCGCTGACGGCCATCCTGCTGCAATTGAATCAACTGCACGCGCGCCCGGCGCCGCATATGATTCAGGAGTTGATCTCAACGCTGTCGCTTCAGCAACTCAACGAACAGATGATGAAATCGGCTGACCCGAAAGTGCCGCTCTACTGGGGAATGTTCAGCAAGGTCGAGCCGAAGCTTCAGGCCGGTGTGCTGATTGGTTTGGGCGTAGCGTGCGCCGATTTCTCTACGCCGAATATGATGGCAATCTCTTCGCCGATCACGAATCCGATGGCCGCGCGTGGAGTCAGATTCGTTGACTTCACCGCACTCCGGCAGGCTGGTACGGCGATCTTCATGATCGTGCCCGAAGGCGATGCGGAACGCTACAAGCGGGTGCTGTCCACCTTCTTCGGCCTTGCCAACGATTGCTTGCGGAATGGCGAAATAAGCGAGGCTTCCGCGCCAGTGCTATTCAATCTGGACGAAATCGGCAACATCCACATTCCTGATCTTCCGGCTGCGCTTGGCGTAGGGCGCGGGCGGCGGATGACCTACGCGCTCGGCTACCAAAATATCGCGCAGCTTTACAGCCAGTATGGAACGGATGGCGGCGATGCGGTGCTTGGTTCGGTTGGCGCGATGGTCTTTCTTCCCGGCGTAGATCAACGCACGGCGGAATACGCTTCGCGCAGGCTAGGCACGACGACTGTTCTACAAGCCAGCCTGACCGATGTGCGCGAGGGCAACAAATTCGATTCAGAGCGAACCACTGAAGTCGGGCGGCCACTGATGGACGCGGGAGAAATCAGACAGATGACCAAATACAAACAAGCCATCGCTATCATCAGCAACGCACCGCCATTGCGCCTGACCTATCCGAAATTTGCTAGGAACGAGAACCCTCCTTTGTCCGAGCGTGAGATGTGTTTCCAACGCGTGGATGATGCGGAGTTGCACTTCACGCCGCTAACTAACGAATCAACGGAACCTTCGATCACTCAGGCAGTGACCAGGCATCACAAAGAACCTGAGACAGAAAGGCCGCCAAGGCAACAACCATCAAAACCAAAACCTTCACGCTGGGAGGCCGCGCGCGCGATGGCCAGTTCAAAGCCTTCGGCCCAGCAAGAGTTGAGATTTGAACCGGAGTACGATCCGATTTCATTGGACGAAGAGCAGATGCCGCTCTTTGATTCAGGCTCGCGCGAGGGGAGGTAAGCGATGCCGAAACCTGAATTGAAGTTGAACAAGTTGAAAGCCACGTATCTAATCCTGGCCATTTGCGCGATCCTCGCCGTCGGCAGCTATGGCTGGCACGTTTACACGCTCTTTCGCGACTGGCAGATAAATATGCCGCAGCCGCAGATCGAAAAGCTCACCAAAGACCTTCGCATTTACCACGCAAAGACCGGACACTTTCCCAGCACCTTCGTCGAGATCAATAATCTGATCTGGCATACCAAACCAGCGCCGGATTACGGCAGCGAAGGCAAACAGGCCCGCACAAAGAACTATTACTATTTCTACACTAAGGTAAATGACCACACCTGCGCGATCTGGGCTTTGCCAACGGGGCGGCAGCGACATTACGCCTCATCCTTCTTTCTGGTTCTATCGCCGGAATGGCTGCGCAGTTGGAAAGGAAAAGCTATGGATGACGAAGCCATCGGCGGTCTGCCCGCCATCCCTTCGCCCGATAAGCTGGCTGAAACGGGAATGGGTGAAATGCCAGTGCAGGCATTTGCCAAGCAAAAGTAGATAGCGGCAACGCCCAATTACTAGATTGCCTTATCACACCTACACTCGTTCAATGTTTGGCTTTAGAGCTAAATTTGGGCTTGGGCCGCAACTTCACCGGGCCAACTAATTGAATTCTCACGCTGGTCTGGCTTTCGACCTGACCGATAACCCAGCCATTATTCAGCTTAAGGACCCCCATATGTACAGTTCCCAGAAGTTGCAGATCAGGTGAGTAAATTGTCGGTTGTTCGCCAGTTTGTTGGTTGAGAATAAGCACAGGGGAACCAATCTCTAAAGCATTTGACCCAGCGATAAAAGTTGCCCGCAAGAACCTTTTATGAAGACCCTGAGGCCTTCGGGAAGCGGAGCGTTGCTGATTCACGAAATCTTTCCAGATCACACTTGTCTCGCTTGTCGGCCAATCAGGTGAACTAGTCGCTGCTCGAATTTCCTCTGAAGAAAGCCAGACCTGCATATCAAAAAGCGTTTCGAACCAAGCAGGATAGTCTTCCAGGGCTTTCATTGCTGCAATTCGCGATGACAATCCAGCCTGCAAGAGAATTGAGACTGGGATAGAAACTGTGCCAGTCTCAATTGCGGCTCCCAATGGGCTCGGCTGCTCATCAAAAAGTTGCTCTTCATTGGCACGAGACCTTACGCGGATAGCTTCTATCGCCCAAACCAAGCGATACACTAATCCATCCTCAATGAACGTCACCGCATCGTCTGAGAGTTTTCGGAGAATTGACATTCTTGCCCCTCGTAACCACCCCTCGACGATCTGTTCCCAATTCCCTGGGAGCTTCCGAGGCTCAAAAGGCTCTTTTGTGTAAACTATCTTGGCGACTTCCAGTAGCGACGATATGCACGCATCCTCATCCCTTGCGCGAATCGCCTGTTCTGCCTTGAGGACAGCAGCATTCAATTGAAGTGCCTGCTCATCGAGAAAGCGACCCGCATTCAGCCCAAGGCCAGAAAAAAAGTAGCCTTTACGTTGCTTAGGAGTGCTATTTGCCCAAATGTGTTTAGCCCTAGACTCCAAAACAGCATTAACACGCTGCTGTGTAATCTCCTTTCTTCGCTGGAGCCTCTTTCGCAAGAAAGAAGATGCTAAAACTGAATCAAGTGTCAAAGCGATATCGTCAGCATTACAATCTTGATCACCAATTAACGAAAGTAATGCTGTATCAAGGATAGCGAGATCACGTTGCCAAGCTTTTAGGTCATCTTCATTTTGGGTGGGGGCTTCCCATATCAGGCTGTTATTGAGGACGTATTCGATCGAATCTTCTTTGGCGGGTAGCTTGTGTCTAAAGCGGTTCCAGAGTTGCCCAACTAATTTTATTAGGCCGCTATCCAGCTTCCGCTCTTCCTGATGTTTGAGCAATTGCTTCCATTCAATGAGTTGCTCACGTGTGAAGCACACTCCGAGAACTTGCCCATCCACGTCCACAAACGCTCTGCCTGCTCTGCCTGCGACATTTGCAAATTCTTCTGGCGAAATAAGTTCACGTTTTCCCGATACTTGGTTAAACCGGCTGAATGACTGAAATAGAACGCAGCTTGCCGAAAGATTCAGGCCACGGGCTAAAGTTGGAGACGCAATGACCAGTTTTATCTGTCTTTGCTGAAGTAATACGTCAATCTCGCGGAGAAAAGGGCGCGGGAGTGATGCGTGGTGAATGGCGACTCCCAACTCTAAGCATTTAACCACTGCATGGTCAGCCCCCAACCATTCATTACCAACATCAAGCGCTCTTTGCCGGTCAAAAGGATTTTCGTGTGGCAAGCTGGCAAGGAAGCCCAGCTTTACTGCCTCAATAATGCGTTTCGCCAAGGCCTCAACAGAAGTTTTTTGTGGGCAATAAATAAGCACAGATAATCCTTCGTCCACAAGTTTCCACGCAGAAGCGAGCGCTAGGTCGCTCTGAGTCGAAGGAAATTGTTTTATTCCGCCACGGGGCCCGATCCTTTCCTTTCTTTCGATAAAGCGAGGGATAAACGGTGCTTCGTCTTCTATCCGCAAATCGTAGCGAGCATGGTCATGACCCCAAGTAATCTCCCCGAAATTGAGGCGCGTAGGTCGCCATTCGTTTCTGATCGGCTCTCCTGGCTCATCGGAGCGAATCCACGAAACAAAGTCGTTCATCTCATCCCCGGTTGGTAGCATCGCTGACAGGCAAACTAAGCGGCGATTCGATGCGTCTGGCCTGCGTAACAATCTCTGCACCAATACCTCGTAGCGCACTTCTCTTTCCGATGGGCCAAGCATGTGCCCTTCATCTAAAACAACCAGCCCGACATCGTCTAGCAACCCAGGATTATTGCGTAGAGCGAAGTCCAATTTTTCTGGTGTACTCACTACAATTGAGCGACTGGCAAGGCTGTCTGTGTCGAAAGCCGAACTACCTGTGCTTCCATATAATGAGGAAACGTCGAAGCCGAGCGATGAGAAGGAACGTCTCAACGTGCGTTCGGTCTGCGCAGACAATGAGCGTAGAGGTGTTATGAACACTACCCTCTCTTGTTTGGCGAGTGTTCTTAAGATGCAAAGTTCAGCTATGCGAGTTTTGCCGGCACTGGTTGGAAGGGACGCGATGATGTCATCGTTATCATCTAAAACGCGTGATGCAATCTCTAATTGGGAAGGCCACAGCTCAACTTCAGCCGTGGATCGCGCTGCTAAGGAGGAGAGAAACATTTCGCGTAGTTCTGGCCAACGTGATGAGTCGTCTGATTCTTTTGGTAATAGCTGATGCATGCTCTGCTGCCAGAGATCATCAATGAGAAATCTTGTCAGCCGATATATCCACCAAATTGGAACAAACCCCATCTTAAACGCCAGAGCCTCTCCATCAAGTAGTCTTTCTCTCGTTACTTCCAGGCCGACCTCATCCCCAGTTCGGACGGTGAAAACAAATGCCGCAAGCCCACGCAAATAGTTCTCGGTCAGACAAACAACAAGAGCGTCGTCAATATCAATGGCACTTTGATCATCGAGAATCCTTTCCATCAACCTGTCGTCAGAGTTTTCACGTGTTTGTATATGCGCCAGGGTCAAATCATATAAATCATCAAGCCTTCTTAGGATGAGCAAACTGAGCGCATGTTCGATATCGGAAACATTGGCATCAGATAAAGACTGATTCAATAGACTGTACGCCCTAGCGGAGAACCGGCCAAGATGATAGGCGGCGGCGGCTGTTACTCGGTAAAATCCACGAGATTCATCTGCGGGATCGCCATTTTTTACTACCGATTCAAGGGATGTTGCGGCAAGTTCAAATGCCCTCATAACGGCCTCATCTGTCACTTCCAACTCCCTGGCTTTGAGCGCAAGACGAAGCAGCCCATAGCCATAAGAAAGCAGTTCCTCTGATAGCCGTAGCCCTAAATTCTCATTTGCAGCAGGAAGTTCCCCCTTTCTCCATACCATCGCACGAGCCATACCTCTGGCCGTCAGCCGACTTCGATAACCAGGTTCAATGGAAGCGAGAATTTTGTCCAGAACTTGTTCTGCGGATTCAGCCATTTATTGCCTTCGTGTAAATCTCTTTTATTAGACCTTGGTGATCTGAAGCCCTCAAACCAACAGCGTAATGCTTGATTGGGTTGCACGCTTGCTTCGCGTCATTTTGAAGGAATTCTGATGGATCATTTTGAGAAAATGTAAAAATCAGATGGGACACCTGAGAAGGGTTTGGCAAACGCTCACGTACATACCGTTCTATAACGCCAGCCTTTTCGTCTTCATCGGCTTCAAAAAGACGTTCAGTGATGTAGCTGAGAGTATGAGCAAGTGGTAGACCGTCATTCTTTTTAAGCGAAACCCGCGCTTCAGCAACAACTGCAGCACTAAGTGATTTGCGGCTTTTGGCCTCTCCTTTGAGAAAGCCCAACGGTTTTGAGTTGAAATGAAAACCCACGAGGTCTTCACCGCGCATCGCTAATTCTCGACCATCTTTCCAAACAAGGCGATGTATGGGAACTTCAAATGGAAGGCGACTAGAATTGACAAATTCTGTGGCTAGAATTTCCCCAAGTTCGCCCGAACGACTTTTCTTGTCTGAAGGGATTTTCTCCTTTAGCCAGTCAGCCATCTTCTCATGACCATGTTTTCTCAGAAACTTTTCCGCAATGTAATGATCTTGCAGTTTTTCCGATACTGAAACCCCAAACGTCGAAGAATCGATTGGGACTTCATAGAGAAGGATAGTTGCTTGCCCGACACCGATGGACTTGACTGAGCATGCAGACCAGAGGTCTTCAGGGCTGACTTTATTTGATGAGTCTGAGCCAGCAGACTTACTTGCCGTCTCGGAAGTCCCTCGTTTTGTATTTTGACTCTTTTTACTATTCATAGGTCGAGACGAGTTTTAACCGTGGCATTACTTAGGGAAGGGGCCGACTTGATGCAGAGGCTTGTGGCTGTAGACTCAACGTCTCTACAGCGGGCCGGAGTCTAATTAGGGCAATTGCCAGAGTCAACGACTTTTTTACTTCACTTCTTCAGTGGCGGCTTTCAACTTCTTCAAATACTCTTTTTGATCATATCTGACTTCGCCACTGCTTCCGCCAGTGCTCACACCCTCTGCTGAATTCTTCGCTTTCTCATCCGTGATCGCGTATCCCCCCTTCTCACCTGGGTGAATATTGACGCTGTCTGCAATCAGCTCCCGCATGACCAGCGAGGCACACTTTTCGACCCTATACTCTTCAGCCTCGCGGCTCAAGACCTGCTCGACGATAAACTAAAAGATGATCGAAAATGGCGCGGATGGCAGCGCGGCCATGTCCACTTCAACTTCCACTGGATTTTGCCGCGTCAATCGCCGACGCCCCTGCCTGATTTGCGGCAAGCCCGATTGGTGTTCGTATACAAGCGACGAGCGAATCTCGATTTGTATGCGGGTGAGAGATGGCGCGCGCAAGATCAATCGTCACGGAGGGGCGATCTATGCTCACGAAGAAGATGAGAGCCAGACTCGAAGGCTATTTCCCATTCAAACAAAAATTGTCGAAGTGTTTCCGCAGTCTCCGCTCGCGCTGATTGAACTCCGCGATTTCGTCTATTCATCGCTTATCCGTCTCAGCCCTGCTACCAATTACTACGAATCGCTCATTGCCGCAGAGAAGGGATTGCTTCCGCGCGGGTTCAAGGCAAGGCATTTCGACAACTATGGAGGCCTGCCTCCTTCGTTCGATGAGCGCAATCGGCTCGTCCGGCAGCTTCTGAAAGATGGAAAGAGTCAGTTTCAAATTCCTGACTGGCTGCGAGGCGTTCCTGGATTTTGGGAAGATGCCCAAGGCGTTCACCTATGGAAGCCGACGGATTATTACGCGCCCAGATTGCTAATTCCCGTGCGAGACACTGAAGGACGGATTCAGGCTTGTCAGATGCGGTGTCCCGGAACGAAAAAGAAGGGACTGCGATATTGCTGGCTCTCTTCAGCCGGAATGCCCTACGGCATTGGCTCCGGCAGCCCACTTCATTTCACTTTTCGCCTTTCGGATTTTGCAGAAGGTGAACAGATTGTGATTGTCGAGGGAGCGCTCAAGGCTGATGCGCTTTTTGTCTTACGTCCTGACCTTCACATCGTGGCGACCGCTGGCGTATCGGCCAACCACAAAGCCTTGATCGAACTGACCCGGGGACGGCTCGTTCTGATTGCCTTCGATCAGGATTATCACACGAACGCTGCAGTCTGTTTGCGGCTGGCAGCGTTGATTGCAGGCCGGTGGCGTAGGGAAGGATCGCTCGCAACTACGCGCGTAGCCGTTTGGGATAGAGGCGCGAAAGGGATTGACGATGCCTCGCTACGGAAACTGCCTATTACTTCAATCAGCGTCCAACGATGGTTCAGCCATCTCAGCCAGGAATTCAAGCTTAAAGTGGTAGACGTTTTGAACTGCAAGCCGTGATGTGCCCTGAATCCGAATAGCCCCTTACGCCCATCGAATGCAATTTGCCACTGCTTCTGCTAAAAGTGGTGGAACTGCATCTGCTACCTGTTGCTGTTGATAGCCTATAGATCCCAAGAATTCGTAGTTGTCGGGAAATGATTGAAGACGCGCTGCCTCTCTAATGGAAAGACCTCGCTGCTGCTGCGGATGAATCAGCATGTTTTTGCGGAAATTACCAATGACCTTCGCAGGTGCGTCCCATTCCAACCTATGGTAGATACCTGTATGACAACGCGATACATCTTCATAGTTAGTCATCAGGTTGGACGGTATAGCTTCCCAATTTTCTCCTGTACCGATGTGTCTATATCGCTGGATGATAATGTCCGAGCTTTTAGTGACCAAATTTCCTTGGACTTCAGCAGTTCTGCTCATTGACGCTCGCATGCGACGCTGGTAGTTACTCAATTCTCGGCCCCTCTTCGCGTATCCAAGGCGATCAACATTGGCCCCGTTTTCCAGGCGCGGAAGATCGCTGATGGCTTGTCGAACTGTTACAAATGCTTTGCATTCCCTGCCGTGAGTCGGTTCGGGAAATACGATTGGCGCGTTGACCCGATTGCCAACGATAAAAATTCGGCGGCGAGCCTGAGGAACGCCATACTCCACCGCGTTTAATTCTTTCCACTCAACTTTGTAGCCAAGCGCGGAGCACTCTTCGATAATGCGCTGTAGAATTACTCCGCGCTCCATCGTGCGCAGACCAGCTACATTCTCAAGAACGAACCAAGCCGGACGCATCACGCTCACAAACTGAATGAACTTCTTGTAAAGGTGATTACTGGGGTTGCTAGAATTTCTAGTACGGCGGTTCGATTCTGAGAATCCCTGACAGGGAACCCCGCCGATCAAAACTGTCACGTCCCCAGTGCGCAGTCCGATGCGTTGCAAACACGAGGCGGGATCGAGGTTGTCTACATCATTTTCAATCATGTCCGCTTCAGGATGGTTGTGGTGATAGGTAGCTGCTGCTTTGGTATCCTTCTCGACGGCCTGCGCAACGTGGAAGCCCGCTTTCTGAAAGCCCAGGCTGAGCCCTCCTCCTCCCGCAAACAGGTCAATCGCAATTGGGTCTGGCCGGACGTCAATTGGCAGCGGCTTCACAGCCTGTGGGTGAGAGCAGAATTCTGCTAGTGGGCAGCCGTCACATTTAGGGCTACGCGCGAAGCATCGTTCCCGTCCGTGCGCGACCGCATTGACGTGGAAGCGGCGGCGCAGACTTGGGGAGATAAGTTGCGGTAGTGCGGTGTGCGATTCTTCGTAAGAAACTCTGCGAGAGAGAATGCCGAGCCGCACCGCCAGCCTATAGGTATGAATGTCAACAGGTAAAACTGGAATATCGAAACAATAGAGAAGCACGCAACGGGCTGCTTTTCGCCCCACACCTGGCAGTTTGAGTAGTTCCGTCTCCGCTTCGGTCGGCGTCACGGAGGACAGTGCGGATAGGTCGAGTCTTCCATATCTTTCCTTAATTGCCCGTAGCAGTCGCAGCAACAATTCTGCCCGACGCTTACCCATCCCGGCGATTTTGATGGCCTCTTCGACTTCGGCAGCCGACGCGCTTAAAACATCATCCCATCGAGGAAAGCGCTTTTTGAGATTATCAAAGGCAGCCGTGTACTTAGCCTCGTCTGTCTTTTCGGAAAGTAAAATAAAAACTATTTCGTCCAAGGGATCAGGCTTGTTGTTAAGAGTTGGGTTGCCATACTGATCGGACAGTATCGACGTAATGCGATGCAGGCGTTGAGGCACATTTATCTCAGAATTCGGCTCCATGTCATCTTCCATTTGCGGAGAAACCTTGTCGGGCGATGCATTCGCGTAGGAAACTAAAGTATGGCGGCTTACCCGCTTTCAACTCAGGTGTTGCTTTACCAGTTGGATAAAGAAAGGGTCACCTTCTCCTAAAAGTTGTTCCCTTCCTTCGGCGACTAGCCAAGGAACAAAACACAACTTCTTGGCCTCCTCACTGGCCGCTTCTGCGCTTGCGCCACACCCGGCTATTGCTTGGGAAACGGCGCTATAGTTTGAAAGCAATTTTCTGCCCAAAGTTATGTTTTCACCGTCGAGCCTGGCAGTAAGCTCCTTGATTTTTTCCAAAGGGTTCTCCTTTGCACTCTCCTCGATTTGCTTCCAGCTATTCCACATATCGAAAGAAACTGCTGAACACTCCCCCGCCGGAGATTTCTTTGGGGCAAGCGATTTGCCGTCTGTGTCTCTTTGATCGGTGGGAATAAAGATGGCTTGTTTCCAGAATGATGGCGGCGTCAGGCTTCCAATAATACCATCCGCCCAAATGCCGGCTAAAAGAACATTTGGCCTCCAAGTCAGATTCACTGCAAGACTATATGGATCGGCGGGATCAGCATGGCGCGGGTGAAGCAGAGAGAGTGACCGTGGCTGCACGTTCCCTGACTGAATATCTTCGTAAAGTGCGAGCAGTGGATTCAAATAAGAATCAACTGATGCACGATTAATCCCATCAAGAACAACCATAAATATATCGTCAGTGACGGCGGCATGAATGAGCAAATCAACTAATCTATTTGGGTGAGGGTCAAAACGACCACTGTGATAATCTACTTTCCCCAGCAAGTCTGATGGTTCAATGGTTGCGGGAGAGACAGGAATCCAAAGTACCCGTCCACCTGCCGCACAGAATGAATAAAGCTTGAGCACATCGTAGGATTCGCCACCTGCCAGCACAGGCATTAACCCTGCGCAGAGAACGCTATGAAGTTGTCGTGCCAGATTGTTGCTGAGTCCCTGGTTTGCGAATTTGTCTTTCAGACGCTCCCAAAACTCTTCCTTGTCTCGGATGAGATTGGCATTATCGCGCCAAGCGGGAGGCGTCAACTTTGGCACAGGAGGAACAGATATCGGAGGTTGTGGAGTAGGGTTTGGCAGCAGATTTGGTCCCAGCGCCGCCCGGAAGATCATAATATCAGCCAGCGTTTGCTCCGGGCGGTCACTAAGTTCCTGCAGCTTCAAGGTTAGGACCTCTTCGAGGGTTTCCTTCGCCGTTTCGGAGACAAATTCCAGCGCTTTCCGCTGTTCATCCAAGCGCAACTCGATTTGTCTGATCTCTTCATCAAGAGTTGCCTTCTCTATTCTCAACGCCTCAGCCTCGGCTATTTCGTTCGATAGGTCAGACTTAATCTGTGAGCGTGCTTTACGTTTCTCCTCTTCTATCTCAGCATTGATACGGCTAACGACAGCGGGCAAGTTAAGAACTGTGTTCTGCAGCATCAGGGAGAGTTGCTGATTTCGCTCCAGATTATCCAACAGGCCAAGTGCGCGGTCATACTGCTGTCGTCTTTGCTGGTCGGCTTGCCCACCTGCAACGAGCGTTCCCGCGCGCGCGATTCCATTTCTGGTTAGGTTAATTGAATCGGCGGTAAAGTTTTGATCGCTCACCCATTTCAACACCCGCTTAATCAATACATCATCCGCCGCCCAATCTAGCGAGGCTTGTTTATTCTCGATGATGACTCCAGGCGGGATCATATAGCGGAGAACCTCGCCAATAACGAGTCTAACTATTTTCTTCTTTGAGAAGGAATATACGTCAATCAACCTTCCTTCAAGGAACTGCTCGTCAGCAAACCATCTGCGGTCATTCTCGGTGAGTTTAACTGGGCCAACCAAGGTGTTTTCATCGACCAGCAAATAAACTTGAGGCGGAGGAATAAAATTAAGTTGGAGGCCTTCTTCCGTGAGCTTTTTTCGGACATTTTCTGAGATAAACGGTTTATTCCCAATTGATAGGTCAATCAATTCGCGAGAACGTTGCGGGAGTATCGAGGGGGTAACACGGTACTGATCATGACGTGAATTGTCGCGGTCAAAAGTCGGACTTTCCGTAATAGCAAACTCGTAGACCGATTCCTCAAAGCCCTCCGCCTGCCCGCTCGGTGGCAACAACCAAGTCACAAATCCTCGGTTGGGGAAGTCATATTCAGGATCATTGATTTCTTTCCACTCAAATCGGTCTGAAGAAAGCCGGTAAATAGGACGCAATAGGGCAAATCTGTTTTGCGGATATCCGGCTTGGCTATCTATAACTCTCTCGATGATTCCCAGAAGATTGCGTTCAGCCAACATCGCCTCCTCGAATAAGTCATATTCTTTTGATCGCAACAATAAGTTGAGAATTAGCTGTCAACTTGATGGTGATGGGGAGTCAACATCCACACTTCGGTCTTAGCCCGATTAAGTCTCAGGACCGTCTGTTCTGCAGTGCTGACAGCCACTTGAACGTGAGTCACCCGAATCAGGGATCCTTCTAAAAGCGGCGCGTCATCGTCGCGGATTATCCATTGCTCAGGAACTTGCTCCAACATCACCTCCTTGCCAATTGCAAAAGTGCTTGAAACCTCATCCAGCTTCAGGGTGACGAGTTCTACTCCTTGAAGTTGCGCTCGGGTGATTGAAACTATACGGCCCGACAAATGTTTGCCTACTTGTTCTTCCCAAGAAGGTTTCGCCGTCTGCCAGAAGCGAGAACACAAAATCATGCTGGGACAGTACTGGCAATTGATCGGCGATGCTTGTGCCAATTCCTCAAAATCAGATTGCTCAGCGACGACAGCGTTATAGCGGCTCAGTGCTGCTCTTGCAGCATCGGCTTCCGCGTTCACCTGTGCCTCAGTCAGATCGACCGATAATTTACGACCGCTCGCCAACGCAACCACCCCGCGCTCGACAGTTATTCCATTCTGACCGGCTAGATATGCATACAGGCGTAACTGACGCTTCTCCCTGTCAGTGACTTCTTCGGACTGCCCCGGAATTTCTTGTCGGGTTTTGTAATCCACCACCACTTTATCAGCCACATCAATCAGGTCTGCGCGACCGGTGAGCATCTCATCTTTGGATTGCAGAGATTGCTCGATCAATCTCGCTGGATGCTGAAGTCCCTGCCGCTTACCCGCATTTTCAACGCCTGACTCAGGAGAAACTTTGCGAGCTAGCGCCGCCGCAGAAGCTCGCTGCAGGTGATAGAAAGGCAAATGTTCTTTCGTTCTAAATTTGGCCCTGAGAGTTTCGTGAGCCTTCTGAAATCGCTCCTGTGCTTTCAAGTCGAAGAGCCGCCGTGCTTCTTCCTCAACGTCTGCGCCACCATGCAGCAGGGTTCCTTTGTGCGCGGCGGCGATTACGTCGTGGAAGCAGGAGCCGAGAATAGCCTCCGGTCTTCCAGGCATCGCGCCCTTCTCTCCGAAAGCAATCCAGGCTGCTCTTGCCTTGCAGACCAGTAATGCCTCGTAAAGGCTGGGCGAAAGCGAGTTGAGTTTGCGTGCTTTGGGAACTGATGGGATTTTCATGCAATGTCATCTCCCAGTTGTGGCGCATACCAAGGCGTTCTGAGCGCACGGAATACGGGATAAGGGATCGCCCTGTAGCCTCTTTGCTGCACTTCGGCAACTGCATATGCCAGTGGCTCGCAGAAGTTGCCACGCCAAGTATCCCACATCGGATGGGAGAGAATTACGGCGGTTCCGGTGTACTCGTGAAAACCGACCTGTAAACCTCCGATCACTTCGCGTTGGTCACACCCGATTCCTTCGAAATATCCCGGAGTAATACGCTCAAGCATTTCCATCCAGTAATTGCGTTGCAAACCGATCTCTTCGCCGGAGTTCAATGCCAGCCGAACCATATCCAGACCGAGTCGCCAGTCGAGTAGGGGGTGGTAAGGCATGTTGCCGTACTCACGCAGGCAGCGATGACAGGAGGTAATGCATTCCCTACGATGCTCATCGCGCAAGAGTGGTGCGGTGAATGAATTGTCCGACCCTGCATCAAGGATGAATTCGAGCAGGCTTTCAAACTCGCCCGGCGCGCCCAAAAAGGTGCTATACCCGGCGCCATTTTCCAGACTGTCGGAGATGAAGATTTGAGCGGAAGGGGGCGCAAATGGACTGGTGAAATCTGGTACAGGCTGCAAGCCGATCTCCAGTTCCGATTCTGCCACGTCAAGCCTGACGGCGGCGGCCCGCCTAAGCAAAAAGCCGAATGAATACCAGGCTGCCCGCCCTTCCACGCGGCTGGGGTTCAAGTTGAGTCCGACAGGCACATCTCTGATTCCAGCGCTCAAGACATCGGTAGTCGAGATGGATGCCAAGGCGATCTTCCTCGGCAACTCACTCTGGTCGTAAGCCGGTTCGGAAATGGGAAGGGGCTGTTCTTCAACTGCCGTTTGGAAAGCTTCTTTATTAATCCAGATGTCATCAGCCTGAATCTTCACAAACTCGAAATCATTCCCGTTGTTGTCGTTGATTCGATAGATAGTGGCAGAGCCACTATCTATGACGAAATTTCGCCTCAAAGCCGGGTTATTGGGCGGTGTTCCCATACGTGCGCGGAGTGCGCGCGGGGTGAATTCGAACCTGCCGTTGAATTCCTCACGCACTTTCCACCAAGTCAGGAACCCAGGCGGCTCGCTTAAACTGGCCTTCCTGTACGACTCAGCGCCCTCGGCTGCGGAGCAATAGGGACAGGCGCTGGTGGCCTGCGCGTTGGTATCCGCAAGCCCCTGGCACCGGCGGCAGATTCCAACCACCTTAATTGGATCAAGCGGATTTTCCGCTGCGACTATCTCATCGCCGCGACGGTAAAAGTCAGCGATCCCAACCGATGTGTGAACCAGATCGTCCTTAACAGTTTGTGCTCCTGGTGCAAATTGGCTGATGGCGATGTCGAGTTCGCGGTCAACCACACCTCGCTCAGGCGGAAAGCCGGTTTTATATAAAAGTGGCTTTTCGTAAAACATGTAGCGGATTCTAGTCGGGAAGCCGAACATTGGCAGAACACCACAAGCCGCTAGCCGCTCGCTCAGAGCACGATGATTGAGGCTCAACTCATCTCCGACCACCTCATCAATCTCTGTGAGCATTCTTCTTTCGACATAAACCGCCATCGCCTCCACACCTTGCAGCGATTCCATTATAGTTTTCCGTAAGATCGTTCCGCAGATTTGTCTGATCTCGGCTGAATTGGCTGCAATCCAATCTTCTACAATAGGGCGATAATTCCCCCATTCCCCGATTTTCCCGAATTCGCCGTGAACGTTGTCGCCCGACCGATCACCCATATCAATCAGACCGAAGGCGCGGCGCAGCACTTCCTTGCTTACCACTCTTCTGGCGATTTCTGGACGTGTGACATCAACGTAGGGCGGTGGCGGCGGCTCTGCCGTGATCAACTGTGGTCGCTCGAAATAGTAATCATCATGGCTCCTACCGCGACATAGTGTCAGCGCGGCGGACATCCCCAAGCCGCGCCGCCCCGCTCGCCCAACGCGCTGCTGATAGTTAAAGCGAATCGGCGGCATGTTGGCGAGTGCGATGCTCTGGAGAGAGCCAATGTCAACACCCGCTTCCATGGTGGTTGTGACGCTTAGCAGGTCAATCCCTGATGTATCCGGTTGCTCGTTTTCCATGAAGACTTCCTGAAAACGCCGCTGCCGTACCTTCCGCTCGGCGGAATCCGTCTGGCCTGTCAATTCCTCGCAGCTCAGCCGGAACGGGGGCACGTCACACTTCGCTAGGTATTCGTAGAAGTCCCTCACAGCTTTCTGATTAACTGGATGCTGTCGGGGCGCGGACAGATCAGCGTAGCAGCCGGTGCAGACGCGGGCAGACTCATGAAGATGCGCCTTACCGCAGCGTGGACAGTCGTAAACATTGATGAAGCCTTCAGCATCGGCCTCTGGGGCGTGAACAAACATCTTCTCCGGGATCGCTAGCCACTGAGTTACCGTATCACCCAGAATCGCCTCCACCTGATTCAGAAGACCGGAATCAGAAAGAGAGAGTTTCTGCGCGACCTTTTCCAAGAATTGTTTGATGAACGATGGCAGATCGCTTCTACCTTGAGCATCCCCGTTATTCCAGCGTCGCCGCTGCAGTAGCAGGCGAATCACTGATGCCACTGCCTGCTCCATCTCATTTCTGGGCGGAGTCTGCATTGGGAATAGAAAGCCGAGCGCAAGGGATTCAAAATCACGGCTCCCATAGGCAAATAGGACATCTTTGACTAATGCGATTTTGAGGGTGCCTTCTATCCTATTCTTGAGATCGGTCTCGTGCGGCTGTAGGTCATCGCGGTAAACACGAGGACTCATATCCCACTTAATGAGGCTCGTCCATTGCACTTCACTCAACCCTTTGACGCTGGGATTGTATGCGGCTAGCAGCGGACTCTGACCGCCGGGGTTAATTCCCAGCCGGAGCAGTTCCCGCCTGGCTGCGTCGAGTAGCGAGATGAAGTGAACTGGAACAGTTCCTGCAGATGCTGCTGGCGGGATTAGCACGGTCGGCTCTTGTCCGCCGAACATCGCGAATCTTATGACATCTCCCGCATCCGGTAGTTCGCTCCCCAACGATCGGAAGGTGTTTTCTTCTTCGGTATTACGGGGATTTTGGTTGAACAGGTTTAGTAGCCTTGTAGCCCTTCGATACTTCTCCTGTGCGATCTGGACCTTAGCGGATGCTTGTTCAGTCTCTTCCTTCAACCGCTGATATGAGATTTGGCGCAATGTGTCGAAGTAATGATCACGCTTGATCCCAGAAGAGAGCTTAGCGGCGTCCTGGCGGCTATCCGAAAACAAAACCAGCTTGCGACTTTTGCCAGCGGGCATTTCACGCATCAGAGCATCGCAGAGAAGTTGAACGATTCGCTGAAAGCCCGTGCCAAGGTCCCTGATTGGCGAATCCATATTCTTGCCAAACCAGTTGGCTGCGCAGTGCGGACAGCGTGAGGGAAAAGCGTTATCACTATCCACCGGCGAGATGTAAAGATACCCCTGCGACGTGCCGGACATTGCGCGCGCTCTTTTCTGAGGCTGAAGAGCAACTTTCCCTGACGAATGCTCAAGCACGGCGGATGTCCACATGTATCCCGACTTTTTGTTTTGCGTCCATTCCCATGTCGATCTGCGTGTGGTCTTCACCAGTTCCTTCGATAGGGCTGGGTAAAATACGGCGTATTCTTCATGTTCGTGGCGCAAAGAAATATTTTTATCCGGGACGTTCTCAAGGTCAGGAAAATCCGGTGTGAGATACCAGGCACTACTGTTTTGCGGATCCTTCTTTCTGAAGCCGCCCAAAAACACTTCGCCGCAAGGCTGGCAATACAAAAGCTCTAGTGCGGATGAACCACAGGCATTACACAAGGGCTGCGGAGAGGTAAACAGCTTGCCCAGTGGCACAGGCTCCACGCCTGGCGCTGTGGTCGCCGATCTTCCACCGCAGTCGGGGTTGACGCACACCCACAAACGTCCCGTGTTGTGGAAGAAGTAATGAATCCGTAGAGGAATTGGTGCAGTCCCGTCGCCTCTACGCGCCAGTGCCATCCCGCGCACTAATCCCATTGCCCCCGCAATGCCAACTGGCGACGGTTCACTGAAAAGGCTTTGCGCAAGCTGCTTGACATTCAGTGGCACAAGCTGCCCCTTGTCATTCTGACAGGCATTAAGGAGCGCCCCATATGCCTGCATTTCGTCGAGACAGTCAGCAAGTTGCCGCTCCGGCTCGTCCGAAGTCGCATTTCCCCCGATCTGCACGGCGAGAGCGGCTGTAGCCTCCGCAAGCGGCTGGTCCTCAAGAGCTTCGTTAAATTCACTGAAAGCCGCGACAGATACTGCTAACCCACGCGGAGGCGGCGGGAATTCTTTCTTACGTCCCGGTATGATCGTGAAGGTGTCTGGATTGCGTCCAAAGAATTGTTCAAGATACCTGAGGCTCTTTTCGTCGTTTTCAACCGAAGCGCTAGTTGAAATGATTCGTAACTGCGGCGAATCCGGCGAGAGGCCGATCCTATCCAGAAAAGCACGAAGTAGATACCCGACTTCGGTTCCCGGCGTTCCGCGATACGTGTGCAGTTCATCTACGACGAGGTGGAAGAAGTTCCTCTCACGGTCGTGGGCAAGCCAGTCCCTTGTCTGGTTGAAGATTGCCCCCTCGACGCTTCTCATCAACATGATATTGAGCATTGAGTAGTTGGTAATCAGGATGTCGGGTGGATGATCCTGCATATCCCAGCGCGACCACATTTCCGACCCTTCAGGGTCTTGGAAGTAGGAGAGAATCTCTTCGTCGCCTCGCTGCCGGGCCGATACTTTCCCGCGCTCCCAGTCCTTTTCCATCTGCCTCATTCGCCGACGCAGTTCCTTGCGTTTGTTCGGATTGCTTTCCAACCCCGACACCGGCGTTATTGAAGTGTAGCGCCCGAACCAGATGCGTGCGCCTGGCTGACGCTGGCCAAGCCAGCCCCTGATCAGCTCGGTATCACAAGCCCGCCTGATGCGGCCAAGTTGGTCTTCGATCAAGGCGTTGAGCGGATAAAGCATCAGTGCGCGGAGCGCAGCAGGCCGGTTTTCAAAGCGACGTTGCGGAACGCGATTACCTTTTGATTCGAGTTTAGATAACGCTCTTCCGAAGCCCGACCTTCCATCGGGCTGCGAAGAGCTGATTGATTTCAACGTTTCACTCGCTCTTTGACATTTCCAGCGCCTTTTTCCGCTTTTTCGATTCCAGGCGATAGGTTGCCG
>JAJNQA010000058.1 GCA_021155085.1 Heliomicrobium sp. | reverse complement strand
TCAAACAGCGCGTAGACTTGCTGACGAAAGTCCGTCAGTGAATTAAGATGCGTCGGGGTCGGTTTGTTTTTGTTCACACATAACAACTACCCCAAGCGCGGCTGGGTTCAAAGCCCAGCCGCGCTTTGTCTAAAGTCGAAGGAGTACTGATCATAGTTTTTGGAATATTTATGACCGATGTCCGTGGGGTGATGCCTGGAGCGTCGCCGGGATATCCACCGCCACTCCGATTCCGATTGATTCTGATCTTCTTTGGGGTGTTGATGTGCGTTCTTGGAGCGGTTCGGTTGCTCCGCAAATAAAATGTTCGCGAGGAGGGTCTGGGCTCCTGACCAGTCCCAACAAGGACGACTACCATCACACAGTGACAACTTACAATGCGCTGGATTAGGCGACGGTCGTTACTTGTCCTGACAACAACGTGGCGCAGTTCAGCTACGCAGGCTGCGGCTGCGCGGGCAGCCAGACGGTCAGCGTCACCAACGAGCGCCGTAAAACTATGTGGGCGCGCTGAAACAGATCAGCTACACGGCCAACGCCTGGACGAAGAGCGTCAATTACGATTACAACTACGCGGGCGGGGCGACCACCGTCGGCACGAAACTGCGCTCTGGCAGCACAACGAATAACGTCGTGACCGCGTTCGATTACCGGGCTTGGGGCGCGCCGCAAAAGGCGGACTTCGCCAATGGGCGGCGGCTGGCACTGGGCTACGACCAGAAGCGGAGCCAGTTGGCGAGCCTCGAGCTGCGCAAGACGGATAACACCGATGTGGTCAGCGACCTCAGTTACGATTACTACAACGGCGGAAACAACAACGGACGGATTCAGAAGATCACGGACGCCGATTCCAGCTACACGACAACGTTTGGGTACGATGACGCCAACCGGCTGAGCAGCGCCTCGGCGTCGGCGTACACGCGGAGCTACAGTTACGACAACTGGGGCAACCTGACCGGCGTGACTTCGACAGGCGCGGGCGAATCGGGAAGTTACAGTTTGAGCTACGCGGCGAACGGGAGCGGCGCGCCTTCGACAAACCGGATCAATAACCCACAACCATCTTTCGGAAATGGCATGAGTCTGGAGCGCCGGTTTAATCCAGCCGTTTGATGCGGCCTTCGGCTTTTGGCGAGACTTCGCTGGCGGCGGCAATCACATTGGCGAGCATGGTGCTGTCAATTTCCGCCGATTCGGGCGCGATCAACTGCTTCGCGTTTTTGAACATCGAGTAGCCGTCACCGCCTTCAATCAGGTAGACGCTTGAAGCCAGGGTGTAGGTCTTCATTTCATCGAGCGGCTGGCCGTTGATCGTGACTTTGACGACGCGCGAGCCAATGGGTTTGCGGCCATCGAACTCAAACTGCACGCCGGAAACCTGCGGGAAGCGGCCGCTTTCAGATGCTTCGACGACCTGGCTGACGCCGTTTTCGAGCGCGGCTTTGATCTGCGCGCCGGTGGCTTCGATCTTGATGATGGGGTTTTCAAACGGAAGGATCGAAATCACGTCGCGTTTGGTCAAAGGCCCTGCCGCGAAGGTCGCGTTGGCGCGGATCGAACCGCCGTTGAGGAGCGCCACATCCGCTTTCGTTCCCTGCCGGAAAGCGTCCGCGACCAAATTGCCCAGGTTGGTTTCGCGCGTGCGGACATGAAGATTCAATCCATCAAGCTCGACGGCTGTGCGACCGAGCGGCTTGTCCATTTCGGCGGAAAGCTTTTTTTCATAGTCGGCGATGACGGCGGCAGCTTCGGGATCGTCCGGTGTGGCGTCGGTGACGGGGATTCCCGTCCAATCAATACTCTCGATTTTGCGAGTTTTGGCGTTGATGTTCAGATTAATACGGCCCAGCGTGCGCGCATCCGATCCCCATTTGAAAATCGGCGTGCGTCCGGCCAGTGATTGCAGCAGTTCGTGTTCGTGGCCGCCGATGATCACATCCACCAGACCGGTGCGCGCCAGTTCCTTGTCCACGCTCATCGTCAGATGCGTGACGGCGATGATGACCGTTGCGCCCGCCGCGCGCATCTTCGGAACCAGGCGGCGGGTCGTCGCAATCGGATCAATGAAGCGCAGGTTCTTGCCGGGGCTGGAACTGGTGGCGGTGTCGGTCGTCAGCAGTCCCAGAATGCCGATCTTGACGCCGCCGAACGAACGAATGACGTAAGGCGGCATGCCGTTGAACAGTTTGCCGGTGTCGCGATCCATCACATTCGAGCCTAACCAGACGAACTTCGATTCCTTCATCCGCTCAATCAGGATGCCGTTGCCGAAATCGAATTCGTGGTTGCCGAGCGCCGCGTAATCCAAGCCGATGGCGTTCCAGGTGGCAATGATCTGCGCCCCTTTGAAAACGGTCGAAGCCACCGAAGGCGAAATGGTGTCGCCCGCCAGCAGAAAGAGTGTGTTCGGCGATTCGGCGATCACCTTTTTTCGCAGTGTGGCGACGCGGGCAAGTCCGGCGGTCTTACCTTTATCCAACGGCGAAATCTGGTACACGTCATTGAGTTGCAGCAATGTCACGCGAACCTGGCTGCCAGTGCGGATTTGCGATTGGCCAGCCACTGCAAGGCAAATCAAAACTGCAAGGCCCAGAAACGCTTGACGAAGTGGCGGACGAAGAGAAGTCATGTTTCCTCCGGAAGAAAGATTCCTTTGTTTGATTGAAAGCGCGGTGAAAGCTACCACGTGCTGACGGCCGGATGAAGCTGAAGAAAGCCGGTTAAATGCCGTTCTCAAAACAAAAAAGAGGAGGCGAACATCGCCTCCTCAAATAATCGGGTCCGAAAACATTCGGACACCTCACCCTGAACACCAAACACACACAAAACTTTATCGCTGGGTAAATCGCACCTTGATGGTTAGCTCACCGCGATCCCGCACAATCGTCAGTATGACGTCGCTGCCATCTTTCCCTTCCCGGATCGTGCGATCAACCAGACGATTCAAATCCGATGGCGCATTCACGCGCTCGCCATTGATGGCGACGATGCAATCGCCAGCCTTGATCCCTGCGTTTTCAGCGATCCCGCCTGCCGCAAGCTCGTTCACCAGAACACCGCCACTCGCGTTAAAGAAGCGTGCAAGCTGTTCTGTCAATTCGATGACGCGGACACCCAGTTCGTGCCGGGCGGCCATCACGTTGTAACCGAATCGTCGAGGCAGGTCGGGCTGTATTTTTCCTTCGCGCAAGTCCCGCTCAACCGCGGCGCGATACTCTTCAGAACCTTTGCGAAATTCCTTTTCTTCTTCAACCAACCGGGCGGCTTCTTTCTCATCACCACGCTGCCTGGCTTCTTCAGCCTGCTTAACCCTGTCTTCCGCGGCTCGCAACATCGCGTCCGCATCACCGAACAGACGTTGAACGTCATCTTTTTGTGACGCGCGCCGCTGGCCCAATTGGACGATAATTTCCTTCAGAGAGCCACTGCGACTGACGGTTATCCTGGCGGTGTCTCCGGGAGCGGACTCGGTCAGGAATCTGTAAAGCTGTGCTGGATTGAAGATCTTATGTTCGTTGAATGCGAGAATAACGTCGTTTTCCTGCAAACCTGCCATCGCTGCCGGGCTGCTATCTTCCACTTTTCCGATGATGGCGCCACGGGCTTCCGCAAGCTTCAATTCCTTGGCACGCTCTTCGTTGATGTCGCCGACATAAACCCCCAGGGAGCCTTCTCCGCTTTTGCGTACCGACAATCCTCTGGATGTTTTGGAACCTTGAATGACTTGCGAGTTACCAGATGCATTTGATTGCGCCAGCATGTCTCCTGGGGCAATTACAACCATCATCAGCAGGAACGCCGATTGGGCCGCTCTGAAAAGCGAGTAGGAAGACACTATCGGACGAAACAATCTGGATGACGAACGATGCATATCTGAGAGGACGATTACTGCCTGGGAGTGTGCAACACCGGTTCGGTTCACACAGGCGCTTGCACGCCATAGTGCCGGCAAAGTTCCACAAAAAATTGGGAAAATCATAGAGTTGGAGAATCAGTGAAATTGATTGCTGGTTGAAATCATCAGCATCCGGCGATTAATTCACCTTGAAGATGACGAGTGTAAGATCATCTTCCTGCTCTGCTCCAAGAGTCCATTCCTTGACGGCCTGGAGCATCTGTTGCTCAATTTCCGCCGCGGGCAAATGCGCGTGACGAATCAAGGTTTGGATGACCCGTGCTTCACTAAACTCCTCGCCTTGCGGACTGCGAGCTTCGATCAATCCATCGGTGAAGGCAGCCAGCACATCGCCGCGTTCCAGTTTCAATTCCGCATCTTCATAGACGGCATCGCAGAATAATCCCAGAACCGTGCCGCCTTGATCCAGAGATTCGACCTTTTCTTTTCCGTTGCGATTGGCCCTCAGCAACACTGGCGGATTGTGGCCGGCATTGGTGTATCGCAGCATCGAGCGAGACTCGTCAATTTCCGCATAAAAGAACGTGATGTAACTTGCATCCATCATCGAAGTCGCGACTTGCTGATTAACCCTTTGCACAATGTTCCGGACAGGGTGCGAGTGCGGTTCGCCCTGCGAGCGAGTGGAACCTCCAGTCTCAAAGCTGTCGAATGCTCCTGATTGCGCAGCGAAGCTCAGCTTGAAATTATGGGTCTCGTGGCAGGCCTGCACCTGGCCGCGCAGAATCGCTTGCAGGTTGGCCATCATCAAGGCGGCAGAGACGCCTTTGCCGCAAACATCAGCGACAACCACGCCGGTGATGCCGGAAGCAATCTCGATAAAATCATAGTAATCGCCGCTGACCGAACGCGCTGGAATGCAAACGCCCGGGGCAAACTCCAGCATCGCCGTCCTTGGCGTCGAACGCGGAAAAAGCAGTGCCTGCACCTGCGCGGCGATTTTCATTTCCTGATCCAGGCGCTGCTTTTCGGCGGAAACCCTTAAAAGCTCGCGGATGGAGCGCGTCATCTGGTTGAATGAACCGCTCAAGGCCGCCAACTGGTCGCGTCCGGTGATTTCGATCTCGTGATTGAAATCACCGGATTCGACGCGCTTCGTTCCCTCGTAAAGATAATGAACCGCGCCGGTAATCGAGCGCGTTAAAAAGCCTGCGGAGATGATCGCCGCCAGTGCGATCAGAAATGAAATCACTGTCAGTCCGGCAATCACGACAAAGATGACTTCCCCCAGGGCACTGCTGGATCGGAATTGCTGAACGCGCTGCCAGACGCTGGTCAGAGAGAGAGAAGACCAGTCCACCACCAGGACATCCCGATCGCGTTGTCTGCCTTCGCGCCATTCGGCGACCGGTTTGAAAATGAGCATGCCCGTTACGGCGCCAGATGATTCATCGCGCTGTTGAACCTCCGCCTGGCCGAGTTCATCCACACGCCCTCCGGCAGGGGTCATCAACAGCGAAGTGATTGCTTGCCCAGGCGAAACCTTGAGTCCGGTGGTGTGGCTGAGATGCTGGCACAACCCGTTTCCGATAGGGTAACTCAGTTGAAAAACCGTCTGAACTGGCCGCACCAATTTGACAAGATGAACTGCGTAAACACGGCCTTTGTCAACGGAGCCGTCATCGAGCATAAGCCCGTGAAATTCATTTCTAGAAATCAGCCAGCTTGGCAGATCCTTGCCGGTAAATTTCGGATAGCTTTCCGAAGCAGCCTGCTCACTTCCTGGCTCAGTCGTGACACCGGTAACCGTAACATTGAATCCACCCGCCTGAAGCAGTTTCAGACTGACGCCAGGGAAGATTGGCGCCAGTGCATCGGCGCGCTCCTGCAATCGCCGCTGCATGCGTTCCGGCTGCCACTGCTCAGCGTCCACATTGCTCAAGTCACGGCCAATCGCCATCGTGGCAGCACGGGATTGTTCGAAATATCCATCGAGTTGGCGTTCAACCAGACTGGTGCTGGACTGGATCACAAAGACCAGGCCGATCATCGTCACTAACAACAAAACCAGCAGAAACGGCACCGCGCCGATCAGTAGATAAGTCACGATCAAACGCCGCCGCAGCCGCCACAATAGATGCTGAGTGACCCAGCGCGCGCCTTTGACTAGAAAGTACGCCAGGGGAACCAGGGCCAGCATCGAAGCAATGTCAAACAGGGTTTTGAGCGTGCGGCTGCCCAAAAGCGCCTGCTCGCTTGTGAAAATCCAATCCACAAACCACACCATCACCCCCAGGAGCATCGCTTTTCCCATCGGTGTGATCGGTAGCAGGCTTTTGATCAATTCCGGAATGACGGAGTGTCGGTTTTGACGTTCCGGCATCACGAACCTCCCCTCAAGACAAAGCACGAAGAGTCTTTGTAACAACGACTCTTCGTGCTCAGTAACAACATTTGCGGCCCCATTTTCAACTCAGACTTCGGTTTCAAATTTTGGATACAGCGAATTGATCACCTCACGATGTTTGTCTTCAACGAATTTGCGGCGAACCTTGAGAGTCGGAGTGAGTTCCCCGCCTTCGACAGAAAATTCCTGATCAAGCAAAGCGATCTTCTTGATCTTTTCGTGCGGTGCCAATTCCCTGGTGACTTCATCAACCTTTTTCTTGAAGTATTCGATGATCCGAGGGTGGCGGGCCAGGTCCTTATAATCTTTCGTTTCAATGTTAAGCGATTTGGCGTAGGCGCGAAGCGAATCAAATGCGGGAACGATCAAGGCGGCCGCAAACTTGCGTGCGTTTCCAATGACGATAGCTTGCTCGACCATCGGAATTGTCCGGATCATATTTTCAATCGGCTGCGGCGCGATATATTTGCCCAAACTCGTTTTGATCAAATCCTTCTTGCGGTCGGTGATTCGTATGTAGCCGTCCTGATCCATCGTCCCGATGTCGCCGGTGTGAAACCAGACGCCGTCCTCATATCGCTGCAAGGCACGCTCAGTTTCTTCCGGCAGTTCGTAATATCCCTGCATTACATTGTCGCCCTGAACCAGAATCTCTCCATCCTCCGCGATCCGGACTCTTACTCCCGGGATTGCCGGCCCAATCGTGCCGACACGATTGTCCATGGGGCGGTTGAACGAGACGACGGGCGAGGTCTCCGTCAAGCCATACCCTTGCAAAATAGTGATTCCCGCCCCGGCGAAGATATACGCCAGTTCAGGCGAAAGCGCTGCCCCCCCAGCCACGAAAAAACGAATACGCCCCCCGACTGCCGCACGCCATTTGGTAAAGACCAGTTTGTCGAGCAATTTCAACTCAAGCGACAGCCGCCACGGAACACTCTTGCGCTGGTCTTTTAAAATAGCGACTTCACGACCGACTTCTACCGCGCGGTGGAAGATTTTCTGCTGCATTGGGGTGGCTTCGGCGGCACGCTTGTTGATGGTGGCATAGATGCGCTCGAACAATCGCGGGACAGCGGTAACGATGGTCGGGCGGACTTCTTTGATGTCTTCCGCTACTGTTTCGACACCACGAGCGTAGCAAATCTGCACGCCAAAGCTCAGATAAATGTAGAGCACCGTTCGCTCGAAAACATGCGAGAGCGGCAGGAAGCTAAGGGCAACATCCCGATCACTGATGTCAAAGACTTTTCCTGATTGCTGCGCGTTCGAGACCAGATTGCGATGCGTCAAGACCACACCTTTCGGCTCGCCCGTGGTGCCTGACGTGTAGATGATGGTGGCAATGTCTTCCGGTGTGGCCTGCCCGGCAAGCTCTTCGTAAAGCTTCGGGTGTTTCGATAGCTCTTCAGCCCCGCGTTTTACCAGAGAGTCCAATGTGATCACGTTGTCAGCAGTTTCCCTGGCAGGCTCGAAAAGAATAATTTGTGGGCGTTCCTGCTTTTTAAGCGAATCAAGCGCCGGCTGTATTCGCCGAAGCAGTTTGTTGCTGCCGACAAAAAGGATCCTTGCGCCGCTGTTGCGGAGAATGAAAGCGACCTGATCCACGGCTTGAGTCGGATAGATTGGAACGTTGACCGCGCCCGCAGAAAGGATCCCGTAATCGGTCATGCTCCATTCCGGACAGCTTTCGGCGAGCAAAGCCACACGATCTCCGAATCTTACGCCGAGTTGGTGCAATCCCAGAGCCAGGCTTCGCACTCGCTCATTCAACTGCTCGCCCGTAATGTCCAGCCACTTCTTATCACGCTTATAACTCATAACCGCCTTGCCAACGCGGCGGTCGACTGCCTGACTGAACAGCTCGTTAATCGTGCGAGGCTCTCCAGTTGCCATTTTTATCACCTGCCTGAATGTGATTCCTTAAGCGTATTTTCGCTTATGTGGGTAAAGTTGACGGTCTCGTTCTAACCTCTTTACACGTTTCGCTTTCGCGAAATGATGATCAATCTATTTTGGACGTTTGTCAATTTTAGCAATCGGCAAAACTAATCCCATTCCCATCTCCGACGCTCGGAATTAGTGATTGTCAGTATGGCATTGCGGTCATTTGCGCCTCAGCTTAATTTGTTGTAGCTTAAATCCTCTCTACCATATCTTGTGGTGTATTTTTCAGTGACAAAGAAATTTAAATCAATCTTGATCTTGACCATCGGCTTTGGGCTGGCATATTGGTTTGTCAGCCGACTGGATTGGGAAATGGTCGGGATGCACTTGCGAAACGCGCGATTATGGCCACTATTATTGGCGGCGGTGTTGATTAATTTAACGATTCTGGTCCGTAGCCTGCGGTGGCAAGTGCTGCTTGCACCGATTGCGCGAGTAAAATTCAACAATCTGGTGGCAGCGACAGCAGTCGGTTTTGGAGGACTGTTCGTCATTGGCCGTGCGGCGGAAATCATCAGGCCGGCGATATTGAGCTTACGAGAGAAACTACAACCTAGCGCGACTATCGCCACGATCTTGATTGAACGAATCTTTGATAGCGTGGCGGTAGTAATACTCTTTGCGATCAGCCTTCTGTTTTCCGAACTTTCCTACAGACAGACGTCCGCGTGGCAAAAAGTCGGAGGAACACGTTTTTTTGGACTATCACTTCTGTTGGGAGTCATTAGCGGAATAACAATTCTAGTCCTCCTTCGCCTGAAGGCCGCGCCAGTAATTCTTTGGCTGGAAAGACAATCCATCCATTTGCCACAAAAGCTGATTCAGCCATTACTCAATTTTGCCCAACATTTAGCAGGTGGTTTATCCATATTGCTCAACCTGCGCGAGTTGACTCTGGCGACCATTTATACTGCGGGGGTTTGGAGCCTGGTATCATCTGCGACGTGGCTGACGTTGTACGCATTTGGACTGAGTTTTTCGATTAAACAAACCATCTTCGTTTTGGGGTTTGGACTGATTGGCTCAATTGTGCCGACTCCAGGTGGATCGGCTGGTGCGTTTCATGCGGCAGCAGCAAAAGCGTTCGAATTCCAGGGCGTAGAATCAAATTTAGCTGCAAGCATAGCAATTGTTTATCATTTGATCGCCTTTGGGCCGCCCTTCATTTTGGGGCTGTACTACCTGATCCGTTACGACATCAGCATTGGGCAATTGCGTGAGATGATTGCCAGCGAGGGTAAATCCAGAGAGTTAACGCAAGAAAAATTCTCTAGCTGAGACCAAAAGGAAGGTTTATGAAATGTCCGTTTTGTGGTCATGTGGAAGATAAAGTCGTAGATTCTCGGGAATCGCGGGAAGGAGACTCAATCCGCCGACGCCGGGAATGCCTAAAATGTGAGCGGCGATTCACCAGCTATGAGCGAATTGATGAAATCCCATACATGGTCATCAAGAAAGATGGACGCCGGGAGCCTTTCAACCGGGACAAAGTCATGGCTGGACTACTGAGAGCCTGCGAAAAGCGCCCTGTCTCGACGGCCAAGCTAGAAGCCATCGTTAATGCCGTGGAATCCTATGTGCAAGCGTCTCCGGAACGCGAACGCCCAACTTCAAAGATTGGTGAAACAATCATGCGACGGCTTAAGGAGTTAGATAAAGTGGCATATGTACGATTTGCCTCTGTTTATCTTGAATTTCAGGACGTTTCTGAGTTTATGAACGAGTTAAAAGGACTGATTAAACTACGAAAGTAGGAGATTCGCAGAAAATCTATGAGAAAAACTTGCTATCAACCAACAATCTAATGGCGACACCTTGCAAAAAATGAAGACCATTGCTAGTATGCGCGTTTTGGTGGTACAGCTAGTTGATAAGTAAAACGTTGTCATCAATACATCTAAGCCGGTGTAGCTCAGTTGGTAGAGCATCTGATTTGTAATCAGAGGGTCGTAGGTTCGAGTCCTATCACCGGCTCTGATCATATATAAAATATCAGTACATTCAGCAGGGGTGGTCGAGTGGTTAATGGCACCGGGCTGTAAACCCGGCCGGCTAACGCCGTACGTAGGTTCGAATCCTACCCCCTGCATATTGCAGTTCACTCCTGGAGTTGAACGATTGAAATCAAGCGGGCGTAGCGCAATGGTAGCGCACTAGCCTTCCAAGCTAGGTGTTGCGGGTTCGAGTCCCGTCGCCCGCTCCATATTTTCATCTCCAGATTCAAGTCTGAACGGTATTTATGCCCACATAGCTCAGTAGGTAGAGCGCGTCCTTGGTAAGGACGAGGTCACCGGTTCAAGTCCGGTTGTGGGCTTTATTATTTGATCGCTTTTCAAGGCGATCCTCAAAGCATGGCAATTTAGGAATTTACTGAAATGGCGAAAGAGAAATTTGACCGTAGCAAGCCACACGTCAACGTCGGAACGATCGGTCACGTGGACCACGGCAAGACGACGCTGACTGCCGCCATCACCAAGGTGCTGGCGAAGAACAATCCGAAGATCAATTTCCGCAGCTTCGATTCGATTGACAACGCTCCGGAAGAGAAGGCACGCGGAATCACGATTGCC
>JAJNQA010000043.1 GCA_021155085.1 Heliomicrobium sp. | reverse complement strand
CGTTGAAAACAAGCGGCACGCCCTTTATTGTGCAGTTCGCAGGCAAGTGTATAGAGTTCAATGAGTTGGAGTATCGTTTTCACACAACAATTCTACTCGTTTAACCTGCTTGCCTGCGATTTCAACCCCTGATTCACATATAACTAAAGCAATGCTGAGCAGTCGCCACTTCGGAAGGAATTCCATTAACCAAATGACATAATTCAGTACATTCACCGACCCAATTTAAGAAAAAATGACAGAGTTGAAGTCGGAAAATTCCTGCAAATTACTGCCGAAAATCCTACAAGTAAAACCCGCGCCCCTACAAATCTTCCAAGTTTGAAAACATAAAAATGAGATCTGCCTGACTCTGGTCAATCCTCGACAGGGGGTAAGAACTTTGAAATCCACCAACCGCACCCGTGAACGAACCGAGCCGGAGCCGCGCTGGAATTTCATCGGTTATCAGGTGCGCTCCCTGGCTAAGGCCAAAAAGACTGGGAAAACCATCATCGCCGGAAAATAATTTCATCGAAGTTACAAACCGAGTTGCTGGCTGCTGAGGTAGTAGTACAGTCCTTGCCGCTGCATCAGTTCATCGTGGCTTCCCTGTTCGACAATCTGGCCTTTTTCGATGACCAGGATGATATCAGCGTCGCGGATGGTGCTCAGCCGGTGAGCGATGACAAAGGACGTGCGGCCTTTCAGCAATTGATCCATGTTTTCCTTGACTGCTTTTTCCGACTCGGTGTCGAGCGCCGAGGTTGCTTCGTCAAAAATCAGGATCGGCGGTTTGTTGTACACCGCGCGGGCGATGGCGATGCGCTGGCGCTGGCCGCCGGACAAGGCGATGCCGGTTTCACCAACGCGCGTTTCATAACCGAGCGGCAGGCGGTCAATAAATTCATGCGCATTGGCCACTTTCGCCGCCCAGATCACACGGTCAACGTCTGGCTCTTCTTCGCCAAAAGCGATGTTTTTGGCGATGGTGTCGTCGAACAAATAATTCTCCTGCAAAACAAAACCAATCTGGCGGCGCAGGTCGCGGTAACGCAGTTTTTTCTGTTCGACATCGTCAAAGAAAATCGAGCCCGCGGTCGGTTCCAGCATTCCGGCCAGACATTTGACCAGGGTGGTTTTGCCTGAACCGCTGCGGCCCACAACGGCGACAGTTTTGCCCGCCGGAATATCAATCGAAATGTCTTCCAGAATCTTCGCCGAATCCGATCCGCCATATTGAAAGCTGACGTTTTGCAGGCGCACGCGGCCTTCGAGCGAACGAACCGGTTTCAAGGTCGAATGATCCGTCCCCTGCTCCGGTTCCGATTCAAAAATGTCGTTCATCCGGTTCAGCAGCACGGCGGCGAACTGCCAGTTGTCCCACATCGAAAGCAGGGTCAGGATCGGCGCGTTGGCCATCGCCACCAGCGAATTGAAGGCGACCATCGCGCCGATGGTCATCTCGCCGCTCATCACGCGCTGCGCCGCGACGAACAGGAACATCGCCATCGAAAGGAATCCAACCGTCTGCACCGCGCCCTCGTAGCCCATCAGCAGGAAGTTCGATTTGAACTGTTTGTGCGCCAGCCCGTGAAATTCATTGAGCATCTTTTCGCGAAGCGAGCTTTCCGCGCCCAGCGCCTTGACGGTTTCGATCCCCTTGATCGCGTCAATCTGATGCGAGGCGTATTTGCCGTAGGCTTCTTCCAGTTCATCGAACATCGGCCCCAGCCGTTTGCTGGAAAATTTCATCAGACCCGCATACAGCGGCGCGACGGCCAGAAAGATACCGGCGAGCAGCGGGCTGTACAGAAACATCAGCGCAACGGCGGCGGCGATCTGCGCAATGGCGGTCAAGCCGTTGACGCCGTTCTGCACCAGAAATTCGCGCACCTGCCGCACGCCCTGAATGCGCCGCTGAATGTCGCCGGTCTTGCGCGAAGCGAAATAACTGATCGGCAGGGCCAGCAATCGCCGCGTAATGAAATCCAGCGACGAAGAATCAATGCGCACGGCCACGAAGCTGAGCAAATAGCGCTGCACCAGCATTGCCACCGTCATAAAGACCAGCACGACCAGCATTGCGCCGATCATCATGGTCAACAAACTGGAATCGTTTTCGACCAGCACGCTGTCCACGATCACTTGTGTAAAGACCGGCAGCAGCATTTGCAGTGCGCTGACAATCGTGGCCAGGCCAAAAGCTTTGGCGAAGATGCCGGTAAACGGTTTCAAAAACGGCATCAGCCAGCCGAAGCCCGTGTGAGATTCCGGCGCCTGCTCAAAGGCTTCGGTGTAATCAAACAGCGCGGCGTACCCGTTCCACTTTTCGTCCAGTTCCCTGCGCGTAATCTTGCGGATGCTGCTGGCCGGATCGGCAATCCAGGCGTGCGTTTCATTTACATCGAACAACACCACCCAGTGATAATTATCCCAATGAATAATCGCCGGCAGCGGCATCTGCTTGAGGTTGCTTTTGGAAGCCTTGACCGAACGCGCCGCCAGACCCAGGGCTTCCGCGCCCTGACAAATCCCGCGCAAACTGGTTCCGTCGGTGGCCGTGTGAACGACCTGGCGAATGCGCGTGATCGAAACCTTGCGGCCAAAATGGCGGCAGACCATTGCCAGACTGGCCGCGCCGCAATCCATTTCGTCAATCTGTTTCAAATGCGGAAAGCTGCGGATGCGCTTATTTCCTTTGACGAAGTGGCCGTCTTCGGTCGCAAACGGGCCAATCTGCGCGGCGGTTTTGCGTTCGTCCAGTTGGAGCGGGCTGACCTGTTCGACGGGTTCGGCGTTGGCGGGCAGAATCTCCCGCGTAAAATCCAGCGGCAGCCGGGCGGTCTTTTTGTAATCGTATTGGGCGATGCGCTCTTCGATCTTGTTCCGGAATTCCGGAAACCCCGCGTACAGCTTGCCGAACGTGGTCTCGCTGATTTTGATCAAACGGCACGGCGTCAGAGCTTCGACGGAAGCGCGGCGCGGCTGATTTTTGGCGATGGCCATTTCGCCGAACAAGTCGCCCTTACGCAGGAAAGCCAGTTCGCGCTGCCTTGCGCCAGCCTGACCCAACACGCGCAAACGGCCCTCTTCGACCAGAAACATCGGCCCCACGCCGTCGCCTTCGCGAATGACCATCTCGCCCGCATTGACGCTGACAAGTTCGGCTTCCGTCGCCAGCAACTTCAACGCTTCCGCCGGGAGTTTGGCGAATATTGTGTAAAGCTTCAGGAAGTTGACGAGTTGGCGATGGCGCTGTTCCAGATCGAAATACTTTTTAACTTCGGGATGATTTTGCAGCAGCGCCTGAAACAGCGCTGGATCGAGTTTGTACGCCTGCACATCGCTGCTGGCGCGAACGGTGGTGGAACGTTTTCCAATCGCAGTGGGATCAAGCAGGCCTGTGGCGCCGAAGGTTTCGCCCGGACGCAGCACATTGAGCGGGATTTCCTCGCCATTCGCGCCGCGTTTGACCATTCGCGCGCGGCCTTCGGCTAGTACATAAACGGCGTCGGCTTCTTCGCCTTCGGTGACGATGTCGCCGCCGAAACTGAAACTGGCCGGGACGAAACAGTCCATGACCAGTTTTTTCAATTCCGCCGGCAGAAACATCATCATTGGCATTTGTTCCAGCGCTACTTGCTTGTCGCTCATTCCATTTCTCCGGGATCGCGTTCGTAGTTCCGCCTTCAGGCGGCTGTCTCGTCTTGAGAACTCAGCCGCCTGAAGGCGGAACTACGAACGGGGTTACATCATCCACTTCACTCGTTCGTTGATTGCCTGTTCCATCATCCCGCCGATGATCGCCTGTTCGGCGCGCTGTTTGATTTGCGGATCGCCCGCCGCCGGCATTTGTTTGGCGACGACGGAAAACAGCGAAAACGCATTCAGCATTCGGATCGGCCCCAGCCAATCGCCTTGCCCCGCCGCCAAAAAGTGCGGGCGAACGCCGGCTTCGATTTCGTCCAGATAAAAGCTCCAGTGCCGGACTTCGCAGTGGGCGTCGCGGGCGACTTCATCCAGCGTCAAGCCATCTTCGGTGACACAGAAAGCGGCTTCGCGCGCCTGGCGCTCGTCGGCAAACCGCAGATACCGGCAATCGAAGCGAATCCAATCCAGCCGGTGGTCCACGATTTTGGTTTCGACCTGTTTCGGAGTGACGGTCTGTTGCCGTTGCCGGTCGAATTCGGCTTCGATGCGAAAGACCAGATCGCGCGGTGATCCGGTCGTCGCATCGAAACAGCCGGATTCGGCGGCGCGGCCCCAAACGACTTGAAATGCCACCGCCGCGTGTCCGGCCAGTTTTTGCGCCCACGCTCCGAGTTTGCCGGCGCAAACCGCATAATCCCTGATCACCGTCGCGACATCTTCTTCGCTGACCGGGTGGGCAGCGGCAATTTGTTCCAGCGTTGTCGCCCAGCGTTGGACAAGCAATTGACCGCGCAGGCAATTCATCCAATCACTGACGGTCATTTCCCCGCGATCCAGCCAGGTTTGCGTCTCTTCGGCGCTGATTAAGTTGTGGGCGTAGCGAAAGGCCGTGGCGGCTTCGCGCACTTCATTCGCCGCGGGCAATTGATTGCTTTCGGCGGCATACGCCAAACAAGCCAGCGCCTGCCGGGTTTCGACCACAAACGGCTGCCATTCCCCCCAGGCTTCGGCGGCAGCCACAATTTCTTCCCAGCCAAATTCTGCGTCGTTGATTGCAAACACGGTCATAACTCCTCTTCTTAATTCCTTCCTCTGCTAAGGCGCAGACGCAAGGCGAAAACTATCATCCCGAAATCTTTTTTTTCGCTGATAGTTTGCCAGGCGTTTTTCCGCCTTAACCGGTAAGCAGGAAAGCTCCTGCCGAAGAACAAAAAACAAAATGATTTCAAAGGGAGGATCACGATGGAAAAGCAAATGAACCGCACGCAAAACACACCGGCGGAAACGGTCAAACGAATTCTGAATGTGACGGAAAACCTGGGGTTGTTTTTCAACTCGGCCAATGGGCATCACTCGCTGCGCGCCTTGAACCAGTTGCCGCGGAATGCGGTGCTGCACACCTTCGGCCCCCGCGAATACGTCGCGCACCCGACTTATCTTTCCGTGCAGGTGGCGGACGACCGGCACATCCTTCTGGCCCCGGAATTTTTGCAATACATCAATCATAGCTGCGAACCGAACACCTTTTTCGACACGACGAACGGCAAAGTCGTCGCGCTCCGGGACATCGCCGCCAACGAAGAAATCACCTTTTTTTACCCTTCGACCGAATGGTGCATGACGCAGCCGTTCGCCTGTTTCTGCGGCGCGGCCACTTGTCTGGGCCAGATTCAGGGCGCGGTTCATCTGCCCAAACCGGCGCTGGCGAAATACCGATTTGCCGAGCACATTCACAGGAATTTGCAGCGCGTATTTGGCGCTTACTGGAAAACCACGCGGGAACTGACGCGCACCGGCCTCAGCGCTCCGTTGCGTTTGGCCGGACTGCCGGCGGTATCGCAAGCATCGTTTTGAAGTTTGAACATCAAGGCTTTTTCCATTTACGAAAGGACGACTTATGAACTGGATGGCTTGCACAATTTCGGCGACGGTCTTGTACGGGATGTGGGGCGTGCTCAGCAAAATGGCCTCGAACCGCATTGGCTACAAAAGCCTGTTCGTTTACGACTGCCTGGTTTTCGTCATCGGCGGGCTGGTCGTTTTGTACAAGAATGACTTCAAGCTGGAAACCAGTCCCGCCGGAATCATCTACAGCCTGCTGTACGGCGCAACCGGCATGATCGCGACGTTCCTATTCATCATCGCCATCAGCAAAGGCAAAGCTTCGCTGGTCACTGGCATCACCGCCGTTTATCCGGTCGTGACGATTTTGCTGGCCATGTTCATTTTCAAGGAAGCCGTCACCGCCAAACAGGTGTGCGGCATTGTGCTGTCCATTTCCGGCGTACTTTTGATTACGCTGAAATAGGTTGAGGCGAGGGAAACGATGGAAGCTGACACAATGCGCTTTCAGGCATTGCACGCCCAGGCCAACCAACTGCGCCAACAGGGACGCTACACCGAAGCGAAAAGCTGCTTTGACCGCGCGTTTTCCATGGCCGAACGGCTGTTTGAAATGGAAGACGTGCGATTGATTTCTCTGCTCAATAATTTCGCCGTGCTGGGCAAATACAGCGGCAATTTCGACGAAGCGGAAGTTTATTACCGGCGCGCGCTCGCCATCGCACAAAAGCATGTCGGCGCGGATCACGCCGACATCGCCACGCTCTACCACAATCTGGGCGGCCTTGAGCACGCGCGCGGACGGTACGAAGAAGGCGAACCGCTGGCGCGGCGGGCGGTGGAAATCCGCCAGCGGCTGCTGGGCGCGGAGCATCCGCACACGCTGGCGGATCTGGTCGCCTGGGCCGGATTGCTGGACGGGCTGAAGCGGTATGACGAATCGGAAGCCATCTATCGCCGCGCGCTGGCGTTTTACGAAGCGCAGAGCAATGAATATGAAATCGCCGTCACGCTGAACAACCTGGCGGCGATTTGTCAGGCGACAAACCGGCTGGACGAAGCCGAAACGCATTTCCGCCGGGCGCTGGCGCTGAAAGAAAAACTGCTCGGCGCTGAGCATCCGGATGTCGCCGTCACGCTGAACAATCTGGGATTGCTGCTGAAAACACAGGGCAAGCTGGCCGAAGCCGCTGAAAGCTACGAACGGGCGCTGGCGATTTTCGAGGCGACGCTGTTGCCCGGCCATCCAAAGCTGCTGACCGCGCGCGCCAATCTGGCAAAACTGCCATCAAAGCTCGCCGCCATTTTATTTTCGGAGTGATGGTGGTTTTCGCCGCTCACCTGCGCCTTAGCAGGTGAGCGCATTCGGCGCTCTTAACAAACAATGAACTTTCGATAAAAGGAGACAAACGTTATGAACGAGCAAAACAATCAAGAGTCGAACAACAAGCAACCCGTGATCGAAGATTTGACCGTCAACGAAAACCAGGCCGCAGAGGTCAAAGGCGGCCCCATCTTTATGAAAGTTGAAGGGATTGATGGCAGCGTCCAGCAGAGCCATGTGCAATCTCAGAACAACCTGAAACAGCTCGGCCTCGGAGCGCATTGATTCTCGTTTTTGCGCAAAAGCCTGTGGAAGTCTGAACGTAAGACTTCCACAGGCTTTATTTATCGAGCGAGAGCAGGAAGATGTCGGCTTGATGATCGGTCGCGGTGAAGAACAGGCGGCAGTTGTCGCGCGTCAGACCGAGCGTGGAAATGATCTGGGTCGGATGCGAAAGCAGCGGTTTGACGGCTTTGGTTTGGGTATCCACCAGCCAGACCTTGTGCTCCGCCATTTTCCCTTTGCCCGCATACACAAAAATGACATGGCGGTTGTCAGCGAGCCATTCCGGGTTGGAGCCGAAGTCGGTGAGTTTTTCGTAGCGGTTCGTTTCGAATGAATATGCGAACAATCCGGATTTGCTGACGACTCCCTGGCCTTGCAAGCCAGCAGCGTTGCCCGCCAGCCGTTTGCCATCGGGCGACCAGCGGTATCCATTGAACCAGTCGCCCGCTTCATTCATGGCGGGCAGGGTGACCGGAGTTTGCTGCGCCCAGGGTTTATCCGCTTCAATAATCTGCGTTCCCAACTGCCTGCGAACCTCATTGCCGAGGCTGGCGGCGATTCTTGGTTGATAGGCGATGCGCAGTCCATCGGGCGACCAGAAGGGATTGATGCCGCCGCCTTCGGAAAAAGTTACCTGGCGCTGGCCGCTGCCATCGGGATTCATCAGCCAGATTTGCGAAATCCCCGTGCGATCGGAAAAGAAAACCAGACGCTGGCCGTCCGGCGACCAGAGCGGCGCACGGTCAACCGGTTCATCGTTGGTCAGGTTGGTTGGCGTGCCGCTGCCGTTGGCGCGCGTCAGCCAGATGTCTTCGCGCGCTGCGCCCAGCGAATGAAATGCCACCCACTCACCATCCGGCGAAAGGCTCGGCGAACCGGAAGGACGCGTCCCCTGTGTGATGGCGACGGGGTCCCCCGTGACGATTAACCGGACCGGGTCGAAGCTGATGGCTTTCAAATTGGCATCCTGCACGCGAGTCACATAGACGATGCGCCGTCCGTCGGGCGCCAGATCCATTTGCAGAACATCCGCGGTCGGGCCTGTGACCGGCTCTGGCCGATTGAGCGTGCGCCCCGTGGATTCGTCAATGCGAACGCGCCACAAACTGGCGGCGGCCTGGCGGTCGCTGGCGTAATAAAGATATTTGCCATCGCCCGACCACACCGGATTCCAATCCACCGCCGTATCGTCGGTGACCGCGCGCGGATCGCTGCCATCCGCCGCAATTGTCCAGATGTCGCGCCGGTTGGCGTCGGTGCGCCGGTAATAGGCGATGCGCTGCCCGCCCGGCGACCAGCGCGGTTGCGCCGCATCCACGTCTTTCACCAGAACGCGTTCCTGCCCGCTGGCGACATTAATCACGACGACGCGGCTTTTGGCTGCGCGCAGTTTCGGATTGAAAAAGTAATCCGTGCCGCAAACGACATTCTTCCCGTCGGGCGACCAGGCGGGGTTATGGCAGAAATTGGCGATGCGCCGCACGTTTTCGCCGCTCGCCCCCATCACGAACAACCCGCCCCCGTTGCGCTCGGAACGAAAAACAACACTCAAACCGTCCGGCGAACAAGCCGGTTGCGTGTCGTCGGCATCGTTGCCCGCGGTCAGGTTGGTCGCAACGCTGCTGCCGATGCGCTGCCAGAAGATGTCCCATTGGCCCTGCACACGGCGCCCATAAAAGATGTTCTTGCCATCCGGCGACAAACTCGCGTTGCGCTCTTCGCCGGGAAAATCGGTGAGCCGGCTGCTGTAGGCATTGAGCCAGGGCGAGGGTTCGTCGTTGTCGTTTGGCCAGAACCGCCACCCCAGCCCGACGATAACCGCCAGCGTCACGACTGCCGCCGCCACGTTTTTGGCCTTCAACCACTGCGGCGCGGTGGCGGATTGAATGGAAAAGGCCTTGCCCTTGTTCCCACTGCCTCTGTTCAAGAAATGCGCTGGCGCGGAATCCAACTCGCGTTTGAACCGTTTGAAGTCCGCGCGTAAATCGTTCGCCGACTGATAGCGCAGGCCGCGGTCTTTTTCGAGCATGCGGTTGAGGATGCGCTCGAACTCCGGGGGCACCTCCGGGCGCAACTGGGTCAGCGGCAACGGCGTGTGATGCACCACGGCATCCAGAATGGCGGCGGGTCTGTGGCCTTTGAATGGCGGACTGCCGGCCAGCAATTCATACAGCACCACGCCAAAACTGAAGATATCGCTGCGCTCATCCACGTCTCGCCCCTGCGCCTGTTCCGGCGACATGTAACGCAGCGTGCCCAGCACAGTGCCTGGATTGGTGGCTGCCGGATCGCCGCCTGATCCCTGCGTCTCCGCCAGCGAACGCTGAGGCTCCGTCAGTTTGGCCAATCCGAAATCCAGCACCTTGACGTAATCATCCCTCCGCAACATCACGTTTTCCGGTTTGATGTCGCGGTGAATAATTCCCGCGTCGTGCGCCGCTGCCAATGCCGCGGAAATTTGCAGCGCGATTTCGACCACTTCTTTCACATCCAGCCTGCCATCCGGAATCGCCAGTGCTTTTTCGCGAAGCGTTTGCCCGTCCACATGCTCCATTGCGATGAAATGCGTTCCGTCCAGTTGGCCGATGTCGTAAACGGTGACGATGTTTGGATGGTTAAGCGCGGAAACCGCGCGCGCTTCACGGGCAAATCGTTCCACCCGCGCGGCATCTTCAACAAACTGCGAAGGCAGCATTTTCAGCGCCAGTTGACGGCCCAGCCGTTCATCCCGCGCCAGATAAACCTCCCCCATTCCGCCGATGCCCAACACCGAAAGCAGGCTGTATTGGCCAAATGTAGTTCCAACTAAAGATTGGCGCTGTTCGGTGGCAAGTTCTCCCAGCGCGATTTCCAGCGCCGGGGTGGTGAGAAATCCCTCTTCGGCTTCCGTGTGCGCGACCAGCAGCGAGTCCACTTCACGGCGCAGTTCTTTGTTGTCGCCACAAGCCTCAGCTAAAAAAGCGGCCCGTTCGGCAGCCGGAAGTTCCAGCGCCCTGGCCAGCAATTGATCTATTTGTGCCCAGGATTCAGGAGTCATGGCAAGGTGTCATGGTGGGAATCATGAGTTGTCTTCTTTAGCTCACGGTAAAGCCAGGCTTTGGCTCTGCCCCATTCACGAATGACCGTGTTCGCCGAAATGCCCAGCACTTCGGCAATCTCTTCGTTGCCGAGGCCGCCGAAATACCGCAATTCGACGATGCGGCTTTTACGCTCGTCAATCTCGGCCAGGCTGCGCAATGCGTCATCAAGCGCCATCAAATCAGCCGTGCGTTCTTTTTTGAGTCCTTCCGCCTGCCGCAGGGAAACCTGATGAACGCTTTTGCCGGAGACGCGCTGACGGCGGCGCGCCAAATCCACCAGGATGCGCCGCATCAGTTGCGCCGAAACGCCAAAGAAATGCGCACGGTTCTGCCACTTGACGTTTTGCCATTCGATCAATCGAATGTACGCCTCATTCACCAGCGCCGTCGGTTGCAGCGGATGCGCGGCGCGTTCCTGCCGCATGTAATGCTGGGCCAGCCGGTGCAATTCGGCCTGCACCAGCGGAATCAGTTGTTCCAGCGCCGCCGGGTCTCCGTTCTTCCAGGCAATCAGTAATTGCGTCACCTCTTTGGATTCGTGCGTAGCCATCGGATTCCTCATCATGTGAGCCGCGAAAAAATGAGACCGGCAACTTATCACAACTGATGATGGCACGCGATGCGCGGCGCGGTTCATCGTGGCGCGGCCGGGCCAGCCGTTTTTTTTTCTTCCCCCTGGTGGTTTTCGCCACTGCCTTGCGCCTTAGTCCGTGAACGCAATAAAGCGTTCGCAACCAATAAGAGATAGGGAGAACTGAAGGAGACTGAAATGAAACAACAAGCAATCGAGAAAGCGGATCGTTTGATGAATGTGGAAGCGGGCGAACCGGCTTCCCAAAAAATCACGGACTTGAACCTGACAGAGGCAGAGGCGAACGAGATCAAGGGCGGCCCACTCTGCCACGGCAAAACAGTACTTGCCTGGGCCAGAGTTGATGGCGTGTCAGCATCCAACCATAACGAGACGGTGGCGGAAGACGAAGCGAATGCGTCTGAAGCGCTCATTGACCTGACTGTTGGCCACGAAACCTCCGCACGGATCCAAGGCGGAACCAGCCTTCAGTACGACCTGAAATTCTTGAAAAAGTAAGTGCCATTGCGCGCTGCTTCCGCGACCAGGAGGCGCAACTCAAACGAGTTTGGGCTGCGCCTACTGGCCGCTTTGACAAAGGACTACATTCAAACAACACGAAAACAAGAACCGGAAAAAGGAGATAAGGTCTTGAGGAAAACGATTTACGCACTGTTCACAGTTTGTTTGCTGGTGCTCATCGCGAGCGTCAGCCAAGCTCAGACGTACCAGATCATCAGCACGGAAAGCTCCCCTGTCGCAAACAACCTGACGAAGACGGTGACGACCGTGCAGGCCGGCGACAATCCGCTGGACCGCTTTCTGATTTCACGCGTCGTCAAGAACATTCCAACCCACGCCTTAAAAGGCACGATCCTGCTGTTGCCACCGCTGGGCAGCGGCTTCCAGAATTACGAAGTCGGCGAAAACGGGGATTACGAAAACTCTTTCGTCGCCTACTTCGCCAGCCGCAATTTCGATGTCTGGGGGTATTCGCAGCGTGTGCAGGGCATCCCGGCGGGCGCGTGTGAAAGCGGCGCGCTGGATTGCTCGCCGATGGCCAACTGGGGGCTGCAAACCATCGTGGATGACGTGGCCTTCATCCGACAGCAGATCGGCCTCGTTCACCCGAACAGCAAACCCGTCGTCGGCGGTTTGTCGCTGGGCAGCATTGCTTCGCTGGCAACGATCAACGCCTATCCCAACGATTATGCCGGCGCACTGCTGATTGACGGGACGATCTATGACGAAGACCCTGCCGTGCGCGCTATCAATGCGGCTTTCTCCGCCGCACTTGATGCTCAGCTCGCCGCTGGCATTTTTTATGACGGGCAGGGTGGGCCCGGCTTCAAGTTCTTGAGTAATCTGGCCAACACCGCGCCCAATGCGCCGACGCCTCTGCCCGGCTTTCCTCCAGGCTTCACCAACCATCAGGCGTTTGTCGCGGCAATGACCGCGCCGCCGCTTTCACCGCTGGGGCCGCGTCCGGGCTTTTACCAACTGGCCGGGAGCATCGCCGAAGACCGCTTCTTTTTTGCTGATGAAGCGCTGGTTCACGCCAACGTCGCGCAATTCGTTGATTACCTGGCCTTGCGCACGCTCCGCGATTTGAATTCCGGGCTGGCTGGTGACCTCACCTTTACCGGCAATCTCGCCGCCTTCACCGGACCGGTGATTATGTTCGCCGCCGGACACGGCTTCGGCAGCGGGATGACGGACACGGCAGCCATCATGACCAACGCCCAGGTCACCATGAATTACAACGAAGTTTATGGACACGTTGATTACGTGTTTTCGACAAACCACCTGAACGAACTTGAGAAACCGATTCTCAAATGGCTGAAGCAGCAGGTTTTTTAACCAGCCATCACGAAAGCGCATTCTTTGAGGAAAAGACTGCTGCCAACTGGCCTGACTCAACAGATCAACGCGGTCTTGCGCGCCGGGCCGATGTAATTCGAAACGATAAAGAACAAAAGGAGAATGAAATGATTAATCCGCAAAACAACACAATGACTGTCGAAGACGCTGCCAATGTGCTCGAGGCGCAGCTTACCAACCTGGAACTGACAGACGATGAATTGGACGGCATCAAGGGCGGGACTCGTCCTGGCAGCGAGGACGGAGGCGGCGGCATAGGCGGGGACTGGATCATCAACCACAATGAGATGACGGTCAGCGACCCGGAAGAAGACGCGCAATTCGACGACCTGGAACTGACCGATGATGAATCGGACGGCATCAAGGGCGGGACTCGCACCGGCGCCGATGACGGCGGCGGCGGACGCTCCGGCGGGGACTGGATCATCAACCATAATGAGATGATCCTGCGCGACGAGTAGTCTGAAATTGGCGGTCCTTGCCCGGTTTGCGATGGCTTGTGCGAGAAAGCGCGCGGTATGGCTTTTGTCGTACGCCAGACCGCAAACCGGGCGCGGCCACCAATGGTTTGGCTCGGCCGGTTCGCCTTATCAACAATCGGCGGTGAGAGAAGGGACAGATGGATTTAATCGAGACATTGCTCATCAACGGTTTCATTGCGCTGATGTTGCTGATCCTTTGGGCGTGGGATTTGCCGGAGCGCAGCCTGCTCAATCGTCTGCTGTCCAAACAGCGGTTGCTGATTCAACGGCTGGGCCTGGCTCACACCTGGAGCATGTTCGGCCCTGACCCGGCGCAGGATAATTACCGCCTGCACTTCAAACTGACGCTGGCCGATGGTTCGGTCGTCCTGCTCGAACCTGAATACTTTCGCGCCCCGTGCGAGCAGCGCCGTCCGGTTCAATACCGCTGGCTGAAGCTCAAACGCTCTCTCTTGCGACATCGGGCCGGACCGTTGAGAGCATCCGTCTGCCAGTACGTCGCGGCCACCTATCTGGCGCGGCTGGCGGCCAAGGACGTGCCGGACAAACGCCCGATCGAAGTGCAGTTAATCCGGTTGCGGCAACCCATCGCGCCTTTTGCGGCGAAAGAAACTGCGAGTCCCGAACCATTCAAGCGCCAGGTCCTCCACACGCAACCGCTTAGCCCGGCCTCGTTGACTGCCACGGCAGTACCTGCGGCTGAACTGGCAAAACAACACCTCTGCCTGGAATAACCATGCTGAACGTGCTGCTGTTCAATCTGCAAAATTTGACGGGCCTGTGGAATCAATTCTTTCATGCGCCCGAAAGCGCGCTGACGCTGGCCATCTTTCGCCTCGCGTTTGGCGCGTTGCTGCTGGTCAACGCCTGTTCATTCTGGCGCTTGGCGAAACCGTTCCTCTATCCGGCGGGCGCGCTGGCGCTGGCGGACCAACAGGCTTATTTCAAACAAACCACCTGGTCACTGTTCAACCATCTGCCGCCGACAAAGGGCGCGGTACATTTCGTACTGCTGTTGCATCTGGCTGGGGTGCTGGGCCTGTTCAGCGGTTTTTACACGCGACTCAGCGCGGCAGTGGTTTTCGTCACACTGGTTTCATTGCATACCCGTAACGTTTACCTGCTCAACAGCGGTGACACGCTGCAACGCCTGCTCTGCTTTTTCCTGATCTTTTCGCACGCGGGCGGCGCACTGTCGGTTGACGCCTGGCTGGCCGGAAGCTCCGCAAACCTGTCAGCGCCGATGCACGATCCCTGGGCGCTGCGGCTGATGCAGGTGCTGGTGGCGATCGTTTATTTGCGCACAACTTACTGGAAACTGCATGGCGCAACATGGCGGGCGGGCAGCGCCACGTATTACGCGCTGAGCGTGTGCGATTTCCAGCGGCGCAGCCTGCCGCAATGGCTGGCGCAGCCCTGGTTTTATCGCGCGGCGACCTACGGCACGCTCGCGCTCGAAGGCGCACTGGGCGCGTTGATCTGGTGCGATCCACTGCGCTACCCGCTGCTGCTGGGCGGCGTTGCGCTGCATCTGGGGTTGGAGCACTTCATGCGCATCGGGCTTTTTCAATGGACGATGCTCGCCAGCCTGTTGCTCTTCCTCAAACCCGCAGACCTGCACGAATGGCTGAAATTGCTCAACCTATACTGACAACATTTGAATGATTTTTTGTAACTGCTCAGCCCAGTCTGCGAGCAAGCAGACAGACGAGCAAAAGAGTTTAGCGTAAAAAGCAAGCATGTTGAGTCGCGAAGAAATCAAAGCCGTTTACGATCAGGGCCCGGACGCAGTGATTGCGCTGGT
>JAJNQA010000039.1 GCA_021155085.1 Heliomicrobium sp. | reverse complement strand
CTCTTTCTTCAGTCGAGCAAGTAGTTTTTCGAGATCATCGCGCGTGAACTCCCAATCAAACGGAGAAGCGATTTTTTCAAAATGCTTTTGGAAACCAAGCAATCGCTTCCTGGCCGCAATCAAGTCTGACAGATCATTCGGCGTCAGAGCTTTGCGTTGCACAATCGAAAAATAGATTTCAATCTGATTGAGCCAACTCGCATGCACAGGTGTCGAAACCAGTACCGCATTTTGATACCAGCCTCGCAAAAGGTTGGCGGCGGCTTCTCCGCGATGCGACGAACCTCCATCGGCGATCCAAAAGACACGCCGCGCCGAAGCGTATGGTTCTCGGCGCATCGTCTGATCCACCAAGCGATGAAATGGTTCAATGCCAGTGCTTGCTTCGCATCATCCAGTCAGTTTTGCGCGTCCGACATCCCACGCCGCCAAATAGGCCCAAGCTCCTTTGCGTTTGTACTCGTGTTCATAACGCATCACGCGTTTAGCCGCTGGCGCAAGCGTTTCGTGAAGACGCACCCGCGCTTGAATGCTTGTCTTCTCATCGGTCGACAGCACGTATTCATCATCTTTGAGATGCTTGCCCTGCCACCACCGCTGATACAAATCGAGAATCGGACCAGCTTTCTCCGCAAACTTTGGATCGCGCGGAAAAATCCAACAGCGATGACGCCACGGGCGAATCGCATCAGCCGACAACCAGCGCCAAATCGTTGTCCCGCTGATTTGTGCCACCAGCCCTTCGTTGACAGCGGCGCGTGCAATGTCGCTGCTCGAAAAGCGCGACAAGGGCAGATTAAGCTTGGCTGGCAGTTCACAAGCCAAGGCTTTGATTTGCACCCTCACCTGAGGGGGAAAATGTGGGCGGGCGCCCACTTCGCTCTTGATCGGCTAGCCCGTCGGCACGTTCCTGAAAGTAACGCTGTCTCCATTTCGAGACGATTTGGCGCGGCAGATCAAGCCGTCCGGCAATCTCGCAATTGGAATAGCCCTCACTTGCCAGAAGAACAATCTTTGCGCGGACGACTTCTTGATAAGGCGCCGTGTACTTTCGAGCGAGGGATTCCAACTTTTCTCGCTCGGCATCGCTCAACTCGATTTCGTATGGACTTGTTTGCGGCATACTCGTCTCCTTGACTCAAGTATGTCATAAGCAATTTAGAAAGAGCGTGCGAAAAATATGTCACTGTATTTATGAAAAGGACCACTAAGCCCTTCCTTACGGTCGGGCTACTGACACAGCAGGTTTTGCGTAAGTCCTGAAATCTTTACGCGCATGAGTGTCGCGAGTTAGGAAATCCACGACACAAAATGCGTAAGTCCAACACAGAACACTGTCTTTCAAACATGAAATGTAACTGCTCAGCCCGTTCTTCGCCGCCGTAGCGGCGGCTGATATTAGCCCGGCGTTTCAACGCCGGGTAGCGATGAATTTATCTTCTCGTCGCTTTAGCGACGACTGAATTCACCCGTCGCTAACGCGACGAGAAGGTAATCTCGCCTCCTACCGTGGGTTGAAACCCACGGCTAAATTCAAACGCCGCTAACGCGGCGAGGAGGCTGAGCAGTTACCATGAAATAAGGAGAATGATAACAATGATGAAATTAGCGAGAGCAGTACTGCTTCTGACGTTGGTGTCGTTGGCGTCGGGGGCTGTTTTGGCGCAAACCAATGTGGGCCAGCAGGAAGCCGAAGCGACACTGCCTTTTCAACTGACCACGACCGCCACGTTTGGGCTGCCGTGGCGAATTGCGTTCCTGCCGGATGGGCGCATGCTGGTGACCGAAAAGATCGGCCCGATTTGGCTGGTCTCGGCGCAGGGAGAAAAGATCGCGCCATTGGGCAATACGCCTCCTGTTTACTGGCAAAACCAGAACGGCATGCTGGGCATTTTCGTCTCGCCCAATTTTGCCACTGACGAAAGCGTCTACATTACCTACATCGAGCCGGGTGATTACGGCGGAGGCCAGGCGTTGGCACGCGCCAAGCTGGACTTCCGGCGGAATCGCTTGCTGGATTTCACTGTGCTGTGGCGTCAGATGCCCAGAGGCAAGGGAGGCCAGGCAGGCGGGCAGATTGTTTTCGCGCCCGATGGACAATCACTTTACATGACGGTGGGAGACCGCCAGCGCATGACTCCAGCCCAGGACCCAGACCAGCCAGTAGGCAAGATTCTGCGCCTGACGCTGGATGGCAAACCGTTTCCGGGCAATCCCAATTACGGCAAAACCGGCGCTTCGACCATTTCGCTGATTGATCCGCCACAGGACACCGAAGTGGCCAAAACCGCGAAGGTGGTCAGCACCTATACCTTTCCCGGCCCGAACCTGACGCCCTCGGAAACCTGGGCCAGCGGCTTTCGCGCGCCGTATGGTTTGGCGCTTTCTCCCACCGGTGAATTATGGGAGCTTGAACATGGCCCCGGCGGCGGCGACGAGTTGAACCTGATCGAGAAGGGCAAAAACTACGGCTGGCCTCTCGTTTCTTACGGCAAGAACTACAACGGAAAGCCGATTCCCAGTCACGACACGCGGACTGATTTCGTGAAGCCTGTCCTGTATTGGGTTCCGGTGATTGCGCCGGGCAATCTGATGTTTTATCGCGGTACCAAAACTTTTCCGCAATGGGATGGCAGTGGTTTTGTCAGCGGTCTGGCGACGATGTCGCTCACGCGCATCATCTTCGACGGCAAGGGTGGAGCCAAAACAGCCGAACGCTGGAAGATCGGCAAACGGATTCGCGATGTGGAACAAGCGCCCGACGGTTCGCTGTGGTTACTGGAAGACGCCAATCCCGGCGCGCTGATCCATGTGACTCCCAAGGCGACGCCGAAGTGACGGCTCTGTATTGAAGAACGACGGCTTGCAGGAGGCCGCCTCTGACGAGCAGGCCTCCTGCCCCAAGCCGAAATTACGCGACAACCCGGAGTCAGTCGCAGTAACCATGTACTTACAACACAGAACATTTCGTATATCTGCGGTGGTGATTTTGCTGGCGTTCGCGATGATCCAGCTTTCTGACGCACAATCACGCACGCCGCAGGATCAAAGCTGGAATCGCCGCGCCGCCGGAGCCGGGGATTACCAAACCGTCCTGGAAGTTTCAGGACGCGTCGAAATCACGCGGGCGCTGAAACTGCCCGATGGCCGCGAGCTGAAAGCCATCTGCACAGCCAAACAAGACGCCGAGCGCCGGGCGTTTCTTTCCGCCGAAGGCTATTTGTCCGCCCTGGAAAAATCCGTGGACGCCAATCGCCGCCAGCCGGAAATTGCCCGCCTGCATAATGAACTGGGCCAAATCTGGTCGTATCGCGGCGAAATGGCCAAAGCCATCGAACACTTTGAAGCGGCACGGCAAGCCATCAGCAACAGCCTGGCCGGTCATCCCGAATACGGCGAAGACCTGGTTTTCATGGATGAAATTCTGGGCGTTTCGCATTTGCGCAAAGGTGAACTCGACAACTGCGTCCACAATCACAACGCCGAAACCTGCATTTTCCCGCTGACCAAACGCGCAGAGCACAAGCTGACTGCCGGATCGTCCGAAGCCGTCAAATATTTCAACCGACACCTGAGCCGGAAGCAGGACAATCTGGAAGTCCGCTGGCTGCTGAATCTGGCAATGATGACGTTAGGGCAAAAGGGAAGTGATGGGAGTTATGCGAGTGACAGGAGCAATGGGAACGCTAGGAAGAATGCTCGCAGTCCCATCACTCCCATAACTCCCAGGTTTCCCGATGTCGCCGCCGCTGCCGGCGTGGATCGCATCAGCGGCGCGGGCGGTTCGATCATTGACGATTTCGACAACGACGGCCTGCTCGACATCGTCATCAGCAGCGTGGATGCCTGCGAATCCATGAAGTTTTTCCGTAATAACGGCAACGGCACGTTCAGCGACCAAACCGACCAGACGGGCTTGAGCGGCCAAATCGGCGGCATCAACTGCACCCAGACCGATTTCAACAACGACGGCTGGCGGGACATTTTCGTGATGCGCGGCGGCTGGGAGTTTTCGATGCGGAATTCGCTGCTGCGAAATAATGGCGATGGAACTTTCAGCGATGTGACGGAAGCAAGCGGCTTACTCAGCGGCGACCATCGCACACATTCCGCCGCCTGGGCGGATTTCGACAATGACGGCTGGATGGACGTGTTCGTTGGGCACGAAGAAACGCCCAGCCAATTGTTTCGCAATCGCGGAAACGGAACGTTTGAAGACGTAACCCCAAAAGCCGGCGTCGGACGCACGGCGTTTACCAAAGGCTCAACCTGGGGCGATTACGACAACGATGGATTCCCTGACCTGTACGTCTCGAATTACGGCAGCGAGAACTTTCTTTATCACAACAACGGCGACGGCGCGTTCACCGAAGTCGCTGCCAAGCTTGGCGTCAGCAAACCGCTGATGAGTTTTCCGACATGGTTTTTCGATTATGACAATGACGGGTGGCTGGATTTGTTTGTCGCCAGCTTCGTGCCTTCGGTGACGGAAGTGGCGCGCGGCTTTCTGGGTTTGCCGCCGCAAGCTGAAACCATGAAGCTTTATCGAAATGACGGCAAAGGCGGTTTTCAGGATGTGACGGCGGCGGCCGGTTTGGCCAAAGTCGTGCCGACGATGGGCGCGAACTTCGGCGATTTGGACAATGACGGCTTTCTGGATTTTTACCTGGGAACGGGCGCGCCTTCGTACACGGCGTTAATGCCGAACTTTATGTTTCGCAATCGCGAAGGCAAAAGCTTTGCGGATGTCACCGCCGCCACCGGCACCGGTCATTTGCAGAAAGGGCACGGCGTGGCGTTCGGCGATCTGGACAACGACGGCGACCAGGATTTGTACGCCAACATCGGCGGCTTCATTCCCGGCGACAAATACAACAAGGCGCTTTTCGCCAATCCAACCACCAAGTCCAACTGGATTTCGATCAAGCTGACCGGCGCAAAATCCAACCGCGCCGCCGTTGGCGCAAAGATCAAACTGACTGTCACGGACGGCGCTGGTAAACAGTCTTTTCGCTACCGCGAAATCACCAGCGGCGGTTCGTTTGGCGCGTCACCTTTCTCGCAGCACATCGGGCTTGGACGATTGAAAACTGGAAAAATTGACGCCATTGAAATTGAGTGGCCCGCGAGCAAGACGAAACAAAACTTTCGCGACGTTGCCAGCAATCAATTCATCGAAATCAGCGAGATGGCAAACGAGCTCAAAACGCTTTCGCGCCACGCTTTTTCGCTGATCAAACCAGCAGCCTCAACGAAACCTCACGCGCATCGTTGAAATGCCGAGTATCAAATTGAGCTTCTCAAGAGAACCTGTTTTGAGACGACGGAACAAACGGAAACGCTCATTCTCGATCCCGCTGAGATAGTTGACAGAACCAACCCGCTCAGGCTGAATTCCCCGGTACTAACCCAACATAAACCCTTCAAATCAGGAGATGAATTTTATGACGCCGACCTTGCTGGTTCGCAGTCTGTGCCTGCTTGCATTCACCGCCGTCGTCGCGCTGGCGCAAGTCCAGGTAACGATCAAACCGGGACGCGATCCCCAACAGCCGATTGACGAAGAGTACACACGCAAAATTCGCGAATACACCACCCAGCCTTTCTTCAATTCGCCGCTGACCGATTACCTGCCTGCTTCGGCGAAAATCCCGACTCCGAAAGCCGTACTGGGCGATGTGGCGGGCGCGCCTGGCAAACTGCCGTATTCGCACGAAGTCTATAAATATTTCCGGTTGCTGGCCGAGGCCACGCCGCGCGTCAAAGTCTTTTCCATCGGCAAGACGGAAGAAAACCGCGAGATGATCGCCGTCGCCGTCAGTTCGGAAGCCAACATGGCCAAGCTGGAAGAGAATCGGGCACGGCTGGCCAAACTTGCAGACCCGCGCACCATCAACCTGAATGACGACGAAGCCGACAAGCTGATTCCCGACACCGTGCCGGTGTATTACCTGACCGGGACGATCCATTCGCCGGAAACCGGTTCTCCGACGGCGCTGATGGAATTGGCGTATCGCCTGGTGGTGGATGACAGCGCCTACATCAAACACATCCGCGACAACGCCATCACGCTGATTACGCCCGTGGTTGAAGTGGACGGACGTGACCGTCAGGTGGACGTTTACAACTGGCATCTGGCCAATCCCGGCAAGAACTGGCCGAACCTGGTTTACTGGGGAAAGTACGTTGCGCACGACAACAACCGCGATTCGATGTCCTTGTCGCTGGCGCTGACGCGCAATGTGCTGAACACTTACAAACAATGGAAGCCGCAGGTGCTGCACGATCTGCACGAATCGGTGGCGTATCTGTACGACAACACTGTCGGCGCTGACCCGTACAACGCCTGGCTCGATCCGATTCTGACCAACGAATGGCATTTCATCGGATGGAACAACGTGGGCGAAATGACCAAATTCGGAATGCCCGGCGTATTCACCTTCGGCACGTTCGACACCTGGTCGCCCAGCTATCTGATGTTCATCGCCGCGTCGCACAACGGCATCAGCCGTTTGTACGAAACTTTCGGCAACGGCGGCGCGGACACCATGGAGCGCACGCTTTCGCCCAATGAATATTCGCGCACCTGGTACAAACAGAATCCGCCGCTGCCAAAAACCGTCTGGTCCCAGCGCAACAACAACAACTATCAGCAAACCGGCATACTGGTTTCGCTGGCGCAGTTCGCCTCGAACCGGCAGTACTTCCTGCGCAATTTTTATTTGAAGAGCAAGAATTCGATCCTGAAGCCGAAAGTTTCCGGCCCGGCGGCGTATGTCTTTCCGGCCAACGATCCGCGTCCGGGCGGACAGGCGGAATTGCTGCGGCTGCTGCAAATGCAGGGTTGCGAAGTTCATCGCGCCACTGCGCCGTTCACTGTGACGATGCCAGCTAAAAAGAAACCGGCTCGTTCCGGCGAAGTTGCGGCGAGTGGAGGCAATGGAAGCGGCGGGAGTAATGGGAGCGAGGGGAAGAGCGATAACGAAGAGGTGCGGACGTTTCCGGCGGGGAGTTATCTGGTGCGAATGGATCAGCCCTACAGCCGTATCGCCGATATGATGCTGGATTATCAATACTGGTCGCCGAACGATCCGCAGCGGAACATTTATGACGACACGGCGTGGACCTTTGGCGAACTCGGCAACGTGCAGGTCGTCCGCGTCACCGATGTCAAAGCGCTCGACGCGGCGATGGAAAAAGTCGCCGGCGAAGTCAAAGCGGCTGGCGGGATGATCGGCAAGGGCAACATCTACGTCATCAATCACAACGCCGACAATGCCTTGGTGACGCTGCGCTACCGGTTCAAGGACGCGCAGTTCGAATCCGCCGAAGAAGATTTCGAGGCCGCCAATCTGAAATTCCGGCGCGGTTCTTTCATCATCCGCCAGGTAAATGAAAATGACCTGCGCAGCTTCGCCACGGAATACGGCTTGAAAGTCCTGGCCGTCAGCGAAGCACCTTCGGTCAAAACGCATCCGGTCAAAGCCGCGCGCATCGCCATGATGCACACCTGGCTGAGCACGCAGAACGAAGGCTGGTGGCGCATCGAATTCGATAAATACGGCGTGCCTTTCGATTACATCAGCACCCAGGACGTGGCTAAAAACGACAAGCTCCGCGACAAATACGACGTGATCGTTTTCGCGCCCGTCGGTCGCGCCAATCCGCAACAGGTGGTCAGCGGCCTGCCGACATTTGGGCCGATGTTCGGCAATCCCCTGCCGTGGAAGAAATCCGACCTGACGCCGAATCTGGGCGGCACGGACGAAACCGACGATATGCGTCCAGGGCTGGGTTGGAGCGGATTGGAAAACTTGCAGAACTTCGTGCAGCGCGGCGGCTTGCTGATTACCGCCAGCGACACATCGAATTTCGCCGTCAGCTTCGGCTTCACGCCCGGCGTGACGATTTCGCCCGCGCAGCGGATTCGCGTTCCGGGAACCGTCGTTCGCTCGAAGACGGTGGACGCGGCCAGCCCGATCATGTACGGCTATCGTGACAATCTGGCGATCTTCTGTTCCAGCGGCCTGATCTTTGGCGTCAGCAACTCTGTCGGCGGCAGAGGCGGGCGGCGCGGCGGCGGCGAAGGCGGCGACCGGATGACCGGACGCGGCGCGCCCGATGATCCCGATGTGGTTCAAAACCGCGCGCCCGACACCGTTCCCGAATCACCCAAATTTGAAGCCTGGGAGGCCGGCCCCGTGACGCCGGAAATGCTGCGGAACGCCGTTGGGTTGATTCCGCCCGCTGCCCGTCCGCGCGTGGTGCTGCGCTACGCCGACGCCCGCGAACTGCTGGTTTCCGGCCTGCTCGAAAACGGCGCTGAAATCGCGCAACGCCCGGCGGTGATTGACGTTCCGCATGGCGACGGGCACATCGTGCTGTTTTCCAACAACCCGTTCTGGCGCGCCGAAACGCAGGGCAGCTACTTCCTGGTCTTCAACGCAATTCTGAATTTCGATCAGTTGAATGCGGGGCGGAAGCTGGCGGAACGGTAGAGTTGCGTCCATGTTGCGCGAACTGTCAGTTTGCGTCTCGGCAACTCGCTACTTATGAGGCAACTTCAGCCTCCCATTGGGCTTTCAACCGAAGACGCAATCTGGACAGTTCGCGCAACACCTCAGGCGAGGTGATGTATGAATTCTGTTGAATACCAGGAATTTTATCGCCGCAATCTACCTCACGTTCAGCCTCCAGAATCCACACTGTTTGTCACTTTTCGTCTGGCTGACTCAATTCCCAACCCCTTATTGGAAAAATGGGGGGAAGAAAAACGAATCCTGCTGGCTGAATGGTTAAAGAAAGAAGCCGTCGAAGGCGACAAGTTCGATCTCGGAGCCAAAAAAGAAGCAGAATTGAATTTCACTCGCCGCTGGTTTCGACGGTTTGAAGACTCTTTGCACGAAGCAGCGCATGGCCCGCTCTGGTTGAAAGAACAGCGAATCGCTGACGTCATCACTGAAGCGTTGCATCATCGTGATGGAAAGGTGTATCGGCTGGATGCCTATTGCATAATGGCCAATCATGTTCACGTCGTGTTCGCTCCATTACTGACTGAAGCGCAAGCCAGGAAAATGGCGGACGACGCCATTCGTCGCCGAAGGGGCTTACCTGCGACAACGCAAACTGACAGTTCGCGCAACAACACCGATCACAAAGTCGTTCTGGCGGCGATTATGCAATCGTTGAAAGGTTTTACGGCATGGCGAGCCAATCAACTGTTGGGAAGACAAGGCGCTTTCTGGCAACACGAAAGTTTCGATCACGTTATTCGCGACCAAGAAGAGTGGGAACGAGTTGTAAATTACGTGTTGAATAATCCGGTCAAGGCTGGATTGGTTGCCGACTGGCAAGAGTGGCTCGGAAACTATCGCCGAGAGAAAGAATCATGACAATTGTTGTTGCGCGAACTGTTAGTTTGCGCTTCGATAGCGGAGCAACAATGGCACTGGACGATTTCAACCTAAATGATAGCCGTTATTTCACCGACTTGGCGGCTGCGTTCGTGCGCGGCAAACTCGGCGCAGGGCCGGAGCTTTCCCCGCAACAGTTGATTGTCCTGGGGCGCGAGCGCGGATTGCGGCTGCATAAGTTCAAATGCCAAACCGACCTGCCGCGCGTGAAAAAATTCTGGGCTTGCTGCAAGGGCTGGCGCCTGCAAGCCTGCTCGACATCGGCAATCGAACTCGACGACAATAGTGTGGATGTCGTGACGGCGCTCGAAGTGCTGGAACATATGCCCGCGCCTCAGCCAGCGGCGGCGGAAGCGGTCAGGATTGCGCGCAACTTCGTCGTGGCTTCCGTGCCCTCCAAGGAAGACGACAATCCGGAGCACATTCAGCTTTTCACCCGCGATTCGTTTGAAGCCTTGTGGCTCGACGCAGGCGCGCGCAGCGCGAAGATTGAATACGTGCTCAACCACATGATCGCCGTGGTGAAGGTGTGACCAATGGCTGACCGGATTTTCATATTCCCGCGCACGCCCCACCTGGAAGGCTCCCGGTTTCAGCCCGGCGACGAAGCCCAACCAACACAGCACGGCCTTCGCCGAATTGCGATGGGGATTCATCGTTGTCGAAGAAGGGCTGGATAGCGATGTGCGGCCATCTTCCCAATATGGCATGCTTGCCAGCGTAATGATGAGGCCAATTCCGAAAGATCCACGTAAAGAATCCGCTTCCTGGCGCGAACGACTGGCGACGCTGCGCTATGTGCCGCCGCTGCTGAAACTGGTGTGGCAGACGCATCGCGGCTATAGCGCGGCGATGGTCGTGCTGCGATTGCTACGGGCGTTCGTGCCAGTCGCCACGCTCTGGGTCGGCAAGCTGATCATTGATGCCGTGGTGGCTGCAACACGCGAACCGGCGGCAAGCTTTTCGCGCCTGTGGCGGCTGGTTGCGCTCGAAGCGGGCATTGTCCTGCTCGGCGAAGCGCTGGCGCGCGCTTCGTCCCTGATTGAAAGTTTGCTCGGCGATCTGTTTTCCAATCACACCAGCATCCGGCTGATGGAACATGCCGCCCAGCTAGATCTGTACCAGTTTGAAGACCCGACCTTTTACGATCGCTTGGAACGCGCGCGGCGGCAGACGACCGGGCGCGTGGGCTTGCTGACGCAATTGCTTTCGATGGGGCAGGACGTGCTGACGCTGTTGTCGCTGGGCGCGGCGCTGGTTGTCTTCAATGCGTGGCTGCTGGTGTTGCTGGCGGTCGCGGTGCTGCCGAGTTTCTGGGGCGAGACGCATTTTGCGGCGCTGGCGTATTCGCTTCTTTACCGCTGGACGCCGGAGCGGCGGCAGCTCGATTACATACGCTTTCTGGGCGCGAGCGACCGTCCAGCCAAGGAAGTGCAGATGTTCGGTCTCGCTCCCTGGCTGATCGAACGTTACCGCACGCTGGCCGACAAATTTTACGAAGAGAACAAGCACCTTTCGATTCGCAAGGGACTGGTTTCGACGGGCCTTTCGGTAATTGGCACGCTGGGGTATTACGGCGCGTATGTGTACATCCTCTGGCGCGCGGTGCTGGGCGCGATTTCGCTGGGCACGCTGACCTTTCTGGCGTCTTCGTTTGCGCGCAGCCGCGATCTGATTCAACGACTGCTCAGCGGAGCGAGCGGCATTTACGAACAGGCGTTGTACCTGAAAGACCTGTTCGAGTTTTTTGAGATGCGCCCGGAAATCACTTCCCCGTCCGGCGCGCCGGAAGTGCCGAAGCCGATCCGCGAAGGCTTCGTTTTTGACAATGTGGGTTTCCAGTACCCCGGCAGCGACCGTTGGGCGGTGCGTCACATCAATTTCAGTTTGCGGCCCGGCGAGCGGCTGGCGCTGGTCGGCGAAAACGGCGCGGGCAAAACGACGCTGACCAAATTGCTGGCGCGGCTGTACGACCCGACCGAAGGGCGCATTCTGCTGGACGGGCGCGACCTGCGCGAATACGACCTGCATTCGGTGCGGCGCGCCATCGGCGTTATTTTTCAGGACTTCATGCGCTATGACCTGCGCTTTGACGAAAACATTGGTGTCGGCGAAATCACGCAGGTGCAGGAATATTTGGCGACATCGTCAAACGGAAGCCCTGCACCAGGCAGCGGCTTGGACGGTGAACCGGCAGTGCCGGAAACCATCACAACCGCAGCGGAAAAATCGCTTGCGACTTCCCTGCTGCCGCGCTTTTCCGAAGGCTACCGGCAGATGCTGGGTCGCCGGTTTGAAGGCGGCGTGGATCTTTCGGGCGGCGAGTGGCAAAAGATCGCGCTGGCGCGAGCGTATATGCGCGATGCTCAGGTGTTGATCCTGGATGAACCGACGGCGGCGCTGGATGCGCGAGCCGAATACAAAGTCTTTAGCCGATTTTCGGAACTCGTGACTGGACGAATGGCGGTGATCATTTCGCACCGGTTTTCGACCGTGCGAATTGCCGACCGAATCATCGTGCTCCTCAATGGCGCGGTTGCGGAAGAAGGTTCGCATGACGAACTCCTGGCAAAAAATGGCCTTTATCAGGAGCTTTTCGCGCTGCAGGCGGAAGGCTACCGTTGATACGCCTTCCCATCGCCAACAAACTCTGCGGCGGCTGAAATAGTGATTGGAAACCGTGGAGGGTTGTAGTACTTTCCCGCCTGCTTGTACTCAGTAAACCTGTTCCCTGACAAGCACAGCCGAGGCCGATTTCTCCGCAACAGCCTTGACCCATCAACCATTGCAACAAAGGAGTTCAATCACCATGCCAAAAGGAATTTCCGTCCACGTTGGTCTCAATAAAGTTGATCCCGCCCATTACGACGGATGGGATGGGGAGCTGGCCGCCTGCGAATTCGACGCAAAAGACATGGCGGCACTCGCCAAAGCCAGAAAATTCAAGCCCAAAACGCTGCTCACCAAACAGGCCACCGCTGCCGCAGTCATCGGCGCATTGACCGATGCCGCAGGTCAGCTCAAAACCGGCGATTTTCTGTTGTTCACCTACTCCGGGCACGGCGGGCAGGTCCCGGACAAAAACGGTGATGAAAAAGATCGTCTCGACGAAACCTGGGTGCTGTACGACCGCGAATTGATTGATGACGAGTTGTACGGCATCTGGTCGCTGTTTGCGCCGGGCGTTCGCATTTTCGTGCTCTCGGATTCCTGCCACAGCGGAACCGTCACCCGAGGCAGACTGTACGAAGCGATGGTGACCAACCCCGCCATTGGAGAACTGGCGGCGCCGACGATCCCACGGTTTCGCGTCATGCCGGGCCAGGTCAATGACCCTGGAAGCCTGCAAAACCGTGTTTACACCAAGAACAAGGAACTTTATGACGGCATTCAGAAACGAACGCGCGCCGGAGACAAGGTCGCCGTCAATGCCAGCATCCTGCTGATTTCCGGCTGTCAGGACAATCAGCTTTCCGCCGACGGGAATCGCAATGGATTGTTCACCCAAATGCTGCTCAAGGTTTGGAACAAGGGCAAGTTCACCGGCGGTTACACGAAATTCCACCGGGCAATTGCGGAGAAGATGCCTCCCTGGCAAAGCCCCAATTTCTACCGCGCAGGTGCGAGCGATGCACGGTTCGAGGCGGAATCGCCGTTCAGCCTCTAAAAAAAGGAAATCCGCATAAAAATCAGGCCGTCAGGAGCAGTTGCTCATGACGGCCTGATTTTTACGTTTCAATCCGGATTGTTACCTGATCGTGCCGCTGTCAATTACCTTTCCACTTCTGGCAATGGCCTGGAAAGCGATCTGCCGGTCGTCAATCTCCACCTGCATGAAATGGTTATCCTCATCGTAGGTCACTTCCCGGAACGGGCTTTTCAAATCAATATCCCCTTTGCGCACTTTCCCGCCCGCGCCCGCGACAAAATACTGAATTCCCTGCTGCGGTTTGGTGCGCTCGTAAATGTGATCGTGGCCGGAAAAGACCGCTTTGACGCCGTAGCGAGTGAACAGCGGCTCCAATACTTTTCTTAACCCCGTCGAAGAGCCGTGCGTGTCGGCGGAGGAATACATCGGGTGATGAAAGACCGCGATTTTCCATTTGGCGGTGGAATCACGAAGCACGCCTTCCACCCAGGCAGATTGATTTCGGGTGAAGTCCGTCGAATCGAGCATGAAAAACTCCGCAAGTCCGTCGCCTTTTTTGACGGTGTAGTAGCATTTCCCGCCCATGTTGAAATTAGGGTATTGGCATTGATCCTGCCGCCCGTCGCGCACGTCGTGGTTGCCGAGCACAGCGTAAAAGTTCACGCGGTCTTTCAAGAAGGCTGAAAAAGGCTGCTCGAACTTTTTAACCAGATGCCGTCCGCCGCCATCCGGATAGATGTTGTCTCCGGCGGCAATGACAAAATCGAGCGCCGAGGCCGTATGAGTGTTGACCATCTGGCTGGCAATGCCCGCGCAAGCGCTATCCCCAGTTCCCCAATCCCCTAGTACGGCAAATCTGAGTTTGTTAGTAACCGGCGAAGCACCGAATACCTGCGCCGGTCCGAGAGCGGTTCCGGCAGCGATTGTGGCGATTGCTCCTAATGCCTGCCGCCTGGTTAGCAAGTCAATCCTTTTCTCGTCCATACAAAACCCCTTCCGGTAAATGATCCTGCCTGCCCCACAGGATGGAGCGGCGAATTTGGGGATACGTTTGATTTTTAGAACTTCGATTTTGCGATTACGCTTCCGACAGAACGCCAGAACCGTGTTTGGGGAAAAAGAACGTCTGAATTATCCCTACATCAATACCGGTAGGCAATGGTGAACTGCTTGTCCGGCATAAATTTCCACGAAAAAGTTCAGCGGGATTCCGTGAACCCATCAAAAATCCTCCACCAGTCTTTGGCACAATCTTTTCGTAGCACTACTTCCGATGAGCAGCGAGGGGCGTATTGCCCGCTTGGATGCAGATTTTCAGGGCTTTTAGACAAAAGCGTCTTGCGTGCATACGCGCAAACACAAGAGCTTCTGTCTGTTTCCCAAACAGGAGGCCGAGGATGAATAAGGTCAAAAACATAATTCCAATCGTTATTATCGCGCTGATTCTTTGCGGAGCCGCCGTCAGCCAAAGCCGTTCGCGGTCCAAGGCCAGAGTGGCGCGTGCGGTTCCGGCTCCAGCGGCAACTCCCTTGCCCATCAAACGCCCCGTCACGATCAATTTGAAACAAGGCAATCCCATCAGAGGTTTTTTTCTGCGGGCGGATGCCAATACGGTTCAAGTCGAACTGAAAACCGGAAGCCTGGCGGTGAAGCTGAATGAGATTGACAGCCTACAGTTCGCCCCGGATGAGCCTGTGGCGGTTGTCACAAAAGCCGAAGCGCCGGCGGAACCGGCTCCGGTCAATCAGGACAATGTCACGCCCAATGCACGGAAAGCATTTACAGCACTGCGTAAACTTGCTGACGCCGCGAAAATCGGCCTGCCCTATCCCCAATACGCCAATTTGCTGATAGAGGTCCGGCCCGCGGTGGATCAGGCGTTGGAGGCTTTGCCGGAAGGCGCGATCAAAGGAGACGTGCTGAGTGCAATGGAAGCTTACACGGACGCCGGGCAGGCCTGGAGCGCGATGAGGGGAACGGGAGTGTTACCTATCGCCACGGAGCCTGGAGCCACGCTGATGAAGAAGTACGCCATTAAACCTGCGGTGAATGCCCTGGGGCAGGAAGACCGCCTGCTGATTGACGTAACCTTGAGCACGATTTGGACCGCAGCGGGCACCCATTTGAATAACATCTCGACAGTACTCAAATAACAAGGAATGTGCCGCCGACTGTCAGTCGGCGGCGGTCGTGGCAGGCAGACACTTTGAATTCAGAACGATTACTTCCCAACCCCCTCGTGGACCGGCAGTGGGCGGCAGGTCTTATTCCTGAATTCCATGGCAGCAGCTTTTCCAATTCCTGACCTCTGAAACTCAGCTACGAATCCATTCGAAATGTCAGCCTTGACTAAATCTCCACCGGTCAACCGGCCTGCTTCACCCTATCATTATCAGAAAAGAATTTAATCAGCCATTTGTCCGCATCTGGAAGTGTTGACAGAAAGCGGCGGCTGAGGCTGAATCTGACGGCAATCTCTGACACGAAGAAGGTTATAAAAATCACCAAGAGAAATGGTTGACCGATGCCGTACAGCAATTCGATCAGGTGATCAAAGCCTGCCAATGCTTGCCTGGCAGTAGTGATTTCATTTTGGAGAACTGAATCATGATCCGTCTTTTCCTCTTTTCGAGCTTAGTTTTGGCGTTCAGCATTGCAGTCACTGCGCAAACCAAACGGGCCATGACGCCGGAGGATGTGGTTTCGCTCAACCGCGCCAGCGACGCGCAGATTGCCTACGACGGCCGCCGCGTGGCGTTTGTCGTGACAAGTTGGGATCGCGAAAACGACCGGTTCAACTCCGACATCTGGCTGACCAACGATGCCCGCGACACCGTGCGGATGACTTCGCATCCGAAACGCGATGACCATCCACGCTGGTCGCCGGATTTGCGCCGTATCGCGTTTTTGTCTGAGCGTGGTGAAAACGGCGCCCAGGTTTATTTGATCAATGCCATGGGCGGAGAGCCGGTCGCGCTGACTTCCCACAAAGCCCCTGTGCTGGATTTCGAATGGTCGCCGGATGGGCGCTACATCGCCTTCCTGGCCGAAGAACCGCGCGAAAAGCCAAAGACAAAAGCGCCGATGGTTGCCGACGAGGATCATCGCTACGCCCAGTTGTGGCTGGTCGAAGTCGCCACACAGCAGGTCAAACCGCTGACCAAAGGCCGCCTGCACATTTCCGCCTTCAACTGGGCCTGGAACGGCCAGCAGATTGTTTTCACCGCGCGTTCAACGCCGAAGCTGATGGATAACAACACGACGGAAGTGTTTGTGACTCCGGTCAACTGGCAGATGGCGGCACTTGATACAGCGACGTTAAAACCGCTCACCCAAGGCAACGGCGCGGAAACCGAACCGCGCATTTCGCCGGACGGACGCTGGATTTCCTATCTGGCGCACGCCGACGGCGACGTAAACACAGGTCCATCGCGCATTCACCTGATGCCTGTGAACGGCGGCGCGGTGCGCGTGCTGGCAAAGAATTTCGACGGCTACATCCGCAGCTACCGCTGGGTGTTCGACAGCCAGCGATTCATCTTCAATGCAGGCTTGGGAACAAACGAGCAGATTTACACGATGAACCTGGGCGACGAAACGCCGCAGTCCATGACGCGCAGCGACGGCGTCAATCCCAGTTTCACGGTCACGCCCGACGGAATGAACATCGCCTTCGTCCACGAAAACCCGCGCGTGCCGACGGAAATCGCCTTGCTGGCGGCGCGGATTATGGTTCCAGTCTTCCTGACGCAGTTGAACCCGCAAACGCAGGAATACGCGCTGGGCCAGGTGGATTCCTTCAAGTGGAAATCCAACGACGGAACCGAAATCGAAGGCGTGCTGATTCATCCGGTCGGCTACCAAACTGGCAAACGCTATCCGCTGCTCACCTACATTCACGGCGGACCGGAAGGCGCATACACCAAAAGCTTCAACGCAAGCTGGGGCGGTTTTCCGCAAGTCTATGCCGGGAACGGTTACGCGGTGTTTCTGCCGAACTTTCGCGGCTCTTCCAATTACGGCGCGAAGTTCGCGCAATCGAACGCCAAGCTGGTCGGCAAAGTGGATTATGAAGACATCCTCAGCGGCATTGACGCCCTGATCGCGCGTGGCATCGCCGATGAATCCAAACTGGCCCTCGCCGGTTGGAGCTACGGCGGATACATGGGCGGCTGGATCATCGGCCACACGAACCGCTTCAAGTGCGCGGCTTACGGCGCAGGTTTGTCGAACGCGGTTTCGTACTGGGGAAACGCGGACATCATTTATCAGCGCGAACGGCTGCATGGCGGCACGCCCTGGGAAGCGCGCAAAATGTTCGACGAACAATCCCCCTTGAGTTACCTGACCAACGTCAAAACCCCGACCCTGATTTTCCACGGCGAAAAAGACGAGCGCGTGCCGCTGGGACAGTCTCAGGAAACCTACCGAACGCTGAAACGTCTGGGTGTCACCACGCAGCTTGTGGTGTATCCGGATCAAGGGCACGGCTTGCTGGTGCCGAGCTATCAACTCGACAAGATGAAACGCGAATATGCCTGGATTGAAAAATATGTTGCTGGGCGAGTAACAGCGGCGCGTTGACTTGATGTAAGCCATAAGTGCCCGGAGCTTCACTGCCAAGGTGCTTTCATCCGGCATAACCAGGCTTCGAATACTAGAAACCTAATCAGACCGAAAAGTTTGTAATACTGGAAGCCAAAAAGCTTCCAGTATTACAAACCAGGTTTCTGATACTACAAACAAGCATCTGATATTTGATGCTTCCCGATTGCAGCCTAATTCAAGTTAGGTGTTTGCGGGCAAACAGCACGGGTATGATCGCCAAGGCAAAGAGAATCCAAGCTAGAGAAGAACGGCATAATTGAAAGCAGGTTAAGACAGAATATTCTTACAGACTTTTACCTTCTGGCATCTTCAAGATTGAACGGTCAAGAGCCACAAACATCGAAAACAGAATTTGGGGGAAACCATGTCAATATTTCATTTTCGAGCAGTATTAAGAGACAGGAAAAAAGACGGTCATTATGTCTATACATTTTACCCTGATCACGTAATGGCCCCAGACGTAACGGGTTTATTTATACTCAACCCAGACTCCTTTGAACCAGAAATTATTGAAGCCGCAAATGCTGAAGAGAAAGGGTTGGTCTCAACAGATCTGCAGGCTGTTTGTGGCTTAACGGTCAAAATAAAAGATTACGTTGAGAGGGAAGGTAAATTCCCAGAAGAAGTATTTCGTATTTCGTGAATACACCTAACTTATTGTTGAGCTGTCCGCCGTGCCGAATGTACTAAAACATTCTTTAGCCAGGACATTTGTGGTGAAAAAATCGAGATGTCTAAGGAGAACGAATTGCGAACACTTCCTACATGGAGAGTAAATCTTCAAGTCACCGGGCCGATAACAGTTCCTAATCGGATGCAGATGCAACAACTTAAGGGGAATGATAGAGACTCTCCATTCTATAGCGATATTACAATTAACGACTCGCCATCCGGATTTCGAGCCGTAGTTACAGCTCGGGCGCTCGACGAGCAACTAGCGTATCAGGCTGCAGTTTTTTTCTTTGGGCGCATGCTTGATGTCCTAACTTTAGAGACACTTCGTCCACTGCATCTTGGTTATGCTGGGGAGACGCGTCGAATCGAAGAATACATGGTAAGGCGTATTGTACATAGAGAAGAAATAGAGACTGCCTTTACCGAAATGCGAAGACTTGATCAGGACTATCCAACCTTTCTTCGCAGCCTTGGTTGGTTCAGAAAGGGCCTCTACACAGACGACCCTTTCGACAGCTTCCTAGCTCTTTGGAATTCAGTGGAAGGAACTGCAGCTAGGTATTATAAGATGGTGAGTGGGATTGATCTTGATCGTGCCAAAAAGGGGATCAAAAACCAGATTTGGGCATGCTTTCAGAAGGTATGGGGGGAAAACAAGCAGTGGAAGATTATTCCTGGAAACGCAGATTGGATAAACTCGAACTATGACGTGAGGATTGGTATCGCACACGGTGTAAAAGATGTCACTATTGATAATATCCAAGATGTTGTGGAGCAGCTACCCATACTGAAGAAGGTAGCATACGAGTTTTTGGTTGATTGGCGAGAAAAACAGTTATCAGGCACCCCACCCCCTATTGCTCCCGAACGAGTCTGGGCGAGGGCTGAGCCAGATACGGCCTAACAGGCGCTGCACCCGACCGCACCCAGACCGGCCTTGGCAGCAGTCGAAAAGCGCAATGGCGGAGTGCGGCAGGTGAACTTGGTGCTCGGTTGCCATCGCATAATCAAGTGGGCAGTAGCCAAAGCACACAATGTCAGAAAACATCGAATCACTCATTAGACAAGAAAGGGAATCAATGCTGAATAAAGAAGGAAAAAAAACAAAACTGGATAGACGCAATTTCGTTCTCGGGGCGGCGACAGGGGTCGGTGCGATGACGGTCCTGTCACCCGAGAGAGTGAAGGCGGCAGCGAAAGAGACGATGAGTCTGATCGTGCTCTACCCGAACCACGCTGGCGCGCGATTCGATCTGCGCTACTATCGTGACACTCACATCCCGATGGCGATGAAGGTCATGAAGGCCGACAGCGTCATGCTCATTGAAGGAGTACCGGCGGGCGATACTCCGGCGCCCTATGTGATGATTGCTCATTTCCAGTTTGCGTCACCAGAGGCTCTGAAAGCTGGTCGCGAGAATCCACGCATGGCTGAACTTCGGGCCGATATTCCCAAATTCACTGATATCAAGCCGACGGTCATGGTGGGCAAGTCGTCGTAACACACGTCTACGCCGGACTGTAAGGCAGAAACATGAAATTACCGTCTTCTTGGCTTTCGCCTGCGAAGGGAACGATGGGATGAGCAGCGTCCCCAGCAATTAATCACTCGCTGGACTATTTTTCGACTGTCCCTCCGAGACAAACTGAAAACTGTTCTACAGCCTTCAGGTCTAAATAGGTATGACTGAAAGAATTGGAGAAGAAATGAAAATCAGCATTGCCGACAACCTCTTGCGGCAAGTCGGACTAACCTGCGCCCTATTGTTGGCGTCCCTCACGGTTTACGGACAAGATCTGGCCTGGCCGCAGTTTCGCGGGCCGGAATCGAATCCCGTGGGAAGGAATGCGCGGCTGGCCGAGCGCTGGTCGAAGACCGAGAACGTGGAATGGTCGCTGGAACTTCCTGGGCGCGGGTGGTCTTCGCCGATTGTGACGGGCAACAAAATCTTCGTGACCACTGCAACGACGGAGGGAAAATCCAAACCGCCGCAGGTCGGGACGGAGTACAGCAACGAATATGTCGCGGAGTTGCGGAAACAGGGCCTGCCGATGGACAAAGTCATTGAGCGGGTGACGGAGCGGGACATTGAACTGCCGAATGAAGTCATGCTTCATTACTTCATTTATTGCCTGGACCTGAAGAGCGGCAAGATGGAATGGCAGAAGGAATTTTACAAGGGACATCCGCCGGGCGGGCGTCACCGCAAGAACAGCTTCACTTCGGAAAGTCCCGTGACGGACGGAAAGTTCGTTTACGTGTATGTGACGAATCTGGGGTTGTGGGCGTATGACCTGAAGGGAAAGCAAGTGTGGACAACGCCGCTCGAAGCCAATCCGATTTACCTGGACTTCGGGACGGGGAGTTCGCCTGCGCTCATCGGGAACCTGCTGGTAATCGTGAGCGACAACGAAAAGCAGCAATTCATCGCGGCTTACGACAAACAGACGGGCAAGCAGGTCTGGCGCACGAATCGCAGCCTGGGGAACAAGGGGATGCAGTCCGGCTGGGTGACGCCGTTTGTTTGGAAGCACGCGTTGCGCACGGAGATTGTCACGGTCGGGCCGGGCATGGCGGTGAGTTACGACCTGACGGGAAAAGAACTGTGGCGTCTGGCGGGAATGTGTCCGGCGCCGATTCCGATGCCCTTCGCTTATGACGGGCTGCTGTATATTGACGGGGGGCGTGGTTCATCCATGTTCGCGGTTCGCCCCGGCGCTGCGGGCGACATCTCGCTCGGAAAAGAGGAAAGCTCAAATGCTTATGTCGCCTGGTCGCAACCTCGCGCCGGGACGTATCTGCCATCGCCACTGGCTTATGAGGGCGGAGTCTATACGCTGACCGAAACCGGTATCCTGAGCCGTTTTGATGCTAAAACGGGAAAGCTGACGTACAAGACACGGATTGACCCGGCGGCGACGGCCTTCACGACTTCTCCCTGGGCCTACAACGGCAAGCTGTTCTGTCTGAGCGAAGAGGGCCAGACCTTCGTCATCGCGGCGGGCGAAACGTTCAAGCTCTTGCACATGAATGACCTGGATGACATGGCACAGGCGACGCCGGCGATTGTTGGCGAGCGGTTGTTGCTACGGACGGAACACCGGCTGTATTCGATCCGCCGCGCAAAGTAGCCGCAAAGGCAGCGATACAATGGCTTGCAGTTGAATGAGAAAAACTGCCCACCACAAAAAGCACAAAAGACACAAAGAAAATTCAATGAGCTTTTGTGAGTTTTGTGCCTTTTGTGGTAAATGCCTCTTCACTCTTATGAAAAATGCTGTAAGGAATTGAATATGCAGGCATACAAGATTTTCCCCACCCTGCTGGCGCTGCCCCTCGCTTTCGTTATGCTGACAAACGCGGGCAGTTCCGCCAACCGAACTGCCCCTCCGCCTGCCGCCAGATATGAATTTGCTGCCGAGCAAAATGCTGTTCTAAAAAACAGCCTGTCGTGGGCTTTTGGCGGCAAGATGCAGCGCGGATGGCAGCTTTATCAGCCGTTGATTTGTCATTTGATCGGCGTGGAGGAAACTGCGGATGCGGAAGAATTTGCCGAAGCCTTGGCTCGCTGGCAGCGCCGCGCCGGGTTGGAATCGAGCGGCGTGCTGAATCAGCCGACGTGGACGAAGATGGTGGCGATCTGGCAATCGCGCCGGGCGTACGATCATTCCCTGCCCGTCGCCGACCGGTTGCTGCGGGTCGGCGGCGAAGAGTTTTTCCATCCGGAGCGGCCGGAAGAACTTCGCCAGGTGGAGCGCCAGACTTATCAGGCTTATCGAAAAATGATGGCGGCGGCGGCGGCGGAATTATCGCTGAATGCGGCGTCAGAAAATTATCTGAAGATCATTTCGGCGTTTCGTTCGCCCGAATATCAGCGGCAGCTTCGGCGGCAATCGCCGCGCGCGGGCCGTGCGGGCCTCGCCGTCAACAGTCCGCATTTCACCGGACGCGCGCTGGATTTGTATGTCGGCGGCGAACCGGTCAGCACACGGGACGGCAATCGCGCACTGCAAACGCAAACCAGGGTGTACCGCTGGCTGGTGAAAAACGCGGGCCGCTTCGGCTTCATTCCCTACTTTTACGAACCCTGGCACTGGGAATATCAACCGCAATAGCCGATGTGAACGGCGGTTATGGAGTGCGGGGACTTGTCACCGCTTTTCGTTTTTCACAAAAGCCGCGGCTGCCCCGGCGAAAAGCCAGTAACAAACGAAAAGCTGCGACAAGTCGCAGCACTCCAAAGCTTCGGTTTGATTACACGCTGTATCGCTGCACCGCTCTCATATATTGCGCGCGCTCGAAAGCCGATGGGTCGGCGCAGTGCTGCTGGCTCATGCTGCCCTGCATCTGCCGGACGCTTTCGTATTCGTGCTCTTCCATCCATTCGCGCATTCCGCGTTCCAGGACGCTGATGTAATCAATGCCCCGTTCCAGCAATACGGAGCAAAGCTGCGTCACACTCGCTCCCGCCATCAGCATCTTCAAGACATCCTCGGCAATGTGAATGCCGCTGGTGGCCGCAAAATCACAAGCGATGCGGCCATACAAAATCGCTATCCAGCGCAGCGGCAGGCGCAGCGCCTGCGGACGGCTGAGCAGCACGTTTGTGCGAACTTCCAGATGTTCCAGGTCAATGTCCGGCTGATAAAACCGGTTGAACAGCACTAACCCGTTCGCCCCCGCTTCGACCAATTGGGCCGCCATGTTGGCGAAGCTGCTGAAAAACGGGCTGAGTTTGACCGCCACCGGAATGCTGACGGAGGCTTTCACCGCCTGCAAAATATCCAGGTAGTTTTGTTCGACCTGATGTGAACTCAAGTGCGGATCGGTGGGCAGGTAATAGATATTCAGTTCAATGGCGTCCGCCCCGGCTTGCTGCATCTGCTGCGCGTATTGCGTCCAGCCGCCTGGAGAATCCCCGTTCAGACTGGCGATGATCGGAATATCAACCGCTTCTTTTGCCTGGCGGATGTGGTTTAAGTAGTGTTCAGCGACGTGTTCCAAAGATTCCGGTTCGGGAAAATAGCTCAGCGCTTCAGCATAACTTTCCGTCCCCTGCGTCAGGTGGTGATGCATCTCGGCCCGCTCGCGCGTCAACTGTTCTTCAAACAGCGAATACAGCACGATCGCCGAAGCGCCAGCGTCTTCCATCCGCCGAATATCGCTCAATTCCCACGACAGCGGCGACGCGGAAGGCACCAACGGCGTGCGCAACTTCAATCCAAGATAAGTCGTCGTTAAATCCATTTTCCAAACTCCTCAGTCACATTTTCGCCAGTACCGCGCCGTCTTTGTGTTCACCGGTTTCCACCACGCCATCGAATTTTCGTACGGCCAGATATTCATAAAACTTCCGCCGCCGGTTCACATCTTCCTGCGCTTCTTTGAACAGCCGTTTGGCTTCTTCCGGCTTGCTTTGAGTGAGCATCCGGAAGCGGTTTTCCAGATTGAAATAATTCCCGACTGGAATCTTCGGCGGATGGGAATCAAGCAGGAGCGGGTTTTCGCCGCGTTGGGTGAGCGCCGGGTTGAAGCGATAGAGTAGCCATTGGCCGGAATCCACCGCCGCTTTCTGGTTCTGCATTCCGGTGGTCATGTTGATGCCGTGCGCGATGCAATGGCTGTAGGCAATGATCAGTGCGGGGCCGTCGTAGGCCTCGGCTTCCAGAAAGGCTTTCAGCGTGTGTTCGTCGCGCGCACCCATCGCGACGCTGGCGACGTAAATGTTGCCGTAACTCATGGCGATCATTCCCAGGTCTTTTTTCGCCGCAGGCTTTCCGCCCGCCGCGAATTTGGCGACGGCGGAACGCGGCGTCGCTTTCGACATCTGGCCGCCGGTGTTCGAGTAAACTTCTGTGTCCAGCACCAGCACTTTGACGTTGTGTCCGCTGGCCAGCACGTGATCGAGTCCGCCAAAACCAATGTCATACGCCCAGCCATCGCCGCCGACGATCCAGACGCTCTTGCGCACCAGCGTATCGGCCAGCGGCAACAGATGGCGCGCTTCGGGCAGGTCAAGACTGTGAAGCTTCTCTTTCAATGCGGCGACGCGCTGGCGCTGTTCGTAAATATCGGCTTCGTCTTTTTGTTCGGCGTTCAGAATTGCCGAAGCCAGTTCTTCACCAACCGCGCTTGAAACCTGCTGGAGCAGTTCGGCGGCATATTCCCGCTGTTTATCCAGCGACAGCCGGAAGCCCAGGCCGAATTCAGCGTTGTCTTCAAACAGGGAATTGGCCCAGGCCGGCCCGCGCCCTTCAGCGTTCACGGTGTAAGGCGTGGTCGGCAGATTGCCGCCGTAAATCGAAGAGCAACCCGTGGCGTTGGCAATCAGCGCGCGGTCGCCGAACAGTTGCGTCAGCAGCTTGATGTACGGCGTTTCGCCGCAGCCCGAACATGCGCCGGAAAATTCAAACAGCGGTTCCTGCATCTGCTGCTGTCGGATGTTGGAGATTTTGATCAGCCGCCGGTCCAGTTCCGGCAGTTTCAGGAAGTAATCCCAGTTGTCGCGTTCGGCCAGACGCAGCGGCGGCTGCGGTTCCATGTTCAGTGCCTTCAACCGCGTCTGGGTTTTGTTTTTCGCCGGGCAGACGTTCACGCAGATGCCGCAGCCGGTGCAGTCTTCCGGCGCGACCTGGATCGAATACTTCAAGCCATGAAATTCCCTGTCTTTCGCTTCGCAGGTTTTGAAGCTTGGCGGCGCGCCATCCAGAAACTTCGGCTCGTAAGCTTTGATGCGGATGGTTCCGTGCGGGCAGACCATCGCGCATTTGCCGCATTGAATACAGACTTGCGGATCCCAAACCGGAATTTCCGCCGCCAGATTGCGCTTCTCCCATTTGGCTGTGGCCGTCGGGAAGGTGCCGTCGCAAGGCAGCGCGCTGACTGGCAACCGGTCGCCGCATCCGCCGATGATGGCTCCCAGCACATCATGCACGAAGGGCGGCGCCAGTGCGGAAACAGATGTATTCAAACTGATCTGACTGTCCGCCGTTTCTGGAATTTCGACCTCGTGCAAAGCGCCGAGTGCCGCATCCACCGCGTTCAAATTCATCCGGACGATTTCGCCGCCTTTTTTGCCGTAGCTTTTTTCGATGGATTCCTTGATCGCGGCGATGGCTTCGTCTTTCGGCATGATGCTGGTGATGGCAAAAAAGCAGGCTTGCATGACGGTGTTGATTTGCCGTCCCATCCCGCTTTCGCGCGCGACGCTGCCGGCGTCAATCACGTAAAACTTCGCTCGTTTCTGAATCAGATGCTCCTGCGCCGTGCGCGGCAGATGATTCCAAACTTCGCCGGACGCGTGCGGTGTGTTCAGCAGAAAGGTTCCGCCGGGCAGCAGGTCATCCAGCATGTCGTGCCGTTCCAGTAAAACCGGCTGGTGACAGGCGATGAAATGCGCCCGGCTGATCAGATAGGTCGAGCGAATCGGCTGCGGGCCGAACCGCAAATGTGAAACGGTTTCCGAGCCGGATTTTTTCGAGTCGTAAACGAAATACCCTTGCGCGTAATTGGCCGTCTGTTCGCCGATGATCTTGATCGAATTTTTGTTCGCCCCAACCGTCCCGTCCGCCCCCAGCCCGTAAAAGACCGCCCGCACGACTTCGTCCGGCTCGGTCGAAAAGTCCGCGTCGTAATCCAGACTGGTTCCGGTGACATCGTCGTTGATGCCGATGGTGAAATGATTTTTGGGGCGGGCGAGGTTCAGTTGTTCGTAAATGCCACGGATCATCGCGGGCGTGAATTCCTTGGAGGACAGCCCGTACCGCCCGCTGATGATTTTGGGCAAGCCCGCCATCACGTCCCCGCCGTTACTCCTGACTTCATGAAGCGCCGTCACCACATCCAAATATAGCGGTTCGCCGGCGCTGCCCGGTTCCTTGGTCCGATCCAGCACGGCGATGGATTTGGTGGTTGGCGGCAAAACGTCGGCGAAGCGTTCAACGTCAAACGGGCGGAAGAGCCGGACTTTAACGACGCCGACCTTTTCGCCGCGCGCATTCAGGAAATCCACCGTTTCGTGAACGGCTTCCGCGCCCGATCCCATCAGCACGATGACGCGTTCGGCGTCGGTTGCGCCGTGGTATTCGTACAGCCGGTATTGCCTACGGGTGAGTTCGGCGAACTTGTTCATGGCGCGTTCGACGATCAGCGGGCAGTCATCATAAAAGGGATTGACCGTTTCGCGCGCCTGGAAATACACGTCAGGATTCTGCGCCGTGCCGCGCAACACCGGATGATCGGGCGAAAGCGCGCGGGCGCGATGCTCGGCGATGCATTGTTCATCTATCATCGCGCGCAGCGTTTCATCTCGCAGCAATTCGATCCTGGCGATTTCGTGCGAAGTCCGGAATCCATCAAAAAAGTGTAAAAACGGAATCCGCGATTCCAGCGTCGCCGCCTGTGCGATCAGCGCGAAATCCTGCGCTTCCTGCACCGACGCCGAGCAAAGCATGGCCCAGCCCGTGGCGCGCGCCGCCATCACATCGCTGTGATCCCCGAAAATCGAAAGCCCCTGCGCCGCCAGCGACCGCGCCGCCACGTGAATGACTGCCGGAGTCAGCTCTCCGGCAATCTTGTACATGTTCGGGATCATCAGCAGCAGCCCCTGCGACGCCGTGAACGTGGTTGTCAGCGAACCGGTTTGCAGCGCGCCGTGAACGACGCCCGCCGCGCCGGCTTCGCTCTGCATTTCGACCACTGCCGGAACCGTCCCCCACAAATTCGGCTTGGCCTGCTCGGCCCAGGCGTCTGCCCATTCGCCCATCGCCGACGCAGGCGTGATCGGATAAATGGCGATGACTTCGTTTAGTTGATAGGCAATTTGCGCGACGGCTTCGTTGGCATCAATCGTACTGAAGACTTTTGTCATTGTTCTTGTCCCTCCGCTATTCAGCGAATACTGCCTTGCCAGCAAAGCTTGTGCCTCCCGGCGATTACAGCAGCTTGCAATTGAATGAGAAGAACCACCCACCACAAAAAGCACAAAAGACATAAAAGAAATTCAATGACTGTTTGTGATTTTTGTGCCTTTTGTGGTGAATTCCTCTTCGCTTATCTGAAAACCGCTGTAAGCGAACCAATAGCCATTTATGGGAGATATTGAAATACGCGGCTTCGCGGGGTCGGGATTGCCAGTCCGGCTGCGAATAATCACCTGCTGGATTGCGTGGTTTCACGCAATCCAGCAATTGCGATAGCGGAACGACTGGAGATTTGCGCTGGTATCGAGATTGCAGTTACGAGAACCAGGTTCTGATCGTGTGGGAGATTATTCGTTATCCAGGGTTCGATAATGACAAAAAAGCAGCAAGGTTATGAAATCGTTCCCTTTCCGCGCCTTCGGCAATTCATTGTGGATAGCGGGCGGATGGCGCATCGTAAACACATCATTCGCTGTCTGGTTGAGGTGGATGTCACCCAGGCCCGCCAATACATCCGCAAGCACAAGGAGAAGACCGGCGAGCCGCTTTCGTTTACGGCGTTCGTGATCGCCTGCCTGGGACAAGCCGTTGAGGCCAACAAAGGCGTCCACGCCTATCGCAACTGGCGAAATCAACTGATCATCTTTGACGAAGTGGATGTCGTCACCTACATCGAAGTTGATCTGGAAGATCGCAAGTTTCCCCTTGCTTACATCGTCAGGGCAATCAACCGGAAAACGATGCGAGAGATTCAGGCGGAGCTGCGCGCAGTCCAGGCCAACCCGGAGAGCAGCCCCAATGCGAAGCGGTGGAAATCAATGAAATGGTTTTTGTTCCTGCCGGCCTTGATCCGTGACATTTTCTATTGGGCAGTCAGCCGGAATCCGCACGCCTGGAAGAAATATGTTGGCACCGTCTACCTGACGGCTGTGGGAATGTTCGGCGAGGGGAGCGGCTGGGGAATGGGCTTTTCCGCCCACACGCTGGGCGTGATCGTCGGTGGCATCGGCGAAAAACCCGTTGTCCGGGAAGGGCGAATCGAAATCCGCGAATGCCTGAGCCTGACCGTGGATTTCGATCACGACCTGGTGGATGGCGCGCCAGCGGCAAGATTCATGCAGAAGTTCCAGGAACTGATCGAAAGCGGGTATGGCCTTACCAACTTATCCGGGCCAGAAGATCAGCAAGGCGACGCCGGCTGTTAAAGCCAGGCCATAAGAGATGGCGACCTTCGCCAGCAACCGGCGATGACCAAGCAATGCAATCATCCCCCCCTTGAAGAGCAGGTTCGACATCGAAGCCACGAGAATCACTTTCCATCCGCTTTGCGCGCTGAGCCTGCCCTCATTGACCAGCCGCGAAGTGGAAAGCGTAATGGCGTCCACATCCGTCAGCCCGGAAATGCCCGCGACCACAAACAGTCCTCGATTGCCAAAATGTTCCTTGACCGCCGCCACCGCAAATAACACCACGGCGTATATCAGCCCGAAAAGCAGGGCCGATTTCAGTTCCGTCGGATTGCCCATCTCCGGCATGCCGTTTTGACCATGACGATTCAGAAACCACAGCAGCATGGAAAGGAAGATGAGCCAAACCAGCATGATCATCAAGGGCCAAACCGCTGTTTTCAGGAACCCCGGCGCAACGGTCGCAATTTCGATCATCAGGCGGGCAAACACCACGGCAGAGGCAATCATCAGCACGATGGCCGCCAGATTGACACTTTCAGGAAAGTTTTTCGTTCGTTTGGAGTAACTGACGGTTGTGGCCGTGCTGGAAATCAATCCGCCCAGAATCCCGCCCAGCACAATGCCCGCGTCCTTGCCGAAGAATCTGTAAACGATGTACCCGCCCAGGCTGATGCCGACGATCAGCACGACCATCCACCAGATGTTGCGCGGATTGATCACGCCATACGGCAGATAAGTTCGATTCGGCAGGACGGGCAGAATCACCAGCGAGATCAAGGCGAACTGCATGATCGCCTTCAGATCATTTTCGCCCAGCCGCTCAACCAGTCCGTGCAACTGTCCTTTGAAATGCAGTAACACAGCCACACCGCCGCCAATGGCAATGGCCACTTCGCTGTAACCGGTGACCAGATAAGCGCCGACCGCGAACATCAACAGCATCGCGACTTCCGTCGTCAATCCCAGGTCCGCCCGTTGATGCTCCTGTTCACCACGTTTACCGATGAAAATCAGCGCCGCCAATCCCAGAAACCCGGCGGCCAGAATCCAGCCGCCGAAACCCTGCGACAACCAGGCGCAAAGCGTGCCCAGAATGGTGACCAGCGGAAAGGTGCGAACCCCGGCCAGCGCCGAGGCTGCGCTTTCCCGCTGCAACCCGACCAGCAGGCCCAGACCGAGCGCGATTCCTAAAACTTGAAACAGCGGCGAAAGTTGATCCATTTTCACATAATACAGGTTTGCGGCCTGCCTGCTGCCCTGATTTAGTAAACCATGTCTGACACTTTCACCAGATTCACTGCCGCAACTTTGTATTCGGGCGCGCCAACGTAACCGTCACGATACGGGCTGGTGACGTTGTTGAGAAAGGCTTCCACTGTATGAAACGTGGCGAAGAGTTCGCCGGTTTTGACCGCCGCGCTCAGCCTGACCGGCAGCATCGCTTCGCCGTAGCGGCTGCGGATGCGCACGCAATCGCCATCGTGCAATTCCAATCGCGCGGCGTCTGGCGCGGAAATGTCCAAAGTGTCAAAGGGGCGCAAGCTGGCGTTCCGCGTTCGCATCGTCATCGTTCCGGCGTTGAACTGGTGAAGCGTCCTGCCCGTCATCAACAGGAACGGAAACTCCTCCGTCGTCGTTTCCGGCGTGGCGTGAAACGCGATGCGCCGCAGCGCGGCCTGTTTGCCAATGGGAAAGCTTTCAGCATGCAGCACTTCCGTGCCCGGGTGATCTTCCGACGGGCAAGGCCATTGCAATCCGGCCTGTTCAATCCGGGCATAGCTGATTCCCTGCCCCGCTTTCCACACCTGCCGGACTTCGTTCCAAATCTCTTCGGCGGAGTTGAACGCGAACTGTTCGCCTTTTCCCATCGCTTGCGCCACGTCGCAGAGGATTTCCCAATCGGATTTTGAATTGCCGGCGGGCGCAACCACCCGGCGAACGCGCTGGATGCGTCGCTCGGCGTTCATGAACGTGCCGTCTTTTTCAAACGAAGAAGCGGCGGGCAGGAAAACGTGGCCGAATTCGCGCGCCGTTTCGTTCAGAAACATATCCTGCACGATGACCAGTTCCAGACTTTGCAGCGCCCGCCGCGTCGCCTGCGCGTTGGCGTTGGTCAGAAAAATGTCGTAGCCAATCGCCCACAGCGCTTTCAGGCTTCCGGCTTCCGCCGCATCCATCATTTTCATCAACGTCAACCCGGGATTGGTTGGAATCGGCGTTTGCCAGACGTTTTCAAACGTCCGGCGCGCGTCAGCAATGGGAATGTAGCCCGTCAGATTTCCAGGCTCGCAGCCCATGTGCGCGGAGCCTTGCACGTTATTCTGTCCGCGCAACGGATTGACGCCCGCGCCGCGTTTGCCCAGATTGCCCGTGAGCAAGGCCAGGTTGACCAGACACATCACGCCTTCCGTGCCCTGTGTGTGTTCGGTCATTCCCAATCCGTGCGTGCAAAACGCCGGGCCGCTGGTGGCATACAGGCGCGCCGCCCGGCGAATGGCTTCGGCTTCCACGCCGCAGATGGCCGAGACTTTTTCAGGCGAATAGTCACTGATGAAACCGCAAAACTCTTCCCATTCGGCCACGCGCTCTTTGACGAAGGTTGCGTCGTAAAGCCTCTCTTCGACAATCGCGCAAGCCATCGCATTGAAAAGGGGGACGTTCGATCCGGGCCGGAGTTGCAGATGGATGTCGGCGAACTCGGTCAATTCGATCCGGCGCGGATCAATCACGATCAACTTTGCGCCCCTCAGCACAGCCTGTTTGATGCGCGCGCCGATGATCGGGTGATTTTCCGTCGTGTTCGTGCCGCAAACCAGAATCAGCCCGGCTTGTTCGATGTCGTTGTATGAATTGGTGGCCGCGCCCGTGCCCAGCGTCAGCTTCATCGCCGCCGCCGTCGGCGCGTGGCAAACGCGCGCGCAGCAATCCACATTGTTCGTGCCCAGCGCGACGCGGGCGAATTTTTGCGCCAGGTAGTTTTCTTCATTCGTTGCGCGCGCCGAACCCAGCATGCCGGCGCTGTCCGCGCCATGCCGCGCAACGATGGCTTGCAGCTTGTCGGCGGTAAAGCGAATCGCCTCTTCCCAGGAAACGGGTTTCCAGTTGCCGTTTTCGCGAATCATCGGTTCGGTAATTCGATCGCCGGCGTAAACGAAATCAAAAGCGTATCGGCCTTTGACGCAGAGATGGCCTTTGTTGACTGGCGCATCCAGGGTGGGGCGAATTTGCACCAGACGTCCTTCGCGCACGCCCGCTTCCATTTCACAGCCGGTTCCGCAATAGGGACAAGTTGTCTTTGTCCAGTCGGTCGGAACGCCAAAAGCAAACACCGACTGATCTGCCAGCGCGCCGGTCGGGCAGGTGTCCACGCACGCGCCGCAACTGACGCAGGAACTTTCCAGAAGTGTTGTTTGGGAATCCGGCACAATTCGCGTTTCCGCGCCGCGCTGCAACACTTCCCAGACGAACTGTCCCTGAACTTCGCGGCAGATTCGCACGCAGCGCAAACAATCAATGCACTGCGACATCTCCACACGAATGTATGGGTGCGCATCGTCCAACAGGGTTGGATCGAATTCGCCCAGACAAGCGGCGTCCAAACCATACTTTCGCAAATACTGGTGGAAAGGTTTGTCAGGAAACCGCGCAACGGCTGCCGCCGGATAGCGCTGCGCGCTCATCTCGAGCAGCGCGCGCCTCTCTTCTTCCAGTTCCGGCGTGTGGGTTTCGATCTTCATTCCATCACTCAGCGGAGTGACGCAGGCGGCGGCGGCTCGCGGCCATCCTTCCACTTCGACCAGACACATGCGGCAATCGCCGCATGGTTTCAGCCGTTCATCGTGACAAAGCGTGGGAACATCCAGCCCGGCCAAGCGCAACGCCTGCAGGATCGTCACGGCTTTGTCGAATTGGTAGCTTTCGTGATTGATTTGAACTTGAAGCATAGATGGATGCGCTTGGAGCAATTTCAAGACCAGCAAATTATCCGCTGTAATTGCGTCTGGAAGCGATATCACCCAGTTCCTGCCGGGGATTTTTCCTCACTGTTGCGCCGATGGACTCAAAATTTCCCACCCGTCTTCTGACAATCGGATCAGAACGGCTGCGGAAAACCAACAGAATCCACGGCGTTCAGCAGTTCGCCATCAATTCACTCCGGCATCTGAATTGCCCTTCTTGCTATTTCTGAATAACGAACAACAAACCAGAAGGAGGTTTTCCATGTTTGAACAAGCAAAAGAAATCGAATTCGGGGCGCTGAAAAACAAAGTGTCCGAAGCGGTTGAGGAAGGGCTGGACGCCACCCGGCGCACGATCAAACGCAGCCGGCGCGCGGCAGAGGATTTGGTTGAGGAAACAGCCCACCAGATTAAACGCGACCCGCTGCGTTCTGTCGCGGTCACATTTGGCGTCGGGCTCGGGCTGGGCGCATTGATCGGCTGGCTGTCCGCGCGAACCTGCTGCAAGAACTGAAAAGGAGGAGGTTATGAACCGGTCGCAAGCTGCCACCATCCATTTCATCCGCTGGATCGCTCGCGCCATCAGCATTGTGCTGTTTCTGATGTTCGGAGCCTTCTTCGTCGAGCATTTAAGCTGGTTTTTCGGCTCCGGGGAACGCCCTCCCGCGATTGTGTGGATGCTGCAAGGCGTGCATTTGCTGATGCTGGCGGGATTCCTGATTGCGCTGAAATGGGAAGCCGCTGGCAGCGTGCTAATCGCCGTCAGTTCGCTGATCTTCCTGTCGCAAACCGCGGGAGAAAGATTTCTGCCGCTGTTTGCGATCACAATTGTCCCGGCACTGCTGTTTTTGACCTGCTGGTGGAAAAGCAGAGGACGAGAACCATCGTTGATTTGAATGGCAATTCCGATCTGCGGTGGCTCCCTGCTTTCAATGAACGGCGATGGGCGCAACCGTTGAACCCGTGCCGCCCTGGATTTTCAACGGCTGCACGATGAAGGCAAATTCCTGAACACGCTTCGCGGCGAGTTCGTCGAGCTTCAGGTTTTCCAGCAGGTGAATGCCATTCACCACCAGCATGATCTGATGCACGGGCAACGAGAGTTTCGGGTCGGGGTTGGGAGAAACTTCGATGGAAACATTGTCAGCGCCGACCAGCATCGGGTCCTGTTTCGCCAGCCATTCAGCGGCGGCAACGCCAATGCCTGGAGATTTGGTCAGATACCGCGTGTTGTCCTTACCCCACAGCCTGCCCCAACCGGTGTGCAGGATGAGGGCATCGCCGGGTTGCAGTTTCAGTTTCTGTCTGGCGAGCGCCTGCTCAATATCCTGAACCGTGATTTCGTAGTTGTCGGGCAGAAGTTCCATGCCTTTCAATCCCGCCACGTCAATCAAGACTCCGCGCGTAATCAGCGAGCCGACGTTTTCCACGCCCAGCTTTTCAAAGCCATTGCGAGTCGCGATTTCGTCGAGCTTGAAACAGTTGTACAGGCGATTGCCGATGGTCTGGTGTGCAAAACCGTCGAATTGCGTGCCGACCTGGCCGATTTCGCTGGTCACGATTTCTTCGTTGCTTCCCCGGTTGTTCGATTGCGGGTTGATGAAGGTGCGTTTGGTATGGACGTCGAAGCGCCGCGTGCCGAAAAACGGCATGGAAGCGTTAAGCACCTGTCCCAGTTCGATCACTTCGCCAGTCTGAATTAGTTTGACAGCCCGCAGCACGGTTGCGGGTTTCATGTGATTTCCGGAACCGCGTTGATCATTCGCCCCCCATTTCGTGGGGCAACGCCCGGCTTCAGCGGGCGGCTGCCACGATTGGGCATTGGCTGAACTTCCCGCCAAAACAAACGCCGAAACGAGGGTCAACAAGAGGAAGTGAATTCGTGGTCGCATGGTGTTTTCTCCTGGATTTGGAATTTCGCTTTTGCGTTCTACAGTATCCGTGGAGACGCGGGCAATACTTTCTCGACATTCGGCGGCGTAAACTCAATGGATTCTTGACCGCTTTTGCAGCCATTTGCTAGTATCGCCGCTCTTTCCGAAGGCAGAGCCATCAATCAGTTAGAGTCAGTTATCGTTCGCAGGCGAAAACAGGCGATCAAAGAGTTACAAAATGAAGTGTGAGAATTGCGGTAGTGAACTCGTCGGTGGGGCCATTGTTTGCAGGCAATGCAATCATAACAACGCGCAGGGCCGCGTCAGTCAGTGGCGCGCGCGACGTACGGGAGAGCTGCAACAGCCTTCGACACACACGATTTCGCCGCTGTCCGATGCCGCTAAATCGGCGAATTCCGCCAATTCAGGAAGCTTGAAGCAGTCCCAGCCGGAATCGAGACCGCTGGAACCAAGACGATCGAATTCGATCCCCTTCGAACCCCGCATTCAAATCAATCAAACGTCCACTTCGCCCAAAGGTTCATCTGGCTCCTTATCGTCTCGTTCTGGCGCATCCGTGACAGAAGCAGCCTCGGACGCCGATCAACAACCCGCCTGGCGGGAGCAGTTGAAAGAGCGCGTCAAACAATCGCGCGAACGCAAAGTCGCTGGCCCAAATGCTGGCGGAGCGGAAGCGGATGAGGCCGAACTGGATCCGAATCCGATTGTCGAAGCGGCGCTCAAACGAATTCGCTGGTCGGCGCACGCATCGCCGGCGACTGCCATGCCGCGCGTTGCGCGACATGGCGCGCAAGCCGCCGCGCTGGCCAATGAACCGGAATTTGAGATCAAGCCGGCCACACCGGTTGAATCCAAACCGCCGGCGTTGTCTGCGTTGCCGCCCTTGCCACCCAGAAACGCCGAACCTTCAGACGAGTCGAAGACCGATCCGAAACCGGTTACTCGTGTCGCGCCGACCACGACCAACCCCCTGTTGGCGCGAAGGCCAACTACACAACCCGTTCATCCCACGGAAACGAAATCGCTTCCGCAGCAGCAGACGGCACGTCCGCCAGCGCCAACAAAACCGGAACCGAAGCCCCCTGTCACAACCACCGCCGAATCCAGAGTCGAAACCAGGCATTCGGTCTGGCCGGAAACAAAGCCAGCTATCGAGAACAAGATTTCCGAGCCCAAAACCAGAGTGACTGGCGAATTGAAACCGCCTGCGCCGCCGCCGCCGCCCGTGACGAAACGACCTCAGGCAAAGGCCCAGCCGGAAACCAGTGTCCCGGCGCCGCCTTCTGTCTCTGCTCGCAAACCGGTTGAAACCAAGGTTATCGGGCTGCCGCAACCCGCCACTGCCGGTGTAGCTGCAAAACAGAAATCCGCGGCAAAGGATCAGCCGGTCAACACCTGGGTGCGGATATTGGCCGCAGCCTGCGACTTCGAAATTGTCGCCACGGCCTATCTGCCGCTGTTCGCGTCTTATGCCACGCTCAACACAAGTTACGGGCTGGAATCGCTGAGCATTCTGTTTGTGCTGTTGGCCACGCTGACTTTCTGTTACCAGCTTTTGACGCTGGTGCTTGCGGATCGCACTTCCGGGATGGCCCTTCTCAATCTGCGATTGGTCAATCTTGCCGGCCGTGACAAACCCATCCTGTTCACGCAAAAGTTTTCGCGGGCCGTGGTGGCAACCGCCGCCTTCTTATGCCCGCCGCTGCATCTGATCACCAATCAGAAAGGCCACACACTTCCTGATATGTCCTCCGGCACGACGCTGGTCGAAAAGTAGCGTCTGGCATCTTCATTCGCGATTCCAATGGACAACTTTCTGCTGCAAGCCATCACCAATGAGCTTGATCCCGCGCTCAGAAGTCAGCGGCTGGGCAGGATCGCGCAACTGAACACCACCGACGTGGCGTTCGATTTTCGCTTGCGCGATGGACGCTGGCTGGTTGCGTCAACCGACCCGGCGCGGTTGGCGCTGTATCTGACAACGCGACAGCCCAAACAACTCAGCGAGGAATATCGCACGGACACCGCGTTCGTCTCGCTCGTCAAAAAGCATCTTGGCAACGCGAAGCTCACCACCCTGGAAAAGCTCGGCTATGACCGCGTCATCCGTTTCGAATTTGAAGCGGAAGACGAAACCGGCCAAACCAAAAAACGTAGCCTGATCGTCCTGCTGACCGGACGAGGCGCAAATTTGCTGCTGATTGAAAGCGGGCGCATCCTGGCGCGATTGCGCGAAAGCAATGATGCCGCCGCCGATCTGGACGAATATTCAGAGCCTGCCCCGCCCGCCGATAAACTTGACCCGTTTCTGTGTTCCGCCGCGCAATTGTATGGCTTGATCGCCGCCAGCGACGGCGACATCGCGTTGGCGGCACAGAAGAATTTCATCGGATTTTCGCCGGCCTACGCGCGCGAACTCGCTTTTCGCGCGCGTACCAGCGATGCGGAACTGGCGCTGCGAACTCTGCTCGGCGATCTGTTCGAGTCCAATCCGGTTCCGGCGATCTATTCCACACCTTCACTTGACGAATTGAAGCGCGAAATCGGGCGCGAGGAATACAGCCTGACCCTTTCGCCCATCGAACTGTTGCACCTTTTTGCGCTGGACAAAACCGATTTTTCCACGGTCAACGAAGCGGCGGACGCCTATTTCACACTGATCGAGGAACGCCGTCGTTTTGTCGCGCGAAAGCAAAAACTGACTTCGCAATTCAGCGCCAAACTGAAAAAGCAGCGGACGCTGGCCGCCAATCTGCGGCGCGAACTCGCCGGCTGCGTCAAGTCCGAAACCCATCAACGCTGGGCGGAATTGCTGCTGGCCAATCTGCATCAGGCGGTCAAGATCAACGGCAAATTCACCGTCACGGATTTTTACGACGAGGCGCAATCCAGCATCGAAATTCCCGCCGCCGAGAAAGCCACGGCAAAGGAAGCCGCCGAGCATTACTTCAAACTCGCCCGCAAGGCGCGCCACGGCGTTGAAGCCATCCAGGCGCGATTGCCGGAAATTGAGGCGGACATGACGAACCTGGAAAACAAGCTGGCGACTCTGGCCAAGATCACTCGTTCGGAAGAGTTAAGAGCAGGGTTTGAAGTGGACAGCCAGCCGCAGCCCATCCGGCAGGAGAAACCAAAAACTCAGCCGGGAAAGAAACCGAAAGAGGAAAAGCTGAGCGGCATGCGGCGGTATCGTTCAACGGATGGCTACGAAATTCTGATCGGCAGAACCGACCGCGACAATGACAACCTGACGGTGCGAATCGCCAAGTCCTATGACTTATGGTTTCACGCGGCGGACTATCCGGGTTCGCACGCCGTCCTGAGAAATCCACTGCGCAGGGAAGTCCCCTGGAACTCCATTCTGGAAGCCGCCCAACTCGCCGCCAAGTTCAGCCAGGCGCGCGAAAACGCCAAAGTCGCGGTGAACTACTGCGAAAAGAAATTCGTCACCAAACCGAAAGGCTTCGCGCCGGGACAGGTGCGGCTGTCTTCATTCAAGACAGTGATGGTCGAACCGCGTGAGGCAGGCGAAAAACTTTAAGCCGAGTTATTTTGCTTTCGAAAACTTCACCGACCGGACATTCCCGTTTCCATCCAGGATCGCAATCAACTGCCGTCCGGCAGGCTGTTTGCCGAATTCCAGAATCTTCTGATTGCCGATGGTGCGTTTCTTGAACTTCTCGCCGAAGGTATTTTTCAGATCTTCGATGGACCAGGTAACGAGTAATTCAACGCTGTTCAACAAGCGATCCGGCTTGCTGAAGCTCATTGTCAGGCCGGTGAAAAAGGTCAGGTATTGGACGGAATACTCTTCAATCTGATCTGTATCCTGCGTTTTCACCAACGCGGCGGAGCGCATCAATTCAGCAGGTTCTTTGTTGGTGTAAAGCCCGATGCCTTCAACCAGACGGTAAAACAAGGCAAAGGCTTCATCTGGACGAACAAAGACGGGCTCTTGTTGTGTGCGGCCCAGCTTTCCGCGGGTGGCGACGGTAATCTGGTTTTGAATCGGAGTGTCCGTGTCGTAAACATCCAAAGGTTTGTTTTCAACTTCTTTTTTGACTGGGGCTGGTTGCAGGCGGGCGAGGCTGGTGGTGACCTGATCGCTGATCATTCCCCGCGCGTAATTGATCGGCACCGCGAAATTGATGTTCTGCCCGCTTTTCAGCAGGGAGGTGACGATGCCGATGATTTCGCCATTGGAATTAAACAGCGCGCCGCCGCTGCTGCCCCGGCTGATGGGCGCTGTAATTTGAAAGACGCGGTGCGTGTCCAGACGGCGAACGCCGCTGATGACGCCGGTTGAAAGCGAATTGGTCAGCCCCTCGGGGCTGCTGATGGCGACAATGGCGTCGCCGGTTTCGACCTTGTCGGAATCGCCCAACGTGACGGTCGGAAGTTTGAAGCCTTTGATCTTGATGATGACGATGTCTTTGGTGTCGTCCACATCCACCAGGTCAACAGTTTTATAAACATCGCCGCTCGGCAGTTTGACGCGCACACTGGCGGCGCCCTGCACAACATGCAAATTGCTGACGACAGCGCCATTCGGTGTGGCAATGAATCCGCTTCCCTGCCCTGTGACACTGCCGCGCTCATCCAGTGCTTCGACAACGACCACGGCCTTGGATTGTTCGCGAGCGATCGCGCCCGGCGATTTGTTTGAATTTTGCGCCCGGGCAGGGCCCATCAAAATCAGCAGGAAACCAGCCACTAGCAGAAAAGACCTCATAAAAACTTCCTATTTCAGTGATTGAAAACTTTCAGGGGGAAAGAGTATGACCGATGAACTCCGAGTTGCAAACTGCCGGACTCGGAGCCCATCGGTCATCGGTTGATGATCAATCTGGTTTTAGAAAATCAGCCGCAGCGCCAACTGTCCCTGCCGTGCGCTGGTGTCGCCGCGGCCGGAGTTGACGTAGCTGGACACGTTGCGTTCGGTCGAGATCGTACCGAGCGTGTTGTTACTCAAGATCGCCCGCGTCGGCGCGCCGAAAGTCACGCGATTGAAGACGTTGTAGAGTTCGAATCGCAGGCTCAGCTTGACGCCTTCGACGATTCTGAACTCCTTGCCCGCAGTCATATCCGTGTAATTCAGCCCTTGCAGGAAGAACGTATTACGGCCAAGCGTGCCTTCGTTGCCGGAGCCGGGCAGATAGACGCGGTCATTGGCGGTAATCGTCCCCGCCTGGGCCGGGATGAACGCCGTGCCGGGCAGTTGCAGCGTCGAAATCTGCACGCCCTGCGCATTGCGCCGGCCATTGTCCACTGAAGCGCCGAGCAGGCTCAGATCAGCCAGGCGCGGACGGTCGCCCGCCAAACCATCGCCGTTGATGTCGTAACCGGCGGTCACGCTGAACGGATTTCCCGATTGGAACGTCGTTGTTCCCGTCACGCGCCAGCCGCCCAGCACACGTCCAACAAAGCCTTTCTGGCTGCGCATGAAAGGCAGGTCGTAGGTGTAACTGGCCACAAAACGATGCGCCGCATGGAACGCGCTCAAGCCGCGCAAACTGGCCGCCGCGCCACCTTTCTTTCCCGCCGGCGCATTCGTATCAACGACGGTGAAGGTTGCTTCCGACCCCGTGTCAATCGTCTTGCTGAGCGTGTAGAACATATTGAAGCTCATTCCGTTCGAGTACCGCTTGGTCAGTTTGAAGACGCCCGCGTGGTAATAGCTCCAGCCGAAGTTCCGAACATTGGAATTGCGGCTGAAAGCGGGATCGGGACGGCGTTCATTGACGCGCGGCTGCGCGATGGAAATGTAGCCATGCGGCACGCCGTTTTCGATCACGATGCCTTTTTGCGCCAGCGTCACGGTCGTGCTGTTCAATGCGCTGAAACTGCGCAGCGAACCACTGGCCGAAACGTTGACCGTTCCGTCGGCGTTACGAATCACGCAAATCGGATCGTTGAAATCGGTGCAGGCGCGGTCAAACACAACCGGCTTGAAATTCCCGCCGCCGACATCCACCAACAAGCTGGGAGAAACAATCGGGTAAATCGCGTCATTCACACTGTCGAAAAAGGGCGAACCGATGCCGCGATTGCCGTTGTACCCGACGTGAATCGCGAAACTGCCGACCTGGCGTTCCATCGTCAGGTTCCACTGTTGCGTGTAGGGCATCTGCAACTTCGAATCCGGGATCAGCAGTGTGGAAATCAACCGCCCGCCGATGTCACGAACCGCGCCTGTGTTCTGCGCGCTGTTGGCGGTGAAAGTATTGCTGCGCGAAGCGACGCCCGGCGTAAAGACGAATCCGCACGACGGATCGGAAATTTCATTTGTGCAAAGTCCCGCGAAATTGCTGGCAAACCCGTTGGGCGGCTGTGTGCGCAGGCTCAACTGATTTTGGGAAAAGACGGACTGGAAGATGCGTCCGTGATTGATGCCATAGCCGCCGCGAATGACGAACTTGCCCTGACCACCCGTGAGCTTGCCCAGCAGGCCGCTTTCAAACGACGGGGAATAGGCAAAGCCAATGCGCGGCTGGATGTTGTTCGCGTCATTGCCAAAGCCGTACGCGAAGCGGTCTTCGAGTTCGGTCGGTGCTTTGACGTATTCGTAACGCACCCCCAGATTGAGCGTGAAGTTCGGCTTCAGGCGAAAATCGTCCTGCAGGTAAAGATTGGTTTCGCCCAGACGGTTTTCCGCCTGTGGGTTGCCGAAACCTTTCTGGTAACTGGTAATGAAACCGCGCATGAAATTTTCGAAGCTGGTGAATCCCGTTCGCGCAATGATGGACGCGGTCGAGTCGTTCGTGCCGAAGGTCCAGAAACCGCGTGCGCGGTCGCCGGTTTCGTCGTCCAGCGCCTGAAAACGCTGGTCAATCCCGGCTTTCAGCGTGTGGCGGCTGAAGTTCATGGTGTGGTTGTACACCAGTTGATGATCCCGCTGGCGGCGATTGATCGGAACGTTGGTCGAGGTGCCGATGATGCCGCCGCACGCGCCAACGCCCGTGCCTGTGCAAAGATTGGTCGAGAAGCGAATGACGGGAATGTCGTTGCCGTCGCTGACATCCTGCAACGTGGCGCGATTGCCAAATCCGTAACGGAATTCGCCCACCTGACGCTCGGTAAAGACATGCGTCCAGGTCGAACCGACGTTGTATTGGCGGTCGTTACGCGCGCCGAAAGTGTCGCCCAGAATGAAGCGTCCGGTGGTGTCGCGTTGACGGCTGTATTGATAACGCAGCGTCAGGTTGTCGCGCTTGGTTGCCTTGAAATCGAGTTTGCCGCTGTAATCCCCTCTCGGCAAAACGGTCGTGATGCCCTGAGTGACACAGCGATTCTCGCGGCCGCTGGAAATCAACTGCGCGCAGGCGCCTGGATCATTCGGCGCGACGCCCGCCAATTCCGGCGTTCGATACAGGCTGATGACTTTGCGCATGAATTCCAAATCGCGCCCGATGTTCGGATGCGTCGTTGGATCCACGCAGAAGGTGCGCAGCGGATCTCCGGGCCGGGCGGTTACCCCCTGGGGTTGGCCATTCGGTCCGGTCACGACTGGGCAAGCCTTCGGCTCTTCGCCCGGCAGAAAAATTACGCGCGTATAAGTGGCCGAGGTGTTATTGAAAACCCGCTCTACGCCCAGGAAAAAGTGCAGCCGGTCGCGGCCATCAAACGCAGCCGGTCCGAAGAACTTGCTGGGAAACCAGATTGGTCCGCCGATCGTGCCGCCGTATTGATGGCGGCGAACCGTCTGGCGCGGTTGCAGGGGCTGACCGGTGGTCGAAGACAAACCCGCTGCATTCCGCAAAAACCCGTTGGCATTGAAAATGTCATTTTGAAGGAAATTGAACCCATCGCCGTGAAACTGGTTCGTTCCTGATTTGGTTTGGACCAGAACAGCCGCGCCACCACGCCCGAATTCCGCCGAAAATGCGTTGGTCAGCACTTGCAGTTCCTTGATCGTGCTGATGTTGACGCCCTGCCGGTTCTGATTTTCCGACGAATCGTCGTTGTTGACGCCGTCAATCTGGAAGGTCGAACCGCGCGAACCGAGACCGCCAAATGCCGCAAACGATCCGCTGGAATTGGTCGGATTGTTTTGCCCGCTGGAAGCGTCTCCGCCAAACGACGAAATCTGAAATCCGGGAATCTGCTCAACCAGCGAGATGAAATTGCGCCCGGCCAGCGGCGTGTCTTCAATGCGTTGCGCATTCAGCGAATGTTTGATTTCGCCCGTTGTGGTTTCAATCTGCGGCGCTTCGCCGGTGATCTGGACCGCGTCGCCGACCGCCGAAACCTCCAGTTTGAAATTCGAGACCGTGTTTCTGTTTAACTCGACCAGAACGCTGGTTTTGGTGACTTTCTTGAAGCCTCTGGCATCCACCGTCACGTCGTAATTGCCGAGCGGCAAAAACGGCATCGTGAAATAACCTTCCCCGTTGGTTTTCACCACCCGCGTCAGGCCTGTTTCAGTATTCTTTGCCGTGACATCCATCTCTGGGATGACAGCACCTGTGGAATCCGTCACCGTGCCACTGAGCGTACCGGTAACGGTCTGTCCAAATGCCGTGATGCTGCAACCAAGCAACACCACAAGCAATAGTAGGGTGAAAATGGGTTTCTGATGAAACATAGGTATCCCTCCTGGAATTGAGGATGAATTCAGGATGCTCAATCGCGTCATCCTGAGTTGATGATGTTTATTGTAAGCTCGTTGATATGGAAGAGCCGAGATCGAATCCCTCAGCGTTGGTAGTGGTTATGGATTCCCAAACAAAGCGCCGCCATTGTGGATTGAAGCTGGCAGCATCGGCAAGAGCGGACAACACAATTTCCTGTGCTGCCGAAGATTCGTTTATCGGGACAGCAGAGTGGGCAGCGTTGGCCGCCAGGCTTCGCGCACCCGTTCCAGATAATCTCCCTGTGGATTCAGATCGGGCGAAGCTTTGACCGAACTGTCATAAGAAAACAGGATGAAGCCTTGTGCGCCGAGTTCCCGCGTGGCTTTGATCTTTTCCGCAGCGCGGTCGGCAGTTTGCTTGTAGGCGCCGATGCCTGCCCAAATCTGTTTTCCCGAGGCGTTCGCCATCGCGCTGTTGATCAGTTTGCGGAAGGTTTCGGTTTCCGGCGTGTAGGCCATTGGGCAAACCACATCCAGCCAGCCCATCCGCACCCATTGCCGCCAATCCTGAAATTTTGACCGGGCGGCTTCGTCCGTGTTGGCAAAGACGGCGGCGGAGACAAGGGCATGCGGTTTAACCTGCTTCACTCCTTTGTAAACACGCTCGACCAGATCGGTCACCTGCTGGCGCTGGAACTGGCCATAGCGGTCATGAAAACTGGTGGCGTGAATCAGGGGATCAAGCGCGGACTGTTCCTCCAGAAACGTGCGGTCTTCGGCGCTCAGCGTTTTTTCCATTTCGTTGCGAAAATGGTCGAGCGACGCGCGGCTGTAGTCGAAACTGGGGTTCGGGTACCGCACATAATCAAAATGCAGTCCATCCACTTCGTAACGCTCAGCCACATCCAGCCAGATTTTGATCAGGTTCTCTTTGACTTCGGGGTTGGCCGGCGAAGCGTACAAGCCTTCCAGTTCCGTTCGATTGCCGCGCGTGAATTCAATCAGCCGTTCCAGGTATTCGGGCGATTTGGGATCCACGCTGTAAAGCTCTTTGGCCAGATTGCGCGGAACCATCAGCCACTCCGGATGCTGGTAGATCAGATGGTTTGGCGAACGCGGCAGCATCTCGATGTTGGCGACAAGATAGATGTTGATCCAGGCGTGAACGCGGATTCCGATGCGATGCGCTTCATTGAGCGTGACCGCCAGCGGGTCAAAAGTGTCCGGCTGTTTCGCCAGATCGTCCGCGCGCGGTTCGACACGCGAATTGTAATAAGCATCGCCCCGCCCGCGCACTTGAACGATCAGATCGGTGAAGCCGTTTTCCTTCGCCCGCCGCACCATCTCCAGAACCGATTCCGGCGAAGTCATGGTGTTCCGCACGACCCATAAAGCGCGAACCTCGCGCAAGGGGATTTCCGGTTGCGGCGTGGCCTGGGTGAACGCGGCTTCGACTTGATGCGGAGCGGGAAGCGTGGGTGTGGGCGCGGCAGTCTTCTGCGCGGGCAAAAGTGCGCTCAGCAACAGGAGCAGGTAGGCGGTAATGATGGTGACGGCTCGTCTCATGGAATCGCGGAACAACTCAGTTCTTTGTGGCCATTTCATTTATCTTTGCGCGCAGTTCCTCGGCGTCAGTGATTTGATCCAGATTAAAATAAAGCGCCTCCAAATCCTGAAGGTCGCTGACGCGGTCAAGGTCGGCTTTCAATTCAACCCCCGGAAACTGCTTCCCAATTTGAGCAAGCAGGACTTTTTCCAGCGCCTTGCGTCCCTGCTCAAGTCCTTGTTCAAGTCCCTGCTCAAGTCCCTGCTCAAGTCCTCTTTCAATCCCCTCGGCCAGAATGAATTGGTAACCAGGAGACTCTTTCAATTTGTGTAGTGGAACCATTCCGTACCTCTCAATCAGTTCAAGAACGTCTCTGGCAGGATACCGTAAACCGCCAAGGACAAGAAAATGCAGCGCCAGTTCGCGCAGGATGGCGTCGTATCTGACAGTGCGGGCCGGCAAATCGTCTTCGTAAAAGGTCTGCGCTTCGACGTGGGCGACGAACTTCTCATCGCCGCGCATCACCTCGTAAGGCTGATCCGTGAACAGTGCCGGAGCCGTCACTTCGCGCGGCAGCGGCCGGATCGTTGCGCCTTCGGGCAAAGCTCCGATCAAGCGCAACAAGGCTTCCGGGTCCTGCTCTGCCAGGTCTTTAAAGGCCGTGTCGTAAGGCTTGTTATCGGACTTGCCGGCATTCATATCTTTCGGGGCATTTTCAATAGAGCAGATATTTCCGCCGTATGACGCGAAAACCGTCCAGCTCGCTTTCCCAAAGCTGTTTCAGCGCGCGCGCGTCCGCGCCCTGCCGGTAAGCGTCAAACACTTTCTGATTGACCAGCAGCCGCGTGAACCGATCAACCAGGAAATCCTTGGAAAAAAGCTTCTTCACCTGCACGGCCAGTTCCATCCCGGCCAGCACGGCGTCAAACCGGCTGCGGTCGGTGATGATGATGTTCACGCCGCCGCATTCGGCGTCTTTGTGAACACTCCCCTTCGGCGTGAAGCGCACCGGCACGAATCGCACGCCGGGCAGGTTCGCGGCGTTCAACGCTTCTGCCAGCTTGCGGCCGTCCATCCACGGCGCGCCGACCACTTCAAAGGGCGTATCAGTCCCGCGCCCGACGGAAACATTGGTCGTTTCAATCAAGCCAATGCCGGGATAAAGCGTCGCCTGCGTCAAACTGCGCATATTCGGCGAAGGGTTGACCCAGGTCAGTCCGGTTTCGTCGAACCATTGAGTTCGCTTCCAGTCTTCGACGCGGACGATTTGCAGGTTAGCCCCTCCGGCCCAAATGACCCCGCGCTCTTTATTGAAGAGTTGCGCCAATTCGCCGACCGTCATTCCGTGGCGAACCGGAATCTGATGATGCGCAATGAACGAAAGCTTGTCGCCGTCGGCCAGCGGCCCTTCGACATCCACGCCGTTGATCGGATTGACCCGGTCGAGCACAACAAAGGTTTTGCCGTTTTTGGCGGCTTCTTCCAGCGCCAGCCCCATCGTTGAAATGTAGGTATAAAACCGCGCGCCGATGTCCTGAATGTCGAACACCAGCACATCAATGTCTTTCAGCATCTCCGGCGTCGGCTTGCGCGTTTCGCCATACAGGCTGTAGACCGGCAGTCCCGTCTTTTCATCGGTCGAATTGGTGATCTTTTCCTGATCGAGCGCACCGCGAATGCCGTGTTCGGGCGAAAACAGCGCGACCAGTTTCACGTCGGGAGCTTTGAACAAAACGTCAATCGTCGGATTGCCGTCGCGGTCGCGGCCTGTGTGATTGGTGATCAGGCCGACGCGTTTGCCTTTGAGCAGGGCGAAGCCGTCGCGCTTGAGCACGTCAATGCCATTGAGCGACTGGGAATTATTCGCACGGGATTCCGACTCACTGGCAACGGAGGCAATGGGAAGATCCGCTGACGGCGTATTCCGGCGCGGGCCGTCCATGATCGAAGCAGCCACGACCGATGCCACACGTCCGCGTAGTGAACTGACATCGGCGGGCTTTTTTGAATCGAGTTTTGGATGAACTCGATTGCTCAGAAAGACAACGAAAGTTTCCGTTGCCGGATCGAGCCAAAGTCCCGTGCCGGTGAACCCAGTGTGGCCGAAACTGCCAATTGGAAACAGATCGCCACGATTGGCGGAAAAACCCGTGTAAACATCCCAGCCTAATCCACGCGAATTTCCATCCCGCATGTTTCCAGCGGAAGGCCGGGCTTCGGTCATCCGCTGAACCCCCATCGGACTCAGGATTCTCCGGCCTTGATAAATGCCTCCGTTCAGCATCATCTGGCAATAAATCGCCAGATCGTCCGCCGTTGAAAACAGTCCCGCGTGGCCGGCGACGCCGCCCAGCAAATACGCGCGCGGATCGTGGACTTCGCCGCGCATCCAGTGCTCGGCATTTTGCGCGCCCGTTTCACCTTCCTTCGCCGCTCCTTCGCGATTCCGGTTTTGATCCGGGCCGCCGCGTCGTTCAGTCGGCGCGATGCGCGGTTTCAAACTTTCAGCAGGTTTGTAGCCGGTGTCCTTCATTCCCAGCGGCGCGTAGATATTTTCCAGCGCGAACTGATCCACAGCTTTTCCGCTGACGCGCTTGATGAGTTCGGCCAGCACGATGAAGTTGACGTCGGAGTAGATGAACTTCGAGCCGACTTCATTGAGTGGCGCGAGTTTCCAGATATTCTCAATCGCCTTTTCCGGGCCTTGTTCGTAATCCTTGATGTCGTTGTCGGCGATCAGGCCCGAGCGATGAACCAGCAGATGTTCGACGGTGATTGGGCGTTTGCCGTTTTCGGCGAATTCGGGAATGTAACGCGCGACGGGATCACCCAGCCGGATCAGGCCGCGTTCAACCAGAATCATGATCGAAGTCGCCGTGGCCACAATCTTGGTCAGCGAAGCCAGGTCGAAGATCGTGTCCAGCGTCATTTCTTCCGACTGCGGTTCCAGTGCGCGATTGCCATAGGCGCGCCGCCAGACGATCTTGCCCTGCCGTCCAACCAGCACAACCGCGCCGGGCAGTTGTTTTTTGGCGATTTCGGCTTCGACAATTTGGTCCAGGTTGGTCAGTTGCGTCGGCGACATCCCGACGGCGGATGGAGCGGCGGTGGGCAGCGTGGCCGTCGAAGCCGGGTTCTGCGCAAAAACGCTTTGGAACATCAGCAGCCCAACCAGAGTGACTGCGGCGGAGCAATGGAGTTTATTTCGCATTTTGAGAAGAGGTTGATTCAAGTAAGATTGGATTCAGCGAGTGACGGGGGGCAACTTGGCCAATCCGGGAAGCGATGTTTTACCACAGCCGGACGATTTCGCTAAATCAATTTTACCGAACTGTAACTTGACAATCCCGGAGTCCAAAACATAATGCCAGCCATCCGAAGATTGAAGCAGTTATAGCTATTCCGCCATTCAGGACACCACAAAGCGCCAAATCTGGATACCAGCTCATCATTGAGCCGGGCCTGTCTTGCACGCGCAAAACATCGCCGGCTCACACAAGAAGGCAGTTGTTCCTCTACTGAACCTTGAAACCCCTTTGAGGAGAAACCGATGAAAAGAAACAACCACACCCTTTTGAACCTGAATTTTCTGGTTCTGTGCCTGGTTATGTTGCCGCTGACAGCAACGGCACAGTCAACCTTTGGCTCGATGCTCGGCACGGTGAAAGACACTTCCGGCAGCGTCATTCCCAACGCCAGCGTCAAAATCATCAACATTGATGAAAACAGCATCCGCAACGTTCAGGCAAATTCGAACGGCGATTACGAAGCCGTCAACATGAAGCCCGGACGCTACCGCCTGGAAGTATCCGCTTCTGGCTTCCAGGTGTTCACCACTTCCGAGGTGATGCTGACGGCGCGGCAAACGCTGCGCGTGGATGCCACATTGAGCACGGGTCAGGTGACGGCGCAGGTGAACATCACCTCCAACGCCGGCGCCATTGCGACCGAAACACAAACCATCTCTTCTTCCTTCGAATCACAAAAGATTCTCAACCTGCCCGCGAACTACCGCGGCGCTGGCGGCAGCACCAGCCCTTACGGACTGATCGCCGCGCTGCCCGGCGTGCAATCCGACAACGGCGGCGCGTTTTCGATTCAGGGCGCGCTGCCTTCGCAATCACAGTTTTCGCTCGACGGTATCTCGACAACCAACGTCACCGGCAATTCCCCCTTGCGGAATGCCTTCCCGTCGGCGGAATCCATCGCCGAAATCAAAGTGCAAGGCGTCGGCAATGCGGCGGAATACGGCCAGGTCGGCGACGTAACCACCATTTCCAAAAGCGGTACGAATGAATATCACGCGACGGCCTTCTGGTTTCATCAGAACCGCGCGCTGGATGCGAAAGTTTTTGGCGCGCTGACCAAGCCGCAAAAAATCAGCAATGATTTCGGCGTCAGCGGCGGCGGTCCTGTCCGCATTCCGTGGTTGTACGACGGCAAAGACAAGACTTTCTTTTTCGGCACTTATGAAGGCCTGCGCTTCCCCCGCGGCGCAACGATTCAAAACACTGTGCCGACGCAAGCCATGCGAAATGGTGATTTCAGCGGCCTGGCAAATGTCACCGTGCGCGATCCGCTGACCGGGCAGCCTTTCGCCAACAATCGCATTCCCGACAATCGGATCAGTTCGATTGCCAAACAGATTCTCACGCTCTATCCGCTGCCCAACGTCACCAATCCTGATCAATTTCGCGTGGCGAATTACATTCGCAATGCGTCGAACAACATCAATTCCGATCAATACGACATTCGCATTGACCACAACCTGACCAGCAAGCAATCCATTTTCAGCCGCTGGACGTGGAAAGAAATCAGCACCGACAGCCCAAACATTCTGTCACTGCCGTCAAATACCGCGTTCGACAAATACAAGATTCTGGTTGTCTCGCACAATTATGCGCTGACGCCGCGCTTGCTGAACGAAGCGCGTTTCGGCCTGACGCTGAACAACAGCGGCACGGCATTTCCTTTTGACGGGCGCGATTTTACCAGCAAGCTGGGCTTCACCGGCATCGGGCCGAACTTCCCGTTCAACGGGTTGCCGAACATTGATTTTGCGGGCGACATCACAGACCTCAACCGCAACCGCGCTGACGGCGCTTCGCAATCACGGACGTACCAGTTCAACAACAATCTGACCTGGACCAAAGGCCGCCACACGACGAAATACGGCTTTGACGTACGCTGGATTCGCGCCGTCTCGCCGCTGGGGTTCATCGGCGCGGACAATTACGGCAATTCCAGTTTCAACAACACATTTTCCGGCAATGATTTTGGCGACTTCCTGCTGGGCATTCCGATTCGCACGTCTTACGCGATCATCCAGCAGGATAATGATGGACGCACCACGCACTATCATTTCTTCGGGCAGGACAGTTTCCGCGTCAGCCAGAAACTGACGCTCGAATTCGGCCTGCGCTACGAATATCACCCAGGCTACACGGACGCGGGAGGCAACATCGGCAATTTCGATCCGAGCATTCCGCGCACGGGCCAGGTGGTGTATCCCACGGGCAAACGAAACCTGCTTGCACCGGGCTTCCTGGCGACTTTCAACGCCTGCCCGGCTCCAGCGGCAAACGGCGCGGCCTGCACGCCCGTGCTGTCGGCGGAAGAAGCTGGTCTGCCTGAAGGATTGCGCACAGTACCAAAGGATCGCTTCCTGCCGCGTTTTGGTTTTGCCTTCCGCCCGTTTGGCGACGACAAAACCGTGGTACGCGGCGGCATTGGCGCCTACAACGGCACCCTGCTCGGCAGCATCTACTTCTCGCTGACAGGCACGCTGCAATCCGACGTACGCGAATTCACCAACCTCAGTTCGGGTGGCCGCCCGCTGTACCAGTGGCCCGCCATTCAATCCGGCGGCACGGGCATCAACGCAGGCCAATTGGGAACGGCCTCGTTCCGCACGGCCAACGACATCAACTACAAAGATCCGTATTCGGTGCAATGGAATCTTTCGGTTGACCGCTATGCGGGCTTCGGTGTCGGCGTGCGCGTCTCGTACATCGGCATGAAGACGACGCAACTGGCCTGGGCGCCGGATTTGAATCAGATGACCAACTCGACGCAGTTCGCCATCAATCGCCCGCTGAGCGACCGTCCGTTCCCGAACTGGGGCATCATCTTCACGCGCACGGCGGGAGCCACCGCGTACTACAACGCGTTGCAGGTGGAAGCCAACCGGCGCTTTGGCAACGGACTGACGTTTAATTCGACCTACACCTGGGCGAAAAACCTGGCTGACAACGGCGGTCCGAATTCAACCGGATTCACCGGTGAAACCGGCGGTGGACGCGCGGCGGACCTGTACAACCGGCAGGGCGAATACGGGGACGATTACGCCACGCGGCGGCATCGTTCGATTTCGACAGTGGTGTATGACCTGCCTGTCGGCAAAGGACGCCCGTTTGCCAGCGGCATTCATCCGGCGCTCAATGCAGTGATCGGCGGGTGGCAAATGAGCGCGATTTTCCTGGCGCAAACCGGCCCGTTTATGACGCCGTTTCTGGGCAGCAACGTGGTGGATCCTTCGGGAAGCGGCTCCGGCCTGTCGCGCAATCAGCATCCAGACCGCATCGGCAACGGCAATCTCTCAAACCCGACGCGCGATCAATGGTTTGATGTGAACGCCTTTGTCTGCCCAGGCTTGACGACGCGCGTGGCGGGAAACTGCCGCATCGGCATCAACCCGACCCGTGACGCCGCCCCCATCGGACGCTTCGGCAATGCTGGCGTAGGCATCATCACCGGTCCCGGCACGATCAATCTTTCGCTCGGGTTGAACAAGGCGTTTTACCTGACCGAAAAGATCAAACTGGAAGCCGGCGCGTCCTTCACCAATGTCGCCAATCACGTCAATCTGGCCGACCCGCAAATGAATGTCACCAGCACGGCCTTCGGACGCATCACCAGCGCGCGCAGTTCCGAACTGGGCGGCAGCCGCACGGGACAGGTCACCATGCGAGTAAGCTTCTAAAACGTAGGGCAGGTTTTCCAACCTGCCTACATTATCTCAACCTTGATCGTCAGGGCAGATTGGAAAATCTGCCCTACTTTAATTTCCAAACCTTTCCGGACCTGATGACTTCTCAATCCCACCACGACGCAAAAGAAGACGCACAGGACTTGGGCAAACTCGGTTACGCGCAGGAACTGTTCCGGACGATGGGCGGGTTTTCGAACTTCGCCATTTCGTTTTCGATCATCTCAATCCTGACCGGCGCGGTGACCCTGTACGGCCACGGCTTGAAAATGGGCGGTCCGGCGCAAATGTCTCTGGGCTGGCCGCTGGTCACGTTTTTCACGCTGGCAGTGGTATGCAGCATGGCCGAACTGGCTTCGGCGATTCCGACTTCCGGCGCGATGTATCACTGGTCGTGCAAACTGGGCGGCAAGGGCTGGGGCTGGTTCACCGCCTGGGTCAACCTGATCGGGCAAATCGCCGCGATTGCTGGCATTGATTACGGCTGCGCATTGTTTCTGACGCCCCTGGTCGGCCTGGAAGCGACAACGACCAATCTGTTGATGGTGTATGCCGCAATTCTGCTGTCGCACGCCTTGATCAATCATTTCGGCATCCGGCTGGTGGCGTGGCTGAACGATTTCAGCGTCACAGTTCATATCATCGGCGTGATCGTCATCGTCGGCGCGCTGTTTTTCTTCGCGCCGAAACAACCAATCAGCTTCTTCTTTGCGCGGGTAACGAACAATGGCGAAGGCTGGTCATATGGCTGGGCGTTCATCATCGGCTTGCTGCAGGCGATGTGGACGTATACGGGCTATGACGCTTCGGCCAGCGTTTCGGAAGAAACCGTTGATCCGCGCCGCCGCGCGCCATGGGGAATGGTGATGGCCGTCGCCGTGTCGAGCGTCGTTGGGTATCTGCTGCTGATCGCGCTGACACTGGCCATCAAAGATATTCCTTCCGTCCTGAGCGCGAAAGACGCCAGCGGCAACGATGTGCCTGCGGTCATCGCCATCCTGATCGCTTCACTGGGAGAGCGCGCCGGAACGCTGTTTTCCGCCTTGGCGGCAATGGCCATGTGGTTTTGCGGATTGTCCGCCGTCACCTGGTCGTCGCGCGTCATCTGGGCCTTTGCCCGCGACGAAGGCTTGCCCGCATCGAATGTCTGGAAACACGTCAGTCCGAAACATCAGACACCCGCACCCGCCATCTGGCTCTGTGCCATCGCGGCGTTTCTGGCGGCGGTGTATGGCAAAGCATATTCCGTCGTTACGGCCATCAGCACCATCGGACTCTATATTTCGTACATTCTTCCCGTCTGGCTGGCCTGGCGCGTCAGAAGTACCGGCGGGCAAATCGAACGCGGCCCCTGGCATCTGGGCCGGTACAGTTCGATCATCAATCTGATCGCCATTTTGTGGGTGATTTTTCTGTGCGTCATTCTCTGCCTGGCCGACGCGCGCACCTGGCAATCCATTCTGGCGGTGACAATCCTGCTTGGGTTGTGGTATGGCCTGCGCGAACGGAATCATTTCAAAGGACCGGTCTGGTCAAATCAGTAAGGAGACAAATTCAGCATGCCCAATCTTGCAATTCGCATTCTCACCAGCCTGACGTTCGTGATGCTGGCGGCAATCTTCATCGGCTTCGCTCCCGGGCTGTCGGCGCAGGAACGAAAGCTCAACTGGTACAAAGGCAACACGCACACGCACACCGTTAACAGCGACGGCGATTCGACTCCCGACGAAGTCGTCCGCTGGTATCGCGAACATAAATACAACTTCCTGGTGCTGTCGGATCACAACTACCTGACGGAAATTGACGGGCTGAACGCGGTGTTCGGCGCGGCGGAAAAATTCCTGGTCATCCAGGGAGAGGAAGTCACCGACGAATTCCAGAAAAAGCCGGTTCACATCAACGGGCTGAACGTCCGTGAACTGGTCAAGCCGCAGCACGGCGACAGCCTCGCCGGCACGATTCAAAACAACGTCAACGCCATCCGTAAAGTGGACGGCGTGCCGCACATCAACCATCCCAACTTCCACTGGGCATTCGGAACGAACGAACTGAAGGCGGTCAAAAACTACCGCCTGCTGGAAATCTACAATGGTCATCCGACCGTCAATAACCTGGGCGGCGGCGGGTTGCCGGGCTTGGAAGCGATGTGGGACGACATCTTGTCGGCGGGAATGGTGGTTTACGGCATCGCTGTGGACGATGCGCACAATTTCAAAACGCCCGGCGACAAAACCAAATCCACGCCCGGCCACGGCTGGGTGATGGTTCGCGCGGAAAAGCTGGGCGCGGCGGAAATTTTGCAGGCGCTGGAACAGGGCGAGTTTTACGCTTCCACCGGCGTGACGCTGCGCGAGTATTCGGCGGACAAGAAACATATCAATATCCAGATTGCCGAAGAAACCACCAGCAAATACATCGTTCAATTCATCGGCCAGTGGGGCAAGGTGCTGAAAGAAGCCACGACCAATCCGGCAATTTACACCTTCAAGGGCGATGAAATGTACGTTCGCGCCAAAATCATTGAATCGAACGGCAAAGCGGCCTGGACGCAGCCGGTGTTTTTGAACAAGTGAACGGGTAGGACCTTGTCATTATCCACATCTTTGCACGCCGGATGCCCCGGCCTTGCGCCGGGGAGGCTCACGTTTCGCGCTACAAAAGCTGCGAGTCCATCTCAGGGATGCCCCGGCCTTGCGCCGGGGAGGCTCACGTTTCGCGCTACACCCGCCGTGGATAAAGCGCCCGGTCGTGGCAACCAACGGGACACTCCACGTGGCATCTCGGAAAAATGTGGGTAATGACAAGGTTGAGAACCTGTCCAACCGATTATCGGAGGAGAACAGATTTGAGCCAGAACGAACAGCGAATCAGAGGAATACTGACGGTCGAAGAACTGCGCGAATTGGTCGCCAAAGAAATGATTGAAACCGTCGTTGTCGGCTTCACGGATCATTATGGACGCCTGGTTGGCAAGCGATACGACGCTGAAATGTTTGTCGCAGACACCATTATGCACGGCACGCACGGCTGCGATTACCTGCTCACCGTGGACATGGAAATGGAGCCAGTGCCCGGCTACAAATTCGCCAACTGGGAACTGGGCTACGGCGATTTCCATCTGGTGCCGGATTTGGGCACGCTGCGCCTGGCAAGCTGGCTGGATAAAACCGCGCTGGTGTTGTGCGACGTGCAGAACGAAAAGGCGCACGAACCCGTGAGCATCGCGCCGCGCTCAATCTTGCGGCGGCAGATCGAATCTGCACGCGGTCTGGGATTTGAAAGCTTTGCGGCATCGGAGCTGGAATACTACCTGTTTGAAAACAGCTATCGGCAGGCCAGCGAGCAAGGCTATCAAACGCTGACGCCCGCGGGCTGGTATCTGGAGGATTATCACATCCTGCAGGGCACGCGGACTGAAGCCTATACCGCCGCCGTCCGCCGCCACCTGAAGCATTCCGGCGTCCCGGTCGAAAATTCCAAGGGCGAATGGGGCCTGGGTCAGCATGAGTTAAATGTCCGTTACGCCGAAGCGTTGGAGATGGCCGACCGTCACGTCGTCTACAAGCAATGCTTGAAGGAAGTCGCCGAAGCGATGGAACTAAGTGTGACCTTTATGGCCAAGTTCGCCAGCGACCGCGCCGGTTCGAGCTGCCACATTCATTTCAGTTTATGGCGCGACGGCAGGAATGCGTTTCCCGGGGACAAGGAGTTTGGCCCGGTGAACTGTTCCGACGAGTTCCGCTGGTTTCTGGGCGGCTGGATGGCGCACGTTTACGACGTGATGCCGTTTTATGCGCCGACCGTCAATTCCTACAAACGCTATGTGGATGGTTCGTGGGCGCCGACCCGGCTGGCCTGGAGTTACGACAATCGCACGGGCGGCTTCCGCGTCGTGGGCAGCGGCCAATCCTTGCGCATCGAATGCCGCATTCCTGGCGCGGACGCCAATCCCTATCTGGCGTTTGCCGCTTCGCTGGCATCGGGACTGGATGGCATCGCCAACAAAATCGAACCCCCCGAATGCTTCACCGGAGACATTTACGCCGCGAAGTCTCTGCCGCGTGTGCCTTACACCCTGGCCGAAGCAACCGACCGATTTGCCGCCAGTGAATTCGCCAGGCGTGCCTTTGGCGAAGACGTGGTCGAACATTACACGCATTTTTTCCGCACCGAACAATCGGCATTCAACTCAGCAGTGACGGATTGGGAACGACGGCGCTACTTTGAACGAATCTGAAATGCATCTCTCAATTTAATGGCACAGGCGGTCGCCAATCACACGTGATGATTGGCGACCGCCTGTGCGTGCCTGCCTGAAATCAGCGGAACAGGTTGCGCAGCATCCCGATCAGTCGTGTGGGCAGCGAGCATCCCACGCCGTGGATGGGCGGGTAGAACTGGAAGATGCCCACGGTGCGCTGCCTGAGCGGAGAAGAAATCTGCAATTCTCCCTTGCGTTTGCCTCGGTCGCGCACACCAAGATCATTATCCCATTCAGGCCATTTTCCGGGTTCCACAGCAAATGTCCCGCTCTGCCAGACATGGATGTTGAACGTGTGGCCGACGGCGGTTGCGCCGAACTGCTGGGAAGCGCGCGCGGCGAACATCTTGCCCCGTTCCCCCTGAAACGGTGCGCAGGAGCGGAACCAGACGCTGCCGTATTTCGTGTGCATGCGGTCGCGAATTTGATGGATCAAGGGCAGCAGATTCACCCGGTTCGGCAGCGGCTTATTGTCGAAATCTTCCGACCGCAACACATCTCCGCCCATAAATGCGCGGCCAGGCGAGCCATGCCCCCAGAACTGGAGACTTCCAATGATTTTGCCGCCGCCTTTCTTGTCAACCGCCGCGATCACCTCGCGCAGCGCTTCTTCCCAGTTCGCCGCGCCGACGACAACGTCCGCGAATTGCAGTGCGGTGTAGAGCGTCCCGCCCTGTTTCCACCAAAACGACAATTCGCGCACCTTCTCCGCGCTAAACTCCTCATCAGGGTCGCCTGGCGAATCCGGCGCGGGGTATCCACTGTCGTCATAAACCACGACGTTGATTGTCCCATTTGGTTTGACCAGGCTGCGTTCGTTCGATTGTCTGATGGCTTCGACCGTCTCAGCATCAACAACTGGCTGGTTTGGCGTCCTCGGCGGCTTCGAAGCTGACCCGGTAGGCGGCCGCTGTGGGCGTGCCTGCTGAGTCTTGATGCCTATGTTGGTTTCCTTCTGATTTGGCTGAATGTTCGACATAATTTCCTCCTAAAATGATGTTGCTTGATTGAAAGAACTCGTTGGCCTGAACGAGCATTGAGTGATTGCTCTGACGGGACGGACTTTATCCATCGAAGGACGCTGAAGTCTTAAAAAAGCCCTGAAATTCCCATAAAAGTTTCTTCAATGAGGGCTGAAAACGATCATTCGCAGCGCAAGGCCATCGAGTTGCCGCAGCAGCCCCGGCCGCTATGTATCTGGGAGTGATGGCTTTCTCTGGCCGCCTGTTTTCGCGATCTGGCGTATTTGCAGCTACGAGCTGGTTTGACGGCCCTGCGCGCGGCGCGTCAGGAGATCGAACAACTGAGGTGATTATTTGAGAGTAGGTTTATTCGTGATACTTCCTGGCGCGTTTGGCCGACGCGCCATTTGTTTTGGTTTCCCGCGCATTCGCTTCGTCCCGATACCAGCGGTCGCCCGCCGTGTACTCTTTCTCGTTTTCGAGCAGGCGCGTCAGCGTGCGCTGGGGATGCAACAGCGAGCAGGCAACGATGATGGTGTTGATGACCGCCATCGGCGCGACGTAGGAACTGGTATAGGCCGAACTGGCGATGTTGGCGACCACGTAATGGTCGCAGTATTTCGCAATCGGCGTGATGTCGCTGTTGGTGATTCCGAACGTGGACGCTCCCTGATGATGAGCTTGTTTGACGGCTTCGACGGTCGCCTTCAGACAGCGCCCGAAGCTGATGGCGATCAGCAGGTCTTTCGAAGTCAGTCCCTTCACCTTGTGATAAAGCACGCCTTCCGTGCCCACCGGCGCTTCCGCCTGAAACCCCGCCATAAACAGTCCGTAAGAAAGAAACTCCGCGGCAGTGTGGGCAATGTCCAGACCGACAATCAGAATATGCCGCGCCTGATGAATACTTTTGGCCAGTTCCATCACTCGCGCGTAATCCAGGCTGCTTTTCAGCAATTGCAGATTTTCGATGTCCTTGTCTATGCTCCGGGACAGGCCGTTTTCGACCGGCTGGTTTTCCCGCGCCGCCGCCTGCAACAGCGTGTACGGCGTGATGCGCGTCACAAAATGGCGGCGTAAATCCGCCGCGAAATCGCCGAAGCTCTGATAGCCCAGATCCTGCACCGTGCGCACAATCGTTGCCGCGTCCACTCCGAAATGCTTCGCCAGCCCGGTGGAAGACAGAAAGTAAGTGTCTTCCGGATGATCCAGCACGCCGCGAATGATCAGGCGGCGGCGCGGATGCAACCGCTCCTGCGCTTCGGCAAAACGCGCTTCGAGCTGGGTTAAAGACGCGGCGGCAACCGGCGTTTCGGTTTCAGCGGCTGCCGGTTTGGTGCTTTTCGTTTTCATGGTTCGCTTCGTCAATCCTGTCATGATTTCTGCCTGAGCCTAGCACGCTGCCGGAAGAGGCGGCAAAGCGTGCAATATTTATTGCATCTAAAACAGACTTGACATATATTATTGCACACCAGTTTCGTAAGTAACTATCTGTTTAATGGTGAGAGTTCTTTTTCTGGAAATTCATCGCCATTTCTGTTCATCAACTTTTCCAGAGCATTCATGACCTTCGGTCTCCGTTTCGGCAGGCTTGAAAGTGCGGGCGTTCGTGCGCCCCGCATTCACTTGTTGCCGGAGGAAAACGGAAGGCAGGCGTTTTAGCGGCGAATGGCTTGTGCGGTGCAATTCACATTCTTTGCACCATCAATTCAATCTACTCCAAAAATCAGGAGGCAGTTTATGAGCAGACTCAGTTTTACGCTTGTAGTGTGTTTTCTATTGCTCGTGCCCGTCAGCATTCTGGCGCAGACGGCAACCACCGGCACGGTGCTGGGCACATTGAAGGACCCCAACGGGGCGGTCATCTCAGGCGCGAGAATCGAATTAACCGATAACGCCACCGGAGCCGTGCAGAGTTCTGTGGCGAACGACGCCGGGCAGTACGTGTTCACCACCGTCCTGCCTGGAACATACACGCTGAAGATCACGGCGACGGGTTTCAAACAGTCAATCGTCAGCCAGGTCCGGGTCGAAGTCGCCAAGGCAACCACGATGGATGTGGCCCTGCAAACAGGCGAACTCAGTTCGACGGTGGACGTCATCGCCGCCCAGGAATTGCAAACCGCCGATTCGACGCTGGGCGAGGTGGTCAATACGCAGATGCTGCAGGAACTGCCAACCGTCACGCGGCGCGTGGTGGAACTGGCTTTTTTGCAGGTGGCTTCGATGCCCAATACCGGCAACGCCAACACCAGCCGCTCCGTCGCGGGCGGACGCGGCGATCAAAACACCTTCATTCTGGACGGCCTGGATATTTCCGACTCGCAGGTAGGGGGAACCTGCTGTGGCAACATCGGCAGCGGCGTGCCTCTGCCGGTGGACGCCATCGGCGAATTCCGCGCCAGCGTGACCAATCAGAACGCTTCCTTCGGACGCGCGGCGGGCGGCCAATATGCCCTGACTTCGCGGCGCGGTTCGGAGGCCTATCACGGTTCACTGTATTGGTATCACCGCAACGACAACCTGAACGCCAACAGTTGGACGCGCAATCGGCTGGGTCAGAAAAACCCCGAATTGAAAGACAATCGTTACGGCATCAGCCTGGGCGGGCCGCTGTTCGGGCCGGTGGTGCCGAAACTGAAAGACAAGGTTTTCTTTTTCACCAACCTGGAACGGCGGCGCTTCCCGTCACAAGTGGACACCACGCGCATCGTGCCGACGGATTCGCTGCGCCAGGGCATCCTGCGCTTTCCTGACGCCAGCGGAAATGTCATCAGTTACAACCTGCGGACATCGGCGTTGTGCGGTCCCGCGGGCGGACAAGCTTGCGATCCGCGCGGTATTGGCATCAGCCCGATCATTTCGCAGCATTTCGGCCTGATTCCGGCGGGCAACAACACCACGTTCGGCGACGGTTTCAACACCGTCGGCCTGAGCGGCCCGGTGGATTCGACGCTTTCCAGCGACAACGTGCTGGCGCGCGTGGATTACAACATCACCGACAACTGGCGCGCGAGCGCCTTGTGGGTCTGGGCGCAGCAAAACCAGTTGACGAATTCCTTCATTGACATCCGCCAGGGGCCGCAGCAGCTCAAGAGCCTGTTCCGGCAACCGAACGCGCCGCGTCATTACAACTTCGGGTTGACGGGGACGCTTTCCCCCAGCCTGGTCAACGAAGCGCGCATCGGCTACAACAAATCAACCATCACGTTTGAAAACCCCGATCCCAGCACGCTGGTCAATGGCGCGGGAATGGCGCTGGATTTGGCCGGCCTCGATGAACCATTCGATATCACCGGTTCGCGCGCCCAGATTGGCCGTTCGACAACCTGGCAGTTCGTGGACAACGTCACCTGGACCAAGGGGAAACACACTTTCAATCCGGGCATCAATGTTCAATGGCTGCGCTTTTTCCATAGCCGCAAGGGCGCGGGTTCGCTGAATGTGCAACCCATCGCGGTGGTTGGTGGTTCGGGCAGCACGGTTATTCCGGCTGCGTGGCGTCCGCCGACTTGTGGAGGTTCGGTCACCACAAACTGCCTGCGCTCCACGGATGTCGGACGCTGGAATACGTTTTATGCGGCGGCGCTGGGCATGGTGGACACGGCTGGAAAATTCACCGTGCGCAACCCGAACACCGGCGCGCTCGACACCGATCCGCAGGTACTGAACGAAGGCGAAATCAACGAGGGCACCTGGCGGCATTATGAATATTACGTCAGCGACACCTGGCGCGTGACCAATTCCCTGACCTTCAATCTGGGCTTCAATGGCGTCATCGAACCCGCGTTCAAGGAAGACAAGGATCGCCGCTCGTTCCTGATTGACCTGGAAACCAACCGCCCGATTTTCGTCAACGATTACCTGAGCCTGCGGGCGGAAGCCGCGCGGCAGGGGAAAGCCTACAATCCGGGGCTTGCCTTCGCGCCCACCTCCAAGTATCCCGACCAGCCGGAAATGCCGACGCAAAACACGGTTTCGCCGCGTCTGGCGGTGGCCTGGAATCCGACCTTTAACAATGGCCTGCTGGCCCGTCTGACCGGCGGCAAACAAACGGTCGTTCGCGGCGGGTACGCCATCAACTACAACCGCATTCAGGCCGTCGGCATCGTGCAATTCCCGATGATCGGCAACGCGGCGCTGGCGCAACCCAACGTCATCAATGGCCCCAACTGCGCTTTCAGCGGCACGCCTGGCCCAGGCTGCGTCGCGGGGCAGCCTTTCCGTGTCGGTGTTGACGGCGCGGCTCCGTTGCCGGTGATTGCGCCGACCATTCCGATCCCCTACGTCCCGCCTTCACCGTTCGGGCTGGGGTTGGGCAATACGCTGGCCTGGGATCCGAATTTCAAGGTCGGGCGCATTCACAGTCTGGACCTGACCATTCAGCGCGAACTGCCCGGCAATATGGTGCTGGAAGCCGGCTGGATCGGACGGTACGGACGCAATCTGATGGTGGAAAAGAACATCAACGCCGTGCCGTTTTTCATCGCCGATATGAGCGGGCGGTCGCAGCAAAACTTCGCGCAGGCCTTTGATCTGGTTTCCACTCAACTGCGTGCGGGCGTGCAGCCCACGGCAATCACTCCACAGCCGTGGTTTGAAAACAGCCTGGGAGCGGGATCAACGGTTTCGCTGGCCAACAGCCTGGGATCGGCGTTCATCAATCAGCAGGTGTACGCGCTGTGGTTCAACGGCATTGATCCGATGCTGATCGCGCAGGGGAAAACGCCTGTCAACAACCGGCAGATTTACGCCACGGTTCATCACACGGACGGCGGCTACGCCAACTACAACGCCGGTTTCATCACCCTCAACAAACGGTTCGGAAACGGCTTCTCGTTCAATTTCAACTACACTTTCTCGAAGAATCTGGAAACGCTCGGCGGCATTCACGACGGCTCCGCGGGACTGTCGGTCAATCCGTATGATTTGAGCTACGCCTACGGCCCGGCGCTGTCGGATCGCACGCATGGATTCAACGTCTACGGCCTGTATGAACTGCCCATCGGCAAAGGCAGGCTCATCAACACCAGCGGCGCGCTGGACAAATTGGCTGGCGGCTGGCAAATCTCCGGCGTCTCGCAATGGTTCAGCGGCAGACCGCTGTTTGTCGCCATCGGCGGTCAGCCGTTCGGCTCGATTCCAGGCTCGCAGGAAAGCGCGCCGATCCTGCGCGACCCGAACGCCAACGAAGGCCGGTACGCGGGCGTTTTTGGGCCGACCATTGCGCGCAACGGCGATCCGGCGAGAGGCGGGTCGGGGCAGAATTTGTTCAGCAATCCGGAATCGGTGTTCAACAGTTTCCGTCCCTTCCTGATTGCGCAGGATCAGAGCACTTCGCGCGGCGCGATTCGCGGGCTGCCGTGGGCGACGCTGGATTTGTCTCTGTCGAAACGCACGGCCATCACCGAACGCGTTCACATCCGTTTCAGCGCCGATTTCCTGAACGCGCTGAATCACCCGCTGTTTAACGATCCGGCGCTGAATCTGCTGGATCCGGCTTCGTTCGGCGTGCTCAGCACCGAGCCGACCTCGTCGAACAACTTTTACAATGCGCGGCAGATTCAATTAGGCTTGCGCATTGAATTCTAGGCCGTGCGCGTGAGCGAACCCTGACGGGCATGAAGTAACAATGAAATTACCCATTACCCATTCACCATTAACCATTACATGACAGGGGAGAGCCTTTCTTCCCGGCCCATTAATGGCTAATTTGTAATGGGCAATGGGTAATGGCCGGAGCTTCACTTCATTGCCCTGATGGGTTTCTGCTTACGCAAACTCTTCTCAGCACCAAGCGAGGAACCAGAATGAAAAAGTTACTGCTGACCCTTTTGCTTCTGACATCGCTGAGTTTTGGCGTTGCCAGACCCGCCATCAACGGCGTTCACGCCAGCGATGATCAGTTTGGAGCGGTGCGCGCATTTATCCAGAAACAGATGCTGGAACGGCAAGTTCCGTCCGTGGCGGTGGCCGTGGCGCGCAACGGAAAGATTATCTGGGAAGAAGGTTTCGGCTGGGCCAATCGCGAAGAGCGGATTGCCGCCACGCCGCACACCATGTATTCGCTGGCTTCGATCTCGAAGCCGATTACGGCAACCGGCCTGATGATTCTGAAAGAGCGCGGCAAACTGGACCTGGATCGCCCGATCAACGATTACCTGGGCGATGCGAAGGTCAAGGTGCGGCTGGGGAATCCGGCGGATTTGACCGTGCGCCGCGTCGCCAACCATTCGTCAGGATTGCCGCTGCACTATCAGTTCTTTTACGAAGACGAAGCCTATGCCGCACCGCCGCGCGATGAAACGATCAACCGCTACGCCAACACGGTGACAGCGCCGGGCGAACTCTATCAATATTCCAACCTCGGTTACGGCTTGCTGGATTACCTGATCGAGCGCGGGTCGGGCAAAAGCTACGCCGAATTCATGCGCACGGAAGTTTTCCAGCCGCTGGGGCTGACGCACATGTCGGTGGACATCCCGGCGGGAATGGAAAAACAGCAGGCGGTTCGTTACGGCACGGACGGCCTGCCGATTCCTTTTTACGCCTTCGATCATCCGGGCGGTTCGGCGGTTTACGCCAGCGCGCACGATCTGGTGCGTTTCGGCATGTTTCATTTGAAAGCGAAACTGCCCGATCAAAAAGCGATTCTCAACGACCAGACAATTGATGAAATGCACAAGGCAACGATGACGACCGGCCCGAACGCGGGTTATGGCATCGGCTGGGCGTCGAACACGTATCCCGGCAATCATCTTTGTGTGTCACACACGGGCGGGATGGGCGGCGTCGCCACCAGTCTGAGAATCTTTCCGGCGGAAAAAATCGCGATTGCCGTGCTGACCAATTCCAGTTCGCCCGCGCCCGGACAAATTGCCGACGAGATTATGGCGGCACTGATGCCCGATGCGCGTCCCAAACCATCCACGCCGAACAACCAGCAGGAAGCTGTCTTCAAACCGGCGGATTCAATGCTGGGAACCTGGGAAGGCACGGTTCATACCTACAAAACCGACCTGCCCTTCACACTGGTCATTCAGCCGGACGGCGATATCCACGCGCGAATCGGCACGCAGCTCAAGAGCCTGGTCAATCGGGCCAGCTTCAAAGACGGCATCCTGACCGGCGAATTCCTGGGCGACATCGGCACCGAAGACGCCAACCGCACACGCTACGTTTTATCGCTGTCGCTCAAACTGCGCGGCGATGTCTTGAATGGAGCGATGACGGCGCGGTCGCTGCCGGGCAAACGGCTCGGCAACGCGCTGACGCACTGGACAGAGTTGAAGAAGAAATAAGACACTCCCGAAACCTTCAGAGCCCATTTTTCATTCCTCACTTTCCATTTTCCCTCGCCGGACAGAAAAGGAAGTTTTCCTTTTTGTCTGACAAGGGAAAATGGAACGTGAAAAAGTCAGAATGATCTGCTCCCAAAAGAGGACACCAAATGAGAAAAGCCGTTTGCTTCGCACTGATTGCCAGTCTGGTTTCAACCTTTCTTTTCCCGGCGGCTGCGCAGGAAGCGCCCTTCGACATTTTGATCCGCAATGGCCGCGTCGTGGATGGCACGGGCGCGCCCTGGTATCGCGCCGATGTCGGCATCCGCCAGGGACGCATCGCCGCCATTGGCCGGCTGAAAGACGCCAAGGCAATAAAAACAATTGACGCCGACGGCCTGGTCGTCGCGCCCGGCTTCGTGGATATGATGGGACAGCGGGCGCGGCCTTTTTTGCAGGACCACAACGCCGCCTTCAATCTGCTGACGCAGGGCATCACCACCATCAATTGCGGCGAAGGCGGTTCGGACGCGCCGCTGGATGGCGCGGAAGCCGAGCGCGCGGGCTGGCGCACGATGCGCGAATTTTTCGCCAAGCTGGAACAGCGCGGCATGCCGATCAACATGGTGCAGACCGTCGGCCACACGCAGTTGCGGCGGCTGGTCATCGGCCTGGAAGACAAACGCGGAACGTCCGAACAACTGGACAAGATGCGCGCGATGGTGCGCGAAGCGATGGAAGCCGGCGCAATTGGCCTTTCGACTTCGTTGATTTATCCGCCCGCCGTTTTCGCGCCGGAAGAGGAAATTACCGAACTGGCCAAAGTCGCCGGTGAATACGGCGGACGCTATTACACTCACATGCGCAACGAAGGCGATCAGTTGCTGGAAGCGATTGACGAAGCCCTGCGCATCGGCAAAGCCGCCAGCACGCCGGTTCACATCTATCATTTGAAAACCGCCGGGCGCGGCAACTGGGGCAAGATGGATTTGGCGATTGCCCGCATCAAAGCCGCGCGCGCCGCCGGTCAGGAAGTCGGCGCGGATGTTTATCCCTACATCAACAACGGCCTGGGCATTCGCGCGCTGATTCATCCGCGCCATTCGGCCAAAGGGCCGGAAGATTTGCTCCGCCGGTTGAACGACGCGGCCACCCGCGCTGAGATTCGCCGCGAGATGGAAACCGGAACCGGCTGGGAAAACTGGTTCGGCCACGTCGGCCACGACTGGGACCGCGTGGTAATTGCGGGAATCGCCGATCCGGCCTACGCCGCGCACAACGGCAAATCGCTGGGCGAAATCGCCCGCGCCGCCAAACAGGACCCCTGGGATGTTTTCTTCGCGCTGGCCAGGACGGGAGCTTCTGCGATGCCGCAAAGCATGTCCGAAGCCAACAAGATCAAGGCCATGCAGGAAGAGTTTGTCTCCTTCGACACGGATGTCGGCCCGGCTTCCGCGCCCTACACCGGCCATCCGCGCGCCTTCGGAGCTTTCCCGCGCGTGCTGGCACGCTACGTCAAGGATTTGGGCGCGCTGTCGCTGGAAGCCGCCATTCACCGTATGGCGTCGGTTGCAGCCAACGAAGTGATGGCGTATGACCGCGGGCACCTGGGTGTAGGTCTGGCGGCGGATATTGTCATCTTTGACCTGAATAAGATTCAGGATCGCGCAACTTTCGCCGAACCGGATTTGACCTCGGAAGGAATGAAGTTTGTAATCGTCAATGGCGGCCTGGTCATCGAAAACGGCAAATTCACCGGCGCAACCCCGGGCAAGGTGTTGCGCGGACCGGGCTATCGTAAAAACTAATACAGTACGCGAGCGTTAGCGAGCGCCTCGCCCAGTGCGTTGGTGGCGCTCGCTCACGCTCGCGTACTGCACCAATTATGGTCACATTGATTTAGGCAATTTTCCAGCAAAAGAATATGGCAGATCCAAAACCAGCACTCGCAGTTTATCCATCCACCGCAAGCTACCAAATCACCGGCGTTGAAGCCGTCATGACGCCGGCGCTGGCAATTTACGCCGACAAGGTCGCCGCCAACATCGCCGCCACGCTGCGCGTGCTGGGTGGCGATGCCAATCGCTGGCGGCCGCACGTCAAAACATCCAAGCTCGGTTTCATCATGCATCAACTGATCGAGCACAACGTCACCAACGTCAAATGCGCCACGACGCTGGAATTGCAAACCGCCGCCGAAGCGGGCGCAACCGACATTTTGCTCGCTTATTCGGTGATGGGCGCAAATGCGCTTCGCGTTCGCGAATTGGCGGAGCAATACAGCGACCGGCGCGTTTCCGCGCTGGTCGAAGACGTCGCTCAAATCAAAGCCTGGACAGGCAGCAAAATCAGCCTGTTCATTGACATCAACTGCGGGATGGATCGCACGGGTCTGGAACTGGCGCGCACGGCGGAAATCATTCAACTGGCGCAGGCGATTCAAGACGCCGGTTTGGTCTTTCGCGGCCTGCACGTTTACGACGGCCACATGAGCAAGTACGCCGACCTGGCGGCGCGCGAAAAAGCCACGCATCAGAATTACGATCAATTGATGGAATCGGTCGCTGCGCTCGCCGCCGCCGGCCTCGCCGTCGAAGAAGTCATCACGGCGGGCACGCCTGCTTTTCCCTGTGCGCTGACTTATCAACCGTTCAAGGCCGCGCCGTTTCTGCATCGCGTTTCGCCAGGAACTGTCGTGTACGGCGATTGCACCAGCACGGGACAATTGCCCGTGGAATGGGGCTACGAACCGGCGGCCATCGTTGTCGCAACCGTTGTCAGTCATCCGACAGCGAATCGCATTACCTGCGACGCCGGGCACAAATCCGTTTCGGCGGATGCCGGAGTGCCGACCTGCTCCGTCCTGGGCCGGCCCGACCTGCACCCCAACAAACCCAGCGAAGAACACTTGCCCATTGACGTTCCCGCCGGAGCGGCCACACCCGCCATCGGCGATCATTTGTATCTGGTCCCGCGCCACGTTTGCCCAACGGTCAACAATTTCGATCACGCGCTGATTGTCGAAGCGGGCCGCATCGTGCGCGTCGAACGCGTCACCGCGCGCGGACGCGAAATCCCTTTTGAAATTCCAACCACCGAGAAAAGCCAATCATGAAACATCGTGCCGAGTTCCCCATTCGTCTGAGCCTTTTCGTCCTTGTCATTGGTTTGCTTGCCGGGCCGCTATTCCACGCTGCCGCCAGCCAGGAAGCCGCGCCAGCGTATGAATTGACGCAGGTCATGGTTTCGATGCGCGACGGCGTGCGGCTGAACACGCATATTTTCAAACCCAAAAACCAATCCGGGCCGCTGCCGATCATGCTGGAACGCACACCTTACCAGGCGCCGACCAGCGAAGCCTGGGCGCGCGGCAAATACCAGTCGCTGGCGGCGGACGGTTACATCTTTGTTTTTCAGGACATTCGCGGGCGATACAAATCCGAAGGCCAGTTCGTCATGCAACGTTCGCCGGTTTCCCTCCTGACGGATAAGAAAGACCCGAAGATCGTGGACGAAGTGACCGATGCTTACGACACAATTGATTGGCTGGTCAAAAACGTCGCCGGCAACAATGGCCGCGTCGGCATCATTGGCATTTCCTATCCCGGCTGGACGGCGGGAATGGCGACACTCGCGCCGCATCCCGCCTTGAAAGCCGCCTCTCCGCAGGCATCGCCGACGGATATGTACCTGGGCGACGACTTTCATCATAACGGCGCATTCCGGCTGAGCTACGGGTTTGAATACGCTTCGCGGATGGAAACCAACAAGGAGCAGGCGCGCTTCACCTTCGACCGGTTTGACACCTACGAGTGGTATTTGCGGCTGGGTCCGCTGTCGAATGTCAATGAAAAACACCTGCACGGCCAGATTCCGACCTGGAACGATTTCGTCAACCATCCCAATTACGACAAGTTCTGGCAGGAACAGGCGATGGCCGGGTATTTGAAAAAAATCCATGTGCCGATGCTGGTCGTCGCGGGCTGGTGGGATCAGGAAGATTTTTACGGCCCGATCAACATGTACGAAACCCTGGAACCGCACGACACGAAGAAGATGAACTTCTTCGTGTCCGGTCCCTGGAACCATGGCGGCTGGGCGCGCGGCGAAGGCTCCAGCCTGGGCCGCATCAAATTCGACAGCAACACCGCGCAGCATTACCGCGAAAAGATCGAAGCGCCCTGGTTCGCCTTTTACCTGAAAGACAAAGGACAGCCCGGAATCAGCGAAGCCATCACCTTTCAAACCGGCGGCAACGAATGGAAAAGCTACGACCAATGGCCGCCGCGCAATCTGACCACCGACCGCAAACTGTATTTTCACGCGAACGGCAAACTTTCCTTCGATGCGCCGACCGCCACAGTCAAAGCCTTTGATGAATATGTTTCCGATCCCGCGAATCCGGTTCCCTATCGCCCGCGCCCGATCGAGGCGACCTACAATCCGCCGAATCTGGGCGGTTCCGGCTGGGGCGCGTGGCTGGTGGAAGATCAACGCTTCGTTCACGGACGGCCTGACGTGCTGAGTTGGGAAACCGAAACGCTGACCGAAGACGTGGTCATCACCGGCAAAGTCCTGGCCAATCTGTTCGCTTCGACCAGCGGTTCGGACAGCGACTGGGTGGTGAAGTTAATTGATATTTATCCCGAAGAATATCCGAAAGAACCGCGCATGGGCGGCTATCAGTTGATGGTGGCGAATGATGTTTTCCGTGGCCGGTTCCGCCACAGTTTCGAGCGCCCGCAAGCCGTCACACCAAACAAGGTCGAAACTTACAAGATTGACCTGCATCACATGGATCATCGCTTCCAGAAAGGCCACAAGATCATGGTGCAGGTGCAAAGCACCTGGTTCCCCATCATTGACCGCAACCCGCAGAAATATGTCGAGAATATTTTCAAAGCGAAGGAATCGGATTACATCAAAGCCACGCAGCGCGTTTTCCGCTCGAAGACCTTCCCTTCGCATCTGCTGGTTCCGGTGATGCCCAGCCGGTAAAGGACGAAAAATGAAAAAGCTGATTCTCGCCACGCTCCTGCTTACTTCCATTGCGATTCAGACGACGGCTCAGACGAAAAAGCCATCCGCGCCAGCGCCCGCTACTGCGGCGCGCGTCAACAAGCTATTCGAGAAATGGGACAAGCCGACTTCGCCGGGGTGCGCGCTGTCGGTGATTAAAGACGGGCGAATTCTCTACAAGCGCGGCTACGGCATGGCCGATCTCGATCATGACATTCCGATTACGACGACTTCGATTTTTCACGTGGCTTCGGTGTCGAAGCAGTTCACCGCTGCTTCGATTGCGCTGCTCGCGCAACAGAACAAACTTTCGCTGGATGACCCGGTGCGCAAATACGTCCCGGAACTTCCCGATTTCGGCGAACCGATCACGATCCGTCATTTGATTCATCACACCAGCGGATTGCGCGATCAGTGGGCCCTGCTGGGGCTGGCGGGATTGCGTTATGGGCTGGATCGAATCGCGGATTCGGACGTGCTGGACATCATCGCGCGGCAAAAAGACCTGAATTTCCGGCCCGGCGAAAAGTATGTCTATTGCAACACGGGTTACACGTTAATGGCGGTGATCGTGGCGCGGGTCAGCGGGCAAAGCTTCCGTGAATTCACAGACGCGAACCTCTTCCGTCCGCTGGGCATGAAAAACACGCATTTCCGCGATGACTTCGCGGAGATCGTCAAACATCAGGCTTACGGCTACGTGCCCGCCGGCAATACCTTTCGCGTCGGCGCAACCAATTTCGACACCACGGGCGCAACCAGTTTGCTGACGACGGTGGAAGACCTGGCGCTGTGGGATCAGAATTTTTACGACCCCAAAGTCGGCGGAGCCGCCTTCCTTGACCAGATGCGCCAGCGCGGCAAGCTCAACACCGGCGAAACGATCAATTACGCCTTCGCGCTGAACCTGGTCAAATATCGCGGGCTACCGATTGAAGAGCATTCCGGCGCGGACGCTGGTTACCGCGCACACTTGATGCGCTTTCCCGATCAACGATTTTCCGTTGCCGTCGCCTGCAACGCCGGGCCGGTGGATACCGGATTACTTTCGCGGAACGTCGCGGACATTTATCTGGAAGGGAAATTCAAAGACGCGCCTACTCCACCGGAGACGCCAGCGCTCGCCCTTACTGAAGCGCAATTGCACGGCAAAGCCGGATTGTATCTGGATTGGGAAAGCGGCGATTCCGTCAGGGTCCTTTTGAAAGACAAGAAACTTTCTATTCAGGCGGGCGGGCAGGACCTGGAATTGCGCGCCATCAGCGAAACCCGCTTTCGGGTGGCTGGGCGTCCCGGCGAATTGCAGTTTGAAACCGGAGCCACTCCGCGCCTGATTCGCATGGATGAGTTTGGCGGAAAGACCGTCTACGACTTCGCGCCGCCTTTTGAAATGCCTGCCAATCAGTTGTCCGAATATGCGGGGGATTACCACAGCGAGGAGATCGAGCCTGTGTTTCGGCTGCAAATCCAGGGTGGCAAGCTGATGCTGGCGCGGCTGAAGTATCGCGCCGTGCCGCTGCAACCGGTTGCGCGCGATGCCTTCCAGACGAATTCCGGGATCATACGCTTCACGCGAAATCCCCAGAATCAGATCAACGGTTTTGTTTACAACATGGGCCGCATTAGAAACTTCCGCATGAAAATGGCGGGCAGGTAAGCACAGTAGAAGCGTAAAGAGAGCTGTCATCCGCCATCATGTTGCTTCTGCCTGATTCAAACGAATAATGTAGAGCCAATATGACAAAACAATATCTGAACCCTGAGACGCTGTTTCCCAGTCTGCCCATCGGCTTTTCGCAGGCCGTCGTCAGTCAGGGAGGCAAAACCGTTTACCTTTCCGGCCAAACTGCCTGGGACGCCAATAAACAGATTGTCGGCGGCAACGATATTGGCGAACAGACCCGGCAGGCACTGCGGAACGTGCAACACGCCCTCGAAGCCGCCGGAGGAAGCCGCTACGATCTGGTTTCGCTGCGGCTGTACGTTGTCAAACCCAGCCCCAGAGACATCGAAGCGGTCGGCGAAGTCCTGCGGGAGTTTTTTTCCGCTCAAACGCCGCCCGCGAGCACCTGGATCGGCGTCAGCTCGCTGGCTGTGGAAGAGTTTTTGATCGAGATTGAAGCCATCGCCGTGCTCGATTAAGTCAGGCGGCGAAACCCGACCAGACGATGGAAACGGCCCAATCAAGCCCAATCACCCGAAAAAGGCTTGCGCGTTTTCATTTGTCCGATATTCTCTCTCCCTCATCTCCAAACTACATTTTCAAGGAATCCAATCATGCGATTGCAAGACAAAGTTGCACTTATTACCGGAGCTTCGAGCGGCATTGGCCGCGAAGCGGCTCTTCTGTTCGCCGCCGAAGGCGCGAAAGTGGTTGTCGTGGATGTCAACGACAAGGAAGGCAAAAAGACCGTCAAGCTGATTCAGGAGGCGGGCGGCGAAGCGGCCTACACCCACGCCGACGTTTCCAAAGCTGAAGACTGCGCCAAAATGGTCAAGTTCGCCGAACGCAAATTCGGCAAGCTCAACATCCTGTTCAACAATGCCGGAATCATGCACCACAGCGACGACAACGCCGTCACGACCGAAGAATCCATCTGGGATTTGACGATGGCCATCAATGCCAAAGGCGTCTTTTTCGGCTGCAAATACGGCATTCCGGCGCTGAAGCGCGCGGGCGGCGGTTCGATCATCAACACGGCTTCGTTCGTGGCGGTGCTGGGCGCGGCCACGCCACAAGTTGCCTACACCGCCAGCAAAGGCGCTGTGCTGGCGATGTCGCGCGAACTGGCCATCATTCATGCCCGCGAAAACATCCGCGTCAACGCGCTGTGTCCGGGGCCGCTGCGCACCGACCTGCTGATGAGCTACCTGAATACCGACGAGAAAAAACAACGCCGCCTGGTTCACATTCCGATGGGCCGTTTCGGCGAAGCCAAAGAAATTGCGCAGGCAGCGCTGTTCCTGGCTTCGGACGAATCGTCGTACATCACCGGCACGGACTTTCTGGTGGACGGCGGCATCACAGCGGCTTACGTGACACCGGAATAACCCCGTTCGTAGTCCCGCCTTCAGGCCTATGAGGTCAAGTGAGTTGAAATGGAGTTTCTTCATTCTCAATCCTTCATTTTTCCTTGTGCATTGTTGGGCAGAAAGAAAGGCATCTTTTCTGCTCAATAATGAAAAGTGAAAAAGGAACAATTGAAAATGGTTTCGCTTTCGCAACGTAACTCAGCCTCATTGGCCTTCAGACGGAAGACTTCTGCTCAGTAAGCCTTCCGCCTGAAGGCAGGACTACGAACGCGATCACGTCAATTGAGGTCTCCCAATGAAAACTTCACGCTTTCGCACAATCGCGCTTCTGTCCTTGTTCTCATTCATCGCGTTCGGTCAACCCCAGAAAGATGCGCTGCCCTATTTCGCCGAGCCGGCAATCTCGCCGGACCGCGCGGAAATTGCGTTTGTTTCCGGCGGCGACATCTGGACGGTTCCCGCCAACGGCGGCGAAGCGCGGTTGCTGGTCGCGCATCCGGCCAACGAATCGCGCCCGCAGTATTCACCCGACGGTAAGAAGCTGGCGTTCATTTCCAACCGCACGGGCAGCGGCGATATTTACATGCTGACCTTGGCAACGGGCGATTTGAAACGGCTGACGTTTGATGATTCCAGCGATCAACTGGACGGCTGGTCGCGGGATGGCCGCTGGGTGTACTTCACCTCATCCAGCAAGGACATTGCCGGGATGAACGACGTGTTTCGCATCAGCGGCGAAGGCGGCACGCCGATGCAGGTCAGCGGCGACCGGTATGCCAGCGAATTTTTCTCCGCACCGTCGCCCGATGGCAAAGCCGTGGCGTTCGCCGCGCGCGGCATCAGCGCGGGCCAATGGTGGCGCAAAGGGCACAGCCACATTGACGAAACCGAACTCTGGCTGCTGCACGACGGCGGCAAATACGAACAACTGACCGAACGCGGCGCGAAACAGCATTGGCCGATGTGGAGCGCGGATGGCAAAACGCTGTTTTTCACCTCCGACCGCAGCGGCGCTCAAAACCTCTGGTCGAAAGCTCTCGGCGGCCAGGCCAAACAAATCACCAAATTCAAAGATGGGCGTGTGCTGTGGCCGACGATCAGTTACGACGGCAAAACGATTGTCTTCGAACGAAACTTTGCCATCTGGAAGATGGACACCGCCAGCGGCAACGCCGCCGAAGTCCAGATCACGCGGCGCGGATCACCGTCCGGCCCCAGCATTGAACATTTATCGCTGGCCACCGGCTTTCAGGATTTGGCGCTTTCGCCCGACGGAAAAAAAATCGTGTTCGCAGCACGCGGAGAAATCTTCGCGGCTTCGGCCAAGGACGGCGGCGATGCGGTTCGCGTCACGCGATCCGTCGCGGCGGAGTCCGACGTGGTTTGGTCGCCGGACAGTAAACGCATCGCCTACGTTTCCGAACGCGACAGCGCACCACACGTGTTTTTATTCGACTTCACCACCAACGCCGAAACGCAATTGACCAGCGGCGCGGGCGCTGACGCCGTGCCTCGATTTTCACCCGATGGCAAGTTGATTGCCTTTGTCCGCAATGGAAAAGAGCTTCGCGTTTACGAAACCGAATCGAAGCAGGAACGCAAACTGGCCGATACCAAAATGGAATACCCTCCGTTCGTCAGTGGTCGTTCTTTTGCCTGGTCGCCGGACAGCAAATGGCTGGCCTATTCGGCGGTCAGCAACAAATCTTTCCGCAACGTTTACGCCGTCCCTGCCGCTGGTGGCGAAGCCCGGCAAATCAGTTCGCTGGCGTCAAATTCCGGCAGTTCGATTTCGTGGAGTCCGGACGGAACCTACCTGCTGTTTCAAACCGTGATGCGAACCGAAGAAGGCCAAATCGCCCGCGTGGACTTGCTGCCGCGCACGCCGAAATTCCGCGAAGACCAGTTCCGCGATTTGTTCAAGGAGGAATCGCCGCGCATCCCTGGCCGACCGCAAACGCCGCCGCAACCCGCGCAGCAAACCCCGCCGCAACCGGCGGAAGCCAGACCTGACGCCCCCCCCGCCAACGCCAGAACCGCCGCCAAACCGGTTGAGATTGTTTTTGAAGGCATTCGCCAACGGCTGAGCCTGCTCCCGGTCGGTGTGGACGTGAATTCGCTGACGATCAGTCCCGACGGCAAAACCCTGCTGATGTCCGCCAGCGCCGAAGGTCAGGTGAATCTGTACACCTGGTCGCTGGATGAACTGTCCAGAACGCCGTCCGTCGCTCGTCAACTGACGTCAACACCGGGCTTCAAAAGCGACGCGCAGTTTTCGCCGGATGGCCGCGAAGTTTACTTTCTGGAACAGGGCCGCATCAGCATCATTCCGATGGACACGCGGCTGCCGCGCGCGCTGGCCGTGACCGCCGAACTGGACGTGGATTTCAATCAGGAAAAGATGGAAGTCTTCCGGCAAGCCTGGACCTTGCAGCGCGACCATTTTTACGACGACAAATACCACGGCGCGAACTGGGAAGCCGTCCGTGCCGAATATGAACCGCATATTGCTGGCGCGCGAACGCCGGACGAAATGCGCCGCATTCTGAACCTGATGGTCGGCGAATTGAACGCTTCACATCTGGGCGTTGCTGGCGGCTTTGGTGGCGGAAATCAGAGTGCGCCAATTGGCAAACTCGGCCTGCGTTTCGACCGCAACGAATACGAAACCAGCGGGCGGCTGAAAATCACCGAAGTCATCACGCTCAGCCCGGCAGCCGTCGCGGGCGGAATCAAAGTCGGCGATACCCTGCTGGCCGTGGACGGCGCGCGCATCAACGCGCAAACGAACCTGGACGAACTGCTGCAATACAAAACCAATCGCCGCGTTTCGCTGACAGTTTCTTCGTCAGCGGATGGTTCCAGTCCGCGCGAAATCGCCGTGCGCCCAACCACCACCGGCACGGAAAAAGGCTTGCTCTATCGCCAGTGGGTCGAAGAGTGTCGCGCTTACGTGGCAAGGGTGAGCAACGGGCGGCTGGGGTACGTTCACATGCCGGATATGTCCGCGCAATCGTTGTCGCAGTTGTACACGGACCTGGACGATGAAAACCACGCCCGCGAAGGCGTCGTCGTTGACGTTCGCAACAACAACGGCGGCTTCGTCAATGTTTACGCGATTGATGTACTGGCTCGGCGCGGGTATTTGACGATGACGCAGCGCGGCTTGCCGTCGGCCCCGGCGCGCAGCTACCTGGGCCAGCGCTCGCTGGAAGCGCCAACGATTCTGGTCACGAATCAGCATTCGCTATCGGACGCCGAAGACTTCACCGAAGGTTACCGCACGCTGAAACTCGGCAAAGTCGTCGGCGAACCGACCGCCGGCTGGATTATTTTCACCTGGAACATTCCCTTGCTGGATGGCTCTTCTTTCCGCATGCCGCGCGCACGAGTGCAGGACAACAGCGGGCAGACAATGGAACTGAATCCTCGCCCGGTGGATGTGCCGGTCACAAGACCCATTGGCGAAAGCTACACGGGACGAGACAGCCAGTTGGATACGGCGGTGCGGGAATTGCTCAAGCAAATTGATGGCGGTAAAAAGGATCGTGCGGCAGGCAATGGAAAGTGATGATGCCGATACCTGATTTTGATAGCGTCGGTGATCTTCCCGAAGGCTTACATCAAGCTTCGATAAACGAAGTTGTCGCGCGCTTCAGAAAATTACGCCACAACGTCAAATCGTTACGGCAACATTGCTGGAGATTTATCAACTCGTGAAAGCGACGGGCAGGCTTGATCGTTTTGTCGTATACGGTAGCTATGTCACGGCGAAGCCGAATCCCAATGACGTTGACATCTTCCTGGTGATGACGGAAGAATTCGATGTGGGCGAACTAACTGGCAAAGTGCGTATCGTGTTCTCTCACATCCAAGCCCAGCACGATCTTGGAGCAAGCGTGTTCTGGGTCAATCGAGCAACCAGTTTTACCCACATCGAAGATTTGATCATTGGTTGGCAAACCAAACGCGATTCTTCGAAACGCGGGATTATCGAGGTAGTGCAATGATTCAAAATGACAACGAACTGAAAGCAACACAAGAACGCATCCTGATGTTTGAGCGCATCCTGGCTGAAGCCCGGAAAACTTATTCAGAATCGAACTATAAAGCCATGGCCGAAGGCTATCTGGTCGAAGTGGATCAGATGCAGGCAGAGATTCGTGATTATCTGAGTTGCACGTCAGAGCGGGCCGAAGCGGCTTAATCAGAAGGAGGTCAGATAATGACGATACAAATTGAAGTTACTTCTGACACGGCGCAGATGCTGCGAGCTAACGCTGCGGCTCTGAAGATTTCACTGGATGATTACCTGCGCAGGCTCGCCGAAACGGATTCGCTCACAACCTTAGCGTCCGCGCCATCATTGGAAGAGTTCGACCGGGATATGGATGATCTCGCTGCCAGACCGGAAGGCCTGCCGGTTCTTCCGCAGAATTTCTCACGAGCTGACATCTATACGGATCACGACTGATGATCTATTTGCTGGTACAAACGTAAAGACCTCTCGCGCTATCTAGAAATCATCACTCTTACACCACAAGAAATATGACAGGACAAATTCAGAAAACTATCACCCCCGTTGACAACTCAGTGTATGCCGAACGTCGCCCGGCAACCTCACAGCAAATCGAACTCACACTGGCCAAAGCCGTCGCCGCGCAAACCGCCTGGCGGCGCGTGCCGGTCGGTGAACGCGCGGCCATTTGCCGCCGGATGAAAGACTGGCTGGTCGAAAACGCCGACGAAATCGGCAAGGAATTGACCTGGCAGATCGGGCGGCCCATCGCCTACAGCCCGTTCGAGCTTCGGCGCGGGTTCAACGAGCGGGTCAATTATCTGTGCGACATCGCCGAACGCGAACTCGCCGACATCGCCATTGAACCGAAAGAGAACTTCCAGCGCTTCATCCGCCGGGAACCGCTGGGAACCGTGCTGGTTTTAGCGCCGTGGAATTATCCCTGGCTGGCTTCGGTCAATGCGGTGGTTCCGGCAATTCTGGCCGGGAACAGCGTCGTGCTGAAAATCGCGCCGCAGACGCCGCTGGTCGCCGAACGCTACTTTGAAGCGTTTATGGCGGCGGGTTTGCCCGAAGGCGTATTTCAATTCCTGCACATTGATCACGATCAGGTCGCCGAAGTGATCAAGGATTCGCGCATCGGCTTTGTCGCCTTCACGGGTTCGGTTGCTGGAGGCCACGCCGTGCAGCGCGCGGCCAGCGAACGCTTCATTGCCACGGGCCTGGAACTCGGCGGCAAAGACCCGGCATACGTCCGTGCCGACGCCAATCTGGAAGCGGCGATTGAAAATCTGGTGGACGGCGCGATGTTCAACTCCGGCCAGTCGTGCTGCGCGGTGGAGCGCATTTACGTGCATCAGGATGTTTATGACCGCTTTGTCGAAGGAGCGGTCGAATTGACCAGGCAATACAAACTCGGCAACCCGCTCGAAGACGGCGTCACGCTGGGACCGATGGTTCGCACGGACGCTGCCGACAAGGCGCGTGCGCACATCGCCGAAGCTTTATCGAAAGGCGCGACGGCGTTAATTGACGAAAGTCATTTCCCTGTCAGCCAAGCTGGAACGCCTTATCTGGGGCCGCAGATTCTGGTCATTGTGGATCATTCGATGCTGGTGATGACGGAAGAAACTTTCGCGCCGATCGTCGGCATTATGCCGGTCAAGGACGACGACGAAGCCATCCGGCTGATGAACGACAGCAAGTACGGCTTGACGGCTTCGATCTGGACGGCGGACGTGGACGCTGCGTTGCGGATTGGCGACCAGATCGAAACCGGCACGTTTTATATGAATCGCTGCGATTACCTGGATCCGGCGCTGGCCTGGGTGGGCGTCAAGGATTCCGGGCGCGGCTGCACGCTATCCAAGCTCGGCTTCGAGGCTTTCACGCGGCCAAAGTCGTTTCATCTGAGACTGAGCTTATGAAAATCGGCCTGCTCGAATGCGATCACGTGGCGGAGCAGTTGCGCCATATCGCCGGCGATTACCGCGAGATGTTTACGGACCTGTTCAGCCGTCACGCGCCACAGATCGAACTGGAATTCTTCGACGTTCGCAACGGCGAGTTCCCTGTTTCCGTGGATGTTTGCGATGGCTATCTGACGACCGGCTCGCGATTTTCGGCCTACGATGACGAAGGCTGGATTCGGGAATTGAAAGACTTTGTGCGGCAATTGCGGGATGCGAACACACCCTTTGTCGGCATCTGTTTCGGGCATCAAATTCTGGCCGAAGCGCTGGGCGGCAAAGTCTGGAAAGCTCCGCAGGGCTGGGGCATTGGCGTTCACGGACTAAAGCCCGTCAAATTCGAAGACTGGATGCAGCCGGAACAGGCGAATTGCAATCTTCAGTACTCGCACCGCGACCAGGTCCAACGTCTGCCGGAAAACGGCGTCCTGCTGGGCGAAAGCGATCATTGCCCGGTGGCGATGTTTCGCGTGGGCGAAAAAATGATCGGCATTCAGGGGCATCCGGAATTCCCCGCGCCTTATGTCGAAGCGCTGGTTCGCGGACGCACGGACCTGATCGGCGCGGAATTGGTCAACGCGGCGAATTTCAGTGCGCCGACCGATGAAGCTGTTATCACCGCCTGGCTGGCGAAGTTTTTGGGCGCTTGAACAGTATTGCCAACCAAGAAATGCAAAGAGCCGAAGACTGAGTCTTCGGCTCTTTGCATTTCTTGGTTGCAGGTTGGAGACAGATTAAATGGTGATGCGAGTGCCATCAAATTTGGTCAGCGTGAGCCCCGGGTAGCGCTCATTCCAGCAGTCTTTTTGATCTTGCAGGACGCTGAGCGCAACGGCTTCGCCCAGTTTGAGCGACTCGGTGGCATCCGAGCGCCAATGCACGCCGCCCGTATTACGTCCGAAGGCGACATTCGCGGCGAGTTTGTTCAGTTCATTGCCGACAGTCAGCGGTTCCGTTCCGCGATACGGCACCAGCGACAATCCGTCCGGCGTTGGCACAACCGGATCGGGAATCGGCCAGGATTCGTCAAACCACCATTTCAAAATGGTCACACAAGCGCCTGCCACGGTGGCGTGACCCGCGCCATAGGCTGGATGCGACGGGCACCCTTCCACAAATGCCATCGGCAGAAGATACGACCCAAACTTACGATTGACTTCCTGCACCGCCGCCGAATTGAGAATGTCCGAATGAATCGGATAGGTCGTGGCATTGGTCAAATGGTTGTGGATGCGCCCGGCGAAGGCTTCAGGACGCAGCCGGCGATGCACATACCATTTCTGATACCAGACCGCACGCAGCGCATTGGTCGCCACGCTGCACACCAGCGATTGAATGTGCGGCGGGCCAAAAGTGCCGAATCCGCATTGAGTGCGATATTTGTTGTAGGGATTGTTGGGATCGGTTGGCGCGCCCATCCCCAGCAGTAGAAGCGTGGCGTTGAAATACGCCTGGAACAGCACGTCAATGTGTACCCACTCGCCCAGATCACGCCCATTGCGAATATACCGCCGCGTCTGATCGTAGCGATTCGGCAGATTCAAATTGCCGCGCGCGTTTTGCGAATAGAGCCAGTCGTTGTAGGTGGTCATGTAATCGTCGCCCGGAATCGGCGTGCGCATCTTCTGGCTGATGGTCTGAACGCCATACGGAATGTCCTGCCATAAAAACTGGGAAATGTAGGGGCCGATCAAATCTCCGGGCGTGTTGCCTCGATACAGCGTGGCTGTCGTCACCGGGCCGGATTGTTGTTGGCGAAGCGGCCGGTTTTGTTGCCTTGGCTGTTGTTCGTTGGCAATGACGGATTCGAAATTTGCGGAAGGACCGGATTCTGTGATTGCCAGCGCCTCAGTCGCATTCAGTTCCGGACGGGCCATCAATCTGGCAGGCCGAAAACGCGGGCCGCGAAAATCCGAGAATTTCGTCAAGTCGGCGGCGGCGGCATTGGTTAACGGATTGTTGTCGTAATCCAGGAAAAAGACATCGCGCGTCAGCGCCATCCAATAATTTTCAGCAATCTCGCTGGCGATTTCGGCACTGGCGAAGGCTGGCGCTGGCTGCTGGAAAATATGCGCTGGGTCAATCCCATTCATCTCATACGTTAATCCAGCCTGCGGATTCTTAAATTGAACCTGGGTGTCGCCCATCGGCACGCGCTCGAAATCGTCAGGGTTGCCGGTTTTGATGGCTTGCAGGTAGACATTGTAGGCGGCCTGATTTACTTCGCCGAGAGAGTTATGAGGGAGCCCTTTTGAATAACTTCCGATGCGGTTTGGGTAGCGGTCTTCGTCGCCATTGTTCGGATGGTCCGGCAATGGGGCGATCTTCTGGAAGGTGGCGGATTGCAACCGGAGGTTATACGCCCGTTCCACTCGCTCCGGACCGCCGACGACGGTGATCGCCGCATCTTCTGCTTTGGCCTCCGTCGCAACTCCGAGCCCTGGAACGCCGGCAATGCTGGCGGCGATGGTCGCGGCGGTTGCGCCACTGACATTCCCCAAAAATTTGCGTCTACTTGGCGAAGCGGGTGACACTGAATGATCTTGAGCAATCTGTTTTGTGGGCTGGTCGCTGGAGTGCGAGAGAGTTGGAGTGGCTTCTTTCTTTTTCACAATTCTGCTCCTTAAATGCGGTTGCACGGATTTTATCGATAAGCACTGCCGACAAGACATGTGCGGATAAGGCCTCTTCAGATCAGCCAATTGCAATGGTTATGAATCGCGCGGGGCAAGTAACACTTGATAGCGCCACTTGAGGGTCGGAGAAGTACCGGGGAAGTAGAACTATTCATTCTAATTTGACCTTCAATTGAGCAAGCGAACTTTAGTGAGGGGCGATAAAACTGTCAACCGTTTCCATTTGCAACCTTCCCGCCAAATTGTCCAGCGAGCATTTTCTTAAATGCCTGCCCGGCAGTGTTCATCGGGCAATTCCATTGCAAAAGAAACTTGATTAACGTAATTATCTATTGAAGCTATACTCTCAATTCAGGGAAATTCCCAGGTTACAGCGCCAATTGTCACGAAAAGGAGTTTAATGATGCTGAAAGAAATCCAAAGGTTGGTCATATTTCTATTGTTTGCCATTGCGCTCGTGCTTCCGTTCCCGGCCGAGCAAGCGCAGGCAGTCTCACTTGCCCAGAAGGATCAAAAAGAGAAAAAAGAGAAAAAGCCTTCCCAGCCGGGCAAACCGATTCTCTGGCGTGATCCCGGCGCCGTCGAAAAGCTGGATTTGATTGGCGGCTCAACCGGACGCGCCAAAGCGCCCAAACCTCCCTTCACCTTTGTCGAAGAAAGTCTGTCCGGATCGAATCCGAAAATTCGTGTGACCGATGCCAACGGGGTCACCTGGACGGCGAAATTCGGTTCGGAAGTGAATGCGGAAACCTTTACAACGCGAATGGTCTGGGCAGTCGGTTATTTCGTCGAACCGGCCTATTTCGTTCCCAGCGGCCGAATTCTGAATGTGGGCAACCTGACGCGCGCCAAAAAACACGTCAAGGAAAATGGCGACTTCTTTGAAGCCCGCTTCGAGATGCAGCGCGAAAAGGGCGTCAAAAAACTGGAAGATGAAGAGAGCTGGGGCTGGCTGAACAATCCATTCGCCGGATCGAAGGAGTTGAATGGGCTGAAAGTCATGGCCATGCTGCTTTCCAACTGGGACAACAAGGACGTGCGCGACGTGAAGCGTGGCTCAAACACAGCCATCTTCCGGACTCCCACGGACGCCGGCATCGAAGATCGTTACCTGGTCGGCGACTGGGGCGGTTCGATGGGCAAATGGGGCGGCTTTCTGGCTCGCGAGAAATGGGACTGCAAAGGCTACGCTGGCCAGAGCAAGGATTTTGTCAAGGGCGTTCGGGGACAGTTCATCGAGTTTGGTTATTCGGGGCAACATACCAGCGATTTCAAAAGCGATATCCGGGTGAGCGATGTCAAATGGCTGATGCAATACCTGGGACGCATCAGCGACAGTCAGATTCGCGATGCGCTGTTGACCAGCGGCGCGGGACGAGAGGAAGCTGAATGCTTCTCGCACGCCATTCGCGAACGCATCAAGCAGTTGCAGGAAGTTGCGCATTGAATTTCCAGGTACGCATCGCCTCCGGCGTGCGGTCGTGGTGAATGGTTGAGTCCTTGCCAATTCGCTTCAGGCCACGACCGAACGCCGGAGGCGATGCGTACCCAAGTTGTTTATTTGATGACGATTTTGACTGGATTGGCGGAACGCCCGGCGTTGATGAACTTCACCGTCACTTCGCCGCGCCCTTTCAGTGCAGGCGGCAATCGCAGATTCAGTTGTGCGAAGCCTGTCATTTCTGCTTGCCCGCCTTGCACGCCAGCATAAAGCACTTCAACCGGCACAGCATCAACCATCACCTGGATAGCATCGAGAGCCGCGCCATTCTGCCAACCCGTGCCGAAGAGTGCCAGAAACACCTGCTCATTTTCATCGCTGACGTCAACGGGCCTGGCGACAAACCCGTTGCGCCCGGAATCAAAAACCGCCACCGATTCAAATCGCTGCTGACCGTCGGCGCCCACGCGAACGACGACGCTTGCGGCCAGGCCGTTTGAATCCGGAATCGTAAACAAGCTCGGCGAAACCAACATCCAATCCGCCGTCAACTCCTCCGCTTTCACGCTCGCCAACTCGCGCGCCGTTGGCCAATCGCTGAACGCAACGTCCGGCGCGAAAGTCCCGCCCCCCTCCACCGCCACGAAATTCACGGTCAGCAAGGATTGCATTCCCGCCTCGAAAAGCCTTCCCGGCGGCAATGCCAGCGCAACTCCGACTTGTCCGTCCGCCGCCAACTTCGAGTTGACGCTCAGCGCGGCGTTTTGCGCGGCATCGCCCACCGAAGCCGAAACGAAGTGCCACTGCCGCGCGTCGAACTGCAAGCTGAAACTGAGCGCATTCTCGTCGCCTTGCGCCAGCAATTCCACCGCCACCGCGCTGGTGCGGCCCCCGCCAAACGTCGGCGAAGTCACCCGCAGCAATCGCGGCCAACCGGTCGGTTTCAGCAACGCCGACAAGTCGGTCGCCGCCAAAGCTCCCGGCGCGGTCGGTCCCGCCGCGGGTGTCAACGAGTCAAGACCAGCGGCATACCGCCCCGCCTGCACCCAATCGCTGACTGTGATTGCGCCATTTCCAAAAGTCGAACGCGGCGCGCAATCCGAGCGCTGAAATTCGCTGCCGGCTTCCAGGCCGTCCAGTCCAGCGGCGAAACGGCCCACCTGCACCCAATCCGCCACGGTCACCGAACCGTTGCTGCCGTTCGGGCGCGGCGCAACATCGGCTTCGAAGGCTTGCGCTGCCTTGACCGCGCCGGGCACGAAGGTCGCTGTTAACTCACGGTTCTCAGCATCAAGCACTAGCTGGCTAATGGGCTGGTTGTCGAACTCGACCGGAACTGTTTGCGCCGGCACATTCGCGGGGATCGTAAAATTGACGGTGATCAGCCGCACCGTTCCTTGCGGGAACCGCCGCGGCGGATTTTCAGGCGCGAAGGCGACAGCAATGCCGAGGCGGCCTTGCCCGACTTGGCGTCGGTCAACCAGCAGTGTCGCGCCCAGGCTGCTGACTTGGCCGGAAATGACCGCTTGCGGATCAGGCAGAACGACGGGGTTGAATTTGAGGCTGAAACTGACGCCGGTGATGTTGCCGGCTGACTCAAGCTCGACAGGCACAACGACGCTGCCGCCTGGTCTGGCGTCTTGACTGAGCACGCGCAAAACGGTCGAAGGTTGTCCTTGCGCCAGCGGATTGATCTCCCGCAAGGCTGGGAACGCCCCGAACATCAAGCAAACGAAAAAGAGCAAACGAAGATTTAGAAGACGCATCAGTACCTCACTTTATTTTGCATCCGGCAAATGACGGGGGCCGCGTTGCGCCGCCGTCATTTGCCGTGTCACTCATTCACGTTAACGAATGTCTATGGTGACCACGTTGGCCGTCTGTTCGCCCACTACCAGCGCCACCTCGACCAGGCCGCGACCGGCCAGCGCGCGCGGCACGCGGACGTTGACTTGGTCCAGACCGGCGTAGCCGCCCTGCGGCCCCGCGTAAGTCACCTCCGCCTCCACCCCGTCAATTTTGACGAAGACGGGAACGTCAGGAGCGCGCCCGCGCAGACCCGTACCGAAGAAGGTCAGGAAAACCTGATCGCCTCCCTCATCCACGCCGAGGTCCAGCGGAGCCGGAAAGAAGCGTTGGCTCGCATACGACCATTCGAAGATAGGCTCGTAGCTGGTCGTGCCGTTTCCACGAATGCGCAAGGCAACCGCCGCCGCCACACCCGCACCGTCAGCATTGGCCGTGAACAGGCTCGGAGCAACTGGAGTGATCCGCACACTGCCGACCGCGACCACGCCATTACTGCCGGTAACGGTGATGGTCGCCCAGCCGGGCGCGGTCGCCTCTGGAATCAGGTAATTCACCTGCGCCGGCGAGACGAAGAAAAGCGGGGCGAGCCTTTCCACGCCGGACTCATCCCGCACGAGCACAGTCGTCCCCGCCAACTCGGTCGGGAGCGGGATGGCCGTGGCCGCTTGCGTCTCGGCGGCCAGATCACTGCCAAACGAAGCGACGATGGAACCCGCCGCCAGACCGTCACTGTTGAAGCTGGCAGCGGAAACTGTCGCCACGCCCCTGCCATGGAGCGCAATCGCCGCATCCGCAAAACGCGCCGACGCAATTTCGGCTTGCGCGCCGACCAGCATCCGCTCGACCAGTTCATCGCCGAAGCGCACCTGTGTCTGTCCCACATCGTGCCCAGCCACGGCGACGAAGCGCAGCCTGACCAGCGTGTGACTGCCGATGGCCAACCGCTCGCCCGGCAGTAGCGCCAGCGCCAAGCCGACTTGCCCCTCGGCCAAGCGCGCGGAATTGACGACCAGTGAGGCGTTCAGCGCCCCGTCGCCACGCACGGCTTCGATGAAGCGCAGGTGGCGCGGGTCGAAGGCCACGGTGAAACTCAACCCGCTCTCACCACCACGCGCGTCCAGCACGACTGCCAATTCGTTAATCGCGCCACGTTGGAACGCGCTGCCGACCAGCCGCACCCCGCGTGCATCCTGAGAGAAGGCCGTCGCGGCGAGTGTATTCGGTCGCGCCGCGGATGGCCCTGTGGGATTCACCGGCCCGTCCGCGCCGACGAGTTCGCCGCTGATGTAGTAATTCCCGGCCTCCACCCAGTCTTGCAGGTTGAGTATGCCGTTGCCGCGCGTCGCCTTTGGCGCACAGTCGGCGCGCTGGAACTCGCTGCCGGCTTCGACCTGAGCCGCGCCGGAAAAGAACTGCCCGATTAGGTTCCAATCCGCTAGGTTGATCTGTCCGTTGCCTTGCGGGCGCGGCGCAACGTCGGCCTCGTAGCCTTGGGCGATATTCACCATCCCGGGCGTGAAGCTGGCCACCACCTCATTGGTGTCGGCGTCGAGCACCGATTGGGAGGTAGGCTGGTTGTCAAACTCGACGCTGGTCTGTCCGCTCGCGTTTGCAGCGATCGTGAATGTAACGAGTACCAGCCTCAACTTTCCTGACGGAAAGCGCTTCGGTGGATTCTCCGGTGGGAAGGCAATGGCGAGGCCGAGCCGCCCGGCGTTTAATTGCCCGCGAATTTGTAGCAGCGAGGTGGCACCCGCCGCCGTTGCCTCAGTGGCCACAGCGACTTGCGGATTGGATAGGATGGCGGTGTTGAACCGGAGGCTGAAGCTCGCGGCAGTGATGTTACCACTCGATTCCAGTTCAATCGGTACAACTACCGTCCCGCCCGGCGCACCGCTGCCGCCGATCACACGCACGAAAGTCGAAGCATTCGCCGTCGTAATGGTAAATGACTGCTGCGATGTGGCGTCGGTACAGCCTGGCCTGACCAGTGCAAGCGGGCCGCTCTGCGCGCCCGGCGGCACGCTGACACGCAGTTCCGTGGCGCTGTTGACGATAGGCGTCGCCGTTGCGCCACCGCCGAACTTCACTTGCGTCACACCGGTGAAGTTTTGCCCCGTGACCGCGATTGGCGTACCAATGGGGCCACTGGTCGGGTTGATGTTATTAACCGCTGGGCAAGTCGGCTGCGGCTGCGCGCCCTCGCCCCGCAACTGGACGGTGGTAGTCGGGCCGTTGCTGGCGTTGCTGGCAATGGTCAGCGCGCCGGTTTGCACGCCGCTGGCCGTCGGGCTGAAGGGAACTGTGACCGTTTGCTGGCCGCCCGCCGCCACGTTGAAGCTTGTCCCGGAAGTAACGCTGAAACGGCTGTTGCTGCTGGTGATCGCGGTCACATTCAGCGTTGCGTTCCCGGTGTTGCGCACCGTCAACGTGAGGTCCTTCGTCGCCCCGACATTGACGCTTTGAAAGTCGAGCGAGGTCGGCTGCACAGCAATCATCGGGCTGCTTTGCGCCGCCCCGGCCTGGGTGACGGTGAAGGTCTGCCCCGCAATGGTCAGAGTGCCGCTGCGCGAACTGGGACTGGTGTTCGGCTGCACACTGTAACTGACTTGACCGTTGCCGCTGCCCATGGTCGGCGTCACCGAAAGCCAGTTGTCGTTGGCCGTCGCCGTCCAACTGCAACCATTCGGCGCGGTAACGCTGACGGTGTTCGTCCCGCCATTCGCCGCCGCACTACGATTTTCCGGCGAGATGGAGTAGGTGCAGGTCTGCCCCGTCGGGAGCCGGTCGAGCGCCGCGACCTCGCTTTCCGAAAGCGCGCCCGCGTAGATACGAATGCGCGCTACAGACCCGGCGGAAGCTTCATCCGTTAGGCCGCCTGAATCGTTATCCCGGAAGAAACGCAGCCTAGCACCTTCAATCAGAGTAGCGCCGAAGTCAGGTCCCGAGAATTGCTCCACGCCGTCGAGGTATACCGCCAGCCCCCGGTCTGTGCTGCGCGTCAGAACCAATTGAACAAAAGCGTTTCCGGTAATGGGCGGCTCCAGTTTTTCAGTAGCTTGGCGAAATAGATCTAATTCAATTTTCCCCAGCGCGAGTTCGCCGTCCAAAACGTACAAACCATTGTCGCTCGTGCCGTTTTTGAAATCGAGGATGCGCCGGTATCCATCCACGCTTTCTAGGGCAAAGAGCATGACCACTGAGTAATCTCCGTTTGCCGTCAGGTTCGCCATCGGCGAGAGCACCACGCCGTCATTCTCCGCGAAGCTGAGAACCGTTCGCGTCCGGCCATCCACCGTGGCGGACCTGAACGTGTTGTTGCCCAGGTTGGTCAATGCCGGAGCGCCAGCGGTGGAACTGGTTAATGTGTTCTGGAATTGATAGTCGGCCCGGAGCGCCGCCGGGCCGCCCGACGAGGCTCCGGCCTGATTGACAGTAAACGTTTGCCCAGCGATGGTTAGGCTGCCGGTGCGCGAGTTCACGCTGCTGTTTGGCTGCACGGTGTAGGTGACCTGGCCGTTGCCGCTGCCGCTGCTGGCAGAGGTGATCTGCAGCCAGTTGTTATTGGCTACCGCTGTCCAAGAGCACCCGCTAGCGGTCATAACGGCAATGGTGCCGTTGCCGCCGGAAGCATCGGCAGGACGAGCTTCAGGCGTGACCGAGTAACTGCAGGTACCACTCCCACTTGCAATGCTAGCGCGGATCATCAAGTTGATTGGGATCTGTGCCCCGGTCTGCTGGTTAACAAAGGCCAGAAGACCAAACGTGCTCCCCCCATTCTGGGAAAAAAAAGCGCGCTGTCGTTGTGGGCCATTCGCGTCGCCAGCAACAACTACACCGCTGGCTCCTGTTGGCAATTGATAGCCCAGATATAAGTCCTGACCAGAATTGATTGTTGGCCCATTCTGGATTTGGAACTCTACGAAATCGCCCGTGGCCGAAACAGCCGGAATCGGCATTTGGCGGTCAAATACAAAGTTAGGGCTGGTCGGCGGTTGGCTCATACCGGACGGCCCGGTGAAGGCCACCAAGCGAATCTGCGCTCCCGAGGGGTCAGGCAAATCGCTGAAGCGCCTAAGGAAGATTTTGACCCGCTGCAGCGTTGCCGGATACCGAGTCGGTGTCAGCCGATTGACTACGATCACGCCCGGACCTTGAGCATACTGCTCAGCCGTACTGTCATCAGTGAAAAGTTCATCAGTCGTGCCCGGTGATGGTGACGGAGAAGGGCTGGGCGGCGGCGAATTGCCAAGAGTGGCCGTGATGGTGAAGTTGAGTGCGCCGGGTCCAAAATTTGCGACTAGTAGATAGGCCTTGCCCGTCCGTAACGCTGGATTGCTCGAAGCGGAAAAGGTCAGTGTGAAGGTTGTGGCTGCTGGCTCCGGTCCACCAAAATCGAAAAGCAGATTGCCCTGAGCATCCACCCCGGGCGGCTGCCCATACCTGCCTATGATCACTGCGGGCTGGTTGCCGCTAAACTCAATGTGCAACTGTGTCGCACTAGCAGGTACCTCAATCGAATATTGTGTTGGGCTGATTGATACGGTATTTGGTGGGGTGGGCGCGGATGCCGCGCCCTGGCGCGGCTGACCGGAAGTGAGGGCAACAACGCTGCCTTGCTGTGGCGGTTGCTGGTTACCAAGTGGAATCTTCACCACAACATCGTTGACAGTCATGTAAGCGATGCTCGCATTGCGATTGACTGCGACGTCACGCGAATCGGCGAGCGCTGTCCCCAACGGGAAACACTGGCTACCGCTCAGTGACGCCGAGACGATGACCATCGCCCCGCTGCCGCCCGCGCCGCAGGCGCTTGCCCCCCGTGACCCGGTGGCAATATAGAAGTTTCCTGCGGCATCAGTCGTAACGCCGTTACTGGCGATGTCCGCGTTGTTCAAGAGTACTTGCGGACGGCCTTGTCCGTTCAAATCAAAATTGGCAGCGAAGGCGAAGGCTCGGTCGAGAGTTCCGCCATTGGCTCCAGTCGGCAACGTCGTCAGGACAATGCCTTGATTATTGATTGCCACCCCGCGCGCAACGCCGCCGCTGGCCGTCCCGCTCCCACGAGAAGCAACAATAACTTTCGCTGCAACCAGTTGTTGTAAGTCGGCCGACAGCGTGATGCGCATGACGAATGGAAACCCGAAGGAAATACCGGTTACGAAAAGTTCCATCTGGTTGTTACTCAGGCGTCGTAAGGCGATGTCTCCGTAGCTGGCAAGTTGCGGCTGAACCGCGCCATCGAGCGCGTCGGTAAGCCCGGTGGACACATCGTAGATCGTCCGCGTATCTGCATTTAGTTGCCGGATGGAAAACAGATCGCGGGCTTGTCGCGCATTCACGTCAATAAATGAAACGATGCCATTGGATCCCAAGTTAAAGATCAGGCCTGTGGCAGGATCAATGGCCAAATGACCAAGCGCCTCTGACGACATAATGTTGCCCAATTGCAACTGATCCAGTAGTTGTCCATTGGCATTAAACTTCGACAGCAGTAATGAAAAAACATTGTCCGAAAGAGTTATGACGTTGTCGCTGGTGTCAACGGCAATGCCGACCGGCAGGCGCAACTGGTTAGTGAAGATGGAGGCCTGAGCGGGAGCCTCAGGTGTCAGAAAATGCCGATCTTTTCGCCTGAAAGCCGACGACACTTCAGAAAGGATGTCGCGTGCGAAAGACGCAAGGAATTGATCAAACGCCAACAGGGATCGCCCTAAGTCATCCCGTTGCGTGGAATCAGCAATGGAGAGTGGCGCTAGTTTCACTCGCGCCGGATTAAACGAATCTGGCGCCGAGTCTCGAACAGAGGCGGATTGAAAACCAGTTACGGCCGGGCCGACTTTGGCAGTTGAAAGTTGGCCAGCGATAAGCAGACAGGCCAGCAAACTTAGGCCGAAGCTGACTCGCACCGAAATACGAAAATGACGCAATGCGTGCTGCGCTGCGACAAAGATCGCAGTTGACATCTTATTTTTCATGAAGATCGCCTCCGGGTTACTACCGCTTTGTCGTTGGCTGAGGATCGTTGCGCGACTGAGAGAACCGAAGAAGGCAAATGCGCGCAGCACGACTCACAGCAGAGTTGCCTTTGCTTATACCCGGCATACTTGCCAGGCTACAGTTGTTGGATTGCCTTCACTACCAAACGCGCAAATGGCGGGAGGAATTGGTCAACCCGGCGGAGATTTTTTGACAGGCTCGGCTCAGACGAATAAGCTTTCATGCGCAGTCAAATTGACTTCGCTGCAACAGCCCAAGACAGCGACGAACTCTCGACACATATGAATTCAGCGGAAGACATCACCCAACTTCTACTGGCGTGGAGCGATGGCGACCGGCAGGCGCTCGACCGGCTGCTCCCACTCGTTTATACCGAACTGCACCGCATCGCCGAACGGTCGTTGCGGCGCGAAAGCGAAGGCCACACGCTGCAACCGACGGCGCTGGTCAATGAAGCCTTTCTCAAACTCTTCGATCAAACCCGCATTGAATGGCAAAACCGAATGCATTTTTTCGGCGTGGCGGCCAATTTGATGCGGCGCATTCTGATTGACCACGCGCGCCGGCATCTGGCCGGCAAACGCGGCGGCGATGTCGTCAAAGTCCCGCTCGAATCGCTCTTCAACATTGCGGAAGACACGCTACCAACGGGTCGGCTGGATTGGTCGGACGACAAGCTGGTGGAATTGCTGTCGCTCAACGAAGCCTTGGAACAATTGGAAAAACTCGATCCCGACAAATGCCGCGTCGTCGAATGCCGGTATTTTTTCGGGTTGACCGTGGAAGAAACCGCCGTGGCGCTGGACGTGTCGGCGGCAACCGTCGTGCGTGAATGGCGCGGCGCGCGCGCGTTTCTCCATCGCGCCTTAGCCAAAAAGGAGTCACCTGATGCCAAAGGAACTGACCCCACAACGCTGGAAACAAATTAATGGGCTGTTGCAACAAGCACTCGAACTGCCAGCCGACGAACGTCAAGCCTTTCTCGACCAAAATTGCATGGACGATGAAGTCCTGCGCGGCGAAGTCCTTTCGCTGCTGCGCGCCGACCAGCAAACCGGCGCGTTGCTCGATCAGCCTCTGCCGCTGCGCTCGCTGCACGATCCGCCCGTCGTCGAACGCCGCGTAGGTACTTACAAACTCATCCGCGAACTCGGGCGCGGCGGGATGGGCGCTGTCTATCTGGCCGAACGCGACGACGATCAGCAATTCCATCAGCAGGTCGCCATCAAACTCATCAAACGCGGCATGGATACCGACGAAATCATCAAACGCTTTCGTTACGAGCGCCGCATTCTGGCTTCGCTCAACCATCCGAACATCGCGCATTTTCTCGACGGCGGGACGACCGAAGACGGCCTGCCGTACTTCGTGATGGAATACATCGAGGGCGAGCCGTTACTGTCGTATTGCGAGCGGAAGCAACTGGGCATTGCCGAGCGGCTGCGGCTGTTCCTGCAAGTCTGCGCTGCCGTCCAGCACGCGCACCGGAACCTGATTGTCCACCGCGACCTGAAGCCATCGAACATCATGGTTGCCGACGACGGGACGGTGAAATTGCTGGATTTCGGCATCGCCAAACTTCTCCATACCGGCGCAGACAGGCTGTCTTCCGTCCTGGGCCAGCGGCCGATGACGCCGGAGTATGCCAGCCCGGAGCAGGTGTGCCGCGAGGCAATCACCACGACCAGCGACGTGTATTCGCTTGGCGTGGTGCTTTACGAGCTGCTGGCGGGCGAGCGGCCTTACCGCCTGGCCCACCGCAATGCTGAAGAGATGGCGCGGATCATTTGCGAGCAAGAGCCGATCAAACCCAGCGCGGCAGCGGAAAGCAGGAAAGATGAAAGAGGACGGAGGAAGAGCGGGAAGGCCAAACGCCTTTCATCCCTTATCCCTCATCCTTCCTCCTTCCTGGCCTCCTCCCTCCGAGGCGATCTGGACAACATCGTGCTGAAGGCGCTGAGCAAACCCGCCGAGCGCCGCTACGCTTCGGTCGAACAGTTCGCCGACGACATCCGCAGGCATCTCGCTGGAAAGCCGGTGCTGGCGCGGCCGGACACGCTCGGCTATCGCACCGGAAAATTCATCCGGCGGCACCGGGCTGGGGTGGCGGCGGCGGTGATGCTGGTCGTGATCCTGCTGGCTGGCGTCATCGCCACCACCTGGCAAGCGGGCATTGCCCGGGCCGAACAACGCAAGGCAGAGTCCGAACGCGCCAACGCGCAAAACCAGCAGAGCATCGCCGAGCGCGAGCGCGAACGCGCCGAGCGTGCGCTGGCCACGGCCCAAGCCGAACAACGCCGGGCCGAAGACGCTTTGCTCAAAGTCGAGGAAGAACGCAACCGCGCCGAACAAGCCTTGGCGCTGGCCCAACGCGAACAGGCGCGCGCCGAAACCGAGCGCGACAAAGCCAGCCAGGTCTCGGACTTCATCGTCAACCTGTTTCAGGCTTCCAACCCGCAGGTTTCCAAAGGCGACAAGCTGACGGTGCGCGAAGTGCTGGATCGCGGCGCGAAGAAGATTGACCGCGAGTTGCAACGCCAGCCCGAGGTGCGGGCCAGGCTGATGCAGACCATCGGCGCGGTCTATTACAGCCTGGGCTTCTTCCCCCAAGCCGCCGAGATGCACAAACAGGCGGCAGCCGTCCGGGAAAGCCTTCTGGGGCGCAACCACCCGGACACCGCCGAGTCGCTGGTCGGTTACGCGGCGGCGCAAGGCCAACTTGGCATGAAGTGGAACGCCGGCGAGCGAATCCTGCGCGGCGCGCTGCAGACTCAGCGCGCCGCGCTCGGAGCGGATCACCCAAGCGTTGCTACCACGTTGTTCCGGCTGGGGGAACTGACCTGGTGGGGCAAGCGCGATCCGGTCGCCGCCGAGCCGATCTTCCGCGAATCACTCGACATCCGCCGCCGCCGCATCGGCAACGTTTCGGCGGAAGTGGCTGAATCGCTTAGCGCAGTGGCCGGCGTTCTGCCCTCGCGCGGCCAGTGGGAGGAGGCCGAGCAATCGGCGCGCGAGGCTCTGGCCATCAACCAACAACTCTACCCGGAAGATGATGCCAACGTCGGCCTTCCCAAACATGCCCTGGCGATTATTCTCCACGACCGGAAAAAGTATGCCGAAGCCGAAACGTTCTTCGCCGGGGCGCTGGCCGCCGCGCGCAAGACATGGCCCGATGGACATGTCTCGACGGCCAACGCACTGGTCTGGGTGGGCAACAACAAGATGAAGCTCGGCCAATTCAAGGAAGCCGAAGTTTTTTACCGCGAATGCCACGAAATCCGGCGCAAGTTACTGCCGGCCAATTCCCCCGACGTAATCGGCGCGGAAGCCGACATCGGGGCGGCAATGGCCGAGCAGGGGCGGTATGCCGAAGCGGAGCCTTTGCTCCGGCGGGGATTTTTTAAATTCCGCGACGCGTTCGGAATGCTGGATTGGTCCACTGACAAAGCCGACGTGCTGCTTCGCAACCTTTATGTCGCTTGGCACCAGCCGGAAAATCTGACGCAGTACCTTGCCGTTTACACCGAGTCGGCGAGGGATTACTTGCAGATGGTCCGCACCCACCTGGGCGAGCAGCACGCCAAAGTGGGCGAGGCCAAGCACGTGCTGGCACAAGCTCTGTTCGATTGCGGCAAATACGATGAAGCCGAAACGATGGCGCAGGAGGCGCAAGCCATCGCCGAAAAGCACCGGCCCGGAGGCGCAGGCACGACCGTCCTGTTGCTCGGCAAGATCAAGCTCAAACGCGGCGACGCGCCTGCGGCCGGACCGCTGATGCGAAAGGGGCTGGAGTTGATCCGGAACACAGCGGGCGGTGAAACCTGGAGGGTTGGTCTGGCGGAAAACGACCTGGGTGTTTGCCTGTTCGCCCAAGGCCGTTATGAAGAGGCCGAAGCCTTGCTGACTTCGGCCTACCAGCAACTAAAAACCGGGCTGAGCGCAAGAGATTACCGGACTCAGGACGCGCGCCAGAACCTGCTCACGCTCTATCAAGCCTGGGGCAAGCCGAACAAAGCCGCAGAATATCAGGCGCAACAGATTCAGTGACGCCGCGAATTGACCGGAGCGCGTTTTGGCTGCCCGCGCTCCAGCCCCGGCAAGTCATTTGATCTGAATTTGTAGCGTATTTGACCGCTGTCCTTCGACTTCCAACACCACATCTACCAGCCCGCGCCCGGCGAGCGAGCGGGGCAGCAGAACCGTAACCTTGTCGCGTCCCGGATGGCTATCGGCCAGGGCTTCGGTCGCGGGCAGCGTCACACCGCCCACCATCAGCTTCACCGAAGGCAGCGAGCTGCGATAGCGGAATCCCGTGCCGAACAGCGTCAAATAGACTTTGTCGGCAGGCACGCCTAGGTCAATCGCGCGCGGCGTGATCTGGTACGGCTGCGGATTGCGGTCGTAGATCGCCTCGCAAGTCCGCGCTCCCCGTGAATTGACCCGGCACACGTAGCCGTCAGCCAAGCCGGTCCCGGCGTCATTGGCGGCGAACAACCCCGGCGTGACGTTAGTCACGATGGCCTTTCCGGCAAAAAGTTTGCCGTCGCCCGAAGTGACGGAGATCGTCGCCTCGCCGAGCGCGGTCTCCGCCGGCAGCAGATACCGCACCTGATCGGTGGTCACAAAAAAGAGCTGCGCCAGCCGCGCGACGCCGCGGCTGTCCAGTACCTGGACCTTTGTGCCCGCCAGTTCTGTGGGCAGCGGGTTCGTCGTTGCGCCCACGTTCGTTGCTGCCACACCATCCTTGAAAGCAGCCACAGTGGAATCGCGCGCCAAGTTCGGGCACTGGAAACTTGCGGCGGAACAGTTGTTGATTGGTGACACCGTCGGCGGCTCCATCTCGGTGACGATCTCATACCAAGGCGTGAGCTTCTGTTCGTCGCTTTGCAAGTAGATGCGGAATCCGCCGGCGATCTTTTGAACGTCGTTTGCGCCAAGCGGCGTCATTCGTCCGCCTTTTCCGTCGAGCGGGTGGACGATCAGCTTCGACGCGCTGGTGCGGATGGTGACGACGGCCTCGATCCGCTCCATCCAGGTCGGTCCGATGCCGAAGTTTAAATTGCCGAAGGGCTGATTGCTGAAGGATTGGCGATTCGATCCCGGCGCGGACTCTCTGGCGAAGACGGTCGGGCCGGGTTCCAGCGACCAGCGGCCACTGCCGTAACCGCCGTGCGCGACCAGATTCTGCGTCCGCTGCGGGCGCGTTCCGGGCTGTGTGCGCAGCGTGAAGCCCGGCACGGAAAGCAGCATCCGCTTCGATTGTTCAATCGGCTGGTCGTCACGCGAAGTCAGCAGGATCGCCGCGAAGCTGCCCGACCAATCGCTCATTTCCACGTCCATCGTCCCAGCCGTCGCCTTCTCCCAGCCGGTGAAACCGAAAACGCCCGCGGCCTTCTCCGCGTGGATCAGGAACAGCTTGCGCGACAGTTCCGGCACGGCCGCATTCGGCTCGTCAATGTAGCTGGTCTGGCCCGTGTCGGAAATGTAAGGCGAAACGAGCGGACGTTTGGCCGCATCCGGCACCTGATTGTATTCGTCCCGCGCAATCTGCACCGGATGCAGCAGCGCCAGTTGCGGCGTCAGCCCGAGCCCTTTCTGGAAAAAGTCACTGAACGCGCCGTTGCGGCGCTCTTTGGTCGCCTGCAACCGCTGCTGGCGGCTGACCGGAATCCGGACGGGGAAGTCGCCCGGCCGGATCGCGCCCGTGCGGAAGAGCCACGCCGCCTGTCCGAAGTTCGCGAAGCGCGACGGGTCCAGGCCGAAGCCGCCTGGCACGTTCCCTTCCCACGGGATGTTGGGATATTTGTCCTGCGCGTAAAAGAGCCGGCTGTGCGAATATGCGAAGTACATCACGGAGTCCCAGCCCTGAAAGGCGGCAAACGCCGCGACCGTCGGGTTGATCTCCGCGCCGTAGGTGTTCGGCCAGGGCTGGTTGTATTCGCTGATGGTAAAGGGCCGCCCGGCTTCGCGCCCCAGAGCCGAATTGATCATCTCGCGCAGCCCCGCGCTGACGTGCGAAGTGTCGTGGATGAACCAGTCGTTCGGATTCCAATCGCCGTTCTGGTGGTAATCAACGTAAAAATGATCGTCGTGGTAATCCATCTCATCGTGCGAATCGAGCGTCAGCAATCCGCCGTAGCCCATCTGCGTGCCGGTGATCGGCGTCAGTGAGCCGACCTGTTTTCGCACCGCCTCCTTCAGCTTGCCGAGAAACTGCTTGTGGCAGTCGGCCAGAAACAGCAGGTAATCTTCCAGCCGCTGTTTGGTTGCGCCTTCGCCGGACGAGGGCAATGCAACGTTTTTGTCTTCCAGCTTTTCGTCCACGGCCAAACTGCCGAGTGGGGCCGGGCGCAGACTCCAGCCGCGCGCGTACACCGTCAGCCCGGCTGCCTGCTGCAGTTCGAGCATGAACCGGCCGGTCTTCTCCATTTCAAACGGCGGCTGAAACGCAATCGTAAACGTCTTCCACTTGTTTTCGACGGGAAGCAACTGCCAGATCAGCGACTTCCAGGGATTGACGTCCTGCATCACGCTCACTACCACCTGCCGCGTCGCGCCATCCGCCAAACCATCCGCACGGAGTTCGATCTCCGCCTTGTAAAGTTGGCTGAGATCGATTGAAAAGCCTGTCTGTTTAACGATGGCTTGGCCGCCGCCCTGTTGCACTTGCACTCTTAGCGTCGGCCGGCCGTCGAGGGTGATGAGTTCGCCGCCGGCCCGCGCCGGCCAGTGAATCTCCTCCTGCCAGCCCGCTGCGGCGCCGTACGGTTGGCCGGAAGCGTTCAACAGTTCCGCGCCTGCCGGGACGGGCTGTCCCCAGGCCGCGCGCAGTGCTTCGGTCGTCCGGTACTTGGCCTGCAGAAACTCATTCCACTGGCGTTGTAGCTCGGTAAGGTAAGCGCCTTGCACGAAGCGGTCTAAATCCCCACGCTGCCAGGCGTCGAGCAGCGAACTTTCGTTGTCCAGTTCGACCATCGCCAGCATCGGCGATAGCTCTGAGCCTTCTTTCAATCCCAACAGTTCGATCAACTTCTCGGCGAACTGCTGCTGCACTTCCACCATCTTTGGGTAAAAGATGTGGAGCGGTTTGCCCTGAAACGGCATCTCCTTGCGGTCAGGCAATCCCGGAATGTCGTCATAGCCCGGAGGCGCACCGTTGAAATAGCTCGCGTAATCGTTGGGGCGAAACTGGTAGCCGACATGCACGCCCAGATTGGCGTAAATGCCTTCGGACTTCAGCGCGGACAAAAAGTCGCGTAGCCGCCGAATTTCCCATTGGTCGTCGAAAGTTGGGAAAGGGCCGGAACTGAGAATGGAGCCTAGATTCTTCCCCGCAGTGTCAGGGTTGTAATCCATCAACGTCAGCCGCGCCAGATTGACGCCGAGCCGCCGCAAGCGCTTGGCAATCTTGGCGGCGTCGGCGGGCGTGTAAGGCAAGTTGCCACTGAAGGCGATGTTGATGCCGAACAGCCGCACCGGCTCGTCGTCGGCAGTGTTCGGCCGGAGGTCTTTGCCGACGCGGAAGAAATGCCCGTCGCGGACAAACAACCGGTCTTCGGCCGTGAGAGGACGGTTCAGATGGCTGAAATCGGGAGCGCCAGAGAGTTGATCCTGGTCAATCGAAAATTGGTAGTACCCGCTTTGGGCAAAGGCTGAAACAAGATTGGCAAGCAGCCAGACAACGACGAGACACAGACGCATGGCTTCTCCTTGATCTTCGGCAAAGACCGGTGACGAAAGGTTAATGGTTCTTCAATGACAGTTTGCGTTCAGCGGTAAATTCCCTGGCATTACCTAACGCGCAAGCCGCCGTCAAAGAAGATCAAGGAATAGAAGATTTTTTGTAACTGCTCAGCCCAGTCTGCGAGCAAGCAGACAGACGAGCAAAAGAGTTTAGCGTAAAAAGCAAGCATGTTGAGTCGCGAAGAAATCAAAGCCGTTTACGATCAGGGCCCGGACGCAGTGATTGCGCTGGT
>JAJNQA010000036.1 GCA_021155085.1 Heliomicrobium sp. | reverse complement strand
CACGTCGCCGTACCTGTTCGTTAGCTGTCTTCATCAACTCGCGCAATTCTTCGCGTTGCTCTTCGGTTAATTCGGCGACGAATCTTGTAGGGGTCTTCATGATTTAGGATTATGCCATAACGATTTTGCCGACCAACTTAGATCATTTTGTGCCGCTGAATGATGCCGTGTCGGCGTGGTTCATGCCGGTGGATTATTATGGCTTTGATGAACTCAACCGCATTACGGGCATCTGGGAGCAAACCTACGACAGTACGGGGTATGTCAATTACAACGCGTTAAACCAGACGTATACCTATGACCGCTATGGCAACCGCACGGTCAGCGGCACGTTGAACGTCACCAGCCCTTCGTTCAAGTATGTCGCTGCCACGAATCGGCAGAAAGCGCCGACTGATACCGATACCGATTCGGTCTCAGACAAGATGCGCTATGACGCCGCTGGGAATCTGATCAAGGATATTCATACCCAGAGCGGCACAGGCGAAAGAACCTACGACATCAACAATCAGATGCTGACCGCCGTCGGCCCAACGGGCTTGCTCAATAGTTATGCTTATGACGCATCGGGGCATCGAGTGCGACGCTCCATCAATAATGGGCAAAACAATTGGTGGCAAGTGTACGGCCTCGGCGGTGAGTTAGTCGCCGAATATACGGCAGGCGCAAATCCGAACGCGCCGATGAAGGAGTATGGTTATCGGCAAGGAGAATTGCTGGTCGTCGGCGATGTCGGAGTAAATTGCACCATGCGCTGGCTCGTCACCGATCAAGTCGGCACACCGCGCATTCTGGCGGACGCGACAGGTAGCTTGGCAGGCATCAGCCGCCATGATTACTTGCCGTATGGTGAGGAACTGACGGCAGGTTATGGGGGGCGAACGAATGCACAAGGCTATATGGGCGATTGTGTGCGCGATAAATTCGTGGGTTATGAGCGCGATGCGGAAACAGGGTTGGATTATGCCGAGGCCCGGTATCACGGCTCCGTGTATGGGCGGTTTACTTCGGTTGACCCGGCGATGGGCAGCGCCCGGAAATCCATGCCGCAGTCGTGGAATCGGTATTCCTATGTCCTCAACAGGCCATTATCGTTGATTGATCCGACAGGAGAATTTTGGATATACAAAGCAAATGAGGAGTTGAAGTTTGTTCGTAAAGGATCTCCTGATAAAAAAGAGCGGAAAAAATATGAAAAGGAGGGGTACCAAATCATTGAGGATAATACGACAGTGACATTTTATGGAGGCGGCACCAAGCAATACGCTGAACTCAATTACGAACGTGTCAAATTGGGAGATGACGGCGAAACTCATATAATCAGGTCAAATGTTGGTGATAAAATGGCAGCCGCACTCATAACGGCTTATGTAGTGGCTCCAATCGTTGCATTCGTAGCACTACCAGCCGCGACTGAAGTAACCGCCACTGCTACGGGAGCTAGTATATTACAGGCTTTGGGAACCCCTCAAGGATTGCTTGCCATAGGAGTAATTGGTGGTATTGGCGGGGCTACCTTACCAGATATATTGACTGATGCCCCTCCTGATGATGATAATGAAAAGAAGGGATTTTATGTTCGTTTTGGTGATGGTCCAGAAACCGAGGATAGCCTTACGAATGATGCAAATAAGACCCTTGGAACTAAGTTCCCCTATGGGGTATCTGTGATATATAAAGAACGTATATCGGGAAGCGATAAGAAAAACCGATATGCCCCTGTGGCAGAGGCGGAAGCCGCATTCCAGATAGAACAGACGGGCAATAATCCGCGCCATTATACAGTGCATTTGCCTAATCCAGTAACGCCTGAGTCGGCAGCACGGTTTAACAGCATATTTAGAAAACGCTAAAATGTTGGATAGCCCTTTTCAAATTTGTGAGGTCTAGCATGAGTTCTTCTGAATTGATGGAAATAAGATTTGATAATATTCGTATATTCGATTGGTATGATGGCCTCGTGCGAGCAATTGGCTTCGATGGGGAGTGGAATTACCTAATAATACTTGTCGCTTGGGATAAAAAGAGCGATCTGAAAATTTATCTCTTAGTGCCCTTAGAAATGGAGACTGCGAAAAGGCTATTGGAGTTGGTAGACCAATCCTCTCGCGACTTACCAAATAAGCAGCTTCTATGGGACAAGTTGTCTGATGGTATTGAGAGATTTTTAAATAACTATCAAGGCAATGTCTATCTGAGTACTAATGAACCTAGCTGCGAGACAAAGACATTGGCGAAAGCCATACTAACAAGTCATCTCAGCAAGCTATCAAGCTATAGTAGTGAAAAACCATTTGAAGAAGAGTCAATAAAATACTGGAGGAGGATTATTTTTCGTGAAGGAGCTTAGCTTTGTATGTTGAATTGCGTAGTTTACTTCCCATAGATAAATTCGACGTAGAACAGGCTATGGCATTAGTGTCAACTGGCTATCCTACAGTCGCGCCAATATTGCCTGATATCTTGGAGTGGTTACAAGATGGCAATTGGCCTGTGGCCAAAGTCCTTGCTCCATTCTTGGCTTCTATTGGAGCACCACTGGCTGAAGAGATTCGACGCATTCTTCAAACTCAAGATCACTTGTGGAAATATTGGGTTCTACTGCGCGTTGTAGCTCATTCACCTAAACTGATAACTACTCTTTATCCGGAGCTTTTGAAAATTGCCGAAAGTAATCCTGTTGATGAGGATGAGAAAGAAGTGAAGGCGATAGCGAGAGAAATACTATTGAAACAATCAGATGCTAAAACTCTATGCTGATTTTAACTGTTGCGATGAGCAAGGTCGTATATGGTTGAATACTGTCGGCTCACTTAAGGACATCAAGCAACACGAGAACGTTTTAGAGGAAGGAATGAAAGTTTTGCTATACATGACAGATGAGTTCGAGGTCTGTGGGACTCTCGTCTTTGAAGAAATCTGGCTGGGAATTCCTGACTTCAGCACGATTCGGTACTACAACTCGGATGATGCGCCGAAGTGACCGATTTTGTTTTCCAGAGAAGATTCAACTCAAATCACAATCCGTTCAATCTCATCCAGACTGATGGCATCGCTCGCCCGGTCTTAGAGTTTAATCGTTCTGGGCGGCTTGTGGCGGGGATCTGCTGCGCTGTTCTCGTCTGTGTGCCAGCGGCAAAGCAGATACTGCAGGCGAATTCAAAAACCTGCCGTTCCAGCAATTTCTCACCAGCAAAATAAGCCAAGCTACACGAGAGCGACCGACTAGAGATTTCGTTCACGATTTCATGGCCTGCCGTTCACCGAGCGGCAGTGCTTCCGGCGGCAAGGCCGAAGCCACAATTCCCTGTAATTGCGCGGCATGCGTTTGCTGATACTGCTTCAACTCGCATTGGCCGGCTGGCGGGCTGAGCCGAATCGGATCATGGTAAACGACCTTGACTTTGAAGGGACGCGGGAAAAAGTGGTGCGGTGAAAAAGCGTTGTATCCGCCGATGATCGTCACCGGCACAATCGGCGCGCCAGTGTCGAGCGCCAGCCGGATGACACCCGGTTTGAAGGATTCCAACCGGCCCGAACGCGTCCGCCCGCCTTCAGGAAAGATCATCAATCCACCATCTGCCCGCAATTGTTCCAGCGAAGCTTTAAGCGCCGCCCGATCTCCGCGCTCCAGACATACGGGAAAAGCGCCGTACGCCAGCATCAACGGGCCAATCAGCGGCAGCCGAGTCATCCGGTCCCAGGTCATGTATCGCAGCGGACGGTTGATCGGAATGGAAACCCACAGCGGGTCAAGATAACTGACGTGATTCGGCGCGACGATCATCGCGCCCGATGTTGGCACACGCTCAACGCCTTCAAACTCGATGCGGAAGTAAATGCGGCAAACCGTGCGAACGAGCCAGCGCGAAATCTGAAAAACCCAGCGTTTATTCATTGGTCAGGTGGTAGGTGGTGGGTGGTAGACGGTAGGCGGTAGGTTTGAACTTCCTGTCACCTGTCACCGCCCATCTGTCACTTCACAAATTCCCCTTCTTCATTTCGTCGGCCAGATAATCACTGGCGCGCCAGGCCAGCGCCAGAATCGTCAGGGTCGGGTTCTTTTCCGTGGCGGACGGAAACGCACTGCCGTCCACCACGAACAGGTTTTTGACCGCGTGCATCTGGTTGAAAGCGTTCAGCGCCGAGGTTTTCGGATCGGTGCCCATCCGGCAGGTTCCGTGTTCATGAATGGCTTCGCCTGGCGTGTCGTGCGTGCCGCGATTGAAGTAAAAGATTTCGGCTTTGGCCGCGCGCAGGATTTGCTCCGTCGTGTCATACATCTCCGCCAGCATTTTCTTTTCGTTTTCGCCGTATTTGAAAACGATTCGCGGCAGCGGCACGCCATACTTGTCGGTTTTGCCTTCATCCACCTCGACGCGGTTTTCGGCGCGCGGCGGGACTTCGCCGTAGGGGTGTATTTCCACCCACGATGGGTAGCGTTTGCGGACATCCGCTTTGAAATCCGCGCCAAAACCGCCCAGGCCTTTCGCCCAGCTTGCGCCGGCCTGACAGCCTGTGTTCCAGAATTGCGCGCCGAAGCCGCGCGCATAATCGCGTTTGCGCCCGTCGCGATGATTGAAGCGCGGCATGTAAATGTGCTCGCCGCCGATGCCGTCATCATTGCTGGTCGCCTGCCCATAAAGCTGCGGCAGAAATGCCCGCGCGTGAAAGCGGAATTGCTCACACAGGTATTTGCCGATTACGCCCGAGGTGTTGCCGATGCCGTTTGGGTAAACGGCCGACTTGGAATTGAGCAGAATGCGCGTCGAATCAATCGCCGAAGCGCCCAGCACGACGACGCGGGCGCGAACTTGAAATTCCTGTTTCGAGTTCCGGTCGAAATATTGCACGCCGCTCGCCTTGCCTTCCTTGTCCGTCAGAATGCGCGCGGCGACGGCGTTGGTTTTGATTTCCAGCCTGCCGGTTTTCGCGGCCAACGGCAGCAGATGATCCGCCGAATTGAAAAAACTTCCCGTGTCGCAACCCGCGCCGCAACGCCCGCAGTAATGACAAGCCGGCCAGCCGTTGTGATTGCGCGTCAGCACGGCGCGGCGTCCGGGCACGATCTGAATGCCGGCGGCGGCGGCGGCTTTTTTCAGCAGGACTTCGCCGCAGCGCGGACGCGGCGGCGGCATGTGAAACGTGCTGCCCGGCAGCACGTCCAAATCTTCATCGCCGCCATTGACGCCGATCAGTTGGTCAACCCGGTCGTAATACGGTTTGATGTCCTTGTATTCAATCGGCCAGGGAATGCCAAAGCCGTCATTGACCTTGAAATCCACGTCGGAATACCGCAGCGAAACTCTTCCCCAAACGTTCGTCTTGCCGCCAACGCCCCAGACGCGATACAGGTTAAAAGGCTGATCGGGGGCGGTGAGCAGCGGCTGTTCTTTCTGGCTCAGGTAAAAGTCAGGCGGCTTTTCACCACGCGCGCGGCGCTCGCGGGCTTCGTACGGCAGCACGTGGGTCCAGAACGTCTTGCGGTCAAACCGTCCGCCCGCATCAAGTACCAGGACATTGATGCCCTGTCTGGCCAGATTCCACGCCGTCATCCCACCCGAAGCGCCGGAGCCAATAATCACAACATCATGGACTTTCGCCTGCTTTTTGATTTGCATCGTTGTCTCCGCGTGAAGTTGAAGTTTGAAGTTGCTCGGTTGAGCCTGAAAGCCTGCGCATACTAGCACAATTGACAAAAAATCGTCTGGCGGGCGGAAGAGGGTGTTTGATATGCTCACCACCGTCAAAAGCAATGACAAAGTCCATGGAAAATAATTTACCCCAAGATAGGCAAACCATTTCGCAACGCCGTTTGAACGGCTTCCTGCTCTGGTTTGGCGCGTTCACGGTCATCACTTTGCTGATTTTCTGTTATCGCTACCTGGACGATCTGGCCAGAGGACACTCCGGCACATTCACCACAAGGCTGATCGAAGAACTTACGGGCGGGTATAGCGCGGCGCTGCTGTTTCTGCTGGTGTTGAAATTTGCCCGGCGGTTTCGGATCAACAGTCAAACGTGGATACGGCGCGTGCCGGTTCACTTGCTGGGTGCGGTGGGATTCTCGTTGCTTCATACGACGATGATGGCTGTCAGCCGCCAGGTGGTTTTTCCGCTCGCCGGGTTGGGTGAATACGATTACGGCATTCTGCCAATCCGTTATTTCATGGAGATGGCGAACTACCTGTTGTGGTACGCAACGAGCGTGACACTGATCCACCTGTTCGATCATTACCGCGAATCGCGGACGAGAGAGTTACGCACAGCCCAATTGGAGGCCCAATTGGCGCAGGCGCAGTTGCAGGCGTTGCAGGCGCAGATTCATCCGCATTTTCTGTTCAACGCGCTGAACACCATCTCGACGGTGATTTACGAAGATGTGCGCGCGGCGGACACGATGATCGCGCGGCTGAGCGATTTCCTGCGCCATTCGCTGAATGCTTCGCGGTCGCAGGAAGTGACGCTCAGCGAAGAAATGAACTTTTTGAATCTCTACCTGGCCATCATGCGGCCGCGTTTTGAAGACCGGCTGCGCGTCGAATTTGAAGTCGGCCAGGGAATCAATGACGCGCTGGTGCCGAAGCTGATCCTGCAACCGCTGGTCGAAAATTCGATCAAGCATGCCGCCGATCCAAACTCCGGGCAGGTCAACATCGCCGTGAAAGCCGCGCGCGAAAACGGCTCGCTGCGCCTGGAAATCAAAGACGACGGGCCAGGCCTTTCCGGCAAGCTTCGCGAAGCCTTGGGCAACGGCATCGGCCTGACCAACACCATTGAACGCCTGGAAAAACTATACGGCGGCAACCACGAATTCACATTGCAAAACCTGATTGATGGCGGCCTGCTGGTCCGCGTCACAGTTCCTTTTCATACTGCCCGGAACTGATCCGGACAACCACAAACTTATGATTCACGGCAAGTATCTCAACCCATTCACCGATTTTGGCTTCAAGAAATTATTCGGCAGCGAGCCGAACAAGGACCTGCTGATTGATTTCCTCAACCAGTTGCTGCCGCCGCAGCACCAGATACAGGATTTGACTTACGCCCGCAACGAACAAATGGGACGCAACGAATTCGACCGCCGCGCCGTCTTCGATCTGTTTTGCACCAGTCCGAGCGGCGAACGCTTCATCGTCGAAATGCAGCGCGCCAAACAGAACTATTTCAAAGACCGCAGCGTTTTTTACGCCACTTTTCCGATTCAGGAGCAAGCGCCGCGCGGCGATTGGGACTACAAATTAACGCCGGTCTACCTGGTCGGCATTCTGGATTTCGTCTTCGCCGAGGACGCGGGCGACACCGAAGTCTGCCATCGCGTGCAGTTGAAGGATCAACTCAACCGGGTCTTTTACGAAAAGCTGATGCTGATTTATCTGGAGATGCCGAAGTTCAGCAAAACCGAAGAGGAGTTGGAGACGGCTTTTGACAAATGGCTCTACGTGCTCAAGCATCTGCCCGAACTGACTTCCCGCCCGGCAAAGTTACAGGAAAAAGTATTTTTGCGACTGTTTGACGCTGCCGAGATTGGCAGGTTCAATCGCGCCGAGCGGGCGCAGTACGAAGAAAGTCTGAAGGTGTACCGCGACTTGAAAAATGTGATTGACACGGCGGCGCAGGAAGCCGAAGTTCGCGGGATAACGAAAGGCGTGGAAATCGGACGCGCTGAAGGCGTGGAAATCGGACGCGCTGAAGGCGAGCGGAAGAAGACGCAGGAGATCGCCCGCCAATTATTGCAGCAAGGCATGCCGCCGGACCTGATCGCCGGAATTACCGGTCTGAGTAAGCAAGAAATCGAAGCGTTGCGGTAGTTGCCGCGCGACAATCATCTGAAGCGCCATGTCCAAAATTCGCGTCATCATTGTGGATGACGAAAATCCCGCCCGCCGCAAAATCAGCCGTTTTCTGGCCGGGGAAGAAGATTTCGCGGTCATCGGCGAAGCGGGCACGGGGCGCGAAGCCGTGCAAGTCATCGAATCGGCGCAGCCTGATCTGGTCTTTCTGGATGTGCAGATGCCTGGGCTGGACGGTTTCGGCGTCATCAAAGCTTTGACCGTCAAACCGCTGCCACAAATCGTGTTCATCACCGCCTACGACCATTTCGCACTGAAGGCATTTGAAGTTCACGCCCTTGATTACCTGCTGAAACCTTTCGATCAGCCACGATTCCAAAAAGTTCTGGATCACATCCGGGGGCAATTCCAGCGTCAGACTCCGCCGGACGAACTCGGCGAAAAGCTCAATCTGTTGCTCAAGGAATTGAATGGCCGCCCGAAATATGCGGAGCGATTGCTGCTCCACGCGGGCGAACGCGCCTTTTTACTGGCGGTGGAAAAAATTGACTGGATTGAAGCGGCGCGGAATTACGTCAACCTGCACGTCGGCCAGGAATCCTACCTGCTGCGCAGCACCATCGAAGGCTTGTACCAGAAACTCGATCCGTCGAAATTCATTCGCGCCAACCGTTCGCAGATCGTCAACGTCGAAAGCATCCGCGAATTGCAGCCGTGGTTTCATGGCGAGTACAAAATCATTCTCCACAACGGAACCGAAGTTTCGTGGAGCCGCCGCTACTTCGACCGCAACTCAGACCTGTTTCTCAAGCTTGGCTAACCATTTCCTCACAGATAGTCCGTCCACCGGCAGCAATCGCGACGGATGCCGTCAGTCGTAAATATTTTTCGGCTGTGTGTCGAATTGAGCAACCCTCATTCGATTTACTTGCGCAGACAAACAATTTTCATCCATCGAACTTGAAAGGAGATAAGAAATGCGAATTACAGATTCATTTGTGCCGGAAATCGAGCAGGAAGCAGCCATCACACGGCGACTTCTGGAACGCGTTCCCGAAGAATATTTCGGGTGGCGGCCGCATCCGAAATCCATGACGCTGGGACAGCTTGCACTGCACGTGGCGCAAACTCCGGGTCAGGTTGCGGAAATCGCCTCGATGGAAACGGCAGAAGCTCCCGATTTCAGTCATCCGCCGTCCGCCGAAACCAGGGGACAATTACTGGCGGAATTTGAGGCTTCCGTTGCCCAGGCCAAAGAGTCGCTCAATCGCTGGGATGACGCCACAGCCAACGGCATCTGGACGATTACCAAAGACGGCAACATCTTGATGTCTTTGCCTCGCATCGCCTTTGTGCGCAGCATCGGCATGAATCATCTGTATCACCATCGCGGGCAGTTGTCGGTGTACCTGCGGCTGCTGGATGTGGCGCTGCCTTCGATTTACGGGCCGAGCGCGGATGAAAGCCCATTTGGATAGTTCCCTGATCGGTGAATCTTTAATCCGTGAGCTGGTTACCGGTTCATACAGAAATATTGTTTGTGAAGAAGGAAGGTAATGACTCAAGACAAAGCGATTCAGATTACGTACTTTTTACTGCGCATCGTGGCAGGCTTTTTATTCCTTCAGTCGGGTGGATTGATCCTGTTTGGCTGGCTTGGCGGAATGCCAGGCCAGCCCAGCCCGCCGCCGTTGCTTTCTCAAACCGGCATCGGCGGGATTCTGGAATTTTTCGGCGGCATAGCGATTTTGATCGGATGGCTGACGCGCCCCGTTGCGTTTTTGCTGTCCGGGATGATGGCGGTTGCTTATTGGCAGTTTCACGCGCCCGCGGGTGGATGGCCGTTGCAAAATCAAGGGATTCCCGCGGTGCTGTTCTGTTTCATTTTTTTGTATCTGGCCGCGCGTGGAGGCGGTGACTGGAGCCTTGACGCCTGGCTCCGGCGCAGACGCGCAACTGCCAGGAGCGCCAGCGGCATCGCCAAGCAGGAGGTTTGATGATCAGTTTCGACGAGTTGCGCCCGATTTTGATGCTTCTCGCCTCCTTGGGTTGCGGGTTGATGGCCGGAGTCTTTTTCGCCTTTTCCACCTTTGTGATGAAGTCCTTTGCCCGCCTGTCCGCCGCCGAGGGAATGGCCGCCATGCAATCGGTCAATCGTGCCGTGCTCAATCCTGTATTCTTCACGGTGTTCTTTGGAACGGCGGTGGCTTGCCTGGTGACGCTGGCTGATTCCTTGCTCCACTGGCAAACGCCCGGCGCAGGCTGGTTACTGGCGGGCAGCCTGTTTTATCTGATTGGGACGTTCGGCGTGACGGCGGTTTTCAATGTGCCGCTAAACAACGCGCTCGCGGCGGTTGCGCCGGTGGAGCCAGAGGCGGGAAAACTCTGGGCGAATTACCAGAAAAGCTGGACGGCCTGGAACCACGTGCGAACGGCGGCTGGGCTGGCGGCGACCGCGTCGTTTGTCCTGGCGCTTCGCAAATGAAGTCTCGGTTGAAAGGCGGGGGCGTTCCATTCGTCCCGCCTTGAGCCCCGCTCGCCTCTCTATTTTCGGCATTCGTCCCGGATGCGTTGCCGCTGCCGGCGGGACTGACAATACTGTGCGGCGGAGGGATTATGACTCAATCACAACCGAACAAAATTCGCTCCCTGCTTGTGGGAGTTCTGATTGTCATTGCTTTCGGCCTGCTTTGTTTGCTGAAGTTTTCCCGGCACGGACAGGCGCAAGGGAATTCATCGCCAAACGACTGGCCCGCCTATGGCCGGGACGCAGGCGGATCGCGGTATTCGCCGCTCAATCAAATCAATCGGGAAAACGTCGGCAAACTGAAAGTCGCCTGGAACTACCACACCGGCGCGGAAGAGGTGAAAGCCGTCTCTTCAAAAAATGCGGCGTTTGAATCCACGCCGATTCTGGTGGATGGCTGGTTGTATCTGACAACACCTTACAACCGCGTGATTGCGCTCGATCCGGCGACGGGCGCGGAAAAATGGACGTACGACCCGGCAGTGGCGCTCAATCGCGGATATTCCGAACTGACTTCGCGCGGCGTTTCGGCCTGGCCTGCGGTGAATGACAAACGAAAAGCTTCCCGGCGGATTTTCGTGGCGACAATTGACGCAAGGCTGATCGCGCTGGATGCGGCAACGGGCAAAACCATTTCTGATTTCGGCGATAACGGCCAGGTGGATTTGTCAAAAGATGTCCGGATGTTGGAGCGCGGAAATTATCAGGTGACTTCACCGCCCGCCATCATCGGAAATCTGGTCGTCGTCGGTTCAGCCATCGGCGACAATCGCGGCGTGGAACTGGAACGCGGCGTGGTGCGCGCCTTTGATGCAGTGACCGGCAAGCTGCGCTGGAGCTGGGACCCGATTCCGAACGATGAAAAAGACCCGGCGCGCAAAACCTGGGCCGGGATGAGCGCCGCCAAAACCGGCGCGGCCAATGCCTGGTCAATCATTTCCGCCGACCCGGACCGCGACCTGGTGTTCATTCCGACCAGCAGCCCCAGCCCGGATTTTTACGGCGGCGAACGCAAAGGCGACAACAGCTACGCCAATTCGGTGGTCGCACTAAAAGCTTCAACAGGAAAAATCGTCTGGCAGTTTCAGGTCGTGCATCACGACGTGTGGGATTACGACGTGGCTTCGCAGCCGATGCTGATCAATGTCAAACGCTCTGGCCGAGACATTCCCGCCGTCGCCATCGGCACCAAGATGGGGTTGCTGTTCGTGCTTGACCGGCGCGACGGCAAACCTGTCTTCCCCGTCGAAGAGCGAAAAGTGCCGCAAAGCGACGTTCCCGGCGAACAGACTTCGGCAACACAGCCTTTCCCGACACTTCCCCGCCCTCTCGTCCCGCATCAACTGAAAGCCGAAGACGCCTGGGGCTTGACCGACAAAGACCGGGAGTTCTGCCGCGAGAAAATCGCCAGTTTGCGCAACGAAGGCATTTACACGCCGCCCAGTCTGGAAGGCACGCTGGCGATTCCCGGCAATGTCGGCGGAATGAACTGGAGCGGAATGTCTTCCGATCCGGCGCGCAATCTGCTGTTCGTCAACACAAATGTTTTGCCCTTTTTCCTCAAACTGATTCCCCGCGATGAATTCAACAAGATGCGTGAATCCGGCGCGACCAATCGCGTCAAAGGAGAATTTGGCCGCCAAACCGGGACGCCTTACGCGATGTACCGCGAACCGCTGATGTCGCCAACCGGGACGCCCTGCATTCCGCCGCCCTGGGGCAAACTCGCCGCCGTTGATCTTTCGACCGGCGAAATTCGCTGGGAAGTTCCGCTCGGACGAATTCCGCAACTTGGACTGCTGGGCGACAAAGCCGCCGAATACGGTTCGATCAATCTGGGCGGATCGTTTGCGACAGCGGGCGGATTGCTGTTCATCGGCGCGGCGATGGATGACAAGCTGCGCGCCTTCAACACGGAAACCGGCAAGCTGATTTGGGAAGGCCAACTTCCGGCCAGCGCCCAGGCCGCGCCGATGACGTATGCCGTCGGCGGCAAACAGTTCGTTGTGATCTGTGCAGGCGGTCACGGGAAATTGGGAACAAAACGCGGCGATTCGGTTGTTGCTTTTGCGCTGCCATAAAGTACGCGAGCGTAAGCGAGTGCCGGATTTGTTGCAGTACGCGAGCGCAAGCGAGCGCCAAATCATCTGGCGCTCGCTTACGCTCGCGTACTGTCGCGTACTGTGTTGAAATGTCCGGCATGGAAATCAGACATCAAAACCAAGACGGCACGCCGAAATACACCAACCGGCTGATTCACGAAACCAGCCCGTACCTGCTGCAACATGCGCACAATCCAGTGGACTGGAACGCCTGGAACCCGGAAGCGCTGGAACGCGCCCGGCGGGAAGACAAACCGATTCTGCTCTCCATCGGTTACAGCGCCTGCCACTGGTGCCACGTGATGGAAAAGGAATCCTTCGAGCACGAAGCCATCGCCAAATTGATGAATGACAACTTCGTCAACATCAAAGTGGACCGCGAAGAGCGCCCCGACCTCGACACCATTTACATGAATTCCGTCCAGATGATGACCGGGCACGGCGGATGGCCAATGACGGTGTTTCTGACGCCGGACGGCGTGCCGTTTTATGGCGGAACGTATTATCCGCCGATGGATCGCGGCGGCATGCCGGGCTTTCCGCGCATACTGATTTCCATCGCCGAAGCCTACCGCGAAAAACGCGATGACATTGCCAAAAGCGCCGAAAGCGTGCTTGTCGAACTCAAGCGCCTGGATTCCCTGAAACCGCAGGAAAGCGAACTTGGCCCGGAAATTCTGGACGGCGCGGCAAACAATCTGCTGCGGATGCTGGATCCGGATGATGGCGGTTTCGGGCGCGCACCGAAGTTTCCGCCCTCGATGACGCTGAGCTTCTTGCTGCGCCAGCACCATCGAACCGGACAACAGGAAGTGCTAAATGCAGTCGAACTGACGCTCGACAAAATGGCCAACGGCGGAATGTACGATCAGCTCGGAGGGGGATTTCATCGCTATTCGGTGGACGCCAAATGGCTGGTCCCGCATTTTGAAAAGATGCTGTACGACAACGCGCTGCTGGCGCGCATTTACCTGGACGCTTTTCTGTTGACGGGCAAAGAGTTTTACAAACGCATTGCGACCGAAACGCTGGATTACGTGCGCCGCGAAATGCTGGATGCCAGCGGCGGCTTTTACTCTTCGCAGGACGCCGACAGCGAAGGCGAAGAAGGATTGTTTTTCATCTGGTCGCCACAGGAAGTCGCAAGCCTGCTGGGCGACGAGGACGCCAAACTGTTTTGCCGGTATTTCGATGTTTCCGAATACGGCAATTTTGAAGGCCGCAGCATTCTGCATGTGGACGAAGATGCAGCTGTGATCGCCAAAGTGCTGGGCGTTTCCGTCGAACGACTGAACCAGACCATCGAGCGCGGCAAAACCATCCTGTTTGAAGCCCGCGAAAAACGCATCAAACCGTTTCGCGATGAAAAAATGCTGACGGCATGGAATGGCTTGATGCTGCGCAGTTTTGCCGAAGCGGCACGCGTGCTGGATCGAAGCGATTACTTGCAAATCGCTGTCAACAACGCCGACTTTCTGCTGACGGAGTTGAAAAGAGACGGCAGATTGTTGCGAACGCACAAGAACGGCGAAAGCAAGCTGAACGCTTATCTGGAAGATTACGCGTACCTGGCGGACGGCTTGCTGGCGCTGTATGAAGCGACGTTTGATGTTCGCTGGTTTGAAGAAGCCCGCGCGCTCATCCAAACCATGCTCGAACAGTTCTGGGATCATGAAGACGGCGCGTTTTTCTTCACCAGCGCGGATCACGAAACGCTGATCACCCGCACCAAGGACTTTTACGACAACGCCATCCCCGGCGGAAATTCGGTGGCGGCGCATTTGCTCATCCGGCTCAGCCTGCTGACCGGAGATGAAAATTACCGCCAGAAGACCGAGCAGATTCTGAAGCTGCTGAAACCGGCGATGATGCGCAGCCCGAGCGCCTTCGGACATTTGCTCTGCGCGCTGGACACGCATCTGGCATCCCCGTATGAAATCGCCATCATTGGTTCGCCGGAAACGGAAGAGGCGAAAAAAATGATCGAAACCGTCTTCAAGCGCTATCTGCCGAACAAAGTCGTTGCGCTGGCAGGCTCCGATGACAGCCAGGCAGCGCGGGCAATCAAACTGCTGGAGGGCCGGAACCAGCTTGAAAGCAGGACGACGGCCTATGTTTGCCGCAATTTTTACTGTGAAGCGCCAGTCACGGAAGCGGCGCAATTGCGCGAACAGTTGAGCCGTTGAATATGAATTGGCCGAAAATTGACAGGCTCAAGCGATTTACATAAGATTCCGGCTCGATTCAATGGCATCCACTTCCAACACAACAACACTTGCCTCGGGCGAATTCGTCCCCAGGCCTCAGGGCTTAAACTCAAGATGGCATCATTAGGCCAGCAACTCAAAAAGGCGCGAGAAGAACGCGGGCTGACGATTCAGCAGATTGCCGATGCGACACACATCGGCTCGCGTTTTTTGCAGGGAATCGAAAACGACGATTACAGCATTCTTCCCGGCGGCGTGTTCAATCGGGCGTTTGTTCGCAAATTCGCCGGCCAGGTCGGCTTCGATCAGGAACAGGCGGCCAAACTTTACGACGAGCAACTGGCCGAGATGGGTGGTGAACCGGCGAAAGGTTCCTACCTGGGCCTGGGCGACGAACTCGAAGCCAAATCTTCCTCCGGCAATGGACTGTTGCTGGCATTTATCGCCGTGGTGGTGCTGGGCGCCATTCTTTACGCGGCCTATCTGGCGTTTTCCCCGTCGCGTCTGCAAGCGAATAATGTGGCGGCGGCGCTTCCAACTCCGCAACCAACGGCAACCGCCGCACCGGCGGAATCTCCTGGCGCTTCGCCCTCCCCAGGCGCATCGGCAACGCCCGAAGCATCGCCATCGCCAGACAGCGCGCCGGCCAGTGGATTGCGTGTGCAAGTCATTGCCAATGGGGGCGATTGCTGGATCAACTTTCAGACGGACGGCGGCAAGACCGAAAACATTACTTTGAAGCAAGGAGAGAACCGCGATTTCGACGCGACAGAAAAGCTGAGATTTCTGCGGCTGGGCAATCTGCCAGCGGTGAATATTCTGATTAACGGAAAGCGTGCGAATCCGGACAAGATCGCTCCGAACCGCAAAGGCGTAGTGGTTGATAATGTCCTTATTACCAAAGACAACTTTCAACAATTTATTGACTAGCGAATGCTTTTCCCCGTGCGGAAACGGGCGTGGCGGCGCGTGGCCCGATTGCTGGCCCGCCGGAACGCCTAAACACCAGGCCCGCGTTCGCCCAAAGACTTAAATCCAATCCCGCCGCGCCAATGTGCGCGGCTTTTGTTTTATGGTGAATTCTTATGCTCAACGAAAATTTGATGGAAGCTCTGACCTTCGACGATGTGCTGCTGGTTCCGGCCTATTCAGAAATTCTGCCGACCGAAACCGAAACGGCGACGCGCCTGACACGGCGCATCAACCTGAATATTCCGGTCATCAGTTCGGCGATGGACACTGTCACCGAAGCACCCATGGCCATCGCCATTGCCCAGCAAGGCGGGATCGGCGTGATTCACAAAAATCTGCCCGTCGAAGCGCAGCGCGACGAAGTGGACAAGGTCAAACGCAGCGAATCGGGAATGATCGTTGATCCCGTGACCATGACGCCTGACCGCAAGATTCACGAAGCGCTTGGTGTCATGCGGCGCTATAAAATCTCCGGCGTGCCGATTGTTCAGGAAGACGGGCGGCTGGTCGGCATTCTGACCAACCGCGATCTGCGGTTTGAAAATCGCCTGGACCTGACGCTGGCCGAAGTCATGACTAAAGACAACCTGATCACGGTTCCGGTCGGCACCACACTCCGTGAAGCCGAAGGCATCCTGCAACGCTACCGCGTCGAAAAGCTGCTGGTCGTGGATGAAAACTACCGGCTGAAGGGACTGATCACCGTCAAGGACATTCAGAAAGCCATCCGGTATCCGAACGCGGCGAAAGACGATTTGGGGCGTCTGCGCTGCGCCGCCGCCATCGGCGCAACCGGCGATTTTCTGGAGCGCGCCGCGGAACTGGTCAAGGCGCGCGTGGATGTGCTGGCCATTGACACCGCGCACGGCCACAGTTCGCGCGTCATCGAAGCCGTCAAGGAGGTCAAACGCCGCTTCCCTGAAATCGAACTGATTGCCGGGAACGTGGCAACGGCGGAAGGCACGAAAGCCCTGATTGATGCCGGCGTTGACGCGGTCAAGGTGGGCATCGGCCCCGGCAGCATCTGCACAACCCGCGTGGTCAGCGGCGCGGGCGTTCCGCAAATCACAGCCATTACCGAAGCCGTCAAGGGCGCCCAAGGTTCCGGCATCCCGATCATTGCCGATGGCGGAATCAAATATTCCGGCGACGTCACGAAGGCCATTGCCGCCGGCGCCGATGTCGTGATGATCGGTTCCCTGCTGGCCGGCACGGACGAATCGCCCGGCGAAATCATTTTGTATCAAGGCCGCAGTTTCAAAGCCTACCGTGGCATGGGTTCCATCGCGGCGATGAAGGAAGGCAGCAAGGATCGTTACGGCCAGGAGAGCGAGGAAGTCGAAAGCAAGCTGGTGCCGGAAGGCATCGAAGGCCGTGTCACTCACAAGGGGTCGCTGGCCGCGCTGGTCGGTCAACTGGTCGGCGGCTTGCGCGCCGGAATGGGTTACACCGGCTGCCGCACCATCCGCGAGCTGCAGCAGCAGGCGCGATTTATGAAGATCACCTCCGCAAGCCTGAAAGAATCGCACGTCCACGACGTGATTATCACCAAGGAAGCGCCAAACTACCGCGTAGAATAACCACATCAATTCTCCGGGGAGTGAGGCAATTGACTGAATCGCGGACATTCCGTCCGCGATTCAGTCTGGCCAATTCCCCACTTCGGTTTGAAGCCCGAATGCGCCCTCACGGCGCGAAGAAGCCGGAGATGTCCACCACCAGGTTGGTCGTGCTGGAAGCGAAGCGTTTGAAACTCCCGTCCGGTCCCAAACCGACCGTGAAGTAACGGTTGATGACCTGGCCCGCCACGTAGTTCGAGGTCGCCACCAGCGGTTGCGCCGCGTCTCCCGGCCAGAACGTCAGGTACCCGATGTCCGCCGTGTTGACCACCGTCGCGTTCCCGATCAAGGCTCGCGCCGCCGGCGTCAGGTTCGTGCAGGGGCTTTGCGTTTCCTGCGTGTAGACCGTCCCGCCAACCATCGCCGCGCCCGGCGTGTAGCAGCCCTGTAGTCCGGCCCGCGTGTCCAGCAGGCGCAAGGGCGACCCCAGCGAGCTGTACAGCAATCCCTGCCCGTTCGCGTCGTTCGCCTGCGCGCTGTAGTAGCCCGTGATGTCTATCACCAGGTCCGTCGTCCATTGCGGGAAGATTTTGAACTGGCCGCTCGGCGACAAGCCCACCGTGAACGGGCCGTTGACCGTCTGTCCCGCGCCGTAGTTCGAACTGGCCACCAGCGGCTGCGCGGCGTCCGCCGGATAGAGCGTCAGGTAACCCAGCGCCGAAGGATTGACCGTCGTCGCGTTCCCCACCAGCGCCAGCGCTTCCGCAGGAATCGTCAATCCCTGACAGCTTCCCGTGCCCTGCTGCGTCGTGTTGACGCTGCCTTGCAGCGGAGCCGCAGGCGCGAAGCAGCCCGTGAAGCCCTGCCGCGTTTCCAGCAATCGCACCGGACGAGGCAGCGGATGGAAGTACAGACCGCCCGTAGTTGGCGGCGCGTAATATCCGGTTACGTCCACGACCACGTCGGTGTCCGTGGTGACGGAGATGTTGACCGCGCCGTCCGCTGCGCCCACGCCGACGGTGAAGCTGTTGTTGACGATTTCATTCGGCATGTAATTGGAATTGGCGACCAGCGGTGGCGGCGCGTCGCTGGGATAAATCGCCAGGAATCCGCCGCCCGATTGCACCGTCGTGATGTTGCCGGTGATGGTCGTCGCGCTCGGCGGAATGGTCAGCCCTTCGCAGGTTCCCCGCGCCGGTTGCGTGCGGACGGTGCCGCCGAGAATCGGCGCGTTCGGCTGGAAGCAGGCGTTGGCGCTGGCTCCGGGCCGCGTGTCCAGCAAACGCACGGGCCGCGCCAGCGGGTAATACATCAGGCCCGTGCTGCCGATCAGCAAGGTGTAGCTGCGTTCGCCGAAGCAGCCGTTGTCGTCCGTGGCGCGGATGGTGAAGGTGGAAGCTCCGGCGGTGTTCGGCGTGCCGGAAATCGTGTCGCCGCCGAGGCTCAATCCGGCGGGGAGCGTGCCGGAAACCAGCGTGAAGGTGTAACTTCCGCTGCCGCCCGAAGCCGACAGGGTGGAACTGTACGGCACGAAGGTCAGGCCGTTAATCAGTGTTGCCGGATTGACGGTCAGGCTGCCGCAGCCGACATTGAGCGTGAAGCTGGCTTCGGTGGTCGCGCCGCAATTGTCGGTGGCGCG
>JAJNQA010000034.1 GCA_021155085.1 Heliomicrobium sp. | reverse complement strand
CACGTCGCCGTACCTGTTCGTTAGCTGTCTTCATCAACTCGCGCAATTCTTCGCGTTGCTCTTCGGTTAATTCGGCGACGAATCTTGTAGGGGTCTTCATGATTTAGGATTATGCCATAACGATTTTGCCGACCAACTTAGGTATCAAGAATATTCATGATCAGAATTTACCCGTTGAAGGATTTAAAACAGAATTACGACAAGGTGGACAAAGTGGTGAACTTTACGCCCACGTTATATCTCATGCAGGTGCTGTTCTACCTGGAAATAACTATCTAGATCCAATAGCTGGGCTTGAATTGCATAACGCATTGTATGCTATATCGAATGGCGCTTCATCTGCATCTTACTTAGGATTTAATGTGCCCAAAGGGCTTTCAGCAGATGAGATAAGTAACCTGCTTGAACCTTATATCGGAGATGTTAAGGTCTACACAGGAAATGATTTAAGCGTAGCGTCAAACGCTAGAGATTATCTTGATTTTGAAAAGCATAAAGTCAAGGATAAGAATGGCGAGTATCGTGCGAGGGGCATGGATATAGCGGCTTTAATGGACAATAAAGCCGGGCGAATGGCTGGGGAAGCAATGAAAAGAGCGTTAGCTGGAAAGCTCAATAAAGAAAATTTGGGAAAAGAGCTAGCAGGGATTTTATGTGGAAGATAAGCGGAAGAGGCTAGATTAGGGACTGATAGTCACTTCATTCTTGCAGATAGGAATTATAAATATGAAAAACTTTTTTATAGCTTGCCTAGTATTCTTGACTGCCTGCGAGTATGGCCAAGATAGTTTTATCACCGACTCGCCCCAAGGCACGTACTCTGTAAAGTTTGGTAGTAACTCTGCCGCCATCCGGGATGGGGCAGCTGGCAGCGATATATTGTTCAGTATTTCTCAAAATGGGGCTACGGTTATTCGGGATGCCATTTTTCAGCACCGTGATAGCTTAGACCGGTTAAGCTTCACACAGAAATACAAAGATATTAAATGGCTATCAGAAAATGTGCTTAGGTTATGCGATCAGAACTCGTTACCTCAATCTGAAAAAGATGTTTATTTGGTAAGCAATGCTTCAAGCAAGCAGATAAATTACTTGATTGTATCAGGAAGGAATTACGAGCGATTTATAGTGTTGAATTTGGCTCCAAAATCAATAATAAAGCTAGAGCCGATGTCTCAAACTGCTTTTGGGAATAGCCTCAGTTGGGTTAGCGCCGAAGGTGAATTATTAGGGGGGGGTAAAATATCAAACGGGGTCAATTTTGAAAATGTAACCAGAATTAAAATGTCCTCTGTCTATTGTATTATTGTTAAAGACGACGATATCTCGATCCATAGTAGAGATTTTGAGGGCTTTGCATCAAGAATTACTGAAAGTGATTCAACTTCACTGAAAGATATAAAAAGTCCTATGCCCGATCTAAAAAAAAATGCGATATCTAAGTCTTTAAAGTGTGATGTCAAATAGTATAGTCGCTGTGATGTTTATTTTGAGCAACTTAGCCGTAACTACTCACGAAATTTTCGGGAGTAGTTACGGGTTGGATTATCAAAACGCTCGCTGTTTCTGAGATTCTTCGCGCCCGATTGCCCCAAGCTTCTGAAATCCTTCTTCCTAACTTTCCGCTAAACCATTTTCGCACTTTGCAAGCAAGGATTGACGACGGCCATGTCGCGTTCGCCGTCTTGTTTGGCTTTGCCAACGACGCCGTCTAAAAACTTGGCGTGACTAGCCGATGAGGAAGAAGTCTTCGCCGTTTTGCAGAGCGATTAATTCCTCTTTGCGAAGATTTCGCTCGACTGGCCCAAGTCGCGGGCGGAAGGTGTGATGATCGTCCTGGCATTGACGTAAATCTTTTCGCCTCTGGCAATTGCGCGTTTGACATCGTCTTCACAGACGAAGTCAACCGCTTTGGGGCCGGAGTTTTTGGCTTGCGGCGGAGGTTCTAGTTTTGGATCGGAAGGGGGGCAGGAGTAGGAGCAGGCACACTTTCGATTGGTTTGCATGCAGTAGAAAATTTGTCAATACCGAGTGTTTCTTTCGGCTACGATGGAGCTTAGAAACCGTGCATCAATGCTCCGAGGCGGTGGCGCGTCTTGAGGGCACTGTGCAAGGGTGGGTAGAGCCTGCCTGTTAACAGGCTCTCACCGCCGACAAAAGGGTCATCACCCAAGTCTCAGCGGAAAACATCGAAGAGGATGAACTTTACAGCTTCGTTCGCTGAGAAGCATCCTGACGAGCAAGAAAGCGACCCGGAACAGATCGGCCAAAATTGCTCAGCCCTTCTTCCAGCAAGCGGTCGAGCTTGTTTTCGATCTTCGTTATTGACTTGTATTCCGCTAACTTGCGCCAACACAGAATCCCCGCGCATAATGTCGGCTACTTTCCGCACGATTCACATCAACTGCTCAGAGATTCGACATGGAAGAAAGATTGCAAAAGATTATTGCCGCCGCCGGCATCGCTTCGCGCCGCAAGGCCGAAGAATTGATTCAGGCTGGCGCTGTCGCCGTCAACGGCAAAGTTGTGACCGAACTCGGCACGAAAGCCGATCCAGACAACGATCACATTAAAGTCCGTGGCAAGCTGATCAATCCAAGAGGGCAGCAGGAGAAGGTTTACATTCTGCTGAACAAGCCAATCGGATATTTGACCAGCCGCTCCGACCCGCAAAAGCGCCAGCTTGTGACGGATCTGGTCGGCCCTTACGCCGCCAAGGTTCATCCGGTGGGAAGATTGGATTTGAATACCGAAGGCCTGATTTTGTTGACCAACGACGGCGAGTTCACCAATTTGATCGCGCACGCTTCGCACAATGTCCCGAAGGTGTATGAAGCGAAGGTCAAGGGAAAGCCGAGTGAATGGCAGATCAACAAACTGGCGCGCGGCGTCGAAATTGACGGCGTCAAAACGGCTCCGGCTCAGATTCGCCTGATGGAAGAAACCGAAACCAACGCCTGGTATGAAGTGACGCTGCACGAAGGCCGCAATCAGCAAATCCGCAAAATGTTCGATTCCATCGGTCATTCGGTGGTCAAACTGCGCCGCATCGCGATTGGGTTTTTGAAAGAAGAGAAGATAAAGCCCGGAGAGTTCCGATTTTTACGCGAGACCGAGGTTAAGCGCTTCTTCAGGCTTGGCAGCCAGGTGGCTGCCAAACCGGCAAGCAAGTCCGCAGGCAGGCCGACACGGAAGTTGGCGAGCAAGCCGGCCGATGCGTTGGCAGGCAAGTCTGCGAAGAAAACGGCGAATCGCGCTGTGAAAAGGGCGGCGGCAGGCAACAGAGACGGCGGCAGGGCTAGCAGCAAGGGGAATCGGTTTGACAAGGCATAGGCGAACATTTAGAGTCTCGCCTTCTCGAAAGAGGTAGATTTACTGATACTTTACGTAGGTCTTCATCCCCTGTCGAACTCCCTCAAAAGGTGCGCATGGAAATTGTTTTGGCTGAGAGCTTGGGATTCTGTATGGGCGTCAAGCGCGTCGTGGATATGGCGTATCGCGCGCTGGACAAGGCCAACTCTCTTCCGGTCGTCACGCTCGGACCGCTGATTCATAACTCCCAGGAGATTGCGCGGCTGGCGAAAGATGGGATCGCTGTTGCTGATGAACTGACGATGCCGGCAAACGGTACTGTGATCATTCGCGCGCACGGTGTGGCGCCACAGGCTTATGACGAATTGAAAGCGCGCGGACTGAAGATCATGGACGGCACTTGTCCTTACGTGCATTACTCGCAGCGCAAAGCCGCAGAGTTATATCGGGAAGGGTACACGGTCATTGTCGTCGGCGATAAGAATCATCCGGAAATCAGCGGCATTCTCGGTTATATCAATAATGACGCGTTCGTCGTCAAAACCGTCGAAGAGGTTCAACATTTACCGCAGCTTGACCGCATTGGCACGATTGCGCAAACGACGATCAGTCCGAAGAAATACAGCGCCATTATTGATGCGCTTCGCCAAAAGGCGCGCGAGTTAAAGGTCTGCGAAACGATTTGCGATGCGACTGAAGAAAATCAGCGCGCGATTCGCGACCTGTCCGGCGAAGTGGATTTGCTTTATGTCATCGGCGGAAGGCATAGCGCCAACAGCAACAAGCTGGTTGAAACCGGCCGCGAAAAATGCCCGCGCACGATGCTGATCGAAACCGCTGATGAGATCAACCCCGAAGATTTGCGTGGCGCGAGCCGTATTGGCGTGGGCGCCGGGGCTTCGACACCCGATTGGATGATCCAGCAGGTGGTCGAAAGATTACGAGAAATCGAGAAAGCGTTGGCAAATCCGCGCTAAAGGTTTATTATCCAAGCTCTTTCAGATCGGCAAATTTTTCCCGTCATCAATTGAATCAATTCAACTGAGAAAAGCCGGGGATTGCCGTCAGCCGAGTTGCAAGAGTGACTCGTGTAGTTTTCCCAGGAGGAAGTCCAGTCTCAATGTCAACCAACAATGTTAGTCAACCCGCTCTCGGCCTGAGCGAAGCTCCGGAAGTCGTCCAAGCCGCCGTCGAGAGCGCACAACCGGTTTCAGCGCCCACGATTGCTGAAACTGCCGAAGCCGCCGCAACCGCAACTGCTCCGGAAGTCGCGTTCATTCCTGCTCCGGCAGAAGCCGATGCCGTTCCTGTCATCGCCGAAGCCGCAAAAGAAGCTGCTGAACCCGTCGAAACCGCCGAAGGCGATGAGATGGATTTTGGCAAGATTCTCGCCGCACATGAACAAGCGCATAGTTCCGAGATTAACGAAAACGAAGTCGTCAAAGGGCGCGTCGTCAAGATTACCGACCAGGTCGTCGTGATTGATGTCGGATACAAATCCGAAGGCATCGTTCCGATTGCCGAGTTCAAGGATGGCGACAAGATCACCGTCCAGCCAGGCGACGAGATTGACGTTTTTGTTAAACAACTCGAAAACAATGAAGGCTACGTCGAACTTTCCCGCGCTGACGCATTGCGTCTGCAAACATGGGATCAGATCGAAAGGGCGAGCAAAGAGGGCACCAATGTCATTGGCCGCGTGACTGACCGCATCAAAGGTGGTTTGCGCGTGGATATCGGCGGCATTCAAGCCTTCCTGCCTGGTAGCCAGGTGGACGTTCGTCCGGTGCGCAACCTTGACAGCTTCCGCAATAAAGAGATCGAAGTCCGCGTGATCAAGGTCAACAAGAAGCGCGGCAACATCGTCCTTTCGCGCAAAGTCGTTCTGGAAGAGATTGTCAACAGCGCGAAGGAGAAAACTCTCAAGAATCTGGAAGAGGGCATCGTCATCGAAGGCCAGGTCAAAAACATCACCGAATATGGTGCGTTTATTGACCTCGGTGGAATTGACGGTCTGCTCCACATCACGGACATGTCGTGGGGCCGCATCCAGAATCCGAGCGAGTTGTTCAAGGTTGGCGAGAACATTCAGGTCAAGATTCTCAAGTTCGACCGCGACAAAGAGCGCGTCAGTCTCGGTTATAAGCAACTGATTCCGGATCCGTGGGCCACAACGGTTGAGCGTTATGCCATTGGCACTCGCGTCAAGGGCAAGGTCGCTTCGGTTACCGATTACGGCGCTTTTATCGAACTTGAACCGGGCGTTGAAGGATTGGTGCATGTGACCGAGATGAGCTGGTCGAAGCGAGTCAAGCATCCGTCCAAATTGGTTGGGCCCGGGCAGGAGGTCGAAGCCGTGGTGCTGGAGGTTGATCAACACAATCGCCGCATCAGCCTGGGCATCAAGCAGATTGAGCCGAATCCGTGGGATACGATTGCCGCGCGTTATGGCATCGGCACCCGCGTCAAAGGCCGCGTCCGCAATCTGACTGACTTCGGCGCATTCGTCGAAATCGAAGACGGCATTGATGGTCTCGTTCACGTTTCGGACATCTCCTGGACAAAGCGTATCAAACATCCAAGTGAAGCTCTGAAGAAAAACCAGGAAGTCGAAGCCGTGATCACGGCAATTGACATCGAAGGCCGCCGCCTGTCGCTTTCGATCAAGGATCTGGAACCAAACGCCTGGGATCGTTTCTTCGACACGCACAAACTCGGTGATGTGGTGTCCGGCAAGGTCACGCGCTTTGCCAATTTTGGCGCATTCGTTGAATTGGAAGACGGCATCGAAGGTTTGTGCCACGTTTCCGAATTGTCGGAACAGCACGTTGACAAGCCGGAAGATGCAATCAAAGTCGGTCAGAAACAGCAATTCAAGATCCTCAAAATGGATCGCGAAGCGCGCAAGATCGGCCTGTCAGCACGTGCCGTCGGTAAGGATGAACCGATTATTGATGTGCGCAGCTATTCATCGGGTGATTCGGGCATGGCTGGCCTCTTTGAAGTCGCTGACTACAACAAAGGCAACGACGACTCGAAGAATTAGCTGGCAGTTGGTTGTTGGTTGTCGGTGGTCAGTGATCAATTGCTCTTTGTTGGCAGCCTCGGCGGTTTTAGCAGGCGGCTGGCAGACAACCATTGATTGCTGACCACTATTTCCTTTTTCGCTCAGCCTTTTTGCAGGCCGCCTGTTGCGCGTTTTATGAGAAGAAGCACTCTGACTTGGATCATCTTGGGCGGATTCGCCGCTTTATGCCTGGTGGCTGTTCTGCTTTTTGTTGCCATGGCCATGCTGGCTGACGGTGACAACTTGATGACTGGCGGCGGCGACCGAATTGCGGTGATCCCAATTGAAGGTGTGATTGACGATGGGATGGCCAAGTCCGTGAATCGCCATCTCAAACAGTATGGTGAGGATTCCCGGGTCAAGGCGATTATTTTACGCGTTGACAGTCCGGGCGGGGGCGTCTCCGCTTCGCAGGAAATCTATCGCGAGGTCAAACGGGTCAAGGAAGAAAAAAAGAAGACCATCATTGTTTCGATGGCTTCCGTTGCTGCTTCCGGCGGGTATTACATTGCCTGTCCGGCGGATAAGATTTTCGCGAATCAGGGAACAGTCACTGGTAGCATCGGCGTCATCGCCGAATGGGTTAACTACAAGGAATTGGCCGAGTGGGCGAAAGTAAAACCCGTGGTTTTCAAAAGCGGCGAGTTTAAGGACACAGGCTCGCCGACGCGTGATTTAACCGATCGAGAGAAAGAGTACTTTCAAAAGATGATTGACGAACTTTACGCCCAGTTCGTCGGGGCAGTGACCGAAGGCCGAAAAGGGAAGGGCACTCAGGGCAACGAACTGGACGAAGTCAAGGTCAGAGGATTGGCTGATGGCCGTGTTTATACCGGCGAATCTGCGGTGAAAAATGGCTTGGTTGACGAAATTGGCAATTACGAAGATGCGGTGAAAGCCACGGCCAAACTGGTTGGCATCAAAGGCGAGCCGCAACTTGTGACTCCGCCGAAGCCCAAGGAAGGCTTCAGCCTGCTGGATCTGTTTTTCGGCTCAACGAAGATCAACGATTTTTCACCCAGTCAGTTGCCCAAACAATTGTTGGACATGGACACCTCGGTGAAATTCAAATACCAGTGGAAGTAAGCGCGTTTGTGGGAAACACGGATTATGCAGTTGTTGATCTGATGTTTGATCCTAACTCACCGTCAAACGGAGGAGCGATGACCAAAGCAGAGTTGGTGGAAGAGGTAGCTCGCGCAGCAGAGCTGACCAAAAAAGACTCGGAAGTAATCGTAGACGAAGTCTTCAAAAACATTATTCAGGCGCTGAATCGTGGAGACAAAATAGAGCTTCGCGGTTTTGGCAGCTTTCGCGTGCGCCAGCGCGACGCCCGGCGGGGTCGCAATCCGAAGACCGGTGAGCCGGTTGATATTCCTGCCAAGCGCGTGCCGTATTTCAAGCCCGGTAAAGAATTGAAAGAACTGATCAATGACAAGCTGGGCGACGATGATTTTGATGACGACGATTTTGAGGACGGAGAAGAATCCGGTCCCGGCGAAAATGGCGCTAACGGATAATTGCTTTGTGCGCATGTTCTCTGGAAAGCCATCTGCACTCCCCGCAACACTTGGAGTACTTGATCATGACGAGAACCGGATTTGAAGATATCGTCTGACTGTCAGGTGCGTGCGCTCCGAGCGAAGGTTTTCCTCCTTCCTCCCGCTTTCCCTTTCCTCGGAGGTGTGTATGAAGCCGCAATTAGTTCTTCTTCTGAGCCTTCTTCCAAAATTCTTTCTACTCTTCGCCACGCTTTCTGGCCTCATTGCGTCAGCACGCGCACAGCAAACCGGCGGCGGAAACAACCCGGGGAATTCCAGTCGCACCTCCGCACCAGCAGCGGCACACACGGTACGCGGCAAAATTTTCATGCCATCGGGCACCATGCCGGAACAGCGGATTCGTGTTGTTTTGGAATTGAGTACGGGCGGGATCGCGCAGGAGGTTTTCTCTGATTCGGTCGGCAATTTTGAATTCCGGAACCTGCCAAATAATTCCTATAAAGTCACTGTCCCAACTGACGGCCAAGTCTACGAAACCAGCCAGGAGCCTGTTGAAGTGTATGGCAACTTCGCGAGGACCTTTCCCGTGCAGGTGTTCCTAAAAGACAAGAACAGTCAGCCCACTTTCAAACCGGCCAATAAGATTCTTTCCGTTGCCGATATGCAGGACGTGCCGAAGGCCGCCAGGAAGGCCTACGATCAAGGAGTAAAACTGGCGCGTCATAACAGGCCGGAAGACGCCTGCGCGAAACTTCAGGAAGCGGTCAGAATTTTTCCCGATTATCTTTATGCTCTGAACAAGCTGGGCGAACAATATTCGGTCACAAACAAATCCGCAGACGCCCAGGCAATGTTTGAACGCGCCATTGCTGTCAATTCGAAATTCGCCTTGTCGCATATCAATCTCGGCATTCTGTTTGTTCATCAGCGCCAATTTGACGAAGCCATCACCGCTTTGGAAAACGGCATCCGGCTGGATGGCACCTATCCGATGGGCCACCTCAATCTGGGGTTGGCGCTGATGTCAAAGACTCCGCCGGAATTCGACCGCGCTGAGAAAGAGTTGACGCGAGCATTGGAGATGGGGAAAAAGGAGATGGTTTACGTCCGCAAACATCTTTTCAATCTCCATCTCCGCCGGCAAAAATTGGATCAGGCAGCGGGGCAGCTTGAAGCTTATTTGCGCGAAGACCCGGAGGCGCCGGACGCGGAGCAGGTGCGGCAGATGCTGGGCAAAGTGAAAAAGGCCTTGGCTGAGCAAGCTGCCGTTCCTAAACCGTAAAAGCGAAAGGATGCACTAAAGAAGCCGGCCCAAAAAATGAACCGCCAGGGATTGATTCTTGAATCTCCTGGCGGTTCGATTTGTGTAAGCAAAAGATTGCAAACTAGACATGCTCGCCATTGGCGCGAATGTTCGTCAGCACTTTCTCGATGCCCAGCTTATCAATCGTCTTGATGCCGCGAGCCGTCACGCGCAGCCGCACCCAGCGGTTTTCGCTCGGTACCCAGAAACGATGCCACTGCAAGTTCGGCTCAAAGCGGCGCTTGGTTCTGTTGTTGGCGTGCGAGACGTTGTTGCCCGACATGGGCTTTTTGCCTGTCACTTGACACCTTTTAGCCATCGAATTAACCCTCCTGTGGAAAAATTGCTTATGATCGAAGTCCGCGAAGATACCATAGGACCCCCGAAAAAGGCGAATGCAGAGAGCTATTTTGGGAAATGAAGGGCAAAAAACTTTGCCAGATCAAACACTGCTTGACAGTTTCGCTGATGAAATAGTCTGATAGCCATTGAGCTGAATACTTTACTCAAAGTGCCGTGCCTGGGCGTCCTGAATTGATGATGAAACGCAGCCGTCTTTTCCTTCTTTTGCTCCTGCTTGCCGTTGGCCTGGCCTTCGCATATGTCCATTTTCAAGTGCATGGCTATGACGACCGAATCATCACAAATATCAACGAACTGGATACGAGCCTTTGGGGGCGTCCGCGCGTGGCGATTGTCTTCGGCGCCAGCGTCTACGGCAACGGCGAGCTTTCTCCGATTTTGGAAGACCGCGTAGACACGGCAATCGAACTCTACCTGGCGCGAAAGGTGGATCGGATTCTGGTCTCCGGCGATAACCGCCATCCAAGTTACAACGAGCCGAAAGCAATGCAGGAGTATCTGATTACACACGCTGTCGCCGCGAAAGATGTGATCGTGGATTACGCCGGGCGTTCGACCTACGAAACCTGTCTGCGTGCCAAAGAAATCTTCGGCCTGGAACGCGCCGTACTGGTTTCGCAAGGTTACCACCTGCCCCGCGCGCTCTACATCGCCAATCAGCTTGGGCTCGATGCCGTGGGAATGGCCGGTGATCTGCGGCTGAAGAACAACAAGATTGATTACCAGAGCCTTCGCGAACTGGCGGCGGAGATGAAAGCCTATTTGAATCTCAGGTACTTTCCGCCCGAGACGCTGCTTGGCGATAGAGTTCCGATTCGGTAACGATTGCCAGCAAAATTAGTAACGAAAATGCGCTCAAATATTGCCCCCAGCGCTCAGCCATTCCGGGCGAGAGTTCGATTTTCACCCGCTGACTGCCGGTGGGGACAACAATTTCCAACAAGCCAGCAGGCGTCGCGGGCCGCACCGTCAAATCAACGCCATCTTCAGTGCGCGCGCCCCATCCGGAAAAGTAAAGTTGGTTGACGCGCAGAGTCGCGCAAGTGACGGAATTCAGGACGGAACCAGCGGCAAATACGCCGGGCAGATCACGGTGTTTGACAAAATCGGGCAGGTGGAAGACTCCTCGAAGGTTTTGCCGATCAACGGAAATTGGACGACACAGACCGAACCTTTCCAAACGACGGCGCAAGAATTCATAGACACGTTCACACACCTGACGCGGGACGAATTATCGCGATTGAAGCTGGTCGAACTGCCGGACGGAAACACGCGGCAGTTCAATTACGCGGGCTGCGGTTGCGCGGGCAATGCGCAAACGACGGTGACCGACGAACTGGGGCATTCAACCCAGACCAAAAGCGACGCTTTGGGACGAATGGTGGAAGCCATCGAATTCAATAACGGGCTGACGAACGGCGGCGTCTACAGCAAGGCGGAGTATTTTTACGACGCGCTGGATCGGCTGGTCGAGATTCGCCACAGCGAGAATTCGGGCAGCAAGATTCAGTATCGCTACTTCAGCTACGACGGCTACGGGCGGCTGGCCAGCGAAACGACGCCGGAAGGCGGCACGGTCAATTACACCTACACGGCGAACGATCAAGTCTGGCAGGTGTCGAACCAGCGGAACATCACGGCGGCCTACACCTACAACACGCGGAATCTGCCGGCCAATGTCAGCTACTCCGACGGGACGCCGACCGTGGTGTACAGCTATGACGCCTACGGCGCGCGCAGTTCAGTAACCGACGGCGAAGGGCAGACCAGTTACACCTACAACAGTTACCGCCAATTGCAGAGCGAACAGCGGACCTTCACCGGTTTGGCCAATCGCTTCCATACCTTGAATTACGCCTACAACCTGGCCGACCAGGTGCGGCAGGTCAATTACCAGGTGACGGAGCAAACCGGCTTTGTGCCGGTTGCCAAAGACCCCGTGCAAATCGCGCAGCAGATTCAGCCAGAACCGATGCCACAAGTTTCCCGACCCGGGCAAACAGCACAACCCGAGCAGCCCGCGCGAACTACGGCCAAACGGCGAACCGCGCAGGCGATGATGTCGAATCGCTCCATCACCGGAATTGTCCGGCACGCCGCCACCAATCAAGGCATCGGCGGAGCGACCGTCACTGCCAACCGGCTGGACGATCCGCAACAGGGGCCGAATCCTTCCGTGCAGACTTCGTCCAACAGCCAGTCGCTGGGGTATTTCATGGTCGAGGATTTGCCGGACGGCGCGACCTATCGCCTGACGGTCAGCAAGAATGGCTACGTCTTTTTGCCGTCCGAAGTGGATTTCGAGATGACCGAAGACAAGCAGCAGGATTTCACTGGGCTGGAATATCCGCCGACGGGCACGCTGTCGGCCAGCCCGAATCCGATTCAGGTCTGCGACAGCAGCGGGCAGGGTGCGCCGACGTTGACGTGGTCGGCGACGGGCGTGACGGCGGTGCAGATTCGCCGGGGCGCGCCAAATGGCCCGCTGGTCGGCAGCGGCGGCACGAGCGGCAGCGCCATCGCCAACCAGACGACGAACGGAACGGTGTTTTATTTGCAGAACGTGACGGGCGGTTTGCCGCTGACTTCGGCCAACACCCTGACGACGGCGACCGTGACCATTACGCAGCAGGGCTGCCCGGTCTTCAGCGGCGTGTTCAACAAGACGATCAATTACGCTTACAATTCGGTCGGCGCACTGTCCAGCGTCGGGACGGACCTGATTGCCGGAGCGAGCGATACCAACTCCACCAACGTGTTAAATACGCTCAGCTTCCGTTCGAGCGGAGCGCTCAGCAGCGTGCATTACGGCAATGGGCGGCGGCTTCAAATGGGTTACAACGACGACCGCAGTCAGCCGATTTCGATGAAGGTGGATCGGGTGACGAACTCCGCCGACAAGATCATTGATTACCAGTACGATTACTACGACGCGCAGGGCAACAATAACAACCGCATCCGCAAGATCACGGACAACATTGACCCGCAGTACACCACGACGTACAGCTACGACGGATATAACCGATTAAAGGAAGCGAATTGGTCGGGCGACGGACGGTTTTACCAGTACGACGAGTGGGGCAATATCAAGAGCGTCAACTTCGGGCTGACCTACAACTACGCAACCAGCGGGAATGGCGCGCCAGCCACCAACCGGCTGGAAAGCGTGGCGCTTGATGGGGTGACGCAGACGACTTACAGCTACGACGCGGCGGGCAACACGGTCAGCGGTGAGGGGAAAACCTTTGCGTATGATGCGGTGAACCGGCTGAAGTCGGTCAATAGCGGGACGAGCACTTATGGCTACGACGGCGACGGCAAGCGCGTGCGGGTGACGGATGGCGGGGCAAGCGTCTTTTACATCTATTCGTCGGCGCTGGGGCAGTCGGTGATGGAAGTGACTCAAGCGGGTGTGCAGCGGGCTTATGTCTACAACGGCACCAAAGTGGTGGCGATGCAAGCGACGGATGGACAGTTTTACTGGCTGCATACAAATCATCTGGGCAATTCCAGGGCAATGACCGACGCAAACGGAAACTTGGCTTACAAAGGACACTTCGATCCTTTCGGGCAGATGCTGAATGAATGGTCTTCGTCGGGCAACAATAATCTGAACTTGAAGAAGTTCACGGGGTATGAGCGGGATATAGTGACAGGGCTGGATTATGCTCAGGTGAGAATGTATAACTCCGCAAAGGGAAGGTTCACGAAGCCTGATCCAAGAGGATTAAAGGCGGCAAACTTGAAACGACCACAGAGTCTGAACCGCTATGCTTATGTTGAAAATGATCCAGTAAACTATGCCGATCCAACAGGAACAACAGGCATACCTGTTAGTACGCTGCAAGCGTTGGAATGGTGGATACAAAATCGTACCGTTCAAGTCACTGCAACCGTAAGTGGGCCAATATCAGGAGGAATCGGATTGGATGGATATTTTCTTCCAGAGGAAGGACCAGTGGATAGTGGTGGCGGCGGTGAGGGCGGTGGGCCTGACGATCAACAACTCTTGGTTATTAGAGCTTACCTTCAATCTCTATCTATATTCGGCAACAAAAACTCTTGCAGTGATTTTTTTGGAGGTAACTTGGCAGCATTGCAACACATCCTAGGTGAGTTAGGACCAATGCTCGTAGGAGCGGTAGGAACCTTAAACGACCGTCGAGACACAGGGATACAGATGAACGTACCAGACACTGCAAATAGAAAAAAACAATGGCGTTAATTACCGGCTACCAACCAACGTCACTGTTAACTTGGAAGGGCCATTCTTTAACGTGATGTACACTCACCAAGGCCATGCAGGGGAACGTCGCCCGAATGTAGGAGGATTTAACGCAGGTTCTGAGCAGGCTCGAATGACGATGATCTTACACGAGTTGGCCCACTTAATACAAAAAAGTGATGGTAGCTGGTTGATTCCCAATGATGGCGGCGACAGCTCTCAATCAGGTCAAAACACGCAAGCAATAGTGGACAAGTGTAAAGATCAGATTAATCAGGCGGTGCAAAATGGACAGTAAAACTTTCCATAATACTATCTTTAGAGAGGTTTTTGGTTCACTACTTGGCCTGATTTTGCTTTTCACACATAATTTGCCAGCAACAGATAATCAAGAGAAATATACTATTACGGGAAGGGTTATCAATAAACAAGGGTACCCTGTTTCAAATGCTCAAGTTTTTCTGCGCCTCCTTAAAATGGAGAAACATGGCGGTGATGACTTAGTAGTAATGACAAGAACAAATTCTCAGGGCCAGTTTCGCTTGGAAGAGGTAAGTTGGTCGGCAAAATCGTTATGGCATAATCCTAAATCATGAAGACCCCTACAAGATTCGTCGCCGAATTAACCGAAGAGCAACGCGAAGAATTGCGCGAGTTGATGAAGACAGCTAACGAACAGGTACGGCGACGTG
>JAJNQA010000031.1 GCA_021155085.1 Heliomicrobium sp. | reverse complement strand
GGCTTCTTCAACTGGCTGCAAAAGAAAACCCAGATTCACCACGCCAGCGCGGTACGCTCCGACGATGCACTGAAAATCCATTGCTGGGGCAAGCTGACCGTTGCTTACTTGATTTTAGTTTTTAACCCCTGATTCACATTTATGTAAAGAGTGCTGTTAAAAGTCTTATGGCGAGAAGCTAATTTTCCAAGAAATAAAATGAGAAATTTTTGGCTTTGGCACGATGATGGCGTTAAAACATTTGTACTCCCCAAGTATAAAAACAAGACTGTAGAGTGATTTGATGTAACTGCTCAGGCCGGTTGAATTGGACATTGAAAATTGGTGATTGAGGAATTGGAAGAGCGGTAGGAATGTCTTTACCTGCATTTCAATCTCCAATTTCAAATTTTCAATTCCCAATTCTTGTCGTCACTGGAACACTCTGAGCAGTTAGGATTTGACTACATCATCGGAAACTGTTTGATTCCAACAACGCCTCTCCAATCCGCAATCCCCAGCGAAATCTGATAATTCATACACGTCTGATTTGAATCCACGCATAAGCTGCGCATAGAGGGAGCATGGCCATGAATTATTCCCGGCAGGAAAAGCTGAAGGCAGAATTGGTAATGGCGGGTTTTTGGGAGGCGAACGCCCCGTCCGATCCGACAAAGCACTGGACGGCTTTGGAAGAACTCTGTGAGCGTGTGCAAAAACGACTGGCCGAAGCCGCCAGTTTATTTGTCTCTCCATTGGACGGAGGCAGGCAGTCTTATCAGGTGCTTCTCAGTTACAAAAATGAAGACCGGATCATCGGGATGGGTGAAGATATTTACGAAGCAATGTGTACGGCAGCAGTCACGCTGCCCGCATTATTGGCGCAACATCCGGAATACGCCGCGGCCAATTCCTCAAAAAGCAGGGAGAATTGTGATTTGCTCATCTCTCAGTAGCGATTGACAGCAGACACATTCCCAGTCGTGAGCCGAGAGTGAAGACGGTTGTGTCTTCCGTGCAGCGCTGCGTAAGGTGCAGTTGGAGCGATTGGTTTTATCTGGTGGTGGCCGCCGCCTGTCTGCCGTTTTCACCGCTTTTCTGCTTTACAGACGCTGGCGAAGACGAGGCGCTCGAAACGAAACCTTTCGCCACCATGATAGTTTTTCGTGTTTCTTTCCGCCTTAACAAGTGAGCGGAGATCACCCGCGTCACCTTGTTTCGGGGAGGGAAAGCTATGGATAGTCTGAAGAACATTACACAACTGTTGCATCTGGTTCTGCCACAAAGCCAGCCGCCCGCGCCTGAACCCATCACCGTTACGCTGGTCGCCATCAGCGACGAAACGCACCTGGCCGATTTTGCCGCCGCGTTGACGGAAGCTTTTGCCAAACTGGGTTCGACAAAGCGCATTCACCTTCCGCTATTTCGCCAATCGCAGACTTGCTCCTTTGCCGCGCGGGATGATCAGCAATGGATTGATCAGCAGAGCCGCGGACGCCGGTTCGTCGTTTATCAAACCCACCCGCAAGCGCAGGCGTGGACGGAATTGGGCGTGCAGCGTGCCAATGTTGTGCTGCTGGTCGGCAGGCTCGGCGCCAACCCCGCGCCGGGACGTGTTGAGCGGCTGTTGCAACATCTGCTGGCGGAACAACCCGAAACCCGAGTTGAGCTGGTGCTGCTTTCTGATGGCGAAACGGCGGGGTTGGAAAGTGCATCAGGCCCCTGGCTGACCGCGCGCAAGGTGATGGCGCATCATTGCATCAATCTGAAAAGACAGCAGAATTTTGACCGCCTGGCGCATTCGCTCAGTCAACGGGACAGTGCCGCGCCGCCGTCAGCCAGTGGCGGAAACTGGAACTGGGCCACGGATAGTTTGGCGCGTGTTTACGCCTGAGCAATCTTTCATGCCGTGCAGGACTCCCAGGCGGCCGCCGCGACAAAGAACGCCGCATCGTGGCCAACGAAACGGCTTCGGTCGAGACGGAAGAGGCGCGCGCCGAGGCGGAAATTCTCGTTGCTGATAATCGCGCCCGTGCCTTGACTGCGCGCCTTGCAGGAGACGGATGTCCGGCTGGTCGTCGGTTTGCGCACGACCGTGCGCTTCGTCAACAGCGGCGAATAATATTTCCGCCGTGATGATAGTTTTCAATCCGCTTTTCCGCCTTTACAGATGAGCACGAAAGAAGCGCTCAACACTAAACAAGAATGGAATCAACCGAACAGGAGAAGGAATGAAAGAACAGAACGATCAATCAATCGAAATCAAGGATTTGGCGGTAACAAATGATGAGGCAGTTGTCGGCGGGACGAAATTGCCATCGCCGAACCTGCCCATCAGCAGCCCGAAACCACCCAGAAAATAACTGTTTTATTCGCAATCAATCACATCAACATCAACCCATGGAGGGAAACAAAATGAAGTCGCAAAACATGAACGAATCGAACACTCGGCTGACCGAACAGGCAATTGAAATCAACGATCTGGAAGCCGGAAACGCCTCTGAAATCAAAGGCGGTCCGAAGAAGATTTTCATCGGCGGTTTGTCCATCGCCGACAATCAGCCCAACCCGACGCCGCAGACGCGCGAACACATCCTGTTGGCGCGCCAGGTCGGCTAAACGAGATGAATTCCCACAACAGGCCACGACGCGAAGCTCGATAGCTCTCCTTCGTGGCCTGTTGTATTTTACGTCTGAGCGTCTTTCCATTTTTCATTTGCGATAGCTTTTAAGAAAATGAATTGTACAGCCGACTGTTAGTCGGCTGATGTCGTGGCGGGCAAACCCTTTGGATTCAGAAAAGGAACTTCTCAGAATGCTTCCGCGGACTAACAGTCCGCGGTACGTCTTTTTCTCGAAGTCTATATTTTTGGATTTTTCAATTGTCATTGCATTGTAACAACGCGCGTTTCTGGCAATGGCAAATGAAAAATGACAACTGATCAATGGAAAATAAAAAGGGCTGCAAACTTTTGCTCTGTTGCTTGTTTTCGCCAAGGAGTGTTGCACCATGCCAGTGATGACCGCATCGGAACTTGAAGCCTTCGCTCAGGCGCATTTTCCTCAGATGGACGGCTTCGGCTTTCGGATCGAAGAGATTGAAGACAAATTCCTGCGGATTCGATTGCTCTATCATTCGCGCCATTTGCGTCCCGGCGGAACCATTTCCGGCCCGGCGCTGATGACGCTGGCGGATCTGGCGATGTATTTCGCCGTGCTTTCGATGATCGGTCCGGTGGCGCTGGCCGTGACGACCAGTTTGAATATCAACTTTCTGCGCAAACCGTCGCCGGTGGATGTGATCGCCGAATGCCGGTTGCTGAAACTCGGTCAGCGGCTGGCGGTTGGCGATGTGCAGATGTTTTCCGAAGGCGAAACCGAACCGGTCGCCCAAGCTACGGTGACATATTCCATCCCGCCGAATCAGTACCGCGAGCGGTAGCGAGCGGGTA
>JAJNQA010000018.1 GCA_021155085.1 Heliomicrobium sp. | reverse complement strand
AGTCCTCAAACGGCGCTGTTATGGAATCACGAACATTGCGCATCTGTTTCAACGAGTCTGGCTTGATCTCGAAGGCTTCAAGCTCTTCGGGATTTGAGATCACAAGATGTGGTGGAGTTTCCGGCAATTCCTAAAGAGCCTCTTTTCGCCGCGAATGAAGATTTTTCCGGCGGCGATGGCCGGTGAAGCCAGCACTGGTTCATCCAGCGAATTCGTGCCCAGGACTTCGTGTTTCGGTCCGGCTTTGATGACGAAAGTGTCGCCGTCTTCGCTGGTCAAAAACAGTTTGCCGTCGAAAGCGATGGGCGAGGCGCTGAAGCTGGCCGGGATGGGAACTCTGCCGCCTTCATATTTGATTTCTCCAGTTTTGGCGTCAATGCAGGTCAGAATGCCTTTGTCGCTGATCAGGTACAGGTACTCGCCATACAAAATCGGCGAAGCGACATACGCCGTGCCTTTGTCATAACTCCAAACAGGCTGTTGGCTGCCGGTCAGGTTTTCCGCCCCACCAAATTTAATGCCCATCGCGCGTTTGTTCGGGTATCCGGCGGCAACAAACACCATTTCGCTGTTGGCAACCGGGCTGGGAATTCCCCAGCCTCTGACGCCCGGGCAATTCCACAACTCTCTGCCCGTCGCCGGGTCGTAAGCGACGACGGTTTCCCAACCGTTGGTGATCAATTCGGCGCGATTGCCGCTGCGCACAATCAGCGGCGTAGCGTGTGTCTTGCGATGGCTGCGTTTGACGCGCCAGACTTCCTTGCCCGTGCGTTTGTCCACGGCGGTCAGGAAGGAAATATCCGGCCCGCCGTCTTCGATGTCGCACTGCAAAACCACCAAATTATCGTGAAGCACCGGCGAAGTGCCTGGCCCCATTCCGACCTTGCTGATTTTGCCGACCGAAGTTTTCCAGACCAGCTTGCCTTTGAAGTCGTAACAGTACAGCCCTTCGGATTCAAAAAACGCATACACGAATTTGCCATCCGTGGCGGGCGTGCCCGAAGCGTAAGTGTTTTTCCGATGGCGGTCGTCATACACAGTGCCTTCATACGCGACTTTTTCCCACAGCAGCCTCCCGGTTTTTCGATCCAGGCAAAGCACCTTCAACGTATGTTTGCGGTCTCCGGAAACGGCGTCGGGATGCACCCAGACCTTGCCGCTGCGGACGTGTTCGACGGCTTTCGCGCCGGGCACGACTTCGCCTTCGATGTCGGTGGTCAGAAAGATTTTGTCGCCCCAAACCACGGGCGAAGAATGGCCGCGTCCGGGAACAGGCACTTTCCACAGGATGTTTTTGTCCGCGCTCCATTCCACAGGCAGGTTCTTTTCCGTGGAAATTCCGCTTCCCTGCGGCCCGCGCCATTGCGGCCAGTTGGTGGTCTGAGCGAAACAGACCAGGCTGCCGGCCAGACAAAACACTGCGAGCGAGAAACCGTTCAGGAGTTTTTGTTTCATACGACGATCTTCAGTTTGAATTCGGGTCTAAAAAAGACTTGGGGCAGTGATGCTAACCACTGCCCCATCAGGATTCAAGTTCTTCGCGGCGCGTTATTCGACTTTGTTGAAAATACGCTTGGACTCAAACGAGCCATTCGCATTGTCCGTGAAATAATCCACGGTGAAAGACTTGCCATCCGTGGCAAGCGTCCATTTTCGCGTTGTCGTCGCGACGACTTTGCCATCCACGCTGATTTCGTCCCGAATCAAAACGCCGCGCCCGTTCGGCAACCATGAAGCCGTCCGTTTGCCCGTGGCATTGGGCGGCGCAGCAGGTTTGAATTCCGTTTCCTTGCCGTCCAGCGTGTAAGTTTCCACCACCGCCTGTTCGCCGCCGCGCGTGGTTTTCAGTTTGGTGTCGAACTTGATCTGGTCGCCGGTGTGCGTAATGGTCGCCGATTGTTCCAGCCCCGCCGGATTGCTGAAGCTTTTGAGCTTGTCCAGCGTCCAGTTGCCGCTGAAGTTCGTTTTCTGAAACGCGGACGCAAAACTCAGCAAACCCAGTAACAAAACAAATCCGAAAAACAGTTTTTTGTTATTCATTCTTGCCTCCGGTTACTTTTTGTTACTGATGCAGTAGAGGTTCTTTTCTCCGCGAATGAAGATCATTCCATCAGAGATTGCGGGAGAAGCATAAACCGGCTCACCCACGGAATTGGTCGCCAGAATTTCATGCTTCGATCCGGCTTTGACGACGTACGTGTCGCCGTCTTCGCTGGTCAGCAGAATCTTGCCGTCAAACGCCACGGGCGATGCCGTGAAGGTCGCCGGCACAGGAATGCGACCGCCTTCATAAATCAGCTTTCCGGTTTTGGCGTCCAGGCAGGTCAGAATGCCGCGATCCGTCATCAGGTAAAGATTGTCGCCGTACAGGATCGAAGAAGGAATGTAGGCCGTGCCTTTGTCGTAGCTCCAGGCCAGGCCTGTTTCAGAAATGTCGCCCGAGCCGCCCAATTTAATGGCCAGCGTCTTTTTCGTCGGATAGCCCGAATACGCGTAAACCATTCCGAATCCGACCAGCGGCGTGGGCAGCGCGTTGCTCTGAAAACTCTTCATCTTCCACAACTCTGAGCCGGTTTTCGGTTCGTAGGAAATGATCCATTCAAACCCACTGGCAACGACTTCGGTTCCTTTGGCGGTTTTGACGACCAGCGGCGTTGACCAGCCCGCCTGCACGGGACGCGGTGTGCGCCAGATTTCCTTGCCGGTCTTTTTGTCCACGCCGGCGATGAAGGATTTTTTGCCTTCGTCTTCGTCGCATTGCAGCACGACGACATCATCGGCCAGCACGGGCGAAGTGCTCGGCCCCATGCCAACGCTGGCGATTTTGGCAATCGGCGTTTTCCACATCAGCTTGCCGTTCAAATCGTAGCAATACAGCCCATCCCCTTCGCCGCCGAACCAGGCGTAAACGTGCTGACCGTCGGTGACCATCGTCGGCGCGGCATAACTGCCTTTGCGATGGCGTCCGTCATACACCGTGCCCGTGTACGCCTGCTGCTCCCACAGAATTTTCCCCGTGGCGCGGTCCACGCAAAGCACTTTGAAGGTATGGTTGCGGTCAGCCCCGACCGAATCGGGATGGAGAAATTCCTGACCTTCGATCATGTGCTTTACCGCTTTTGCGCCAGCCACGACATCGCCTTCGATGTCCGTGGTCAGGAAAATCTTGTTTCCCCAAACAATCGGCGACGAATGGCCGCGTCCCGGCAACGCGGCTTTCCATTTGACGTTTTTGTCCGGACTCCATTCGGTCGGCAGATTGGTTTCGGCGGAAATGCCCGTGCCTTCGGAACCGCGCCATGAAGACCAGTTCGTGTTTGGCGCGGCGCTGCTGGGAAAGATATTGAAAACAGTCGCGGCAGCCGAGCACAGGACTACCACGGAAAACAGTACTGCGAGTTTTCGATTCATTGTTCTAATTGCTCCTGTCTGAAATTGCGCAGGATGAGCCACGGTCAGGCTTACTGGATCACAGACTTCAAAGTTTTATTTTCGGAACGATCTTGGACTTGGGGATTTTTCCGGTGTGCGTATACACAGTAATTTCCTTATTACTGCTCACCACCCAAACCTCCAAAGCGCCTTTGGCAAGGTATAACTCCACCTTGTGTTCGATTTCCTCTTTGGAATTGGAAGGAGAAACGACTTCAACGCAAATTTCCGGCGCTTTGGGATATGGAGTTAGATCTCCGAACTCCTTGATAAAGTCATCCGAAGCCCAGGCGACACCTGCCACCTTCACACCGTCGGATGTATCAATCGAGCATTCCGTAATCGTGACGCCGCTCTTTTTTCGGGCGTGGATTTTACGGTCAACTTCGGACTGAATCATTCCGTGCTTGTTGGAAGCCGGACTCATCAGAATTTGGCCGAACCTGTTCGTTTCAATCTTGAAAGGGAGGTTTTGCAGGATTGGGTTGTTGATGATTTCGTCCCAAGTCATCAGAACTCCTTACATTCGCTATTTTCCGCTCCCGGCGGCCAATTTTCGCTTCAGGAAATCAAGGGAATACTTGTACAAATTGTCGCTGCCGATGCCGTGCTCCTTGTCAGGAAAGGTCTTGATCTCAAAATCTTTTTTGAGCGCGGTCAGGCGGTCGCGCAGCAGGTAAGCCTGGCTGACCGGCACGTTGATGTCTTTTTCGCCATGCAGGATCAACACTGAAGCCTTGAGTTTTTCCATCTGGGAAACCGAAGAGCGAATCTTGATCGCCTCTTCGGTCATGCCGGTTTCGCGTTTCATGTTTTCGCGAATGCCTTCGATGCCCAGTTCGTCATAATTTTTTTTGAAATCGTAAATCCCTGCGCCCAGCACCACGGCTTTGACATCGTCCAACTGAACCGCTAGCAGCGAGGCGGCCATCCCGCCGCGTGAATATCCGACGATGCCCATGCGTTTGCCATCAACAAAGGGCTCCTGCTGCAACCGGCGATAACCTTCGGTCAGCACTTTCAGCGTCTTTGGCCCGACGTAATCGCCGGGGCCTTCCGACCGGCCATAACCCGGTTGCGCAACCGCCAATCCGGCGAAACCTTCACGGGCATAAGTGACCCCGTTACCGATCCAGTCGCGCGCAGTGCCGTTATGACCGGGAACCAGCAGCAAGCCTGGAAACTTCCCCGCACCGTCTGGCTGAAAGCTGATGGCTTCGACGTTCTTGCCGTCCACGCGGTAATCGCGTTTGCACAATTTGACCTTGCTGGGTTCGTGGATGGCGCAGCCATCTTTCTCCATCGCTTCGATCAGCGTGGAAAAATCCGGAGGTTGTGCCTGTCCCTCTGCATTTAGTAGCAGCAACGACAGGCACAACCACATTATGCAAATAAGCAAACTACGAATTGCGCGCATACGTTCCTTTCAGTCCACCAGCCAATCCCTCAATCGCCGGCAGCGCTTCCTTTGTTGCCGATGCAGTACAGGTGCTTGTCGCCACGAATGAACAGTTTGCCATCGGCAATCGCAATCGAAGTGCGGCTGGGTTCGCCGATGGAATTTTTCCCCATCACCTCATGCTTCGGTCCGGCTTTGATGACGAAGGTGTCGCCGTCATCGCTGGTCAGCAAAATCTTGCCGTCGAAAGCGACTGGCGAAGCGCCATAAAACTTCGTGGCGATGGGCACGCGGCCACCTTCATAAACGACTTCGCCGGTTTTGGCGTTCAGGCAGGTCAAAATGCCGGCGTCGCTCATCAGGTAGACATAATCGCCGTACAAAATTGGCGAAGGCACATAGGCCGTCCCTTTGTTATACGTCCAGGCGATTTTGTCCGTCTTATCCAGGTTTCCCGTGCCGCCGAGTTTGATCGCTGTAATAACTTTCGATGGGTAGCCTGACGAAAGAATCGCCAGCCCATGACCAATCACCGGCGTCGCAATCGCGTGGCTCTTCAATCCGCCCGCGCGCCAGAGTTCCTTGCCGGTGGCTGGGTCGTAGGAAATCAGAAACTCATTGCCGCTGGTGACCATCTCGGTGCGGTTGCCGACTTTGACGATCACCGGCGTCGCCCAACTGCCCTGAATCGGGCGTTCGACGCGCCAGACTTCCTTGCCGGTCTTTTTGTTGAGCGCGACCATAAACGAATCCTTTGGTTTGCCCAGGGATTGGTCGCACACGAAAATCACCAGGTTTTCGTACAGCACGGGCGAACTGCCAACGCCCATTCCGAACGTGCTGATGTCACCGATGTCGTTTTTCCAGACCAGCTTGCCGTTGAAGTCATAACAATAAACGCCTTCGGAGCCAAAATAGCTGATGACGTATTTGCCATCCGTGACCTGCGTCGGCGCGGCGTAATTGCCGCGCTTGTGGCGGTAGTCATAGACCGTGCCTTCGTAAGAGGTTTTCTCCCACAAAATCTTGCCGCTGTCGCGATCCAGGCAGATGGTCTTGAAGGTGTGCAGCCGGTTGACGCCGTCCCATTCCGGGTGCGTGAACTCCTTGTCGCCCAGCATGTGCTTCGGAGGTTTGTGCGATTCGGGAGCCGGGCCGCCTTCAATGTCGGAAGTCAAAAAGACTTTGTTGCCCCAGATGATCGGCTGCGAAAACCCCTTGCCGGGAAGCGCCGCTTTCCACAAGACGTTTTTCGTCTCGCTCCATTCGGTCGGCAGGTTTTTCTCCTCCGAAACGCCTTGCGAAGCCGGACCGCGCCATTGTGCCCAGTTGGTGGAAGTCTTGGCGTTCGTGTTGAAAAAGTGGACTGCCGCAAAAGCCAGCAGACAAACGAATAAAGCGGAAAACAAGCGTCTCATTATTTCTTTATCTCCTTATCATTTACCAAACTGTTGTGACTATAGATGCCTGAATCTTGTGATCACGACTAATCAACGGCAGCCCAAGATGAAGCGCGGTTGCGGCAATAATTCGGTCGGGCATTTCCGGAATTTCAACTCGCGGAATGAGGGCCATTGCTTCAACCACCTTCTCCGTTAAATCAGCTAAGCGTAACCCCGTCGCCCCACTCTGCAATTCCACATCCAGCTTCGTTTTCAAGCCAGCCGTAATACGTCCTTTCTCCTGCAAAAAGACAATTTCAACCAAACACATTGTTGGTACGTGAATGACGATCTGACCACGGTCACAAGCGTCATAGAGCAACCCAGCGTCGGGCCCAAGCCTGGGGTCGTCCTCCAGATACCAAATCAAAGCATGTGTGTCGGTAACGGCGTCAAGCATGGCTAGATGTCGCTTCGAGGAAAATTCGCCCACATTTCCTGGCGGATTTCGGAAATATCTTCGTCCGTAATACTCAGGCCTTTCCACAAACCGCGTAGCGATTTACGCGGTTTGGCGTATGTTAATTGCAGATCACGCTCAATTTCCGGCGCTAGTTTCTCAAAGAGGCGAACCTTGTCCACAGGAGAAAGTTGCTTGGCCAGGTTCAGTACTTCTTCCAAAGAGATGGCTTGTTCCATTACGTCCTCCGAGCAATTACTTCGCGGCCTTCTGGCTCTGCACCGATTTGTCCGCAACCGCAATCAGATGTTTCTGACCGCGAATGAAAATCATGCCGTCGGAAATGGCTGGCGTTGCCATCATCACTTCGCCGACGGGGTTGGTGGAGAGCAATTCAAATTTCGGCCCGGCTTTCAGGACGAACACATCGCCGTCCTCGCTGCTGAAATAGACCTTGCCGTCGGCGGCGACGGGCGAAGCGCTGTACGAGCCGGCTTTGTCGCTGATGCGCTGCTGATAGAGTCGTTCGCCGGTCTTGGCGTTGTAGACGCGCAGGATGCCGTCGTTATTGCAGACATAAAGATAATCGCCGTAAGCCAGCGGCGTCGGTTGATAGCTGCCGCCGTTTTGCAGGCTCCAGGCGACGAATTCATTCGTGGTTTCGCCCTGTTTCAGCGAGATGTCGCCGTTGGCCGCCCCCTGCTTGATGGCGTAAATCGGGCGGTTCGGGCGGTAGCTGTTGCAGATGAAAATCAGGTCGTGCGCGGCAATCGGCGTGGTCGAAGTCACTTCGGGATTGCCGGTCAGCTTCCAAAGTTCCTTGCCGGTCAGCGGATCATAACCGCGCGCGGCTTTGGTGGCGTTCGTGACGAGTTCAACGCGCTGCTTGCTTTCGACGATGGTCGGCGATCCCCACGAAGGAATTTCTTCACGCATGGTTTTCCAGACTTGTTTGCCGTCTTTCAAGCTGTACGCGGCGATGAAAGAGCCTTTTTGGATGTCATTTTGCACAATGACCAAGTCTTTATAGATGATCGGCGAACTGGCCGTGCCCCATTGATAATCCGGATCGAAGAACCAGCCGGAATCCAGCACACCCAGGTCCTGTTTCCACTTCAAATTGCCTTTCAGGTCGTAGCAGTACATCCCTTCGGAGCCGAAAAAGGCGACGACATATTTGCCATCGGTGACCGGCGTTGAACTGGCGAAGCTGGATTTGATATGGCGTTTGGTTTTCGGCACGCCTTCGTAGGCGACTTTTTCCCACTGAATCTTGCCGGTCTTTTTGTCCAGGCAGTAGACCTTGAAGGTGTGTTTCGACAGGTCGGCGGCGGAATCCACATCGCCGTAATAGCCGGCGCGAAAAACCGATTTCGGATCGCTGCTGACGGCGGTAATGACAAAGACCTTGTCTTCCCAAACAATCGGGCTGGCGTGCGCAAGGCCGGGGATTTCGACTTTCCAGGCGATGTTGGAGTTCTTTTCCACATCCCAGTTGACTGGTGTTGACTTGCCTTCAGCAACGCCCGCAGCTTTCTCGCCACGAAACGCAGGCCAGTTTTGGGCGAAGGTTGAACTTGCCAGCCAACAAATGGTGACCATCACCGCGAAAATGCGAGTCCTCATTTGCTCTCCTTCTTCAAAATTAACTCTCCGCCGCCGTTTTTCCAGACAAGGCTGGTGATATTGCCGCCTTCGGCAGTAAAGGTCACGGTTGCGCCAACAACTTTATCCACGTCAAAAGCATGCTGGGCGGTGGGAATCAGCGCGCTCTCGAACCCATCCGGAGTTGCGCCGATCAGCCTGCCCTCTTTGACGGTGAATTTGAACTCAAGCCGTTCGTTCTTGAACACACCTTCATAGGTTTTCAGCGTGGCTTCCTCGACCTTGAAATCCGCCTTTGGTTTGGGCTTGGCGCCGGCTTTCCGTAGCGCTTCGGCCAATTCCTTGTTGCCGTTCTTTTCCGCAATGGTCAGCCACAGAGTTAAAGATTCCGGCTTGAAGTCGCCCAGCCCAAGCAGCGTCTCAACAGTTCTGACCTGTCCCATGTTGACCGCCATGGCGGCGGTGGATTCTTTGCTGGCGGGCTTCTTTTCGACCAGCAACCTGACGACTTCGGCCTGATCGCGCTGCACCGCCCAACTGATGGGCGTGGATTTGTAGAAGGTGTCCTTAACATCTATGTCCGCTCCGGCGGCCAGCAGCAGCTTGACGATTTCGGCGTTGCCGCGGTCGCAGGCGAAAAACAGCGGCGTTGCGCCATATTCGGTTTTGGCATTGACGTCCGCGCCTTTGGCCAGCAGAGTTTTGACCGCTTCGACATTGCTTTTGCGCGCGGCGGCAATCAATTCTTCATTGAGAGTGGGGAGCGCGGAATTCGCAGTTTGCCCCAGCGCATACAGCGGCATCAGCAACAAAGCCAGCAAGAGAGCCAGCAGTACGATTCGTGTTTTCGGCATGATTTGACTCCGGCGAAAGCGTACAACAACCTCTTCAAATTGTTGAGATTACACAGACAACCAAACGCGGAATTATCCGCCGTCCGAAGAGGTCGTCATACTTGCGTTCCAATTTGCTGTTTTGGTTTCCAATCAGACCGGCCCGGATGAAACTCACTTGGCCAGCAGCAAAAACGCAGTCATCGTATTTATTGTTTCGGGAAACTCGTCTTGAACTGTGGCCAAGGCCAAATTATAGTTTGGCTGTATTCACGTCAAGTTGAAGAAAATCATCGCAACCAAACGGGGCAAAACCCAGTACTAGCTGAACGAGACTACCTTACTCCCACTCGTTCACAGGATGGCTTATGAAATCAAACATCACTCGCTTTGCGCTTTTTATCCTCGTTATCATCGCCTTCTCCCTTTCGATCATCAGCAGCCGCAGTTCGGCCCAATCGCCTGCGCGCGCCAAATCCGGCAGTGATTGGGCGGATTGGCGCGGGCCTTCGCGCGATGGCATTTCGCTGGAAAAAGGTTTGCCGGAAAAATGGTCGCCAACGGGCGACAATCTGTTGTGGAAAGCGCCTTATGGCGGACGCTCAGCCCCGATTGTGATGAATGGCCGCGTCTTCATCTTTAACACTTCGGGCGAGGGCGAAACTTTTCAGGAGCGCGTGCTGGCGCTGGACGCCGAAACAGGCAAGCTGGTCTGGGAATACAAGTTCAATGTTTATTCCAGCGATGTTCCGCCACGCAGAGCCGCCTGGTCTTCACCGGTGGGCGATCCTGTGACCGGGAATGTTTACGCTTTTGGAGTGTGCAATGAACTTGTGGCGTTGTCCTTTGCCGGCAAGGTGTTGTGGCAACGTTCGCTGACCGATGAGTTCGGCGCATGGACCACGCATGGCGGGCGAACTGTTTCGCCAATCGTTGAAGGCAACACGGTGATCGTCAGCACGGTCACGGACGGCTTTGCCGACATCGCGTCGCGGCGTCACCGCTATTACGCCTTCGATAAACTGACGGGCGAAGCGGTTTGGGTCAGCACGCCGGGAGGACGGCCTTACGACACGACGTATTCGACGCCGGTGGTGACGACCGTGGACGGAATGCGTGTGCTGGTTGCGGGCGGCGGCGACGGTTCGGTCAGTGCGGTGAAAGTCGCCACCGGCGAGCCTGTCTGGAATTACCCGATGTCCAAACGCGGCGTGAATCCCGGCGTCGTGGTCAAGGACGGCATCGCCTACGTCAGTCATCAGGAAGAAAACATTGACTCCAACGAAATGGGACATCTGGCCGCGATTGACCTGCGCGCCAAAGGTTCGATCAGCAAAACTTCCAACGCCGACAAGATCAAATACGCCATTTACAACTTCCAACTCGGCCCGGCTTCGCCGGTGATTGACGACAGTCTGATTTATTTCGTGGACGCCGGCGCAAATCTGTTTGCCTTCAATCGCGCCGATGGCAAAAAAGTGTGGGAACAGAATCTGGGCACGATTCAAAAAGCTTCGCCCATTCTGGCCGATGGCAAACTTTATGTCGGAACTGAAAACGGAACGTTCTACATCCTGAAACCCACCCCGACCGGCTGCCAGATTCTGGACAAGGACGAACTGGAACCGATCACCAAGGAAACGCTGAAAACCGAAGCGGGTGACGAAGCCATTGCCGCCAACGAACAAATCATCGGCGGCGCGGCGGTTTCGCGCGGACGCATCTACTTCGTTTCGACCAAACACGTTTACGCCATCGGCAAAAAGAAAGCCGCGCCGCTGCCGCCGATTGTCGAAAAGGCTGACGCGGCTCCCGCCGGCGCAAAAGTCGCTCACGTTCAGGTCGTCCCGGTTGATCTGGTGATGCAGCCTGGGGTGGCGAAAACTTTCAAGGTTCGATTATTCGACGATCACGGACGTTTCATTCGTGAAGAAGCCAACGCCCAATGGTCGCTTGAGGGATTGAAAGGCAATGCCGCGAACAATCAATTCACTCCTGCCGCTGACAGCGCCTTGCAGGGCGGCCAACTGAAAGCCACCGTCGCCGGCGTCACCGGCATTGCGCGCATCCGCGTCATTCCCGCGCTGCCTTACACGGAAGATTTCAGTAAAGTCACCGTGGATCAGGCTCCGAGCTACTGGCTCAACGCCGGTGGTTTGCCCATCAAATACACGGTGCGCGAAATGGACGGCAACAAGGTTTTGGTCAAGAAACCCGACAACGGCATTTTCAAACGCACGCGCTCGCCTTTCGGCGCGGCGGAAACGGCGAATTACACCGTCGAAGCGGATGTGCGCGCCATCGAAAGACGCCGTCAGATGGGCGATGTCGGGGTCGTCGCCCAGCGATATGAACTGGTGCTGTTCGGCAACATCCAAAAGGTCGAACTGCGGTCGTGGCAGATCGAACCGAAGCGCAGTTTCAGCAAGCCCTTCGCCTGGAAAGCCGACACCTGGTACAGGCTGAAACTGGAAGTGCAGAACCTGCCCGGTGGCAAGACGCGCGCGCGCGGCAAGGTCTGGCCGGCAAGTGAATCCGAACCCGCCGCCTGGCTGATTGAATGGACCGACCCCATCGGAAACCGGATGGGCAGTGCGGGCATTTTCGCCGACAGCGCCAACGAAGCATTTTTTGATAACATCAAGGTCACGCCGAACAAATAGGCGCTTTGCGATGTGGCGCGGGTTGTTTCCCCGCGCCTGTGACCGCAGCCCAAACGTGGGAAACAACCCGCGCCACATTTTCAGAGGGAATTAGAATGAAATTCGGTATCTCAAAATCAGTTTTTCTTGCCGGCGCAATCGCGCTTGCGCTCTTTACTGGCGCCACCTGGCAGTTACGCTCCGCTTCCGCTTCTGATCCCGGCAGCGGCGACTGGCCGATGTGGGGTGGAACGCCTGACCGCAACATGGTCTCGAATATGAAGGGGCTGCCCACGACCTGGGACGTGACCAAGAAAACCAACGTCAAATGGGTGGCGACGGTGGGTTCGCAAAGCTACGGCAATCCGACGGTGGCCGGCGGCCTGGTCTTTGTCGGCACCAACAACGAAGGCTTGCGCGATCCGAAACAGCCGAATGATCGCGGCGTGGTGATGGCTTTTGACGAAAAGACCGGCGAATTTGTCTGGCAGATCACGCACGAAAAACTCTCCGCCGGGCGCGTCAATGACTGGCCGTTCCAGGGCGTGGCGTCTTCGCCGGCGGTGGAAGGCGACCGGCTTTATTACGTGTCGAACCGCGCCGAGCTGATCTGCGCCGACACCAAAGGTTTCACCGACGACGAAAACGACGGCCCCGTCAAGGACGAAAAATTCACCGGCAAAAAGGACGGCGATATTGTCTGGAAGTTCGACATGATCGAAGAGGTTGGCGCGCATCCGCACAATCTGGCCAACTCTTCGCCGGTCATTTACGGCGACCTGATCTACGTCAGCACGTCAAACGGGCAGGATGAAAGCCACGTCAATATTCCCTCGCCCAAAGCGCCTTCGATGATCGCCATCAACAAAAAAGACGGCAAGCTGGTCTGGGAAGTCAATCACGTCAACGACAAGATTCTGCATGGTCAATGGTCGTCGCCCGCGGTCGGCAAAATCGGGGACGTGCTGCAGGTTGTCGTCGGCGAAGGAGACGGCTGGGTGCGCGGTTACGAAGCGCTGACCGGCAAACTGCTCTGGTCGTTCGACACCAATCCGAAAGAGAGCGTCTGGCCGAAGACGCGCAATGAAATCATTGCCACGGCGATCATTTACGACAACAAGGTTTATCTGGCCAATGGCCAGGACCCGGAACATGGCGAAGGCGTCGGCCACGCGTATTGCATTGACGGCACCAAGCGCGGCGACATCACCAAAACCGGTATGGTCTGGCATTTCGACAAAATTCGCCGCTCGATTTCGACTCCGGCGCTCGCCGACGGATTGCTTTACTATCCGGATTTCAGTGGATTCCTGCATTGCATTGACGCCAAAACCGGTCAGGAACTGTGGCAGCACGATATGTTCGCCGCCATCTGGGGTTCGCCGCTGGTCGTGGACGGCAAGGTTTATCTGGGTGACGAAGACGGCGACGTGGCCATTCTGGCCGCAGGTAAAGAGAAAAAACTGATTGGCGAACTGAACATGGGAAGTTCCGTTTATTCCAGTCCTGTTCCCGCAAATGGCGCACTGTTCATCATGAATCGCAACCAAATCTTCTCGCTGGCCGTCAGCGGCGGAGAAGGGGCGAAGGCGAGCAAAGCGGCCCAGTAAGGGCAATTGACGCAGATTGAGAAACAAACCGCGCTTCAGTCAGCGCTCAACGTAAAGCAGGCCATCCGCCTGCTTTACGTTTTTGGGAGACAGATTATGCCCGTCCGCGAAATCCTGCTGCTTGGGAATTTGCAGCTTTGGCAACCATCGTCAGCCGTGACTGACGTTCACGCCACCGAAACCCGCGAAATTATCAGCGATCTGGCGGCGACTTTATCCGACTTTCGCCATCGCCAGGGGTTTGGCCGCGCCATTGCCGCGCCGCAAATCGGCGCGCATCGGCGCATTCTCTTTGTGAAAATGACGGATGGCAGTTTCGGCCCCGCTCCGCTGATCAACCCGGCGATCATTCGCGTCAGCGAGGAAACGATGGAATTGTGGGACGATTGCTTTTCATTTCCCGACCTGATGGTTCGCGTGCGGCGGCACGTTGAAGTGGATGTCAGCTACCTGGATGAACGCGGTCAACAGCAGATCGTCGCCGCGCGCGGCGATTTGTCTGAACTGCTGCAACACGAAATTGATCATCTCGATGGGATTCTGGCGACGGATCGGGCGATTGAGGCGCGCAGCTTCGCGTTGCGCAGCCAAGTCTTCAAACAGGCCTGAACTCCTGAGCGAGGGGGCCTGTCTCAATGCAGGAAACTGGTTGACAGCAACTATGGGTCGCCCTCTACTATGCCAATCCAAATGGCGACTCGGCGACGTATCCGAAAATGCCTTGAATCAACAATTCGGAATCAGAAAGACCAATTCCGGTAACCATCCAGGAGGAGAAACCCAATATGACCAAACCGCTCCGCCACTTGCTTACGGCCTCGGCCGTAGCATTTGTTTTGACCGTCACCATTCCAACAACGACTTTTTCCCAATCCCAGAATCCGAGTTCAACCAATTCGATTTCCACTTCGCTGCAACTGCCTGGCAATTACGCGATCATTCCGCCGACTAAATCCGAAAAAGCAGAAACCGGAAAAACCAAATCCGATACCGATCCTGCTCCGGCGGACGCCAACTCGCCAGCACCAGCGCCACAGGGTGGAGGCATCGGCGGTTTCGGCAACCGCACAGTGCAACGCGACCGCAATGCGCCCCGTCGCGATAACATCCAGGCCATCAAAATCGCGCCACACGTCAATGCCCTGCTCAATGGTTTCGAACAAGGCGCGGGCTTCGGCTTCGGCGTCGAATTCACAACCGAGGAAAAAATTCCCGTTGTCGAACTTCGCGCCCGGCTGCTGACTTCGACGTTGTTTTACCGCCGGGCGGAAGCCGGGCTGTACGTGCCGCATCTTTTCGACAGCGAAAAAACGCATCTTGATCTTTGGTTCAATTACCAGAAACGGACGCGCGATAATTTCTTCGGCATCGGCCCGCGCACGCCGGAAGATCCAGCGGAAACCAATTTCGCCGCTGATGAACGCAGCTACAATCTGGTGGTTTCCCACGATATTACAGAAAAGATTCAGGTCGGCATTTATGGCCGTCTGGCCAACACCAATGCCTATCGCGGCAAGGACGACAACGATACGCCGATTGACACGTTCTTCTCGCCGTCTCCTACGGTGACGCCAATTACGCGCTTTTTGCCTGGCTTGTACCAGAACGCACAGATTTTCTCTTATGGCGGTTTTGCCGAACTCGATTTTCGCAACAACGAGGTCGGCCTGACAAAGGGCGGTTACGGCTACGTCCGCGTCGCTTCGTCCGACGGCAAAAACGACCCCGCGCTGGAATTCGGCTGGAGCGAAGTCGAGCTTGATGGACGCGCGTACATTCCGCTCGGCAGCGATTTCACCTCGCTTGCGCTGCGCGCCTACAGCGAATTGAAAAGCCCGAAGGACAACCGGCAGATTCCCTTCTACAACCAGGCCTATCTGGGCGGACGCAGCCACGGACGCGGTTTTCGCAACTTCCGTTTTCGCGGCAACAACGTCCTGCTGTTTTCCGTTGAACCGCGCCGGACGGTCTGGAAACAATCCGAAACGAAAGGCCTGGATGCCTTCGTTTTTGGTGAAGGCGGTCAGGTCTGGGGCGACAATCGCTCACTCACCAACCCGCTGATTCTGGCCAATGACAAGTTCCGCTCGGAAAACTGGCGCTTTGGCATCGGCGGCGGCGTGCAATACCGCCTGAGCAAGAGCTTTGCATTCCGCGTCGAACTCGGACACAGCAACGAAGCCAACATGGTCTTCTTCTCGGTCGGACGAGGTTTCTAAAAAACAGAGAACAGACAAAATAGACAGGCTCAACGGGAATTCAGGATTCTCCATCACAGGCAAATCCTGAAAAATCCTGTTGAGCCTGTCTATTTTTTTGGCGTCCCGCGCCATTTGCAGGTAAGCTTCGGCTGTACATTTTTCAACCTTCAACATTCAATGTTCGTTTCCGGAGCAAGTATGCCGACCCCAAATTTCTGGAAGTCATTTCGCTCGTCCCGATGGTTCAAACCTGCAATTTTCGCCGTCATTATCGCCGTTCTGCTGTTTGTCGCGCTGCTGGCCCTGCCGGTGCTGATCAACATCAACACCTACCGCGGTCAGATCGCAGGTCAGTTGGAACAAACGCTGGGGCGCAAGGTCAAACTGGGAACACTGTCTTTGCGCGTGCTGCCTTCGGTCAAAGTCCGCGTGGATGAACTGGAAATTGGTGATGATCCGCAATTCGCGCCAGATTATTTCGTCAAGGCCAAATCGGTGCGCCTGCAATTAGGCTTGTTGAATTTGCTGCGCGGCAATCCGCAGGTTTCCGGTATTGAGTTGATCGAGCCCAATGTGACACTGATCAAAACCGCCGGCGACAAATGGAACTGGAGCACGCTGAAGCCGCTGGAATCCACCGGGAAGGAATCAACACAGCCGCCTTTCAACCTGCTGGTCACGAACGGCAGTTTTAAGCTGATTGACCGCACCGTCACGCCGGAGATTGAAAAAGGCTACACCGGCGTCAACGCCGCGCTCGATGGTTTTTCGCCGCGCCAGTCTTTCGATTTCGTCATCGGATTAACAATGCCGGGGCAGAATGCCGGGAAACTGGAGTTGAAGGGCGAGGCCGGGCCGATGGACGCCAAAGACTCCGCGCAAACCCCGATTGACGCCCGAATCAAGATGGAACAGGTCGAATTGGCGAGTCTGGAAGCGCTGGCCGGCTCGCCAGGTTCTCATGGCGGCAAACTGACGCTCGACGCCGAAATCGCCGGCAAACTGTCCGAAGGATTGAACATCAGCGGCGAAATCAAGGCCGAGCAATTGCGGCTGCTCGAAGGTGTTGAAGCCGCGCGCCAGCCGCTCGAAACCAAATTCAAGCTGCTGGCCAAGTCCGAACAAAAAGCATCCAGCGAATCCGGCGGCCAATCCGGCATCGCGCTGAAAATTGATCAGGGCGACATCAAACTGGGCAATACGCAGGTGAGCATGACCGGCCAGATCAATCATCTGCCCGCGCAGCCCGTCTTCGATTTGCAGTTGAAAGGCGACCGCATGGCGCTCGACAGTTTGCTGGAATCTGCCTATGCCTTTGGCTTCGGCCCTCCGCCGGGAACGAAAGCCACCGGCACGGCGATGATCAATCTGAAAGCGACCGGCGATCAAAAGAACTTCGCGTTGAATGGGCAATCCGAAATCCGCGATTTGAAATTTCAGAGTGCGCAGCTTCCACAGGCAATACAAATTTCCGAACTCAAATTGAATTTCGATCCGCAAACGATTACCGCCGCGCCCTTCCGTTCCAGCCTGTCGCGCACGACGGTGGATTTCAAAGGACTGAAAATCAGCAATTACGGCAACGCCGAAACCAGGCCAACAGCACATCTGGAAATTTCGACTGCGGGCGCGCAGCTTGATGATTTGCTGAAAATCGCCGAATCCTTCGGCGCGCGGCCAGATGCCACGGGCAGCGGCGCGGCCAATCTGACAGCGACAATAGATTCCGACGCCAATGCCACGAAGATCACGGGGCAGGGCAAATTGTCCGGCGCGCGCGTGCAGCCGTCTTCTCTGAAAAAGCCGCTCGAAATCGCCAACGCGGATTTGAACTTCACCGGCGACAGCGCGCGAATAGACAATCTGCAGGCGCAACTTGGTTCGAGCCAGGTCAACGGCTGGCTGCAAATCAATAACTTCAATCAACCGGCGGCGAGTTTCGATTTGAAAGCGAATCAAATCAACGTCAGTGAGCTGCAAGCCGCAATGGGCGACAGCAAATCGCAGGGGAAGAAATCCTCCGGCGCTCCGCTGCGCGCTGACGGGCAGGTTGCCATTGGCAGGCTCGTGCTCGACACGATCACGGCCACCGACGTGCAAAGTAAGGTGACGATGCAAAACAAAGTCATCACACTGGCGCCCGTCACGATGAACCTTTACGGCGGCAGCTACCAAGGCTCGGTACGAATTGATCAATCCGGCGCGGAAACAGACCTTGCCCTGACCGGCAAGTTCGGTGGCTTGGACATCAATCAATTCCTTTCGGCCTCCGGGCAAAAGAGCCAGATTTACGGAACCGCAAACGGTTCGATTGATGTGCGCGGACGCGGCGGCGACGGCAATCAACTGGCGCAATCGCTGATTGGCAACGGCGCGATTGCCATCAACAACGGTAAATTCACCAGCTTCGATATGATGAAGCAGGTGGAAGCGCTGGGGAAACTGGTGAACCTGCCAACGGGGGGCGCGGGAACCGCCTTTCGTTCGCTCAAAACCAATCTGCGGTTTGACCGTGGAAAGATGTCCACCGACGCGCTGCAACTGCTGATGGATGAGTTGCAGGTGAATGGCAACGGCTTTATGCAACTGGGCAATGCGCCAACGATCAGTTATGACCTGCTGGCCAAACTCAGCCCGGCCCTGACGAAACGTGTTGTGCCCGGCGGGGGTGACGGCGGCAGCGGAAAAAATCCGCTCGGCTTTCTGGCAGGCGCTTCATCCGTGGTGGGGAACTTTTTTATGGATCAGGGCGGAATCGTCATTCCGCTCAAGGTCTCCGGTCCGATGAGCCAACCTACCTTTGGATTGAATTCCGCACTGGTCCAGCAGCGGGCCAAAGAACAATTGAAGGACAACTTGAAAGAAGGCTTGCTCGAACGCTTCACCAGGAAAACCGACGATCCCAAGTCCGGGGACGAAAAGCAGGAAGAAAAGAAGCCGGTGGAGAAAAAAGCGGGCGATGTGCTGAAAGGCGTGCTCGACCAGTTCCGAAAGAAGGAGAAGAAGCCGTAAGCATCTGGGTGCGGTACGCGAACGCAGGCGCCCGCGTACCGCATTCAATTCAGGCTCTTTTGAGCAACGTTCCGATCACCAAAATGACGAATCCAATGGCCAAAAGCTCAAAGGAATACGCGGAAACAGACTGAATGCGGACGAAATGGGAGAGGATTCCCAACCCGCCAAGAATTACCGAGATCAACCACAGCACTTGCGTTGGGGCGTTCAATTTCATGGATGTTCTCCTGGTTAGGGCTTCTCTGTCTGGCCGCCTGTAGCAGTCAGACCGGGAAGCAAGTGAGACGTCTTCGGTTCAAAAGGGTGTGATGGTCAGTATTTCTGGAAAGCGGGGCAAAGGCTACGGCACCGGAATGTAGCTGTCAATCGCCGTTTCAGGACAAAAGCAAAATCGTGTCTCAATCTTGTCTGCTGGAAATTATTGTCTGCTCCGTTGAAGACGCCATCGCGGCGGAACGCGGCGGCGCGGACCGGCTGGAAGTCATCACCCATTACGAAGCTGGCGGATTGACCCCGCCCGTCGAGATGGTTCGAGAGATTGCCGCGATGGTGAAAATTCCACTGCGGGTGATGCTCCGCGAAACTGAACCGTTTGAAGTTCATGACGAACATGAGATCAAGCAGCTCTGCGAAGCGGCGCGCGTCTTTGGCAAACTTGATGTGGATGGCCTGGTGCTCGGTTTTTTGAAAGACGGCTGGATTGATCATCAGTTGGTGGCCGAAATCCTGGCTTGCGCGCCGAACCAGAAAGCGACGTTTCATAGAGCGTTTGAAGAGCTGCACGACCCCTTGCGCGCCATCGCGGAACTGAAACGTTACCGACAGATTGATCGAATTTTGACCAGCGGCGGCCCGGGTCCCTGGGCCGACAAAGTGGAACGATTCGCGATCTGGCAGCGGGCGGCGCTGCCAGAAATTCAAATACTGGTCGGCGGCGGGACGGATGCGGAAGTGATCGAACTGCTGAAACCGGCGGCGAAAATCCGCGAATTTCACGTTGGGCGGGCGGTTCGCGAGGGGCAAAGGCTTGACGGAAAGGTTTTGGCCAGGCGCGTGGCCGAATTTGCGGCGCTCCTGAGAAAACTTTAGTTTGCATCTGGCGGACTTGGACTTAGAATAGGCGCGGCTTCCACTCCCGAGGCCTTCAAATTGCAGATACTTGCTGAGATGAGAACTGAAGATTTCATCACGCGTCACGCGAAGCCGATTGCGGCGCTCTGGAAGGGCGTCCCGCAGCGATACGGTGTCACCGAACGGGAATTCGCCGAGCGGCTGGCCGCCATCGCCGTGCGTTCGGGCGAAGCCGGCGGCGATGCGAAAGAGTTCCTGGCCGGCGTCAAAGCGGAAGAGTTATGCCTGGCCATCGCCTGCGAAAACGGAAACAGCCCAGCGTGGGAAAAATTTGAAGGCGAATACCGCCACTCCATGCAAGCCGCGGCTCGCGCACTGACCAAGGACGAAGCCGAAGCCGAAGAAGTGGTTCAGTTCGTTTACGGCGAGCTTTTTGGAATCCGCACTGATGGCGACAAACGCCTGAGCAAGCTGGCCCATTATTCCGGCCGCGGCAGCCTGGGCGGCTGGCTGCGCGCCGTCGTTTACCAATGCTTTATTGACCGCAAACGCCAGACAGCCCGGTTCGAGCAGATCGAAGAGGCTTCCGAATTCGAGCGGCTGGCCAATCTCGCCGCCCACAATGGCAATGGCTCCCTGCAAGTTCATTTACCCGCGCCCGATGACATGGAAGACACGCGGCTGCGCCGAGCGACCGAAGAGGCCATGACGCAGGCCATCGCCGAACTCGATCCGCGCGACCGGCTCATGCTGAATTATTATTACTTCGACGATCTGACCCTGCGCGAAATCGGTTTATTGATGAATGTCCACGAAGCCACGATTAGCCGCTGGCTGGCCAAATCGCAACGCGAAGTCAAACGCAAAACCGAGGAAATTCTGCAACGCAGCTACGGGCTGCGCCGGGCTGAAGTCACCGAATGTCTGCATATTGCCGCGCGAACTGAACTGGATGTCCGCAAGCTCATTGCCGATGTGAAAAGCGTGGCGGCCGAGCGCGCTCCGTAAGATTTGTAAGGTTTGCGCGCCCTTTGCAAAGGCTGCGCAAGGATTCTCCGCCCGCGCGTTCAAACCGCGGGTAATCAAAAGATTCCTAAACCGTTCCAGACGCAAGTAGCAACACCTGGCTCCAACTCCTGGAACTTCAAGCTCAGAAGAGTAAAGCAGTGGCACTCGAACAACACAACACAGCGTTTGAATTTGAAACGATGCTCCGGCGTCATCTTTCGCAGGGCGGGGCGATGGTCGAAGCCTGCGCCGGATTTGATGCGGACACGGCGAGCGCCTATCTCGAAAACGTTTTGGGACAAATCGCCCGCTCGCGGTACGAATCGCATCTGGCCGGATGCCCTTCCTGCCGCCGCCACGTCATCGGCTTGTCGCAGCTCCTCCAATTGCCGCAAGTCAGCCCACAGGCTGAAACACAAACTTCCCCAAGTGCAAAACCTGAAAGCACCTGGGCGAAATGGAAAACAGCGGCGGTAGGCTGGTTCGATATTTCAGCCTGGAATCGGGGCTGGGCGACTGCGGGAGCAGGCGCGGCAGTTTTATTGGCGGTCATGGCAACGCAATACTGGCGACAAGCGCCCCCAGCGGAAATTGCAGGCGCCAACATGGTTTCAAGCGCGAGTCCGACAGGGAACACGGTTTTCGATTCTCAGACACAATCGGCAGCTTCCACCGAACAACTTATTGCCAGCGGCGATTCATCACGGCAACAACAAACCCTGATGCGCTCAATTGGCGTGCCCGCGCCTGAAGTGACCCCGAATCTGGGCAGCGCCGCCCCGGTAAGCACACTGGAAATTGAGGCCGGCAAAGTAATGGCAGCAACCGCCGCGACCAGACCGGTGATTACCACATTACCCGTCCCGCCAAATTCAAGCGGTCAGATAGTGACAAGTTTTGGGCAGAATCTGGCGAGCAGCCAACCTGCCATCCGTTTTGATGCTTCGCCGGTGCCGCCGGTGCCCGAGATGCCAGCGCCTGGAACAGGCGATACGGTGGCGGCGGCGGAAACAGCCAAGATCATTGCGCCGCTGAATCCCTCGCCAAGCGATAACCCGATGACACGCTCTCGCCGAGCCAGTCCCACGCCCACGCCGAAAACCCTGGGTGGTTTCAGCTTTCTGCCGTCGGGCAAAAGCGAAACGGAACGCAAAGCCGAGTTGAAAGAAATCGAAGAAGGCGCGCCAAAACTGCTCACGGTCCGTGTTCGCGACAAGATTTTCAGCTTTCAAGGCGGAATGTGGGTTGATCACGCCTACAAACCGGATATGGCCTGGCGCGTCACCAAACTGATGCGCGACAGCGAAGAATACAAACAAGCGCTGGCCACCGAACCGCAACTCAAGGAATTCTTCGAACGCAGCGCAGTCATCGTGGTCTGGAAAGATAAAATCTATAAAGTGGTTCCAAAGTAGACTGCAAAAGACTAGCCAACTATGAGGAATAGCTGGATGTGCCGAGAGGGTCTTGATCGTCGTTTCAGCCGCAACCACGCCGCTGTGAACACTCCCGTAAGCGTCAAGGCGTGCAATACGCCGTCATCCAACAAGAGGAAATTCCGGTCGAGCGGTTCGCGTTGCGGGTGCCAAAGCTGCGTCGCATCGGGCGTGCCTGGCCAGTAATCAAGCTTGTATTGATTGCAGTGAAAGCAACAGTAGAGCAGGTTTTCCAGGCTGTCATCGCAATCTTTGTTTTGCGGTTGAAAATGGTCAATAGTCAGCAGTCCGCCCGCATCCATTTCGGTAATGCTGCAATATGCGCAGGCGAAATTCGCCCGCGTGCGCACTTGTTCGCGAAGTTCGGCATTAATGGGCTTAGCTGGCTAGGCGTGTTGCAATAACGGCTGTTCGGACATTTGGCGTCGTAAGGCCAAGTTTTCCCGGCAATGAACAACCCACTCCCGCATCAGAATGAATGGGCTGATCTGATTTTATGAAAACAGCGCCGCGATGTCGTCCGCCGTCAGCGATTTGAAAAAGCCTGCTTCGGTGGTGATCAGTTGTTTGACCAGGTTTCGTTTGCGTTCCTGCAATTGCAGGATTTTTTCTTCGACCGAATCGCGCATCATCAGTTTGTACACGAAGACGGGTTTGTTCTGGCCGATGCGGTGGGCGCGGTCGCTGGCCTGCATTTCGACCGCCGGGTTCCACCACGGGTCCACGTGAATGACATAATCCGCCGCCGTCAGGTTCAGGCCCACGCCGCCCGCTTTCAGGCTGATCAGGAAGACGGGAATGTTTTCGTTGGTCTGGAATTCATCTACGCGCGCCTGCCGGTTGGTGGTGGAACCGTCCAGATAAGTGTAGGGAATTTTGGCTTTCTTCAGTGGCGCCTCGATCAATTTCAGCATCTGCACGAACTGCGAAAAGATCAGCACCTTATGGTTTTCGGCGCGCAGGGTTTCGACGGTTTCCATCAAGGTGTCGAGTTTGGCCGAATTGCCTTTGTAGGTGGGTTGCATCAGTTTCGGATGATTGCAGATTTGGCGCAGGCGCAGCAGGCCTTCCAGAATGCGGAAGCGGGCATCCTTGACGCCTTTGTCTTCGATCAGCTTCAGGATTTTGGCGCGGTATTCGTCGCGGGTTTGGTTGTACACCTTGCGCTGCGCAGGTTCCATTTCGTTCCACAGAATCTTTTCGCTGCGCGGAGGCAAATCCAGCGCGACTTGATCTTTCGTCCTTCGCAAAATGAACGGATAGACCAGCCGCCGCAGCGTGGTGGTCGCCTGTTCGTCCTGCTGGCGTTCGATGGGGCCGGCGAAATCCTGGCGGAAGTAATCCGCCGAACCCAGCAAGCCGGGGTTCAAAAAAGCGAATTGCGACCACAGTTCCAGGGTGTTGTTTTCAACAGGCGTTCCGGTCAGCGTCAGTTTGTGTTTGGATTTGATCAACCGCGCGGCTTTGGCGGATTCGGAAACGGGATTTTTGATGGCCTGGGCTTCATCCAGAATCGCGGTGTCGAATTCGTATTCTCGCAGCCGTTCGATTTCGCGCAGCAGAATGCCGTAAGTCGTCAACACCACATCGTAATTGTCGAATTCGCGAATGTCCGCCGCGCGTTCGGCGTGGGCGAAATCCAGAAAGCGCAATCCGGGCGCGAACTTTTCGGCTTCGCGCATCCAGTTCGTGACCAGCGAACGCGGCACCACCAGCAAATGCGCGGCGCGCGGTTCTTTCTTGCGCTTGCGTGCATTGCGCGCTTCGTACGCTTCCTTGACCGACTGTAAAAAACAGAGCGTCTGAATGGTTTTGCCCGTTCCCATGTCGTCCGCCAGGCAGCCGCCGAAGCGCGAATCGCGCAGGAAATGCAGCCACTCGAAACCGGCTTTCTGATACGGGCGAAGTTCGCCTTGAAAATTCACCGGCAGCGGTTTCTGCTGAATGCCCTGAAAGTTTTTCAGCCATTCGCGCGCTTTCTCAAACCCCTTGTCGGTGGTGACCTGCTCGTTATCGGAAAGCAGTTGATCCAGCATCGTGACGTGATGGCGCGCCACGCGAAGGCCGTCTTCCTTGGCTTCGCTCAGGCCGAACAGGTGTTTGTATTTATCCAGCCATTCTTCAGGGATTTCGCCGATGGAGCCGTCCGCCAGTTTGATGAAGCGTTCTTTCTTGCGCAGCGATTTGCGGATTTCGGCCAGCGAAACTTCCAGGTCGCCGAAATTGATGACGGCTTTTACGTCAAACCAGTCAATGCCGGAAGTGATGTTGAAGGAGATGGTAGGCCGTGCTCGATTGATTTTGGCCAGCGTCAGTTCGGCTTCGCCAAAGATTTCCACGCCCGCGCTGGCGAGCTTCGGCACCATGTTTTTCAGGAAATCGAAGGGATGAACTTTTTTCCGCAGCGGGAAAGCATCCTGCGTGGTGCCATCGCGCAAATGGCCGTGCTTCAAACCGAATTCGTCCGTGCCCAGCCGGTGCCACCAGCGGCTTTCCAATTCGGGCCGGCGCATGACTTTGACGACCTGATCTTTTTCGGCATCGCGCACGTAGCTGGACTGTGGAGCCGTTTTCGCCGCAATGCAGTTCAGGTCGTTGTAGGCAAAGCGTAATAATGCGCGCAGTTCGTGGCTGCCGTCTCCTGATTCATATTCCGTCAGGTACAGCCTGGGTTGCGGTGTGACGCCGGTCAGTGTTTCGGCGATCACGTTTTCGCCGCGCAGTTCGTATTGCGAAGCGATGTCCGCGAAGTTGCGTTGATAAAATTCATCCGCCGCTTCCGGCGGGATGACGACTTCCGGCTGTTGCCGCAGCAAATTGAATCTGTACTGATCCAGGCTGGCGCGAAAAATCCGCTGCCCTTCGCGCAACCAGAAAGGCGACTGATTGAACACGTCCATCGTGCGGGAATTGAGTTTGATCGCCTGGTCGCCGATCACCAGCACCGGCGACAGATGAATGCCGGCTTCCTGGCGCTGCAACTCCAATTCGATGTGCGCGACGCCGGGCAAGACTTCCACCGGCTGTTTGATCAGATGATTTTCGTTGCCCAGAAAGGTCAATGCGCCGCTCAGGCCCGGCCAGAAGCGCGCTTCGGAAATTTCGTTGTACCCGTAACTGTAACCGAAGCGGTAATAACTGTTTTCCAGGATTGCCTCGGCCTGGGAAATCAGCATCTGATGCGCCGGTTCGGCATTTACCAGTTGGTAGGCATTCAGGCTGGATGCGGAAAACGCGAAGGCTTGCAGTTCCTGGTGGGCAAGCAAGTATTCTTGCAAGGCAGCCTGATCTTTCCATAACTCCGCCGGAACGTTTGCTGCCAGGACTACGCCCGGTTGAACCACATAACGGTGATTCCGGCGAATGAATGTGAAAAACAGAATCGCGGGCGTCAATTGTGTCTGGCTGGGAATGACGTCCCGGCGCAACAGGGTGGCCAGACTTTCCCGCCAGCGCGATTCAACTGGCTTGACCTGCGCGTCAGCCAATGGGCGATCAAAGGTTTGGGCCAAAACAGCAGTCTTTTTTATCGGCCCATCGGCATATTGATCTTTCAGAAACATCGCGGCGGCGATTTTGTGTTTGCAGATAATGTCGTCTTCGTATTCCGCGTATGGGCAATCGCAGAAGGTGAAAATCTCGTCGCCGTCTTCCAGGTCGAAGCTGACTTCGTAATCTTCGGACCCGCGCACGCGAACAGTTACGGTATCCTCCGCCACTTCCAGAATCTTGAACCGGCTTTTATCAAGAAAATACTGAAGTCCTCGAACCAGCACGCCGGACTCGGCGCGCGATTTCAAATCAGCGATATCCAGTGCGGCAATGACTGCGGGCGCAGGCGGTGGAACGGACTTGACCGATTCAGCCTTCTCAGTGCGTTTCTCAGCCGTTCTAGTCCATCTGGATTTAGCTGCTTCCAGCAGCTTTTGTCTAATTTCTGCGGAAATTTTTCGACTCATAAGTTGTTGTCAGGGGGAATATTCTTTACACGCCGGAAAACGTTTCGTGCAAGCGTCGCGCAACGATTTCAGCTTCGCCCGGTTGCAGCATCCACACGCCAATCATCATTTCCTCGACGCCTTCAGGAGGCGTCGGCAAAGGTAACGAAGCTGCCGTCGAAGCGGGCGTAGTCTCTATCGAAGGTTCGCCGTTGCGCATCCCTTCACGAACTTCTTCCGCCGAAATTCCAGCGGTGTCTTTTCGCCAAGTCAGCTTCAAATGGGGAACGTGATTGGCAATCGGCGGAACATAAATTTCCGTTCGCATGGATTCGACTTCGGCGACGGCGGCGGCGATGGTTCGGGCGCGCTGTTCCCATTCGCGCCATTCTGCTTCGGCGTCGCGGTTCAGGTATTTTTCCAGCGCGACCAGCATGCCGATGATTTCTTCCTTGTTGATTTTGAAGCCGCGTCCAATGCTATCGCTGTTGGGTGCGGCGTTCAGCCGCGCGGCTTCAATCAGGCCGCGGCGACCGAGCAGCAAACCGGCGCTTTGCGGGCCGCGAATGCCTTTGCCGCCGGAAAAGGTGACAAGGTCAAAACCCATCTTCATGAACTTTGACAGATTCTCGGTCGGCGGAACATCGGCGGCGGCATCGTTGAAGGTTGGAATGCCGTGCTTTTTCCCCAGGCTTACGAACTCTTCCGCGCCGATTTGCCCGATGTGTTCGCGGTCGTTGAAAAACAGCATCATCGCCGTGCGTTCGTTGATGGCGGCTTCCAACTCGGCGGCGCTGTCCACTTCCACCATTTTCACGCCGCAGTTGCGCACGGCGTGGTCGTAACCGTAGCGGTGCAGGCGCTGGACGATCACTTCGCTTTTCATGTCGGGAGATAAGTCAGGAATTCGCAAGATGAAGTCCTGATCCTTGCCAGTGATGCAAGCCGCCGTGCCGAGCGTCAACGCCGCCGAAGCGCCGGACGTGATCATCGCGGCTTCGCAGCCGATCAGTTCAGCCACGCGCCGGCCTGCGGCTTCCTGCAATTCGTCAATGTTGACGAAGCGCGTGGAAGCCGCCGCCATCGCGGCGACGACCTCCGGGCGCATCAGCGAAGCTGTCAGGACCGTGTAGGTTCCGGCGGCGTTGATAAACGTCCGCACGCCGAGTTCGGTGATAAGGTCTCTTGGGAGGTCTCGTTCGTAATTCGGCATGATTTCAGGCGGTTGTCTTGAACGCTTCGCGCAGCCGTTTGGCAACGATTTCCGTTTCGCCCGGCTGCATTTGCCAGACGGTCAGGCCGATTTGTTGCTTTTCCGCCTTGGCGGGCGAAGAACCCGGCGCGATTTCGATGGACGGTTTGCCTTCACGCATCTGTTTGCGAATGTCGTCAGCAGTCAGTTTCAACGCGGCTTTGTCCCAGGTCAGGCGAATGCTGGGGACGTGATTGGCAATTTCGGGAACGTAGACTTCGGACTTGACCGCTGAAATCGCGGCCACGCTGTCGGTGATGACTTTGGCGCGGCGTTCCCATTCCTTCCATTCGGCGGCGGCGTCGCGTTTCAAATAGACTTCGACGGCGACCATCATTCCCAGAATTTCTTCCTTGTTGACCTTCATGCCGCGCCCGATGCTGTCGCTGTTGGGCGAACAGTTCAGGCGCGCGGCTTCGATCAGGTCTTTGCGGCCCAGCAGCAGTCCAGCGCTTTGGGGGCCGCGAATGCCTTTGCCGCCGGAAAACGTGACCAGGTCAAAGCCCATTTTGTTGTACTTCGCCAGGTTTTCCGTCGGCGGCGCATCAGCGGCGGCATCATTGAAAGTTGGAATCTTGTGTTTTTTGCCAAGTTCCACGAACTCTTTGATCTTGATCTTGCCGCGCGGGTCGGCGTCGTTGAAAAACAGCATCATCGCCGTCTTTTCGCTGACGGCCTTTTCCAGTTCTTCCGCCGTTTCGACTTCGATCATCTTGATGCCGCAATTGCGCACGGCGTGGTCGTAACCGTAGCGGTGCGATTTCTGGACGATGACTTCACTCTTCATGCCGGTTCCGGCCAGATCGGGAATTTGTTTGATCCATTCAGGATTTTTGCCTGCCACACAAGCCGCCGTGCCGATGGTCAGCGCCGCCGCCGCGCCTGAAGTGACGACTGCCGATTCGCAGCCGATCAATTCGGCGATGCGTTTGCCGGCGGCATCGTGCAGGTCGTTGAGCGGCACGAACGTTTTGGAAGCGTAATTGATTGCTTCCACCACTTCGGGATGCATCAGCGAAGCCGTCAGCGTGGTGAACGTTCCGGCAGCATTGATGAACGGGCGCACGCCGAGTTCCTTGAAAAAATCACGGCTGCCCGCTTTGACGGCTGTGGCGGCGGCGCTGGCATTGGTGGTGAAGAAGCTGCCGACGAAAGGCAGGCTTGAGATAGCTTGTAGAAAATTGCGACGATTTGGCATTTTGCACCTACCTTCAAGTTTTATTTGTTCTTGGGTACGGGCACGACGGGCAGCAGAATGTGCGAACCGCGCTGGGCCGTGTGAAAGACAGTTTGTTGGGCGACGCGAACTTTGGCGGAGGTGCCGAATGGCTCGCCGGTGTTCGGGTTGCGGTCGAATTGTGGGAAATGGCTGCTGGTGATGTCCACGCGAATCCGGTGGCCGGGCAGAAAGACGTTGGCCGTGCCGACCAGATCCACCTCGAATTCGTAAGCTTCTCCAGCTTTCAGCAGTTCGGGTTTGTCCGTCCCTTTGCGATAACGTGCGCGCAGTATGCCTTCGCAGACGTTCATTGCAAAGCCGTTCGGATGCACGTCAATCAACTTCACCACCCAATCGGTATCCGGGCCATCGGTTGCGGCGAAAAGCTTCATCTTAACCGGCCCGGCGATGGCCAGCGGTTGCGTGATGGGCTCGCCCGTGTAAACCAGGATGTCTTTGCGAGCGGCGAGCGGACGTTGATCCCGCGGCCCAGCCAGCGTCGGCGTGCCGCAGCAGTTGTTTCCGCCCAGCGTCGGCACGGGATCGTTCGGATCGTAGCGGTATTGATCGCTTGGCGCGCCTGTGGGTTTGTCGAAGCTTAACCGGCCATTGCCAGTCGCCATATTGGCTGCGCCTTCGCTGGAAATGTAGAGCGGTGTGAACTTGGTGCCGGGGATGGGCCAGTCCTGTTCGTGCTGCCACTGATTGGCGCCCATGTAAAAGATTTCGACCGGCGGTTCGCGGTCAATGCCGTTGTCCACAGCTTTCAGGTAATGATCGAACCAGCGCAACTCGGTCTCGAACTGCACACGGTTGTTGGCCGGGCCGAAATCCACGTCGCCGTATTTCTGTGTTGGGCCATGTCCCCACGCGCCGATGATCATTCGCGATTCGCGGCGCGTCTTTTCGTTTGCGCCGTGCTTGCGAACGCCGGTAAAACCATTGATCGTCCCTTGCAGGAAAATATCGAACCAGCCGCCGCTGGTATGCACCGGCACCTTGATCTTGTTGAATTGCTCTTCGTCGCTGATGGCTTTCCAGTAGGCGTCATAATCCGGATGCGCGACCCAGTCGCGGTAATGCTGGACGGCGTACCCGGCGCTCATCAAGTCGCCGTCTTTCAGCGGCAGGTGTTTGAGGAGGGCTTCGTATTTCAATTCCGGCGGTGCGTAGCTTTCCGTATGCCAGTATTGCGGCAGCATGATGCGATTCGGCATGCGCACCACGCCCCAGCCGTAATTGAACGACAATCGCCACGCGCCGTTCAGCGTGATCCAGTCGCGATAAATGTTGGACGAAGCCAGCGCCGGGAACATGGCCACCAGGCTTGGCGGTTGTTCGCCGCCCGCCCGCCATTGCACGTGACCCAGATAGGAACCGCCTTGCGTCGCCACTTTGCCGTTTGACCAGGGCTGTTTGGCGGCCCATTCGATGGTGTCATAACCGTCTTTGGCTTCGGTGCGAAACGGTTCCCACTTGCCTTCGCTTTCGTAACGGCCCCGCACGTCGTTCACCACCACCGCGTACCCGCGTTGAGCGAACTTGATCATTGTTTCGTGGACGGCATCGCGCTGGACGCCATACGGCGTGCGCACGACCAGCACCGGATAGCGGCCTTCGGCGCGCGGATGATAGACATCGGCGTAAAGCTTCACGCCATCGCGCATCGGCACCGGGCGATACCGCTCAATCCTGATTTCGCTCATGTTGGCGGCGGAACTGACTGGCCAGGTGGCGGCGACAGCCAGTAGCAGAAGGAAAATTGAGTTAGCGGGTTTTCTCACGAATCATCTCCATCCGGAAGTTGAAAGAGGGGGTAACAGAACGCACAAATGGAACAAACAAAAATCTCTGGAACGGCAAGCGGCGCTGCACGTCCAGGTTCCAGGGTTCTGAAATTCGCTGGAATGATGTAGACGAAGCGAAAGTACGGGGAACGAAAGTGACTGTCAAGGATTTTGGCCATATGCGTTGAAAAGCGCGAATCTGAATCGCCGGGACTTGAAGAATCGTCAGGATCGGCCAAACCAAGCTATTCATACGCGGCAGCCTTCCGTATAATCCCCGACGTTTAATCCATATTCACTTCAACTTTAGGAGGATGCCGCTGGCGCAATTATGAAACGCCGAACCTTCGTGCAACTACTTGCCGCTTCACCACTCGTTTCGCCTTTGACCGAAGCCGAAGCCATGGAAATTCCCAAATACCGCGTGGCCAGCAAATTCAAACCCGCCGCCACGCCAGGCATGCCCGGCGCTTATCCGGGGCGAGTGGTCTCGGTCAAATCGGCAAATTGTCTGGATAGTACCGGCGACAAAGCGGACGCCGCCGTAGTTCGCGAAATGATGGAGCGCGGCATGCGCAGCTTGACCGGGGAAAGCAAAACGATTGACGCCTGGCGGCGCTTCATCAAGGCGGACGATGTGGTGGGCATCAAGGTCAATGCCGGAGGACGGCCATATTGCGTTTCCGCGCCCGAAATCGTGGCTGAAACGGTCCGCAACCTGATGGACGTGGGCGTCAAGCCCAGGCAGATTTACGTTTACGAACGCTTTCAAAGCCAGCTTGACGAAATCAATTACGCGCCCTACCTGCCGGAAGGCGTGACCATCTTCGCCGCCGAAGGCGGGAATCGCGGCGCGGACAATAAAAACTACGACCCGCTGACTTATGTCGAAGCGGACTTTTTTGGCGAAGACGACACGCGGTCGAACATGATCCGGCTGATTTCCGAAAAACTGACCAAGGTCATCAACATTCCGAACATGAAAGATCACGGCGCGACCGGCGTGACAGGTTGTTTGAAGAACATCGCCTACGGCAGTTTTTCCAACGTGGCGCGGACGCATTTCAAAGGCGCTTCGCACACGCTTTCCTTCGTCGGCACGCTGGCAGCGGTCGAACCGCTGCGGTCGCGCACAGTGCTGCAAATCATGGACGGATTGCGCGGCGTCTGGCACGGCGGGCCGTTTGCCTATACGAAAAAATATGTCTTTTATCCGAAGACGATCATGTTCGGCACCGATCCGGTGGCGATTGACCGTCTGCTGCTCGACATCATCGAAGCCGAGCGCAAGGCGCATGGCGCGATTTCGGTCTGGGAGCGGTCGGAGAAATATTTGAAAGCCGACGATTCAAACGCACGCGACGCCGACCCGAACGTCAACATCATCATCCGCGAACCCGGCCACATCGAATATGCCGCCAAACTCGGCCTGGGCGAACACGACATCAAGAAAATCCGCGTTGAGGAGATCGAAGTATGAGGCGATTGAGATGGGCTTGCGCGTTGGTGATGATCGCGTTGACCGTCGAAGTCTTTTTCACCGCGGACGCGCAGAGACGCGCGCAAGCCGAGCAGAGATTGCCGTTGCTTTACTGGGAGCAGGGAATCGAAACTGCCGCCGCGCTGGAACAAGCCGGAATCAAACGCTTCGCCGCGCCGCCGGAAAAAGTAGTTGTATGGCGAAACGCTGGATTTACCGTTTCCGCCCTCAGCCCACAGGAACTCTCCCGCCGCGAAAAACTTTTCGTCCCGCGCGTCGCCGGGCGCGCCAATGTGGCTTCCGCAACGCGCCGCCCGTGGATTGATAACAATGGCTGGCGATTCACGCGCAATCCGGCAGGCAAGTTCTATTATGACCTCACCGAAAAAGCGGCTGGCAAGGCAATACTCGCCGCCGCCGAAGCCTTCGCTTATCAAGCGGACGCAGTCTTGAAAATTGATCTGGCGGATTTGGCTGCCGCCGGAAAGATGTTGGCGTTTTTGCGCGACTTGCCGACTGGGAACTTACCGCCCGTCGCCGACATCGGCTTGATTGATGACGGCTCACCCGCAACGGGCGAAGTGATGAACCTGCTGACCCGCCGCAACCTGCTTTTCAAACTCGTTCCCAAACCTTCGCCGCTGTTACGCCTCAACATCAAACTCGGCAGCAGGGAATTTCCGGAAACAGACGCCGCTGATCCGAGCGCCTTCGCGCAGAAAGTCCGTCACCAGCTTGGCGATGAAAATCGCAGCCTGCGCATTTACGGGACGGAAATCGTCATCGCCCGGCTGACCGCCGACGGCAACCGGGCGCGGCTGCATTTGCTGAATTACAGCGGACGCGAAGTGGACAGCCTGCGCGTGCGGCTGCGAGGCCTTTATCTCAAAGGGGGGTTGAAAGCGTTCGGGTTTGAAGACGGCCGTTTGGAGGATTTTGTGGATACCGATGGCGCGACAGAATTCACCATTTCCAAGATGGGGGTTTATGCCCTGATTGAGTTACCAGCGATGAAGTGAATTGTGCTTCAAGTTTTCGATTCGCGATTTACTGTCGGATTCATGAAGAAAGAAAATCACCTCACTGATTGGGAAAGCTGATAAAGTTTTTCTGCTCCACTCAATGCCCTGGACATAAAACACGTTGTCCAGGGCATCGCCCGCTGTGCCGCTGCCCGTGACCACGGCCACGCTTAAAACACCTTCGACCGGACGCCCAGAGCGCGGGTCCATGATGTGCGAATACCGCCGCCCGCCCAGTTCAAAAAACTTTTCGTAACTGCCCGACACCGACAGCGCCTGATTTTTCAGCCTCAACGTCAACGCCGTTTTATCCGGCGCAACTGGGTTTTGTAACTTCACTTCCCAGCCGGGTTCATTTGGCGGTGTTCCCAGACCGTAGATGGTGCTGCCGCCTGCGCTGACCAGCGCGCTGTTAATGCCGCCCTGTTTCAGCAAAGCCACGGCGCGATCCACCGCGTAGCCTTTGGCAATTCCGCCCAAATCGAGTTCGACGCCCGGCAGGTCGAAGAAAACCGTCCGCGCTTTTTCGTCCAGAATCACGTGCTGAAAACCCACGTTGCGGCGCGCTTGAGCCAGTTCCTGATTGCTGGGCATCCGGCCTTCGCCGCGAAAAAAGCCCCAGGCTTTCATCAGCGGGCCGACCGTGATGTCGAACGCGCCGTCGGACTGGCGGCTGTAGCGCAGGCATTCCGCCAGAAAGTCGAACAACTCCGGATCGGTTTTGACGGGTGCTTTTGCCGCTTCGCGGTTCAGGCGAGAAAGCGGGCTGTCTAGCTTGTAATGGCTCATCAGCCGGTCAATGCGGTCTACTTCGTCGAAGGCTGTGTCCACGGCTTGCCGCAGCGTTTGCGCGTTATTGCCGTAGACGACGATGGAATAGGTGCAGGCCATCGAAACGCGGCTGTCTTCGTAGCGAATCAACTCGCGCGGTTGCGGCGAGACTTCGGCCAGCAACGCGATCAGCCAGATTGTGACGAGCAATAACTTCACTTCTTGGTTTGTGGCGCGGACTTTTCCCACGGTTCGCTGGCGCGGCCATTCAAATCCCACATGACGTTGCCGCCCATCAAGGTCATTTCGCAGGCCAGCCGCTGCGAGCCTTTCATCAGCAGTTTGTCGGAATCCACGAAGCCGAAATCGCCGCGTTCCAGCCGCAGCACGGCCACGTCCGCCGTTGCGCCGACGGTCAGATGGCCGAACTGTTCGCGTTTAATTTCTTTGGCTGGATTCCATGTGGATTTCAGTATGACTTCCTGGAGCGGCATTCCCAGAACCAGAAACTTCGACATGATATTGACGATGTCTTTCATGCCGGCGTTCATGCTGCCCACGTGCAGATCGGTCGAAATCGAATCGGGCACAAAGCCCTGCTTCATGGCGGGCACGGCATAACGCCAAACCAGGCTGCCGCCGCCGTGGCCTACGTCGAAGATCACGCCGCGCTTTTTGGCGGCGAACAGGTACGGACGCACTTTGCCGTTTTCATCAATCGTCGGATCGTATTTCCGGTACAGGTGCGTATAGATGTCGCCCGGGCGCATTTTCTTCAGGTAAAACTCTTCGTGCGGGCGTTCGGGCACGACCTGGCCGTAATCCACCATGATCGGCAGATTGGCGATGCGTCCGGCTTCCAGCACGCGATCCACCGCCGTCCAGTCAGGTTTGGAATAATGCGCAGTTTTGAAACCGACGACGGTGTCCGGATATTTCTTGGCCATCTCCGCCGTCTTTTGCGAATCCATGTCTTCGGTGTTTTGCTCGAACTGGCCGCCGCTCATGCCGTGGCCGACGATGTTCAGGAAGGCGAACACGCGCGTTTTGGAGCGGTCAATCACACGCTGTTTGAAGTCTTCGAAATTTCGCCAGCCCGAAGTTCCCGCGTCAGCCATCGTGGTGGTGCAGGCGCGAAAGCTGTGCGGGTCGGGATATACGCTGAGGTCGCCGGTGTACGACTTTCCGCCCGTCCCGGCGTAAACGTGAACGTGTATGTCAATGATGCCTGGCGTGATGTACAGTCCTTTGGCATCCACTACTTTCGTTGCCAGGGCCGGGTCAATATTCTTTTCCACCGCCGCGATTTTGCCTGCCGTGATAGCCACGTCGCGCGGTTCGTTGATCGAATTTTTCGGATCAATGACGTGGCCGTTTTTGATCAGCAGATCATACCGGCGTCCGGTTTGCTGCGCCTGTGCGGTGCCGAAAGCCAATGCAAGAATTGCCAGCGCAACCCAGCGAATGGTCAAAGCAGTAAGTTTCATGACTAGGTTCTCCTGGGAACTCAGCTATCCAATTGTGATGACGTTTGATTAGCGGGTAAGACGCGGCAAACCTTAAGCCGCAAGTTTCAGATCGTCAAGATTGGCGTAACCAACCTACCCAAGGACGGCAGCCTTTCGTATAATCCGCCTCGTTCACACCTAACCTACTCAAAGACAGGAGATCACAATGAACTCAAAGCGCAGACAAATTCTGAAGGCTGCCGCTGCCGCAGCGACAGTACCGGCGGCGGCAGCAATTCCAACCGAAGCCGCCGTCCAAACACCAACCAAAAAAGTGCATTACAAGGGCGGCAAAAAGCCGGAGCGCAAACCAGGCGACAAGCCGCCACTGTTTAACGGCGCGGTCTCGTACGGCAACCTGCTATTCATTGCCGGAAAAGGCGCGCATTTCAAAGGCGACATCACGGCGCACACCAAGCACGTGCTGGACGAAGTCGAAAAAGAATTGATCAACGCCGGTTCTTCGATGAACAAGGTGTTGAAGTGCAACGTCTATTTGAATGACCTGAAGGATTACGCGGCGATGAACGAAGCTTTTCGCGGGCGCTTCGGCGAAGAGCCGCCAGTGCGGACGACGATTGCCGCCGCCGGAGGCATTCCGGGCGATTCGCTGGTTGAAATTGACGTGATTGCCTATATCTGATGCTTGCGCGAACTGTCAGTTTGCGCCGCTTGCTGTGCCAATGCCTTGCCGGCCACGACGCAAACTGACAGTTCGCGCAACTGTGGCCTGCCAACAATTCGTGCAACATCGAATTAAGAAAAATCGTGCCTTACACTCATCGCAAAATTTTTTATTCAAACTTCATTCGCATTTTTTGCCTGCTGACTTTTGTTAGCGCGTTGCTGGCGGCAATTCCCGGTAAACTTGCCGATGCTCAATCCGGATTCGACATCGTTCTGGCCAATGGACGAGTGATGGACCCGGAATCCGGACTGGATGCGGTTCGGCACGTCGGCATTCGCAATGGAAAGATTGCTGCTATTTCCATCTCGCCGCTGAAAGGCCGGACAGTCGTTGAAGCGAAAGGGAAGGTTGTCGCCGCCGGATTCATTGATCTGCATTCGCACGGGCAGGACGACGAAAATTACCGCTTCAAGGCGCGCGACGGCGTGACTACGGCGCTGGAAATGGAGGTTGGTTCAGCTTCTGTTGCCGCGTGGTACGCCGAACGCGAAGGTAAATCCCTGATCAATTTTGGCGTCACCGCCGGTCACGTTCCGGCGCGAATGGCGGTTTTGAAAGATTCGGGCGCGTGGCTGCCGCGCGATTCCGCCATTGCGCATCGAGCGACCGCGGAAGAAAACCGGCAAATCAAATCGCTGATTCAAAAAGGCCTGGACGAAGGGGCGCTCGGCATTGGCTTCGGCATCGCTTACGTGACCGGAACCCGGCGGGACGAGATTTTCGATCTGTTTCAACTCGCCGCCGAACGCAATGTCACCTGCTTCGTCCATGCGCGTTCGCACGGCGCGGTCGAACCCGGCAGCGCCATGGAATCTTTTCAGGAAATTATCGCCGACGCCGTTGGCACGGGCGCTTCGCTGCACATCGTTCATTTGACCAGCACAGGCTTGCGGCAAACGCCCGTCTGCTTGCGGATGATCGAAGGCGCGCGCAAACGCGGCGTTGATGTCAGCGTCGAAGCCTATCCCTACACCGCCGCGATGACTGGCCTCGAAACCGCCATCTTCGACGAAGGCTGGCAGGAGAAAATGGGGATCAGTTTCGGCGATTTGCAGTGGGTGGCCACCGGCGAACGCCTGAATGCCGAAAGCTTCGCGCGCTATCGCAAACAGGGCGGCCTCGCCGTCATTCACTCGATTCCGGAGGAGATTGCCCGGCTGGCGGTTGCCAATCCACAGGTAATGATCGCCAGCGACGGCGTCATCACCAATGGTAAAGGCCATCCGCGCGGCGCTGGCAGTTATGCCCGTGTACTGGGACGTTATGTTCGGGAGCAGAAAGTTCTTTCCCTGATGGATGCGCTGCGCAAAATGTCCTTGCTGCCGGCCCAGCGGCTGGAAAAGTCCTCACCTGTGATGCGCGCCAAAGGCCGCGTCAAAGTCGGCGCGGATGCGGACTTGATCGTCTTCGATCCGGCGGCGGTGATTGACCGCGCGACCTTTGAAAACCCCGCGCAGTATTCAACGGGAATCACGCATGTGCTGGTCAACGGAACTTTTGTCGTCCGGGACGAAAGGGTGGTTGAAGGCGTCAAGCCGGGGCGTGGCGTCCGCCGGCCCGTAAGAAAATAAAAGTAATAATTATTCTTGATTTTGGTCTGACGCGCGATTAGACTTCGCCCGCTGAGGTGGAAAGTTATGTCAGGCAAAAAGCAGTATGCCGGAAAAGTTGGAGCGAAAAGGTCAGCAAAGGCGCAGGCCCAGATGGTTGAGGGCTTGCGCTCGCTGCTGGTCGAACAGGGCGGCAACCTGACCGCGCAGCGCACAGCGGTTTTCGATTATCTAAGCCGCGTAGAACATCATCCGACGGCTGAAGATGTGTTTCTGGCCGTTAAATCCGAACTGCCGAAAATCAGTTTGGCCACGGTTTATAAAAATCTGGAAGCGCTGGTGGCGTGCGGCGCGGCGTCAAAGTTGACATATGGTGACGGGGCGGCGCGCTACGACATTCGCACCGACCACCATTACCATAGCCGCTGTCTGGGATGCGGCAGAATTGCGGACCTGGAACCGCAGGGCGGGGAAGAGGTGGCCAGACTGGTCAAGCCGCCCGGCGGATTCAAGGTCGAAGATTACCGAATTGAAGTGATTGGCTATTGCAAGGATTGCAAACAAACCTCGTGACGCTTCGGCGTCACTTCATTCCCCGAAGGAGGAGAAAATGGCAAAGACTTATAAAACCAGTATTGATCTTGATGGCGAAACGCGCGAACAAATTGTCGCGCTGCTGAACCAGCAATTGGCGGACACCTTTGATCTCTACAGCCAGACGAAGCAGGCGCATTGGAATGTGAAAGGCGCGCAGTTTTTCCAGCTTCATGAGTTGTTCGACAAACTGGCCGGTGAAACGCTGGTTTATGTGGATGACATTGCCGAGCGCGCCACGACGCTGGGTGGGACGGCGCTGGGGACGGCGCGAATGTCTGCGGCCGCTTCGCGCTTGCCGGAATACCCGGACATCGTTGGCGGCCAGGAAAGTGTGGCGGCGCTGGTGGAACGATACGCGGCATTGGCCGCTTCAACGCGCGCCGCGATTGATGCTTCGGACAATCTGAGTGACGCCGACACGGCGGATTTGTTCACAGGCATTTCGCGCGGGCTGGATAAATCGCTGTGGTTTCTGGAAGCGCATCTGCAAGCTTAGACAGGTTGGGGGAGCATGCGTATACTCTGCGGCGCATGCTCCCCAAGCTTATTTTTTTTCTCGCACTGATTTTTGTCGTTACTCCGTGGGCTTCGCCACCGATTGCGCTGGCCATTGGCCTCATCTTCGGACTTTTCCTTCATCACCCGTACGCGAAACAAACCAAATCGCTTTCCAAAACCTTGCTACAGGTTTGCGTTGTCGGCCTGGGTTTCGGGATGAACCTGCACCAGGTGGTTCGCGCTGGAATGTCTGGATTTGTGTACACCGCGCTGGGCATCGCGGCGACGATGGCACTCGGCCTGGCGCTGGGCAAGTTGCTGAAAGTCGCCGATACCAACGCGCTGCTGATTTCGGTCGGCACGGCGATTTGTGGCGGCAGCGCGATTGCCGCCGTCGGTCCCGTTGCCGGAGCCAAAGACGAAGAAATGTCGGTTTCGCTGGGGACGGTGTTTATTTTGAATTCTGTCGCGCTGCTGATCTTTCCGGCAATTGGCTTGGCCGTCGGTTTGGATCAGTCACAATTCGGTTTGTGGGCGGCGCTGGCCATTCACGATACCAGTTCGGTGGTGGGCGCAACGGCCAAATACGGCGCGGGCGCGCTGGCCGTCGGCACGACCGTCAAACTGGCGCGCGCCTTGTGGATTGTGCCGCTCACCATCGGAACCGCCTTCGTCAAACGCCGCGAAGCCCGGATTCAGTGGCCGTGGTTCATTCTGTTTTTTTGCGTGGCAGCAGTCATCAATACCTATCTGACCATTGGCAGCGAAATCTACCCGTGGATCGTCAAGCTGGCGCGGATTGGGCTGACGGTGACGCTGTTTCTGATCGGCTGCGGAATTTCCAAAGCGACGCTGAAAAAAGTGGGCGCGCGTCCGCTCGTCCAAGGCGTGATTCTGTGGGTGATTGTCGGCGTGCTATCGCTGTTGCTGATCCGGGCGGGCGTGATTGGGCTTTGAGTTGATTTGCCCGTGTGATCGCGGACGGAACGTCCGCGATCACAGTTCCGGTTATTTTTGATCCCGCAGATAAGCATCCGTGCCATCGCGCCAGTCGGCGCGGATCGGGCTGAAGACATCAAAGCCGGTGAAATCCTCGGTGGCGGCAACGGCTTCGTGCGGAACGTTCGGCGGAATTTCGACCAGTTCCCCAGCGCGCAAAATTACTTCTTCGCCGCCGATCTTGAAATGCAGCGAACCGCTGATGCAATAGCTGAATTGTTCGCTGTCGTGATGATGCAGCGGAACCACACAGCCTTTGCGCAAGGTCAGAAACGCCAAGGTGATGTTTTCGCCGGTGAAAAAGCGGCGTGAAAACAGGCCGGTGACGTGCTCTTCGGGAATTTCATTCAGCTTGTGGTGTTTCATTTTTCTCTCCTGAACATTGTTGGGCGAACTGTCAGTTTGCCTGATTCTGGAATCGTCTATTGATTCGCCAGGCGTCTTCCCAGAATCAGGCAAACTGACAGTTCGCCCAACTGTTATTTCAGCTTTGCGCCGTTCGGCACTTCTTCCAGAAAGCCCGCCAGGATCGGGCGACCCTCTTCGCCGACGGAAGCGGCCAGGATCATGCCTTGCGATTCCAAGCCGCGCAGCTTTCTGGGCGCCAGGTTCGCCACGACGATGACTTTGCGGCCAATCAGTTTTTCGGGTTCGTAATATTGCGCAATGCCGGCCAGGATTTGGCGCGGCGCGGCTTCGCCCAGGTCAATCGTGAAGCGCAGCAGTTTGTCGGCTTTCGGAATGCGCTCGGCGGTTTTGATTTCGCCGACGCGCAATTCGACCTTCAGAAAGTCTTCGATGCCGATGTAGGCGATTCCAGGGACCGGTTCTGCCGGAGCGGCAGCGGCGGCTGGCGCGGGCGTGGCTTCCGCTGGTTTGGTTTCGGCGGGCGCTTCCTGCTTGGTTTCCTGTGCGCGAGCCGCCTGGCTCGCTGCTTCTTCCTGTTTGATTTCTTCCATAACTTTCTTTTTGTCCAATCTGGGAAATATCGCGGCGATTTCGCCGATCTGTTTTTGCGCGACGTCTCCCCAGTTCAGATTGCTGGGGAGGACTTGATTGACTTCGCCGCTTTCGCCGAGTTGATTCCAAATCGCCTGCGTCGCGTTCGGCAAAACCGGCGCGAGCAGGACAGCAAAGAATCGCAAGGCTTCCGCCGCCGTGTGCAACACCAATTCCAATTCGGCGCGTTTGGCCGCGTCCTTGGCCAAATCCCACGGTTTGGCGTCGGAGATGAATTTGTCCACGCGGAACCGTGCGTTGGAAAGGGCTTCAATCGCGCGGCTGAAATTGTATTCGTCAAACTCACGGTCGAATGCGGCGACGGCCTGCTCGACGGCTTCGCGGACTTCGCTGGCTTGTGTGGTTAAGTCGGTGCTGGCTGCGCCTGCGGACGGAATCACGCCGTCGCAGAAGTTGCGCACCATCGTCAGCGTGCGACTGGCCAGATTGCCCAGGCCGCTCGCCAAATCGGCATTGACGCGATCCAGCAAGGCTTCGTAGGTGAAATCGCCGTCCTGTCCGAAGACCATTTCGCGCAGCACGAAGTAGCGCACGGTTTCCGGCGAAAAATGCTTTTGCAGCACAGCCAGATCAATCACGTTGCCAAGCGTTTTGGACATCTTGCGTCCGCCCGACAGCCACATGCCGTGCGAGTAAACCGTCTTTGGCAATGGCAATCCTGCCGCCATCAAAAACGCGGGCCAGTACACGGTGTGGAATCGCAAAATGTCTTTGCCGACCAGTTGCAGATTGGCGGGCCAGAATTTTTTGAAATGCTCTTCGCCGCCGAACTGCTCATTGCCGTAACCAATGGCGGTGATGTAATTCGAGAGGGCGTCGAACCAGACGTACATTGTGTGCTCGGGATCGTCCGGCACCGGAATGCCCCATTTGACCGACACGCGGCTGACCGACAGATCGTTCAATCCGCCGCGTACAAAGCTTAAGACCTCGTTGCGGCGCGTTTCCGGGCGGATGAAGTGCGGATTCTTTTCGTAATGTTCCAGCAGCTTTTCCTGAAACGCCGAGAGTTTGAAGAAGTAGCTTTCTTCGGAAAGCAGTTCCAGCGGGCGTTCGTGCGTGGGGCAGAGCAGCACGTCGCCGTCACCTTTGACAGCTTCGGCTTCCTGATAAAACTCGTTGCAGTTGCCGCAGTACCAGCCTTCGTATTTGCCTTTGTAAATCCAGCCGTTCGCTTTCGCCGCCTGCCAGAGCTTGCGGACGCCTTCCTTGTGGGATTCGTCCGTGGTGCGAACCCAGTGCTGGTTGGTGAATTCAAAAGGCGCAAAGGCGGTTTTGAACGAATCCACAATTCTGTCCACATGCTCTTTGACGGGCACGCCGGCGGCTTCCGCCGCGCGTTCGATGTTGATGCCGTGTTCGTCCGTGCCGGTCAGGAAAAAGACTTCGTGGCCGCGCTGACGTTTGTAGCGCGCCACGGTGTCGGCAATGATCGTTGTGTAAACGTGGCCGAGATGCGGATACGAGTTGACGTAATAAATCGGGGTTGTGACGTAAAACTTATTCATTGGCTTTTACTCTTTGCAAAAAGAAGCCGTTATTCTTCACACTGTGACTTGGTTTGGCAAACATAAGATCGCTGCGGAAAATTTTATATCCCGCTTAACGGGGGATTAACACCAGCCAGCTACACTTCAGCCTCAACTCAGATAATCAATCAAAGTTTCATACCCATCAGGAGAATGAAGTTATGACCAACTGGTTTTCTCTCCACCGGTCGTTTGTTGTCCGGTTTTTCGTTGGTGCCTTGTTTTTAACAGTCTGTGGAATCATCTCTCAAGCTCAAGTTGACCGTGCAACGGTCAACGGTACGGTCAAAGACGCAAACGGCGCTGTCGTATCCGGCGCTAAAGTCGCCATCGTATCTTCGGGAACCGGACTGACGCGCGAAGTCGTCAGCAACAGTAACGGTTTTTTCACGTTGGCGGCGATTCCGGTCGGCGAATACAAACTGAAAATTTCGCAGCAGGGGTTTGCCACCGCCAGTGTTGACAATGTTGTGCTGGGCCCCGGAGACACGCGAACGATTGATGTTTCCCTGCAAGTCGGCGCTGTAGACACTGTCGTCAATGTCGTGGACACGGATTCCGCGCCGATTGACAGCGCCTCGCCGACCGTTGGCGCGGTCATCAAAAACGAGCAGGTGCAAAACCTGCCGCTCAACGGACGCCACTGGGCCAGTTTGCTGGCGCTGGCTCCCGGAGCAGTCAATGTCGGTTCCGGCAATCAGAACAACACACGATTCAACGGGCGCGGACGCGACGAAAACAACTTCACGCTGGACGGTCTGGATCAAACCGGCGTCAAAGACCCGCGCCAGGAAGAAAACCTGCGGTTGGTTGTCAGCACCGAAGCCATCGCCGAATTTCGCATCAACACGGCGACGTATTCCGCCGATCAGGGCAATGGCGCAGGGGCCCAGGTCAATTTGGTTTCGCGGTCCGGCAGCAACGAATTGCACGGCAGTGTTTTTCATTTCATCCGCAACCACAAACTTGATGCGCGGTTGTGGAACGACACAGACGCCGAAGAAGACCCATTTCAATTGAACCAGTTCGGCTTTCGCATTGGCGGCCCGGCCATTCGGGATCGCAGCTTCTTTTTCATGTCGTTTGAAGGTTTGCAGCAACGTCGCGGCGTCAGTTTCGCCAATGACGTGCCAAGCGTGGCATTCCGGCAAAGCGTTCTGGCCAGCCCGAATGCCGCCGTGCTGAAACCGATTTTGGACATTTATCCGCTTGGCACAACGCGCACCAGCAACGTCAATGTGGACACGATTTCGCTGCAAACCAAAAACCGGCTGGAAGAAAATTCCTTCAACTTCCGCTTCGATCATCGGTTTAATCAAAACCATTCGATGTTTTTCCGCACGAACATTGATGTGGCTGAAGCGACGGTTTACAACCGCGAAGATTCGCTGAACACACGCAATTTCAATTTCAAACCCTCCAATCATTTGTTGCAGTATCAGGCAATTCTGGGTGGCAACTTCGTCAACGAAACGCGCATTGGCGTCAACCGTTCACCGCTGGATCGCGTGGACGGCAACGGGGTTGTCCCATATGGCCCGCGCATTGACGGATTCACGCGGTTGCGCCCGACCGTCACGCAGGAAGAAAAAGGCACGTCTTACGCGCTGATCAACAATTCTTCGTGGGTGCTTGGCCGTCACACGCTGCGGTTTGGCGGTGAAGTTCGCCGCATTCACGTCAACGTTGGTGAAAGCGAAGTGCTGGAATTGCGGTTTCGCAGCGCGGCGGATTTCCTGATCAATCGCGTGGACAGTTTCGACCTGAACGGCGAACAGGGAACGCTGGGCGAACGTCGTTGGTATTACATGCCGTTTTTCCAGAATGATTTTCGCGTTTCGCCGAACCTGACGCTGAATCTGGGCCTGCGTTACGAATACTACTCGGTCGCCAAAGAGGTCAAAGACCGTGGCCGAGTGTTCGACATTGCCTGCGGCGGTTTCTGCGCGGCTGGATCGTCGTGGTACGAACCGGATTACAACAACTTCGCGCCGCGCATCGGCTTTGCCTGGTCGCCGGGCAAGCTTGGCAATCGCACGACGATTCGCGGCGGATTCGGCGTCTTTTTCGGCCCCGGCCAAAACGACGACGTGAACGCAGCGATTGATAACGCCCGCGACCGGTTCACGCTGACCAGAGCGCAAGAGCCTGCGCTTTCGTTTCCCATCACGCGCTTTACCAGCGGAGGCCGGTTGGCTCCGTTTTCGCCGCGCGCGCTGGATCGCAGTCGCCGCGATTTTTACACCCAAACCTGGACGCTGGGCGTGGCGCAGGAACTGCCGATGAAATTGGTTGGCGAAGCTCGCTACGTCGGCAGCGTGTCGCACAAACTGTTCACCCGACTGGCCATCAACGTCATCAATCCGACGACCGGGACTCGCCCTGTGACCCGGCAAGGAACGCTGGAATTTGCTCAGGGCGACGCCAAGGAAAATCGCGGCAACAGCAATTTCCACGCGCTGCAAACTTCGTTGCGCCGTCAAGTCGGGCGCGGTTTGACGATGGGCGTCGAATACATGTGGTCGCACGCCATCAGCGACGCCGGCGGTTCCGGTGAAAGCGAACAGCCGCAAAATGTGTTCAATCTGCGCGGCGAGCGTGGCAACACGGAATTCGATGTGCGTCATAACCTGACGGCTAATTACGTCTGGGAACTGCCGTTCGGCAAAAACAGTTTCTACGGCGGCTGGCAATTAAGCGGCATCATTTATGCCCGCACAGGCCGTCCGATCAATGTGACCATCAGCCGTTCCGCCGGTTTGCTGCCGGATCAAAACAGCATCAGCATTCAGCGCCCCGATTTGTTGTCCGGCAACGTCGAAGGCAACCGCAGCGGTAACGCCGGATTCATCAACGCGGCTGCTTTCGGGTTGCCGGCTCGCAACGTTTACGGCAATGCGCCGCGCAATGCCGGTCGCGGACCGGGTTTGTTGCAGTTCGATATGTCGTTGAACAAAACCTTCGCCATTACCGAACGCCACAAACTGGATTTCCGCATTGACGGTTTCAACATCTTCAATCGCCCGCAATACGGCCAGCCGGATGGTTTCCTGGGAACGGTGACTTACAACGCTTCAGGAGTTCCGTCGCTGGCGGCGAATCCGTTTTTTGGCGTTAGCCGCTTTCCGCTTTCGGTGGACATCGGTACGGGAACGAACCGTTCGTTGCAATTTTCGTTGCGTTACAACTTCTAAAATTGCGGAAATCATAGGAGGAACTTATGTTCAAATCGCTGGCCGTGATTGCAGTCCTCGCAATCACCTCACTGTTGGGCGCCTGCGGCGGTGGCGAAGCGACCAATACCGCTTCAACGCCAACGCCCGCCATATCAAATAAGGTCGTGATTATCGGTTCAACCACATTGCTTCCCGCCGCGCAGAAAGCTGTGGAAGCGTTCCGAAAGCAGAAGCCGGAGGCTGAAATCTCTCTCACGGGAGGTGGGTCAATGGCTGGGATCAACGCTTTAACTGACAAGATCGCTGACATCGCCATGTCTTCCCGCCAGTTGAAAGAGGAGGAAAAGACCAAGCTGAACAAACGGAATCTGGAAGTAAAAGAGCACATTGTGGCCTGGGATGGAATTGTCCCCATCGTCCATCCATCGAACCCGGTTAAAAACCTGACTACGGATCAACTAAAAGGAATTTTCACCGGCAAGATCACGGACTGGCAGGAAGTTGGCGGCAGGAAGGGGCCGATAATCCTTGTTTCGCGCGATTTCACTTCCGGCACTCATGAAATTTGGGCGGAGTTGGCGCTCGATAACCAGCCCGTAGCCGAGGCGGCGCAAATCAAGTCCACGAGCGAAGCCGTGCTGGAGATGACGGCCGCCACTCCGAACGCTATCGGTTATGATGGGATTGATTACGTCTCCGGCAACAGTCGAATCAAAGCCATCAGTGTAGATGGAACGGCGGCATCAGCCGCCACGGTAATGGATAAGTCCTACAAGATCGCACGGCCAATCTTCATGCTCACGCTGAGTAATCCGAATACCACCACCAGTGCTTTTTTGAATTTCATACTCAGCCCGGATGGACAAGCGTTGGTCAAGGAAGCCAAGCTTGTACCTGTCAAATAACAGATAACTTCCTGGAACACGGCAAACAAGCCGTGGAACTGAAACAAAGCGGCTGGGTTGAAAGCCAAACCCAGCCGCTGCTTTATTTCGGATTGGTGAAACGCTGTTCAGCGGTTGCCGGCCAGGTCCGCTGATGCGGCGTACATAAAATCCCAAATCGGCTGCGAAGCTCTTGAGCCGCCCGTCTTATGCACGTCTTCTATCATTCTGAACAGGATTGGCTGTGCAAAGCGCCCAAAAGGTTCGACCATTTTGACGGCGGCAGCGCGCGATTCGGCGGTTCCTTCCAGATACTTTCGGGCGGAAGACTGCACCGCTGCCGCCATTTCCGGCGTGATGATTTCGGCGCGTCCGACCAGTACGCGCGTCAGTTCCGTCGGCGCGGGCGAAATCGTAATTGGCAGGATGGCGTCAGTCGCCGCGCGTGGAACGATGTAAAAGACGCGCAAGCCTTCTTCAAACCAGGAATCGCGCCAGGTTTTGACCATCGCCGCCGCTTCTTTCTGATAAAGCCCTTGCGCTACCAGCAGCTTTTCCAGATCGCGATGCAGCGATTCCACCGGCTGGTTGAGCGTGGGGCGCGGGAACGTCACTTCGCCCTTGAACGAGTTCACTGCCTGCCAGCCGGTGCGCCCGCCGCGATTTTCAAACAGGATGATCTGCGCCAATTCGCATTGGCCGGTGTTTTTGATTGTGACTTGATCGTCTGCCAGCTTGACCGTCAGCGGCAGCGAGAAATTGCCGATGCCGCGATAGAAAAGAAACTTTTCGTGTTCGGTTTTTGGCTCGCGGCTCAATCGAATGGGCGCGGCGTCGGTTTCTCGTGCCGGGTAGTAATGACTCTCGCCTTTTGAAACCGGCAGGCTGACCTGCGCGCCGGGCAGCACTGTGAATTCGCCCCAGTTGATGCTGCGGTCGGTTTCGCGTGCTTGTGGAAACCATTCGGTGATGCGTCCTTGTGGAAAATCCACCTTGACGGAAGCCTTGGTTTCGCGGTCAGCGTAAAAGTACAAAACCGGCGTCTCCATTCTTACCAGCGCCAGTTCGCATTTCAGACAACGATCCTGGGAATTCGACCTGACCTGTTTGGATTGGTAAACAAACTCCGGCAGGTCGCTGGGGCCAAGCAGCGGACTCCAGGTTTGCGCTTTGCCGGATGCGTCCGAAACCGAAGTGAACGTTCCCCATTCGTGAACGACGAAACGATCTTTGGGCGACGATTGCTCTTGTGCATTCTGAATGGTTGCGGCGGACGTGAACGATACCGCGACCAGCAGCAAGGCGATCAGCAATTTTGAAGGGATTCGTGCGGACATAGCGTGCCTCCTTGGGAAAAGTTCGTCGTCCCGGCTTCCGCCGGAATCTCGGCCAGCCACGTTTCCGGCGGAAGCCGGGACGACGAACTTTTGGGTTATTTTTGGGCCGACGCGACTTGTGCGCGCAGTGCGGAAAGTTTCTGTCCCGGCTTGCCGAAATGTGCGACCAGGTTACGCGCCAGCAGCGAACCTTCCTGCGCGCCTTCAACCGCGCGGCGGAGGTGTTCCTGATGCGAGGGCTGTCGCGGATGTTCTGAAATGACGGCCAGTGCGAATTCGATTTCGGGATTGTTTCCGCCGAGATGGCCGGAGCCTTTACGCACCATCGCGTACCCTTCGGCCAGACTTGGAGTGTTGACAGTTGATTTGTAGCCAGCCTGTTTGTAGCAGGCATCCAGATATCCGGCGTCGAACAAGGCCAGCGAAGCATTCTTGTTCGAGCGAACGGCTTCGCGAATGCGCTCCATCAATTTGGCCTGCAAGTCTTCGGCGATGGCGTTGCTGCTGACCGTGATGCCGACTTCACTGTCGCGTTTGGCCCAGACGGCGTAAATCGTCGCGCGGCGCAGCGTCTCCATCCTGGCCAGGATGGGCGTCTCCGGTTGCAGCAACGCCAGCGTGTCGGAAGTGAGCCGGTTCAGATCGTAATCGCGCTTTACGTCGCGCCAATTGCTGCCCGCCCACGGCAACGATTTGGCGTTGCCGATTTCAATCGTGTGGCAGATCAGCGGCGGACCGGCCAGCGCGGTTTGTTGCAGCGAAGCCGCAAGCAGCAGCGCCGCGACCATCGAAAACGAACGGAGCATTTTGCGAGTCATCATGTTTCCTCCCAGAGTGTTAGTTGTTCATTTTCCATTTGTCATTTTTCAAATTTCATTTGCCATTGTTCGGTGAATCCGCCACGCAATGAAAAATAGAAAATGACAAATCAAAAATGGAAATTGGTTTACAGCGAAATCGAAAAACTACTTTGTTTGCGTTGGAAGCGGCCCTTTCCACATCCGCCACCATTCCGTGTCGCCGAGTTCAAGTGAATCCCACCAGGCATCCAGCATCGTTCGGTCGCCATTGAGCACGCCTTTGCGTCTCACTTTCGGCGGCGGCGGGATCAATTCCGCCAGCCGGTCGTAAACGCGGCCACGCTCGTTTTCAACGGTGCGCGCCAGCAAATGCCACAGTGTCAGCGCATCACGTTTTCGCGCCTGGATCAGAACGGCATCAAGCGCCGCCGAACGCACTGTATGATCTGTTCCGGCGGTATCGAACTTCGCCAGCGCATTTTGAAAATCAACCGAAGCGTCATTGAAATATGGCGTGCCGGGGCCAAGCTGTGGGCGTGTGACGCACATCGCGCCGGCGGGCACGAAGGATTCCAATCCCTGCGATTCAAACGCCACCCAGCCGAGCGTGACGTGCAACAACCCCACGCCATCGCCATTGATTTCGAGTGTGTAACTGCAACCCAGATCCACCGCCAGCGCCGATGGCGTTTCGACAAAAAACTGCCGCGGCGGCGCCCAGATGAAGGCTTCCATTTTTCCGTGCGTCATCCCCAGCCGGTGTTCGTCGCCATTTGCCGTCACCAGCCGGACCCGCGAATTCGGTTCGATCTTCACTTCACCGATTTGCCCGACGCTGATTTGCGCGCGGGAACTGGCATCGGTAGCCAGCCATTCACCCACGGCCAGACGTCCTTTTTCATCCATCTTTTTCTCGCCGATGACGGGCTGACCTTCCAGGCGTGTGACTTCCCAAGAAGGCCGGTTGTCAGGTTCGGGCGGCGATTCCCGCCGGTACAGCCAGAACGCCGCGCCAATCAGCGACAGCGTCACGGCAACAGCCGCAAACTGAACCGCCGGAATCGCCAGCCAGGATTTCCTCCGCGTGGCCGCTGCTTCCACCGCGCCTTTGCGGTGAACAGGATTGCCATTCAACGCGGATTCCAATTCATTCCACAGCGAATCCGGCGCTTGTTCCCGATTGAGTTGGGCCGCCATTTGCGCGCCAAAACTGATTTCTTCGTATTCCGTCCGGCAGCGCTGACAGTCGCGCAGATGTTCGGCGACCTGCCGCGTTTCATCCGGCGGCAATTCGCCATGGAGGTGCGCGGAAAGTTTTGAGCCGATGTGTTTGCCGAACATGCTTCTTAACTCCCTCATTTTCCTGCTTTGGCTCCCGCCTCGAATTCGCCGCGCAGATGTTGCAGTCGCCGCGCCAATTCCTTGTGGCCGCGATTCAGCCGCGAAGCCACCGTCCCGGTTGAACAACCCAGCACGCGCGCAATTTCTTCGTAAGACAGCCCCTCGAAATACTTCAGCAAAATCGCGATGCGCAGCTTCGGCTTCAACTCCTTGACGGCGGCTTTGACCGATGCCGAGATTTCCAGTTGCGCATAGCAATCTTCCTGCGGCAACTTCTGTCCGCTCTGTTCAAATTGTTTCGCCTGTTGCCAGTCCATCGCGTTCATTTCGCCGTCGCTGCCATCGGCTTTGTCGCCGCCAAAAAAATCAAAGGATAGAAACCGCTTTCGTCGGCGCTGTTCGTCCAGACAGGCATTAACCACCAGCCGGTACAGCCAGGTCGAAAAGCCTGCTTCGCCGCGAAACTGCCCGATCGTGGAAAAAAGCTTCAGAAAAACCTGTTGCGTGATGTCGCGCGCCGCCGCTTCGTCGCCGATGAAGTGCAAGGCAATGGTCCAGGCGCGATCCTTGTGCGTTTCGAACAATTGCCGGAACGCTTCGCGCTCGCCCTGGCGGCAAGCCTCGATCAACCGCTCCTCGCTAAATTGTTCATTCATCGCGGCGCGCCTTTCCATCATTTCGCTCGCTCGGTCCTCGTTGCCTTTGATCGCGTACAGCTTTTAGACGAAGCAGGAATTCCTTTTCTTCCATTTTGCGGATGTTTTTTTAGCCGGTCGCGGAGAGTTTCACGCTTAATTTTACGGAAGTGAAGATGGCTTGACGGGCTTAAAAGGAGTGAGGCACACTGCGCGCGCCTGATTCACCCAAATCAGTACTGATACCTGTTCTCGTCCCCTCACTACGCAAATCAAAAATACTATGCCGAAGTTCGAACACCATATCTTCATTTGTACCAATCAGCGACCGGCGGAAAATCCCCGTGGATGTTGCGACCCGGCAGGGCTGGGCAGTCTGCAACTGGCCTTCAAAAAGGAACTCTCTTCGCGCGGATTGAAGGCCGCGGTCCGTGCCAACAAAGCCGGTTGCCTGGACCAATGCGAGCACGGGCCGACCGTTGTAGTTTATCCGGAAGCGGTCTGGTATGGCGGCGTCAAACCCGAAGATGTAGCGGAAATCGTTGAATCGCATATTCTCGACCAGACGCCGGTCACGCGGCTGCGGCTGGCGGATGAATGTCTCAACACCCAGGATTGCGCGCATAAACAGGCGCGCAAGCCTGAATAGCTGAAGTTATGCCGAAAACCGACCCCATCAAACTGCCCGTCAAGCTGGTTGCGATCGGCGGCGGCACGGGACTTTCAACGCTGCTGAAAGGGTTGAAATCCTATCTTCTTCCCGATTCCGATCCGGCGGTCAAGCTGACTGCCATTGTCACCGTGACTGACGACGGCAAAAGTTCCGGGCGATTGCGCCGCGAATTTGACGTGCTGCCGCCGGGGGATATTCGCAATTGCCTGGTCGCGCTGGCGGACGAAGAGTTGCCGATGACAAAGCTGTTTCGTCACCGTTTTCCCGGTGACGGTTCCGTGGGTGGTCATTCAATGGGCAATTTGATGCTGCTGGCGCTCGCTCAGCTTGGCGGGCAAATGAGCAGAGACTTGAGCGATGATTTTCTGGCGGCCATTGAGTGCGCAAGCGAAATGCTCGGAATCAATGCGCGAGTGCTGCCTTCCACGCTGGATCGGGTTGATCTGGTGGCGCGGCTGAATGGCAACTCCGTCAAAGGGCAAGTCGCAATCAAATCGCAAACCATGCCGATCCGCGAATTGTCGCTCGATCCGCCGGATGCGCGCGCGTTGCCGGCGGCAATCCAGGCCATTCAGGAAGCCCACCTGATCACGCTTGGCCCCGGATCGCTTTTCACCAGCGTCATCGCCAATTTGCTGGTTCGGGGAATTGCTGATGCGCTGGCCGTGTCGTCGGCCAAAAAACTTTACATCTGTAATGCCATGACCGAATTCGACGAAACCGACGGTTTCACGGCGGAAGATCACGTCCGGGAGCTGCTGGAATACGCACCGGGATTGAAGCTGGATTATGCGCTGTTCAACTCCGCGCCGATTTCGGCGGAAATGCGGGAGCGTTATGCGGCGGAGAAGGCCGACCGGATTGAACCTCCGAATGCGTCAGCGACAGGGGACGGAACTCGCTTCATTACTTTACCCCTGGCTTCGGAATTCCAGGCGGTGCGCCACGATCCTGAAAAGTTGAGCCGGGCGATTTTTGAAGTTTACTCGCGGTGAACTTTTCTTATAATGCCGATCCCCACAGCGCCCCTCTCCGAACTTCAGATCCGAAGCGATTCCGAATTTATCTCTAAAAGGTTGAAATTGTGAACACACCAGTCAATGTTTTGATTCTTGCCGCCGGATTGGGCACTCGAATGAAGAGCGACCAGGCAAAAGTTTTGCACCGGCTTGGCAGCCGCCCGCTGATTGCGCACGTTCTGCGAACTGCCGCCGCGCTCAATCCCGAAAACATCTTTGTCGTCGTCGGCCACCAGGCCGAAAAAGTCGAAGCCGCCGCACGAAGCGCTTTTGCCGATCCGGCAATGGCCGAACGTCTGAAATTCGTCACGCAGGACAAGCAGCTTGGGACGGGGCACGCGGTCAAATGCGCCACCGATGCAATCAAGCAAGCACGTGGCTTATTGGTCGTTTTTTACGGCGACACACCGGCGGTCAAAGCCGATACGTTGCGCCGCCTGGTCGCCGAACACGAAGGAGGAAAGCGCGCCGCAACGCTGGTCACCATTCGGATCGAAAATCCTCCCGCCTATGGCCGCATTGTCCGGGACGCGGACGGCAGTTTCCTGAAGATCGTCGAACAGCGCGATTGCACGCCCGAACAACGGACGATTACCGAACTCAATCCGGGCTTTTATTGCTTCGACGTTCCCGCCTTGCTGGACGCGCTGGAAAAACTGACGCCGCAAAACGCGCAGGGCGAATATTACCTGACCGACGTGCCGCAGCATATGCTTGACGCTGGCTTATCGGTCGGAACGGTTTTTCACGAAGACGCGCACGAACTCAATGGCATCAACAACCGCGCGGAACTCGCCGCCATGTGGAAGAAGGTGCGGCAGGCGACGCTCGACCGGCTGATGGCCGAAGGCGTCAGCATCGTTGATCCGGATTCCACCTACATTGACGATTCGGTGGTGGTTGGCCGCGACACAGTCATTCACCCGCAAGTCATCATCGAAGGCGATTCGCGCATCGGGGCGAACTGCGAAATTCATTCGTGGTCGCATTTGACCAACGTCGAAATCGGCGACGAATGCAACGTGTTGAATTCCTGCGTGCTGGTGGACACCAAATTGACGGCGAAAAATTCCGTCGGGCCGTTTGCGCATTTGCGCATGCATGCCGAACTGGCCGAAGAAGCCGTCGTCGGCAATTTCGTCGAAGTCAAAAAGTCGAAGCTGGGCCGCAAAACAAAATCCATGCACCTGACGTACTTGGGGGATGCAACCATTGGCGACCGCGTCAACATCGGCGCGGCGACAGTGACCTGCAATTACGACGGCAAGAACAAAAATCCGACTTTTATCGAAGACGACGTGAAGATCGGTTCGGACACCATGCTGGTTGCGCCGGTTCGCGTTGGGCGCGGTTCGGTTTCGGGCGCCGGTTCGGTCATCACGAAAGACGTGCCGCCCGATTCGCTGGTCGTCGGCATGCCGGCCAAAGTCATCAAAAAGCTCAAGGAATGAGCCAAGGAGAAACGCCATGTTTTGTCCCCAATGCGGAGTGCAAGCGGAACAGCAAACGAAGTTTTGCAAATCCTGCGGTTTGAAACTGGCCGATCACGTGCAACTCATCGCGGCTTCGCGCGAAGCCGAACTTGAGAGGCTCAGCCCGGCTGAAGCGCAGCGTCAATTGCGCTGGCTGAAAGGCAGCAAAGCCCTGACATTCGGCGCGATATTCACTCCGCTGTTAATGATTTTTGCTGCAATTGCCGCTTCAGAGCAGGGCACTGAAGCGGAATTGGCGGGCATGATTACCTTTGCCCTAAGCTGTCTCTGGCTGGGCTTCAGTGGCCGAGGGCTTTTTCATTTGCTGCGCGGCGGCTTTTTCAAAACCTACAAGGAACGGCGAATTCGCGCCGAAGCGGCATTGCTGGCGCAACCAGTTCCGCCAGCGCGAGAAAGTTTCCTTCAGCCGCCGACAACCAATCGTATTTCACACCAAGTCGAACCCACCAGCATTGCCGAACCCACGACCCGCGAACTGCGCTCGGTAACCAGTAATTCGGGAAAGACCAACTAATCAGCGAGGAGCAGAACCATGTGCGGAATAGTCGGTTATGTCGGAAATCAGCAAGTCGTCCCGGTCGTTATCGAAGGGCTGCGGCGGTTGGAATATCGCGGCTATGACTCCGCAGGCATCGCCGTCGTCAACCGTGATCACGAGATGCAAGTCCGCCGCGCCAGCGGCAAGCTGCGAAATCTGGAAGAGGTCATCCGGGAAAACCCAATCAGCGGAGAGTACGGCCTTGGCCATACAAGGTGGGCAACCCATGGGAGACCAACCGAAGAAAACGCACATCCGCACCGTTCCGGCGATGGTCGTGTCGTCGTGGTTCACAACGGCATCATCGAAAACTATCTGGAACTGAAACGCGATTTGCAGGCGCGCGGGCATGTCTTCAAATCAGAAACCGACACCGAAGTCGTCGCGCATTTGATTCAGAAACATCAGCAACTCGATCCGCAGGCGGATTTGGAAACGGCTTTTCGCCGCTCCCTGAATGAAGTTCGCGGCATTTACGCGCTGGTGGCGATGTCGGCGGACGAACCGGAAAAAATCGTTGCTGCGCGGTTGGGGCCGCCGGTTGTTGTTGGGTTGGGTGACGGCGAATACTTTGTCGCCTCGGACATTCCGGCAATTTTGCCGCATACGCGCAACATCTTTTTCCTCGGTGATGGCGAAATTGCCTGTCTAGCCAAAGACGGCGTCCGCGTTACCGACCTGGAAGGTAACGAGATCAAACCGCAGGTGCAGCGCATCACCTGGGATCCGATTCAGGCGGAAAAGGGCGGATACAAGCATTTCATGCTCAAGGAGATTTACGAGCAGCCGCGCGCCGTCCGCGACACCACGCAAAGCCGCATCTCGCTCGATACGGGCCAGGTTTTTCTGGACGAGATGAAGATTACCGAAGCGGAGTTTCGCAACTTCACCGACATCAAGATCGCGGCATGCGGAACCGCTTGGCACGCGGCATTGGTGGCCAAGTATTTGATCGAAGAGTTGGCGCGCTTGCCGGTCGAAGTGGATTACGCTTCGGAATTTCGTTACCGCAACCCGATCCTGACGCCGACGACACTGATGATGGTCATTTCGCAATCCGGCGAAACGGCGGACACGCTGGCGGCGCTGCGGGAAGGGAAGGAGAAAGGCTGCAAGACACTGGCCATCTGCAACGTGCAGGGCGCGATGATGACTCGCGAAGCCGACGGCACGATTTACACGCACGCCGGGCCGGAAATTGGCGTTGCTTCGACCAAAGCCTTCACTTCGCAAATCGTTGCGGCGTATCTGCTGGCAATGTACCTGGCGCAGGTTCGCGGCGCCTTGAACGAGGAAAAGCTGAAATGGCACGCGCAGCATCTTTCCGAATTGCCGGTCAAGATTGAAAAACTGCTCAACAGCGATACGGATTACGAGGAATTGTCGCGCGCTTTCGTACTGTCAACGGACTTTCTTTACCTTGGACGTGGCATCAACTTTCCGATTGCCCTGGAAGGCGCGCTGAAGCTGAAAGAAATTTCCTACATTCACGCGGAAGGTTACGCGGCGGGGGAGATGAAGCACGGGCCGAATGCGCTGATTGATTCGCGGTTGCCGGTGGTGGTGATTAACACGCTCGACCCGAACGACGAAAAATCGCGATTGCGGTACGAAAAGACAATCTCGAATATTCAAGAGGTAAAAGCTCGCGATGGCATTGTTGTTGCCATTGTTACCGAGGGGGATAAAGACACGCGGGAAGTGGCCAGTTTTACGATTCAAGTTCCGCCGTCGAGCGAGTTGCTCTCGCCTGTACTCTCGGCGATCCCGCTTCAGTTAATGGCTTATCATATTGCAGTTCGCCGGGGTTGTGATGTGGACCAGCCGCGCAATCTGGCAAAATCGGTGACAGTTGAATAAGAGAATTGAAAGGCAATATGTACAAGGACTTACTGACAATCCGCAGTTCAGTAAATAGAATTAATGCCACAGCCTGAAAATTTCAGGAACGGAAAATGCAAGAAGGCTGTATATTCTGCGTTCAGCCCCCAAGCTGGAACGGCCTTGCTGAAAGAAACTATTTGGTGCGAAGTGTCGTAATGCTTCGGCCAGGCGACACAAAGTAACAAACTTAATTGATTGAATTACTGAAAAGGGGGAAAACTGAGATGATGAAAATTACGAGTGACACATTGAAGCTGGTCAACCGGTTGCCGAAAGACAAGCGTGAGCGGGTGGACGCGATTGTTCGCCGTCACGTTCAGGCTTGCCAGAAGAATGGATTCCTCCCGGAAAATCTGGAAAGGGTCTATATCGAGGCGGTCGAAATGGTGGATATTGAGGAACGATTTCCGGAGATTGATACAGAAGACAACCGAACCTGGGAGCCGTTCCGTCATTACGATCAATACGTCAGCCCGAAAGCTGCATAAGGGCAAGGTGGCCGGCACCTCTTGGAACTTGCCGGTAAATCAGGTTCACAAAAGAGTGGGGATGCGCAGGATAAGCGCATCCCCACTCTTTTTGTTTCGCAAGGGGGGCTCGAATTGGCCGTTCATCGAAACATAGCAGCAAGGCGTGATGATGGAAGAGGCTCGCCGCGCGGCTAATTCGACAAGCAAGCGACGGCTTCGGTATAATCCGCCGCTTGAAATTTCGATACTAATCTCAACAGACAATCAGCAGACGGAGAGCAAATCCGTTGGTAGTACGGCATCAGCCGGGGTTCCGCAGCGCCACTCATCCCCCTGAAAGCGGTACTACGAACAGCACTGCCCCGCGAGCGAAGCGTTTCCGATCAAGGAGTTTCCCAAGCGTGAAAAGAATTCTTCTGCTTCTATCTATTTTTGCCCTCTTTGGAATTATTGCCGCATTCAATCAACTCACAGTGCCGCAGGCCACCGCACAGCAAACGACCGCTACCGACGAAGTTTCCATCGCCCTTTTGCCAGTGCCGACTAATGTCATCGGCACACAGGTGCGCGGAGCAAGCAACGATGGCAAGCGGCTCGTTTTTGATTCGATCAACGATTACAACGGCAGGAACGTGGACAGCAACCGCGAAATCTGGGTCTATGACGTGGACACGCGCAGCATCATTCAGATCACCGACACGGCGGATTTGAAAGACCCGGCGGATACGACCAAGACGATTGCCAGGATTAATAGCGAAACGCCCGTGATCAGCGGCGACGGAACCAAAATTGCTTTTGTCTCGAACGCGTCGTTGGGCGGAACCACCAACGATGATCTGAACTACGAAGTTTATGTCGCTGACCTGCCACGCAACGCGACACAAGCCACCATCACTCGTATCACCGACACGGGCAAGGATTTCGACGCCGAAGTCGTCAAAGAAATCTTCAGTAACTACACGCCGACAATCAGTGACAATGGCTCAGTGATTGGTTTTGTTTCAACCCGCCGCACGTTCAAAGCGATAACCGGGGGGGCGCAAGCTTTCTCCGCCGCCAAGGAAGGAGCGACCAATGATGATCCCGACGGCAACGGCGAAGTTTTCACCTATAACACTGCGACCAGAACTTACTCGCAAATAACTGTGACGCGTGATGTGGATGCGACAGTCAGCTTCGTGGTCAGAGGCTTTAACTCAAATCCGTTTCTTAGCGGTGACGGACGCACGGTGGCTTTTCTCTCCGGCTTCAATTTTCCCGGCGCGAAGGCCAACAAGAACACGGACTTCAATGGCGAAATCTTCGTCTATAAGCTTGGCGATCCGGCGAACACGGTCTTGCAGGTGACGGACACCACAGGTGGGCCGGCAGTTCCGGCAAATGGTGTGATGAATGTGCTGCTCGCCTTCACGCATCCGTTAAATACCGACGGCACGAAGCTGGTCTTTGAGTCGGGGGGCGATTTTGCCGGGAAGAACACTGAAAAGTTGCGCGAAATTTACCTGGCTGATTTAAGCGGCGCGACGCCTGCCTTTACACAAATTACGGATCAAACTGCGGTGGACGCCGCCAAGAACGATTTCAACTATCTGCCCAGCATCAATTCCACCGGAACATTTATCAGCTTCTCCTCCGTGTTGAATCTGACGCCGGCCACCACCAGCGGCATCAAGGCCGATAACGCGGACGGCAGCCGTGAAGTCTTCCGCTATGATGTCGCCAACAAGAAATTCCGCCAGATCACATTTACGGATCTGTCGGGATTGGTGCTGGATCAACGCGCGAATACGACTTCGGCATTTATTGATGCCAGCGGGGTGGCCGTTTCCTTCACGTACGATCAGGTTCTGCTGGGAGCCAATGGCCTGGCGCTTCAGGATGTTTTTCAAGCTTATGTGCGGCCCGTGACGATGATGAATTCGACTGCGCCAGCGCTGGCCAATGCCGCCAGCTTTGACGCCACACAGGTTGCGCGGGGGTCCATCGTCGCCGCTTTCGGAACGCAGCTTGCCAATGCGATTGTCACCACTCCGGGCGCCAATCTGCCATTTCAGTTGGGGGGAGTTACAGTCACGATCAATGGCATTGCGGCGCGCCTGATTTTCGTTTCGCCGGGACAGATCAACTTTGTTGTTCCGGACCTTGTCGGCGCGGGTGATGCGGTGGATTACACGATCAACAACAACGGCATCCTTTCCACCGGCAAGGCGAAATTGGTGAATTTCGCGCCAGGCGTTTTCACCACGACTGGCGACGGGAAAGGCAAGGCCGCCGCGCAATGTTTCCGTGTTGCGCCGGATGGACTGACGGCGATTGTGACCAGCCCGCCCTGCACCATCGGAAATGCCGCGAATTTCGATACGCTGGTGATCTATGGCACGGGCTGGCATAACACCGCCAGCATTTCGGTCAAGATTGGCGACCAAACTTTTACGCCTTCCTATGCTGGCGTGCAGCCGGAGTTTTTGGGCCTGGATCAGATCAACATTACGCTGAGCACCGCCCTGGCGGATAAGGCGGATCAGGAAATCATCGTGACAGCCGTCAGCACAACAAATGTGGATAGTAATAAATCCACGGCTTCTTTTGCGGGGACGGAGGCGGTGGTGACCATTTCCAATGCCGCCAGCTTCGAGCAGGGCACGGTTGCGCGCGGATCACTGGCCGTGGCGCAGGGCGAAATGCTGTCCGATACGACGGCGACGCCGGCGGACTTTCCGCTGGAATTGAATGGCGTAAAAGTGACTGTCGCCGGAATCGCGGCGCGTTTGTCGTACATTTCCCCGACGCAGATCAATTTCGTCCTGCCCAATGATCTGACGCCTGCCGATCTGGTCGAAGTCGTCGTCAATAACAATGGCAAGATTTCGCGCGGCAGAGTCAAGGTGTTGAACGCTTCGCCCGCGCTGCTCACCACCACCGGCGACGGTGCCGGCCGCGCGCTGGTCAAATGCGGCAAGCCCAATCCCGACGGTTCGATTGTCTTCACCGATCCGCCTTGTTCGGTCGGCACGGAAGCCAGTCCGAATATCATTCGCGTTTTTGGCACGGGCTGGCGCAATGCGGACAAAGTCGTTCTGAAGATTGGCGATGTCGAATTGACCAATAACTTCGCGGGCGCTCAGCCGGGAGGGTCGCCCGGCATTGATATCATTGATGCGAAGCTGACTCAGGCATTATTGGGGAAGACTGATGTTGATGTAATCGTGACAACCACGGTCGGCACGACAAATATCTCCAGCAAAACCGGGATCAAGGTCTCATTTACCAGTAACTGATCAACAGAGCGCCTGAAAGCTCCAATCTCAAAAGCACGAAAAGCGCAGGAAGACGATCCTGCGCTTTTCGTGCTTTTGTGTTGGTTGAAGTGGCCGGTTAGAAAACGGAACCGCAAACGCGGCAGAAACGGTCGTCTCCACTGGCTTGCGTCCCGCACCAGTGGCAGGTGCGCAGGAAGGTGTCAGTTGCTGAATTCGCAGGTTCGCTTTGGCTGGGAAGCGTTTCTGGCAAAATCACAGACGCAGTTTCGACGGGGATTGGCTGAAACTCAGCAGGGGCCGCAATGGCGACTGACGGTTCGACCCGTTCCGCGGCTTCCGTCTGCAACAAAACTTCTTCCGGCGCGGGGGGCGGCAGAGGTTCAAATGTCGTCTGCCGGATTGGCGTGTAATCGTTCAGTCCCAGAATGGTCGGGAAGGGCGAATTGTTCAATTGCGTGGAGACAGGCGAAGCGAAAAATAGCGGTTGAGGCGTCTTCGGTTGCTGGTTCATCGCCGGCGTTGCCGGCATCAGGCGATTGGCCAGCAACTCCACATCGAAGCCTTCCTTGCGCACACGGCTATCCAGATAGAGCAGCGTGAAGCCGAGCAGGGCGATGGGCGCAATCAGAATCTCGCTTACCTGCGCGATTGTCTGATACGCGATGGTGAACCAGAAGGGCATGTCCTGATTGAACGGATTGGGATCAACTCCAAACCAGGCTCCCACCGCAGCCAGCGGAATGTACAACATCAGCCACACCGACCAGGCGACGTAAATCCAAAACAGCAGCAGCGCCGCGATTCGCCAGGTTTCCCGTCCGGCCAGTGAGAAGCTTCTGCTGATGGCGTTAAACACGCCCTTGCCTTCGACCATCATTACCTGCGGCACATAAACGACCCGGCTGTATAACAGCAGAATGACGAACAGAACCACCAGTCCCACGACCACGGTGAACGCAATCGAAAGCGTCGTCTGCAACCACCCCGGACCGCCCGAAAAAAGCGAAGCCGCGGCGAGGCCGACCAACAGCATAATGGCGACGACAAAATAAATGATTGCCCCGGCTCCCATCAGCAGCAGCGTTACCATCAGCATGGCGCCAATCAGCGACCAGAACCGCTGTCGCACCGCGCGATAGGCATCGCGCGCGAGAATCGGCTTGTTTTCAAAAAAATGATCCACCAGCGAGCGCGACGCGCCTCCCAACACCGCGTAAAATGCCGCTTTGCCGGCAATCCAGATGGCAATCCCCGCGACAATCAGGGCCACCGACCCCAGGATCCTGCCATCGCCCCGCATCAGTGAAAAATTGCGGATGCCGATGTAGTACATCATCGTTCCCAGATAAGCGACCAGGCTCGGACCGAAGACGATGCGCAGAAAGGCCAGAAAATTTCGCCGGTAAAGCCGGACGGCGCGGTCAATAATGTCACCGGCTGACATGGGTGTGAGCGTGAAGGAGTCGAAAGAGTTCATAGCGTCTCGATGCCACCGCATTGCTGGTTGCTGTCCTGGCTGAGATCGTTTCTCCGTCAGGCCCGGAAGTGGAAGAAATTCAGCCGCTTCCATCTTAAGCGATTTAGAGCGCGCTTGAAAAACAGACATGCTCAGGTTAGAAATGAACCGCACCCTTGGTCGGAAATGACTTTATCACCGGAGAACTCTATGACTCGTATCGCTGTCCGTTTCTTTGCGGCGCTGGTTGTTACCCTTGCGCTCTCGATTCCGTTTTCATCAACTTTGACGACCGCGTCTGCCGCTTCAAAGGCCGAGGAAAAGGAGCGCGCACGGAAAGCCGCCGCTGTTTTCCGTGAGATCATGGGCGCACCGGACCAGGCCGTCCCACTCGAATTGCTTGACCGCTCACAATGCGTGGCCGTCTTCCCATCAGTCAAGAAAGGCGGATTTATTGTCGGAGGCCAATACGGCAAAGGCTTGATCAGTTGCCGCCGTGCGGAAGGTTCCTGGGGATCGCCCGCGTTTTTCACCATCGGCGGAGGCAGTTTCGGTTTGCAGATCGGCGGCCAGGCGGTTGATCTGGTTTTGCTGATTATGAACAAGTCCGGCGTCGAAGGTTTGCTGCAGGATAAATTCGAGATTGGAGCAGGCGCCGCTGCCTCCGCCGGTCCGGTGGGCCGCAATGCACATGTTTCCACCGATGTGCTGCTGAAGTCCACCATTGTCTCCTATTCACGCAGCCGGGGGCTGTTTGCCGGGTTGGAGTTGAAAGGCGCGGTGATTATGCAGGACAACGCCGCCAACCGGGACGTTTATGACCGGGACATCTCCGCTCGCGAAATCATCATTGACGGCAAAGTCCGCACGCCGCCCGACATTGAAGGGTTTCCGAATGTCCTGCGCAAATTCTCGCCCAAGGGAGTTCAACGGTAGGTTCCGGTAATCCAGGGCGGCGTTTGAATACCGCCGCCCTGCCCGTTTTCAACGTCCCACCTGTTCCCAATACCAATCAATCGTCTGCCGCAAGCCCTCGTCAAAGCCGATCCGTGCGCGAAAGCCGAATTCTCGCTCGGCGCGCGTTGTCTCCAGGCAGCGGCGAGGCTGTCCATCTGGCTTTGAAGCGTCCCATTCGATGCGGCCTTTGAACCCGGTCAGGGCGACAATTTTCTCGGTCAAGTCCTTGATCGAAATCTCAAAACCCGCGCCCAGATTGACAGGTTCTGACTTGTCGTACTTTTCCGCCGCCAGTACCAGGCCTTCAGCGCAATCTTCCGCGTGCAGAAACTCGCGCGTCGCCACACCGGTTCCCCAGCAGGTGATGTGGTCCGCATTGGCCTTGATTGCTTCGACGCATTTGCGAATCAGCGCCGGAATCACATGCGAGCTTTCCGGGTCGAAATTGTCGCGCGGCCCGTACAAATTCACCGGCAGCAAAAAGATCGAATTGAAATCGTATTGCTGGCGATAGGCTTGCGATTGCACCAGCATCATCTTTTTGGCCAGCCCATAAGGCGCGTTAGTTTCTTCGGGATAGCCGTTCCACAAATCGTCTTCCTTGAACGGCACGGGCGTGAATTTCGGATAGGCGCAGATGGTTCCGGTCGCGACGAATTTTTTGAGGTTGCGCAAACGTGCTTCATCCATCAACTGCACGCCCATCATCAGGTTTTCGTAAAAGTATTTGCCCGGGTTGACGCGGTTGGCGCCGATGCCTCCGACGACCGCCGCCAGATGAATGACCAGGTCAGGCTGTGCGTCATCGTAAAGCCGCCGCACGTCTTCGATTTTGACCAGATCGTAATCCTTGCGGCGCGGGATGAAGATGTTTTCCACGCCTCGCTGGCGCAGCCTTTCGACCACGTACGAACCGAGGAAACCCGCGCCGCCCGTGACCACAACTTGTTCGTAGGGAAATTTGTTTGACATGGTGTTTAGGTGAGGTTGTGTTTCTTCTTCAAATCAGCCAAATCGGCGTCCACCATCTTTTTGACCAGTTCCTTGAAGGTGATTTCAGGCTGCCAGCCCAGTTTCTGACGCGCTTTGGTTGCGTCGCCGATCAGCAAATCCACTTCCGCCGGTCGGAAATAGCGCGGATCAACTTCGACGTGCTGCTGCCAGTCAATATCCAGATGGCTGAAGGCTTCGTCCAAAAGTTCGCGCACCGAATGCGTTTCGCCGGTCGCAATCACGTAATCGTCCGGTTGGTCCTGTTGCAGCATCAGCCACATCGCCCGGACGTAATCCTTGGCGTGGCCCCAGTCGCGTTTTGCGTCCAAATTCCCCAGAAAAAGCTTGTCCTGCAGACCGAGCCTGATCGCCGCCGCCGCCCGCGTGATTTTGCGTGTGACAAAGGTTTCGCCGCGCCGCTCGCTTTCGTGATTGAACAAAATGCCATTGCAGGCGAACAGGTCATAGCTTTCACGATAATTTACCGTGATCCAGTAGGAATACAGTTTGGCTACGCCGTACGGGCTGCGCGGATAAAACGGTGTGGTTTCGCGCTGCGGAATCTCCTGCACCTTGCCGTAAAGTTCCGAAGACGAAGCCTGATAAAACCGTGTTTTGTTCAAGCCCGTTTCGCGAATCGCTTCGAGCAGCCGCAAGGTTCCCAGGCCGCCGACTTCCGCCGTGTATTCGGGAATATCGAAACTGACGCGGACGTGCGATTGCGCGCCGAGGTTATAAATTTCGTCCGGCTGCACGTCGCGCAGGATTTTGTTCAGGGAACTGGCGTCGTTCAGATCGCCGTAAACCAGTTTCATTCGCCGTCCGGATTCGTGCGGGTCCTGGTAAATGTGATTGAGCCGCTCGGTGTTGAACGTGCTGGCGCGACGAATGATGCCGTAAACTTCATACCCTTTGCCAAGCAGCAATTCAGTCAAATAACTGCCGTCCTGCCCGGTAATGCCTGTGATCAATGCTTTTTTCATAACGGAAGTGAGTCTGCTTTCAAGATGATTTCGGTGAGGATCGGAGACGAAATGAAGGGCGAATAGTACAAGCAAGAGCAAGCGGGCGGCAAGATAAGAAATTGCGGAAGAAAAGTTCGCCAGGGTTAGGACGTGATTGCGGGAAAGGTCAGTCGAATCTACAAAGATCATCTTCCACGGGGGCGCGAACGTGGTCGCGAAGCGATTCCAGCCAGATTTTGTGTTTGCCCGCCACCAGAATGGATTGAATCACTTTTTAACTTCTCCCTCCGTTCCTGCAAGCCCCAGTATTAGCCAGATAAAATCTGCGTCCTTACAATCAATGTACAATAGGAGACATCATTACCGGTCATATCCACTGATAGTTCGAATGAAAGGAAATCTGATGATCAATTGCACTTGAGCAGGTGAAACATTCAGATCAGTAGTTATACAAATGAAAAAACTAATTATGAGCCTTATGGCTGTTTCAATCATGAGTTTGGCGAGCTTGGGCGTCTTTGCGCAGGGGAAAAATCTGAAGGAGCAGGTGACGCTCAAAGAAACGACCTGGGTCAACAGTACCTCGATAGAGCCAGGCTCGTACCTTGTCAGGTACGATGCAAAGACCGGCGAGATCACGATTCTGGATGGCAAGACGGTGGTCGCAACAGCGAAAGCCACGGTCAGGACGAATGATAAATCATTTGCCAATGACGCTCTGCTGACTATCACAACCCCGATGGGCAGGAAGCTGACAGGGATTCGGCTCGGCGGCCAGCGGGAAGAAATTATGATCACTGACATGTCCGTTGAATAATCTAAACCCAACAGCTTCAAAATGACTTCATAAGAGAAAGCCACCGGTGTAAAGCCGGTGGCTTTCTCTTGTTTGGCAATAAGCCAATCAGGAGAGTTTGTCCTGGAAGCCTGACCGCGGGAAAAAGCCGATCAGATTGCGTTGCGAAGCTGATCACAATTGCCTGAACCGGAAAAAGCCCGGTCAAGCTCAATCAAGTGCGCTCGCATTTGGTTGAGCTTGACCGGGCTTTTTTTGTCTCCGTCAAATTTTTCTTTGTTTGAGTGGCGGGTTCCGGCGGCGGAATGCGCATTCAAAAATGAGAGCAAAAATGAGGGCAGCAAACGTCAGATTTACCGCGTGCCACGCTGGCGGATCGTTTCCTGCCTGAATCAACGTTTCGTTCCATTTACCCAAACAAAGGAGCAGACATGGCAGACGAACAAGAGAAAGACTCGATCGCACCGGGAAATCGCTTTCTGGCCACGCTCACCGACCCGCTGTTCAATCAGAGCGTGGTCAATCTGGTGGACATTTTCACCCGGGAGGGGAAGTCCCCGGAAGAAATCGAGGCCGCGCTCAATGAATTTCACGAAGCAGACCAAGTCCACCTCGCCGAAATTGCCAAGCAGGAGGAGTTCATCAAGGCCGCGCAGGATCAGATTGACGCCAATGACGCAGCCTTTCTGAAGCTCAAACAGGACGAGGAAAAACTCGCGCTTGAAGCCGCACAGTTGCGAAGCCGCATCGCCGAGCGGGATGCGGTGCTGGCCAATCTGGAACAATCCATCGCCGACCGGCGGAAGGCGGAGGACGACCGCCAGAAGAAAATTGATGAGCTTACGAAAAATCTGGGGCTGTAACCAACAAGGAGAAAACCATGACCTTCTCGAAATTTTCACCATTCGTGCTGGGGATGATTCTGCTTCCGCTGCTGTTCGTCGCTGGCGCGCAGAACGCCGCCGCGCAAACCAGAGAGGATCAATTCAAGGAACTGATCACTCTGCTGAAAGATCAAATCGCGGACAAAAACAAGGACCTCGCAGACAAAGACACGATGATCAAAGAACTGCGGGCGCAGCTAAAAGACTTTCAAGCATTGGACAGAAACTCGGCAGCCACGGTCGCCGTGTTGCAGGAACAAGTCAAAAACCTGCAGGAAACCAGAATGCAGTTGCAAACCCAGATGGACGCCAGGGACGTGATCATCCGCGAACAGAACGCCCGGATCGCCAATCGCGACCAGGCCATTGAACTGGTCAAGGAATTATCGAGAGCCGGGAAACGAACGACCTGGGAAAAACTGGCTGAGGCGATTCCCTCGGTCGCAGGCATTCTCGCATTGGCCCTGGCCAGATAGTGAATCCGATGCACCTCAATCACACCGAACCAACCATGGAGCCGAAATGAATCACCAAAAGTTAACGTTTGTCGCAATCGCGTTATTCGCAATCTTCGCCGCGGCCTGTTCGCCTGCCGCTTCGCCCACCGCCTCGCCAAAAACCGCGGCGGCGGTCAGTCCCACGCCGCTGACGATTCCCGATGAAATCAGCGTTCCCGTCGAGGAGCCGTCCTACCGGGCTTATGCCAAAGGCGTGCAGCTTTACGAATGCAAGCCCAACGACCAGGGGCAGCTTGCCTGGTTGTTGAACGAACCCGCCGCCGAACTGTTCGATGACAAAGGCAACAGCATCGGCTGGCATTCAGGCGGGCCGGGCGGGCCGACCTGGGAGGCCAACGATCAAAGCAAGGTGACCGGAGACACCGCCAAGGACAAAGTCACCGGCAAGGACAAAATCGCGCGAGTCACTGTGGATGGGAAAGCGATCCCATGGCTGCGATTGCCCGCGAAACCCGGCAATGGCCAGGGCGTATTCGGTAACGTGCAAACCATCCAACGGCTGAGCACGACCGATGGCCTGGCGCCGGTTGGAGGATGCGACCCGGCTCATCAAGGCAATAAGCGGCCCGTCTACTACACCGCGACGTATTACTTCTACAACGTCAAACCATAAGACGACCTCACGCTTTAAGTCAGTGAACTAACCTGTGGATCGCGGACAGAACCTCCACGCTACACAGGCTGGCCTGACAGGACACGCCGAAATCAGGAGGCCGAAGCTGTGTTGAACAATTTCATCAAAACCTACGCGGACTCAAGCAAGAGCTACAAATACACCACCATGATCCGGCACAAAGGCACGGTCATCGCTTTGGCCATGGATGATCAGCGGCGCATCCATTACTCCATTTTGGATTTGGGCGGCGGTTTGACCGATGGCGCTGACGCCGCCAACGCCAAATCTCCGTTGGACGTGAAGGCCTGGCCCGATGCGCCCACGGAACTGGTTTTCCCGTCGGAAATCGCCGAAGCAGGCTTCGGCGTGGCGGATCAGACGCGGCTGCCGGTCTTCAAAAAAAACAGCGCGATTTCGGAAGCGCCGGTCGCGGTTCTGCCTGCCGTGGACAATCGGGACGAAGCCGGAAAATACGATTATTTCCTTTCCACCACGGCGCGGCTCAGCGCCGATGCGCCGTTTCAGGCGCTTTCAGACGGGCAATATGTTTACCTTTTCCGCCAGGCGATGGCCGATCCCAAAAGTTTGGCCAGTCCCGATGAGAAGAAAACCGCTTTCAAAGCAATGGTCTTCGTTGATGCCGAGGGCCATCTGATTACCAGCCAGGACGGGACGGAAACCGGCCTGGGATTTTTGAAAGTGGAGGAGAACAAACCGCCGGCATTTGTTACCTCCGCCGCCGGCGCGCCCCTGGTGAATTCAACGCTGCTGGTGGACCGGTTCCTGTTGACCAGCAACAAACTGACGCCGAAAACGGAAGTGCGATTTCAGCGCAGCCGCAGCAAAACCCGGCCCGCCAGCCGCAAAGACAGCCTGGGCGCGAAAGATCTGGACGGCAATTTTTTCTTCGAGCCGACGCAGGAACTGAAATTCATCGGCCACCTGACCGGGGGACGATTTACCGCGCTGTTGCTGCCGACGCAGGTGGCAGAAGTCCAGCGGTGGCAAATCTTCGCCCAGAACAGCCGCACCGGCATGATGGATTCGTTCAACGTCGAACGCTCGGCGGACGGATTGTTCAACACGCGCGGTTCGCAAAGCTACACCTGCGTGGATCATCCGGAGTTGTTCGCGAAAAAAGAAGGCACCTGTGTCGAACCCGGCCTGACCGACGCCAGTCAGAACTGCGGCAAGACGCTGATACCGCGCATTGTCACCACGGGGTATGCCGAATCCGCCGTCAAGTTCACGCAAGCCAAAACCCGCGTCATCCTGCCGGAAGGACAAGGGCCGCTGCTGGGCAGGGAGTTCACCCTGGAAACCTGGATCAAACCTATTCGCCGGGACGGCAACGACACGGAACCGCTGGCGCTGATCAGCAGCCACGGCCTGGCCGCTGCCAGCCGGAATCAGCCGAAAGCCGCGCCTTCGCTGTGGATCGAGCGGCAGACACGATTGCGCTTCGGTTTCGGCGATGGCACGAAATGGAACGAGCACACGACCAGGAGCATTCTGACCCCGGACGAATGGAATCACATCGCCGTCACGTTCGATGGCGATGCGGCGCGCTTTTACGTCAATGGCAAGCTGCGGGAAAAGACCGAAACCTGTCAGGTGTATCTCGGTGGCAATTTGCAGCAACTGCCCGAGGCAAACGGCGTTCAGCAACCGATTCAGGAAGCGTTCAAAGGCAAAACGCTGCCGCCGGCAGGCCGGGAACGAATCAAAATCTTCGGGGCGTTGGAACATTCCTTCAGCGGCGTGATGGACGAAGTGCGCATCTGGCATCGCGCCCGCAGCCAGCGCGAATTGCGCGCCGATCTGCACCAGCGGCTGACCGGACTGGAACCCGGGCTCGGCGGTTACTGGCGGTTTGATGAAGGCTCCGGCAATCAAGCCTTCGATCAGACCGGCAACTGCGGCCCAGCGGAGATCAAAGATTTTGAGTGGGCCGTTTCCGACGCGCCGATCGGCGAACATCCGGGCATCAACCGCGGCAGTTTCCGCATTCCCAACCGCAGCTTTGAATCCTGCCCGGCGGCGGCGCTCTATTACCAGCAATCCGAATCCGCCACCGGTTACGACGGCAGGAAAAAACCGCTCAAACAAAGTGGACGCGTCATGCTGGCGGTGGCCACAAGCGACGGCACGCCCGCCAATCGCGGCAAAAACCTGATTGCCACGATTGATTTCGCGGTTTCGGCCACGGGCCGTCTGGCGCAAATGCCGGACAATCTGAATCCGCAACTGATTTCCGCCACGAAGGTCGCCGAGCCATCGCTCAACGAAGTGCTGGACAGCATCAGCGACCTGCAATCACAGTTTCGCCTGCTCGGCGAAGACCTCAGCCGGCTGGAGCCGCTGCTGACCAAGCTCAACAACGCGCGTTCCACGCCAGATTCCATCGTCGCCGACATCGGCGATCCCCAGTTCAGTGGATTGAACCCCACGCTGACGGAGCTGAAAACAAATGGGATCGCCTTGGAATTGCCACGGCTGGAGGCGGAATTCACCAATGCGACGATGACGGTTTTCGGAGGAAAAGATTTCACTGGCCCGGAACTCGGCACGTTTCGGCTTGATGCTCTGACGGCTCCGCCAGGCGCGCTCACCGAGCAGCAACTTGAGCAGGTCAAGGCAGGCGTCATTGCCGGCTCGATCAGGCTCTCGCCCGGAGTCAGGGTGACGATCCAAACCGGTTTATTCGGCGAAATCAAAAACACTCTGACGGCAAGCCACCCCGACATGCAGAGGATTTATTTGCTTCCTCCATTGCTGATTCCACTGAAGAGCCTGGTGATCAGCGAAGCCGAAGGCCATGCCAGCAACCGGCAAAATGCCCTGGCGGCAAAACCCGTCTTCGATGCCGCACAGGCGAAACTGACTCAATCGCGCAACGGCCTTGAATCTGAAATCACCCAGAAGACGGATCAAAAAGATGCCGTAAAAAAGCAGTTGGACGTCAAACAAACGCTGGTGACCAGTGGCGCATCGGTCACGATGCCATCGGTTTTCACGGATCAACTCGGCCTGACGATTTGCGGCGGCCTGCTCAACTTTGCCTGGACGAAGAGCGCGCCGCTGCTGTTTGACAGCGCCACGGGAAGTTTGGCGATGTATTTTCAGGGCACGGACGATCAATTTTTCGTCGCCTACTACGACACGCGAACCGAGCGCGCAAAGTACGAACTGAAAACGGCAACTGGCGCAAAATCCCTGACCTGTCTGGCGCGTTCGACCGACGCCGAGATGGACAAGATCGTCATCGAAGTCAGCGACACGCCAGGCGACGCCGCCACCTGCCAGATCAAACTTACTGGCGGAGGCATCGAAGAAACCTGGCGAAACGTCCCGCGCAACCCGGCAGAATTCGCCAGGGTGTTAAACGGTCAGGCGGGCGGACACGAATTGATTGGCCACGGCAAGCTGGAAATGACGAACAATGCATTCCGGCTGAAGATCACGGACCGCGCGGCCTCTGCTGGCGCGATTCCCGCCGGAGCCACGATTCAAATAGGCGACGCCAAAGTGGTTTTGTCCCAAGCGCTGCCCCTTGCTGCCGACGGCATCCCGCTCAGCAATGAAGAGGCGAGCCGAATTTTCCCCGAAAAGCTGCCCATTTTTTTCATCGGCTACGATTACGCCGTCAACGCGAAAACAACGAAGCTTCCCGCCAACCTCGATAATGGCTCAGCGCTGCTTTTCGCGATGGCGGAAACCTCACCGGCGGTTCTGGCCGTTGGCAACCAGCGCGTCACCGGCGGCTCCACGCTCAGTTGCAAATGGACGGCGGATGCGCCAGGCACCACGCTCAGCTTCGACGGCGTGACGTGCCGCGCCGAACTCAGCACTCCCGGCGACGCGGCCAATGCCAGCAAATTGAAAAGCTTCAGCGCCACTGGCGACCTGACCATGGAAACCTGGGTGCGTCCCAGCCGGGTCAAAGAGACTGCGCGCGTCCTGCATCACCGGTCGGAAACTTCCGCTTACGCCATCGGATTGGAACAGGCGGAGCTGAAATCGGCGTTGGGCTTTGGCGGGCGGGCCGATTTCATCAGCATCCCGGCCAACGACAACATCAATTTTGCCAAGGATCAGAACTTCACTGTCGAAGCCTGGATCAAAGCAGATCCCCAGCATCTATTTAAGGAGGAGGTTTTTACCGACATCATCGAAAAATGGTCTGGGCCTGGGGCAGGTTCCCCCATTAAAATAGGTTACCCTTTTGTCATTCGCTATCTCAATACTCCCGGTTCGATCTTTGCTGCAAGGTATGATGGATCTGACTCTGGATTTCCCCAGATTATTTCCGTCCGGAAACTCAATGACGGCCTGTTTCATCACGTAGCCTTTGTCAAAGACGGTGCGGAACTGCGGCTCTACATTGATGGAATTCTTGATGGAAAGACCCCAGACACCACAACCTTGAGGACACAGAACACATCGCCCCTTTTCCTGGGCGGCCGCGCGGGAAGAAGCCACCTGTTCAAAGGCGAATTGGACGAGGTTCGCATCTGGAAACGAGCGCGCAAACAGGAAGAAGTTCTGGCTGACATGCACAGGCGGCTGGGCGGCAACGAAACCGATCTGGTCGGGTACTGGCGCTTCGACGGCGGCGCGGCGACCGATTATTCGCGCAACAAAAACAACGGCTTGATTACCGGTCAGCCCACGCTGATGGTTTCGCCCATTCCCGCGTACAGGGTCTTTGCCGGAGTCAACGAACAGGTGAAACTCGCGCGTGAAATTGTTCCGGCGGGCAACTGGACGCATCTGGCCGCCAGTTACGATCAGGCGTACGGGATGGAATTCACGGGCAGTTCCGGCCACCTGGATTGCGGCAATGACAAAACACTCGACATCAATCAGGACCTGACCATCGAAGTGGCGCTCAAACTCAGCGACCTCAATCGCGATCAATTGATTTTGCAGCGCGGCGATTTCAACAACGCCGACGCCCAGCAGCGCATTCCATACACGCTGATGGTCAACGCCGACAACCGGCTGGTCTTCGCTTTTGAAAATGTCGAAGGCGGCGTTATTTCCTGCGTCAGTTCCAGCGCTCTGAGTACAGACTTCTGCAAAGTGGCAGTTACCCGCAGCCGACAAAAGGAAGAGGTTTCAGGTAAGGTGACGGCCTGGCACGAAATCAAGCTGTATATCAACGGAGAAGTGAACTCCAAGCTCTACGTCAATGGAACGCAAAGCGGCGCGGAAGGGAAACTCAACAAGTACGAAACCACACAACCCGCGACAGACAATTTCCGCCAGCCGGTGGAAATCGGCAACAGCATTGACAAGCTGGTCATCGGTAAAGACGTCATCGCTCCGTCCAACAGCCTGAAAGGGGACAAACCGCGCGGAGGCGACAAAGCTGTCATCGCCTTCCTGAACGGAACAATTGGCGAAATTCGCATCTGGAATGTCTCCCGTGACCATTTCGCAGCCGCCGACGGCAAAACCGTCACCGTTGATCCGAAGTTCATCGGCAAGGAAATCAACGGCAACGAAAAAGGGCTGATTTCGTGGTGGCGCTTCCAGGAAGGCAGCGGAGCGCGCGCCTTCGATTCCAAGAGCCAGAACCACGCCGACATTCGCGGCGCGCGATGGGTGAACACGCCCGACCCGCAGGGTTCCGCTCTGACGCTTTACATCAACGGCGAACGCAAGGACGCGGACGCCGTGACCACGCACCCGCTGAAATCAACGCCGAGCCAGTTCACGCTTGGCGCACTGCGAATGGCGGGCGACACCTTTGGCGAATTCTTCCAGGGCGAAATGGAAGAAACGCGCATCTGGCAAATCAACCGCACCGATGAACAGATTCAGGACGGACTCTTCCGCAGTCTGACGGAACGCAAGAACAGAGGCACGGCCCGGGAACTGACCGTGGTGGAAGAGCAGGAAGACCTCATCGCCTATTACACCTTCGACGCCAACCCGGCGGCGCTAACCACCCTGGGCGATGCTTCGCTGCGCGGCAATCATCTGACCATCACGGCTGCGGTTGCAGCGGGCCATCCCGCGCCGCCACCGTTTTACGTTCTTTCAACCGCGCCCATCAGCGCCGATTCGCCGCAGGTGCGCAGCGCGTTGATGGGAACCAAAAATGTCTTCAACGGTTTGATCGGCGGCACGCCCGCGGTGCAGGAATACGCCGATATGCAGGCCGACAGCCAAGGCAATCTGATCGGCGTTTTCAAACGCAGCTACGCGTTTGTCAGAAACGGGCAGTGGAATCTGATCACCGGGTACAAGGTCGGCGATCTGGCCACCGAATGGATCGGCCAGGTGCAATTCGCGCCGGAGCTGATCGGTTACATCGAAGGCGCGCCGCCTGTCCCCGGCGAAAATCTGACCGGAGCGTCCGTAACCACGGCAGTTGGCTTCACTGGCGTCAGCGCCGTGCAATTGACCAGGACGGAAACTCCCAAGTTCACCTACGCGGGATCGCGCAACACGGGCTTCGATCTGTCGGCGTCATTCAAGATCGGGCTCCGGCTCAAGGAAACGATCAGCGCAAATGCCTTGGTTCTGATCAAGAGCCTATTGGATTACGAGGACGTTTATGCCTTTTCGTCCAAGTTTGAAAACTCGCTGGGCTGGTTGGAAGACACGACCACCAGTGTCGGGCGAACGACGACCGAAGCCACCAAGCTCAGCCTTCGCGGACGCGCGGAAAGTGCGGACGCAGTGTCCGACGCTGAACTCGGCCAGCGCTTCCTGCCGGACAACACCGGACAGGCGCTGGTCAGGTCGGAAACGGCCGATGTCTTCGCGCTGCGCCTGCTGAGGAACGACGCGCTTATCTCTTACCAGATGCGGCCCAACCCGGACATTCCCAAGGACTGGAACGTTATTTCCTTCCCCCTTAACCCGCGTTATATCAAGCAGGGAACGCTGGACGGCAAGATTGGACTGAATCCCGATGCGGACTACCCGAACGCGCTGAGCTACAGCCCGAACAGCAGCTACTTCAAACCCATTGAGGCTTATGCGCTGAAGAATCGCATTGACCGCGCGGAGGCGCAGTTGCAGGCGATTTTCGAACAATATGACGCTGGCGGCATCGGACGCCGTCAGGCAGCAACGCACTTCACCGAAGGCGACCTGGCCACGGGACGCTTACTGGACAAGCTGCCGAACTTAAAAAAGCGCAATCTCGTCAACACCTACGTCTGGACCGCTAACGGCGGCCTGTTCGCTGAAACACATCAGACGATGGACATGTGGCAGGAAAAGATCGGCGGCGCGTATACGTTCAAGGGAATGACGGGACTGGCCTTCGACACCAAAATCAACTTCGGCCTTCCGGGGTTGGTGGCCAGCCTGGAACTCTTATTCGGCGGCCACCTCAATCTTACGGTGTCGAAAACTCAGGAAGTCACCACCACCTTCGGGTTGAACGTGGACATCAATCTGCAAAACGATATCCTCTCCCGAAACGCCAAAGGCGGCTTGCTGGACGCGCGAGGTAATGAGCTTAGCAGCCCGGCGGCGAAGCCGACGCGCAAACCTGGCAAAGTGGACGCGTATCGTTTCATGAGTTTTTATCTGGAACCGGAATCCGACAACCACGAACAGTTCTTTTCGCGGGTGGTGGATCCGATCTGGCTGGAAAGCGACGATCCGGCGGCGGCGGCTTTGCGCGGAGCGCGGCAGCCGGGCAAGAAACCTCCCTGCTGGCGCGTGCTGCACCGCGTCACCTACGTCAGCCGCGTGCTGCCGCCGCTGGACAATTCCGCGCCGCCGTCGCTGGAAAAGTCGCTGCAAACCCTGGACATTGACAGTAACTTCGAGCTGATCAAACAACTGGAACCTTTCGTCGGCGACAAACTGGCCAGCCCGGCGGACTTTTCCGCCGCCGTGGATGACGCGCTGGCGCGGTTTCTGCCCGAACTGGAACCGCATGCGAAGGAGATCAAAACCTACCTGATCAATTACTTCGGACTGGCCGAAGCCATGACGCAGGACGGTACAACCGCGCCGGACGATCCGTTCGGGCAGGCTTCGCTGCTGGAACGCGCGCCCAACCAGCCGCCTGTGGTCAATGCCGGAAACGATCTGACCGAAGACCTGGCGCTGCGGCTGAACGGCGACGCGGTCAGGCTGAAGTTGACCGAGGCTGTCGTCATTGACGACCGCCTGAATCGCGCCGATTCCCTTTTCGTCACCTGGGAAAAGGTCATCGGCGGCGATACGGTCAGCTTCGACGACACACACAAACTGGACGCGGAAGCGAATTTCACCGCGCGCGGCCGTTACACGCTGCGGCTGACGGCCAGCGACGGCCAGCTTTCGGCCAGCGATGAAATCACCGTCGTCGTCAACGAACCGCCCGTCATCGTCATCTCGCCGCCGGGTGAGCCGCGGAAAATGCCTGATGGCACGTGGGAGCTGGATTTGGCCGCGGATGTTTTCACAGGCCTGGGCGATCCATCCGGCGCCAGGCGATTCCCCAATCCGCAGTTGACACTGGTCAGCGGAAATGCGGCGAACGTGACGATCCCCGAACCCGTCATCACGATCCCGGAAAAGACCAGCGGCCAGTTGCGCATCATCTTTCCGAAATTAAAGTTCGCGCGGAGCGGCAGTTACCCGCTATCGCTCCGCGCGGGCGATGGCGATTTCCGGCGCGAAACGGAGGTTGTGATTGCCGTGGCCGCGCGCGTGACGGGGGGATTGCAGGCGCTGTACACCTTCGAAGAAAGCGGCGGCGCAACGGTCAACGACGTTTCCGGCGCTGGAACGCCGCTGAATCTGGCGCTCGCCAACGCAGCCGCCGCCAATCGGATTGCGGGCGGACTCGTCCTGCAATCTCCGGGCATTTTAAGAACCAACAGTCCGGCAACCAGACTCGCCGACGCTTTCAAATCGTCGAGCGAAATCACCGTCGAAGCCTGGATCAAACCGGCGGCGGTTACTGACAGCGGTCTGGCGCGCATCGTCACGCTCTCGAACGGTCCCGCCGCGCGCAACTTCACGCTGGGACAGAGCGGCGGCAGTTACCATTTCGGTCTGCGAACCACGACAACCAATCTCAATGCGGGAAACAAAGCGCTGGCCGCTGGTCCCGTTAAAAATGGTTTGGATCATGTCGTCTGCACACGCGACAAAACGGGCCTGACCAGGTTTTACCTGAACGGCCAGGAAACAGGCAGCCGGATGGTTGAGGGCGATTTTTCCAACTGGGACAGCGGTTTCGCGCTCGCGCTGGGCAACGAAGTGGATGCGAACGACGGCCATGACCGTGCCTGGCTGGGCGAATTCCGCCTGGTCGCGCTGTACAACCGCGCGTTGAGCGGCGAGGAAGTCGGACAAAATTTCGCGTTCACGGCGGACGCCAACCTGCCGCCTGTCATTTCCGCCGGTCAGGATCAGGCGATTAATCCACGCAGCTTCGGGGATGCGCCTGTCAGCCTGCAATTGACCGGTGTGATCACGCACGACCGGCCCACGCCGGCCATGAAGATCGGCTGGAAACAGGTTGGCGGTCCGAACAGCCCTGAGGCCGTGACCTTCAATCCGCCAACCAGTGCCGCCACTACCGCCACATTCAAAGCGCCCGCGCAGGCCGGAAGATATTTGTTCCGTCTGACCGCCGATGACAATGAACTGACGGCCAGCGACGAAATCGTCGTCGTCATTCAGCCCGCGACCATCGGCGTCAATCTGGCGTTGACAGCCGGATCGGTCACCAGCGAGTTAGGCGCGGCGCTGAAAGACGTGCCGAGCTTGAAGGCGGAAGGCTTGACCTGCCGTTGGGAAAAGACAGGCGGCCCCGATTCGATCACTCTCGATAATGCGGATTCGCTGAATGCGCAGGTCACGCTGTCACAAATCGGTCTCTATCATCTGACCCTGACGGCGATGAAAAACGGAAGGCTGTGGGAAAGCATCCCGGTCGCCATCACCGTCAACCGGAAACCGGTTGTCACGACGGGGGCTGACCGGATCATCAATTTGCCCCGCAACCGCCAACTCCTGGCCGGAACCGTGGACAAGGGGCTGGGCAATCCGCAAGACAACAACCGGTTCACAATCCTCTGGGAAAAGGTGAGCGGCGCGGGAGAGGTGGTGTTTGACGATCCGGCAACGCCGAACACAACGGCGACCTTCCTGGCCGGGGGCGTCTACAAATTGAAGCTGACGGCCAGGAATCCGTCTAACGAGTCTCTTTCAGACAGCAGGGAGTTGACGGTCACGGTCAACCAACTGCCGGTTGTCGAAGTCACAGCCGTTCCTGATCCCGCAACTCCGATCCTGTCGCCCAAACGCCAGCCGGACGGTGTGCGCGTCGAAGAGAAGTCCGTGACGCTCAGCGCTACGGTCAGCGATGACGGCCTGCCCGCTTCGCCGGGACTGGTGACCTTGTTGTGGGAAGAAGCGAACCGGCTGGATGGCGTTAGATTCTCTTCGACCACGGCGGATTTCACGACGGCGACGTTTTTCAAGAAAGGCGTCTACAACCTGCAAGTGACAGCCAGCGACGGCGCGCCGGTTGGCGCTACGCCGCCGGAAACGAACCGGAAGACGGTGGTTTTCACCGTCCATACCGTGCCCACATTCAGCGTCAGAACAACAACGAACCCGCCGTTCAAATTGGGCGGCACACAGATTTCAAGACTGCCGATCAATGTCACCCTGTCCGCCGATCTGGAAGATAACGGCCTGGGCACGTCGCCGCAGGGCGGAAAGGAGGGAATCACGTTTTTGTGGGCCAGGACCGCCGGTTCGCAAACGGCCACGATGGACGATCTGACCAAACCGCAACCCATCGTCACCTTCAAGGAACCCGGGATTTACAAATTCGAGGTGGAGGTGGGTAACGGTTTTTTCAGTGATAAACGTGAGATTCAGATCACGGTAACCTGACACGATCACTGTCTGGTAAAGATCAATGTCGCCTCGTCCCACCCGGCCAGCAGATTGACGGTCCGTTTGACCTTCAGCACCTTGCCGTCGTCGGAAAGATCCCACTGCTCCTTGACGGTGGAAGTGACGGTCTTTCCCTGCACGTCGAAATCGCGCGCGATGTTGAATTCCAGGCTCTTGTCGCCTCTTCTCCATTGCGCCCGGCGCCGGATTTGGCCGGGCGAAATTCCGCCGACTTCGCGGGCAGCTTCCTTGCCGTCCAGCGTGCAGTTCATGCGCCGGATGACCATGCCAATGGCGCGGCCTCTGGCCATGACCTTTCCGCCGCCGGACCCCTGCGCGCTGTGGTCGCTGACTGCGGGGTTCCCGATGCCCGCCGCGCCGCTGGAATTCGGCTGTGGCAGCGGTGCGGCAATAGGCGTTTCCGTCCCGGTCCCGGCTTGATCCTGTTTGTGATGCGCATTCAAATCGCCTTCCACTTTGGATTCATAGGAGATTTGCTGCTCCGTCTGTTTGACCGTCAGCGTGTAGCTTTTCAAATCCGGCGGCAGGTCGCGTGTCTTTTTCATATCCAGCGACCACGTGCCTGAAAAGTTGGTTTGTGATTGCGCCATTCCCAAAATGCTGACGCTGAACATCAACGCGCCCAAAAGAGTGATCGAAACGAAAAGCTTCTTCATGGTGGCCTCCTGATCGGTTGGACTTCGAGAATGCCCTGCCGACGACATCATGGGGATGCAGGGAGTGATTTCAACTCTGATAAAACTTAAAACGACGGTTCGGGAAACTTCTTTATTTTGGGCGGTAGTGAATTGATGACGTAGCGGATTCTACTCCCCATTGCCGCGTTCGTCACCTGGCGGGAAGGAAAAGTCGTTGGCTCAAGCCACCGCAGGCAGGATTTTTCCTCTGCATTCGCCAAAACCGATTCGCCGGAAACCGTCGCGTTCGCAATATCCGCGCAGGATGATTTCATCACCGTCCTGCAAAAAGCGCCGCTCTTCACCGGTTGGCAAGGTGATGGGATTCGTGCCGCGTTCGGTCAGTTCAATCAAACTTCCCTGGCTGTCTTTTGTCGCGCCCGATACTGTTCCGCTGGCCAGCAAATCGCCCGGACGCAGGTTGCAGCCGTTGCTGCTGTGATGGGTCAGCATCTGCGCAAACGTCCAGTACAGGTCTTTGGTGTTGCTCATCGCCAGCCGGTGCGGGGCGATGCCTTTTTCGCGCATTTTTTCAGTCAGCAGCAGGACTTCCAGCTTGATGTCGAAGCCGCCGCGCTCGCGGTTTTCCGGCGAATCCAGATACGGCAGCGGCTGCGGATCGCCTTCCTCTCGTTTGAAAGCAGGCGCGCGAAACGGCGCCAGCGCTTCTGTCGTTACAATCCACGGAGAAATAGTTGTCGCAAAACTCTTTGCCAGAAACGGCCCCAGCGGCTGGTATTCCCAGCGTTGAATGTCGCGCGCCGACCAGTCATTGACCAGGCACAAGCCGAAGATGTGATCTTCGGCTTCGGTGATTGGGATGGGCTGACCTTGTTCATTTCCATGCCCGACGAAAAAGCCGACTTCCAATTCGTAATCCAGCACCTTGCTGGGGCCAAAGCTTGGAGCGTCCGCCCCATCCGCCATCGTTTGCCCGAAAGGGCGACGAACCGGTGTGCCGCTTGAGACGATTGACGACGCGCGTCCGTGATAGCCGATGGGAATCCATTTGTAATTCGGCATCAGCGGCTGATCGGGGCGAAACATCTTGCCGATGTTGGTGGCGTGATAGACGGAAGCGTAGAAGTCTGTGTAATCGCCAATTTCTGTTGATAGCAACAACTCTGCTTCAGCATTTGGCACAAATAAGCTTTCGATAAGTACGGGATTATTTTGAATCTCATTATTGCTGGCGCTTAGCAACTCACTGATTCTTTTCCGCAATTCTGCCCAATAAGTAATGTCCTGCAACATTAGCGGATTGAGTGATTCTGAATATTCATCGCAAACGTACTGGGCCCAGGCTGTTTCATCTTCCTTGAAAAGACCTTCGCGAGCACAGCCAGCCAAATCAAGAATCTGATTGCCAATCGCGACACCAATACGCGGAGACTCGTCAGAAATTGCCCTTCTGAAAACACCAAAGGGTAAATTCTGAATCGGAAAATCCGTGTTCGGATCGTTCGCCGATTCCACCCAGCTTCGCAAATTCGGATCGTGTGTTTCGTTGATGGTCGTGCTCATAAGTTTTTTGCTTCAATCCGACGCAGGATTTCGCGCGCGGTTTCGTCGGGCGATTGCGCGGAGTTATCAAGAATGAAGCCGACGCCGGGATCGTTCAGCCGCGTTTCGTAATGGTACTGGATGCGGCTGCGTTCCCAATCGGTCAATTGCCGCGTGCCGCGATTGGTCAGTGAAATTTCCAGCCGGGGACGCAGCGTGACGCAATGCACCGGCACGTGAAGCTCGCCGAATTCGCGCAGGATCACATCGTAATCTTCCGGGCGCAGCGGGTAACTGAACACCACATTCAGCCCATGCCGGACGAAGACTTTGCTGACGGCGATGGCGGCTTCGATGTTGATGGGAATGCTTTCTTCGAGCGGCATCCAGGCGATAAAGTCGCGCAGGCTGTCCACTTCGACGTGGGCCGCGCGCGGCAACATCTCGCACAGGCGTTTGGAAACCGTGGTCTTTCCGGCGTTGATCGAACCATTGAGGAGAATGATCATTGGGGTAAGTGATCGCGGATGGATAAGTGTTCCGCAGGGTAAGCGCTCTTTTCATTTTCCATTTGCCATTTTTGATTTGTCATTTGCCATTGATCGGGCCTTCGATGGCAGCAATGAAAAATGAGAAATTGAAACTGGCAAATGGTAAATGAAACTTTTACCCGCCAGCTTATAACAGGTGAAGTCGTTGTAAATCTTCCACCGGCTCCGGGAACGAACAGGAGCCGAAGGCAATGGCGAACAGATTCCGCGTATTGCGAATGTGCGCGACCACCAGCATTTCATCCCGCCAGAAAACCGCGCCCGATTCAAAGCGAAACGCTTCGGGCGAAGTTTCTTCCAGCAGTGCGGTAAGTTTCGCCGCGTCCATTCCGTTTTGCGCAAATCCAGCAGCTAGGAAAACATTCAAAAACCCATGCATCAACGCGGCTGGACTCTCCGGTTTGTAAGTTAGCCGGTTGACTGAACGCAGCGGATGATGCAGCCCGGCGGTAGCCTTGAAGCCGACGTCTTCTTCGGCGCAAACAGCCAGAAAGCGCGCCAGGTTTTCCGCCGAAGGAAACGCCTCCGCCGTCACGCCGCCCGTGCGGACTTTGGCAAACGCGCCTTCCGCGCCAATGGCTTTGATCAGTTCCGCCAATTCTTTTGGATCTTCGTGGATCGGGATTTCGATGAAACAGGTCAGCGTTGGGTGCATCCCGCGCAGTGCTGACTGGATTTCCTCAACCGTCGAAGCCTTGAATTCAATGGTGTCAATCATCACGGCGGCGGCAGCTTCCCCCACAGTGCGACGGCGGCTGAACCGGTTGATATGCCCAAGATCGGTTTGCAGGTTTGCACCACCAAGCACGCTCAGCTTCCACCAGCCTGCGTCTTCTTCGCGCGGCCAGAATTCCGCCGCCGCCTGCTCAAATTCATCCAGCCGTGTGGCCGGAACAATAAACCGTCCGAGCATCCAGGCGTGTTCGCTTTGCCGATAGGCGGCGTAATTTTTGACCGCTTCCGCCATGCTCAATTCAGCGGGCGGAAACAGTCCGGCGTAATCAATCAAATGTTCCAGCAGGAAACGAAACGGTTTGTTCATTTCTTTAGGCCTTTCGATTCGTCTTTGCGCGCCAGGCGGTCATCGGCGTAAATGTAAAAAACCTTACCCGGAATAATATTTTCAAGCGTTTCGAGCAGATCAGGTACGAGCGGCAGGTAATCAGCAAGCGAATTGGTAAAAGCGCGCAGGACGATCAAAGCGATGTTGTAATCAGTTAGTTGCTGCTGGTATTTGATGTTGGCATCAGTGGAGATGAGGACATCAAATTCCTTTTCCGCCGCGCGCAGTAATTCGCCGTTTGAAAACTCGCTCAACCCAGCTTCGTAAGCGGTTTTAACTTCATGGCCGGAAAGGCTGCGGCGAAGCTTCTTTGGCATTCCCTGATCGAACAGGATTCGCATCAGTAATCCACTTTCTCGGCCAGCCAGCCTTCTTCCAACGCTTCTTTGATTTTTAACAACACCGCTTGTGCATCGCCACGATCCGCTCCATCAAATTCCTCAACGAATTCGTCAATGTCGTATCCGAGCAGCAAATGATCAATCAGCGCCGCAACCGGCAATCGTGTTCCGGCGATGGTCGGCGTCCCGCCCAGTTTTTCCGGATTGGAGGTGATGGGCGGTCGTTGCGGATGCAACCGTGGTGAAAGTCTGTTTTGAGCGACGGGCGAAACCGCAACTGCGGTTTGGGACGCATGATTTTTGTTTGTTACCGACATAAGCTCATACTCCGTTCAATCCTTTTGACTTTCATCATTGTATGCCGTTGAACTGCTTCTTCAACCCTTGCCAGCAGTCAAAGTAATCGCGCTGCAACGCCACCGTTTCCATTGCAAATTTCGTCGGGCACAGCACAGCGCGCGATTCAAACATAAAGGCCAGTGTGTTTTCGTATCGTTGCGGTGCGAGTTCGGCGTGGCTGGCTTTTTCAAACGTGTCGGCGTCCGGGCCGTGACCGGACATGCAGTTGTGCAAACTGCCGCCGCCGGGCACAAAGCCTGTTTCCTTCGCATCATACACACCGAAGATCAAGCCCATATATTCGTTCATCACGTTGCGATGGAAATACGGCGGACGGAAGGTGTGTTCGGCGACAACCCAGCGCGAAGGGAAAATCACGAAATCGCAATTCGCCGTTCCCACCGTGGCATCCAGAAAAGAGGGCGGCGAAGTCAGCACCGTGAAGATGGAAGGATCGGGATGATCGAAGCTGACCGTGTTGATGGTGTTGAACCGCGCCAAATCATATTTGTATGGCGCGTAGTTGCCATGCCAGGCGACCACATCGAGCGGTGAATGGCCGATTTCAGCTTCCCACATATTCCCGCCAAACTTGGCCGTCAGCCGAAAATCGCCTTCGCGGTCTTCATAGCTTGCCGCCGGCGTCAGAAAGTCGCGTGGATTTGCCAGGCCATTCGCGCCAATCGGCCCCAAATCGGGCAGCCGGAACAACGCCCCGTAATTTTCGCAGACATACCCGCGCGCCTGGCCGTCAAGCAATTCAACCCGGAACCTGACGCCGCGCGGCACAACGCCGATTTCGCCGGGCGCGATTTCCATCACGCCAAATTCCGTGTGAAAACGCAGCCGTCCGAGTTGCGGAACCATCAGCAATTCTCCATCGGCGTTGTAAAAGAACCGGTCCTGCATCGAACTGTTGGCGGCGTAAACGTGAATCCCGATGCCGTCATTGCCCGCGATGCTGATCAACCCGTCAACAAAGTCAGTTGGCTCAGCCGGAATTGGCAGCGGGTCCCAGCGCAGTTGATTCGGCGTCGGTGGCAGTTCATTGAACGGCGCGCTTCGCAGCAAAGTGTTTGAAATCTGTTTGAATGGTTTGTGAAGCACCGACGGGCGGATGCGATAGAGCCACGAACGCCGATTCGCGTTGCGCGGCGCGGTAAAGGCCGTGCCGCTCAATTGTTCGGCGTATAAACCGTAAGCAACTTTTTGCGGCGAGTTCTGCCCAACAGGCAACGCGCCGGGCATCGCTTCGGTGGCGAATTCATTGCCGAAACCGGATTGGTATTGAAGTGTGTTCATCACAAAAAGGTTGCAATTTCTTCAAGCGGTTTTTTGCCGATGTCGGGCACAACGGCTTCCGCCGCCGGATAACCGACGACCAGAATCAGAAACGGCTTTTCATTTGCGGGTCGCCCCAGAATCTCGTTCAAAAATCCCATCGGACTGGGCGTGTGCGTCAGCGAAACCAAGCCCGCGTTGTGAATTGCGGTAATCAGCATCCCCGTCGCAATGCCAACCGATTCCTGCACGTAATAGTTTTTCACCCGCCGCCCATCGGCCAGCAAGCCGTAACTTTGCGAAAAAATGACGATCAGGTAAGGCGCGGTTTCCAGAAACGGTTTGTGTTCGTCCGTGCCCAGCGGCGCCAGCGCATCCAGCCATTCCTGGGGAGCGCGCTTGGTGTAAAACTCGCGCTCTTCTTTTTCGGCTTCGGCGCGAATGCGATGCTTGATTGCCGGATCGCTGGCCACGACGAAATGCCAGGGTTGCAGATTCGCGCCGCTCGGCGCGGTTCCGGCGGCGAGCAGGCAATCCTCGATCACTTCGCGCGGCACGGCACGGTCGGAAAAGTAGCGCACCGTGCGCCGCCGCTGCATCTGCTGGCGAAACGCGGCGGCGCGCTCGGCCATCTCTTCCGGCGAATGCTCCTGCCAGGTTGTCAGGGGAATGAATTTCGGTTCAGCCATAAGTCAAAGCCACAGAGGCCACGGAGACCACTGAGGGAACACGGGGAAATCCTCGGTGTTCTCTGTGAACTCTGTGGCTTGAATTTTCAGACCAGATTTCCGCGCCGGTCCTGCTCGCGTTCAATCGCTTCAAACAACGCCTTGAAATTGCCTTTGCCGAAGCCCTGCGCGCCTTTGCGCTGAATAATCTCGAAAAAGAGCGTCGGACGATCTTCCACCGGTTTGGTGAACAGTTGCAGCAGGTAGCCCTGATCGTCGCGATCCACCAGGATTTTGAGTTCGCGCAGGGTAGCCAGGTCTTCGTCAATCGCGCCGACCCGGTCGCGCAACAAGTCGTAGTAACTGTCCGGCACTTCCAGAAAGTCCACGCCGTTGGCGCGCAGTTGGCGGATGGTGGCGATGATGTCCGTCGTCAGCAAGGCGATGTGCTGAACGCCCGCCGCCTGGTTGAATTCGTTGTACTCTTCGACCTGGCTTTTGCGTTTGCCGGGCGCGGGTTCGTTGATCGGGAACTTGATGCTGCGGGATTCATTCGCCATCACGATGCTGTTCAGCGCCGTGTATTCGGTCGAAATGTCCTTGTCGTCGAAGGTCATAAAGCGTTCCAGGCCCAGCACACGCTTGTACCAATCCTCCCACACCGTCATCTGTCCGAACTCGACGTTGGCGACGTAATGATCCAGCCGCAGCAAACCCGCATTCCGTCCCGGCGCTTTCGATTCGACAAACTCGGGCATAAATGGCCCGTCGTAATTCCGCTTTGAGAAAAACGAATGGATCGTGTCGCCATAAATCTTGACCGCCGAACGCCGCGCTTCGCCGCGCTCGCTTTTGATCGTGTACGGCGCAACCGCAGGCTCCGCGCCGCGCTTCACGGCTTCTTCAAACGCGAAATCGGCGTCGTCCACTTCAAACGCGATGTCGCGCACGCCGTCCCCATGTTTCAGAATGTGCAAACCCGCTTTATCCAGCGAGGTGTACGGCGTCGTCAGCAGCAGCCGGAACGTTCCCTGCTGCAACGCATACGAACACTGCTCGCGGTTGCCGGTCTCCAGCCCCGTATAGGCAATGCGGTCAAAGCCGAATGCATTGCGATAGTAATAATCGGCTTGTTTGGCATTGCCGACATAAAATTCGATGTGATGGACTTGTCTGATTTTCAGTGGATTGTTCATTGCCTCACCTCTTTAGCTCTCCAAGTTTTTCTTCCAATCTGCCGATTGCTTTCAACACACTGTCTCTGTTTTTTGCGCTTTTCACCCATTTAGGAAGCCGATTCAGCATTGACCATTTTCCGCCCTGACCTCTTACCCTCTGAGTTGCCGCGACGTATGACTTCAGCGTGTTCAGATGATCCTTGTTATATGCCCACAAGGTGTTACCAGCACAGTAAATCTGCAACCACAATGGGAAACCAAAATAAGGATCAAGAGGTTTGCCTGTATGTTCCTCCATCCACCAACTCAAGTTCACTTCTGAAGTTTGCTGACAAGATTCGCACTGCGCTTTTGCCGTTTTATTTACTTGATCGTTATACCGCTTCTCACTTACTTCAACTGTCAGCCATCTGTACCCGCAGTTGGGACAAGGCTGTCGCGCCCATCCAATTAAAGGACCGCCCCAACTCTCTTTTGGGCTAGACCAGTCTTTACAGAATGAACATCCGAGACATTGAACACGAGCCTCTTCAAAATGAAAAAGCGGAGCCGCGTATTTGACATCGCCACGGATCAGAGCCGCACCGCCACAGTTTGGACAAGCGCAAATCACCTCTTTCGCATACCATCTAAGTGGCGCGCCATCATCAATATGTTTTCTTGTTTCCGTGGTCATGATGATTACGGCTGTCGCTTTTTCAGGCGCTTCCTTTCAGCAAGCCTGTCCAAACGATTCAGTTGCAGCAGATACACTGTCGTGCGTCCTTCCGGGGTCAACCCATTGACACTCTCGTTCACCAAAGCGAAATGCTGATCCCAAGCCTGAGTGCGCGGATTGAACAGGAAACTAAACAAACCTGTTTGCGGGTCGAAAGAGCCGAGGTCAGTTCCTTTATGCCGATTACAGCGCCAACAGGCGTAGGCTAGATTGTCCGATTCGGTGCTCCCACCATGTTTCTCAGCGATTACGTGGTCAATTTCGTGCGGCAATAGGAAGCTGACGCTTGCGGGCAGCGAGCAATATTCGCAACGGCGACCTGCTCGTTCGATGATTAACCGGCGTATCTCAATTGAAATATACGTTTCACTCACTGGTTGTCAGACACGTAGGGAAGATTACCCGCCTTCAACATCACAACGATGTGTTCGATTCGTTCGTAATCATCCAACTCAGCTTTCTCAAGCAGAGTAATTTCATTGGTTCTCTCGCGGGCTAAAAGTGTTCGCAATCGTTCGCGCATTTCAGGCGTCGGTTCGAAAGCAGAGATTTGTTCAGGGGTCGGGTCGCTCGCAATGAAATTGAGGACATATCGGTAGACCTGCGCGGGCAAAGGCGATTGCTGCAAGCCAATTGCTAGCAGTTCAGGTACTTGATCCTTCCGGTGTTTGAGCTGTTCAGAGAGTTGGTCCGGAACTTCTATCGTCATTGTGGTCATTAAGTCACCTCCGTTGTTCGCAATTCTGGCACAACAGCCAATCCGCCCGAAACAATCTTTTACCAAACCGCCGTCGGCACGCCGACCGGCGCGACTTCCAGATCGCCGGTTTTCCCAAAGCGCCGAATAAATTTCCGCGTCACTTCCTTCAAATACGCATACGAAGGAATGACGAACAGCAGCGGCTGCATGTCCGAATAGCCGTAGGGCGTGTTGATCACTTCATCCAGATCGAAGGGGCGGCGTTCGACTTCGTCCGAAAAGGCGTGTTCCAGTTCGCTGTAAGAAGACAGCAGTCCCGCGCCGAAGGCTTTCACCTCATCACCTTCCTGGATCAAACCGAATTCGACCGTGAACCAGTAAAGCCGTCCCAACTGCTCCAACTGCTCCTTGTCGGCGACGACCGCGCCTTTGCCGACGGACTGCGAGAAGTCGGCGAAGTCCAGATTGGTGAAGTTCGGAATGTGGCCGATGATTTCATGCACGATGTCCGGTTCGGGCGTGTAATCGGGGCGCGAATGGTGCCGCAGGTACTGCGTGCAGAGCATCACGCGCTTGCCCAGCCAGGTCAGAAAGGCGCGGGTTTCAACCAGCCCTTCAATCGGCGCAAAGCCGAAATTGCTCATCGCGCGCATCTGCCGGTCGAGGTCGCGAAGTTGCGGAATCTCGTCGCGGCGGATGCCGAGTTTGGCTTTGGCGTCGAGGTAAAACGAACAGGCGCGCCGCTGGTGCGCGGCTTCCAGTTGGTCGTAAACGTAGGTCCAGACAGCGGTTTCTTCTTCAGTGTAATCCACCCACGGGATGGTGTGATTCGGGTCTTCACGGTATTGCCTGGAAAGCCGCGCAATCAGGTTGCGATGGGCGCGGTAATCAGGATCGTGCGCGCCGGGATGATCTATCGGCAGCGTGCTGATTTCTTCAAAGTTCAGGTCGAACATCGGAAACTCTTCGACCACTGGTCTGGTGATGGTTTGCATTGCTACTCCTTCTCACTGCCTGAAACTGCGAAGCCGTAACATTTTCAATTCTGCCTTTTCCACTCTGCATTGTTGGGCAGGGAAAGAAAGCCCTCTTTCTGCTCAACAATGCAAAAGGAAAAATGAAAAATTGAGAATGAACACGCTCCATTTTGATGAACTCAACCTCATTGGTCTCAAGGCGAAACTACAACCGCGATTTCCGAATTTCCTCCACTGCTGCCGGGTTTTCCAGCGCGGTGGTGTCTCCCAACGATTCGCCCAAATAAGCGGCGCGAATGACGCGGCGCATCACTTTGGCGTTGCGCGTTTTGGGCAGCGAGGGGACAAACAGAACTTTTTCCGGACGCAAGGGCTTGCCCAGTTCCGCCGCGACTCGATCACGCAATTCGCCGGCCAATTCGCTGCTTGCCGCTTCGCCGCTTTTCAAAACGCAGAACGCGACAAGCGCCGTGCCTTTCAGTTCGTCAGGGATGCCGATAGCGGCGGCTTCGGCAACGGCTGCGTGCCCGACCAGCGCGGATTCGACTTCGGCGGGGCCGACTCGCTTGCCCGCGATTTTCAGGGTGTCGTCGCTCCGGCCGAGAATGAACCAGTGACCGTCCGCATCCACCACCGCCCAGTCGCCGTGAACCCAAAGACCCGGCAGCTTCGACCAGTATGTCGTCAGATACCGCTCGTCGTCTTTCCAGAATCCGCGCGCCTGACCGATCCAGGGTTGGCGGATAACGAGTTCGCCGACTGCCCCGCGAACGGAGTTACCCGATTCATCCACCACATCCGCCGCGATTCCAGGACAGGGCGCGGCGAATCCGCAAGGTTTCACGGGCAGCAGCGGATTGCCCATAAGAATGCCGCCGGAAATTTCCGTCCCGCCGGAATAGTTAATGATCGGAACACGGCCTTTGCCGACTTTTTCAAACAGCCACCACCAGGGATCGGGATTCCACGGTTCGCCGGTCGAAGCCAGGATGCGCAAGCTGGATAAATCATGTTTAGCGGGCAAATCATCGCCGTGCGTCAGCAGCGAGCGAATCAGGGTCGGCGAAATCCCAAGCACTTCAACTTTGTGCCTGGCGGTGAATTTCCACATTCGATCCGCCGCCGGAAAGTCTGGAGCGCCGTCATACAGAACAATCGTCGCGCCGAGCAGCGTCGCGCCATAAATCAGCCACGGCCCCATCATCCAGCCGATGTCCGTCAGCCAACTGATGCGCGTGCCGCGACCGACATCCGTGCCGAAGCACATATCCTGCGCCGATTTCACAGGGAAGCCGCAGTGCGTATGCAAAATGCCTTTGGGTTTGCCGGTTGTTCCCGAAGTGTAAATAGCAATCAACGGGTCTTCGGCGTCGGTCGGTTCGGCGAATTTCAATTTGGGATTTTTTGCACCGGTTTCCATCAACTGGTCGAAGTAAATGTCGCGGCCTACGCGCATCGGGACCGTTTCATTCGTCCGGCGAACAACGAAGACGCGAATAATTTCGGGCAGACTGGCGACGGCTTCATCGGCGATTTGTTTGGCGGCGACGTGTTTTCCCCGGCGCGGAAAGCCGTCGCAGGTGAACAACGCCTTTGCACCGACATCGCGCAGCCGCGATTCAATCGCCGTCGCGCCGTAACCGGAAAACAGCGGCACCGCAATTGCGCCAATTCTGTTGATGGCCAGCAGCGCAATCACGGTTTCCGGCGTCATCGGCAGATGCAAGCCAATTGCGTCGCCCTTTTTCAGGCCGCAGGCGCGCAAGCCCGCGGCGCAGATCGAAACTTCGTCAAGCAGTTCCTGGTAACTGAGCGTGCGCGTCTCGCCTTCTTCGCCTTCCCAGATGACGGCGAATTGGTGCGCTGTCGCATCGTTCTCCGCGTGAGCGTCCAAACAGCTTTTGGTGATGTTCAGTTGTCCGCCGACACACCAGCGTGGCCATTCGATCCCGCGCGAAAGGTCAACAACCTGCGAATACGGTTTATCGAATTGAAGATCGAGAAAACTGAGCAACTGCTCGGTGAACCAGGCGACATCCTCCGTCGAACGCCGTTGAAGTTCCTCAAAACTTCCAAGCCCGCAAAACCGCAGGAAGCGAGTCAATTGAGCGGCAGCGATGACCTCTTCGCTCGGTGTCCAGGCAATTGAATTGTCGCGCGATTGCTCAACCATTGATCCAGCCTCTTCAATGAAAGTTTTGAGAATTCGGAACAAACGGAACAGATCAATAAGATTCCGTTATTTCAGTTTGTTCCGAATTCTCTTTTGTCCTGTTTACTACGCGACCGCGCCAGCCACGGCGTTTTGCCCAATCGGGTAGAGCCAGTGTTGGAATTCCGGCTTGCGCCCAGCGACGATCTCGAAAAAGTTTTTTTGAATCTGTTCGGTGATGGGGCCACGCGCGCCGTTGCCGATGATCTTGCCGTCCACTTCGCGGACGGGCGCGATTTCGATCGCGGTTCCGGTCAGAAAAACTTCGTCGGCGCTCAGCAGTTCGTGCAGTTTCAAGTCGCGAATTTCAACTTCGCAGCCCAAATGCCGGGCAATCTGAATCGCCGAATCACGAGTAATGCCCAGCAGAATCGAAGAGTTTTGATCGTTGGTCAGGAGCTTGCCGTCTTTGATCAGAAAGATGTTTTCAACCGCCCCTTCGGCCAGATTGCCGTTGACGTCCAGCAGGATGGCTTCGTCGAAACCGCGCGCGGCAGCTTCGCGAACGGCCAGAATCGAATTCAGGTAATTGCCGGTCGCTTTGGCGGTGGTTGGAATCATGGACGAATGGAATTTGCGATACGGTGAAACCGTGACGCGCATGCCTTTGGCCAACTTTTCCGCGCCGAAATCATTTGGCCATTCCCAGGCGAGAATGTTGATCCCGGTCGGACAGACAGAACGTATCCCCAGGCTACCAGCGTCAGAATAAGCGGTTGGGCGGATATAGCAGTTTTTGAATTCATTGCGCCGGACGGTTTCGCAAATTGCTTCGTTCAAGGCTTCCGGCGCATAGTCAATCTTCAGCTTGTAGACTTCCGCCGAAGCGTAAAAGCGATCCATGTGCTCTTTCAGCCGGAAAATCGCCGGGCCACCGGCGGTGTCGTAACAGCGAATGCCTTCAAAAACGCCGGTGCCGTAATGCAGCCCGAAAGCCGTCGCATGAATTTTCGCTTCATCAAAAGGCAAGAACTCGTTGTTTTGCCAAATCCATTTTGTTTTCTCGAATGACATGGTTTCCCTCCGCAAAAAAGTACTCGTTGATCTGTCGCTACAGTCACGAATGATAGGCTTTGGGCGGGCGGCAAAGGAAGATGGGGTGTTCGATAATGTGAAGCGGAGGGCTAAGGTCGTTCGGTTGGATGGCGAGTTGGCTTCAGAACTTTAACCTGGACACGTCATTGCGGTGAAAGTTCAGCCCGTCGTAAATGTTTTTCCCGGCCAATTCGATGAAGTTGGCAGTCATGACCGGGTAAGTATGAATTTTTCGATTGCCTCTGCCACGCCGTCTTCTTCGTTCGACGTGGTTTGTTCAAAACCCATTTGTTTCAATTCGTCTTCGGCGTTGGCCATCACGACTCCCAGGCCGGCGTAGCGCAACATGGTCAGGTCGTTGTGATTGTCGCCAATCGCCATGGTTTCTTCTTGAGCGATGCCGTGTTGCCGGGCGATGCGGGCGACGCTTTCACCTTTGGATGCCGTGGTGCTCAACACATCCAGGATGGTCAGGTCGAACGCTCGGTAGCGGGTTTTGAAAAGCTGAACCCGGCCCTCCATCAACTCGCCCAGCCTTCTCTCGAACTCTTCGGTCGGATCGCAGCGGCCTGAAACGGTCAGTTGAATTGGCGGCGATTGGATGTGTTCCAGCAGGTCCGGCACTTCGACAACGGCGCTGCGATATTGATTCAAGTATCGTTGCAGCGGTTTATTGGATTCGGAGATGGATTCGATGACCATCGTGCCGACGCCGTGCGGATCATCGTTGCAGATCATATCCACTCCATGCGCGCGCCCGAAGCGGATCATCTCGCGCGCCAGTTCGGCGTCCAGCGGATGAAAATCCAGGGTTTCCAGCGTCTCGATATTTTTGGTCAGCGCGCCGTTGTGCGACACCAGCGGAATATCCAACTGCAATCTGACAAGCAGATCGCGCGCCGAACCGAAGCGGCGGCCCGTCACCAAAACCACCAACACGCCTTGCTGTCTGGCTTGATTGATTGCGGACAGAGTGCGCGGCGTGATTTCCCCGCGCGGGTTGAGCAGCGTTCCATCAATGTCGAGTGCGAGAAGTTTGACTGGCATAAAGCATGGGCAATCTACCATCCACCTTGGGAGTTTTTCAAATTTCGCCCATTCGCCGTCCCGCTTACAATCGCACCCACCGTGGCCAGATCGGCACCGACCACGACAGTGTTGCTATCGAGCGCCACAATCGCGTCTTCGTTGATCGCAACCGCCACTCCAAATCCATCGCCGCCGAAACTATCCAGTGCCGTCAACCTGGCCTGCTGCGTCCACATCCCACCGCTGCGCACGAACACGTAGGCCGAGCCTTGTCCGGAGTTTTCACCGATGTCATCCCCCGGCACACCCGCTACCGCCGTCTCGCCGCTGATGGCGACAGAAGATCCGAAGGTGTCATTGACCGCGCCATCGGCGGCCGTGAGCCTGGCCTGCGGGCTGAAAACCGGATCAATCATGATGGGATAAGTCGCGCCTGTGTCGTTCACTTCCAGCGACAGCTCGCCATCCACCAATGTCATGCGTGTTGCCAGCTTCCGGTCACGCGCATCCCACGCCTTCAATCCGCTGTATCGCAGCGAGGTTTGATTGGGACGCTGGCGGAAAGTCACTACCTGTCCGTCGTTCGCCAGCTTCCCGTGCAACTCGCTGCTCACCTGCATCACAATGCGCAGAGGTTTTCCCTGAGCATCCGCGGCAGGCGGCTTGCTGAGGGTAAATCCCTGCTCCAGCCCCTCGGCTTTGTTTTCGTACCATTCGGTGAGCGCGGCGCGCGCATACTGGACGCGGTTCTGTGCGGTCCTCAATTCACCGCGCCCCGGCGCAACAATGCGCCCGCCGTAACCGTAACCTTTCAGCCGCAGTCCCATCTGCCAGTTCAGATTGGCATCGCAACTCTTGCAGCCCTGTTTGCGCCTGCCGAAATCGGCCAGCTTCACGCCATCTTCAGTGAAGTAGGCGCTGAAACCCTGGGCCGGATTTTTGGCGTGATACGCCCCGCCCGGATCGCGCGGCAGTGGGCTGGATTCCCAGGTCACCTGATACCGCGCCGCCGCCAGGGCCGCCGCCAGTGAATCGTACCGACCTTCTTTTTTCAGATGTTGAATTGCCTCTTCTCCACGAAGCGAGTCGAGCGGCTTCACTGCGCCGGCCTCACTGTCGCGGGATAGCGCCTGGTTGCGATGTGAAAAGGGAATTGAAACCACACCCCAAAAGAGCGCGATGACAGCCACGATTCCGAAGATGATTTGTGAATGTGGATGAATGCAGGATTTGAATCTATTGGTTTTCATATGAACTCCCCAGTGTCGGCATGAATGGGTGATGCAGACAACACTTCTCCCTTTACCGGTAAAGGCTGTCTTTCCATTTCATTTAATTGACTGAAACAGCTTTCACGGATGCAAAGCTGCAAAAGAGAGGCCAGAGCGAAAGCCAGCAATTAACCACTGTTTGACGCTGATCTGGATTGCGCAATGGGGAGATTCTCACGCCGCTGCGCCAGTTTACCCATTGCCTTCGCAGGGCCGAAAAACAAAGAGGGCAAGCCTTTGCCAGCTTGCCCTCCAGGGTAAAGATTCGTTCGCCATGGGGGTTCACGGCGCGAAATAGCCCGACACGTCCACGATGTAATCGCTGGTGAACTGCGTCAGAATCTTGAAGGTGCCATCTGACGGACTCAGACCAACGTAATAATGCCGGTTATAGCCGAACGTCACTGGAAACGGATAGTTCGTCGTCGCCACGGTTGGAGCCGTGCCCACGTTGCCGGGGAAGAAGGTGCCGAAGCCTGCCGCCACCGGATTAATCACCGTTACATTGCCGACAATGGCCTGCGCCGCGTTCGGAATCGTGATCGGCTGATCCGAGCACATTCCCCAGACTTGTTGCGTGCGAATACCGCCGGTTCCGCCCGGAATCGGCGCTTGAGGTTGGTAACAGCCGGTCAGCGGGAAGCCGGGAATGTTTCGCGTTTCCAGCAACCGCATCGGTTTCGGGAGTGGGGTGAACAGCAAACCCGCTCCGTTGGCATCCGTCGCGCTGGCGCTGTAATAGCCCGAAATGTCTATCACTAGGTGCGTCGTCGAGAAGGTATAGACCTTGAATTTTCCGTCGGCTCCCAGTTTGACGGCAAACGGCCCATTGATGATGTCAGCGTTGCCGTAATTGGAACTGGCGACGGTTGGCCGCGCCGCGTCGCTCGGATAGATTGTCAGATACCCGAAGCCGAACGGCGCCTGGGGCAAGACCGTGGTCGCATTCCCCACCAGCACGACGGCATCGCTGGGAATGCTGTTGCAGGGGCTGGGCAGCGTGTCCCCGCGTCCCTGAATTGCCAGATCAAACGCGGGATTGGCATTTGCATCGTTGAGTCCCTGGAGCTGCTGTGAGCCATTGAGAATGCAGCCCGTCTGACCGGGGAAGGTTTGCAGCAGCCGCACCGGACTGGGAAGCGCGTGGTAATACAAGCCGCTGGCTGTGGGCGGCGCGTAATAGCCGGTCACGTCAATGATGACTTCGCTGTTCGTCCCGCCGGTGAACAGGCTGGTGAAGATTTTGAACGCGCCGTCCGCCGCGCCAAGTCCAACGGTGAAGAAGTTGTTGGTCACTTCTCCGGCTTTGAAATTGGAGTTGGCGACGGTCGGCTGCGTCGCATCGCTGGGGAAGAGCGTCAGGAAGCCGGGGCCGGACGGAACAACCGTGATATTGCCGATGATGGCCGTGGCATTGGCCGGAATGGTGGAGCAGGCCGTCCGTGCCGCTTGCGTCCGGACTTCATTGTTGACGAAAGGCCCGGTGTTTTTGACACAGCCGACGGTCGCGCTGCTGCGCGTGTCAAGCAAACGCACCGGACTGGGCAGCGGATAGAACTGCAAGCCCGGATTGGCCGCGATTGTCAGTGTGTATGCCGTCTGACCCGTGCAAAGGTAGGTGTCGGTCGCCCACACCGTGAAGTTGAACGGGCCGGAAACGGTTGGCACGCCGGACAGCAATCCGCCCGCCGTCAGCGTCAACCCTGCCGGCAAAGCGCCTGCGCTAATGCTGAAGCTATGCGGCAGCGCGCCGCCGCTGGCGGTCAATTGCTGGCTGTAGAAAGTGAAGCTTGTGGCGGCGGGCAACGAAGCTGGTGTGACGGTGATCGCCGGACAACTGTCAATGATCAGCGTATAAGCCTGCGTGCCTGTGCAGCCATTGGTGTCGGTCACTTTGACAGTAAAGTTAAACGTGCCGGACGCCGTCGGCGTGCCCGACAGCAAGCCCGTCGAAGGATTCAGGTTGAGGCCGCCGGGGAGCGCGCCCAGGCTGATGCTCCAATTGATCGGCACGGTGCCGCCGGTCTGCGAAAGCGGTTGGCTGTACGGCACGGCGAGCTGTCCATTGGGTAACGTCATTGGCGTGATGGTGATGGTTGGACAAGCGCCGCCCACAGCGCCCTGCCAGAAACCTCCCGCCACAGAAAAACTGCCGCCGCTGGATGCGCCCAGCGAGCTTTGGCCAACAGAACCGGTGACGGTATTGCTGCCGCCTGAGCTGGGTCCTCCCCCGCCACCTGCGACGATGGAAGGCGAAATATTGTACGGGCCACCCGACTGCACGGGAGCAGTCGGCGTCAGCGCTGTAACTACGGCTCGCTCGGCTGGCTGCTCCGCCGTACGCTGCGGAGCAGGTTTGGGTTGATTGTTATTGATAGGGGCGTCAGGCTGGATTGTACTCACAGCCCGCCGAGCAATTTTGCCAAGCGTTGAGCTCCAGATCAGCCCCGTTGGCAGCGTTAGGCAGAGCAACAGCACCAATCCACGCCAATGATTTCGTCTTATCTTTGAGTACATGATCTTTTCCTCCCAAAGAGGGTTACCACAATTAAATATGCCAGCAGTGTTCCAATCTTCGACTCAATCTGCACCGCCAGTAACGCCACGTAGGATTAGTGTTGTCCTGTCGGTTTGCTTGCCGACGAGCGGCGCTGCGGCAGCGTGGCTTGGGCAGGTGGTTGTGCGAATAACCTTTGAACAACCTGCTCTAGCGCCGTGAGGCGGGCCGCCAAAGCGGCGTTCTGCCGTTTCAGTACTTCGTTCTCCGCCTTCAGATCGAGAGCGGTTTGTTCTTGCTGCTGAATAGTTTTCGCCTGCTTCTGCACTTCGTTGAGCAACATGGGAGTGAGGTCTTGATACTTCACCGTTTCGGGCTGGCCTTCTTCGTTGAAGACGGCAAGCTCTGGGAAGGTCTCGGCCACTTCCTCAGCTATCAAACCAAACTGGATGGGCTTTTCGCCGTTGGCGTAAGGTTTCTGGTAGCGGAAGGTCACAGGCCGTAGCGCCATCAGACGATTACTGGTATGGTCCATGTCCTTGATGTCTTCTTTGTAACGGCGGGATGAATTTAGTGTGCCAAGCTGTCCATTGCTGTCAATTAGGACATTGACGGCGTTGGCCACGCCGGTAGTGATGCCGCGGATTCCACTGATGAAGGCTCTGGTCTGATTATAATCGCCGATACGGATGGTGTTGGCATCAGTTGGGAGCCCCTGGGCGCCAATGTCAATGTTGTAGCTGCCAGTCGTGAGCCCCCCACCGCCTCCCAGCCCGATGCCAATGTTGTAATTGCCCGTCGTGTTTGATTGCCCGGCATAAGGCCCAAAGAAGGAGTTTTGCTGGCCCGTCGTGTTGTTATAACTGGAAAAATAACCGAAGAAGGCATTTAGTCCGCCCGTTGTGTTTTTTAGCCCAGCAGCTTCACCGAAGAAGGCGTTGTAATTGCCCGTCGTGTTGTCTTGGCCTGCATCATATCCGAAGAAGGAGTTTTGCTGGCCATTTGTGTTGGCTTGGCCTGCACCATATCCGAAGAAGGCGTTGGCTACGCCCGTCGTGTTGGCATGGCCTGCATAAGCCCCGAAGAAGGAGTTGGCAGAGCCCGTGTTGACTTGGCCTGCACCATATCCGAAGAAGGCGTTGTTTCCCGCCGTCGTGTTGGCATAGCCTGCTAAAGAACCGAAGAAGGAGTTGGCAGAGCCCGTCGTGTTGACTTGGCCTGCACCATGTCCGAAGAAGGCGTTGTCATAGCCCGTCGTGTTGGCCTGGCCTGCTTTAGAACCGAAGAAGGCGTTGTATCCCCCCGTTGTGTTGGCCTGGCCTGCGCTATAGCCCGAGAATAGATTGTTTGTTCCCGATGCGCTCAATACGCGAGCGCCGTTCAGATTGAATTGCGTTGTAGCATTGACGTTATAGCCTGAAAGCGTACCGCCCACCGTACCGTTACCGCTGATGTTGAAATTCGCGCCGGTTTGAAGTGTCGTGCTGTTCTGCAAGTAATTACTGCTCCCCGCGGGCACGCTTGCTACAGGGATAGCGCCGGTGACCTGGCTACCCAGTACGCCACCGATCTGGCTGCTGGTCACACAATTAATACAGGCCACCGACAAGCTGTCGGCATTGGCAGCACTGAGGCTCTTGATCGCATACGGCGTCGAGCTAATTGGCTGGCGCGGGCTAAGCGTGGTGAATCCGCCACCGCCTGCCAGCCGCACACTGATGTCGAGCCAGCAATTGGCGCCCGGAAAGACTGCCGAACCGAAATCAAGCGTGACGGTGAAAATGCCGTTTGTGACCGTCACATTGGTCGGCGAAAGCGTCCCTCCAACTTGCGACCCGCCAGCCAGAGCATCAAACAGCTTGAATTGAAAATCATACGAGCCATTGGCTGGCAGGCTACTGTCGGTCAACCGGCCTTGGTAGGTGAACTGTGTGGTTTGCGCCGAAGCCGTTGCCGCAACCAAAGCGACTAGCAGAGCCAAGCACAAGCCGCTCGAACGTGCAGTAAAATGATGCCTGAACATAAATCCTCCTACTTTAAGTGAATGAACTTTATTATTTAGGTTGTTTCACCCGGCAGGCAGCAGCCTGCGGGCGGCCGTGACAGACCAAGCGCTTTAAGGCCTCGATCTCGTCTTGTTGTTGTTTGAGTTGTTGCTGCTGTTGTGTGGCAAGCTGGGTTTGCTGTTGTTTGAGCGCCTCGTTCTCCGCCTTCAACTCCTTGACCGATTGCAAGAGCAGCAACGGCAGCTCGGCATAATCCACCATCTTGAAGCCCTGCTCATCCGTACTGACCAGTTCTGGCAGTACCTGCTCGACCTCCTGAGCTACCAGGCCATAAGCCTGCGTATGGCCAAAGTGCTGCTGTGGAAATTCCTCTGCGCGCCAGTAGTAATGCACTGGGCGCAGCCGGGTTACTTTTTCGAGGAGGTTGGGAAACGACGTGATATCACGTTTGAAGCGCGCATCCGAAGAACAGGTGCCGGCAATAGCCGCGCCGTCGAAACGTTTGATGCAGCCATCAGTACCTGAAGTGCCGATGCGTACATTACCGACTACTTGCAAACGCTCAATGGGGCTTTGCGTTCCGATGCCTACGTTGGTGCCAAGATCGCCGAGTATCAAACAATAGTTGCAATCGGCCCAGGCAAACGCTCCGATGGAAGTCGAATTGTTCGCGTTTGGGCCACCCCCTGCATAGAAGCCCACCGATGTGTTGTAATTGCCCGCGCCACCGATTGGGTCCCCTTCGTATGCCCCGACATAGGTGTTATAGCTGCCTTGCTGATTCATAATTCCTGCCCGGGATCCAAGGAACGTGTTCAGTTTGCCCGTGGAGTTGTAGTAGCCAGCGCTAATGCCGAAAAAGGCATTGTTATAACCCGTCGTGTTACTGAAGCCTGTCTGATACCCGGCGAAGGTGTTATTCCAGGCTAAAGGATCTCCCCCTTGGCTCGCAGTGTTTTTACCTGCCTCGAAGCCAACAAAAGTATTTTGGCTGCCAATCGTGTTGGAGTAGCCTGCATTCCTACCAACAAAGACATTGTAGGTGCCGGTTTTGTTCGAAATTCCCGCGCTATTTCCGACAAAGACGTTAGAGCTTGCTGTCGTACTGGCAGCCCCCGCTGATGTGCCGAAAAAGGCATTTGCGTTGCCCGTGGTGTTGGATAACCCAGCAGACCTTCCGAAGAAGGAGTTGTCACTGCCCGTCGTGTTGTCATTGCCAGCGAACGCCCCAAAAAAGGCATTGGAAAAGCCAGTATTTAAGTGCCCTGCCCAGTTTCCAAAGAAGGCATTGTGGGAGCCTATCTTATTGCTAAAACCCGCAAGATAGCCAAAAAAGGCATTGCCCTCGCCCGCCGTGTTGTTATTGCCAGCTAACGCCCCAAAGAAGGAGTTGTAATTCCCAGTGTTTAGCGTGCCCGCCGCAGCCCCAAAGAAGGCGTTGAAGCTGCTACTTGTATTGAAACTACCCGCCGAAGACCCGAAAAAGGCGTTGCTTTCGCCCGTCGTGTGGGCACGACCAGCAAACGCTCCGAAGAAGGTGTTGTCGGGGCCGGTCGGGTTGGCCAGGCCCGCGTTTACGCCCACAAACAGGTTATTAGTGCCGGCATTGCTCAGGATGCGACTGCCGCCAAGGTTGAACTGCGTCGTCGCATTGACGACGTTTCCTGAAAGCGTCCCGCCTGCCGTGCCGTTGCCGCCGATATTGAAATTCGCACTAGCTTGGAATGAAGTCGTGTTCTGAATGTAGCTCGCACTGCCGCCAGGCAAGTCGGCGGCTTGCAGTGCGGAACTCGTCCAATTCGTGCCATTGCTGCGCAAGTAATTGCCTGCAGCCCCTGAGGTGCTCAGTCCAGTTCCGCCATTGCCGATGGGAAGCACCCCAATGATTGAACTTGCCGCGATGTTGCCGGTGAGCGTCCCGTTGACAGTAAAGTTGCCTGTGACCAAGCCGTTCCCGACCACATGCAGGCGTTCGGAAGGTGCAGTGGTGCCGATGCCGACATTGCCGTTATTAAGCCATCCCATGACCTCAATTGATGCCCCAGCCCCGGCGTCATTAAGCATGCGAAGAGACAGATTTTGTTTTTGGTTGGTACCTCCATTGACAACAAAATTCCACTTGCGCCAATCGGGTAACCCATCAGCCACTTCCATAACGAACTCGCTGGAATTTGTCGGTGACACGCTGTGCAGGGAACGGAGCGGATTCATCGTTCCGATGCCGAGGTAGCGCCCAATCAAGCCGTCACCGCTGATGTTGAAATTGCTGTTGGCTTGCTGCGTCGTGGAGTTTTGAATGTAATTGGGGCTGCCCGCCGGTATCCCTGCCACCGGAATCGTGCCGCTGATCTTGCTGCCTGTGACACTCACGATCTTGGCATCGGTGACACTGCCGTCGGCCAGCTTGGCTGTTGTCACGGCATTCGCCGCCAACTCATTAGCCGTTACTCCGCTCGGTGCGAGACCAATCGTCACGGTGCCGGTTGTGCCGCCACCAATTAACCCCGTGCCCGCCGTGACGCCCGTGATCGTGCCGCCGCCGCTGCCAGGAGGGCACGACGAAAGGACGCTGCCGTTGAGACACAGCGGGTTACCTCCGGTCGTTCCCATGGTGCCGATGGAAACCGTATCCAGGCCGTTTCTACCCAATTGAATCTGGCTGCTGGTGGTGGCAATCGCGCCAGCACCAATCGCCGTGGCATAGTTGAGTGCGCCGGAGCCGACATCCGCATTAAACCCAATGACGGTATTGCTGCCGCCCGTCGTGTTTGCGAGACCGGCAGAATGTCCGAAAAAGGCATTGCCACTGCCGGTCGTATTGTTGTTGCCAGATTGTCGCCCAAAGAAGGCGTTTTGATTGCCAATCGTGTTGGCGCTACCGGTCGAATGTCCGAAGAAGGTATTGCCAAGACCCGTCGTATTGGCTGCACCGGCACCTGTTCCAAAGAAGGCATTGCGATCGCCGGTTGTATTGGCAGTTCCAGAACCGGTTCCGAAAAAAGAATTACTGAAGGCCGTCGTGTTGGAGGCACCGGCCCCTTGCCCGAAGAAGGAATTGCTCCCGCCTGATGTGTTGGCCGCACCGGCGCTTTGTCCGAAGAAAGCATTGACACTGCCAGTGGTGTTGGAGACACCGGCAGCGGGACCGAAGAACGCGTTTTGTCCGCCGGTCGTGTTAGCTGCGCCCGCCCCCGCTCCGGCAAATAGGTTGAAGTTCCCGCTGCTGCTTAACACGCGATTGGAGCCGATGTTGAATTGAGTCGTGGCGCTGACGATGTTCCCCGACAGCGTGCCGCCCGCCGTGCCGTTGCCGCTGATGTTGAAATTGGCTCCGGCCTGTTGCGTGGTCGTATTCTGAATGTAATTGACACTGTTGGCCGGGAGGCTGCCGATCTGGGCGCTGGTCACGCAATTTACGCAGGCCACGGACAACCCATCCGCCGTCGCCGCATTCAAGCTGCGGATGGCGTAGGGCGTCGAGGTCAGCGGCTGGCGAGGGGTGAGCGTGGTAAAGGCCCCCATGCTCGCGCCGGGTCGGACTCCGATCTCCAGCCAGCGGTTCGCACCCGGAAATGCGGCCGAGCCGAAATCGAGCGTGACGTTGAAATTGCCATTGCTGACAGCTACGTCTTCGAGTGTGGTGGTGATTCCGATCTGCGTGCCGCCTGTTACGGCGTCATAAAGCTTGAATTGCAGATCATAAGCGCCGTTGGCCGGGCTGCCACTGTCTGTCAAACGGCCTTGATAGGTGAATTGGGGAGTTTGCGCTTGCAATAACCCGCTGCTGAAGAAAATGACCAACAACAATATCGCCAATCGGATGAGGCGAGCGAAAATTATCTGATTCATAGCCCTTTCCCCTTTATCCCTTCAGTTTATTGAGAGTGAAGTAAAACGGTGCAGAAGAGCAGGTACCTGTTACTGTTACCAATCCCTGTCCAAAAGCCGGCGATCTCTTCCGCAGACACACAAATCCCTTGCGGTTTGCCAGCTAAAGCCTTCACTACGTTTCTTCTGTTAACTGAGAAGCTGTACAGAGATAGGCAAAAATGAGGCCAGCACAAAAAACGGAGGTTTCACGATTCTGCCGTCTGCCTGGGGGTAAAATGAGGGGATTTCCGCAACGCTGCGCGAGCTTACCCAGTAATTTTCCACGGCGCTTCGATAATCCTGGGAGCGCGGCGCATCCCTGCCCGCGTGCCTTGGCGACTTGCCGCTCGCTTTTCCAGGCGGCACTTCCGCGAGGGCAGAAGATCCGTGTTCTTAGTGGCTGATGATGTTTTACGTTGACGGCGTAAGAACAAAGAAGGCAAGCCGTCGCCAGCTTGCCCTCCGTGAAAATCAATCCGTGGCTGATTGCGTTTATGGCGCGAAATAGCCTGACACATCCACGATGTAATCGCTGGTGAACTGCGTCAGGATTTTGAACGTCCCGTCCGTTGGATTGAGGCCCACGTAGTAATGCCGGTTGTAGCCGAACGTCACCGGGAAGGGATAGTTCGTCGTCGCCACCGTCGGCGCCGTTCCCACGTTGCCGGGGAAGAACGTTCCAAAGCCCGCGCCTACTGGGTTGATCGCCGTCACGTTCCCCACGACGGCACGCGCCGCGTCAGGAATCGTGATCGGCTGATCCGCGCACATTCCCCACACCTGCTGCGTCCGGATGCCGCCGGTTCCGCCAGGAATCGGCGCGTTCGGACGGTAACAGCCCGTCAGCGGGAAGCCGGGGAAATCCGCTCGCGTTTCCAACAAACGCATCGGTTTTGGCAGGGGATTGAACAGCAGGCCCGTGCCGTTCGCGTCCGTCGCCGAAGTGCTGTAATAGCCCGAAATGTCTATCACCAGATGCGTGGTCGAGAAGGTGTAAACCTTGAACTTCCCGTCCGCGCCCAGCTTCACCGCGAACGGTCCGTTGATGATGTCGTTGTTCCCGTAATTTGAACTGGCCACCGTCGGGCGGGCCGCATCGCTCGGATAGATCGTCAGATAGCCGAATCCAAGCGGCGCATTTGGAAAGACCGTCGTCGCGTTGCCAATCAGCACCACCGCATCATTGGGAATGCCGTTGCAGGGCGAAGGCAATCCCGCGCCGCGTCCGTCCACCACCAGATCGAGCGCCGGGTTGGCATTCGGATTATTTTGCCCCTGAAGCTGTTGCGAACCATTCTGGAAACAGCCCGTTTGTCCGGGGAAGGTTTGCAACAAGCGCACCGGCGCGGGCAGCGGATGGTAGTAAAGTCCGCCCGCCCCCGGCGGCGCATAGTAGCCGGTCACGTCAATGATCACCTGCGTGGCCGCGCTGGTGAAAATCTTGAACGCGCCGTCTCCGGCTCCGAGTCCAGCAGTGAAGAAGTTATTGGTGACCTCTCCCGCCGTAAAGTTGGAGTTGGCGACGGTCGGCTGGGTGGAGTCGCTCGGAAATAGCGTCAGGAAGCCCGGTTCTGTGGGAACGACTGTGATGTTGCCAATGATCGCCGTGGCATTTTCAGGGATGGTTGAACAAACCGTTCGAGCAGGTTCCGTGCGTGTGGAACCGGCGGCAAGCGCGCCGGTGTTGGTGACGCAGCCGGTGACGCCATTCCGCGTATCCAGCAAACGCACCGGCGCGGGAAGGGCGTAAAACTGCAAACCATTCCCGCCAGGGTTGATCGTCAGAACGTAAGTACGCGACCCGGTGCAGCCATTGGCATCGGTAACCTCGATTTCCAGATTGACACTGGCGGTTTGAGCCGGCGTGCCGGAAAGCAAACCGCCCGGCGTCAGCGACAAGCCTGACGGGATCGTCCCGTTGATTACCGCGAAGGTGTACGGCGCGGTTCCGCCCGCAGCAGTCAACTGCGTTGCCGGATATGCCACCCCCACGGTTCCATTGGGCAAGGTTTCCGGGCTGAGCGTAATGGGTAGGCAATTTCCGATCACCAGCGCATACGCGCGTTCGCCGAAACAGCCGTTGGAATCGGTCACCCGAGCGGTGAAATTGAAACTGCCACTGACCGTCGGAGTTCCAGACAATTCGCCAGTTTCGGAATTCAGGGATAGACCGGTCGGTAACGCGGGCACACTGATGCTGAATGCAACGCCGCCAATGGCGCCGGTTTGAGACAGGTTCTGATTGTAAGGCTGTCCTATCGTGCCGCTGGGCAAACTTGATGGATTGACCACAATCGTCTGGCAAGTGATGGTCACGGAATAACTTTGTGAACCGGTACATTGGTTGGCGTCCGTGGCGATGATGCTGAACGGATAGGTTCCCGTCGCCGCCGGCGTGCCGGAAAGCACGTTCCCCGCCAAGATCAATCCGGGCGGCAAGGCTCCGGACACGGTAAAGCCATAGGGCGACTGCCCGCCCGACGCCGAAAAGTTCTGGACGGGATACGCCGCACCGACTGTGCCGTTGGGCAAGGTAGCGGGCGTCACGCTGATGGCCGGGCATTGCGCTGGAACTGCTCCCGGCCAGAAACCGCCTTCGATGGCGAAGCCGCCGCCACTGGATTGACCCGTCAGGTGTTGCCCGATGGTTCCGGTGATTTCGTTCGTGCCGCCCGTGCTGCTCCCGCCGCCGCCCGCGATGACGGTTTGTGGCAGATTGAAACTGCCTCCCGATTGAGCGTGCAAAAGCGCCGTCGTGGGAATGGCATTGCGGACAGTCCTTTTCGTTGGTGTGGGCGTAACGGGTTCCCTTTGCCAGGTGAATGGAGAACCGTAACGCGCATAAATCGTCAACGCGCAAAGCACCGGCAGCAAGCAAAGCAGAATCAAATGCGGACGTTTGGCAGTAGTTCTCATCGCTCAATCCCCCGGGGGTTGAAAAAAACTCAGTGGGTTGCCGGACGGCAAGCTTTTGCTCGGCGCTGTGTCCGGCAAACCAGTTTTTGCAATTCCTCAATTTGTTTTTGCTGAGCGGCGATTTGCGCCTGTTGCTCCCTGACGGCGTTGATCAGCACAACCGAAAGTTGATCGTATTTGACGCCTTCGATCGCACCGGTTTGGTTATGTGTCACCAGCAGCGGTTCGACTCGCGCGACCTCTTCGGCAATCAGACCCAGATCGGGTTCCTGGCGGCCTTTCCAGTCGAAGGTGACCGGACGCAGCCGCTGAATCAGGCTCAAACCGCTGCGCAGCGGCCGCACGTTTTGTTTGTAGCGCTGGCTGGACGAACAGGAAGAAAGTTGATTGCCCAACCCCAGGCAGACGTGGGTGGCGCTGGCCGAGGCGAGCGTGCCAATCGAAACCGTGTCCATGCCGTTGCGGCCCAGTTGAACATTGTTGCTGCCCTGAACGACCGCCCCCGCGCCGATGGCCGTGGCAAAGGAGAAATTACTGCCCGCCAGGGTTGTCCCGTTTCCCAAAACGGTGTTGTTGCTGCCGAGTGTATTGGTCGCCGCCGCGTCAGTTCCGATGAAAGTGTTGCCGCCGCCGCTGGTGTTGCCGCCGCCAGCGCCTTCGCCGACAAAAGTATTGTTACTGCCGGTCGTATTGGAATCGCCCGCGCCTCTCCCCAAAAAAGCGTTGCTGCTGCCTGTGGTCACCGCGCCAGCGCCAACCCCGGCAAACAGATTGTCGGTTCCAGCATTCGACAGGATGCGTTGAGCGTTGAGGTTGAATTGCGTCGTGGCGTTGACGATGTTGCCGCTCAATGTTCCGCCCGCCGTGCCATTGCCGCTAAGATTGAAATTCGAGGCGGGTTGCTGAACGGTGGTATTTTGAATGTAGTTGCCGCTGCCCGTGGGGATGTCCGCCACTTGCAACGCCGAACTGGTCCAGGCCATGCCGTTGCTGCGCAGGTAATTCCCTGACGCGCCCGCCGAAGTAAGCCCGGTGCCACCGCGCGCCACACCGAGCGTGCCGGCAGCGATGTTGCCGGCATTCAGATTGGTCAATCCTGACCCATTCGCCGTCAGCGCACCGGTGACGGTCAAATCCCCCGGCACATTGACGGCGTCCTGACCACCGCTGCGCCCCAGCACGATGGTGTTACTGGCCGAAACTGTTGCGTCCGCGCCAATAGCCGTGGCGTGGTCAAGCGTGCCGTTGGCCACATCGGAATTCGCGCCGAGCGTAGTGTTGCTGGTTCCCGTGGTGTTGGCGTTCCCGGCGTTGATTCCAAAAAAAGCATTGTTCGCCCCGCTCGTATTCGCGTTTCCCGCTTCCTGACCGAAAAATGCGTTGTTACTCCCTGAAGTGTTTGCCTCGCCCGCTTCCTTGCCAAAGAAGGAATTGCTCGCGCCGTCCACATTGACCCGTCCTGTCCCTTGCCCAAAAAAGGAGTTATTCAGCCCCGTGGTGTTGGCGCCGCCTGCCCCCGCTCCGAAAAAGGAGTTCTGGCCGCCGCTGGTGTTGGCATCTCCCGTGCTGGCTCCGAAAAAAGCATTATTGGCCCCGCTGATGTTGACGGCGCCCGCGCTGGCCCCGAAGAAGGAGTTGGAGCCGCCTGTCGTATTGACCGCACCCGCCGCGCTGCCGAAAAACGAGTTGCCGCTGCCCGTGGTATTAACCGCGCCGGCATCCGCGCCAAAAAAGGAATTATTGTTGGAAGCCGTATTCGCTGCGCCGGCTCTCTTCCCGAAGAACGAGTTGTTGAACCCGTCCGTGTTCGCTGCGCCCGCGTTAAAGCCGTAAAAGGAATTAAACACACCAGCCGCGTTGGCCGTCCCCGCCCCGACACCGGCAAACAGGTTTTCCGTCCCGGCGATACTGAGCACGCGATTGTTGCTCAGATTGTATTGCGTCACGGCGTTGACGACGTTCGCGCTGAGCGTTCCGGCGGCGATGCCGCTGCCGCTAATGTTGAAATTACTGGTTCCCTGCTGGGTCGTGGTATTTTGGATGTAGCTGTCACTGCCCGCTGGCACACTCGCCACCGGAATTGCGCCTGTCACCGAGCCACCATTCACACTGCCGAGTTGTCCGCTGCTGACACATCCCACGCAAGCCGCAGACAAGGCATCCGCGCTTCCCGCATTCAGACTGCGAATCGCATAAGGCGTGGATTGCACCGGCTGGCGCGGAGTCAGCAGGGTAAAAGCTCCCGTGCTCGCACCGGGCCGCACGCCAATTTCCAAAAACCGTGCCGCGCCGGAAAAGGCTCCCGCCCCGAAATCAAGCTGCACGGTGAACACGCCATTGGCGACGGCGACATCTTCCAGCGTAACCGCCGCTCCCTGTTGCACGCCCCCTGCGCCGTTGTCGAAGAGTTTGAATTCCAGATCGAACGAACCATTGGCGGGCGCGCCGCCATCAGTCAATTTACCTTGATAGGTGAATATGCCGGTTTGCGCCGAAACGCATACGGCAAACGAAAACAAAAGCAAAACAAGGCGCGCCAGGGCGCTGCGGTTTGACATGGTGTCCTCCTCAACCGGTTTGCAATGGAACATCCGGAAGCCCCGAAGGCCTTCCAAACCCGTGGATTTGTTTTTTGCGCCGCATCACCAACGCGGCCTTTGCAGGCTCAACTCGCCAGGTTGCCCAAATTGCCAGGTGATGAATAAATCAACCCGCTCGCCTGCAACAAGTTCCTCTGGCCAAAACGCAGGGGAGATTCGCGTCTGGTGTGGCCGTTTTCTTCTCTAAATCACTATCGAAATTAAATCATTGGGGAACTGGCAACCTGCGCACAAACTACTCGCGAAGGCAGACAAATATCTTTAGCCCCTCTTGAATTTTTGTTGAGATTTTTTTGAAAGCCTTTTGAAAGCGGGCTTGTCCCGGACTCTGTTTGGTAGGAGACGAGGCTGGCGAGGCGGCGTGAATTGGGCCGGAAAAATGTCCGCCGGAGAGAAGAACGAGGTTCTCATCTCCGGCGGAATGCTGGTCAAACGTAAGGAAACATTTGACAGATTACGGCGCGAAGTAGCCGGATACATCCACGATGTAATCGCTGGTGAACTGCGTCAGGATTTTGAATGTCCCGTCCGTCGGGCTTAAGCCCACGTAGTAGTGCCGGTTGTAGCCGAACACCACCGGGAACGGATAGTTCGTCGTCGCCACCGTCGGCGCCGTTCCCACGTTGCCGGGGAAGAACGTTCCAAAGCCCGCGCCTGTCGGATTGATCGCCGTCACGTTCCCCACGACGGCACGCGCCGCGTTCGGAATCGTGATCGGCTGATCCGCGCACATTCCCCACACCTGCTGCGTCCGGATGCCTCCGGTTCCGCCCGCGATCGGCGCTCCCGGTTTGTAACAGCCCACCAGCGGGAAGCCCGGAATGTTTCGAGTTTCCAGCAACCGCATCGGCGACGGCAGCGGATTGAACAGCA
>JAJNQA010000008.1 GCA_021155085.1 Heliomicrobium sp. | reverse complement strand
TTGAAAACAAGCGGCACGCCCTTTATTGTGCAGTTCGCAGGCAAGTGTATAGAGTTCAATGAGTTGGAGTATCGTTTTCACACAACAATTCTACTCGTTTAACCTGCTTGCCTGCGATTTCAACCCCTGATTCACATAAATCAAGTTTGTAGCGCCAGTCGAGCTTATCCCAGTCGGCCAGTAGCAGTTCGCGGTAACGCAACTCGGCTTCCCACTCCTGCCGCCAGTCGGCGCGCAAGCGGCGCGGGACGATCAGGCCGATGAATTGAATCAGTTTCAGATGTGGTTTCATCCGCAGTCTCATTGGATCCACGTCAGTCGTGCCGAAGCGCGATCATCGGGTCCACTTGCGTTGCGCGTCGCGCCGGCAGATAGGTTGCCAGCAGTGCCACCAGGATCAGGCATAACGAGACGCCGCCGAAAGTCAGCGGGTCAAAGGGGCTTAAATTCACCAGGATTATGGCCAGCAGTCGCGCGATGGCTGCGCCGCCCAGCAATCCCAGCAGGATGCCAAGGCTGATCAGGCGCATCCCCTGTTTGAGAAATAACGTCAGAATGCCCCGCGGTTGCGCGCCCAACGCCACGCGGATGCCGATTTCACGCGTGCGCTGTGCAACGACGAATGACATCACGCCATACAAGCCAATGGCAGCCAGCAGCAGCGCCACGATACCCAGCACCTGAGCGAGGTTGGCCGCAATGCGAAACGGCGTAGTTTGCAATGCCTGCCATTCCACCGTGGACTTCACCGCCAATGTCGCGTTTGGATTGAGCCCGGCGGTTTCCGCGCGCATACGCGCCATCACGCGATTCGCATCCGTCCGTGTCCGCACCAGCAGATTTTCGCCGCCCCGACCGCCAGGAGTGAACGGCAGGTAAACAAGGGGGCCGTCAGGCCGGAAGACCAGTCCTGTGATCAGGTCACGCGTGACGCCAATCACCTGATAAATGGGAAAACTGGCTGGCGAAACATCGCCTTCTGTTTGCGCGGAAGCTGACGCACCGGGTTGGCCCGACTGCACAGCCTGGCCAGCCTGGATACCAATTGATTGTCCGAGGGCCTGGCTGGGATCGTTGAACTGCGGCCAGAGCTTGCGCACGGTTGCCAGGCTGATGACGGCAACGCGCGCACCGGAATTGGCTTCCTGTTCGGTAAAGTTCCGTCCGTGCAGCAATGGAATGCCAAGCGTGGCCAGATGCGTCGGCGAGACAATGTCGTAACTGACATCCTGGAGGCTGGCCAAGTCTGTCTGTCCGGGGAGCGCAATTGCCGATTCAGGCAGTTGACCGGACAAGGGCACGTGCGAGACGCGGCTGACGGATTGCACATCCGGCAGTGCGCGCAATCGCGTCTCAAGCTGCTGGCGCAGGGTTTCCGTCTGCTGCGCTCTGGCCATGCCCAGATCTGCCTCCATGGTAAAGAGCCGCGCGGTTTCAAATCCCGTGTCAATCGTTTGCAGTTTTTGCAGGTTTCGCACCAGCAGCCCAGCGCTCACCAGCAGCACCAGCGAAAAAGCCAGTTGCATGACAATCAGTGCATTGCGCAACCGCGATTGGCTCAAATGTTCGCCTAAGACGGAGCCTTCGCCTTTGAGCGCCAGCGTCAGATTGGGACGCGAAGCCTGCCAGGCCGGAGCCAGCCCCGCCGCTATGCCCGTCAGCAAGACCATCAACAGCGTGAATCCAAAGACGCGATAGTCAGGTTCCAGATTGATCGCCATCGAAGCCCGGAACGTGGCTGAAATCGGGAACTCCGCCAGCAGCAGCGGATACAGCACGCTGAGCGACCACCAGGCCAATGCCAAACCGAGTGCGCCGCCCAACAGGGCAATCAACAGGTTTTCAGTCAGCAATTGGCGAATGATGCGCCAGCGTGTCGCCCCCAGCGCCAGCCGTGTGGCGATTTCCTTTTGCCGCCGCGCCGCGCGCGCCAGCATTAGATTGGCGACATTGGCACAGGCGATCAATAACACCAGGCCCACCGAAAGCGGCAGGATCAGGAAAATCTGCCCCGCGCCATCTTCTTCATCCTGCGAAACAAAGCCGGGGGCGCGTTTCAATTGCACCGCGACATTCCGATTTTCGCCGGGACGGTTTGCGCCGGGATACTCAACAGCGAGTTGCGCGGTCAGCGCACTCAGTTCCGCCTGCGCTTGCGCCACGGTCACGCCCGGTTTCAATCGGCCCAGCATATTGAAGCCGGCAACTTTGCGGTCTGTATGCCAGCTTTGGGCGTCTGCCTCTTGAAATTCTTGATACAGCGCGTTCCGCATCATCAATGGCAACCAGACTGCGGGCCGGTTTGGTGTCGTGCCAATGAACTCCTTGCCTGCCACGCCCACAATGACGAACGGCTGGCCGGACAGCCGAACGGTTTGCCCGATGACTTGCGGATTGCTTTTGAACGCCAGCTCCCAGAAATAATGACTCAGGACCGCCACCGGATGAGTCCCCGGCGTGCACTCTTCCTCCGGCAGAAATCCGCGCCCCAGCGCCATCTCAGCGCCGAGCAGCGAAAAGTAATTGGCCGCCACCAATTGGCAGGAAACCTGGCCGAAGTCTTCGCGCTGAGATTGCCCATCGCTCGGTCTGGAATGTTCGATTCCCAGCGTGGCGCCTGTTTCGCTCATCAGTGTCAGCCCGGTCATTGTCTGCGAACGCGCGGCATAATCCTGATAATCGGCAAAAGAGAATCGCCGCGCCCGCTGGCCCGGCTCCGGCACGCCGCGCACCACCACCACACTGTCCGCGTCTTTTAACGGCAATGGCTTCAGCACCAATGCATTGAACGCCGTAAACAGTGCCGTATTCACGCCAATGCCAAACCCCAGCGTCAGCATGACGACCACACTGAAGCCCAGGTTTTTGTACAGCATTTTCACGCCAAACCGTAAATCCTGAATCATCTCATCCTCCCACCTTCTCGGTTGCAACCACAGCGCGTCCACCAGCGCGCCCAGGCTGCGCCGCGATAAATCAAGTTTCGTCTGCCAATTCAGTTTGTCCCACTCCGCCAGCAACGTTTCGCGGCAACGCAACTCGGCTTCCCACTCCTGCCGCCAGTCGGCGCGCAGGCGGCGGGGCACGATCAGGCCGATCAGTGTGATCAGTGGCAAATAAATCCTTGGCAAGCCGGATTTGCGGCGGGTGTCTGGCACGGCGGATACCTTATGCGCGCGAAGTTTTAGGCTTCTCATTTTTTTGCGGCTGCGCCTGTTCCAACAGCCGGTAACGCTTGCGGGCTTCTTCCAAAGCCTCTTTGCCGTCGCGCGTCAGTTCATAGTACTTGCGCGGCGGACGCGCCTCTTCCTGCGCGATACTGTGCTTTTCCCATTTCGATTTGACGTAGAGGGCTTCTTCCAACCGGCGCAGCGCCGGATAAACCGTGCCGCTCGGCAACCCCGTCACGTCCATGATGTCGAACCCATACTGATAGCCGTTATCCAGCGCCTGTAAAATGACGGCGGCGGAAAACGATAAATAATTTTTCCCCATACGGTGCTCCTGATTTTGCTGCTTATGCTGATTTCTGCTTATATCGTTTGCTACATAGGGATGTCAAGCGCGTTTTCAGGGGGAAATGCGAAAATTTGCGGCTTGGAAGGGAAGACAGGAATGGTCGGGAAAAAAACAGTACAAGACTGAAAGCTTGTACTGTTTTTTGTGAGTGCTGGGTGAAAAGCGTTGGAGAACTGGCTTTTTGTCCTGGCTTACTGCTTTTCAAGGACGACGGTGTCAGTGGAGCCTTGGCCGTCGGGGCCGGATTGTTTGACAATCATGGTCAGGGTCTTGCCGTCGGGGGACACGGTTAATTTGCGGCTAAAGCCGCCGCCTTCCGCCTTCCAATCAATTAGCAGTGCGTCGCCTTCCCATTTGGCGGACGTTTGCGCGGTTCTGCCCATAACATCCTGGACGGTTTCCTTGCCGTTGGTGGTGTATTTCGCATCCATGGATCGCTCGCCATTATCAGTCATCAGGATCAGCGTTTCCGTAAGGGACGCATCTTTTTGTTCCAGTTTGAGCGTGATGGCGCTGGGACCTCCCTGTTCAAACTTGCTTTTCTCGGCGTTCATTTTCCAGGTTCCGCTCAGATTCGGCTGTTTGGTTTGAGCCGATGCGCCAGCCGCCATCATCGCTGCAAGCAGGCAGAAAGCGAGGGCGCTAATCATTAATGCGCTGGTTTTAGATTTCATCGAATTGCTCCTTGTTGGTTGTTGAAAGTTGCGGTTGCGCTGGCATAACGACGTCATTGAGTGCTTTGTTAACTCTTTTTCGCCCTGCCCAGGTTATTTTCCAAAGAGGGTTAAATTTCTGGCAGGCTGTCCGCCGACTCGCCGGGGGCTTCATCCTGATGTTCCTGATGCGCGAGGTCATGCGCATCACCACTGGGGATGAACAGGGAGATGACCGAGGCGGCAACGATGGCGGCAAACATCAGAAAAAATGCGGCGCGCAGAGAGCCGGCCAGAGCATTTTGCAAAAATACTGATGCTGCCGGCGAAAGCGAGGCGCGCGTTTCCGGCTGCACAATGGCGCCGATTTCGCTGTGTCTGGCCACGCTGGCGATTTCCGCGGGGGCGTTGATCAACAGACTGTGAAGCCGCCAGTTCATTAACGCGCCCATCGCGCCGGTGCCGAATGCCGCGCCGATGCTGCGCGCGAATTGCACATTGGCGGTTGCCACTCCCATTTGTGTGCGGGAAACGCTGTGCTGCGCTCCCAGCAGCAGCGTGGCCACTGACAATCCGCCGCCGATTCCCAAAAAGATGACATAGATTGATAGACTGAAGCGCGTGGTGGAAATCGAAACATTGGCCAGCAGCCATGACCCGATCAGCATAAACACCATGCCCGCCATCACCAGAGGCCGGTAGCCAAAACGTATGATCAATCGCCCGCCGATAATGGCGGAAAGCACCCATGGCAAAATCAGCGGTGTCAGCACTCTGCCGGCTTCGGCGGCATCCGTTCCAATGACTGCCTGCACGAATAAAGGCAAAAACGACATGGCTCCGATCAGCGCCATCATCACGAAAAAGCCATGAAGCATGGTGATTGAAACCATCCGGTTGCGAAACAGTTCGAGCGGCAGCAAGGGTTCGGGATGCTTTTGTTCAATGCGAATGAACAGCAGGAACAAGCCCAGGCAAATCACCGCCGCCATCAAATTGATGGTCCAGGAAAATTCCGCGCCCCGTTCGACAATCAGCAGCAGCAGAACCAACGCTGCCGAAAGCGTCCCTGTGCCGGCATAATCAATGATGATGTTGGTGCGCCGCTCGAACTTTTCGCGATAGGACCACCAGATCATCGCTCCCGCGACCAGGCCGACGGGGATAATCAGATAAAAACAGGCGCGCCAGGACCAGCGCGAATATTTGGTCAGGTACCCTCCCAGCGCGGGCCCAATCAAACTGGCCAGCCCCCACATTCCGCTGAAAAGAGGGATCATCTTCGCCCGCTGTTCCAGGGTCAGCAGGTCGGAAACGATTGTCATGCCGATGGGAAAGATCGCCGCCGCTCCCAGACCCTGAATGATTCGGAAAACGATCAACTGCGGCATCGAATGCGCGGCTCCTGATAGCGCTGAACCGACGACAAACAGTGCCAGGCCGCCGAATATCGCCGGACGCCGCCCGATCAAATCGGCCATCTTGCCCCAGATCGGCGTCATGACTGTTGACGCCAGAATATATGCAGCGAAAACCCAACTGTAGATTTCAATTCCGCCCAGGCTGGCGATGACGGTCGGCATTGCCGTGCCGACCACTGTGGTTTCCAGCGAAGCCATCAGGATCGCCAGTGCCACCCCAATCAGCGCAATGATTGTTCGTAATGTAAACGTTTGTTCGTTTGCCGTTTCTATTGCCGTTGAATTCATTGATTGGTTATTGGCAGGTTACCCTTTGCTCAGAAACTTTCTGACGGCGTTCTGGCAATCAGGAGTCAGTCGGGCGATCACATTCAGATCAACCCCGGCGCGAACCGCCTGCTCGAAGCTCATGGCGTCAATTTGATAAAGCAGATGCTTGGTCAGCATCAGCGCTGACGGGCTTAATTGCCCGATTTCCGCCGCGAACTTTTCCACTTCGGCTTCGAAGTCCTCATCGTCACATACGCGATTGATGAAACCGATGCTTGCCGCTTCGTCCGCAGAAAAGGTCCTGGCCGTTGCCAGAATTTCAAACGCCCGCTTTTCGCCGAGGTTGCGCCGCGCGATGGACATGACAATGGCGGGCACGAAACCGATTTTGGTTTCGGTGTAACAAAACCGCGCTGACCGTGCCGCAATCACCATATCGCAGGCCGAAGCCAGCCCGGCCCCCCCCGCCAGGGCGCGGCCATGAACCGCGGCAATGATCGGTTTTTTCAACCGCCGCATGGCGATGAACAGGTCCGCCATTTGCGACGCCCCATCGAGGTTTTCCAGGATCGAAGCCTGTACGGACTTTTCCAGTTGCGACAGATCGGCTCCGGCGCAGAAGTCCTTGCCCGCGCCGCGCAGAATGATAACGCGGACTTGTTCGTCCGCTTCGGCAGTCACGATCGCTTCCCGCAGATCGGCAAGTAACTGGTCATTCAGTGCATTGCGTTTGTCCGGACGGTTCAGTGTGATGAATGCCGCGCTGTTTTTGATCTCGTGGATGATCTCCTTGAACTCGGCCACGGTTGTCTCCTTCGGTTTATTGTCATTGCTACTTTCAGCCTCATTGTTGCCAGAGCGGCCGTGGTTTGTCCAACCGCATTGCTTCGGCTTGTTGACCAGCCTCGGATGCATCTTGTAACGTGCGCGCGACTTTTCTGGAAATCCAGCACAAAATTCAATACAACCCCTTGGAGGCATTCAGATGAAGTTCAGAACTGCCCTGGCGCTGTTCGTTTCTTTGCTTACGGTCTTGTTGGCATTGGCTTTGACGTTCAATAAACCGGCCAGTGTGGCAGCGGCGGATGACGCTCGCGAACGCGAGATTGCGCGCGCCGCCGAAAGCCTGCGCCAGAAACTGATTGAGCAGCGGCGCGACTTTCACATGCACCCGGAATTATCCAATCGCGAAGAGCGCACGGCGAAAGTTGTTGCGGAAAGGCTTCGTGCGCTGGGATTGGACGAGGTCAAGACAGGCGTCGGCAGGCACGGCGTCGTCGCACTGCTGAAAGGCAAACTGCCAGGGGATGTCGTCGCGGTGCGCGCTGATATGGACGCATTGCCGATTCAGGAAACCGTTGACGTGCCCTACAAGTCGAAAAACGCCGGCGTCAAACATGCCTGCGGTCACGATGTACACACAACTGTCGAATTGGGCGTTGCTGAAGTCTTGAGTAAAATGCGCGATCAGATTCGGGGCACAATCAAATTCATCTTTCAGCCTGCTGAAGAAGGGCCGCCGGCAGGAGAACGCGGTGGCGCGCCATTGATGATTGAAGAAGGATGCCTGGAAAATCCGCGCCCGTCGGCGATTTTCGGATTGCACGTTCTGCCCAACATTGAAGTCGGCCAGATCGCCTACAACTCCGGTCCGGCGATGGCTTCTTCGGACCGCTTTACGATTACAGTTCGCGGCAAGAAGGTACACGGGGCATACCCGCACGACGGCATTGACACCGTTGTCGTAACGGCTGAGTGCATCACGGCTTTGCAAACCATCCGCAGCCGCCGCATCAACACACAGGAACCCCTGGTCATCACCCTCGGCAGCATTCACGGCGGCAATCGCTATAACATCATCGCCGACGAAGTAAAACTCGAAGGTACGATGCGCACCCTGAATGAAGAAGTGCGCACTAAAGCCATCGAGATGATGAAGCAGACGCTGGCTGGAATTACTTCGGCTTACGGGGCAAGTTATGAAATTGAATTTGGGGCGAACAATCCGGTGACTTACAACGACCCGGCATTGGTTGAAGCGAGTTTGCCGACCTTGAAGAGAATCGTAGGTGAGAAAAACCTGGTTATTCCCAGGCCGCAAATGGGCGCGGAAGACTTTTCTGCCTACCAGAAAGTTATTCCCGGTTTCTTTTATTTTCTGGGAGTAGGGAACAAGGCGAAAGGAATTACAGCCATGTATCACACCCCGGAATTTGATGTTGATGAAGAAAGTTTGGTTATTGGAGTTAAAGTAATGTCCAATCTGCTGCTGGACTATCTGGATGGGAAGGCTGGGAAGCATTGATGCAGGGCCGTTCAGTCAATAAAAAAAGCGGATGAGGCCAACTCCCCTGCAAGTTAACCTCATCCGTAATCGCCATCGCGCCACCCCACACTACCCTACTGGCGCGACGGTGGGGAAAAATCACTGGAGAAAACAGGTTGAAGATGAAAACAGGACTTTCTGCGTGCGAGACTGTTCGGGCGGGGCTTGGACGCGATGCCGCCGGGACAGGCGAGACCGCGCCGGGTGGAAATGAGCATTGTGTGAACAGTGAGCGTATCGAAAGTTCTCGAACTCTTGTGGTAGGGCAATTTGTCAAATTGTCCTACTTTCTCTCTGGCAAGCTGGGTGGAAGGCTTCCGGGATGCTTTACTGGCAGTTAAGACAGCCGCTCGCCATTTCAGTATGTGTTTCTTGTCTTTTCAATGATCCTGGCCGGAGGGCAACGTACCGGCGTTATTCTCAATACCAACTTGGATAATGAATGTCTGGGATCTGGAGCAGTATCAAGTAAGCTACAAGGTTATTACCTTACAGGTTATCTGGTACTGCCATTAAAGTGGCAGATGCAATACTACCTTGATTAGCTTCACGCAAAGCTCAATCCACGTTACTGCTTGTCGAATTGTTATGTAGGCTTGTCGGTGATAGGACTTGCTTCCGACGCAACGGAGTTTATGCAGGTTTTTGTTAGGCGTCAATATGTATTCTTGGATGAATTCACCTTAAATGGTGAATTTAATTATGGTAGCTGAATGACTTATACGAATCGGGTAGGTGGTAGATGACAGGGCTGTAGGAATATTTCCGAATGCTTGGCAGCGCGAATTGAACAGGCAGAACCAAGCCGGTCTACTGCGTTGAAATTGGCATCGTTGCATAACCTTTTGCTTTACTCTCAATGGCCTTGGACAGGTCAATAATTGCCTCCAGGTTGGTTTGAGCCTGTTGTGCCTGATTGGTGTTAAAAACTTTGGTGTTTTGCAGGACCGGGTTATGTGCGAAATCCCAAATGTGTTTTGCCAGAAGGCGTATGGACTCGTCATATTCCCTTGGCGTGTCAATGTCCTTGTTGATGACTTCGGGTTTGGCTAAATTCCCCAGCGCTGTCAGCGAACGGATTGTCTTGGCGCATTTTTGAATTGTCTTGGCCTCCTTGGCCAGACGGCTTGACGTCAGTCGTCCCGCTTCGTGGTCTTTCAGCAGGTTTTGACCAAGGGTTTGCAGATCGTGGAAGGTTTTTTTGAAGAGCTGCCGGTTGTATGCACGCTCGCGTTCACGGTCTGAAGGCTTGGCAGATTGAGCGGTGACGGAAAATGCAGTCTTCCCAGGTCCGGGCAAAGGCAATAACAGCAAGCCGCTCAATATGGTCAGCAGACCACCAAACACACAGTTGATTGGATTGTTACTGGATCGCATAACTTTTATTCATTCAGGTCTGATTGCCTGCGTAAGTATAACCACAGGATTTGGATTTATGCGATGGCCAGGCTTGTGGAATTCCACATTCCGGGCTGTGGGCCGGACGCTGGCTCGATAGCCCTCTGAAACTTAAAATCCTCCGGAATCATTGCTGTTGGAATCATTGCCGCAAGCCCGCGCTGCGGAATAAGATCAATTTATGTCCATCCTGATTGCTGAAGACAATATTGCCCAACGCGCCTACCTGCGCGAATTACTTGAGCGTGAATTCGCCGCCTGCAAGCCAATTCTCGAAGCCGCTGACGGCGAAACCGTGGTCAAACTGGCTTTGGCGGAACGGCCTCAACTGTGCGTCCTGGACATTCAGATGCCTGGCCTGTCCGGCGTCAAAGCCGCAAAGGCCGTCTGGAAAGGCTTTCCCGAAGCCCGGATCATTTTCTGGACGCAGTTCCCGCATGAAATCTACATCAACGAAATCCGCAAGATCGTCCGTTCGGTTCAGCCGCCCCCCGCGTATGGATTTATTGACAAGAACAATCCGGAAAGCCGGTTCCTGCGCTTCGTCGCCGCCGTGCTGGAAGATGGCGCGGATATGATTGACCCGAATTTCAAGGACGCTTTCACGCAGCCGCTGCTGACGGATTTTGAAGCCGAGGCGCTCTATTACCTGGCGCTCGGCCTGTCGAACTGGGCCATTGCGCGCAAATGCCATCTGAGCCTGCGCGGTGTCGAAAGCCGTCTGACCACGCTTTACGAAAAGCTGCTCACCACTGACGCCGAAGGCACCCCCGATGAAGGCTACGACAAACTGGCGTTCAACATCCGCACACGGGCTTATTTTGAAGCGCTGCGGCGGGGTCTGATCAATCAGGATGAATTGGGGAAGGCCAGTGTAGAGTTGGAAAAGTGGTTGGAAAAGGATCGAAAGAAGTTTGTCTCATAAACAACCTGTGGAATGGCCTGAATGAGCACCATACGACTGTCAAATGGCGTAGCGTTTCTTTTTCTCCTTATTTTGCTGGTAGCGGCTACCTTCGCTTATCAAGGCTCGGCCAACCCGGATACGTCAGTTAATTCTGCAACCCAAGCGCCTGAGAAGAGGCAGGAGACAGTGGCTGATACCGCCACGCTTAATTTGCATCGCTGGGGCGCGGTGACGCTGTTTCACGGTCTGCCGTCGGATCGAGTCAACGCGATTGCCGAAGACGCTGGCGGATTGATGTGGGTTGGTACGGATAGCGGCCTGGTGCGTTACGACGGCCGAAATATCGAGGCTGTCGCGGGCGAAGCCGCATTGCCTTCGCGGCGGATTCTGGCGCTCACGCTGGATTTGCATGGCAGTTTATGGATAGGGACGGAGGCAGGCGCGGCGCGCTTGCGCGAGGGACGCCTGGAGGTTCTGGAAGAAACGCGTGGGCAGTCGGTGACGGGGATTGGCGCTTCGCCACAAGGCGAAATCGCGCTGGTCACCGCACAGGGCGTAATTATTCATTACCGAGAACAAGGCGACGGTCAGCCTCGCAGCGAATTGTCCGCCACAAAACGACTGGTTCCAACCCGCCTCGATCCGAATGCACATCCGGTTCTCAAATCGCCAAACCAGCCGAACGAAGCCCTGCCGTTGACTTCGATTGTCGCAACGCCAGCGGGCGATTGGTACATCGGTTCCAGCGGGCGCTCGGCGCTGGTCAGCCGCGCCGACGAAGTGCGCGAAGCTACTTCCAGACCACCGCGTCCTTACTTTCTTTCGGCCATGTTTGTTGACGGAGACCAGGTCTGGCTGGGCGAACAGGGCAACCGGCAGACGGGCGGACTATGGTTGTTGAAAGGAGATTCGCCGGTGCGACAGCCGCTGGACACCGGCGGCATAGCGGCAATTCACGGCGGCAGCGGTGAATTGTGGATCGGCAGCAGCCGGCAGGGTGTGTTTCTGCTGAAGGCAAATGTCAATAAAGGTGCTGACCTGGTTGAGCATTTGACCTTTGAAAATACTGCGGGCGGATTGCGCTCCAATACGATCAACGCCGTTTTTCGCGACCGCGAAGGCGTCGTCTGGTTTGGCACGGATCGCGGCGTCTGCCGGTATGACCGGGAAAGTTTCCGCGCGACGACCGTCAGCACAAATGCGCAAAGCAATTACGTCCGCTCGCTGCTGCAAACCCGTAGCGGCGAAGTGTGGAGCGGAACCAACCGTGGATTATTCAAACTGATTGATGACGGCGGCTCCGCTTCGGCGGTCGAAGTCGCCGGCGTGGAAGCGCGCTCAGTTTACGATCTGCTTGAAGATGGCGCGGAATCAGTCTGGGCGGCAACCAGCAGTGGATTGTTCGTGAAGACGAAAGCTTCGCCTGACTTTGTTCGTCTGGCCTCGCCGCCGGAAACTTCCATCACTATCGAAAGCGAAACGCCCGGCGCGAAATCCTTTTTGCCAGAAAAGCCCACTGACGGTGCTGAGAATCCGCAATCCGCAATCCGCAATCCGCAATCCAGAGAAAGTGTTCGCGCTCTCGCCGGCTTTCGCGGCCACATTTACGCGGCGTTTTATGAACGCGGAATCGAGCGGATTGACGGCGACAAACGGGTGCCGGTCTTGACGGACGCCGCGGCGCAACAGGCGATTTGCCTGGCAGCGGAAAGCGATCAGGCTTTATGGTTCGGGACGGCTAAAGGTGAGTTGTGGCGCTATAACGGTTCGCAAATCAACCGGATTGAATTGCCCGGCGCACAGGCGGAGCGTGCGGTTCGCGCGACAGTGATTGCCGGAAAACGGCTCTGGCTGGGAACATCGCAGGGGCTGCTGCTGCGCGAAGGCGAAGTATTTCGAGAAGTGATCGGCAACGTGGATGTTCGCGATTTGCTGGTGCTGGCGGATCCGGCGGGCCGCGAAATCCTCTGGTGCGCAACGCAAAACGCTGGATTGATCAAGTTATTGCCCGGCGAAAATGTCTCGATCCGGTTTGATACCGAACAGGGACTGGCTTCGCAGCAGGTTTTCGCGCTGGCTGCGCAAAGCGGTTCAGCAAACGGCGACATCTGGATCGGCACCAATCGCGGCGTGGTTCATCATCGTCCGAGCGCGGCAATTCCCCGGCTGGTGATCAAGCGGCTGGTGGCTGAAAAGATTTATCCGCCGGAAGAATTGATGGCGGAATTGGCCTTGCCGCACACGCAACGGAATTTCCTGCTCGAAGTTTCCGGGCTCGGCAGCAAGACTTTTCCGAGCCAGTTTCAATACGAATTTACGCTGCTAAATCGGCGCGGCCAGGAACTGAAGAAGATTCAAACGCGTGATCCTCAGTTTGCCGCCGGCGATTTGCAGTCCGGGGGATATGCCATCATCGCACGAAGCCTCAGCCGGGATTTGGTTTACTCCGCGCCGCTGACCGTTCGATTGCGGATTCAAAGCGCGCCGTTTCCGTGGGGAACCTTGCTGCTGGCTTCGCTGCTGGCGGTGGCGGTTGCCGCCGCGGTGTGGGCGTTTCGCCAGCAGTTAAGGCTGGGCAAAACGAATCGGACATTGGAGGAGACGAATGCCGAATTGCATGAAACGCGATTGCGGCTGGCCAATGAAACTGAAGCCGAGCGCAGCCGCATCGCCCGTGACCTGCACGATCAGACCCTGGCGGACTTGCGTCATTTACTGGTGATGACGGATCAGCTTCCGGCAAATGATGAAAATTCAACCGCGCCGTCGCCCGTCACCATTCGCCGGGAAATCGAATCCGTTTCCAAGGAGATTCGCCGCATCTGCGAAGACCTGAGTCCGTCGGCGCTGGAAAACATAGGCTTTCTGTCCGCGCTGGAATGGGCGCTGAGCGACGCGGTCGCACATCTGTCCGCCGAAGAGAAATTTGCTTATGAGTTTGTTTGTGAGTCGGAACTGGAAGACCGCTTGCGGCTTTCACAGATTGAACAGATTCAGCTTTACCGGATCGTGCAGGAAGCCTTGAATAATATCTGCCGCCACGCGCGAGCCAGGCATGTCCGGCTGTCCGTGAAAGCGGAAAGCGATCAACTGGTCATTGAAATCCGCGACGATGGCAAGGGCTTAGCCGAAGCTGCCGCGAAGAAAACCGGGCATGGGCTGGCCAACATTCGCTCGCGCGCAAATTTGATCAACGCCCAGGTTGCGTGGCACGATGCGCAGCCGGGCTGCTGTTTTGAAGTCAGAAAAGCCCACGCCGTGACATAAATTCTCTGGGAACGCATCGCCTGTGGCGTGCGGTACACGCGCCTCGCCAAAACCACAGGCTGAAGGCGATGCGTTCCCAGGCGGAGGTTCGCACATCATGAAACGTCTACTTGCGATTGCCAGCCTGTTGTTTCTCGCAGCATTGATTAGCGCGAAATTGCCAGCCAGTCTTTCAATGGCCGAAGACCACTGGCCGCAATGGCGCGGGCCGTTTTTTAACGGTATGGCGCGCGGCGGAGCGCCGACCGAATGGAGCGACACCAAAAACATCAAATGGAAGGCGCCGATCGCCGGGCGCGGTTTTTCAACGCCGATTATCTGGGGCGACAAAATCTTTCTGACCACCGCCGTGCCGACCGGAAAATTGGATGCCGCCGTGGCGGAAGCGGGCAGCCAGCGCCGCACGAATCCCAACGGCGGTTCGGGCGAAGGCCAGGAGCATAAATTCATCGTCCTGTGCGTGGATCGCAAGACTGGCAAAACGCTCTGGGAGCAGGTCGCCAAAACCGCCGTTCCACACGAAGGCTATCACCGCGCTTACGGGAGCCTCGCGTCGAGTTCGCCGGTGACGGACGGCCAGTTTGTTTTTGTCTCGTTTGGATCGCGCGGGATTTACTGTTACGACTTGAATGGCAGGCTGATCTGGGAAAAAGACCTCAAAGTCAAAATGCAGATGCGCAATCAGTTTGGCGAAGGCTCCGCGCCTGTGCTGGCGGGCGATTCCCTGATCGTCAATTTCGATCAGGAAACCGGTTCATTCATCATTGCGCTGGACAAACGCACAGGCAAGGAACTTTGGCGGAAGAACCGCGACGAAGTCAGCACCTGGGCGAATCCATTGCTGGTCGAACACAAAGGCCGTCGCCAGTTGGTGGTCAGCGCCACGGGCAAGACGCGCGCGTATGATCCGGCCAGCGGCAAAGTGATTTGGGAAGCCGCCGGGCTGGGCCTGAACGCCATTCCCGCACCGGTCTGGCAGGGCGATTTGGTGTACGTGATGACAGGCCACCGCGATCCGAAGCTGATGGCGATTCGCCTGGGCAGGGAAGGCGATTTGACCGGCACGGAGGCCATCGTCTGGAGTCAGACGCGCGGCACTTCGTATACGCCTTCGCCAGTGCTGCACGATGGGAAGTTTTACGCCTTGACCGACACGGCCATGCTCAGTTGTTTTGACGCCGCGACGGGTAAGCCGTTCTATCACCAGCAGCGGCTGCCGCAAGCGGATAATTTCAAGGCTTCACCCGTCGGCGCGGACGGCAAGCTGTATCTTGCCAGTGAAAACGGCGCGGTTTACGTCATCAGGATGGGCGAGAAATTTGAAGTTCTGGCCACCAACCTTCTGGATGACCAGTTCTTCGTTGCCTCGCCGGTCGTCGTCGCGGGTGAACTATACCTTCGCAGCCAAAGCCATCTCTTTTGCGTCAGTGACCACGCCGCAAAATAAGAGGCGGTTTACGGCGCGAAGAAACCCGAAACATCTATTACCAGGTCGGTCCGGAACTGCGTGAAAATTTTGAACGCCCCGTCGCTCATTCCCAGGCCCGCCGTGAAATGCCTGTTGAAGATTTGCCCGGCGCTGAAGTTGGAAGTTGCGATGGTTGGTTGCAGCGCCGTGCTCGGCCAGAAGGTCAGATAACCGCTCTCCGCATTGACCACCGTCACGTTGCCAACGATTCCCAGGGCGGTGGCCGTCACCGTTTCACCGTTACAAATTCCTCGCGCCGTTTGTGTTTGCGTGCTGCCTGCAAGCAGAGGCGTTCCCGTTGCGAAACAGCCAGCGAACCCGGCTCGCGTTTCCAGCAAGCGCACGGGTTTGCCGAGAGGGGTGAAGAGCAGGCCTGCCCCATTCGCATCCAGGGCTTCCGGGCTGAAATAACCCAGCACGTCTATCACCAGGTCGGTTTGCGTCGTCGGATAAATCTTGAACTCGCCCGCCGCATTCAGCCCAACCGTGAATGGCGCGTTCATAATCTGCCCCGGCAAATAGTTCGAGTTCGCGACCAGTGGCCGAGCCGCGTCCGCCGGAAACAGCGTCAGGTAGGGAAATCCCGGACCTGTCGGGCTGACGGTTGTCGCGTTGCCGGTGATTGCCCGGGCCGTTGTGGGGATGGTTACACCGTCACAGGTCAGGTGCGTGTTCTGCGCCGTTTCCACGCCGCCCGGCAGCGGCATCGCGGGTGAGTTACACCCTGTGAAACCGTTGCGCGTTTCCAGCAAACGAATCGGTTTCGGCAGCGGGTGGAAAAACAGGCCGCCCGTTGCCGGAGGCGCGTAATAACCGGTCACATCAATCACTATGTCGGTCCCGGAAGTCACGAATATCTTGAATGCGCCGTCGGCTGCGCCCAGCCCGACGGTGAACACGTTGTTCAAAATCTCGTTTGGTTCGTAGTTCGAGTTTGCCGCCAAAGGCTGTGCGGCGTCGCTGGGATACAGCGTCAGGTAACCGCCGCCGGATTGGACCGTGGTGATGTTTCCGGTGATGGCTTGCGCATTGGCAGGCAATCCGCAGAAATTGCGCGCCATTTGCGTCCGGGAGGTCCCGCCCGAAATCGGCGCCTCCGGCTGAGAGCAGGCGTTGGGACTCAAGCCCGCGCGCGTGTCGAGCAGCCGGACCGGGCTGGGCAGCGGGTAGAACATCAGGCCGTCGCCGCTGATCAGCACCGTGAAGCTTTGTTCGCCGAAACAGCCGTAGGCATCGGTTGCCCGCACCGTGAAATTGAAAGTGGCCTGCGTGGTGGGCAGGCCGGAAAGCGCGCCGCCGGAAGAAAGGTTGATTCCGCCGGGCAGCGCGCCGCCGCTGACGGCAAACGAGTAGGGCGCGGTTCCTCCCGTCGCTGTCAGCGTCTGGTTGTAGGCGGTGCCGGCAAAGCCGTTGGCCAAAACGGTTTGATCAATCGTCACGGTCTGGCAGCCAATGTTGACAATGTAGTTTTGGGATCCGGTGCAACCGAGGGGATCGGTCGCTGTGACGGTGAATGTGAACGAGCCGGACTGTGTGGGCGTGCCGCCCAGCGTGCCGTCGCCGTTCAAACTCAATCCCGGCGGCAGGCTTCCCGCAGTGAGGGCGAACGAGGACGGCGGAGCGCCGCCGGAAGCCGTGATGGTTTGGCTGTAAGCCACGCCGGTCGTGCCGTTGGGCAACGAGACCGTCAGGGAAATGACACCGCAGATGCGCACGGTGTAGGCGCGTTCGCCGAAACATTCGTTGGCGTCGGTGGCACGCACGGTGAAGTTGAAGTTTCCGAACGCGGTTGGCGTCCCGGTCAATGCGCCATTTGCCGCCAGCATCAACCCCGTTGGCAAAGTGCCGCCGCTGACCGAAAAGTTATGAGGCAAGGCGCCGCCCGCCGCTGTGAAGCTTTGCGAATAAGGCGTTCCGGCAGTTCCCCCCGCCAACGACGGTTCCATTGGGCTGAGGGTGACGGTCTGGCAATCCACCCCGAGCGTGTACTGGCGTTCACCAAAACAATTGTTGCCGTCGGTGGCGCGGACGGTGAAGGTGAACGAGCCGGACGCCGAAGGAGAACCGCTCAAAGTGGCCGTCATTGCATCGAAGCTCAACCCCGGCGGAGCCGTCCCGATCAAACTCCAGGTGATCGCGCCCGTGCCGTTCATTTGCGTGAAGGTCTGGGTGAAGGTCTGGCCGGAGGTTGCGTTTCCGGCAAGCGTCGCCGGGCTGACAGTGATTGTCTGACAGGTGTTGGTCAGAAAGAAATTAACGCCTGCCGGAGCGCCGATAGTGGTTGCGGCGACAGGGTATGGCCCGCCCGTTACGGCATTTGCCGTGACCGTGCCGGTAGTTGCCGTGCCGCCAGTAATCGTCGCTGGATTGTTGGCCAGATTCGCGCTTGGGCCGCTGCCCGGTAGCGTAAATGTGACTTGACCGCCGTTGACCGGTTCGCTGAAGGCGCTGGTTACCAGCACCGCCAGCGGATTGGCGAAGGCCGTGCTCGTGACGGCGCTTTGGTTGTTCCCACCGGCAATTGCCAGCGTGAAGCCGCGCGATTCAAACGCGCCGATGTCCGTGTTGCCGACGCGGGTGATGCCACGTTGATCCGTCGCAGGCGCACCGCTTGACGTGCCCGCGTTGAGCGCCAGGCTGCCAGGCAGCAACGCCTGCGTTTGGGTCAGTCCGCCATAATTCCCCAGTATGGAGAGCAGCGGGTCTATCTTGTTGACGCTGGTGCCGACGATGTCGCCGTTGACGCCATCGGTGAAGCCGGTCGTTCCGTCGCTGTCGAAGTTGTTGCCCTGCGAGGTGACCGTGCCGAGCGTTCTGATATTCGGGCCATCGGCGTTGTTGCCGAGAATGGTGTTCTTCAGATTTAGGATGCTGCCCGAGTGGACAGAGATTGCACCCGCAGCAGTGTTGGTAGTGGAGAGCGTGTTATTCGCCACGGTGCAATTGACCATCGTCAGGGTTCCATTGGGCTGTATGTGCGCAATCGTATTGCTGCCAATATTGCCGTTGAAGGTGCTGTTGGTCAGTGTCCAGGTGATGTTGGACGCCTGATTGGTAATGGCCGCTCCTTGCAAGGTGAGTGTATTGGGCCGACGATTACCGCTGAAAGTGCTTCCCGTCACGCTCAGCGCGCCGCTCCCGCCGTTGTAGAGGCCAGCGCCCTGGGCGGCGGTGAAGCTGGAGAGGACACTACCGGCAATCCGGTCCGTGATGTTGTTGGCAATCGTGCAATCTTCCACCGTCAGCGAAGCGTTCGTCTTGTGGATACCGCCACCATAACCCGTACCGTCCAGGGTTTGAGTGGTGCCGCCCATAGCCAACCCACCGAGGGCGGAATTGTTGCTGATGGTGCAGCGCGTCAGTTTGGCCGTGCTACCTTGGAGATAAATACCAGCCCCCCGCCCATCTCCGCCATACGCGTTCGTCCCGCCGGTAGCGTTGCCACCCTGCGCGGTGTTGTTCGTGATGGCGCAATCGGTGACGTTCACCGTTCCGGTACTCAGCGAATACAACCCGCCGCCAAGTCCGTCGGGGGCCTGGTTGGTTCCGCTCATCGCCGTTGTATCCGCCGCTTTGATGTAGCCATTCGCCAGCGTCAGCCCTGAAATACTGACGTTGTAACTGCCGCTGGCAATGCTCAGCACGCGGTACAGGTTGTTCCCGCTGACGGTCAGGTTGGCAGCGCCGGGGCCGTTGATGGTCAGGTTCGGATGCGCAATCGCTGGCAAGGCTGAACCAAGCGTGATTGTTCCCGTCACGCTGAAATTGATCGTCAACGGCGTACAAGCCGTCAGCGCATTGGCTTCCTGAAGCGCCGCGCGCAAGGTGCAAACGCCGCCCGCTGTCGCGCACACGCCATTGCCCGCGCTCGCGTCCGCTGCATCGCCCGGATCGTTGACAGTGAATTGCGAAGGACAGGCTGAAATTGTCACCGTGAAGGCTGTCGCGCTGCTGACGCAACCGGTCGTGTTGTTCCGCACGGTCAGCGTGGCGTTGTAAACGCCGGAAGCCGCCGCGCCTGGCACCACCAACACGATGGGAGAAGCCGCCAAAGTCATATTGATCACGTCCACAAACCCTGCCGTGTTGGCCGCCGCGTTGTAATCAATGTCGTACTGATTCGGGTTGCCTGTCGTCGCGGTGTAAGGCAGGTTCGCGCTGGTCGTGCCAGGGAAAACCGCCGGACTTGCGCCCAACGTGATCGTCGGCTGCGTGTTGCAAGTCAGCACCACGTCATCGGTCGAAGTCGCGCAGGCTCCCGTGATCGTCCAGCGCAAGGTGTAGTTTCCAATTCCACCTGCCGGAGTAAAAGTCGCGGCTGGATTGGTCAGGCTGTTGAATTGCGCGGTCGAAAGCGACGGGCCGTTGACGATGCTCCACGTGCCCGTGCCTATGCTTGGCTCATTTGCCGCCAATGTAGCCGGAGCCGTCGCGCAAAGGCTTTGATCCGGTCCGGCATTCGCCGTGGTCGGAGCGGCGGCGGCGGTGACGTTGACGGTCAGGTTAGCCGTGGACGACAAACCGGTCGTCTGGTTGGTGACGGTCAGCCCGACGGTGTTCGCGCCGCTGGCCGCCATGCAATCCGCCGCGACCTCCGCCGTGACCGTGCCGCCGGTGTTGACGATGTTCGTGACGCTGAGGCCCGTGGGAACGGTCGTCGCGCTGACGCTCAGCGTTCCGGCGGAACTGTCGCTGACGGTGGCGATGGTGGAATTGCTGGCCGCGTTGCCTTGCGTCCGGGAGAGTGGGCCTGCCGCGGTAATGGAAGGCAGTTCGATAATCGTGAAGGCATAGGCCGCGCCGGCCCCGGGAGCCAAGTTGTCGTTTTGGTTGCCGTTGACGCCCGTCGCATTGCTGGCCTCCCCATACGCCCCGACCACCACCGTGTCGCCGGATATCGCCGCAGAAATGCCGAAGTTGTCAGCCCCTCCCGTGTTGGAGGCTTTTAGATACGACTCCTGCGTCCAGGTCGTCCCGATGCGCCCGAACACGTAGGCCGCGCCGGAATTACCAGCCCCATTGTTGGGTGTGCTGTTCACCCCCGTCGTGCTGCTGTCCTCTTGGAAAGCCCCGACCACCACCGTGTCGCCCGCGACCGCTACCGATTGGCCAAACTTGTCATCGCCTCCAGCGTTGCTGGCTTTCAGGTAGGCCTGCTGCGTCCACACGCCTGTGCTGCGCACAAACACGTAAGCCGCGCCGGCGGAACTGCTTTCACCAGTGGCTCCGACCACCACCGTATCGCCCGCCGCCGCCACCGAGATGCCAAAAAGGTGAAACATCCCGGTGTTGCTGGCTTTCAGATAGGCTTGCTGTGTCCACACGCCTGCATTGCGCACAAACACATAGGCCGCGCCGGCCCTGGGAGCCAACTCATTGGGCGTGCTGTTCACCCCCGTCGTGCTGCTGTACTCACCATAGGCCCCAACCACCACCGTGTCGCCCGCCACCGCCACCGAGCCAAAAACGTCACCTGCTCCGGTGTTGCTGGCTTTCAGATAGGCCTGCTGCGTCCATACACCCGCGTTGCGCACAAACACGTAGGCCGCGCCGGATTCGGTTGCCCCCTCATTGGGTGTGCTGTTCACCCCCGTCGTGTCGCTGTCCTCGAAGACAGCCCCGATCACCACCGTGTCGCCCGCGACCGCTACCGAGGCGCCAAACTGGTCAAACGACCCGATGTTGCTGGCTTTCAGATAGGCTTGCTGCGTCCACACGCCTGTGTTGCGCACAAACACGTAAGCCGCGCCGACAACGAAGCCACTATCGTTGGGTGAACTGTTCACCCCCGTCGAGGTGCTGTTCTCAGCAGAGGCCCCAACCACCACCGTGTCCCCCGCCACCGCCACCGAGGTGCCGAACCCGTCATCTGCCCCGGTATTGCCGGCTTTCAGATAGGCCTGCTGTGTCCACACGCCCGCGTTGCGCACGAATACGTAAGCCGCGCCGGAATCGGGGGCCGCCTCATTGGGTGTGCTGTTCACCCCCGTTGTGCTGCTGTCCTCATCAGAAGCCCCAACCACCACCGTGTCCCCCGAGACGGCCACCGAGGTGCCGAACCTGTCATTTTCCCCGGTATTGCTGGCTTTCAGATACGCCTGCTGGGCGAGGGTCGGATCAATCGTCACCGGCCAGACCGCGCCCGCATCCTCAACTTCCAGCCGCAATTCACGCTGGATCAGGCTCATCCGCGCGGGCAGCGTCTGACCGCGCGCATCGCGCACCACCAAATGATCGTAGCGCAGCGTGCCGCCGCCCGCCGCTTCGCTGAAATCCACGGATTGGCCGTCCGCGCTGGCCCGCGCCTGCCACGCGCCGGACAATTCCAGCGTCAGCCGCAACCGCTCCCCAGCTTGCCGCTCGCCCGCCCCTTTTGGAGGCGCGGCAAGCGTGAAGCCCTGTTCCAAACCGGTGGGACGATTGACGTACCACTCGGTGAGGGATGAGGGATGAGGGATGAGGGATGAAGGCTTTTCGTCGCCGATTGTGCGGTGAATTTCGATGCGCTGGTCCTGGGCGGTAACTGTGCCTGGGCTGACAACCAATTGCCGGTCTCCGTAACCGATGCCGCGCAGGGTCATGGCCAGTTTGGGCATCTGCTCCTCGCTGTGGCGGCGCACTTCGACACCCTGCGGCGTGAAGCGGGAATGCAGCGCCTGCGCCGGATTGAGCGCCAGAAATTCTCCCGCGCGTTGCGGCGCGGCGTGCGCCCGGTAGCGCGCTGTTTCCAGCGCCTGCTGCAACGATTCGTATTGGCCGCGCTCCTTGAGCAGCTTGAGCGCGGCTTCCCCGTGTGCCGCTTCGTGCGTTGAGGGGAAGGTTTGCGGCGCGAACTGGCTGATCAGTTGGCCCACGCAGCTCTGTTCGGTGATGCCGAATTTGCCCAAGGTGTCCGCGCTAACGCCGCGCAACGCAAACGTGGCTAGCAGCGCCAGCGTCAGGCTGGCGAAGAGAATGGAAGCAACATGCGCCGAACGGTGACGGGTGAATTTTTCGAGATTGGTCAGAGGTAATTTCATAGTAATCGCTCAGTTTTGCTGAATTGCCTGCTTTGCGGCCACACGGTTATACTGCGCGCGCCAACGGCTCCGGCCCACTTGCAATTTGAACCGGACAACACTGGCAAACACATTTAGAGAAGAGGGCCGGATCATCGGCGAAGCGACGCTGGGAAATCTTCAAGCTCCGCTCATTTCTCCATCAATTCTTGCTCAATTTGCACTCGGAAAAGGGTTTAGCGGTGTCGAATGAACTCTGAAGAAACCTCGCTTTACCACTTTGGGCAGTTTCAATTCGAGGTTGAAACCCAGCGGTTGCTCTGTGCCGGGGAACTGATTCCTCTCCCGCAAAAGGCTGCGGCCATGCTCCATTTGTTCCTGCAACAGCCGGGCAGGGTCTGCAAGAAAGAATCCTTGATCCAATCGTTGTGGCCGGACGAGACGGTCGAGGACGCCAATCTGAGTCAGACGGTGTATCTGCTTCGCAAGGCGCTCAGCCAGGCGGATGCCTCCGCGCAATTGATCGAAACCCTTCCCAAAATCGGCTACCGTTTTCTGCCTTCCGTCAGCGTGGCACTGCTTGAACCAACTGCGACCGAAGTGGTCGTTCCGGCTGAATTGCCCGCGGCGGAATCGTGGGGCAAGTCTGCCGCCGTGGAAATCAGGGCGCCGTCAATTGCCGCTGAACATTCAATGGCCGCGCTGGATACGCCGCCCCCAACTGTCAACATCAATGAATACGGTCAGGGGGCGAGTCTGCGCGAAACGGTGCTGTCATTTGTCTTTCGCCGCACACAGGTGTCGCGGCCAGTCGCCGGGGAGCAGGTCGCCGGGCAGCAGCTTGAACTTGCCCGTCCGATTTGGCGGCCCGGCAGGCTGAAACTGGCCTCCGCAACGCTGTGTCTGGCGACGGTTGCTGCCCTGGCTTTTCTGTTCCGCGATGATTCGGCACGGATTCATTCACTGGCCGTGCTGCCCTTCACGGAATTGGGTGGAGCGGGGCAGGAAGAAACTCTTGGGCTGGGCCTGGCCGATGCTTTGATTACGCGGTTGAGCAATCTGAACACGCTGGCGGTGCGGCCCACCAACGCCGTCGAAAGTTACGTCAAACGGCAATCCGAGGCGCTCGAAATCGGGCGCGTGCTGGGCGTGGACGCCTTGCTGGATGGGCGCTATCAGCGGCTCGGCGGACAAGTGCGCCTGACCGTGCAGTTGATTCGCGTCCAGGACGGCAAACCGCTCTGGGCCGATAGTTTTGAAGAACAGGCCGACGATTTATTGACCGTGCAAAAAACGATTTCCGAACGCCTGGCGCACGCGCTGACCTTGAAATTGACCGCCGAACAACGGCAACACCTGAAAAAAGATTACACGGCCAACGCCGCCGCCTTTCAGGCCTATATGAAAGGCCGTTTTTTCCTGGCCAAACGTGTTCCCGAAAGTATTCGTCAGGCGCTCGGCTATTTTGAAAAGGCGATTGAACTTGACCCAGCCTATGCGCTGGCTTACACCGGCATTGCCGATTGTTATGTCGCGCTGGGCACGCCGCAGATCATGATGGGCGCGCAGCCACAGGTGGAAGCTTTTGCGAAAGTCAGAGCCGCCGCCCGGAAAGCATTGGAACTGGACGCTACGTTGGCGGAAGCTTACGCCTCGCTGGGAGTGGGGCTCTTGACTGAAGATGATGCCGCCGGTCATCGCGAACTGGAACGCGCCCTGGCCCTGAACCCGAATTACGTGCAAGCCTACAACTATTACGGCACGCACCTGCTGGGCGACGGGCGTCCGGCGGATGCTCTGGAAAAATTCAATCGCGCCCTGGAACTGGACCCGCTTTCAATTCTCAGCAACACCAATCTGGGCATGGCGCTGTTCCGTTTGCGCCGGTATGAGGAAGCTGTTCGGCAATTCAAAAGAACGTTGGAAATGGATGAAAACTATCTTCGCGCGCATTGGGGATTGGGACTGGCTTACGAACAGATGGGGCGATACGACGAGGCGCGCGATGAATTTCAGCGCCTGGAAAGATTATCAAACGGCGGTCCCTTGGCGGTGACGGCGCTTGGCCATCTTGACGCCGTGACGGGCCGGCGCGCGGAAGCTGAGCAGAGATTAACCAGGCTGCTGGAAATGCAGGGGCAGGGCATTGTTTCGGGGTATTACGTGGCGGCAATTTACGTTGGACTGGAAGATTATGAACAAGCTTTTGTTTGGCTGGCCAAATCGAAACTGCCCGCCGCTTCAGGCCTGCACAAAATAGATGCCTATTTCGATCCCATCCGCAACGATCCACGTTTTCAACGCTTGTTCCAAAGCGATTTTGGCCAATGAGCCCGGCCTGCATCAAATTGCCCCAGTGAGATTCCTGTATGACTCAAACTGAGTTGACTGATCGGGCAACTGCCCAAACCGGCGTTCGCGGCGGCAGAATTCCGTGATGGCTGTTTCTAAATCTTCGCGCCTGAAATCCGGCCATTTCCGGCTGGTGAAATGCAATTCGGCGTAGGCGCACTCCCACAGAAGAAAATCGCTCAGCCGCTGTTCGCCGCCAGTGCGAATCAACAAATCAACGTCCGGAGCCTGGCCGAATGAATGATCCGCTTCACCAATCAAGCTGGAAAATGTTTCGCGGGAGACCTGGCCTTGCCCGGCGCATTGACTGGCGGCGCGCAAAATCGCGTCGCGCGATGAATAATCAATCGCCGCGCGCAGATGCAATGCCGTTCCGTTCCGCGTCGCCTCTTCCGCCGCCTCAATGCTTTTCACCAACGCAGGCTCCAGCCTGTCCCGGCGGCCAATGGCGCTGATGCGAATGCCGTTCTTGACGCAACTGGCGGTTTCTGTCAGCAGGTATACCCGAAGCAGTTTCATCAGCGCGCCGACTTCGCGCGGCGGACGCTTCCAGTTGTCGGAGGAAAAGGCGTAAAGCGTCAGTGTTCCAATCCCCAGATCAGGCGCGGCTTCGATCACGCGGCGCACGGCTTCGACTCCGGCGCGATGGCCGGCTGTCCGGGGAAGCCCGCGTTCAGTCGCCCAGCGCCCATTGCCGTCCATAATTATTGCCACATGGAATTGATTAAGTTGTGTGTGGTGAAAATTACTTTGTTTCATAAAGTTAGTTTGCAAAAGAAAGCGCCTGCGGTCAAGAGTTGATGACGCAGGCGCGAAATTTTTTTGGTTATTCGTACCGCAGGCACTCGATCGGGTCGAGATTGGCGGCTTTCCTGGCGGGCCAGACGCCGAAGATCAATCCGATCGAGGTGGAAACCACCATGGCGGATACGACTGCCCAGACCGGGATGGAGGCCGGCAATTCCGGCAGGAAAAACATGATCACGTAACTGACGGCTGTGGCGACTACGATTCCCAGCAGGCCGCCCAGAAAGGTCAGCGTCATGGCTTCAAACAGAAACTGCCGGACAATATCGCGTTTTTTAGCGCCGATGGCTTTGCGGATGCCGATTTCGCGCGTTCGTTCGGTGACCGAAACCAGCATGATGTTCATCACGCCGATGCCGCCGACCAGCAATCCAACGGCTGAAATCGCGATGGCAAACAAACCGACGTACATCGTAATGCTGTCGAACTGTTCGATCATCTTCGAGGCGGTTTGCAGGTCGAAATTGTTCGGCTGATCGTATTTCACTCCGCGCTGACGCCGCAGAATCTGCTCAACCTGGTCCAGGCCAGCCATCAGCATGCCGGTTTTGGCACGGATGTGCAGATTCATTTCATTGCTGATCGGAGAAAGTTTGCGTCCGGTTTGATAAGGAATGAACAGGGCGTTGTCTTCTTCGTTTTCGCCGAAAAAGCTGTTTTTGCGTTTTTCCAGCACGCCGATAATTTCAAACGGCCGACCGCCCAAATCAACGATCGAGCCGATGATGTTCGGCTGGTTCAGGAACAGTGATTCGGCGACATTGGGGCCGATGACCATCACTTCACGTTTGTGCTCGTCATCAATTTCGGTAAGGAACCGGCCTTGTTCCAGTGAAACATTCGTGACCTGCGCGTAGCTGGCCGAAATGGCTTGCAGAAAGCCCGAACGGTATTTTTGACCGTTGTATTTCAATGTGCTGTCCAGCCGCCACAGGTAAAGAACGTTGGCTACATCTTCAATGGCATTGGCCTGATTTTTGATTGCCTCGCTGTCGGCGGCCGTGAGCGGTTTGCGCATGTATTCGCTGCGGTCGCGGTCCCCCATGCGCGGGCCGGTTGAAAGATGAAAGGCGTAAATGTTATTCGTGCCGTATTCTTCGACCATGGAAACGATGCGGCTGCGCAGTCCTGTCAGAATTGACGCCACAGCCACGACTGTCATCACGCCGACGACAATCCCAAGCACCGTCAGGGAACTGCGGAATTTGTGCGCGCGAATCGTGCCGATTGCCATTGAGACGGTTTCGGTGGGAATGAATGATTTGATCTTCATAGCTTTTCCAGAATGTGTGTGACAAACCGCAAGTTTGTCGAAGTCCCGGCTGGCAAACCAGTATTTCAAAAGCCACGCCTCGACAAGCTGGCGGCTTGTCGGACAGGCGCGGCTCAGTTTTTCGTCAGCGCCACAATCGGGTCAAGCCGTGAAGCCTTGTACGCCGGATAGATGCCCGCAATTATTCCGATGCCGCCGGAAACCGCCAGCGACAACAAGATGTAGCCGAAGGTGATGGTCATCGGAAGTGGCGTGGTGATGCGGACAACCCAGGAAAGACCCGCGGCCAGCAGCAATCCCAGAACTCCGCCAACCGCGGACAGGAAAGACGATTCAATCAGGAACTGCAGCAGGATTTGACCTTTTTTCGCGCCGACGGCTTTGCGCAGGCCGATTTCAAAAGTCCTTTCGGTGACCGACACCAGCATGATGTTCATCACGACGATGCCGCCAACCACCAGCGACAACAGGGTGATCGGCGTCACGACCAGGGCGATCATGCCGGTAAAGCTGTCCACCTGTTTGTTGACGGCGTCTGTGTTGACGATGCCGAAATCGTCGTCTTCATTGCCGATCAGTTTATGGCGATTGCGCAGCGCCATCCGGGCCTCTTCGATGGCCAGATCGAACTTTTCGCGGTCGGAGGCTTTGCCGTGAAGCTGAATGGTCTGGCGGCGTCCAAACAGTTTGCCGAAGGTGGTGATTGGGATGTAGACGTGATTGTCTATGGCCTGGCCCATGAACGGGCCGCGCTTTTCTTCGACTCCGACGACGGTCATCGGCACCTCGCGAATCTTGAGTGTCTGGCCGATGGGGTCCCGGCCCTCGAAAAACTTCTCTTTCACATCGCCGCCGATGACGCAGACCAGCCCGGAACGTTGGACTTCGTGCGGGGCGAGGAAGCGGCCTTCGCTGATGGTCTTGGCTTCGATTTCGACCATGTTGGCCGTCACGCCCAAGATGCCGACGCCGAACATTTCACGACCTTCGTGTTTCAGGTTGAGCCGTGAATTGGCTTGCGCTCCGACCGCCAGGCAGTTTGGACAGCGCTCGGCCAGCCATTCGTAATCGTCGAGCGTGAGTATTTTGTTGCGCCGCTGCGCCCGCTCCCATTCATCATCCGTCCATTCGCCCTGGTGCGCGAAGCGCGCGATCATGAAGTGGTTGACGCCCAGGATCTTCGAAACGGTTGAAAGCACATAACTATTGAACCCATTGATCGAAGCGCCGACCACCACGACCGATGCCACGCCGATAATGATCCCGATCAAGGTCAGGAAGGCGCGCAACTTATGCGCGAAAATGGATTGCAGCGCAATCTGCGCTGCATCCGCGACGAAGTAATACAGTCTTTTCATAGGCGGGAATCCTCACCGCCTAAAACGACGATTGCCGGGAAACGTTAACAACCCGGAAAATTATTTCCCGCCGCGATTTGGCCAGGCACTCTTTGGTTGAATTTCCCGCTACTGACCCATCACCAAAACGGAAATGTTCCTTTCTCTGGACTCGTCGAGTTCGATAAAAAAGAGGCTTTGCCATCGGCCAAGTTGAAGCCTGCCATCGGCGACGTTGAGCATGATGGCTGCGGGAAGGAAAAGCGCTTTGCAGTGTGAATGGCCGTTGGCCGGTTCGTCCGGTGGGATGTCCACGCGGCGGCTGAAATCGTTATGTTCGTATTCACCGTCGCGTGGGACGTGGGTGTCCAGCAACCGTTTTAGATCTTCGATCAGCAATGGTTCGTTTTCGTTGACGATCAGCGCCGTGGTGGTATGTTTGGTTTGCACGTTGACCATTCCCTGGCGAATGCCGGAACGGGCGACAATGCCTTCAATATGAGCTGTTAAATCAATGAATTCCAGGCATTCCGTGGTCTGCAGACAAATGACATCGTGATGCGCACGCAAACCCGTTTCAATCTTTTCTTCAACCATAGCCAGTTGAACCATAAATCTCCTCGTGTGGAATATGAAAAGTTGCCGGACAGAGTAAAGCCATTGCTGTAAGAAAGCGAGTCGTGCGCTTTCTTACAGCAATGGCTTTAGCGTTCGCGGGCGGCCTGAATCAATGCTTCCATATGATCCAGGTATTGTTCCAATGCCTGGCGTCCAATTCCGGTCAGACGATATTCAGTTTTCGGGATACGCCCTTCAAAAGACTTGGTGCAGGCGATGTACTCCGCGTCTTCCAGTTTCCGGGCGTGAACGCTGACGTTGCCGTCGGTTGTCTTCAGCAACTCTTTCAATTGACTGAAGGTCAGGGATTCATTGGCCGCCAGCGCGCTGATAATGCCGAGCCGGATGCGCTCGTGGATCAGGTTGTCCAGTTCCGGCGCGCGCTCAGCAGCCTGCCGGGCTTGCAAGGCGCGCTCGCTGGCGACGCCTTTAGTTGGTTCCGTAGATGATTTAGCGGTTTTAGCCACCGTGCCTCCTTGCGATAATGATTCCAAAAAGAATGTGTAATCCCCCAAATCCAAACGCTAAAAATGAATTGTTCCACTCCGGCGGGGCAAAGAGCGCCGCCATGCCCGTCGCCACAAAACAAAGTCCCATCACCGGCACGACTTTGACCGAAAACGCGCCGCCGGTTACCACTCCGGTTCCGTAAAGCAGCAGCCACATTCCTGGCAGTACGTCATAAGCTCCCGCACGTGCCAGCGCCACCGACAACAAGGCGCCCGCAATCAGGGGCGGCGCCAGACTGAGTGTGAACTGGCGGCCTGGCGGAGAAAGCACTTTTGTCTGTGCCGCCGTTGCCTTGCGCTTCATCGTCAGCCCCCCGATCAGCATTGCCAATGGCAATTCGCAGCCCCAGACATACATCCACTCATGTTCATCTGGAACGCGGGCCGCAATCGCGGCGGCAATCAGCGCGGTTACGCCAACCAGCACTCCCCCCCAGCCCGGCACCGCCGTAAACGAAGAGGCCCGCTCCATCGTCTCGCGAATGAAGCGCAGATTGTCCATCGCTCGGCCATGCAAACTCGGCACCGGCGTGGCTTCGGGAATTTCAGGACGGAATTTATGAAGGGAACCCATAATGCCGTGAATCATAGTCGCCCGATTTGTGTTTGACAAGTACTTGTTGCCATAAAGTAAGAGGCCGCCCGCGTTGTCAGGCTGCGCCACTTTTTATCTGCAGGCAGGTTCTGAGGGGCGAAACCGGTAATGGGAATACTCAATCCCAGAAACGCACATTCCGCCCGCGGTTTGCGCCTGAGGTAGTTCGTCAAACTTGGTGAAAATAACAGCTTAGCTGAACCAATGTGGTTGGCACGCAGTTTGGTAGCTCTTTGGAAAACACAACATGCGAGACGAGTCGCGCTGAGTATTGCGAGGTGACAAATGGAATCTCAATCAGCGATCAGAGAATGCGCCGAAACCTATTGGTTCATCGAACCGGGCTACACGATTGCTCACTTCAAGATCAAAAGTTTTCTTTTCCATACCATTGCCGGGAACTTCAGTGAAGTTGCCGGGACGGTCGTGCTGAATGAAGCTGATCTGCGCCGTTCGTCGGTCACGGCAATCATCCAGGCCGGCAGCATTGATACGGGCAATCAACGGCGGGATAGACACCTGCGCTCAGCCGATTTTCTGTCTGTCGAAGAGCATCCGGAAATCAGTTTTCGCAGCACCAGCGTCGAGAAGGGAAGAGACCGCGATACGCTGAACGTCATTGGATTGCTGACCATCAAAAACACCAGCCGGGAAATCGCCTTGCTTGTGACGCAGGTGGATCGCAGCCGCTCTCCGCAGGGAGAAGAGATCATTTACTACACCGCTGTGACGGAAATTGATCGCCACGATTTCGGCGTCAAGCACATGCGAGGACTGATCGGCGGCAAGCTGAAAATCGCAATTCACATCCAGGCACAGAAACAAGGTTCGATTCGGATCGTGGATTCATCGCCATAAGTCACGGGTGGTGACTGTCTGTTCCAGACATTGTCCTAACTGTTGTCGGCCGCGGTCGCGATGGCGCGCGAATTGTCATCGGATAAATGCGCCGCGCAATTCACCAGTGGAAGGAGGAAGCTTCCATGCTTGTCGCACTCAAGAATATTGACGCAGGTGTTTGTTTGCCGGAGCAGCAATGCTTCTTCAATGCTGATTCCTGACGCCGCGCCGAGCAACATGGTGTTCCAGCGTCCGTGCGCCACCAGCAAAATGGTTTGATGTAAATGAAGCTCGCGCAAACTCTGTACAAAGGTTGTCGCCCGAAGACGCAACTCTTCCAAACTTTCACCGCCTTCTGGCTTGAAGTCTTTATCGCTGAGGCCGCTTTGCGACTGCGCCTTGTGGAACTCCTCGAAGTCGCGGCCTTGAAAGATACCCATATGACGTTCGCGAAGCTGTTCGGTGAATTGGATCGGCGAATCTTGAAACTGGGTGATGATTTGCGCTGTATCTGCCGCCCGGCGGGAATCGCTGGAATAAATGGCGTCGAACCGGATGGCCTTCAAACGCCGCGCCAGCCTTTCGGCCTGTTCGATTCCCAGAGGCGTGAGTGTCCCGGGATTCCACCCTTGAATGACGCCGGTGGCGTTCTCTTCCGTTTGTCCGTGACGGACCAGGTAAATTTGCATAGCCAGTTGATTTCTCGCAATTCGTTTAATGGAATGTTCATCAAGCGGGAAGTATATGGCTGGCTGGTTGTGCAGGCAACGCACACAAGGGTTCAAGCTGGCATCATCACAATTGGGATTGACTCTTCCCGGAGACGTACGCCGCAATCGTCCAGGGCATGCCAACGCAGTTGGCGCGTGACTCGGCGGGGCATTCAGGAGAGATCAAAGTTTGAGCGTGATCCAGGTGTCGGTTTTCAACTTATCGGCATTGTTCGGAAAGACTGTGGCGTCGGGCGGCGAGCCGATGTCGAACATCACTTGCCACTGCCTGCCGCCAAAACGTTGGCGGCTGATTTGAAACTCTTTGGCCTGGTCGGCAAGGAAGGGATTGGTCCTGGAATTGGTGGATTTCAGCACGCTGGCGTACCAGCCGGAAATCTGCCACCAGGGCCAATCCACGGTCCATTCTTTCCACGTTTCGCCTTGCAGTGTTCTTTCGCCAAGTTTTGCCGAAGCGTGCAAGGTGTACAGCGTTTTGCCCGCTGGAGCCAGATACACATCCACCGCACCAAGCGTTTCTTTGGTGTACCTGACGCAGATAAGGACGTAATTCCCGGCTTGTTTGAAGTAGAACTTGATTCCGCTGGGAGCGGACACTTCCGCCGCATCTTTCCACTCCTCAGCGGAAAATTTGCCGTCCAACAGGACGGGATTGCCGCGAGGCGCTTTGAGGGTGGATTGAGCAAAAACGCTGGCGCTGCCAGTTGCCAGCAGCGCGAGAATCAAAATGTGACGCCGCATTGTGATCCGCTCTCCCAGAGTGAAGCTGTGCTGAAGCTATTTGGTTTTCGGTTCGGAATAGAAGGTCTTGTTGATGATCTTCCATTCGTTATCCACTTTCAGCAAGGCCATGTAATCGGTGATTTTGACTGTCGGATAATCCAGCACGATGACGCCGAAACCGGTGTTGCCCGTAATTTTGACGCTTTCGATCCACCGTTTGCGCTGGGCTTCATCAGGGCCGGGTTTGCCTGTAAAGCCCGCGATGTAATCGGCGGAGGAGCGTTGATTGACTTTGCCATCGCGATACCAGAAGAGCTTGGCTTCCGGATGAAACGCTTTCTTCATGAACTCGCCGTCGCCAGTGGCATGACCTTTGATGTAGTTTTCCAGCGGGACGCGCGCGGCGGCTTCTTCGGCGCTCTGAGCTTGCCCAGATTGGTACACGAAGGCAAAGGCCGCACACAACGAGATGATCAACGCGGACATGGTTTTCTTCATAATTTGATCCTTTTTCCAAAAGAGATGATTGAGCCTGCTTGAAGTACACACTGCTCGAAAGAAGCAGGCGGTTTTTGCGATTGAACGTTTGGAGATTTGATGAGCAGCGCGGGAGTATACGAACACCGATTGAAACGTGTTCTGATCAACAGAAGACTTTCGACCCCTGGGAGGAACCAATGGAAACCCTGTTACAAGATTTGCGACAAGGCGTGCGCGCTTTGTTGAAACAACCGGCATTCACCTTTGTCGCCATCATTGCGCTGGCGTTGGGCATTGGCGCAAACACCGCGATTTTCAGCGTAGTGAATGCGGTCTTGCTGCAAGCGCTGCCGTACCGCCAGGCCGACAATCTGGTGACCGTTTGGGAAAACAACAAACGGCGCGGCAACGACCAGAATGTGATCAACCTCGGCAATTACTTCGATTGGAAAGAACAGAATCGCGTCTTCGAAGATATGGCTACGTTCTTCGACACCAATGCCAATCTGACGGGCAGCGGCGAGCCGGAAGAAATACCCGCACAAATTGCTTCGGCAAATCTGTTTTCGGTGTTGGGCGTCAATCCGATTCTTGGGCGCACCTTCACGGCGGAAGACGGCAGGGAAGGCGCGGCGCGCGTGGCAGTGCTGAGTTACGGATTATGGCAGCGGCGCTTTGGCGGCGATGCGTCAGTGATCGGGCGCAAAATCATTTTGAATAATAACGAAAATACGGTGGTGGGCGTGCTGCCGGCGGATTTCAACTGGCACGTTCGCAACGGTTCGATGACCCGCAAAGTGGCGGAAATCTGGTCGCCCTGGCAATTGACTGAAGCGATGAAACAGCGCCGTGGACGTTTCGCCATGGCCGTGGCCAGGCTGAAACCCGGCGTCACTCCCGTGCAGGCTCAGGCTGAAATGAATGTGTTGGGCAGCCAGTTGGAGCAACAATACGAGTTCAATAAAAACTGGGGCATCAATGTCGTGCCTTTGCGAAAACAATTCACGGGCGAAATGCGGCTGGCGCTGATCGTGTTGTTGTTTGCAGTCGGCTTCGTGCTGCTGATTGCCTGCGCGAACGTGGCCAATCTGCTGCTGGTGCGCGCGGCCGCCAGGCAACGCGAAATCGCCGTTCGCGCCGCCTTGGGAGCCAACCGCTGGCGAATCATCCGCCAATTGCTGACGGAAAGCCTGTTGCTTGCCATTTTGGGCGGCATTGCCGGATTGGTGCTGGCCTGGTGGGGGACCGATCTGCTGGTCAGTCTCAGCCCGCCGGAACTGATGAATCTGGCGCAGGCCAAAATCAATTTGCCGGTGCTGGGTTTTACGATGGCGATTTCGCTCTTGACCGGCGTTAGCTTTGGACTTGCTCCAGCGTTTGAAACGACGCGATTGAACCTGACCGAATCGCTGAAAGAAGGCGGCAAGAACATCGGCGGCAGTTCGCGTTCGCACCGGCTGCGCAATTCGCTGGTGGTCACGGAAGTCGCCTTGGCGCTGGTGCTGCTGGTCGGCGCCGGATTGTTGATTCGCAGCTTTGCGCGTTTGCAGGCGGTTGATCCGGGATTCAATGTGGAAAACGTGCTGACGATGAAAGTCGGCTTGCCGAACCGCAAATACGACACCGACCAGAAACGGATTCAATTCTTCCAGCAGGCGATTGCGGGGATGCAATCGCTGCCTGGCGTCGAAGCCGCCGGCGCAACCAGCTTCCTGCCGTTTGCCTCGCCGCACGCCGGCACCAGCATGGAAATCGAAGGCCGCCCCAAGCTTCCGCCTGGACAGGGATTGAATACAGGCGTGATTGTGACCGATGCGAATTTCTTCCGAGCAATGCAAATCCCGCTGAAACGCGGGCGGCTGTACAGCGACAGGGAAGCGGCGGAGATGCGCCATGTCGTTGTCGTCAACGAAGCCTTCGCGCGCAAAAACTTCCCCGGCGAAGACCCGCTGGGCAAACGCGTGATCATCAATATGAAGGACGACAACCAGCCCTGCGAGATCATCGGCATTGTCGGCGACACGAAGCATATGACGCTGGATGCCGAACTTCAGCCCATCTCGTACTGGCCGCATCCGGAGTTGGCCTACAGCGGTATGACTTTCGCCATCCGCACCAAAGGCGAAGCGACGGCCGTTGCCGCCGCCGCGCGCGAAGTCATCCGCAACCTGGACCCGGAACAGCCCGTCGCCGACGTGCGGACGATGGAAAGCCTGCTTGGCAAGTCTGTCGCGCGGCAGCGGTTCAATACGCTGTTGCTGACGATCTTCGCCGGCGTTGCAGCTTTGCTGGCGGCGGTTGGGATTTACGGCGTGATGGCGTTTTCGGTCGCGCAGCGCACGCATGAAATCGGCGTGCGAATGGCGCTCGGCGCGCAGAAGCGCGATGTGCTCCGGCTGGTGCTCAAACGCGGGATGACGCTGGCGCTATCTGGCGTGGCCATCGGTGTGATTGCGTCGCTGGCGTTGACACGATTGATGACAACCTTGCTGTTTGATGTGGGCGCGACCGATCCGCTAACGTTCGTCGGCGTGCCGCTGCTGCTGGCGCTGATTGCCTTGCTCGCTTGTTACCTGCCTGCGCGCCGCGCCGCGAAGGTAGACCCCATGGTTGCTCTCCGGTACGAGTGAGAGGCGGTTTTTCCGGATTGCGGACTGCATCGTTCGCGATCCGGCCAGGACGTTTACAAAGTCTGTTTCAATTGACGATATTGCGCGAACTGTCAGTTTGCGTCGTGAATGGATGACGAATCGGTGCGACCAGTCTGGTCGGCAAGGCGTATCTGTCAACGACGCAAACTGACAGTTCGCGCAACGGCGGCTTTACAACAGCCAGACGATACAGCGGTTCGGCTTGCCTGATTTTGTAGATGACGCTACCCTCAGCTCCGATCGTCATTTCTTACACGTATTCAACAATTCAACATTCCGCAACCCAACGGAGGATCAAGCGATGAAACTGCAACGCTCGTTCTTGTGGCGAGTCTTGTGCGCGCTGGCTTTGCCTGTTCTGGCAATGAACTTTGACTTTTCGGCATCGGCGCAGGAGGCGTTCAGCGCCAGGGAAAAATACACGAAGGCCGAATACCAGATTCCGATGCGCGACGGCGTGAAGCTGTTCACCTCGGTCTACGTGCCCAAAGACGTTTCGCAAAAATACCCGATGATCATGCAGCGTACGCCATACAGCGTTGCGCCTTATGGCCCGGAGAATTACCGGCCACAACTTGGTCCTTCGCCTTATTTCAGCAGGGAAGGCTTCATCTTTGTTTATCAGGACGTGCGCGGGCGAAATATGTCCGAAGGCGATTTCGCCTGGATGCGGCCTTACAAACCAAAAAAGGCCAGCGCCACCGACGCCGACGAAACGACAGACACCTGGGACACCATTGAATGGCTGCTGAAAAACATCCCGAACAACAACGGCCGCGTGGGAATGTGGGGAATTTCCTATCCCGGCCATTACGCCGCGCAGGCCTTGATTGATCCGCATCCGGCGCTGAAAGCCGTTTCGCCGCAAGCGCCAATGGCGGACAACTGGCTGGGCGACGATATGCACCACAACGGCGCTCTCTTTCTGACGCACGCCTTCAACTTCATCATCAATTTCGGTCGTCCGCGAACCGGGCCGGGCGTGGCGCAGTTCTCCCGCTTCGATCACGGAACCACGGACGGCTACAAGTTCTTCCTGGAAATGGGCGCGCTGCCGAATGCTCAGAAGTACATGAAGAACGAAAACAAACTCTGGAACGAATGGATGGAGCACGGCGATTATGACCAATATTGGGCGACGCAAAACGTCCCGCAACATCTGAAGAAAGTCACGCCCGCAGTGATGACCGTCGGCGGCTGGTTCGACGCCGAAGACGTGCAAGGCCCGCTGTGGATTTATCGCGAAATCGAAAAGAACAACCCAAAAGCCTGGAACGTCCTGGTCGAAGGCCCGTGGTGTCATGGCTGCTGGGCGCGCGGCAGCGGCACGGCGCTCGGTGGAGTGAACTTCGGCTCGAACACGTCGGCTTTCTATCAGGAAAACATCGAATTTCCTTTCTTCATGCACTTCCTGAAAGACAAGGGCGAAATGAAACTGCCGGAAGCCTACGTCTTTGAATCCGGCTCGAACACCTGGAAGACCTACGACGCCTGGCCGCCAAAGAACGTCGCCGAAAAAAGCCTGTATCTGCACGCGAACGGCAAACTCGCTTTCGATCCGCCAAAAGATTCTGCGGCGGCATATGACGAATACGTCAGCGACCCGAACAAGCCCGTGCCGTTCCTGAAAGACGCGGCCATCGGAATGCGCTACGAATACATGACGGACGATCAGCGGTTTTCCGCCTCGCGGACGGATGTGCTGGTGTACCAAAGCGATGTGCTGACCGAAGACCTGACCATTGCCGGGCCGCAATTGGTGGAACTGTTCGCTTCGACTTCGGGCACGGATTCGGACTTTGTCGTCAAGATCATTGATGCTTTCCCGGCGAAAGGCGGCGACCCGATGGACAGCTACCAAATGCTGGTTCGCGGCGAGCCGATGCGCGCCAAGTACCGCAAAAGCTGGTCAAAAGCCGAACCGCTGAAACCGAACGAAGTCACGCCGATTCCGTTCGCCATGCCCGACATCAACCACACGTTCCAGAAAGGCCACCGGATCGTCATCCACATCCAAAGCACCTGGTTCCCGCTGGTGGATCGCAATCCGCAGAAGTTCCTGAACATCTATCAGGCGAAAAACGAAGACTTTCAAAAGGCGGCACAGCGAATTTACCATTCCGGCAAATTCCCCTCGCGCGTCAAAGTGAGCGTGCTGAAGTAACTCCGCAAAAAAAGTTCAGTGTCTCGCCTTCAGGTGGAAGAATTGATTCCAGAAAAAGCCGCCTGAAGGCGGGACTCTGAACAGGCCACAACCTTTTTTCTCTCTGCCCGTTAAACTCTGTAGCTGTCGCGCCACTTCCTCTATAATCCGCCCGCCCTGCCTCAGGGTGCCTTTGCAATCAGTCGTAGTTTTCAGCAGAAAGCGAACCAAATCTCGAATCGGTTAAAAGTCACGATGAAGCACGTATTTATCAGTTATGCCCACATTGATAACGCAGTCGCCCAAGGCGTGCCACGCGGCTGGGTGGATCATTTGCAGGAACATCTGGAACTGCGTCTGGCGCAGTTGCTGGGATTCCGTCCAACCATCTGGCGTGACAAAGCGGAGCTAAAAGGTAACTACGTTTTCAGCGATACGATTGCCATCGGCTTGACGGAAACGGGCGTCTTTCTTTCGGTTTTGACGCCGCGCTATCTCGATTCGCCCTCCTGCCAGGATGAGTTGGAAGGCTTTTTGAATGCCGCACCGCTCAACGGCGGACTGCGATTGGGCGATAAGCATCGCATCTTCAAGGTGATCAAGACGCCGGTTGATTTCCAGCTTCATCCCGAACCCGTACGCGATTTGCTGGGGTATGAGTTTTACGCCCAAGACCCAATCACAAAACGCTTTCGCGAGTTTGATCACGTCATCGGCTCCGGCGGGGATAAAGACAAACGCTACTGGGACAAGCTGGATGATCTGGCGCAGGACATCACCACTTTGTTGAAGGAGTTGCAGGGCGCGCCCGCGCCAAAACCAGGAGCGACGATCTTTCTTGCCGAAACGACCTCTGACCTGACGGAGCAGCGTGACAAGGTAAAACGCGAATTGCGCCAATTCGGCCACATCGTTTTGCCAGATCAGCCTTTGCCATCCAGCAAGCCGCAGTTTGAAATACGTGTACGCGAATGTCTGCAACGTTCGCGGCTGTCGGTGCATTTGATCGGCGCGCATTACGGACTGATTCCCGAACTCGAAGACGCCAACCGTTCGATTATTGGGCTGCAACAGGAACTGGCCCGCGAACGCAGCCAGCAGGATGATTTTTCAAGTTTGATCTGGCTGCCTCCGGGTTTGGAAGCCAGGGAAGAACCGCAGCGCATCTTCATCGCCAGGCTGAAAGAAAACTTCCAGGCCGCGAACGGTTCAGACCTGATCGAAGCCAAGATCGAAGATCTGAAAACGATCATTCAGGAAAAGCTGAATCCAACACCCAAACCGGCGGCCACCGAAAAGCCGGAAGATGGATTGAAGCGAATCTATCTGGTTTGTGACCAGCGCGATTTGGAAGAGATTGGCCCGTTGTACAGCTTCCTGTACGACGAAGGCTGCGAAGTGCTATTGCCCGAATTTGACGAAAATACGATGCAGGCCGACAAACAACACATGCTCGATTGCGATGCGGTGCTGTTCTATTTCGCCAGCCCGCCGGAAATGTGGGTGCGCACGCGGTTGCGCGGATTGACTGGATTTGGCCGCCCGCGCCCGCTCTCCGCCGTCGGCGTATTTGTGGCTGGACAGGAAACGCCGCAGAAAAAACTCTTTCAAACCCGCGAAGCCATCGTCATCAAAGATTTTGGGGCGTTCAATCCGGAAAAACCGCCGGAGAAGCTGACGGAGTTTCTGGCCCAGGTGAAAGGAGGCGCAAAATGATTAACCAATCCCTGCTGGAAGCGACCGAACCCGCCGTGCGGTTCAATCCATTTCCCGGTTTGCGCCCCTTTCAGTTTGAAGAAAGTCATCTGTTTTTTGGCCGCGACGGGCAAAGCGAGCGCCTGATTGCCAAACTCGCGGCGAAGCGCTTTCTGGCCGTCGTCGGCACGTCGGGCAGCGGCAAATCTTCGCTGGTGCGCGCCGGATTGTTGCCCGCTTTGTACAGCGGGTTTATGCCCGGCGCGGGGACGGCCTGGCGGATTGCCATTATGCGTCCCGGCAACGATCCGCTCGCGAATCTGGCTCAGGCATTGAATGCGCCGGAGGTGTTCGGTTCCGACGACGAAGCCAACCGTGCCTTGCAAATCGCCATTACCGAAGCGACGCTGCGGCGCGGCAGTCTGGGGCTGGTCGAAGCCGTGCGCGATCAGCAATTGCCCGCCACCGAAAACCTGCTGGTCGTCGCCGATCAGTTTGAAGAACTCTTCCGCGTCGAACAAAACGCGCAAGGCAGCGAGCAGGAAAATGACCGCGCCGCCTTCGTCAAACTTCTGCTCGAAGCCAGACAGCGCCGCGATGAAGGGCCGAACATTTACGTCGTGCTGACGATGCGGTCGGATTACCTGGGCGATTGCGCTCAGTTCTGGGATTTGCCCGAAGCGATTAACGAAAGCCAGTACCTGATTCCGCGCCTGACCCGCGAACAAATCCGCGAAGCCATCACCGGCCCGCTTTTTGTCGGTGGCGCGGAAGCTACGCCACGATTAATCAACCGGCTGCTCAATGACGTGGGCGACAATCCCGACCAATTGCCAATCCTGCAACACGCGCTGATGCGCACCTGGGATCATTGGCGGGAAAACTCGTTCGTAGTTCCGCCTTCAGGCGGCGGTGGTTCTAGTGCCGAAACCGACCGCCTGAAGGCGGAACTACGAACGCACGCGCCGATTGACTTGCAGGATTACGAAGCGATTGGCGGGATGGCGGAGGCGCTCTCGCTGCATGCCGATGAGACGTTGGATATGGTTGGCGACGAACGCCATCGGCTGGTAGCCGAACGGATTTTCAAAGCCCTGACTGAAAAAGGCCCCGACAACCGGGAAATTCGCCGACCGGTGGAATTGAAGAAACTTTGCCTGATCTCTGAAGCTACTGAAGCTGAAGTTAAACAGGTGATCGAAGCCTTTCGCGCGCCAGGGCGCTCATTCCTGATGCCGCCGGTTGGGACAGAGTTGACTGCCGAATCGTTGATTGACATCTCGCACGAGAGCCTGATGCGCAATTGGCAACGCTTGAATGACTGGGTCGAAGACGAAACCAAATCCGCCCGCATCTATCGTCGCCTGTCCGAAACCGCTGCGTTGCATCTGAAAGGCGAAGCCCGGCTGTGGGGCGATCCTGATTTGCAAGTGGCGCTGGACTGGCAACTCGCAGCGCAACCGAATCCCGCGTGGGCCGAGCGATACGACACGGGCTATGATGCCGCGATGGCCTTTTTGGAAAAGAGCGCCGCCCAACGCACGGCAGATGTCGCTGCCGCTGAACGCCAGCAACGCGAAGACGCCGAACGCACCCAACGCGAATTGGCAGCGGCGCAAGCCTTAGCCGAAGCGCAGCGACAAAACGCCGAAGCAGAAAAGCTGCGCGCTGAAGAACAAGCCCAAGCCGCAGGCAAGTTGCGTCGCCGTGCGTGGGCAGGAGGTTTGCTGGCTCTGTTTGCACTGTTGGCAGCGTCGCTTGCCTTTGCGTCCTACCGCTCTGCCGCAGCGCAACGAACAAAAGCAGAGAAGCAACAGCAACGGGCAGAAAACAGCGAGAAAATCGCCAACGATGCGAAAGTCAAAGCGGAGAACGCCGCCAAAGAAGCCGAAGAACTAAAGGAGAAAGCTGAAGAGAGACAGCGTGACGCGGAGGCCGCCAAGCTGGCCGAAGAGATGCAGCGCAAACTGGTTTCTCGCCAAAACCAACAATTGCAGGTGAGTGAAACGATTCTAGCCTGGAGCCTGAATCAATCCGGCAGCCTGCTTTATGTCGCGCGTGGCTTGCTGGCGCAGGCGGCAATGGATCAGAACGATTACATCCGTGCCAATGAGTTTCTGGAAGCTTCCATCCCGGTGCCAGGATCTCCAACCAGAGATGATCTGCGCAGCTTTGACTGGTTTTATCGCTGGCGACAGTTGCACGATGAAAAAGCGACGCTGGAAGGTCACCACAGTGATGTCATGTCCGTGTCGTGGTCGCCGGACGGTCGGACGCTGGCGAGCGGAAGTTTTGACGATACGGTGAAGTTGTGGGATGTCGCGACGGGTCAGGTAAAGGCGACGCTGACAGGTCACGACGGCTCTGTCGGAGATGTGTCGTGGTCGCCGGATGGGCGGACGCTGGCGAGCGGAAGCTCAGACGATACGGTGAAGTTGTGGGATGTTGCGACGAGGCAGGTGAAGGCGACGCTGACAGGTCACCGCAGTGCTGTCCTTTCCGTGTCGTGGTCGCCGGACGGGCGGACGCTGGCGAGCGGAAGTTTTGACGATACGGTGAAGTTGTGGGATGTCGCGACGGGTCAGGTAAAGGCGACGCTGACAGGTCACGACAGCTCTGTCCACGATGTGTCGTGGTCGCCGGATGGGCGGACGCTGGCGAGCAGAAGTGGAGACAATACGTTGAAATTGTGGGACGTCGCGACGGGTCAGGTAAAGGCGACACTGACAGGGCACGGCCGTGGTGTCAGTTCCGTGTCGTGGTCGCCGGACGGTCGGACGCTGGCAAGTGGAAGTGAAGACAGTACGTTGAAGTTGTGGGATGTCGCGACAGGTCAGGTGAGGGCGACACTGAAAGGTCACGGCGATTCTGTCCATTCCGTGTCGTGGTCGCCGGACGGTCGGACACTGGCGAGCGGAAGTCGGGACAGGACGTTGAAGTTGTGGGATGTCGCGTCGGAGCAGGTGAAGGCGGCGCTGACAGGGCACGGCCGTGGTGTCAGTTCCGTGTCGTGGTCACCGGACGGTCGGACGCTGGCAAGCGGAAGTTTTGACGATACGGTGAAGTTGCGGGATGTCGCGACGGGGCAGGTGAGGGCGACGCTGAAAGGACACGGCAATGGCGTCAGTTCCGTGTCGTGGTCGCCGGACGGTCGGACGCTGGCGAGTGGAAGTGGAGACACAACGGTGAAGTTGTGGGAGGTCGCGTCAGGTCATGTAAAGGCGACGCTGACAGGCTACGGCGGCTTTGTCTTGTCCGTGTCGTGGTCGCCGGACGGCCGGACGCTGGCGAGCGGCAATCAGGACGGTACGTTGAAGTTGTGGGATGTCGCGTCGGGGCAGGAGAAGGCGACACTGAAAGGCCACGGCGATCGTGTCACGTCCGTGTCGTGGTCGCCGGACGGTCGAACGCTGGCGAGTGGAAGCTGGGACAGGACGTTGAAATTGTGGGATGTCGCGACGGGTCAGGTAAAGGCGACGCTGACAGGTCACGGCAGTGATGTCTATTCAGTGTCGTGGTCGCCGGATGGCCGGACGCTGGCGAGCGGAAGTCGGGACAGGACGTTGAAGTTGTGGGATGTCGCGTCGGGGCAGGAGAAGGCGATGCTGATAAGTCGCGACTTTGCGGTTCTGTCCGTGTCGTTTTCACCCGATGGGCGGACGCTGGCGAGCGGCAATCAGGACGGTACGTTGAAGTTGTGGGATGTCGCGTCGGGACAGGAAAGCGTGACGCTGAAAGGGCACGGCGGTATGCTCCAGTCCGTGTCGTTTTCACCCGACGGACGGACACTGGCTTCCGGTGATGTGAAAGGCGAGCTCCGGCTGTGGCGCGGGGCGACCGACGCGGAAGTGGCGCGGCAATGCATTCGCTGTGGGCGAAAGGAATGACTGAAGGCGCTACTGTCCGATAAGCTGCCAGCTTGCCGGAGTCTTCGCCGGCAAGCTGATTCTCTGCCCGCCAAGACTTCGGCAAGCTGGCAGCTTGTCGGACATCTCGGAGAATAAATAGACCCTGCGTAGTTACCAACCCTGGTGCGCTTGCGCGTGCAAGGCGGATAAGGTCTTGATGCCGTCCCAGGCGCGCCGCACTCTGGCGCTGAAGGTAGCCAAATCTTCCAGGCTGATCCTGGCTTCAAAGCTTTGGACTTCGCCGGTGAATTCGATTCCTTTGCCTTCGATGTATTGCGTTTCGGCCCAATGGAGCAGCACTTCGCTGGGCAACTGCTGAAACTTCAGCCACACCAGCAGCGCGTACATTTTCAACTGGCCGCTTTCGTTCACCATTTCCTGCGTCCAGAGCCTGCCGGTCTTGAATTCGCCGATGCGAAGCGTTTCCTGATCAAACGCATCCAGCACGCCGTACAGCGGCACTTCCACGCCTTCAAGTTGAGCTTCGATCTGAAACTCGCGCAGGGGATACTTCGGAAAAACGCTGACCAGGTTGTCCAGTGCGTCATCGCCGGTTTTCTGCTGAAGCTCCAGCGCCTGGGCAAACCGTTTGCCGAAGCGCATGGAATCGGTTTGTTCTTCTTGTTGCGCAAACAGGTACTTTTTGGCGTACCACTCCGGGCTGCGCTCGAAGAGGCTGATTTGCGACCAGCTCAGGTAGGGACGCGGGCTATGGAAGGCGGGTTGGTTGATTGGATTTTTGTCCATCAGGCCTCGTGTAAATGTTGGAGGAGCGCGAGGGATTCAATCGTCGCTACGCGACGGAAGATTCCTTGTTCGCTCAACCGGCGTTAAAACGCCGGCCTAAACTCATACCGTCGCTACGCGACGAAGACGCGCCTTTAGTTTTCCGCCTGTAATCGGACATAACTCAGAATCCACGCTAGATGACCGAAGCGTGCAAAAAGCAGCCGTTTGCCAGTCAGGTTCATTTCGGTGGCGACGGCGCGCAAAATCTCGGCCCCTGCGATCAGGTTTTTCGGCGTGAAGGTGTTGCGAACGGATTCCACTTCGCGCTCGGCTTCCTGGCGCAAAGCGGCGTTGGTGATGCGGGACAGGTCGGGTTCAAACAGGCCTTCGGGGTTGGTGATGGCGCGGTTGTAAAAGCGGTTGATGTCTTCCACCGTCAGCGGAGTGAAGGAGCGGCGGTCGTCGGGATAGAGCAGCGTTGTCATTGCCCAGACAATGCCGCCCGACAGGTAGACTTTCTTGCGATTGATCAAACCGGGTTTGCGGGAGGCTTCGTTGCGCAAGGGGATGCGCAGCAGATCGTTGCTCAGCGCCTGCGCGCGTTTGGCGAAGGTGGGATAGTCGGTGGCTTCGCCCGTGGTTTTGAAGATTTCGTTGGTGTAGGTGACCGTGCCCTTGGTGATGCCCCAGGTGACGTAATCGTTTTCCGCCCGGCCAAAGGCTACCTGCCGAAGCTGCTGGTAACCGCCCTTGGTGTTGCCGCTGCCAATGTCAATCAAGACGGAAATGTTGCGGTTGTCGTACCAGCGTCCATTGGCGCGGTAGCGTTTGGGAACGGCTCCTGCGATGGTCAGTTGGACTTCGCTGTCAATATCCAGAAAGGTCAGCGTTTGATTCGTCCGTTTGCGGATTTCGGCGATCAGATCTTGCGGATTATCGGCGTTGACGCCGCTGCTGACGACCAGGTGAATGTTTTCCGGCGGCAGGCGGTAATCCTGCTGCATTCGCTGGTAAAAGCGACTGGTGGCGGCGGCGGTGTCGCGGATGGCTTCGGGCGTGAACCTGTTGTCTTTGGTCTGCATCAACGTGGTGTTGACGATTTCGGCGTACAGGATTTTCACCTCGTAGCCTTCGTCGGCGCCGGCAACGCGGACGGCGATGCCTTTGACACCTTTCGAGCCGATTTCGATTCCGCCGTGGAGTTCTTCAGGATCGGGCGTGGCGGGTCTTCTTGTTTGACCGAAGGCGGGAAACACAGTCAGTACGATCAGCAGTAGCGCGGACAGCAGGATTTTTATTCTGATTTGATGGGGCAACATAAAATCTGTTTTTGACGAGCGTTATGGGCGTCAGGGAAAGAATGTGCAACGGAATGTTCATTCGTGGAGATCGTTTTCCGTGCCTTCATTGCTGAATCCAAATGGTTTTCCTGCTACGACCACAGCCGGCTGACGGCCGACTGTACAGTTACCTTCCTTCACGCAGCTTTTTCCTGAGCATGCCGACCACGTAAATCAGCGCGAATAAAACCAGCAAGGATGCCACCGACAATACTATGGGAACCAGTGTGGACGTAGACGATGAACTGGCGGGGACCTGGGATTGTTGCATCGCCATTGCCGTCGCCAGTTGCGTTGCTGCCGGTGTGGGCGGCGCAATCGTTGGAGATGCCTTGATGGCAGCCGGTGCGGGAGATGGAGTTGGAGACGGGGAAGCGTTGGTTGCCGGTTGAGCCGCAGGCGTCGAACGGCGTGTGGGTTGCCGGTTCGAGGGTTGGTTATTTTTGTCCTGCTCGCGCGCGCCGGGAAAGACATCTTCGGGGCCAAATTTGGACAGCGATTTTTTCTTTTCGGGCGACAGACCTCGCTGGGGTTGCTGTCCCTGCTGCGCCTGTTGCTGTGCCTGCTGATTTGGATTCCGCGGCGGCGGCGGGGAGGGCACGAACGAAATCTGCGTCGCGAAGATTGGGGCCGCCAGCAGGCAGCAAAGCATGAACAATAGGGCTGGCGGAATGGGCGAGTTCGATTTGGTTTTCATGCTTGGTCTCCGGTGAAGTCGGTGGTTACCGCAGATGCAGGATCAGGGTAACAATCAGGATGATCAGCGCAATTGTCAAGGTCACGGCAATGGCCGTGGTCAGGGCAATGGCGACGCGATCTTTTTTCACGCCCTTGGCGATTGCCTCGGCCTTTTTTTCGGAATCGGCGAGTTGACTGGAGAACTGTTCGGCGACTTCGCGAGCCTGCTGTTCGGCCTGCGCGCGCATTTTGGCTTCGCGGCGGACAGTGGCTTCGGCCTGGCGGTGGCGTTCTTCGACTTCGCGGGCCTTGGCTTCGGCTTCCGTTTTGCGGCGTTCGGCGTCCTGACGCTGCAACTCCGCCGCCTGGGCGAGCCGTTCGGCTTCGGCGCGGGCCTTGGCCTCGGCTTCCGCCAGGGCCTTGGCGGCGTCGGCTTCGCGGCGGGCCATTTCGGATTCAAAGTTGGAGGCCTTGGCCTGATTCAATTCGCGGGTCGCGCGCTTTTCGATTTCCTCCACTTTGTGTTCCGCCTGAATCCGCAATTTCACTTCATTGCGGACGGCTTCTTCGGCCAGCCGGCGGCGTTCTTCGGCTTCCAGGGCTTTGGCTTCCGCTTCAGCCAGAGCGGCGTCGAGTTTGGCGGTAATGGTTTGCGAGGGCGGCAGGCTGTTGGTTTCCGTTGCGATTCCGCAGAAAGAGCATTCTGCGCGGGCAGTCGAAATTTCGCATTGCATGGCCGGGCAGAAATGCTTTTTGGGGGTCGCGTGTGGAAACTGATGACAGCCGGCGCAGGCCGGTTGCGGCGCTCCCCATTCCAGCACCGCGTGATGTTTGCGCAGGGTCTGATCATCAAAATCCACCATGGTTACCGCACAGCGGTCGCAGGTGTAGACCCGCGGATTCAGCGAACTGAGGCAGAAGGGGCATTCCTTGATGGAAACGCCGGTCTGGCCTTTGTCCCAGGCCAGAAAGGTTTGGCAGTTGCAGCAATACACCCAGAGGCCGTCGTACGGGAAGTTGCTGCTCAGCGTGTGGGCGTGTGCGCTTTCGCGGCATACGACAGCGCGGCTGGTGCGCGGCATGGGGAAGTTCGCGTGGTGAACCAGGCAATGGATTTTGATGATGTCAGCGAGCATTTTTTTCAGGTGTCAGGGGGCAGGTGACAGGTGATTCGTGACTGATTTCTACCACCTGCCACCTGCCACCTGACACCGGTTATTAAGCTTTTGCCGCCGCCGCCAGCACGGCGCGTTTGGCGTACAAGCGCGCCAGATGGCGGCGATAATCGCCCGAAGCGTGAATGTCTTCCATTGCGTCGCCGGCTTCGGCGTCTGCCTGGGCGGAGGCGACGCCGACAGCGGCTTCATCCAGGGGCTTGCCGCGCAGCGCAGCCTCGAACGATGCGGCGCGAAATGCTTTTGGTGCAAGTCCGGTGACTCCGATGCTGATTTCCTCGCACTGGCCGTGGTTGAGTTTTAGTTGGGCCGCAACGCCGATGAGGGCGAAGCCGGAAGCGGATTGCGGAACTTTCAGATAGACGGCGGCCTGCGGTTGCGCGGGTTTGGCGATGCGGATTTCGGTGACGATTTCGTCATGCTCCACCGCCGTGGTCATCAGATCGAGAAAAAAATCAGATGCTTTGATCGTGCGTTGGCCCTGACTGGACCGGAGAACGATTTCGGCTTCCAGCGCCAGAATTGCCGCCGGCCAATCCGCCGCCGGGTCGGCGTGCGCCAAACTGCCGCCGATGGTTCCGCGATTGCGAACCTGTTGATCGCCAATCTGCGCGGCGGTTTCGGTGAGCAGCGGGCAATGTTCTTTCAGGTCTGCATTTGTTGCGACTTCGGCATGCGTGGCATTGGCGCCAATGTGAATCGTGTTGCCATCCACTTTAATGGCTTTCAAGTCGGGGATACGCCCGATGTCAACGACGACGGCGGGCGCGGCCAGGCGCAGCTTCAACACAGGGATCAGGCTCTGCCCGCCGGAAAGAATCTTGCAGTCTTCGCCATGCTGGTCCAGCAGGGCGAGCGCTTCTTCGATGGTGGCTGGCGCGAAGTAGTCAAAGTTGTTTGGAATCATCTTTTCCTCACTGGTTAGGCATTGATCAAACGCCAAAGCTTTTCCGGGCGGAGCGGCAAATCCACATGTTTGACGCCGAGCGGCGCGAGCGCGTCAATCACCGAGTTGGCGACGGCGGGCGTGGAGCCGATGGTTCCGGCTTCGCCGACGCCTTTTGCGCCCAGCGGGTTGACATTGGTTTCGGTGACGGTGTGATCCAGCTCGAAATGCGGCAGTTGATGCGCTTTGGGCACGGCGTAATCCATCAGTTCGCCGGTCAGGAGTTGGCCGCTTTCGTCGTACACGACTTCTTCAAACAGCGCCTGCGCCATTCCCTGAACAATGCCGCCGTGAACCTGTCCCTGGACGAGCAGGGGATTGATCTGTCTGCCGCAATCGTCCACCGCGACGTAACGCACGATCTTCACGTCACCCGTGTCCTTGTCCACTTCGGTGACGCAGACGTGTGTGCCGAAGGGGAAGGTGAAATTCTTCGGCTCGAAAAAGTGAGTGGCGACCAGTCCCGGCTCGAAGTCTTCGGGGATGTTTTGCGCGGTGTGCGCGGCCAGCGCGACTTGCTGAATCGTGACGGATTTGTCATCGGGCGCGCCGGCAAACGTGCCGTTTTCAAAAGTCAGGCTGGCTTCGTCGGTTTGCAGCAGGTGTGCGGCCAGGCGTTTGGCCTTCTTGACGACTTTTTCAGTGGCGAAGGCCAGCGCCGCGCCGCCGACTGCCAGTCCGCGACTGCCGAAGGTGCCGATGCCATATTGCACAATCGCTGTGTCTCCGTGAATAACCAGCACATCGTTCAAATCCACGCCGAGCATTTCCGCGACGATTTGTGCGAACGAAGTTTCTTCGCCCTGGCCGTGCGGTGAAATGCCTGTCAGCACGGTGACCTTGCCGGTGGGTTCAACGCGCACCGTGGCGCTTTCCCAGCCGCCAGCAGGCATCGAAGCCGAAGGGCCGATGGCGCAGATTTCAACGTAGGTCGAAACGCCTATGCCGACCAGTCTGCCTTCAGCGCGTGCGGCCGCCTGATCCGCGCGAAGCTTCTGGTAATCCACAATGCCCAGCGCCTTGTCGAGCGCCTTGTTGTAATCGCCGGAATCGTAGGTCAGGCCGGTGGCGGTGGCGAAGGGGAATTCGTCGGGTTGCGGGAAGTTTTTCCGTCGCAATTCAACCGGGTCCATTCCCAGTTCGCCGGCGACGCGATCCATCATTCGTTCGACCAGGTAAGTCGCTTCGGGGCGTCCCGCGCCGCGATAGGCATCGGTGGACATCTTGTTGGTGAACACGCCAGTGCAGTTCATCTGAATGGCTGGAATCTTGTAACAGCCCGACAACATCAGGCCGGTCAGCGTGGGAATCGCAGGGGACAACAGTTGCAGGTAGGCCCCCATATCGGCGGTGACGTTGTAACGCAGCCCGAGCAGCGTGCCGTCATTTTTGACAGCGACTTCGGCGGTGCCGACTTGCGAGCGACCGTGAATGGTGGCTGACATGTTTTCGCGGCGGCTTTCGATCCATTTCACGGGCTTCTGCAGTTGCATCGCAATCCAGCCGAGCAGCGCTTCTTCGGCGTACACATTCAGCTTGCAGCCGAACCCGCCGCCGACTTCCGGCGTGATGACGCGCAAACGGTTTTCCGCCATGCCGAGCATGATCGCCACTTGCGTGCGCATCAGATGCGGAATCTGCGTGGACGACCAGAGCGTCATCTGCTCTTCGCCGGGGAAGTATTGGGCCAGCACGCCGCGCGGTTCCATCGAAACCGGTGCCAGGCGCTGATGATGGATTCTTTGCGTAATGATTTTGTCGGCCTGGGCAAAGGCCGCGTCCACATCGCCCGTGCCAGCGCCGTGATGGAAGGCGATATTCGTCCCGAATTCTTCGTGGATGACGGGCGTGTCCGGGTTGGCGGCGGTTTCGATGTCGGTCACGACATCCAGCGGATCGTAATCCACTTCGATCAGGTCGGCGGCGTCGCGGGCTTTATATTTGTCCGTGGAAACAACGGCGGCAACCGGCTGGCCGACGAAAATGACTTTTCCATTAGCCAGCACGGGATACTTCGGCACTTTCAATTCCGGCAGCGCCGCGGCGCATGGAACCAGTCCGACTTTGCCGTCTATGTCTGCGAATGTGTACACCGCAACCACGCCGGGCGCGCTTTTCGCGGCATCCGTGTTGATCGAAGTAATTTTGGCGTGGGCGTACGGGCTGCGCAGAATGGCGACGTGCAGTGTGCCGGCCAGTTTGATGTCGTCCACGTAATGGCCGATCCCCTTGATCAGGCGCGGGTCTTCGGTGCGCTTAACTTTTTCTCCGATGTATTTTCCGAGAAAAGACATTTCATCCTCCGAGGTTTCTTCCACGAACCGACACCAAGCAGCACGAAGATGAATCAGGTAATTTGTTTTCCTTCGCGGTTCTTCACGTGGTTTCGTGGATGAGACTTTTATGCGCTCATTTTCTCCGCCGCGTATTGCACGGATTCGATAATCTTCTGGTAGCCGGTGCAGCGGCAGAGATTGCCTTCGATGCCGTGGCGAATTTCTTCTTCAGTGGGATTCGGATTTTCCTTCAGCAATCCACAAGCCGCCATGATCATTCCCGGCGTGCAGTAGCCGCATTGCAAACCGTGTTTTTCCCAGAAACCCTGCTGGACCGGATGCAGTTCGCCATTTTGGGCCAGCCCTTCGATTGTGGTGACTTCCGCGCCATTGGCCTGGACTGCCAGCATGGAACAGGATTTGGCAGTTTTGCCGTTGATCATAACAGTGCAGGCGCCGCAGATCGAAGTTTCACATCCAATGTGCGTGCCGGTCAGTCCAGCCAGGTCGCGGATGAAATGTACCAGCAGCAGCCGTGGTTGGACGTCGGCTTCGTAGCCGGTGCCGTTGATGGAAAGAGAAATATTCACTCGATTCCTCCTGGAAAGTTAGGAAGGGAAGCGAACCGGCGTGGAGGCATCCCGCTCTGGCAGTTCCGGCGGGTCAGGAACTGATCGGAAGTATCGAAGAGCTATGCCGCTCCCTACCCTTCACCTTCGGGTCTTTGCTGACTTCAATTGTTGATTGAACTTGATTTGGTCGGTGATTTGCGACCAGTTGTATAGCGGCGGCAATGTACCACTGGCCGCTGATTCGTTCAACGGCGATTTGGCGGGCGGGCCAGTCTTCCACCAGATAAAAGAATCGCGGCAGCCCCTGAAAGCGCGCTGCTTGTCTGCTGCCGGCGTGAGGTTTGGGAGGGGGGGCGCCGGGGTAATGAGTCATTTCATGTTGATCGGAGGTACGCAGGTCATGCTACTCTTTTGATGTTATGAAGTACCCATTACTATTTTTCGCGAAACCTGCCTCGAATCAACTTTGCCTCTTTATTTCACTTTTCCTTTTAATGACGTGTTTACTGATTTTCAGTGCGGGCGCATTCGCCGCGGCTCAGAATACACGCCCAAGAATCATCGGCGACAAATCACAATCCGTTAGAACAAAAAAGGCGCGCATTCAATCCAAGCCGCTCACAGGTGTGGAGCATCGTCAGGCCGAAGAGAGGCTGGCGGAATTGGGCTATTGGACAGGAAAAATTGATGGCCAATGGGATGTGGCTTCACGAAATGCGCTGATCGCCTTTCAAAAAGTCGAAGGACTCAAACGGACGGGACAATTGACACGGTCCGACTTTAACGCCTTGATGGCTGCCCGCCGGCCCACGCCGCGTGAAACCGGTGACGCTCACATTGAAGTTGACCTGGTCCGGCAGGTGCTTTTCATCGTGGATGAAACAGGTTTGGTGACCAAAATATTGCCCGTTTCGACTGGCAGCGGAAAAGAGTTTCGCTCGGAAGGCTGGACGCGCGACGCGATCACGCATCCCGGACGATATCAAGTTCGGTCCAAAATTCCCGGTTGGAAAAAGAGCGCCCTGGGCAGACTCTATTATCCTGTTTACTTTATGCACGGAACGGCGATTCATGGCTATCCTTCCGTACCCACCAGACCCGCAAGTCATGGTTGCATAAGAATTCCAATGTTTGCGGCAGAGGAAATTTTTCGTGCGCTTCCTGTTGGAATGCCAGTGATCGTACATAATGACCCGCCTTCTACGCTGGCGAATCCGGCAGAGAGAGAGCCACGATAAGCTCAATTGAGAGCGGCGCGGAATTATTAGAGCCACAACGGTTTGAGAGGGAATCCCGGCTGCTCTCCGCATACATGAAGATGGATTTTACGCATAGACAGATTGAAACAATTAAGGTATCTTCTGCCGCGTGGTGACCCTCACTGGGCGTTGACTCCTATCAGCGTACTGGTCGCCAGGCAGAAATTCCGACAATCGAGACTCCTCAAGTGCCCCGAACTCGGTGCGGTCTTCGCTGCGGATTGGCTTTGCTCGCCCCGATGTCACCTTTATCGTTCAATCACCATGTTACTTTTTCGGTCGTGTCTAGGGTATTACCTGCGGCAGGGAGTAGCTCTGGATGTGGTTTCGTGAACGGAATCTGCCCCTCCATACAAATATTTGAGTCAGTAATCCGGATTGACAGGTAATCCTCTAAATTTGTCTAGTGTCCCCCGAATCGGTTCTTTATCAAACGAGTTACCGCCTCCATGAGACTCTTGGACAGACTGGGCCGTCTTTTCAGTGCGTCGTTTTCGCACGTGAAATCAGGCAAAACCCACCCTGGCTTTTGCATCAGGTCTAGCGGCCTCACTCCGCTTAACTGAGGAAAACACTTATGAAGAAGTTCACCTTACTCTGCACGACGCTCCTGCTCGTCGTTATAGCTTTGAACACAACCTTTACTCACGGGTTGATGAATTGGTTTAACACGCCTGCCGTGACGAGGGCTGAGATTTCCGGTAAGGATGGCGAGTTAGTCGTGACCGCAGCCAATACCATCGTTAATAAATACGCGATCCTGGCAGCCAATGCCGCCGTGGGATCAGCGCAGATTTCCGTCACGAATCCAGGCGGACCAAACGGGCTTGATCCAAACACATTGGAAGCGGGCGATCTGATTATGATCATTCAGATGTCTGGCGCTTCGATAGACACCAGCAACACTGTCAATTTTGGCAACGTGACTGATCTGAAGAATGCGGGGCGGCATGAATTCATTACCGTCAACCAGGTTCAAGGAAATACGATCACACTTAATCCGCCGTGTGGCGGGTTGAAGTTCAGCTACGTTGTCTCCGGCAGTGAGTCAGGCAAAGTGCAGGTCATTCGCGTTCCGCAATACACCAAGCTGACAATTAACAGCGGCGCCTCCCTGACAGCTCCCAAATGGAATGGCAGCGTGGGTGGCATTGTCGTGGTTGACGTTCAAAACGACGCTATTATTAATGGGAATATCAACGTCACAGGTCTGGGGTTCAGAGGGGGCGAATTATCCAATGTAAGCGTAGCCACCTTTGGCCGCGTGGATTACGCCACCGTTCAGCAGAATGACGGCGCGCAAAAAGGGGAAAGCATCGTCGGTTTTCAAACGGATTACGATCCACTGGGCGGACGATTTGGCCGAGGCGCACCAGCCAACGGCGGCGGCGGTGGCACATCGCACAACTCCGGCGGTGGTGGCGGTGCAAATGCGAGCAATGGGAAAACCTGGACAGGCCAGGGAGTGATGGCCAACACAGGGGCGGGAAGTTCCGCCTGGATGCTGGATCCAGGCTATATTGCCAATGGCAATGCGCTGACGGATTCATCGGGTGGTGGGCGCGGTGGTTACGGTTACTCAACGAACCTTGCCAATCCATTAACGCAGGGGCCAGGCAACATTGCCTGGGGGGGAGATTTGCGACGCGAAGTTGGCGGCTTGGGAGGACGTCCGGTGGCACAGGATACATCGAGCCGGCTTTTCTTTGGCGGCGGCGGCGGCGCGGGTCATCAAAACAATGATGCTGGTGGAAAGGGTGGCGATGGCGGCGGCTTGATTTACATCATCGCCGAGACCGTTACGGGCAGCGGCACCCTCCTCGCCAATGGCTCTGACGGCGGAGGAACGAGAAATACTCATCAGGACGGCGCGGGCGGCGGCGGCGGCGGCGGTACGATTGTCGTTGCGGCAAAAAGTTCCCTGAGCGGAATCAGCGCAATCGCCAACGGCGGCAATGGTGGAATTCAATTGAACCCTGTTTCCTTTCCGACTGAAAGCGAAGGCGCGGGCGGCGGTGGCGGCGGCGGATTCATCGCGTTCAGAAACGGCACGATGACGGCTCAGGCCGATGGCGGTGCAAACGGGACTTCGCAGGCGCCGGTGGTTTCAAGCTTTCCGGCCAACGGGGCAACGCGCGGCGCAAGCGGTTTCATCGTCAACACAATCGCCAGCATTCCTTTTTGCTCAACCACCGCCGACCTGACGATTACCAAAACCGATAACTCCGCGACGGCTATTCCAGGTGTCCCGCTGACCTATGTGATTGTGGCGCGCAATAATGGTCCAAATGATGTTTTTGGGATTCCGGTGGTGGACAATCTGCCGCCGACTTTGATCAATGCTTCGTGGACTTGCACGCCTTCCGTGGGTTCTGCGTGTTCGGTTGCCAACGGCACAGGAAGTATTAACACCACGGTCAGCCTGCTGAATGGCGGCACGGCGACCTTCAACCTGACTGTGACACCAGATCCATCGGCGACTGGAACGATCACGAATGCTGCGACGATTATGATGCCCGGTGGGGCAGTGGATACGAATCCGACAAACGATACTGCCAGCGACACCAATACGCTGACACCTCAGGCTGACCTTTCCATCACCAAGACGGATGGCGTGACGACCGTCACCGCCGGAACGGCCTTGACCTACACCATTACAGTTCGCAACAGCGGACCCAGCACCGTCATCGGCGCGACTGTCACGGACAATGTTCCGGTGAAGCTGACGAACGTTCTCTGGACCTGCACCGCAACAGCCGGAGGAAGCTGCGCCAGCCCGAGCGGCGGGGGCAGCATCAATACGACGGTCAATCTGCTGCCCGGCAGCGTGGCTACCTTCAAGGTGAACGCAACTGTCGTCAGTAGCGCCAGCGGATCTCTGATCAACACGGCGACGGTCGCCTCGTCGGCAACGGTTCCTGATACCGCGCCGAACAATAACAGTGATACTGACACCGACACGATTTCTGCATCGGGTGATCTGGCAATCACGAAGACAAACAATGCAACCGTGCTGGTCCCCGGTGCGCAAACGACATACACCATCGCTGCCAGCAATAACGGTCCCAGCGCAATCTCCGGCGCGATGGTCGCCGACAACTTGCCTGCAACATTGACGAACGCCACCTGGACCTGCACGGCCTCAAGCGGATCAAGTTGCGGGTCGGCAAATGGCGCAGGGAGCATCAATGCCACGATTGATCTGGCCGTAGGAGGGACTGCGACATTTACACTAACCGCGCAAGTCGCTCCCAATGCCTCGGGCACATTGTCGAATACGGCAAGCATTGCCGCGCCTCCCGGGATCACCGATCCCGACAGCGCCAATAACACGGCGACGGACACGGACAATCTGGCGCCTGCCGCCGATTTGAGAATCACCAAGACCAACGGCGTCAATACCCTGGCGCCGGGTTCTCAGACCGTATACTCCATCGTTGTCACCAATGACGGGCCGAGCGCGGTTGCCTCCGCAACCGTGACGGATAATCTGGCCGCGATCCTGACGAATGCAATCTGGACCTGCACCGCCACGGCAGGTTCCAGTTGCGGCGCTCCCAGCGGTGGAGGAAACATCAGTACATCGGTCAATCTGCAGTCCGGTGGCTCCGCCACCATCACTGTCACTGCCACGGTTGCCAGCACGGCTCTGGGGACCCTGGTGAACACCGCGACAGTCGCCGCGCCTGGTGGAATTACTGATCCGAATCCATCCAATAACTCTGCGACGGACAGCGACACCCTGGCGCCATCCGCTGATTTGGGAATCACCAAGACCAACCCGGTGGCCACGCCTGCGCCTGGTTCGCAAACCACCTACACGATTGTGGTCACAAACAATGGTCCAAGTGTGGTCACAGACGCAACCGTCACCGACAATCTACCCGTTTCCCTGACGAACGCGATCTGGACTTGCACGGCTTCGGCAGGTTCCAGTTGCGGCACGACCAGCGGTGGTGGAGACATCAGCGCTTCAGTCAATCTGCTGTCTGGCGGTTCGGCAACCTTTACGGTTACCGCGACGATTTCAAGCACGGCGTTCGGCACACTGGTCAATACCGCGACCGTTGCCGCGCCAGGCGGGGTCACGGACCCGAATCCGGCGAATAATTCGGCGACCGATGTGCGCTCGCTCGGGCCAAGCGCGGATTTGTCCATCACCAAATCCAATGGCGCGACCACTGTGGTGCCGGGGACTCAGACGACCTATACCCTGGTGATTTCCAATGCCGGCCCCAGCGCGGTTACAAATGCCGGAGTGAGCGACATCCTGCCTGCCACGCTTTCAATGATTTCCTGGACCTGCACGGCTTCGGCAGGTTCCAGTTGCGGAGCGCCCAGTGGCAATGTCAATCTCAACAATACTCCGGTCAGCCTGGCTGTGGGCGGCACCGCGACCATTGCTCTGACCGTGACCGTTTCCGCTCAGGCGACCGGCACAGTATCTAACAGTGCTTCAGTCGCTGCCCCGAACGGAACGATTGATCCAAATTCCGCCAACAATTCCGCCATTGACACGGATACGCTGACTGTAACGGCTGATTTGGCAATCACCAAAACCGACAATGCCACCACGGTCACTGCTGGTAACCAGATCACTTACACGATCACAGCGACAAACAGCGGGCCGAGCATGATCACGGACGCCAGCGTTGTGGACACGCTTCCCGCCACCTTGACCAACGCGACGTGGACATGCACGGCTTCGCCTGGAGCCAGTTGTGGTTCAGCGAGCGGCTCTGGAAACATTAACGCCAAGGTCAGCCTTGCCGGCAATACCACGGCAACCTTCACGTTGACGGCAACGATTGCGAATAATGCCACCAGCACACTGAGCAATACGGCGACGATCAGCGCTCCTGCCGGTGTGACTGATCCTACGGCGGGAAATAATTCGGCAACGGATACCAATTCGGTGGTTTCGCTCTCTGACCTGCGCATTGCTAAAACGGTCAATCCACAACAGCCTGTCCCAGGCTCGCCGCTTACTTACACGATTGTTGTCACCAACGACGGGCCAAGCCCCGCGAATGGCGCGACTGTCACTGACAATGTTCCCAATATCCTGACTAACGTGAACTGGACTTGCACCGCCTCCAGCGGTTCAAGCTGTGGCTCGGCAAACGGAACTGGCAGCATCAGCGCGACTGTAAACCTGGCGGTTTCCGGCACGGCGACCTTTACGGTTACGGCAAACGTTCCTGCCGGAGCCAACGCCACGATCGTCAATACGGCGAGCGTCGCCGCGCCAGGTGGAGCAACCGACCCCAACAGCGGCAATAACTCCGCGACCGTCACTTCGACGGTCCAACCGAGTACCGATCTGAGCATCACCAAGACCGCGGACAGCACTTCCGTCCGAGCGGGCGACGAGGTGACTTACACGATCACGGCCAGAAATAACGGCCCTTCGGACGCGACGGCGGTTGTCATGACCGATCCGCTGCCGTCAGGAATCACTTTTGTGTCGGTGACTTCAACAAAAGGGACCTGCTCCGGAACGACGACCGTGACTTGCAACCTCGGCACGTTGACGGCGGCTGCGCCGGATAACGTCGCGGTGATCACGGTCAGGGTTCTGGTGCCCTTCACTTTCCCGGCCGGACCATTGACCAACATCGCCAGCGTGTCCGGGCCGGCCAACGATCCATCGGGGGGCAATAACACGGGCACTTCGACGGTCACGGTGACCGCGCCCCCCGGCGCCTTGTTCAAACCCGCCGATCTGGTCATTCGCACAAATGGCTCGGACGTTTGCATCGGCGGCGGCAATGTTCTGAATGTCGAGGCCAAAATCCGAAATACAGGTTCCGGCGCGCAGTTTGACAATCCCGGCCCTGAATTTCTGGCGCTTCTGCCGACGGCGTTGACGACGATTCCAGGCACCTGCACCTCCAGCATCAGCAGCGGGGGAAGTGGCGTTTGCACGCTCGGCACGTCGCAGATTGAATGGAGTGGAGCCGTTCCCGTCGGAGCAACTGTCACCATCACGTATCAGGTTCGGGTTCGTCAGAATATCGAAGTGGGCGCACGTTTCTGCACCGACTACAAGGTGAATTACGACACCAACAGCGATGGCATCAATGATGCGCAGACAATCGTCAATGACTGTCTGACCGCAAATTGCACGCCGCCGCCCTGCACTGGGTCGGACTGCCCGGACATCGGCCCTGGCGCGATTCAACTGCCATTTGCTTCAAGTGCGACCGGCAGCGATCAACGCCCAGGTTCTGTTCTGATCTTCCCCATTTACAGTTCGGACGCTGCCAATCCATCCTTGCAGAATACGCGCTTGAACTTCACGAACACGCATACACTGCGTCCGGCTTACCTGCATCTGTTTTTCCTGGACGGCTCTAGTTGCGCGGTGGCGGATAACTTCCTGTGTCTGACCCCCAATCAAACGACCAGCTTCCAGATTTCGGATTTAGATCCGGGCGTCACCGGTTACGTCATCGCCGTCGCGGTGGACAGCAGGGGCTGTCCAACCAATTTCAACTACCTGATTGGCGATGAATACATCAAGTTCAGCAGCGGTCATAGCGCCAATCTGGGTGCGGAGGCGTACTCAGCGTTATTTGTCACCACTGATGCCAACGGAAATCCCATTACTCCGGTTGATCCCTTTGTCTGTTCGGCCAGTGCCAACACGGCGAGGCTGATCTTCGACAACACGCTGCCAAATCAGCCGATTGACTCTGAGCGCCATTACAACCGTCTGGGCCGTGTGCTGGCGGCGAGTAACATTCCATCGCGCGCCGATGGCAACGACACGATGCTCATCGTCAATCGTATCGGAGGAGAATTGGGATTGGGGGCCACCACACTTGGCTCGCTCTTCGGCATTTTCTATGACGATTCTGAAGCCGCGGTCAGCTTTACCTTCTCGGCAGGCGGCTGTCAGTTCCGCAGCTCGATTACGAATAATTTCCCGCGCATCACACCGCGCTTCGAGTCATTCGTTCCAGCCGGACGCAGTTCGTGGCTGAAGGTCGGCCTGGCGAACGAAGGCGGGTTGGTCGGAGCTACCATCAATGCGAATCCGAATTCAAACGGTTTCAGGGGCGGGCATAATCTGCATAAGCTGACGCTCAATCCAGCCGTGACCTTGACAATGCCGGTCTTCCCTCCGTCTTGTCAGTAACGCTCACCAATTTTCATTCAACCATTTTCCAAAGGGGCGGACAGCAAATGTCCTGCCCCTTTCGTTTACTCGCACCTAACAGCCGGTTGCATAAACGTAATGTTGATAGCCGCGCCAGAAAATTTCTTTTTCGATCTTCAATCCGTTGCGCTCGGCAACGCGGCGTGATGCAAGATTTTCCGGGCGAATCATCGAAATGATTCGGCGACGGTTCAATCGGTTGAACGCGTATTCCATACAGCCGCGCGCCGCCTCTGCCGCCAATCCCTGTCCCCAGTAGTTTTTGTTGAAGTGATAGCCGACTTCCAACTCTTCGACACTGTCAACTTCCTGAATGACCAGTCCACAATCGCCAACGAATTTCTGCTCGCTTTTTAAGAGCACCGCCCAGATGCCGTGACCATATTGTTCGTAGCGGTTCAGGTTTCGATCAATCCAGGCCGCCATTTCCTCGCGGTCAAGCATTTTGGGAAACAGGCGCATCGCTTCTGAATCTCCCCAGATTTGCAGCAGGTCGTTCAGATCTTCGTGATTGATCTCGCGCAGAATCAGTCGTTCCGTTTCCAGAATTATGTTGTTCATGGTTGATTACCCGCTTCAAGTGGTTAGAGGGATTTTTAAGATCAAAGACATTGCCCTACTTCCGGCCAATATCAAACAAGTTCCTCACGGAAAACAGGATCAACATGGACAGTGACGAGACAGAATGGGAAAATCACCGCGAATGTTGTCCCTGATCTCCAATCAAGCTTTACCATTGTTTAATTAAGCGTTAAAGGCAGAAATGAAACGAAATCACCATTCAGACGGCCTGATCCATCGCCGCGAGATTCTCAAACGCGGAACAATGGCGGGCGCGGGGGCTGCCATTGTGCTGAACAACTTTTCCATTCGTGACCATGAAGATGAACCCGTCCGGTTCTCCGGTCTGGCGGCGGAGTATGACAAATACGATGCGCTGGGGTTGGCGGAATTGATTGCCAGGCGGCAAATCACGCCGCAGGAATTGCTGGCCGCGGTTCGCCAGCGAGTCGAAGCGCTCAATCCGAAACTCAATGCTTTCTGTCATCTTTTTTTCGATAAAGCCGAAACGCAGATCAGACAAGGGTTGCCGGCGGGGCCATTTCGCGGTGTGCCATTCGCACTGAAAGATTTGGGCCAATACCTGGCCGGTACGATTACCTCGGCGGGCAGTCGCGTCTGGAAAGATGCCGTCGCTGATTCTGACAGCACGCTGGTTGCACGTTACAAACAAGCCGGGCTGGTGATTTTTGCGAAGACCAATTCACCTGAATTGGGACTGACGACGACAACCGAATCCGTGCTTTACGGCAAAACTCATAATCCCTGGAACCTGGACCGCACCAGCGGCGGATCTTCCGGCGGATCTTCTGCGGCAGTTGCCGCGCGAATTTTGCCCGCCGCGCACGCAAGCGATGGGGGTGGTTCGATTCGCATTCCGGCTTCGTGCTGCGGACTTTTCGGCTTCAAACCAACGCGAGGCCGCGTCCCGATGGGCCCGGCGCAATTCGAGGGCTGGAACGGCTGTTCCCACCATCATGTCGTGACGGTTTCCGTTCGCGACAGCGCGGCGTTGCTTGATGCGACGGTGGGGGCTGAGCCGGGCTCGCCGTTCTTTTCACCGCCGCCTTCAAGACCATTTTTAAAAGAAGTTGGCATGAATCCAGGCAAGCTTCGCATCGCATTGGTCGCTGAACCTTATGGAGGAACGCCGCTCGACCCTGAGTGCAGGAAAGCGGCTTCCGATGCTGCCAGGCTTTGCGAAAGTCTGGGGCACAGGGTCGAAGAGGCCACGCTGCCCATCAACAATGCTGCGATGCGGGAAGCATTCTTGAATCTCATCGTCGTTTCGCTTGCCAGAACGCTGGACGACGCCAGTAAGACACTTGGCCGTCCGGTCACTGAAAGGGATGTCGAAACAGTAACCTGGGCAATGATGCAACAGGGCAGAGCATTGAGCAGCGTGGCGTATTCGCGGGCGATTGCTACCTGTCATCAGGTTGGTTTGACGATGGCGAAGTTCATGCAAAATTACGACGTGATTCTCAGCCCGACGCTGGCCAAACCGCCTGTGCCGCTGGGTGTGCTGAGCCTGTCGCCGGAAAGCAATGCCGCTTTTACAAAAGAAGTGACGGAATTCGGGCCGCACACCGCGCTTTATAACGTGACCGGGCAGCCTTCAATGTCGGTTCCGCTGTCATGGTCAAATGATGGTTTGCCCATTGGCGTTATGTTCAGCGGGCGTTTTGGCGAAGATTCACTATTGTTCCGGCTGGCCGCGCAGCTCGAAAAGGCGAAGCCATGGGCAATGCGTAAGCCAAAGATTTGATTGATTTTCCTGGTATGAACTATTGCCAGAAGCTAGAAGTATAAGTATGCTTCCAACGTAATCCCCAGTTACAGTCTCCAAAAATAACTGATCAGAATTTTCGAATAAGTAACTCATTCCGGCTGCCTGCTGGCGTTGTGACGCCGATGAAGGGTGTTGAATGATGTCATAGCCAGGTTCATTCTTTGGCGGCGCAGTCCAGGAAAGGATCGGAAATAAGGCAATCATCGGTTGATGAAAAAGCGAGAGACGGCCACCCAACAAGACGATCCCTCGGCAATTGATAACAGGCTTCGGCCTCTGCTGACCGCTGATGGGGAACAATATGATGTTCTCCTGCAAGAGGTGATTGAAAAACACGCTGACCCGTTGATTCGCAAAATTATCGGCGCCAAGCTACAGGTGTTTTTCAATGATCAACATGACCCTTCTGACTCGGATGCCGTGGCAGACCTCAGTCAGGAAGCCATCGTCAAGTTGATCGCATATCTGCGGATGTCACGGGAGAATCATACCGATTACAACATCAAGGCCTTCGATGAATTTGTCGCGAAAGTTGCGTTCAATGTTTACAATAAGTATCTACGCGGAAAATATCCCCAGCGCCACAAGTTGAAACGGCAGCTCTACTATCTGCTGAGAAGCCGGGAGACGCTGGCTCTTTGGAAAGAAAGCTATGATTGGATTGCCGGACTGCTCCAGTGGAAAAGGGTTCGGCAGGCACAAAATCACAGCAGCGCATTGGATGAATTAACTGAGGACGAATGGAATTTCGTGAAGTCCAAACTGAATGGACAGGCGATTGCACGTGTGCCATTGGATCAAATGCTGATCGGATTGTTTGAATGGATAGATCATCCTTTGGAGTTTGATCTTCTGGTGAAAACGGTTTCGCATTTACTGAAAATCAAGGACCAGCCGAACCAGAACGTCTTTGGGGATGACAACGATGCGAAAGCCGGCAATGCACTTGTTGTGGAATCTTCCGATCTAACACGTGTGCATCTGCATGGGGTTTTAATTCGCTTATGGATTGAAATCAAAGATTTGCCAATCAAGCAACGGTGGGCACTGCTTTGCAATTTACGGGACAAACAGGGAGTGGGATTGATCAATGAGTTGCCGCCCTGTGGGATTGCCTCGCCGCTAGAAATCGCCAGGGCCTTGGAAATTACGCTCGAAGAACTTGGCCAGCTTTGGAAACAGTTTCCCCTCAGAGATGCCGAAATTGGCAAAAGATTGGGAATTGACAGTCAAAAGGTCGTAAATTTGAGGAAATCTGCACGGGAAAGGCTCGCCCGTCGAATGGGGAATTTGATCGGGTGAAACAGAAAGTCTTTATGGATCAGTGGATTACTGACTATTTTCTAGTTCAAAGTAATAAGGCAGGAGGTTGGTCATCTTAATCTGCTGAGAACTGATCTATGGCCGAACATTTATCCAACGAAATCATCAAACACTATCAGCACAAAGCACTGAGTGCGGAATCCCAATTCAACGCGGACATTCACCTTGCCACTTGCCAGTCATGCCGTGAAAAACTTTGCGAACCTGCCCGGCTTCATTCTCTCTATCAATCAGTACAATCAAATCTGATGTTTGTCAGGGAAGACCTGAGCGAGCATTTGAGCGATGAGCAATGTGTGGCATACGTGAAGAATCAACTTGATGAAGTTGAATACGAAATCGTCGAAAGTCATCTGGTCTGGTGCGGCGTCTGTACTTCTGAAGTCGAAGAGATGCGCGCTATCGCATCGCAATTTGAGAACCGGCGAATGCGGTTGGGAATGGGCTGGGCAGGTTGGATGAATCGTATTCGAGCCGACCAGGATAAGGGGCGGCGCTCTCTGCCGGCAATTGCGGCGTACGCTGGCGCCATCTTGATATTTGCGCTGGCTGTTCCGTTCGCAATCTGGAGGTGGAAATCCTTCGGCAGTCAGGAGAGGAAACAAATAGCCGCCAGCGTTTCCCAAACAACTCCTCTAGTTGCGACAGAAGAAACTTCCAGCAAAGTCTCCCCACCTTTTTCATCCACTCCTGCTCTGCCATTGAATACAGCTTCTGCCTCCGGCCCATCCAATTCTTTGAGTTGGCTTCTGACCACGGATCGGCATCTGTTTGACAACGCTCTTAGACAAGGCCGATTGGAGATCCCCAAAATTGTCACTGATCCTGGAGATCAACCGATGGGACTGACGGAAAAGAAGTCTTTCCGTTTGCTCGGTTCCGGCGGTGTCGTCGTGCGGGAAACCCAGCCGATAATTAAATGGGAAGGGCTGGAAGGGGCATCGAAATACAGGGTCATCGTCACAGACATCAGCAATGACAGAGCGAGTGTCGCTGATCTTTATGTAACCGATACGCAATGGCAGTTTGATAAGCCGCTCGAACGCGGTCATCAGTACACGTGGCAGATTATCGCTGACCATGCCGGCACAGGCATTTATGGCCTGGGGCCGAGTCGTAATTATGCGAACATTTTTGTCATGACTCAGGATGAATTGGAGCGGGTGAAAAGCGCGGAAAAGCATTATGGAGCCAGCCACGATCCTTTGGCCCGCATCGCCTTGGCCGCAAGATATGCAAAAGCCGGCCTGATCGAAGATGCCAAACGCGAATTAAGGGATTTTCCAAAAGAACATGCACAGTCTCGGCTGGCTGTACGCTTATTGGAAAGCCTGACTGGTAGAACCCACCAGCAATAACCCCGTCAGCCAGTCGTATGTTTCGCCCACCTGCCAGCGAACCTCAAGCTTATAATTCCTGACGGGGCGGTCAAAGTCATCGGCTTGCAAAAAAAGTCTATCGGACTTATAACCCGCAAACCTCAAGCTTTACCAATCCGCGCATCTTGCCGTCCATCAGGTGATCTGTTTGGGGCCGTGTTGTATCGCAAGAAATGAAAAGTAGGGAATCAATGGCTCTGAAAACCGTGCTGGCGAGTTTAATGCTGCTTTTCTTTTGCGGACATGTGTTTGCGGAACAGGTATTGAGCGCGTCCGATTCGCATTTCCTCCAAACACACTGGACGACCGAAAATGGTTTGCCGCAAAACACTATTTTGGCAATTGTGCAGGCACCTGACGGTTACCTTTGGCTGGCGACTTTCGGGGGACTGGCGCGGTTTGACGGCTTGAAATTTACGATCTTCAACACGGGTAATACTCCCGCGTTGAAAAGCAACCGCCTCACCGCCCTTCATCTCGGCCGGGACGGCGCGTTATGGATCGGCGCGGAGACAGGGGAAATCTCCCGTTTCCACCACGGAGAGTTCCGCTTTTTCGCGCAAGTTAATCACGGGGCCGCTGGCGAGAGAGCGGTCCATGGAATTTATGAAGACCGGTCAGGGACAATCTGGGTTGGCGCTGGTGTCACCGGGGTGATGCGTTTTGCCGGAGGCGATCCCGCGCAGTCTGAATATTATGACGCGCGGCAGGGGATGCCGACCGGTCAGATGACTAGCATCTGCGAAGATCGGGATGGCAATTTGTGGGTTGGAGCGCTGGGCGGACTGGCAGTGTTTCGCGAGGGGAAGTTCACGAGCGCGTTAAAGTTCGGGCCTGCGCCCAGCAAGTTTCTGATACGGATTTACCCGCATTCGGATGGCGGCTTGTGGCTGCTGACGACGACCGGCCTGAGCCGGTTTTACGCGGGGCGACTGAATTCATTGTTGTCTTTTCCGTTCAACGGCACCTTATCCGCCGGATTAATCGAAGGGAAAGCGAAAGACCTGTTGCTCTGTTACTCCATGGATCGAATTTACCGTCTCAATGGCGGCGTGGCGACGGTAAATAAATTATCGCAAACAAGTGGATTCGCGGTTTATTCCATTCTCGAAGATCACGAAGGGAATCTGTGGTTGGGAACCATCGGTAATGGATTGATTCGCGTTCAGCGGCGGCGAGTGACCATGTTCACTTCGGCGAACGGCTTGCCAGGGGGCGGTGGCGGCCCGGTGCTGGAAGACCAAAATGGGGGGATCTGGATTGGAGCGCCGGATGGACTGTGTCATTTGTCGGGTGGAAAGGTGACCAATTATTTCGTGCGTGGCGCGGCAAAGGACGGAAAGAACTGGATGATCAGTGCGCTCCACCTCAATCAAGCCGGCGATTTGTGGATTGGCAAGGACAAGGGGATTGCCCGTTATCGCGATGGCCGGTTCACGGAATTTCTCCATCAGGAAGTAAGGATGGTTTCCGCCATTTACGAGGATCGCCAGGGGTGTTTGTGGGTGGGCACATTGGACGGACTGGCTCAATTCTGTGATGGCAAGGTAACGAAGTACAGCCAGCGCCATGGCCTGGTACATGATGATGTAAAGTTCATCATGGAAGATCGCGCGGGGGCCTTATGGCTGGGCACGCCCGGCGGGTTGAGCCGTTTTCAGAACGGCGTTTTCACCAACTACACCACCGGTGAAGGTCTATCGAACAATTACGTGCGCGCCATTTATGAAGACAGGGACGGCGCGCTCTGGCTGGGCACTTACGGCGGCGGTTTGAATCGCTGGCAAAATGGCCAAATCAGGCATCTCACCACAAAAAACGGCCTCTTCGATGATTTTGTCTCGCGTATTCTGGTGGATGACAACGATGATTTCTGGATGCTCGGAAACCGAGGAATTTTTCATCTCCGCCGCCAGGTGCTGGACGACTTTATTGCGGGGAAAAGCAAGTCTGTTACGAGCACGATTTATAACGTGGCGGATGGAATGGATCCCAGCGAAGGCAATGGCGGGTTTCAACCCGCCGGTTGGCGCCTGCGTAACGGCCGCCTGTGGTTCCCGACGATCAGAGGAATGGCCATCGTAGACCCTGCTCAAATCAGCTCAATACCGTCTCCCGTAGCCATCGAGCGAGTCTTGCTTGACGGGGAAGAACTGAGCTTTCGTCAGGGGGTGGAAGTTCCGCCGGGCAAGGCGAACCTTGAGGTGCATTACACCGGGTTAAATTTGGGGAAGCCCGAAATGGTCCAATTCAGCTTCAAGCTCAATGGCCTTCACGACTGGCTGGACGTGGGGCGGCGGCGCGCTGCTTATTTCACGAACCTCGCGCCGGGAAGTTATACATTCAGCGTCAAAGCTCTGAGCCCGGACGGGATTTGGAGTGAACGGGAAGCGAGTCTGAATATTATTGTCAGGCCGCCTTTCTGGCGGACAACTTGGTTTTTCTCCTTGGTGCTGATGTTGGTGGTGGGACTCGCTCTGCTTGGTTATCGCTGGCGCGTCTCGCAATACCGTCAGCGCACTGCGCAGCAGGAAGCGTTTGCGCGCGAGTTGATTGTCTCGCAAGAAAGAGACCGTCAGCGTATTGCCGCTGAAATTCACGACGGATTGGGACAGAGCTTGATCATTATCAAACGCCGCGCAATGATTGGTCTGGAAGGTGGCAATGATCCTGAACGCCTGCAGGAACATTTGCGGGAGATTGCCGAAGCATCCGATCACGCAATTGGTGAAGTCCGGGAAGCCATCTTTGATTTACGGCCTCTGCAATTGGACCGGCTGGGATTAACCGGCGCAATCTCGGATTTGTTAAGCCGGATGGCGGACACGCATGGATGGCGGTTGACCAGACATTTAGACGAATTGGATGGCGTGTTCACGAAAGAGGCGGAAAATAGTCTTTTCCGTGTCGTGCAGGAAGCAATCAACAATATCAGCAAACACGCAGAGGCGACAGAAGTCGCCCTTAGCCTGAACCGTTGGGCAGAGGCGGTTGAATTGGCCATTCTGGATAACGGAAGAGGCTTTATTACTGGGGCGGCCGCGTCCGAACCGGCCCAAGGCGGTTTTGGGCTGCGCGGAATCGTCGAACGGACTCGATTGCTGGGTGGACACGCTGTCATCGAATCCAAGCCCGGAAAAGGGACGGAGATCAGGCTGCGGTTGCCACTGTCCAAATCGCCGAATACTTAAACATATGCCAACTGAAATCAATGTAGTGATTGCTGATGATCATCCGGTTGTGCGGCAGGGGCTACAGCAGGCAATTGAAAACGCAACCGGGATGAAGGTTGTGGCTGAAGCCAGTAATGGGCAGGAAGCACTAACCCAACTGCGGCAACTCAGGCCGGACGTGGCCGTGCTCGACATTGACATGCCGCTGATGGACGGGTTTCGCGTCGCCCAGGCAGTGCTGGATGAGGCGCTGCCGGTTAAAGTGATTTTCCTGACAGTGCATAGCGAAGAGAGTTTTCTCAAGAAAGCGCTCAGTGTTGGCGCTCACGGATACTTATCAAAAGAAAGCCCCCTCGCGGAAGTCGTCGTTGCAATCAACACTGTTAACTCCGGACAGGATTACGTCAGCCCCTTGATGACTCGCCACATCATCAACAGCCGCCGCCTGCCGGAGCAGGGAATGGGCCTGGCGAGTCTGACGCCAGCCGAACGGAAAGTGCTAAAACTCATTGCCGAATATAAAACCACCAAGGAGATTTCCGCTGACCTTTCCATCAGCACCCGGACAGTCGAAACCCATCGCGCCAATATCTGCCATAAGCTTGCCCTGCATGGGAGCCACGCCCTCATGAAATTTGCCGTCACACACCAGGCAGATCTTTAATCCGTAAAAAGACGAACCGCGGACTGTTAGTCCGCGGAAGCATTCTGAGAAGTTCTTTTTCTGAATCCAAAGGGTTTGCCCGCCACGACCTCAGCCGAATAACAGTCGGCTGTACCTTTCTTTTTCTTAAAAGCTATAACTGCCTCTACCAAGGCGTATCGTTGCGTCTCATCTCAAAAACAGGACAGGGTATTCTTCTGCAAAGATGCAGATGAGATTCTTGCTGTAACGAAGTTGTCAGGCTAATATGCCCTTACTATCCCTAATCTGAGTTCGACGCAAAAACTCCGTGCATTCAACGCTTTAGATTCTGCCGGTTTTGGGGCTTATTTTCAGTTTTGCAGGAGCCAATAAAACCAGCGCTTCCACGATGCGGCGGCAATGCGGCATTTCGTGTCAAGAACCAAGCTATTGACTGCGTTCGGGAATTACTTCGATCTCACGTTATCCATACCCCACAGGAAACTCAAATTCTGATTCAGCTTGGGAGAACTTCGTGCCAAATCGGTTAATCCTCATCCTTTCCATCCGATGTTTTGTGACGATGATTGGGGCACTTTATTTGACGCTGCCGGGCGCGCACGCCTTCGCGCAATCGCCACTCTATCAAGTGGACCATTGGACGACCGACAATGGGTTGCCGCAAAACTCCGTGCGCTACATCAGGCAAACGCGCGATGGGTATTTGTGGCTGGCGACCTTGGATGGCCTGGTTCGCTTTGATGGCGTGCGGTTCACGGTCTTCAATAAGAGCAATACGCCGGGTCTGAACAGCAATCGGTTTCTCTGGTTGATTGAGGATAAACATGGAACCCTGTGGGCAAGCACGGAAGACGCGGGGGTTACCGCCTACCGCGACGGAGTTTTCAAAACATATACCACCGCGCATGGCTTGCTATCCAATCGTACTACCCTACTCAACCTTGATGGAAATGGAGAATTGTTTCAAATGGCGGGAGGAGACTTTGTTTATTGGCGCGGAAACGGATTTGTCAGGGGCGAACCGCTCTATGATGGGATCGTGAGCCGGCTATTTTGGGGATCATCCGGGAAAGTCTGGAAAATAAGTTTTACCGATGTCACGGAATCGGTAGGCCGCCGGGAAATCAATTATCCCGTTTTACAATCAGGCGGAGTGATCAAGGCAATGGCTGTGTTCGAAGACCGGCAGGGAGGTTTGTGGATCGGAAATCGAACGACAAGAACAGTTTTTTACCTCCGCGATGGTCAGGTTACCCGCTACTCGGAAAAGGAATGGGGCTTGAAGGGAATACCGCTAAGTCCTGCCATGCATGACGATGAGGGCGGAATGTGGTTCACGACGGCTCTTAGCTTGCAAGAGGCCGACGGATTGGTTCGGTTCAAAGACGGAGGATTTACGTTCTATGGGCAGGAACATGGCCTGCCCCAGGCTGTTTATTATTCCGTGTGGTCTGATCGTGAAGGAGCAATCTGGGTGGGCACGTCCAAGGGGTTATACCGCCTGAAACGAAAATTCATCACCGCGTATTCGACCGAAAACGGGCTGCTACACAATGAAGTCTATCCATTGCTGCAAACCCGGAATGGCGACATTTACATTGGAGCCGTGCATGGCTTGAGCCGTTTTCGTGGTGGTAAGTTTGAGTCAAAGGTTTTGTTTGAGCAAGATGGTCTGGTGAAGTCCTTATGGGAAGATCATGCGGGCCGGTTATGGGTTGGCCTGTCTGACAGATTATTCATTTGGGATGGGAAAATGTTGAAGGACCTGACACCACAAATAACAGGCCCTTTTTTAGCATATGCCATTCAGGAAGACGGCACAGGCGCGGTCTGGGTCGGTGGTGATCAAGGGCTGTTAAAATTTCAGGGCGATCAGTTGATCGCGCGCTACACGGCCAGCGACGGGTTACCGAATGATGACGTGAAAGTCATTTACGAAACAAAACACGGACCTCGCAAAGGCGAGCTTTGGTTTGGCACCTATGGCGGGTTGGCGCAATTCAAGGACGGCAAGTTCATCAACTTCACGACAGCGCAAGGATTGGTTGGCAATCGCGTGCGTTCGATTTACGAAGACGGCGAAGGCACTTTGTGGATTGGAACCTATGACGACGGATTAAGCCGCTTTCGGGATGGCAAATTCTTCAATTACCGGACGGAGCATGGGTTGTACAACAACGGCGTGTTTCACATTCTGGAGGACAAGCATGGATATTTCTGGATCAGTTGCAACAAAGGCATTTACCGCGTCAGCCGCCAGGATCTGAACGATTTCGCCGATGGCCGTATTCTTAAAATTACCAGCATTGCGTTCGGCAAGCAGGATGGGATGCTCAACAGCGAATGCAACGGCGGACGGCAACCCGCCGGATTGACCGCTGACGACGGAAAAATCTGGTTCCCGACCATGGGCGGAGTCGCCGTGTTTGACCCCGATACCGTGCGTCTCAACCCGCAACCGCCGCCGGTGTTGATCGAATCTTTGACGCTGGAACGCCGGCAGATTGATTTTCAAAATGGTGTGACGATTCGGGCGGGACAGCGCGATTTGGAGATCCATTACACCGGGTTGAGCTTTATCAAATCGGAACAGGTCAAATTCAAATACAGGCTGGAAGGATTGGATGCCGACTGGATGGATGCGGGAACTCGGCGCGTGGCATATTTTCCCTATTTGCCGCCGGGCACTTATACCTTTCACGTGAATGCCGCCAACAGCGATGGCGTTTGGAATACAACTGGAGCCAGTGTGCGGATTTCCGTGCTGACGCCATATTGGCGAACGTGGTGGTTTGCGTTGTTGTCCGTGAGCGGGATTGTCGGAATTCTGCTGGGGACGCTGATATTAAGGCACCGCCGCCGGGTGGAAACACTGGAACGCCAGCGCGCTGATCAAATCCAGTTTTCGCGGCAATTGATCGAATCCCAGGAACGCGAGCGCAAACGTATTGCCGCCGAATTGCACGATAGCCTGGGACAACGGCTGCTGGTCATCAAAAACTGGACGGCGCTCAGTTTGATGCTTACTCCCGAAGATGCGCCTGCGCGTGGTCAGATGAACGAGATTGCCGAAAACGCTTCGCAGGCGATCGAGGAAACCCGGCAGATTGTGTTCCATTTGCGGCCCTTTCAATTGGACAAGATCGGTCTGACAAGAACATTGAAATTTATGGTGGAACAGATTGCCACTTCTTCGGGCATTGACCTGATGGCTCGCATTGCTGACCTGGATGGAGCATTCAGTCCTGATGACGAAATCAGTTTTTACCGCATCGTGCAGGAATGCTTGAACAACGTGGTCAAACATTCCGGTGCGACTCAGGCCGGGGTCTTGATTGAACGGGATACGTCCATCCGGCTGCAGGTTTCAGACAACGGACGGGGTTTTATGTTGGATCGGCTCGATCAGAAACAACGCGGCTTTGGGTTGAGCGGCATCGCCGAGCGCGCGCGCCTGCTGGGAGGCGAATACAAAATCGAATCCGCTCCGGGCAGGGGAACAACCATTTCCGTCACGATTGGTGATGTTGCAAACAAGAAGAGGACGCTATGATCAATAAAATTCGCATCGTGATTGCTGATGACCATCCCGTGTTTCGCCGCGGCCTGGGCCAGATTCTCGGTTCAGACCCGGCGCTCAACGTTGTGGGAGAGGCGGGAAATGGAGACGAAGCTCTTGCGCGCATCAGCGAATTGCAGCCCGATGTGGTGGTGTTGGATGTTGATATGCCGGGCCGGAATGGATTTGATGTTGCCCGGCAGTTGCAATCGTTCCGGATTCAGCCCGCAATCATTTTTCTGACCATGCATCGGGATGAATCGCTGTTCAATGGCGCATTCGACCTGGGGGCTCTGGGGTATTTGCTCAAGGACAGTGCGGTTTCCGACATTGTCGCCAGCATCAAAACCGTTGTCGCCGGCCAGCATTTCATCAGTCCCTCGCTTTCAACCTTTTTAGTCAATCGGTCTCGTCGTGCCACTGAGTTGATGGAACATAAGCCAAGCATCCTGTATCTAACGCCAACCGAACGTCTCGTGCTGCAACGGATTGCCGAAGACAAGCCAACCAAAGTAATTGCTCAAGAATTAGGGATCAGCCTGCGAACAGTGGAAAATCACCGCGCCCACATCTGCCGAAAACTGGAATTGCGCGGACCAAATGCCCTGCTCAAGTTCGCTCTCACCAATAAAAGCCAGCTTCTAAATAACTAAGTAGTGCCATTTATGAATATGAGTACTCCTACTCATATCAATATGAGTAGGAGTACGGATAGCCATTCCTGCTTATTTTTCTGATAATTGTACTGGCCAGTTAGCCTACATTTTTGCCAGGAGTGAGTCCGGCGGTAAGCAGGGAACGGTCAACCGTGCCAGTTTTCCAGTACATCGTCGCCAGTTTTTTCAGCATGATGATGATACTTTGAGGGCGTAGTAGGCGAGAGGGCGATCTGGAATCAACAAGCAGATTCCGCAAGCTGGGCCACTAATCATCAATATAGGGGGTTTTCGAATGGCTTGTCCTGGACAGTTGCGTTGTGCCGGTAGTTTAATCCTACATACTATGGTAAAAAATACGTAATACTACGTATTTTTTTTCCTACCCATTTTGTGTACAGTAGCAGTGTAGGTTAGGAAGTGATTGGATGGAATCAGGTTCGGTTTGCCCATCCGGACTGACAGAAGATGTTACCTTAAGACTGTAGTAATGAAACCCATCAAAGCCGCCCACACGGCTGCATTACTGGCAGAGACGCTGCTTTTGCTTTTTAGATCGTTCGGTTCAATCAGCTACATAGTTTCAGGGTAGGGATTGATGCTTCGGTTAAGAATAAAGAGCCAATGGCAGTGCATTGTTAATGCAGTTTTCCCTAAATAACCTATATCCAAATTCGCGTTGGCATTGGAATCTACCACTACACCCCTGGATAGGCAGGAGTAACTGTCTCTCTGTGTGAATAGCACGTGAGCTAGTTTCGGTCTGAATTCTTGGAAAGGGGCTTCTGTGGAGATTGCTGAGAACTGAAAGCGTTTGAGAGCCGTCTGATTCACGGCTCTCAAACTGGAAACCAATTTGCAGGATGGCAAATTACCGCTGATTTAGCGGCCAGGGTTTCGTGCGTCAAAACATAGCAAACCTCCCGCCAAATCACAATTGGAACCATTCCCACGATGGCAAATCTTCATGTTGTTATCCACTTCGAAGGCATTGGTCCGTAAAAACGAGAGGGCCGGCATTGATGAGTTATTTTCTCGACATGAGTGCAGGCGTCATTGCCTGTCGTCGCTTGGGATGGCTGTCTGTAGGGGGAATGGCAGCCACGTGAGCTTGATGGCAGGCAATGACGCCTGCGCTTGCTCATTGCCGTTGCTCGCTCTTGCTGGAAGCCACGGAATCGGTGTGTCCACGAATGCCGGGTAACGCCGATTGATCGGAATGCCTGTAGGACTGTCAGGCGAATTATGAACAAGACGAAAGTCGTCATTATTGATCAGCAACGCCTGGTGCGGGAGTGCCTGTCATTACTGATCGGCAGGCATCCCGATTTTGAAGTGCTGGGCCATTGGGAGAGTAGTCAGGAGGCTTTGCCGCACATCGCGAACAAGGTGGCCGGAATTATTCTTTTCGATGCATCCGAGAAGAGGTTTGAATATCGCAGCACCATTTTCCAGTTGAGGGAGGTGGCAGGTCAGGCTCGGATCATGGCGCTTACCAATCACCTGAATCTGGATGAGCTAATCATGTTATTCAAACTGGGAGTAACTGGATACATCAGCAAGCAGGCAAATACAGATACATTTTTCGATGCTATTCGCGAGCTTACCAAAGGGAAAGCATACGTGGACATTGATATCCGGGAAGCACTGATCGCACGTTACCTGGAGTACTGGCGGCTCGGTCAGCCCGGAAACAAAATTGCGTTATCCGCTCGTGAACAAGAAGTGTTCGACTTGTTGATAAAGGGTTATATGACCAGACAAGTCGCCTCCCTGCTTGGCCTGAGCAATAAGACAGTGGAGCTTCACAAATACCACATGATGCGGAAATTATCCTTACACAATCAGGCAGATCTTGTTCGATATGCCGCAGGTCAGGGCTTGTTGCCGGTTGACTTGCAGCAGGCGCAGGGATCAGCCGCAGAACGCGGTCTTGCTTTCGCGGAGGAGCAAATCCACAGGCTTCCAGGCATAGGTTATTCAGAAACATCCATCGTCTAAATCGAAGAAAAAATTCAATGACTGAAGGTTGCGCAAATACGCGGCCAGCAGTCCTGCGGAACTTGAACCCCCTAACTGCTTGATCAGTAGTGAAGCGAGCAGTTCTTTAACAATTGGTAATTCGGCCAAGTTCGCTTAACTGGCCGAGCGTAAGAGACGTAATAACGTGAAGGAGTAACGAATGAACATCCCCCGAATACACACACGATTTGCTGTTATTACAACAGTGTTATTAGTCTTCGTTGCGGCGTTGCTGAGCGCGTCGGATCGAGGGTACACAAAAGGAAACAGTGGAGGGAGCCCCAGCCAGGGGACGTCGCCGGCCTCAATCAATCAGCGCGATCGGGGCTATAAATCCCTCACCGGATCGCTCGCGAATCCGAATGTTTTCTCCGTTGCCGCGCGACGGGAAAACGCACGGTTGTCTCAGGCCTTCGGCTTCCTGAGCGACAAGCAGCCGGTGATTCCCGGCGTTCATAAAATGAGGAGCGCCACCGATCCGCTGCCGGCGAAAAACGCTTTCTCGCCGACTGCGCGCGCCAGCAGCATGATGTTCGCCAGCACGCCGACCAACTTCTCGGCTGGTGCTTACATCATCAATATGTCAGGTGTTGCAGCAGCTACAAATGCTGGCCCCTCACAAACCCAGGCCAATGGTTTGAGGCCGTACGGGTTTATCTATACCTTGGTCAGGACGAATAAGATTCCCGTATATTGGGCGATCAGAGATAACAAGACGGCATACGACGATACGGATTTCAGCTTCAATCCGGGAACTCCGAACCTCACCAGGAATTACAAATCCGGGGCGTTTATTATCCCGGCGGAATTTGTCACCGCATCGGTGCTTACGGCGATCAACACCGCGAAGACCGCTGGCGTTGTGGTGGATGGGCCGACCACCGCTCCGATGACCAATATTCCGATTTATGACACCATCACTTACTTCCCCAATTCGGCGCTGAATAACACCAATAACACGATCGCGGCGAACTTCTACGTCAGGGCGGGAATTCCGGCTTCGGCATACTCAGTCAAAGCGCCTAGCGCGTTGTCGAGTTGCGACGACCTATTCATTATGCCGCACGCCGACCCGACCTTCGCCACGCATAACAACCTGCTCACCTTCAATAATGTTGGCGGATACATATGGGCCGGTTGCCACGCGATCAGCGTGCTGGAAACCCTGGACGATCCGGGGGACGTGGGTTTATTCCCGAATCTGAACTTCCTCTCGACGCAAGGGTTGGCGCATTACCAGGGCGATTTTCCGGAAGGCACCAATGGCGGCTATGCCGATCACCAAGATGGCTCCTATCCGGCGACCGGTTACACTTACGACACCGCCTTTGTCAGCCATCCGATCATGCAGATCCTTTATAACAACGGCAACGCCGCTGCTAATTTAAAGGGCATGGATGGCGCGCAGGAAAACGGTTCCGAGCAAATCGTTATGCCGCTGGTGTTCAACACGTCGAGTGTCGGGCAGGTCACCAGCGCCTGGAGACCGGGCGCAAGCGTCGCCATCTTCGATCCCGACCATGAGAACATTCCTCCCCAGAACAACCCGAAGCTTTCGGATGGCAAAGCTGCCAAGCTGGTGTACGGGAGAGGCTTTGACGGACCCAATAACGGCATTGTGATGTATCAAGGCAGCCACGACATCGGCGGCACTGATCCAGAGCAAATCGAGGCGCAGCGCGCCTATTTCAACTTTGTGCTGCTGGCGGGCATTGACACGCGGCCCAGCATCACCATTGGCGGCATTCCGGCGACCTTCGTTCCCGGACAATCCTATCCGTTGACTTCAACCGTGACGGGCGGGAATCCGGCATTTACATACCTCTGGACCAACACCTGCGGAGGCACCTTCAGTCCTTCGGCGACCAATGCGAATCCGACCTTCAACGCTCCCAATTCAGGCACGTCCTGCCGCATTCAGGTGGAAGTCGCGGATGCCTGTTTGCGCACGAACTTTAATTTCACCTATCCGAATGTGCCGCTTCAGGCCGTTGCCGATCTGGCAATCACCAAAACCAACGGCGTGACGACGGTCAACGCCGGTTCGACAACCAACGTTTATACCGTGGTTGTGACCAACAACGGCCCGGCGGCGGCGGATGGCGCGACGATTAGCGATCCGGCGGCGACCGGGCTGACGAAGACGGCGGTGGCCTGCACCGGGGTGACGGGTGGGGCTGTTTGCCCGACGGCGGGCGGCGGCGCGGGACAATTGAACGTCGCCAACCTGGAAGCCGGGACGGTGGCGATTCCGACTTTGCCTTCGGGCGGCACGGTGACCTTCACGGTGACGACGACAGTGACGGCAACTTCCGGCAGCGTGACCAACACGGCAAGCGTCACAGTTCCGGCAGGCGTGACCGATACCAATCTTGCCAACAACACGGCGAGCGACACCGATACGGTGACGCCGGTGTCCGACCTGGCGATTACAAAGACCGACGGCGTGACGACGGTCAACGCGGGCGGAACGACGACTTACACGATTGTGGTCAGCAATCTCGGTCCCTCGTCGGCAAACGGAGCGATTTTCCGGGACCCGGCGGCGGCTGGGATCAGCCCGACTTCGGTGACTTGCGGCTCGGCGGCGGGGGGCGCGGTATGTCCAACGGCGGGCAACACCACGGTGGCCTTGATGCAGGGGGCGGGAATCGTCATTCCAACCTTGCCTTCCGGCGGCAGCGTCACTTTCACCGTGATGGTGAATGTGACGGCGACTTCCGGCAGCATTACCAATACCGCGACCATCAGTGAGCCGGCGGGGAATATTGATCCGAACGCGGCCAATGATTCGGCCAGCGACACCGACACGGTGACGCCGCAGGCCGATCTTTCAGTTACCAAGACCAACGGCACGGCTTCAGTCAATGCCGGTGGAACAACTTCTTACACCATCGTGGTGACGAATAACGGCCCGAGCGCGGCCAATAACGCAGTCTTCACCGATCCGGCGGTGACCGGACTGACCGCCACCAGCGTGATGTGTTCGGGCGCGACGGGCGGAGCGGCTTGTCCGACGGCGGGCAACACGACGGTGGCTCTGATGCAAGGTGCTGGAATCGTCATTCCAACCCTGCCATCGGGCGGCAGCGTCACTTTTACGGTCGCGGCCAACGTGACGGCGATGAGCGGAACGGTGACCAACACGGCGAATATCGCGCCTCCGGCGGGCACGACCGATCCGACGCCGGGTAACAACACGGCCAGCGACAGCGACCCAGTCAATCCGCAAACCGATCTGGCCGTTACCAAGACGGACGGTTCGGCGACCTACACGGCGGGCAATGCGATCACTTACACGATCGTGGTTTCGAACAACGGTCCCTCGAACGCCAGCGGCGTTTCGGTGGCTGACACCGTTCCGGCTTCAATCACCGGCACGACGATCAATTGCGTGGCGACCGGCACGGCCAGTTGCGGCACGAACGCTTCGGCGGGTAATAACCTGTCATTCACCGGCGTCAGCATCAACTCAGGTGCGGGGAACTTCCTGACCATCACGGTCAGCGGCACGGTTGGCGCGGGTACGACCGGCAATCTGGTCAACACAGTGACGGTGACGGCGGGCGCTGGTCAGACCGATCCGACGCCAGGCAACAACTCGGCGACCGATACAGACACGCCGAATCCACAAACCGATCTTTCGATCACGAAGACGGACGGTTCAGCGACCTACACGGCGGGCAATGCGATCACTTACACCATCGTTGTGAACAACGCGGGGCCGTCGAACGCGACCGGTGTCTCGGTGGCGGATACGATTCCGGCTTCAATCACCGGGACGACGATCAGTTGCGTGGCGAGCGGCACGGCCAGTTGCGGCACGAACGGTTCGTCGGGCAATAGCCTTTCGTTCACCGGCGTCAGTATCAATGCCGGCGGGGCGAACTTCCTGACCATCACGATCATGGGCACGGTGGGCGCGGGCACGACCGGCAATCTGGTCAACACGGCCGTCGTCACGGTGGGCGCGGGCCAAACCGATCCGATGCCGGCCAACAACACGTCCACTGATACTGACACACCGGCCCCAAGCACCGATCTGGCGATTACAAAGACAGACGGTTCGGCGACCTACACGGCGGGCAATGCGATCACCTACACGATCGTGGTCACGAACAACGGCCCCTCGAACGCGACGGGCGTGAGCGTAGCCGACACGATTCCGGCGGCGATCACCGGAACGACGATCAGTTGTGTGGCGAATGGCTCGGCCAGTTGCGGCACGAACGCTTCGGCGGGCAATGCCCTTTCGTTCACCAATGTCAGCATCGCGGCGGGCGTGGCGAATTCACTGACGATCACGGTCAGCGGCACGGTCGGCGCGGGGACGACCGGCAATCTGGTCAACACGGTGACTGTCACAGCCGGCGCGGGGCAGACCGATCCGACGCCGGGCAACAACACGGCGACGGATACCGATACGCCGAATGCGCAAACCGATCTGGCCGTTACGAAGACGGACGGTTCAGCGACCTACACGGCGGGCAATGCGATCACCTACACCATCGTGGTCAGCAATAACGGTCCCTCGAACGCGACCGGCGCAAGCGTGGCCGACACGATTCCGGCTTCAATCACCGGAACGACGATCAATTGCGTGGCCAGCGGCACGGCCACTTGTGGCACAAACGCTTCGGCGGGCAATAATCTTTCCTTCACCGGCGTCAACATCAACGCGGGCGCGGCGAACTTCCTGACGATCACGGTTAGCGGCACGGTCGGCGCGGGCACGACCGGCAATCTGGTCAACACCGTGACTGTCACGGCGGGCGCGGGCCAGACCGATCCGACGCCGGGCAACAACACGGCGACCGATACGGACACGCCGAATCCGCAAACCGATCTGGCGATCACGAAGACAGACGGTTCGGCAACTTACACACCGGGCAACGTCATCACGTACACCATCGTGGTTTCAAACAACGGCCCCTCGAACGCGACCGGCGCCAGCGTGGCTGACGCGATTCCGGCGGCAATCACCGGAACGACAATTGGTTGCGTGGCGACCGGCACGGCTACATGTGGCACGAACGCTTCGGCAGGCAATAACCTTTCGTTCACTGGCGTCAACATCAACGCAGGCGCGGGCAATTTCCTGACCATCACGGTCAGCGGCACGATCAACCCGGCAACGACCGGTAATCTGGTCAACACGGCGACTGTCACGGCGGGCGCGGGCCAGACCGATCCAACACCCGGCAACAACTCCGCGACCGATACCGACACGTCGAATCCAATTGCCGACCTGGCAGTTCAAAAGAACGGTCCCGTGACCGTTACGGCGGGCGGCATCGTGACCTACACAATCCGTGTCAGCAACGCCGGGCCGAGTTCGGCCAATGGCGCGACAGTGACCGACCCCTTCCCAGGCGTGTTGACCGGAGTGACGTGGACTTGCGGCGCAGGGACTGGCGGCGCGACTTGCGGCACGGCCAACGGTGTCGGCAACATCAACACCACCGTCACGACCTTCCCGCCGGGCGGCAGCGTGACATTCACCGTAACAGGCACTGCACCGGCTTCAGGGACTTTCGTCAACACGGCGACGGTGACGGCTCCGGCAGGCGTGACCGATCCAGACCTGAGCAATAACAACAGCAGCGTGACGACGGGCGTCGGCCCGGCGCCGACGAATGCCGACCTGGCAGTCATCAAATCCGGCCCCGCATCGATTGCGGCAAACGGAGCTATCACGTACACGATCGTCGTGACCAACGCCGGGCCTGGCGCAGCCAATGGCGCGACGGTGATGGACACCATTCCGGCAGGGATCACCGGCGTCACCTGGACTTGCGGAAACGCAACTGCCGGGGCGGTCTGCGGAGCCGCAAATGGTTCCGGGAATATCAACACCACCATCACCACATTCCCGGTGGGTGCAAGTGTGACTTTCACGGTCACCGGCACGGCGCCGGCATCAGGTACATTCACGAACACGGTGACGGTTGCAACACCGGCAGGTGTGACCGATCCGAACCCCGCCAACAACACCAGCTCGGTGACGACAACGGTGGCGCCCACGCCGACGACAGCCGATCTGTATGCGGTCAAGACCGGCCCCAGCACGGTTGGACCGAACGCGGCCATCACCTACAAAGTGATTGTCGGTAATTCCGGTCCCTCCGGCGTAACCAATGCGCCGTTCAGCGACATTGTTCCGGCAGCGGTGACCGGCGTGAACTGGACTTGCGGCAGCGCCACAGGCGGCGCGAGTTGCGGAACGCCGTCGGGCAGCGGTAATACCATTTCATTCAACATTGCCAGCCTGCCGGCGGGCAGCACCGTCACGCTTACCATTACAGGCACAGGCCCGGCATCAGGGACTTTCGTCAATTCGGCGCTGATTACGCCGCCCACGGGAGTTACCGATCCTGATCCGACCGACAACATCGGCGGGCCGGTTATCACAAACGTGGTAATTGTGGCCGATCTGGCGATCACCAAGACGGACGGTTCGGCGACCTACACACCGGGCAGCCCCGTGACCTACACCATCGTGGTGACGAACAACGGGCCGGATGCAATCACCAATGCTTCCGTCACGGATACTTTCCCGGCGGCGGTGACATCCGCAACGTGGACGTGCGTGGCAAGCGGCGGTTCAAGCTGCGGCGCGGCCAACGGAACCGGCAATATCTCGACCACCGTTTCGCTGTTGCTGAATGGCACGGCGACCTACACCGTGACGGCGCAGATTTCGCCCGGGGCAACCGGCAACCTGGTCAACACGGCGACAGTGGCGGTTCCTGCCGGTGTCACCGATCCGACGCCGGGCAATAACTCGGCGACGGACACCGACACGCCGAATCCGCAAACTGATCTGTCAATTACCAAGACGGACGGTTCCACAACCTACACGCCCGGCGGTGCGATCACCTATACGATCGTGGTTGCCAACGCCGGCCCATCGAACGCGACGGGCGTCGTCGTGGCCGACACGGTTCCGGCTTCGATCACCGGTCTGACCGTAAATTGCGTGGCCACAGGCACCGCAAACTGCGGAACGAATGGCTCAGCGGGCAATAACGTTTCCTTCACGGGCGCCAGCGTTTCGGCGGGTGCAGGCAACTTCCTGACCATCACGGTCAGTGGAACGATCAATCCAGCGACGACGGGCAGCCTGGTTAACACTGTGACGGTCACGCCCGGCGCGGGCCAGACCGATCCAAACAACGGCAATAACTCTGCAACCGATACGGACTCCAACGATGCGATGGCCGATCTTTCGATCACCAAGACCGACGGCGCGGCCAGCTACATTCCCGGCACTTCGACGACCTACACCGTCGTCGTCACCAACAATGGTCCCAGCGCGGTCAACAACGCCTCGGTGGTGGACACGCTCCCGGCCGGCATCAGCAGCGCGACATGGACTTGTCTGGCCAGCGCGGGCGGCAACTGCGACGCGGCCAACGGCACGGGGTCAATCAACACGACGGTTGACCTGAATCCGGGCGCAACGGCGACCTTCACGATCAACGCGCAGATTTCCTCCGCCGCGACCGGCAACCTGGTTAATACCGCGACCGTGGCGACTCCGCCGGGCGTGACCGATCCGACGCCGGGCAACAACTCGGCGACCGACACTGATACGCCGAATCTGCAAACCGATCTGGCCGTCACCAAAACGGACGGTTCAGCAACTTACACGGCGGGCAACGCGATCAGCTACACGATCACGGTCAGCAACAACGGCCCTTCGAATGCAACCGGCGCGAGCGTGGCGGATGCAATTCCGGCGGCCATCACCGGCACGACGATCAATTGCGTGGCGAGCGGCACGGCCAGTTGCGGCACGAACGCTTCGGCAGGCAATGCCCTTTCGTTCACCAATGTGAGCGTTGCGGCGGGCGCGGGCAACTTCCTGACCATCACAGTGATGGGCACGGTCAATCCCGCCACGACCGGAAACCTGACCAACACGGTGACGGTCACGGCGGGCGCGGGCCAGACCGACCCAACGCCGGGCAACAACTCGGCGACCGACACGGACACGCCGAACGCGATCACCGATCTTTCAATCACGAAGACGGACGGTTCGGCGACCTACACGGCGGGCAATGCGATCACGTACACCATCGTGGTTGGCAACACCGGACCCTCGAACGCAACCGGTGCGAGCGTGGCCGACACCATTCCGGCGGCGATCACCGGAACGACCATCAATTGCGTGGCGAGCGGCACTGCCAGTTGCGGCACGAACGGCTCGGCGGGCAATGCCCTTTCGTTCACCAATGTCAGCATCGCGGCGGGCGCGGCGAACTTCCTGACCATCACGGTCAGCGGTACGGTCAACCCTGCGACCACCGGCAATCTGGTGAACACGGCGACGGTGACGGCGGGCGCGGGCCAGTCCGATCCGACGCCGGGCAACAACTCGGCGACCGACACGGACACGCCGAATACCCTGACCGATCTTTCAATCACGAAGACGGACGGTTCGACGACCTACACGCCGGGCGGCGGCATCACTTACACCATCGTGGTGAACAACGCCGGCCCCTCGAACGCAACAGGCGTCAGCGTGGCCGACACCATTCCGGCCTCGATCAGCGGCCTGACCATCAATTGCACGCCGAGCGGCGCGGCCAATTGCGGCACGAACAATTCGGCGGGCAACAACGTCTCGTTCCTTAACGCCAGCATTCCGGCGGGGGCGGCGAACTTCCTGACCATCACGGTCAGCGGCACGATCGCTCCGGGAACGACCGGCAACCTGACCAACACGGCGACGGTCACGCCCGGCGCGGGCCAGACCGACTCGAACCTGGCCAATAACACGGCGACGGATATTGACTCGAACAATCCGCAAGCCGATCTGACGATCACCAAGACGGACGGCACGGGCACTTACACGCCGGGGACTTCGACGACCTACACCATTGTCGTCACCAACAACGGCCCCAGTTCGGTTTCGACCGCTTCGGTAATTGACAACCTGCCTGCTGGAGTGACCAGCGCGGCCTGGACTTGTCTGGCCAGCGTGGGAGGCTCCTGCGCTGCTCCCAACGGCACGGGCAACATCAACACGACGGTCAATCTGGCTCCTGGCGCGACGGCCACCTTCACCGTCGTGGCGCAGATTTCATCCACGGCGACGGGCAATCTGGTCAACACTGCGTCTGTGCAACCTCCGGCGGGCGTGACCGATCCGGTGCCGGGCAATAACTCCGCGACTGACACCGACACGCCAACGCCGGTGTCCGATCTGGCGATCACCAAGACGGACGGTTCGGCGACCTACACACCGGGCGCTTCGACCACCTACACGATCACGGTGTCGAACGCCGGGCCTTCGGCTGTAACAAACGCGCCGGTGACGGACACCTTCCCGGCGGCGGTCACGTCTGCGACGTGGACTTGCGTGGCCAGCGGCGGCTCAACCTGCGGCGCGCCGAACGGATCGGGCAACATCTCGACCACTGTCAATCTGTTGGTTGGCGGGACGGCGACTTTCACGGTGACGGCGCAGATTTCCGCCGCCGCGACCGGCAACCTGGTCAACACGGCGACGGTGGCAGCACCCGGCGGAACGACCGATCCGACGCCGGGCAACAACTCCGCGACCGACACCGACACGCCCGCCCCCGTGGCTGATTTGGCGGTGACGAAGACGGACGGTTCGGCAACCTACACCGCTGGAACCAACACGGTTTACACGATGGTGGTATCAAACAGCGGCCCCAGCAACATCACCGGAGCGACCGTCACCGACAACCTGCCCGCCGGGCAGGTGAATGTGGCCGCCTCTTCGTGGACTTGCGTGGCGACCGCCGGTTCTTCCTGCGGCGCGCCCAGCGGTTCGGGCAACATCGCCACGACCGTCAACCTGATCGTCGGCGGATCGGCGACCTTCACTTACACGGTTCCGGTGCTGGCCGGCGCGTCCGGTAACCTGACCAACACGGTGACAGTTAATCCGCCTGCCGGAGCGACCGACCCGAACCAGAGCAACAACTCGGCGACCGACACGGATACGCCTTTCCCGCAAACCGACCTGGGCGTGACGAAGGTCAGTGCTCCGGCGACCTACACGCCCGGCGGGACGGTGGTCTGGACCATCGTGGCCACCAACAACGGCCCCAGCACGATCAACGGCGGGACGGTCACGGACCTGTTCCCGGCGGCGGTCACGTCGGCCAGTTGGACTTGCACGGCCAGCGCCGGATCAAGCTGCACGCTGTCCAATGGCAACGGCAACATCTCGACCACGGTCAACTTGCTGCCGAGCGGGACGGCGACCTTCATTGTGACGGCGCAAATTTCGCCGACCGCGACGGGCAACCTGACCAACACGGTGACGGTCAACACGCCCGCCGGGGTGACGGATTCGAATCCGAGCAACAACTCGGCGACCGAAACCGACACGCCCGCGCCGGTGGCAGACCTGCGCATGAGCAAGACGGACGGTTCGGCGACCTACACGCCGGGCGGTTCGACCACTTACACCATTGTCGTCACCAACGACGGCCCGTCGGCAGTAACAGGCGCGACGGTGACCGATTCGCTGCCTGCTGGCGCCACGTCGGGAAGCTGGACTTGCGCGGCTTCGGCTGGTTCGTCCTGCACGGCGGCTGCGGGCAATGGCTCAATCAACACGACGGTCAGCTTGTTGCCAGCGGGCACGGCGACCTTCACGCTGACGGTACAGATCGCGTCCGGTGCGACCGGCAACCTGGTCAACACGGCGACGGTGACAACGCCCGCCGGAACGACCGATCCGAACCCGGGCAACAACTCGGCGACGGATACGGACACGCCCGCTCCGCAGGCCGATCTGGCCATCACCAAGACCGACGGCCAGACGACTTCCGTGCCGGGCCAGACCGTGACCTATACAATCGTGGCGACCAACAACGGGCCGTCCGATGTGACGGGGGCGACGGTGGCCGACACGCTGCCAGCAAACCTGTCCGGTGCGACGTGGACTTGCGCGGCTTCCGCCGGGTCAAGCTGCGGCGCGGCCAACGGGACGGGCAACATCAATACCACTGTCAACCTGCTCAGGAACGGCACGGCGACCTTCACGCTGACGGCGACCATTTCGGCGTCGGCGACAGGCAGCCTGACCAACACCGCAACCGTCACGACTCCGGCCGGCACAACCGATCCGACACCGGGCAACAATACGGCGACCGATACCAACACACTGACGCCGCAGGCTGATCTGGCCATTACCAAGACGGACGGTTCGGCAACCTACACGGCGGGCGGCACGGTGACGTACACCATCGTGGCGACGAACAACGGGCCATCCGTGGCCACCAACGCGCTGATTACCGACACACTGCCTGCGGCGATCACCTCCGCAACGTGGACTTGCACGGCTTCGGCTGGTTCAAGCTGCGGTTCGGCGAACGGGACCGGCAACATCAACGCAACCGCCACGCTGCTGGTCAACGGCACGGCAAACTTCACGGTGACGGCGCAGGTTTCCCCGAACGCGACCGGCAATCTGGTCAACACGGCCAACGTTGCTCCGCCGCAAGGAACAACCGACCCGAACCAGGGCAACAATTCGGCGACCGACACCGACACGCCCAATCCGCAAGCCGATCTGGCGGCCACGAAGACCGACGGTTCGACGACTTACACGCCGGGCGGCTCGGTCACCTACACCATCACCCTGACCAACAACGGTCCGTCGTCCGTCAGCAACGCCACCGTGGTGGACAACCTGCCGGCGGCAATCACGTCCGCGACCTGGACCTGCGTGGCTTCCGCCAACGGAAACTGCGACGCCGCCAGCGGCACCGGCTCGATTAACACAACGGTTGATTTGGCTCCGGGTGCGACGGCGACTTTCACGGTGGTCGGACAGGTCTCGCCGAGCGCAACGGGCAACCTGGTCAATGCCGTAACGGTGACGCCGCCTCCGGGCACAACCGATCCCAACAACGGCAACAACACGGCGACCGACACGGATACGCCCGCGCCGGTGGCTGATCTTGCCATCACGAAGACGGACGGCGTCACGGCGGCCACGCCTGGCGGCCAGACGGTTTACACCATCGTGGCGGTTAACAACGGGCCGTCGGCGGTGGTTGGCGCGACCATCACCGATACTTTCCCGGCGGCAATCACGTCGGCAACGTGGACTTGTGCCGCGGCAGGCGGCGCGGTCTGCCCGAATGCCAACGGGGCGGGGAGCATCAATCAGGTCGCCAACCTCCCGGTGGGAGGCAGCCTGACCTATACCGTGCTTGTGGATATTTCGCCGAACGCGACGGGCAATCTGGTCAACACGGCGACCATCGCGGTTCCGGCGGGAACCACTGATCCGACACCGGGCAACAACTCCGCGACAGACATTGACGTGCTGGGGCCGAATGCTGACATCGTCGTGCAGAAGAACGGCACGGGCATCGTCCAGGTGAATGGCGCGGTGAGTTACGTTATCGAGATCAAGAACCTGGGACCGAGCAGCGCCAACGGAACGACATTCAGCGACACGCTGCCCGCCGGCTTGACGGGAGCGACGGCAATCTGCACCAGCGCTTTGGCGGGTGCGGTCTGTCCCGGCGTTTTGACCGTCAACGCCGGAGTCGTGACGGGAACCATCCCGACACTGCCTCCGGGCGGCAACCTGGTCATCACGATTACAGGCAATGCGCCTGCGACCATCGGAACGATGACCAACGTGGCGACGGCGACGCCGCCGACGGGAGTGAACGATCCGAACCCCGGCAATAACACCAGCGCGGCGATGACCGAAGTCATCAATGTGCCGGTTCCTCCGGTGGCCAATCTGGCCGTGACGAAGGTCGGCACCAGCACTGTGCAGACCAACGGCACGATCAGCTACGTTGTGACGGTGACCAACGCCGGACCGGGCGCGGCCAATGGCGCGTCTTTCAGCGACACGGTTCCGGCGGTCATCACCAATGTGTCCTGGGTTTGCCAGGCGGCGGGCGGTGCGGTTTGCCCGAACCCCAATGGCGTGGGCAATGTGATTTCCCAGACCATTGCAACCTTCCCGGCAAGCGGCCTGCTGACCTACACCATCACGGGCACGGCTCCGGCGTCGCCGCAATCAATCACCAACACTGCGACGGTCACACCGCCCAACGGGGTGACCGATCCTGATCCGGGCGACAACTCGTCCAGCCAGCCGACGACGGTTCAAACGCCGCCGCCGACCAGCGCTGATCTGGTTATCGCCAAGACCGGGCCGGCCAACGTTGCGCCCAACGGGCAGATGACCTACACGGTGGTCGTGACCAACAAGGGACCGGCGGCGGCGGACGGTGCGATTGTCAGCGACAATCTGCCGAACGTGCTGACGAATGTTTCGGCGGTTTGCTCTGCCAGCGGCGGCGCCATCTGTGGCGCGACCAGCGTTGGTGCGGACAACCTGCTGACCGGCGTGATCACGAAGATGCCGGTTTGGGGCATCATCACCTACACCATCACGGCGACGGCGCCGCAATCCGGCAGCTTCACGAACTCCGCGACGGTCACGCCTCCTCCGGGCGTCACCGATCCTGATCCCGGCAGCAACACTGGCGGCCCCGTGGTGACGACCGTCGGCCCGACGGTGGCTGACCTGTCCATCACCAAGACCAACAACACCTCGACCGTCGTGGCCGGCGCATTCACGACCTACACGGTTGTGGTCACCAACAACGGCCCGGCTGCCGTCACCAACGCGGCGGTTAACGACAATCTGCCCGCCAGCCTGGTCAATGCCACCTGGACTTGCCAGGCCAGCGCCGGATCGAGCTGCACGTCAGCCGCCGGCAACGGCAGTATCAACACGAACGTGTCATTGCTGTCGGGCGGCGTGGCGCTGTTCACAATCACGGCTCAGGTGCTGCCGACAGCCACTGGAACCATCACCAACACCGGGACGGTGACTCCGCCGCCGGGTGTGACCGATCCGAACCTGGGCAACAACACGGCGACCGACGGCCTGGATGTGATTCAGCCGGTGGCCGACCTGGTCATCCAGAAGACGGACAACACCAGCGTTTACACGCCGGGCGGCCAGACCACCTACACCGTAGTGGTGACGAATCTTGGCCCGTCGGCGGTGACGAACGCGGCAGTGGCTGATGCGCTGCCCACCGGCATCACGTCGGCGACCTGGACTTGTTCGGCGACGGCCGGGTCAAGCTGCGGCGCTGCATTGGGCAACGGTTCGATCGCTTCGACGGTCAGCCTGCTGCCGGGCGGACAAGCTGTTTTCACCATTCACGCGGTGATTTCGCCAAACGCAACCGGCAATCTGGTCAACACGGCGACGGTGACGGCTCCGCAAGGAGTGACCGACCCGAATCCGGGCAATAACACGTCAACCGACACCAACACGCCGCAACCGCTGGCCGATCTGGCCATCATCAAGACCAACAACGCGGCGACGGTGACTCCGGGCGGACAAACCACGTACACCATTCGGGTGAACAACAACGGCCCCTCCGCCGTGGTTAACGCTCCAGTTGCCGACACACTGCCGGCAGGCTTGACCAATGCTTCGTGGACTTGCACGGCTTCGGCCGGTTCAAGCTGCGGCGCGGCCAACGGCACGGGCAACATCGCAACCACGGTCAGCCTGTCGCCGGGCGGAATGGCGACCTTCACGCTGACGGCCACCGTGGCTGTCGGGCAGACGGCACCCATCGTCAATACGGCGACGGTTACTCCGCCTCCGGGCGTGATTGATCCGGACCTGACCGACAACAGTTCGACTGATGTTGATCCGGTGCAGCCGGTGGCCGATCTGGCCATCACCAAGACCAACAATGCCACCACCGTGGTGCCGGGAATGACCACGACCTATCAAATCGTCGTGACCAACAATGGCCCTTCGGCGGTGACGAACGCTCAGGTGGGAGATGCGCTTCCGGCGGGTATTACGTCCGCAACCTGGACTTGCGTGGCGAGCGCCGGCTCTTCCTGCGGCGCGGCCAACGGAGTCGGCAGCATTAACACGACGGTCAATCTGTTGCCGGGCGGCACGGCGACTTACACGCTGATCGCGCAGGTTTCGCCCAACGCGACCGGCATTTTAACCAACACTGCTCTGGTCACCGCGCCGCAAGGCACGATTGACCCGAACACCAGCAACAACACGGCGACCGACAGCGATCCGTTGACGCCGCAGGGCAACCTTTCGATCACCAAGACCAATGGCGTAACGACGGTGAACACCGGCGGCACGACGACCTACACCATTGTGGCGACGAATAGTGGGCCGAGCGGGGTGACCGGCGCGACGGTGACCGACAACATCTCACCGTTCCTGACCAATGCGACCTGGACGTGTGTTGCCTCCGCCGGATCAAGCTGCGGCGCGCCGAACGGTTCGGGCAGCATCGGAACGACAGTTAACCTGATTCCAGGCGGGACGGCGACCTTTACCCTGACAGGGACGATCGCTGCCAGTGCGACGGGGAATCTGGTCAATACCGTGACGATTACGCCGCCGAATAATTTCACGGATACCAATCCGGCGGACAATTCGGCGACCGATACCGACACGGTGACGGAAATTGCCGACCTGTCTATCCTGAAGACCAACTTCGTTTCGCAGTTGGCTCCGGGCGGCCAAACGCAGTACACGATCCTGGTCACCAACCTGGGTCCAAGCAATGCGAATAATGCAGCGGTGGTTGACACGCCGCCGGCCAGCCTGACCAATGTCAGTTGGACTTGCGTGGCCTCGGCGGGATCAACCTGCGCCGTGACCAACGGCACGGGAGCCATCAACACCACGGTCAGCCTGCTTTCCGGCGGGACGGCGACCTTCCTGCTCAACGCAACGGTTTCGCAAACGGCGACCGGCACGATTGCCAACACGGCGACTGTCACCCCGGCCACGGTCAATTGCCGCAACCTGGGTTGCGTCACTGACCCGAATCAGGGCAACAACACCTCGACGGATACTGACCCGGTTCAGACAACGGCTGATCTGGCGATTACCAAGACGGCGAACGTGCAGACGGTTCCGCCCGGCGGCCCATTGACCTACACCATCACGGTGCGTAACAACGGTCCGAGCAATGTGACGGGCGCGCAAGTGACCGACACATTCTCGAGCAAATTAACCAACATTTCCTGGACGTGTGCCGCCACGGCTGGATCGAGCTGTGCGGTGCCGAACGGGACGGGCAACATCTCGACCCAGGTCAACCTGCTGGCCAATGGAACGGCGACATTCGTCGTGACAGCGAATGCCCTCACCACCGCGACGGGAACAATTGAAAACGTCGCTTCGGTGACGGCGCCGGCTGGCACGACCGATCCCAATCTGGGCAATAACACTACGCCTGTTGTGGTGGTGGTGATCGTTTCCGGTGTGGACCTGGCCATCACCAAGTCGCACACGGGGAACTTCCAGGTGGGTCATAGCGGCACCTACAGGCTCTCGGTTGAGAATGTCAGTCAGTTCCCGACGACGGGCACGATCACCGTGACCGATACGCTGCCGAACGGGCTGATCTATCAATCCGCCACGGGGCAGGGCTGGACGTGCAGTGCGGCGGGACAGATTGTCACCTGCACGCGGAATGCTCCGCTGCAAAGCGGCGCAATCAGCGAAATTACCCTCCAGGTATTCGTTACCAGTGTGGCCTATCCGTCGGTGATCAACACCGCAACTGTCTCGACGCCGGGCGATATGAATGCGTCCAATAACACGGCCACTGATCCGACGGTGGTGGAAAATGGGCAAGGTGTGCAGGGCGATCCATTCCCGCCCACTTCCCCGATCAGCGACCAGAAACCCGGCTCGATCCTGATCTACCCGGTCTACACCTCGGATGCCGTCAACGGCAATTCGCAGAACACACGACTGACCCTCACCAATACCGACCCCGCGCGGGCTGTGGCGGTGCATCTGTTCTTCGTGGATGGGACGAGTTGCTCGGTGGCGGACAGCTACATCTGTCTGACCGCGCAGCAAACGACCAGCTTCCTGGCTTCGGATATTGATCCAGGAACGACCGGATATGTGATTGCCGTGGCGGTCAATGATCAGGGCTGCCCAATCATCTTCAATCAATTGATTGGCGATGAGTATGTCAAGTTCGCTACCGGTCACCAGGCCAATCTGGGGGCGGAAGCGGTCGCCGCATTGCCTGGCTTGCTCAACGTTCCGTGTACGCTCAACACCGGAACGGTGGCGCTCAATTTCGACGGCGTAATGTACAACGCATTGCCCCGCGTATTGGCCGATGACAACATCGGCAGCAAGGCTGACGGAAACGACACGATGCTGATCGTGGATCGTATCGGCGGCAATCTGTCCACGGGAGCCAGTACCCTGGGGACGCTCTTCGGGATTCTGTACGACGACGCGGAAGTCGGCGTCAGCTTCTCGCTCTCAGGCGGCTGCCAGTTACGCGGTTCTTTGTCGAACAATTTCCCCCGCACCACGCCACGTTTCGAGCAGTTCATCCCCGCCGGCCGGTCAGGCTGGCTGAAGATCTACTCCCAAAACAGCGGCGCGGTGGGCATTGTTGGAGCCGCAATTCGCTTCAATCCAAACAGCAGTGCCAGCGCAGGCGCCTTTAACCAGGGTCACAACCTGCACAAGCTGACGTTGACGACTGAAGCCAGCGTCATCTTCCCGATCTTCCCACCATCGTGTCAGTGAAAGGATGCCTGATCCGATGTGTGGGATGGGCTGTAATGGACAACATCGCGTTGTCCATTACAGCCCAGCTTTATTTCCAGACAAAATAACGGCGGGCAAATTCCACCGCCTTCTGAATTGGAATTTGAATCAACTCTCGCCACTCATTCCACACTTGTCCCTTCCAGTTGGGCCATTCTTCAAAATTTTAAGAGCTGTGAAAGAAAATCTCTGAACTCTCTCGGAGGGGCCAGAATATAAACTAGAATATAAAGAAGCTGAGGTTTGTTGGCAAAAACTCTCACCAAAACCAAGAGTGTACTTGCCTGTGTAGGTGGTTTTGTGGTAGAAGCTTCCTTGTTGGACTACAAAGGCTACTGATTAATTCTGATGTTTCGTGTTGTCCCCCTTACGCTCTCGTAAGATTGAAGAGAGTGAATGTTAATCACAGCCGGAGTTTATTAGTAATGGAATAACCTCACTGGATACTGCAGGCATTGCGAACGTAACATTAACGCTTAAAACGCATCATTCGTGAAATCGGCTTGTTTCCCCCAAGTCCAAGGAAAGGTTTGAGCTACTCTCGAATTTAACCACGCTGAACTATTTTCGAGATGGTCAGGGGAAAAGCTACATTTTCCATCAGGTGTTGGCGTTGAGTTTATTCTCAGTTATCGAGTTCCCACCTCATCAACTGGGCAAGTCCGCATTGCATCAGTAGACGAATATTATTCCCAAGTAATTTACCCACTTAAATTTTGTTATTCGCATCGGCAGAGTAGCTCGAGTCGCTTACAGGAAAAATAATGCAAGCAACTATGTTACTTTGTTCGTAAAAAAGTTTGAGAGCCGTCTGATCACGGCTCTCAAATTGAAACCAATTTGCCGGTTTGCAAATTACCGCTGATTAAGCGGCCAGGGTTTCGTGTGTTCATCATACCAAACCCACCTGTGAATCACAACAAATATTCCCTGTTACTGGGTTCCTGCAAAAGAGGAAAAGACAATGGTTTAAGGGCGGAAATGCAATTCAATTTAATGCGACTTGCCTTCCATTTCCAACCTTGGTCTGGCTGTTTTTCTTTTGACATTAACTCTGCCATTTCAACGGCGACGTGAACGTTCCCACGCGTGAGCATTGCTTGTTGGCTAAAGGGAAAAAGTCACTCTTCGTGAAGATGCTTTTCAATGAGAGTGTAGACGTCATTGCCTGTTGGGGCTTGCGGTGTTGGCTTGTCGCCAGGGGGAATGGCAGCCACTCAATGCTGGCAGGCAATGACGTCTGCACTCTCGTTGGCGAAAGTATAAGTTCTAAGTAACTGGTCGGAAGTTCGGGCCGCTTTTTGCGGGACAAGATGCCATCTTGTCCCGCAAAAAGTGGCGTGAACTTTCCGCACCTTACTTGGTTGAAACAGACAGGCCACCCTCAATAGCACATCGTGAGTAAGTGGTTCTCTTTGAAAGCTCAAACGAGTATTCGGCCAAAACGGTGATTGGCCTCACGTGTTTGAAAGAAAAAAGACAGATAGGAGATTTTAGTTATGAATTCCCCCGAAACTACACACAAACTACGTTTTTTGCTTACCTCAATTACCCGATTACAAGCAAGACTAAAAATTTCTCAACACATCGGGAAAGGCTATAAGCGCCTGTCCATAATTCTAGCGCTGACAATAGTGCTGAGTATTGGTTTGTTGGCCCTGACGGGTCGTTATGTCACTCCAGCCCAAGCCAAGTCGCAGACGGCAGCAAGCTTTCTGTCCGAATCTTATGCCAGCGTCACACGCGGCATGAATTATTTAAAAGCCAAACTACTAGGTTCGCCAAATCCTTCTACGGTTCTGAGCGCGTCAAATTCTTCATCAAGTCTATTCGCTACAATCAATCAAACGGTTACCATTTCCGGATGTTATTACTCTGGCGGCCAGTCACTGGCGACGGTTAGCGTCGAAGTCGCCTGGACGGGGTTGGCTAATGGCGACACCATCACCGTCACCCTGCCCGGCTCCCTGAATGGAACGAGTCGGACGATTACGCAACAGACAGGAGCGAATCCGCCGCTTGTCACTCCGCAGGTAGTCGCTTTCGAAATCCCGGCGACACTCACGGATACAGTTACTGCTACAGCGCCTGGCCCAACTATAAATGCGCAGCCTGTCGTGTCTAACTCGTCTTGTGCTCCTCTGGTTTGCGGAGCAAACGATCTGGGTGGCACGGTTTTCAACGATTATGATGCCGACGGTACCAAGGATGCGGGTGAAACAAATGGCGCATCGGGCGTCACGGTTACTGCTTTTGATAAGAATGGCACGACTTACACCACCGTCAGCGATGGCCTTGGCAGTTATTGTTTATCCATCCCGTTAGCCAATTATCCTGTTCGTGTCGAGTTTACGAACATCCCGGCTGAATTCGCAGGAGGCTTCGCTACGCGGCAGGGGACCAGCAATGGTTCTACCGTTCAATTCGCCGCCGCCCCCAATCAAAATGTGAACCTGGGGGTGAACAATCCGATTGATTACTGCCAAATTAATCCGAAGGTCATGGTCCCATGTTTCTTTTTTGGCAACCCATTGGTGACCACGGGGACTCCTGGAAATGACGCGGCTGCCGAACCGGCAATGGTTCGGTTTAATTATGCTGATGACGGCGTTGAAGTCGGCGTGGAGAAATTTGCGCTGGCCAGTGAAGTTGGGCCGGTCTGGGGCATTGCCTACAAGAAAACCACTGGTCATCTGTTTGGCGCGGCGACCATTCGGCGTCACGCCGGATTGGGACCGCAGGGACTGGGCGGCATTTATGTCCTCAATGCCAACGGGCCGATGGGGATGGGCAACGTCGTTGATGCGTGGAACGTGGAAACTCAGTTGGGAATCAATGTCCAAGACCCCATGTCTCCCTTTGGCGGAAGCACAAATCCGGCCACGAGCAATGTGAATCGTGGTCTGACGGGGAACAAGTTTACGCCCAGTGTGGATGCGCAGGCATTTCCGGCGGTGGGGAAACTTGGTTTTGGCGATATTGACATTTCCGACGATGGCGACACGCTCTTTTTCGTCAATCAGTATGACAAGAAGCTCTACGGATTCGACATCACCAACTACAACCCGGCGAATACGGCGACGCGTCCGACAGCGGCGGATGTTACCGTCAATACCACAATTCCCGATCCAGGGTGCGTCAATGGTGAGTGGCGGCCTTTCGGCGCGAAGTACCGTCGAGGAATCGTTTATGTCGGCGGCGTTTGCAATGCCATCACTTCTGGAATGCTGAGCGATCTGCGCGCCAACGTATATGCCTATGATGTCGCCGGCAACTCCTGGTCACCGATCTTCAATTTCCCCCTGAGCTATCCGAAAGGTTCTCCGCTCAGCGCGAACGGGGAGCGCGGCTGGCATGCCTGGACGGATAACTTCGCCACGATTGATTCCGGCTCGAATACTGCTGACAATCGGATCTCTTATTCGGTGCCGATGTTTACCGACATTGAATTCGATGTAGATGGCACAATGGTGCTGGGCTTTAACGACCGCACGGGCATGCAAACCGGCAGGGATAATTACGCGCCGACCGGGCCAGGCACTTTGTATACGGGCTTTGTCGGCGGCGACACTCTGCGGGCATTTTTCAGCAACGGCACATTCGTGCTGGAAAACAACGCCAAAGCCGGGCCGAACAACGGTTACGCGCCCGACAATGATCAGGGACCAGGCTTCGGAGAGTTTTACGAAGACAATTGGCGTGGGGACGGCCATACGGAAACGACAGTTGGCGGTTTGGCAATTCGCCCTGGATCAGGCGAAGTGGTGACGAGTTCGATGGATCCGCATGACAGCAGCATCTGGGCCGCCGGTGTGCGTTATTTGAGCAACAGCAGCGGATTGCGCACGCACGCTCTGGCCGTTTATAGCGACAGTAATGACCCCGGGTCGAACACACTCGGCAAATCCACCGGCGTTGGTGACGTGGAATTGCGATGCGACACACTGAACTATCTGGACATCGGCAACCGCATCTGGATGGATGCGAACCGGGATGGCATTCAAGACCCGACTGAGATGGCAATAGCCGGTGCGACGGTGCATCTTTACCAGCAAGGAAACAACACGGCTGTTGCCACGGCGGTTACTGACGCCAACGGCAACTACCATTTCACCAGTGTGGATGCCGACAACAATGGCAACGCCGACACCGATGCCGTTTTAACCGATAGCGTCGGATTGGTTGGTGGTGCGGGTTTGTTGGCCAATACGAACTATGTAATCCGGTTTGACCGTGCGGCGGATTATCAAAGCGGCGGCGTGCTCTACGGAAAACAACTCTCTACAGGGAATGCGGGCGGTGGCGCATATGGAACATTGCCTGACTTGCGCGATTCGGACGCTGCAACAGGCAATGCTTTCAGTGTGCCGGGCGGAAATTTCCCTGAAATCGTTGTGCAGCACCTGGTTGGCGGAGTCGCCACCAACGGAACAGGCGATTTCGGCGAAGTGGATCATACGCTGGACGCCGGTTTCTTCCAGGAGTTTGATTTCGGCGATGCGCCGGACCCGACCTTCCCAACGCTGCTGGCCAGCAACGGTGCAAGACACGTAATTGTTGCCGGAGTCTTCCTTGGCGCAAGCGTGGATGCCGACACCGACGGCTTCCCCAGTGCGAATCATGACGGCGACGACAACGACAACACGGACGACGAAGATGGCGTGGTTTTGCCGACGCTGATCGCCGGGCAAAACGCGACTATTCCTGTGACGGCGAGCGTTACAGGGCGATTAAATGGCTGGATTGACTTTAATGGTGACGGCGATTGGAACGATGCGGGCGAGCAGGTATTTACTGATCTCTCAGTCGCTGCGGGCTTGAACAACCTGACGGTTGTTGTGCCGCTGAGTGCAGTGCAGGGGACAGTTTGTACGCGCTTCCGATTCACGACGGGCACGGGCACAGCCACGACGCCGACCGGACAGGCTTCGGACGGAGAAGTGGAGGATTATCCGGCGACCGTCATCAAGAACATCTCCATTGGCAACCAGGTCTTTTACGACGTGAACAACAACGGGACGAAGGATGCCGGCGATTTGGGCATCAACGGCGCGGTGGTCGAGTTGTACGCCGATGCGGACATGAACGGCACACCTGACACGGCATTCCCGCTGGATCGCGTGACAACGGCAACTGCCAGCGGAGTTCCCGGCCTCTATTTGTTCACGCAGCAAACGCTGAACACTACAACGGGCGCAACGCTTGGCGCTCCGGTAAATCTGTTGCCGGGCAAATACATTGTTTGCCTGCCCGCATCGAACTTCACCAGCCCCGGCGTCTTGACCGGATTGTGGAGCAGCGGTACGACCGCCGGTGTGACCGGTGCGACAACGGAAACCGCGCCGCCTGATCCGAACACCGGTGGAGCGCCGGCCAATCCGGGCATTGATAATGATGACAATGGCGGGCTGAATGCAGGGAAGGTGCTGAGCGGCACGATTGATGTCGGCACGAACGAACCGCTGTTGGAAAATCCCTACAACAACAACGACGCCAACGCGCCGGACAACCTCAGCAACCTGACGGTGGATTTCGGCTTCTACGGCCTGAGCATCGGTAACCTGGTGTTTAGTGACAGCGGCGCGGGAGCCAACTACAACAACGCTATTTTTGACGCTGGCGAGACGGGAATCGGCGGTGTGACGGTCAGACTGTACGCTGAGAATGGAACAACGCTCTTGGCCACGAAGATGACCGATAACAATGGCAAATACCTTTTCCCGAATCTGACGGCGGGGAAATACTTCGTCGAGATTGACCGGACGAGCGCGCCGCTGACAGGATTTGCCAGCAGCAAGGACGGCGTGAATGCGGGAAGCACAAACGCGGCGGACAGTGACGACAACGGGCCGCTGGCGAATGTGACGACAACCGCGGTTCGCAGTCCACAGATTATGCTGGTGGCCGGCGATTCCACGACCACCGGCGAAACGGATCAAAATTCGTCGGGCTGTTGCGGCACGGGCGGCACTGGGTTCGGCAATCCGGTGATGACCGACAATGCGGCGACGCCGGATGCCAACTCGAATCTAAAGGTGGATTTTGGCTTCGTGCCGATTCTCAGTCTGGGCAATCGCGTTTGGAAAGACCTCAACAACAGCGGGACGATTGACGCGGCGGACGGTGCGTCCCCTGGCGTTGACGGCGTGTCGGTGCGGTTGCTGGTTTCGCCGGGGCTGACCCAGGCCGTTGATATCAACGGCAACACGGTTGCCGATCAGACGACGGTGGGCGGTGGGTATTACCGTTTTGACAACCTGCCGCGCGCTGATTACGTGGTCGAAGTGAGCGCATCGAACTTCACTGGCGCGGGTGTCCTGGTCAATTGCGCGAGCAGTCCCCAGGATGCAGGCGATCCGGATGTGGATGTGGACGACAGCGACGACAACGGCGTGGGCGTGACACCGAGCGGGACGACTGGAATACGCAGTGCGCCCATATCGCTTGGCGATGCGAACGAACCTGTCACTGACGATGATCCGCTGCCCAATCCGGGAGCGGGCGAAGCGCCGAACGTGAACTCCAACCGGACTGTGGATTTTGCCTTTGTGCCGATTTACAGCCTGGGCAATCGGGTCTGGAAAGATCTGAACAACAATGGAGTCATTGACGCCGCGGATGGTTTGACGCCGGGAGCCAATCTGGCGGTCCTGCGGCTGTTGTACGCGGGAACGCTGACGCAGGCGAATGACATTTTCGGCAACCCGGTTCCCGATCAGGCGACGGCAAATGGCGGGTATTACCGCTTCGACAATTTGCTGGCTGGCGATTACGTCGTTGAATTGCGCGCATCGAACTTCTCGCCGAATGGCCCGCTGTTTGGTTGTGTCAGCAGCGTGGTTGACGCGGGCGATCCGGATGTGGATCAGGATGACAGCGATGACAACGGTATCGGCAATCTGCCGAATCTGGGTTATGGCGTCCGCAGCGCAGCCGTTACTCTGGGGCCAATGCCCAATGGCGAACCTGTCAATGAAACCGATCTTGGCCCGACTGACCCGGTGGAGCCGAACGGTTCCACCAATCTGACCCTGGACTTCGGCGTGGTTCCGACCTACTCCCTGGGCAACCGCGTTTGGAAAGACCTGAACAACAGCGGAACCATTGACGCAGCCGACGGGCCGACGCCCGGCGTTGACGGCGTGGTCGTTCGCCTGCTGAGTTCGCCCGGACTGACTCCGGCGGTGGATTTTCTGGGCAATGTGATTCCCAGCACGACCACCTCCAATGGCGGTTACTATCGCTTTGATCATCTGCTGACCGGCGATTACATCGTTGAAGTCTCGGCGACGAACTTCTCCGGTCCGGGGGTGCTGAAAGGTTGTATCAGCAGCACTCTGGATGCGGGCGATCCGGATACTGACGCGGACGACAGCGACGACAATGGCATCGGCAGCGTGCCCGGCGTGAACGGACTGCGTAGCGCACCCGTTACCGTGGGGCCGCAGGTCAACAGCGAGCCGACGACCGAAACCGATCGCGGCAACAACGACCCGGCGGAACCCAACGGGATGACCAACCTGACCGTGGACTTCGGCGTGGTGCCTGTCTTCAGTCTGGGCAACCGTGTCTGGAAAGACCTCAACAACAGCGGCACGATTGACGCCGCCGACGGCCTCAATCCGGGCGTTGCCGGAGTGGCGGTTCGCCTGCTGAATGCCGGCACGCTGACCGTTCCCAATGACATTTTCGGCAATCCGATTCCCAGCCAGGCGACAGTCGCAGGCGGGTATTACCGCTTCGACAATCTGCCGGCGGGCGATTACATCGTCGAACTTCTGGCGACGAACTTCTCCGGCGCGGGCGTTTTGACCGGCTGCCTCAGCAGTTCGGTGGACGGAGGGGACCCGGACAACAACATTGACCGAGACGACAACGGCGTGGGCAGTTCGCCCGGCGCGAGCGGCATTCGCAGTCTGGCGGTGACGCTCGGCCCGGCACCCAATAGCGAGCCGACGAACGAAAGCGATCCCGGCCCCGGCGATCCGGGCGAGCCGAATGCGCAAACCAATCAGACGGTGGATTTCGGCTTCATACCGGTCTTCAGTCTGGGCAACCGTGTCTGGCGCGACGTGGACAACAGCGGGACGATCAACCCTGCGGACGGCGCTTCGCCCGGAATCAACGGCGTGATGGTTCGCTTGTTGAACGCGGGAACGCTGACGCAGGCGACAGACATTTTCAACGTTACCGTTCCGGATCAAGCAACGGCCAACGGCGGTTATTACCGATTCGACAATCTGGCGGGCGGCGATTATGTCGTCGAAGTGCTGGCGTCGAATTTCACGGCGGGCAATGCGCTGGCCGATCATATGTCCAGCACGGGAGCGGCGGCGCTGACCGGTCCGTTCGAGCCTGCGCCCGATCCGGATTCCAATGCAGATAGCGACGACAACGGCGCAATGTCTGGTGCTGTGGTTCGCACGCTGCCCGTGACGCTTGGCCCGGCGCCGAGCAGCGAACCGACAGGCGAAACTGACTTGTCGCCGACTGACGGAACGGTCCTCAACGCCAACTCCAACCTGACGGTGGACCTGGGCTTCTATCCGAAGATGAACCTGGGCAATCTGGTCTGGAAGGACTTCAACAACAACGGCCTGAAAGATGGCTTCGAGCCGGGCATGGACGGCGTGACTGTGGAACTGTACCGCGACGTGAACGGCAACAACGTTTTCGACGCGGGCACGGATCAACTGGTCTCGTCACAGCCGACGGCTGGCGGCGGCATCTATAATTTCACGAGCCTGCCGCCAGGCAACTACCTGGTGCGGCTGCCCGCGAGCAACTTCCAGGTGGGTGGCCCGCTTTACGGCTGCTTCAGTTCAACGCCGACGGCTTCCAATCCGAATGGCGATATTGACAACGATGACAACGGCCTGAACAGCGCCGCGCCGGAAAACAACGGGGTTGTCAGCAACGTCGTGACGCTGATCGGCAATACGGAGCCGACCAACGACGGCGACGGGGCGAACGGCAATCTGAGCGTGGATTTCGGCTTCTATTCAGTGCTCGAAATCGGCAACCTGGTGTGGAAAGACCTGGACAACGACGGCCAGAAAGATGCAGCCGAACAGGGCATTGATGGCGTGCGCGTTGAGCTGTACACCGACCGCAATAACAATGGAACGTTGGAGCCGAACGGCGCGGATGCGCCGCTCATCGCCTTCCAAACGACCAGCGGCGGCGGACAGTATGAGTTCACAGGCTTGCTGCCCGGCACGTATTTCGTGGTGGTGGCGGCCCTGAACTTCCAGAATGGCGGAATGCTGGCGGATTGCTTCTCTTCGACGCCGACACAGCCGAACGCCGACGGAAACGTTGACAATGACGACAACGGCATTGACAGCGCGACGCCCGGCAGCACGGGCATTCCCAGCGGTCCCGTGGTGCTGGTTGGTCAGGACGAACCGGACACCCCCGCGGACGGCGACGACACGAATGGCAATCAGACGGTGGACTTCGGATTCTATCCGCCACTCAACCTGGGCAATTTGATCTGGAAGGACGACGACAACGACGGCCAGAAAGACGCCAATGAGCCGGGAATGAACGGCGTGACGGTGGAACTGATCCGCGACGCCAACGCCAACAATCTGCCGGATGACGCCGTTGTCGCGGTGCAGACCACCTCGAACGGCGGATTCTATAACTTCATCGGCCTCCAGGTCGGCACGTATTTTGTGCGGGTGGCCGGGCTGAACTTCCTGCCGGGCGGCTCGCTCGCGGGTTGCCTGTCTTCCACACCAACGCCACTCAATCCGAATTCGGATATTGACAACGACGACAACGGAATTGATAACCCCACACCGCAAACCGGCGGCGTCGTCTCCGGGACTGTCACCCTGACTGTCGGAGGCGAGCCGCCGCAGGGCGCGGATGGCGATGGACCCAACGGCAATCTGACGGTGGACTTCGGTTTCTATCCGCCGATGAATCTGGGCAACCTGATCTGGAAGGATCACAACAACAACGGCCAGAAAGACGCTGGTGAACCGGGCATGGACGGCGTGCAGGTCGAACTGATCCGGGACGCCAACAATAACAATCAACCCGATGACGCAGTCATCGCGACGCTGACAACCAGCGGCGGCGGTCTTTACAACTTCACGAATCTGCTGCCGGGCAATTACTTTGTCCGGGTGGCGGCTGCGAATTTCACGGGCGTGGGCGCGCTCGTGGGTTGCGTGTCTTCCACGCCGACCGAGGCCAGTCCGAACGCCGACGTGGACAACAACGACAACGGTATTGACAATCCGACCCCACAAACCGGCGGCGTGGTGTCCGGCATCACCACGCTTGTCGGGTTCAGTGAACCGACCAACGACGGCGACGGTTCGAACGGCAACCTGACCGTGGACTTCGGCTTCTATCCGCCGATGAATGTGGGCAATCTGGTCTGGAAGGATTTCGATAACGACGGTCTGTTCGACAACGGCGAGCCGCCGGTGCAGGGCGTGGTTATCGAGTTGTTCAAGGACAACGGCGACAACGTTTTCAACGCGGGAACCGACACCCTGATTCCGGCGCAGCCGACTTCGACGACCAATGCCAGCGGCAATTGGAGCTACACCGGCCTGACGCCGGGCACGTACTTCGCGCGGGTGGCGGCCGTGAATTTCGGCGCGGGCAAGCCGCTGGAAGGCTGCTTGTCTTCGGAACCGACCGAATCCAACCCGAATGCCGACGTGGATAACAATGACAACGGCGTCAATAATCCGAATCCGGCAACGAACGGAATTCCGACCGGGCCGATCACACTGATCGGCAATTCGGAGCCGACCAACGACGGTGACGGTCCGAATGGCAATCAGACGGTTGACTTCGGCTTCATTCCGCTGCTCAACCTCGGCAATCTGCTTTGGAAGGATTACAACAACAACGGCACGCGCGATGGCGGCGAACCCGGCATCGGCGGCGTGACGGTGGAGTTGATCCGCGATACCAACAACAACGGCCTCGCAGACGATGCGGTTGTGGCCACCACCACCACCAGCACTGCACCGGCGACGCTCGGTCAGTACAACTTTACGAACCTCGCGCCGGGCACCTACATCGTGCGCATTGCCTCATTGAACTTCCAGCCGGGCGGCATGCTCGACGGCTGCGTCACTTCCACGCCGACAGAAACCAATCCAAACGCTGACGTTGACAACAACGACAACGGATTGGACAACGCCAGTCCGGCGGCCAGTGGCGTCGCTTCCGGGCCGGTGACGCTGATTGCGCATGCCGAGCCAACGAACGACGGCGACGGCGACAACGGCAATCTAACGGTGGACTTCGGCTTCTTCACGCCGCTCAACCTGGGCAACCTGGTATTCAAGGACCTCAACAACGACGGCCAGTTCGGCGCCGGTGAAATGGGGGTTGCGGGCGTGACGGTGCAGTTGTACCGCGAAACCAACGCCACGCCGGGATTGCAGCTTGGCGGCGGCGGTGACACGCTGGTCAACAGCACCGGTTCGGCCAGCAACGGCCAGTACCAGTTCAACGGTTTGCCTCCGGGCGAATATTACGTTTACCTGCCGCCCGCGAATTTCACGGGCAATGGACCGCTCGCCGGGTGCGGAAGTTCGACCGTGGACGAAACCAACCCGAACAACGACGTTGACAACAACGACAACGGTCTGCCAGGGCCCAATGGCGGCATCGTCACCGGCGTGATTACGCTGGCTGGCAATTCCGAACCGACCAACGACGGCGATGGGCCGAACGGCAACCAGACGGTTGACCTGGGCTTCTACCCGCCGGTCACCATCGGCAATCTGATCTGGAAAGACCTCAATAACAACGGTCAGCGGGACGCCGGTGAAATGGGCGTGCCGGGCGTGGTCGTGGAACTGTACAGGGACAACGGAGACGGCGTCTTCAATCCGGCGACGGATACATTGATCCCCGCGCAGGCGACTTCAACCACGGATGCCAACGGCAATTGGAGCTACTCCGGAATGGCGCCAGGCAATTTCTTTGTGCGTGTCGCGCCAACGAATTTCCAACCGGGAGGCGTACTGGCAGGCTGCTTGTCTTCAGAGGCGACGCCTGGTGGAAGCGGCGACAATGGCGTCAACACTCCGAATCCGGCCACCGATGGCGTTCCGACCGGGCTCATCATGGTTGTTGGCGGTGGAGCAAATCCCATCATCAATTTCGGATTCATTCCGCTAATCAATCTGGGCAATCTGATCTGGAAGGACAACAATAACAATGGCTTGCGCGATGCGGGCGAGCCGGGAATGAATGGTGTGACGGTGCAGTTGTACCGCGACACCAACGGCAACAACCAGCTTGATCCGGGCGTGGATCAACTGGTTGGAACCGTCCTGACGGCGGGCGCGGGCGCAAACGCCGGCCAATACGCCTTCACGGATTTACCACCGGCCAACTACTTCGTTTTCCTGCCATCGTCGAACTTCACGGGAGCGGGCGCGCTGGCGGGCTGCCTCAGCTCGACGCCGGATTCGCCGAATCCGAACACTGATGTGGACAATGACGACAACGGATTGCCGGGACCGAACGGCGGGATCACGACGGGCGTCATTACACTCACCGGTGGCGGAGAACCGACCAATGACGGCGACGGTTCAATGGGCAATCTGACGGTTGATCTGGGCTTCTACGCGCCGATGAACCTGGGCAATCTGGTCTGGAAGGACGGCGACAACAACGGCCTGCGAGGCGCGGGGGAACCGGGCATTGACGGCGTGCTGGTGGAACTGTTCAAGGATGTCAACGGCAACAACGCCTTCGAGGAAGCGGTTGACACGCCTTCTGGCACGCAGACAACGGCTGGCGGCGGCTTGTACAACTTTACCAACCTGACGCCGGGTGTTTACTTCGTGCGGGTTGCCAGGTCCAACTTCCAGCCGAACGGCGTTCTCAATGGCTGTCTGAGTTCGTCGGTGACGGCGATGAATCCGAATAACGACGTGGACAACGACGACAACGGTCTGGATACGCCGCCGAGCGCGGTCGGTATCCTGAGCAATGCCGTGACATTGGTCAGCGGTTCGGAACCGGCCAACGACGGCGACGGCGCCAACGGTAACTTGTCCGTGGACTTCGGCTTCTATTCGACGCTCAGTCTGGGCAACCTGGTCTTCAAGGACTTCAACAACAATGGTCTGAGAGACGCAGGTGAGACGGGCATGGACGGCGTAACGGTCGAATTGATCCGCGACGCCAACAGCAACAATCTTCCGGACGATCCGGTTGTGGCAACCGCCAACACGACCGGCGGCGGGTTGTATCAATTCAGCGACCTGCAACCGGGCAATTACTTTGTCCGTGTGGCAACGCTGAACTTCCAGGGCAGCAATTCGCTGGTGGGCTGCATCAGCTCGACAACGACCAACGCCAACCCGAACTCGGATATTGACAATGACGACAACGGCATTGACAACCCGAATCCGGCGAACGGCGGCATCACTTCCGGGTTGATTACATTGCTGGCCGGGACGGAACCTCCAACCAATGTGGATGGCGACGGCATGAACGGCAATCAGACAGTGGACTTTGGTTTCTACGCGCCGCTGGCATTGGGCAACCTGGTGTGGAAAGACACCAACAACAACGGACTGCGCGATGGCGTCGAACCCGGCGTTGACGGCGTGGTGGTGATGCTGTTCCGCGACAGCAACAACAACGGCGTTTTCGATCTGGGCACGGACGCTTCCGCGGGCATGACGACGACGGCAGGGGGTGGAATGTACCAGTTCACGAACCTGTTGCCGGGCAGTTACTTCGTGCAGGTCGCGGCGGTCAACTTTACGTCAGGCAATGCGCTGTTCGGTTGCAGCAGCAGCAGCGTGACCAACCCGACGCCGAACAGCGACGTTGACAATGACGACAACGGCATTGACAACGCCGCGCCGCAAACCGGCGGCATCTCCAGCGGTCTGGTGACGCTTTCCGGAAACAGCGAACCCATCAACGACGGCGACGGAGCGAACGGCAACCAGACGGTTGACTTCGGCTTCATCACCGGCGGGTTGACGCTGGGCAATCTGGTTTGGAAAGACCTGAACCAGAACAGTCTGCGGGAGGCCGGGGAACCCGGAATCGCCAATGTCACGCTGGAGTTGATCCGCGACGTCAACAATAACCAGCAGCCGGATGACGCCGTGATTGCCACGACAACGACCAATGCGCAAGGGATTTACCAGTTCGTTGGTTTGTCTCCCGCCACTTACTTCGTCCGCGTGGCGGCCAGCAACTTCGCGGTGGGCGGGCCGCTGTACGGCTGCGACAGCAGTTTGGGAACCAACCTGCCGAACAATGATCGGGACAATGACGACAACGGTTCGGACAGCGCCAACCCGGCGGGCAATCCGCCGACCAGTGGCGCGGTGACGCTGACGCAGGGCGGCGAACCCACCAATGACGGCGATGGCGCGGATGGCAACCAAACGGTTGATTTCGGCTTTATCGCTCCATTGCAGGTGACGGTATCGGATCCGGCGGATTGCGTTGGGCCGGGTTCCGTTCTGCAAGTCGAGGCCGTGGTCGTCAACACCAGCGGACTGACACAGCAGGATAACGCGGGGCCGGAAGTTTCGATTGATTTGCCGCCGGTCCTGGCCGCCGTGGCGGGAAGCTGCACGACGCAGGGTGGCAGCGGAACCTGCGCCATCACCGGAACGCAGCGTGTCACCTGGAACGGTTCGTTCGGCCCTGGCGAGCGGGTGATCATTCGCTACCGGGTGCAACTCTCCAACACCATGCCGTCCGGACAGCAGTATTGCATCACGACGGTCGCGAACTTCGATTCCGACAACAACGGAAGCAATGAATCTCAAGACACCGTGACGGTCTGTGGCACGGCGGATTGCCAACCCACCGGCCCTGGCACGATTCTGCCAGGCTGTTCGACGTTGATTTACCCGGTTTACACCTCCGGGTCGTCCAACCCGAACATCAGCAATACGCGCATCAATATGACGAACGCGCACCCGAACCTGCCCACGGCAGTGCACATGTTCTTCGTGGATGGGACGAGCTGCTCAGTGACGGATGCGTATATTTGCCTGACGGCGAATCAGACCACCAGCTTCCTGATGTCCGATCTTGATCCGGGCGTGACCGGCTACATTATTGCCGTGGCCGTGGATGCGAACGGATGCCCGACGAACTTCAACTATCTGCTGGGCGATGAATACGTCAAATTCGAGAGCGGTCATCTCGGAAATCTGACGGCGGATTGCGGAACGGCGATTCCGGGGGGCGTCGCGCCCTGTCAGTTGGGATCGTCCACCGCGACGTTGAATTTCGACGGGCAAAGCTATTCGCGGCTGCCGCAAACGGTGGCGGTGGACAGCATTTTCGACCGGGGCACGGGCAACGAGACGCTGCTGGTTCTGAACCGGATCGGCGGCGACCTTTCGCTGGGCGCGGACAAGCTGGGAGCGATATTCGGTCTGTTGTACAACGACACGGAAAATGCCTACAGCTTCACGTTCACGCCGGGCACCTGCCAGTTCCGCAGCGTGCTGTCGAACACTTTCCCGCGTACGACGCCGCGCATCGAAACGGCGATTCCGGCGGGCAGGTCGGGCTGGCTCAAGCTCAGTTCAACCAGCAATGCTCTGACGGGAGCGGCGCTCAACCGTAATCCGAACGCTACGGCCAACGCCAGTGCGTACAACGGCGCGCACAACCTGCACGGGCTGACGCTGAACCAGAGCGTTTCAATCACAATCCCCGTTTTCCCGCCAAACTGTCTCTAACAGGATGCGGCGGTAAGGCGGCAAAATCAGAGCCAGGGCGCGGAGGTAAAAACTCCGAACCCTGGCTCTGATTGTTTTCGGCTCCGGAACCGTCGAATGCCCGCAACACGTTGAACGCGCGCTGTATGGAGAGCACGCTTGACGCAGCGTTTGGGTTGGCTGATGTCTGACGTTTATCTATTGGCTTTTCCCGCTTCTTTCAATTCGAGAAATTTGCGCCAGTAGCCAGGCTCGCCCGCCGCCTGGCGCGCCTGGTCCAGTTCGGCGAGCAACTCGGGGTCGGTGTTTTTGCCGCGCAGGTCGTCCATGTTGGCGTTCACCGCTTCCGGTTCGCGGCCCTGCAACAGATACACCAGTGTGATGCCGAAGCGGACGCGGTTGAATTGCGGGTCGAGCTTTACCACTTCCAGAAATTTCGCCAGCCCCTGCTCGTAACGATGCAGCCGCAGCAGCGTCAGACCTGCCTCGTTTTTGATCGGCAGCGACAAAGGGGCAAGGCGTTCGGCCTGTTGATTCGTGCGCAGCGCCTCTTCGCCATGTCCCTGCAAGCTCAGAAACTCGCCGTACCAATGCCAGGCCGTCGCGTAATTCGGATTCAATTCGATGGCGCGCTTGAAGGCGGTTTCCGCGCCCGCCCAATCGCTTTGCAACTTGAAACGCAGGATGCCCAGCGAGGTGTGGGCTTCGGCCAGCCGCTCGTACAACTCCAGCGCACGGGTGACGGCGGGCAGAGCGTTTGCCAGCCGCTCCGCCGGACTGAGTTTGGCGTCCAGCAGGTTGTAACAATCGGCCAGCCCCGCATAAGCCTCGGCGTAATTCGGGTCAAGTTGAATGGCTTGCTCGAAACTTTCGATGGCTTCGAGCTTGCCGCCCGCGCGCGCGCCGCGTTTGTTCCAGAAGTAACGGCCTTTGAGGTAAAGCTGGTAGGCCGCCGGATTTTGCGTGCCGCGCACGCCGGGCGTAGATTGGGCAGGGGGGGACAACGGCACACGCAGCGCGCCCGCGACCTGCGCCGTCAGCGCATCCTCCATCGCAAAGAGGTTGGCAACGGGCTGCTCGAAGCTGGTTGTCCAATCAAACGGAGTTCGGACGGGCTGACAATCAATTCGGAATGGGGCCTGGCGACGGATGCGCCAGTTCCGGGTGATTAGGACGGAGACGATCGAACGGACCTGGCGGTCTGGCGGGCTTCGGAAGGAAACTGGCACATCCTCGAAGCCGGCAGCGCGGCGCTCCGAAGCTTGCTGCTGGGCGCGAAAGATGACGTGCCGGTTTTGGGCGATTACGACGTGACGGCAAAGAGGATATTTCCGTCTGGCGAAAATCGGAAGGGCGTTGGTACATCAGGCAAAGTCTGGACTCTACCGTGCGCATCGTGTCGCAGGGCCAATCAGGCGATACGCCGATTGGCGGCAAATAAGACGTTGATTCAGTATCGGGGCTGATGCGCCGCGACGGGGGCGAGTGATTTACTCGCCCCCGTTTTTTGCCCTCGAAAGGATTTGGACGGTCATTGTTGCGCATGCTGTACAGAAGGCAAGTTCTCTTGTTATGCTCTGCCATCCTTTGGAATCAAAATCATGACCGAAGTTGGTTGGCAGTTGATTTAGCCGATGGAAGCAGCATCAAGCAAAAGTATTCACCTGACGCCGTGGCATTTGCGTGAGCGGACGCGCAATTTCAAACGGGACTTTTCCAAAATCCTCCAGTCGAATTTCTTCTATTCCTTCCTCTTCCTGCCCAAACAAAAGCGCGAAGCGATTATTGACGTATATCGTTTTTGCCGGGCGGTGGATGATGTGGTGGATGACATCGCCGAGGACCACGACGATGCCCAGGCCCGCGAAACGGCAAGAATGGAATTGGACACGTGGCGCGTTGAAATTGACCATCTGTACGGCGGCAATCCGGCGCTGCCGATTTCGCACAAGCTCCAAACCGTGCTTGACCGGTTCCCGATGCCGAAAGAGTATTTTCACGAGATGATCAATGGCTGCGAGATGGATTTGCAGCGCGACCGTTATGAAACCTTTGACGAGCTTTATCAATATTGCTACCGCGTGGCCTCTGTCACGGGGTTGATGTGCATTGAGATTTTTACGTATCAATCGCCGGAGACTCGTAACTACGCGGTGAATCTTGGTATTGCGCTGCAACTGACCAATATTCTGCGCGACGTGAAGGAAGATGCCGGTCGCGGGCGCATTTATCTGCCGCAGGAAGATCTCCGCCGGTTCAACTACAGCGAAAACGAACTACTGCAGGGCGTGGTCAATGACAGGTTCCGCGCTATGATGAAATTTGAATGCGACCGCGCGCGACACTACTACCAATTGGCGGCGCAAGGGTTGCCGCACGTGGATCGCCCGACGCTGACTGCCGCCAAAACCATGGGCAAGATTTATTTCCGCCTGCTGGAACAGATTGAACGCGTTGGCTACGACATCTTTACGCATCAGGTTCGCCTGCACAGGCCGGAACGATTCTTGATTGCCCTGAGTGAATGGATGAAAGCGACGGGAAGACACGGAGACATGGAAGCAGAGGGACAGCAAGACAGGGAGAAGGGGAGATGAATCGGTTGGTTCCTGCTCTCTCTGGCTCCTCATCTCCCAGTCCTCCCGTCCTGATTCTTGGCGGCGGGTTCGCCGGCCTTGCTGCCGCGGCTGATCTGGCCGAACGCGGCGTCAACGTGCTGCTGATGGAACGGCGGGCGTTCCTGGGCGGCCGCGCTTATTCCTTTACCGACAAAACGACGGGCGACACAGTGGATAACGGCCAGCATCTGATGATGGGTTGTTATCACCACACGCTCCGCTTCCTGGAAAAGATCGGTTCTCTCCACAAACTGAAATTCCAGGCCAATCCGCAAGTTGATTTCCTGAGCGAACAAGCCAATCAATCTGTCAGTTGCGCCACTTTCAAATGCCCATCCTGGCCCGCGCCGCTGCATTTGCTGGCGGGACTGGCGAAGCTGGAAACCTTGGATTGGCGAGACCGGTTGCACGCACTGCGGGTCGGGCTGGAATTGCGAAGTCTGAATGGAAGCCGGGAGCGCCTGTCGGACATCACCGTGCGCGAATGGCTGAATCAGCTTGGGCAGACTCAAACCATGCAACGGAGGTTCTGGGATTTGGTGGCCATCGCCACGCTCAACGAAACGCCCGATCGAGCCTCCGCGGACATGTTTGCCCGTGTGCTGGATCAAGCTTTTATGCACACCCGGCAGGATTCGACCATGGTCATCTCAAAGACAGGTTTAAGCGATTTGTACGCCGAAGACGCGCGCAGGTTCATCGAAGGCCGGGGCGGAGAAGTTCGCTTGAACGCGGATGTTCTAAGGATTGAGTTTGAAAACCGCCGGGCGGCACGCGTGGTTTTGCGGGGCGGGGAAGTGCTCCAGGCCGGGACGATCATTAGTTCCGTGCCCTATTTCGCCTTGCGGCGAATGATTTCGGAAGCCGTTCAAGACGCCAGTCCGAGTTTGCGCTGTCTTCGCCAGTTCGTTTCCGCGCCGATTGTTTCGATCAATCTTTGGTACGCCGAGCCGGTAACGGATTTGGAATTTACTGCGTTGCTCGATTCGCGCATCGAATGGGTGTTCAACAAAAACGCGATTGCCGGAAACATCCGGTCGAAGCCTCAGCACCTGGCACTGGTCATCAGCGGCGCGCACGAAGCCGCCAGGCTGCCGAAAGAAAAATTGATTTCAATGGCCACGCAGGAAATGAACCGCTTTTTCCCCCTTGCTCGAACGCAGCAGCCATTTCACGCGCTCGTCGTTCGCGAGCAGGATGCCACCATTTCTCATACCGTGGGGGTTGCCCGCTTGCGTCCGCCGCACACCACCGAGTTTGAAAACTTCTTTTTAGCCGGAGACTGGACGGCGACCGGATTGCCCGCCACGATTGAAAGCGCTGTTCAGAGCGGGCGCCAATGCGCGCGTCTGGTCGCTGAATAAAAAATGCCAGTCGCTGTCGAATTTGAGAACGTCCATTCGTCTATCCGTTGTGAAGACGCAGTGAATTAAATCTTGGGCCGGAATTTGGCCTGTTTCCAGTGAAGACAGGCTGAAATCCGTCCTGCATTTTCCACAGGAGAACATCATGAGCGATATGGAAAAAGCCCTTGCCACGCAACTGGCCAACATCGAAAAACGCAGCGGTAAATCGCTGGACGAACTCGCTGCCCTCATCCAGGCCAGCGGTCTGGCCAAACACGGCGAAATCCGCGACATGCTCAAGCGTGATCTGGGGTTGGGCCACGGCGATGCCAACACGCTGACGCATCACGTGTTGAAATCGGACGGGCAAAGCGCCGCCGCCGCCGCCGGTCTGGGTGCGGACGATGTCGTGGCGGGTTTGTACACTGGACCAAAAGCGGCGTTGCGTCCGATTCACGACAAGCTGATGGCGGAGATCAACACATTTGGTGAGTTCGAGGTTGCCCCAAAGAAAACGTATGTCAGTTTGCGCCGTAAAAAGCAGTTCGCCATGATCGGCCCGGCGACCAAAACGCAGGTGGAAGTCGGTTTGAATGTGAAGAGTCTTCCGCCGGATAGCCGGCTGGTCGAGCAGCCGCCAAACAGCATGTGCAATTACAAGGTCAGACTGAGTTCGGTCGCGGAAGCGGACGCAGCATTGATCGGGTGGATCAGGCAGGCGTTCGACAGCGCAGGCTGATGGGGCGGGCGCGGGAAAAGCGGCAGTTGGCGGTTTTCTTCAATTCGGGCGATCCGGTTTAATTGCCCAGCCGGTACAGATGGGTCTGGCTGCGCACGAAGATCGAACCGCCTGAAACCGCCATTGAAGCCAGCGTCTGCCCATCAAGTTGATTTTTCGCCAGCGTCTTGAATTCTTTTCCCGGCGCAATCACCACGGATTCGCCTTCTTCACTGAGAAAGTAAATTCGCCCGTCGGCGTAGAGCGGGGAAGCCGAGTGATTTCCGCCCAGCCTGACCTGCCAATGAACTGTGCCGGATTTTGCATCCAGACAACTGGCAATGCCGTTGTCGCTGACCAGATACAATTCTTCGCCCAGGAGCAGCGGAGACGGTGTCAACGACACGCCGCGCTTGAGCGTCCAGGCGATGTGGGATTTTGTCACGTCTCCGCGTCCATCCACCCGCACCGCCATCAGCGACGGCTGCATGAATCCGGTGCAGATGAAAACCATTCCATTGCCGTAAACCGGGCGCGGCACATTTGAAAATCCGTCGCCATACCGCACCTGCCAAAGTTCCCTGCCTGTGCGCGGTTCGTAGGCTATTGCGCGGAAAGCGCCCGGACTGATGAGTTGATCGCCTGTGGGAAGACGCACCACCAGCGGCGTCGAATAAGCCTGCGCGCCCTCGCGGAATTTCTTCCAGCGCACCTTGCCGGTCAGCTTGTCCAGCGCCACGACATACTGCGTTTCCTGACCATCGCAGTTGATAATCAGCAAGTCATCGTAAATCACCGGAGAACCTCCCGGACCGTGTTGTCCATTGTCGTAATCAAGCCGCGTCTTCCAGACGATTTCGCCGGACTGTGTTACGCAGGCGGTTCCATTCGCGCCAAAGTGCAAATAGAGGCGGTCGCCTTCAATGATCGGAGTTGGGGACGCCAGGCTGTTTTTCGCATGCAGCGGGCCGGCTGATTTCAGACGGAAGAGTTCGATGTTTCGCAACACCGAGCCGGTGTTGCGGTCAATGCAAACCACGCGCAACGATTTTCCGTCTTCCGTCGCCGTCGTCAGCCAGATGCGGTCCCCCTGAATGGCGGGTGATGACCAGCCTTTGCCGGGGAGCGCCACTTTCCATTTCACGTTTTTGGTTTCGCTCCACGTCAGCGCAAGCCCGCGTTCCGGGGAATGACCTTGTCCGCCAGGGCCACGGAATTCCGGCCAGTCCTGGGCGTAAATTGGGAGCGAAAGAAAAGAAAGTAGAAGAATAAGTTTCATATCAACCTTTGACATCGAATATCTTGCGCCGGAAGCGGAAAGGATTCAGCGCGGCGCATTGTAGAAGGAACAGTGGGCCAGGCCAAGAGCGTTTGTAAAGTCGGCGCGTTACTGGAAAGATGTCAGGCCTGCAATTCGGGAAATTGATATGAGCAACAGCTATCGTGAATTTCTGCTGGAAGGCGAGCGCGTCGGGATGCGCTACGCGCTGGCCGTGCCGCGCACGACCAGCGCGGCTTTGGCTGGGTTGCAGATGGGGCAGCGCGCCGGCAGTTCACTCGAGTTCAAAGACCATCGCGATTACCAGCCCGGAGACGATCTGCGGCGGATTGACTGGAATGCCTTTGCCCGTTCGGACAGGCTGACCGTCAAACTCTTTCGCGAAGAAATCAGCCCGCATCTGGATCTCATTCTCGATGGCTCGCGCTCGATGGCGGTTGAGCCTGGCGGAAAAGCCGTGGCCGCTGTTGCCCTGGCGGCGGCATTGGCGCTGGCGGCGGAAAATGCAGGCTATTCGCATTCGGCCTGGCTGACTCGCGAATGGTGCGCGCCGGTCGGCAACAGCGGCAAGCGCCCCTCGTTGTGGGAAGAGCTCCGCTTTGATCATCCTGGCCATCCAGCGGAATCGTTTGCCAATGTGCCGCCGAAGCTGCGGCGGCAGGGGCTGCGCATTTTCATCAGCGATCTGTTGTGGCTCGGCGAACCTTTGCAGCTTTTGCAACAGCTTTCGCAGGGCGCGGCGGCAGTCGTTGTCATTCAATTGCTGGCCAATGCGGATGCCAATCCGGCTGAGCGGGGCCGCGTCCGATTGATTGATTCCGAAACCGAGGAGCAGCGCGAAATCTTCATTGACGATGCGGCAATCCGCCGTTACCGCGAAGCGCTCCTTCGGCACCAGCAACACTGGCATCGAGCCTGCCGCCAGGCTGGCGCGACGATGGTGGAGATGGTCGCCGAACAAGTGCTGGCAGGCTGGAATCTGGAAGCGCTGGTCAAAGCCGAAGTCCTGAAAGTTTAACCATGACGATTGTTTCAACCTCCATGCTCAACCTGGGAATTGTCGCGGACGAAATCAGCCGCGATTTTCGCGAAGCCGTTCACATTGGCGTGCAAGCCGGATTACGCCGTTATGAAATTCGCTTTTTGAAATCAGGCCGTGCGCCGATATGCGATCCGGCAGAGTTGCGGGAGATCGAACGCATCCGCGACGGCGAGGGATTGGAAATCACGGCGCTTTCTCCCGGCCTGTTCAAATGGACGGATTCCGTCGAAAAGTTCCGGCGCGAGATGGACGAAGTCTTTCCGCGTTCGGTCGAATTGGCGAAGCGCTGGAATCTGTCTTCCCTGATTGTTTTTGGCTTCTGCAAACCCGATGCGAAGGAAGAAAACGCCGATATGATTCCGAGTGACGATCCGCCTTCGTGGGTGATTGATTGTCTGGCAGAGGCGGGGGCAGCAGCCGAAGCGGCTGGCTTGCGACTCTTGATCGAGGCGGAACCGGTTTGCTGGGCGGACACAGGGGCGGCGACCGTCAATCTGATTCGCCGGTCAGGTTCAGACGCAATCGGCATCAACTACGATCCCTGCAACGTGGCCTGGATGGCACGGCGCGATCCGATTGATGAGTTCGGCATCGTTGCGCCGTTCATTGCCAATGTTCATGTCAAGGATCAGTTGGACGCGCCGCGCGGCAGTGGTTTGCCGAAATGGGTGGTCCCGGGCGACGGGATGATTGATTATCGCCCGCATTTCGCCGCGCTGAAGCGGCTTGGCTACGCCGGCCCAATCTCGCTCGAACCGCACATGGATGGAAGTCTGGAAACGATTCGCGGTTGCAAAGAAGCGGTTGAGCGGTTGTGGGAGGCATCTTCAGCTTGATCGGTCTTCCGGTAATAATTTAACGAAAACCTTATTGACTGCACCCACGTCATTCGAGTACTTTCCGGTTCGGACTGAAAGCTGGAGCAAATTGCTCTGGTGCCGCGATTTGAAATTTAGCCCTATTGCCCGATCAGCCAGGTTTCAGTTTCGTCTTCGTCGTCTCTGAAACTCAGGTTCTTGACAGGTTACACACACACCGTCTTCCTCCTGAGCTCGCCCCATCGAGATCAATCACAAATTACATTTTGACTTGTTAAAGGAGTACAGGATTTCCATGCTTTCTCAACGATCTTCCCTCACACCAATCGTATTGTTACTGCTTTTACTGCTGGCTGCGGCGGCCATTTTTCTTGCCTTGTCCACTCAGGCGACGGTTATGCAGCGCCTTGAAGTGGAGGAACTGACGCGCAACTCGTCGGATGTTTTTCAAGGACAAATCGTTTCGACCCAGACTTACTGGAATGCCGAACACACACGCATTTACACCGGCGTGAATGTTCACGTTAACGAATCATTCAAGGGGGCCGCGCGCCGTGGCGAAACCGTCAAGGTTGTGCAACTGGGCGGCGAAAAGGACGGCTCCAAAACGGAGTATGCCGGTCGCCCAGAGTTCGCTGCGGGTGAATCGGTGGTGCTGTTTACCACGCGCACACGAAGCAACGAACTGACGGTGGTCGCACTGAAGCAAGGCAAAATGCGGGTGGATGGGCAGATGGTCACGCGCGATTTTTCCGGGCTGAGTTTGATTGACCGATCCAAATCCGGCAGGGAACTGCTACCTGTGAAAGCATCTCCGATCCAACTAACGCTGAGCGAGCTTCGTCAGCGTATCGCACGCGCAAAATAATTTATCAACCAACTTTGACTGAAGAGAATCTTGACCATGAAATACGTGCTCTGTTTATTCGTCTTCTGCGGAAGCTTCCTGTTGGCGACACAAACCACCGCCTCGTATGTGCGAACGCCGATCAGCGCCACGAACGGCGCGCCCGTGGCGTGGAATCTGACCAATCCCACAACGGCGATTGTGCAGGGAGGCCGAATCGCCTACAGGCTCAACCCGGCAGGAAGCGACGATCTGCCTTTTACACAGGTTGAACGCGCGCTTGTCGCTTCCTTCCAAACCTGGGAAGACATACCAACCAGCACAATCGCATTCACACGCGGCCCAAATACCTCTTCAACAGCATCGGCGGGTGACGGGCAGTTGGAGCTTTTCTGGGTGGAAAATTCCGAAATGACCGGGGATGGATTGAATCTGACAGGGGCATTGGCATTGACCCGCTACCAATTCATTCCCGCCACCGGCGAAATGACGGATGCCGCAATTGTTTTCAATGGCTCGCGGTATCGCTGGGCATCGGATGGGCGCGCTGATGCGGTTGATATTCAAGACGTAGCGACACACGAAATCGGCCATCTGATCGGATTGAGTCATTCGCCGATCGGCGGCATGACGATGTACCCGCGAACCATTGCCGGGCGGACTCACAACCGGATTTTGGGATCGGATGACATCATCGCGGCATCTGTCGCTTATCCGGCGCCGGGGTTCCTCGGTTCTACAGGTACGATTCGCGGGCGTGTCAGAGATGGGGCGACGAATATTTTTGGCGCGCACGTGGTGGCGGTGGATGCGAACGGAAACGCCGCTGCCAGCGCGATTACTCAGCCGGACGGAAGCTATTCCATCCAGGGCTTGCCGCCGGCCAGTTACACGGTTTATGCCGAACCGCTTGATCCGCTCGGCCCATCCTTTTTTAGCCGCGGCGACCTGGATGCTTTTTACGGTAATACCATCACTACTTTTTCAACCACGCAGGATTTTCAAGTCAGTGCCAGTGCCGGGGGCACAGCCACGCAGGATTTCAACGTCGTACAGGGCACGCCAGCGCTGGGCGGGTATCAGGTTCGTGGGCCTGAAAGCACGGATTTTCTGAATCTCAGCGGGCTGGTTCCGCAGGGAGAAGTTAACGCCATCATTGGTGTCAACGGCCCTGGATTGCCACAATCGGGCACGCCGCTCAGCATCAGCGGTTCGGGGGTGACCATTCATCGCACTTTCTTTTCAACCACCAGCATTGGGCTGCCGGCTGTTTTGGCGGAAATTACCATCAGCCCCACAGCTCCGCCGGGCTCGCGCAATCTCATCGTTTCGTCCGGCGGGCAGCGAACCATCGTAACGGGAGCGCTTGAAATCGTTCCCGCCACCGCCTCCGTTGTTTCTTCCGCGAATTTTGCCGCCAAGGTCGCGCAGGAATCGCTGGTTTCAGTGTTTGGCCAGAATCTGGCAACCACCACTGTTGCCGCGAACACAACGCCGCTGCCGACTTCGCTGGACGGAACGACAATCAGACTGCGGGATTTTTCCGGGCAGGAATTATTTGCCCCTCTGTTTTTTGCTTCACCGGGGCAAATCAATTTTCAGGTGACGCCGGGTTTGCTGCCTGGGCCGGTTCTGGTCAATGTCGGAAACAGCAGCGGTGTTGTTTCCATCGGTTCGATGACCATTGAATCTGTCGCACCCGGATTGTTCAGCGCCAATGGCACTGGGCAGGGCCTGGCGGCTGCCGTTGCATTTCGAGTTCGGTCCAATGGAACCACGAGCTTTGAACCGATCACGCGATTCGATTCGGCGTCGGGACAAATCGTGGCCATCCCGATTGATCTTGAGCCGGCGACCGATCAGCTTTTTCTGGTGCTGTTTGCCACGGGAGTTCGTTTTCGCAGTGCGCTCTCAGCAGTTAGTTGCAACGTCGGAGGCCTGGCGAGCACGCCCCAGTATGCCGGATCGCAAAACGATTTTGTCGGACTGGATCAGATCAATGTTCCGCTGTCCCGCACGCTGATCGGGCGCGGACCCGCCAATGTCGTTCTGACCGTGGATGGGAAAACATCGAACACCGTGACAGTCAATCTGAAGTGATCTGCTTTGAAGAAGGGGGAAACAGATTCGCTGAGGATGGATGAGCGGGAGAGGCATCAGGAAAATGCAATTTGAATTGATGCCTCTCCCGCTCATCCAAAATGCTGAGGACGGTACCTTGTGGCTGAGGACGCTACCCCGGCTAAGGGCGCAAACTGGGGGAAGCCAATTCTCTTACACCCTGCTTCACTGAATCTCAGCGACGACATTCCCGATTACTTCGACATCAACGTCATATCGCTCCAGACGCTTCGGGATGATTTCCGCAGGTTGTAGAGAATCTGCCGGGACTTTTTGATTCACAAAAACTTTGATCGCGGGCTTGCCATCTTTCTCGCCGATGCCAACACCAACGACATTGGGCAATTCCAGCAATTGATTTTCATGCTGTTGCTTGATTTCTTCGATGCTCATTTCTCGTCCTTTTTGTCACCTAAAGATGTTCAGTCAGATGCCACATTACTATTGCCCGGAAAACTTTCTGAAATCGCCGGAGTTGATTTGGAATTGAAACCACAGCCTAGTCGTGACGCGCATGGCAATGCTAATATTCCACCTTCTCGAAACGACAATTCACAGCGCAGGATTCCCGCACGAGGAAATTTATGGATACGAAGAACATCTCGCCCAGCAGAGAAACTCAGGTTGCCACGCCCTTTGGAACGGCGCCGATCCCTGTTGCCCCGTCGCTCAAGCAGACCAATTATGACGGCGCATTGCTCAAGGACCGCTATTTAATTGAAGGCGAATTGGGACGTGGCGGCATCGGCGTTGTTTACCTGGCGCGCGACACACAGTTGATGAACCGTCGTGTGGTTATCAAGGTGCTGCTGGAAGAATCCGGCAACGCACTGAACAACCCCTGGTTCAAAAAGAAATTCGAGCAGGAAATCGAAGCGTTGATCCGGCTGGATCATCCCGGCATCGTCGGCGTGCTGGATGTGGGCACGATGCCGGATGGCAAAGAGTTCTTCGTGATGCAGTTTGTCGAAGGCTCAAGCTTGCGCAAGCTGGTTCAGGGGCAGATGGACTTCGCGCAGGTCGCGCGCATTGTCCGGCAAATCGGCCAGGCGCTGACTTCCGCGCACGACAAAGGCATCGTTCATCGCGATCTGAAGCCGGAAAACATCATGGTCAATGTCGCTGAAGATAACGACGAATTGATCAAATTGATTGATTTCGGCATTGCCAGCGTCAAGGATTCCCAGGTCGCCACCAATGCCGAAAAGACCAAGGTGGCTGGCGCATTGCCATACATGGCGCCTGAACAACTGCGTGGTCAGCCGGACGCATCAAGCGATATCTGGGCGTTGGGGGCGATGGCTTACGAGATGGTGACGGGACGGTTGCCCTTTTATGCCGAAACGCTGGTCCAGCTTTACGAACAGCAAAAGCATGGGGTGCAGGCCAAACCGCGCGCGCTGCGCGCCGATCTTCCCGCAGCCGCGGAAGAGGTCATCATCAAATCGCTGGCTTTCGATCCGGCGCATCGCTACACCCGGGCCAAGGATTTGGGCGAAGATCTGGCACGCGCATTGACAGGGGAGAGCCGTCCGCTGACTGGCTTCGCTCCGACGGGCTCAATTTCGCCCTCGATGCCTTCGCCAGTCACGTCGGAAAGCCCCGGCTATGGAACGGTGGCAACGCATAACGCGAAAACCGAAGTGAGCGCGGAACTCAGCGCCCGTTCCGCCGCCGATGCCCTGGCAAAGGCGTCCGCCGCCGAAGTGCATCCGAAGCCTCCAATTGCAAAATACGCGGTCGGTGGCGCGATTGCCGTCGCCATCATCGCCGTCGCGATCTGGCTTGCATCTGGCAACAAAAAGCCCGACCTGCCGCCTGTGACCATCCCCATGCGGCAACTCAGCATCTCGTCCAGGGTTCAGCAAAAAGGAAAAGCACCGCTAGATGTTCCCGGCGATGTCATTTTTACGCCCGGCGATCAGCTTCGACTCACCTTCAATAGTTCTCAGGAAGGCTTCCTGTACATTGTTAATGAAAGCCCGCAGCCGAAAAATGGTCTGCCGGTTTACAACTTCTTATTTCCTGAACCGGAGCGTGTGGCTGCCGGGGCGCCGTCACTCAAAGCGGGCAGGCCGCTTTACATCCCTGCTGAACAGCCTCCCTGGTTTCCGATTGACGGCGAAAAAGGCACCGAAACCCTGTGGCTGATCTGGTCGGACCATAGCCTCAGCGAATTCGAGACCGCCAGAAAGTGGCTTAACGAGAAAGACGGTGGTGAAATCAAGGACGCCGGAGAGACCAGAACCATCCAGCAATTTATTGACAAGTATTTCCTGGAAGCCAAACCAAAGGTTGAACAGGAAGATGGGCAAAAAACCTTGAAAGGCGGTAAAGATGGCTTGCTGGTTTACCCACTGAAACTGGCGCATACCTGATGCCTGCCAGACAAATCTGACGTCTGCCTGAAAAATCCTGCAGGACACAGTAAACGTAAAAAGCGCCTTCAGCATAAACGCAATGCTGAAGGCGCTTTTGGCGTTTACTGCTTTGGCATCATCCTTGCCCTTCCAATGATTTAGAAATCAAAAATTCATTCAATTAAATTGGGAGGAAATATGCGTCAACTGATTTTTGTTTTGTTTCTGCTGGCTGCAATGACCAGCTTGGGAGTCGCACAGACTGACACCAGACAGAGTTTGTCAACGCCAACCGCTTCGGTGCCGCAGCCGGCGCAATCCGGCGCTGAACGGCGCGCGATGGGCTATGTCTTCGTGGGGCCGGGCGCTTTGCTGCCGGGCAATTCGACGACGTTCCTGAATTTCGGCGGGGGCGGGGAAGGTTTGATCAAGGGCGGTTTCAGCGTTGGGGCCGAGATTGGTGGATATACTCCAGCCAGGGATTTTGGCGACGGATTTGGCATTTTGTCGGCGGGGGCCGGGTATCATTTTCTGAAAGCGAGCAAGTCCGGCAAGGTCGTGCCTTTCGTCAATGGAGGGTATTCACTGTTTTTCCGATCGGGAGTGGACAATGGAATCCACTTCGGCGGGGGCGTCAATTACTGGTTCAAGGAGCGCATCGGGCTGCGCTTTGAAATTCGCGACCACGTGCCGGTTCCGAGCAACGCTCATATTGTCGGCTTCCGTGTCGGTTTGTCGTTTCGCTGAATTGCGTGGTTCATCGCCTGACTGCCTGCCAATTGCAGTCAGGCGATGCCGATCAGGCATTGCACGGTATTGACAACCTCAGCCATTCTTCAATTTTCGGGACGCGCTTCTCATCTTTGGCGCGGCCACGCGATTGGGCCAAAACATCGCGTTGACCACCATTTATAACTTCAATAAAATCCCTCCGGCATCGGAGGGAATTTAGCCTCACAAGAATCGCCTCACTTGCTGAATTCTCTTCCTAAAGTGCGAACCAATTTCTTTATCCATTGTCGGCTTCGATCCAAGGAAACGTGTAGCTATGTTCAATTCCGGGTCTCACTCGTGGCTTACCCGGCGCGGGTTCAAGTGTTCAAAAATGGCACAACAGGTTGCTGCGGTGCTGACGATTTTCGCCATTAGTCTTGGACTCGGTTGGCAGGGCAACCAATGGTTCAAGGCATCTGCCTTGCAGTCCAGGGCGCAAATAATTCTACGGCAGCGCGAGGATCTCGATCTGCGCCGGGCGTTTGAGCCGCGTAATTTCCCGCAGATGTGGGCCGCCAATCGCTGGGCAATTCCCATGTTCGCCACAATCGTCGTCAATACCACCGTGGACAACTTTGACGAAGATGGTTTCTGTTCACTGCGCGAGGCAATTTCAGCCGCCAACGACAATATGTCCGTGGGCACCTGCACGGCCGGAACGGCGGGGCCGGACATTATCCAATTCAATGTGGGCACGGGCACGCCAACCATCAATTTGATCGCTCCACTTCCTCCCATCACTGAGCCTGTGACCATTAACGGGAATACCGGCGGCGCGACTCGCATTGAACTGAATGGCGCGGGGGCAGGGGCGGGGGCAAATGGTCTGGAGATTACCGCCGGGAGCACAACCATCGGCAATCTGGTCATCAACCGATTCTCCAACAGCGGGATACGAATTCAGACCAACGGGGGCAATACGATCCAGGGCTGCTTCATTGGCACGAATGCGGCGGGAACGGCTGCGCAGTCAAACGGGTTGGTTGGCATTTTCATCCTTTCCGGGGCAAACAACATCATCGGCGGCACGGGGGCCGGACAAGGCAACTTAATTTCCGGCAATGGGAATAATGGAATTGATACGAACAGCAACGGCAACAGCATCCAAGGCAATTTGATTGGCGTGGACCTGGCGGGAACAGCCGATCTCGGCAACGGCGCGGACGGAGTCTTTCTTGGCGGAATGAACAACACGCTTGGCGGGACTACCGCAGCAGCGCGCAACATCATTTCGGGGAACAATTCGCGTGGGGTTTTTCTGGGCGTTTCGGCGACTGGTTCGGTGGTTCAAGGCAATTACATCGGCACGAATGCCGCCGGGACGGCAGCCATTGGCAATGCCTTGCGCGGCGTTGAAGTTTTGGCCAACTCCGGCAATACCATCGGAGGAACGGCAGCAGGCGCGGGAAATGTCATATCCGGCAACGGCAACATCGGGTTGCAACTCGATTCCGCCTCGAACACGCAGGTGCAGGGCAATTTGATCGGAACCAGCGCCGATGGCACTGCGGCCATTCCCAACATTTTGTATGGCGTCACCGTGCGAGGATCGAATAACACGATTGGGGGAACCTCAGCCGCCGCGCGCAACATCATTTCGGGAAACAGCGGCGACGGCTTGCTGATTGAAGATGCAGCCTCGACGGGAAATTTGGTGCAGGGCAACTTTATCGGTCTTAATTCCGCCGGTTCGATGGCCATTGCCAACACCGGACGGGGCGTGAACGTGTTTGAGGGAGCGGGCAACGCTATCGGCGGGACGGCGGCGGGCGCGGGAAACGTCATTTCCGGCAATGCGCTCAGCGGTATCGTAATCGCCAGCGGTGCAGCCGCAAGCGTGCAGGGCAATTTGATCGGGCTGGACGCCATGGGATTGATTGCCAGACCGAACGGGCAAGACGGCGTATTACTGGCCGCTTCCGGGCGAACCATCGGCGGAACAGCATCTGCTGCGCGCAACGTCATTTCAGGCAACACTGGCGCGGGCGTGCGAATTACGGGCGGATCCAACAATATTCAGGGCAATCTGATCGGAACGAATCTTGGGGGGACGGCAGCGGTCGCAAATGTCAGTAATGGCGTAGTCGTGACTGGCGCGAACAACACCATCGGCGGAGCGGTGGCAGGCGCGGGCAATGTGATTTCAGGCAATGGCGTCAGCAACGTAGCCATTTCCGGCGGAAGTGCCACCGGCAACCAGGTTCAGGGCAATTTCATCGGGCTGAACGCTGCCGGAACGATGGGCATCGGCAGCACGACGGACGGCGTGGCAATTGACAGCGCCCCCGCCAATACCGTCGGTGGGACAGTTGCCGCCGCCCGCAACATTATTTCGGGGCACATTCGATTTGGCATCAATATTTTTGGCGCGGCAGCGACGGGCAACGCAATCCTTGGCAATTTTATTGGTTTGGATGTGACGGGAACGATCAATGTGTCCAACAGTCAGGCGGGCGTGGCGGTCAGCGACACGACGAATACTTTGATCGGCGGGACGGCAGCGGGAACGGGGAATGTCATTTCGGGAAATCTCGGCGCCGGGATTGATCTTTTTTCCGGAAGCAATACGCAGATTCAAGGCAATCTGATCGGCACTAATTCAGCGGGGACGACGGGGCTCGGCAATGGTTTCGACGGGATCAACCTTCGCGCCACTTCGGGCAATACCATCGGCGGGACGACTGCCGCCGCGCGCAATATCATCAGCGGTAACGGGCAATCCGGAATCAATGTTCTTTCTCTCGGCACTGGCGGAAACACCATTCAGGGCAATTACATCGGCATTGACCTGATGGGAACAACAGCGATTGCCAATGCCGTGGACGGGGTGATGCTGGGCGCGCCGAATAACCTGGTTGGGGGAACCAGCGCGGGCGCGCGGAATGTCATTTCCGGCAACAGTAACCGTGGCGTTTCGATTCAAGGCGCGGCGGCGGCCAACAATCAGGTGCAGGGAAATTTCATTGGGCTGAACGCTGCCGGCACAATGAAAATCGCCAACCAGACTGGTTTCATCATCCTGAATGCGCCAAACAACTTCATTGGCGGAACAGCGGCGGGCGCGGGCAATGTAATTTCCGGAAACAACGGCCCTGGGGGGACGATTGAAGGGAGCGCGGCAACAGGCAATCAGGTGCTGGGCAATCTGATCGGCACAAATCCAGCGGGGACCGCTGCGATTGGGAATATGAACACCGGCGTGGAAATCATCTCCGCCGAAGGCAACATTATTGGCGGCACAGCAGCCGGGGCGCGCAACGTGATTTCCGGAAACGGCAGCGACCAAAGCGGTGGCGTTTTGCTGAGCGATGGGGCGGCCAACAATCAAGTCGTGGGCAATTTCATCGGCACGGACATCACTGGCGCGGCAGATGTGGGCAACAGTTTGTTTGGCGTGCGGATTTTCAATTCCTCTGACGACAACACCGTTGGCGGGACAATTGCTGCCGCGCGGAATGTCATTTCAGGAAACAACAACGACGGCGTGCAGCTATTCGATGCAACGACGACCGGAAACCAGGTGCTGGGCAATTATATCGGCCTGAACGCCGCAGGCACGGGGGCCATTCCCAACAGCAGCAACGGCGTCAATTTCAATGCCGCTGTGAACAACACCATCGGCGGCACGGGGGCAGGCGCGGGCAACGTCATTTCCGGGAATAGTGAAGCGGGAATTTCCATGGGCGGGGGCGCATCTGGCAATCAGGTGCAGGGGAACCTGATTGGAACCAATGCCGCTGGAACTGCCGCCCTGCCCAATGGAATAGGCGTCGGAATATCCGGCGCGCCGAACACCATCCTCGGAGGAATGACCTCTGCGGCGCGCAATATTATTTCAGGCAACCTGGGCAGTGGCGTGCTTATGCTTGGCTCCAGTGCCGGTGCCCAGGTGTTTGGCAATTACATCGGAACCAATCCAGCCGGGACGGCTGCCTTGGGGAATGGCGGTCAGGGGATGAATCTGTCGGCTGTTACCGGTGTGATGGTTGGCGGAACCGCGTCTGGCGCAGGCAACCTGATTTCGGGAAATGCGAATGAAGGCATTCGGCTGACCGACGGTTCCATCAGTAACACCATCCAGGGAAACTTTATCGGCACAAATGCAGCGGGCACGGCCGGTATTGCCAATTCTGGCGCTGGAATCGTCATCACGGGCAGCGGAGCATTGGTCAACACCAACAACACCATCGGCGGAACAGCGGCAGGCGCAGGCAACCTGATTGCCTTTAATAGTGGGCCCGGAATCAACTTTTCTGAGTTGACGGAAAACAATGTTAACAATCGGATTCAAGGCAACGCCATCCATTCGAACAGCAGTCTGGGAATTGATCTGGGCAGTGACGGCGTGACAGCCAATGACGCTGGCGACCCGGATGCCGGAGCGAACCACCGGCAAAACTTTCCTGTGCTCACTGCGGTCAGCAGCACTGGCATGATCACCGGTTCGCTGGACAGTCTGCCCGCCAACAGCGCCTATCCGGTGCGGATCGAATTTTTCGCCAATACAGCGTGCGACGGATTGGGACATGGCGAAGGCGAAATTTCCCTCGGATTCACCATGCTGGCCGCGCCTGGCAGCTTCAGCTTCCCGGCGCAGCTTGTTCCCGGCAAGAACTTCATCACGGCCACGGCGACCGACAACGACGGCAATACGTCGGAATTTTCCGCGTGCCAGCAGGTCAATGCCGCGCCAACGATTGCCGCCGCCCCGCCGATCAGCCGTCAGCAGGGCAGTCCTGGATTCAATTCGCAGATTGCCACTGTCGCTGACGCCGATCAGTCCGCAATCACGCTGACGGTTACCGCCACACAGCAGACGGGCACGGGCGTCAACATCAGCAATATTTCGATTGATAACGCCGGTCTTGTTCAGGCGGACATCGTGGCTTCATGCACGGCTGCCAACTCAACATTTATGCTGACAGTCACAGACGCCGCCGGTGAAACGGCAACCGCGACTCTGGCGGTCAACGTGTCGCCCAACACCCCTCCATCGCTTGGCTCATACCCAAATACCAACATTATGACGGTTGGCAGTGCCGCGACCGTCATGCCTTCCGCCGCGCCAACTGACAATGCTGGTGCGCAGAGCATCTCTGCGTCCGCTCCGGGATTCACGGGAATCTTCGCTGTGGATAACACAACCGGCGTCGTCACAATTACGAATGCCGGGCCAGCAGGCGTTTACACGGTGACTGTATCGGCGTTTGACAGTTGCGGCGCCACTTCAACCTCGACTTTCATGCTGGCTGTTGGCTGCCCGGGCCTGACGGTCAATGATCTGGGGGATGCATTGGACATTGCGCCTGGCAATGGGGTTTGTGCCACTTCCGGTTCCGTCTGCACGCTGCGTGCGGCGATTCAGGAAGCCAACGCGCTCGCCTGCGGAACGACGATCAACTTCAACGTCAATGGCACCATTCAACTGGGCAGCGCCCTGCCTGACCTTACCGCCAATATGACCATCAACGGACCCGGCGCGAATTTGCTGACCGTGCGGAGAAATACGGGCGGCAATTACCGTATTTTCACGAACAATGCGGGACAGACGGTGACCATCAATGGATTGACGATTCAGGATGGCAATGCCGGAGGCTTTGGGACCAGCGGCGGCGGCATTTTCAATAATGGCTCCCTGACTCTCAACGGCTGCGTCGTGAAGAATAACGCCGCTGGGACCGGCGCGGGAATCTACAACGATGGTGGTTCGTTGACGATTCTCAACACAGCCATCTCCGGCAACAACGCAAGCGCGGGCGATTTCATTGTCGCCACCGGCGGCGGCATTGACAGTTTTACCGGCACGCTGACCCTTACCAACAGCACCATCAGCGGCAACATGAACAGCAATCCGCTCGGTGATTTGCAGGGCGGCGCCATGAATTTACAGGATGTCACAGCCACCCTGACCAATTGCACCATCAGCGGCAATACGGACGGCAGCACCATTGTCCATCTCGCCTCCGGCTTGCCCTCGATGCTGACAATGACCAATTGCACCGTGGCGAATAATCGCGGCGATTCCTTTTCCACGATTGACACGTCAAGTGGCAGCGTAAATCCGGCGACCACGCAACTGCGCAACACGCTGGTTGCGGGGAATACGGGACAGCCCAATTTTCGCACCATCGGCAACGCGACCCTGACTTCGCTCGGCAACAATCTGGACAGCGATGGCTCCAGTGGTTTCACCAACGGTGCGGGCGGCAATATCGTTGGCACGTCCGGCAATCCGATCAACGCGCATCTGGTTCCATTGGCTGATAACGGAGGACCGACGCAAACCCATGCGTTGCGCTGCGACAGTCCGGCGATTGACGCGGGCACGGCGACCGGCGCGCCCGCCACGGACCAACGCGGCCTGGCAGGCAATGCCGACGGCAATGGCGACAACACAAGCGCCGTGGACATAGGCGCATTTGAAGTGCAGAAACTTGTCGTCACGACCGTCGCCAACAGCGGCGCGGGGTCTTTGCGCCAGGCGATCATTGACAATAACAATACGGGCGGAGCGCTCATTGCCTTCAATCTTCCCGGATCGGGAATCCAGACCATTGCCCCGCTGACCAGCTTCAGCGTTTTCAAAACGGTCAGCATTGACGGTTATACCCAACCCGGCGCCAGCCGCAATACACTCGCCATGGGAAACAATGCGGCGCTGCTGATCGAACTAAATGGGGCCGGCGCTGGCAGCGGAGCGGGGATGGTGCTGACCGACACCGCTGATTGTTCCTGTGTTCGCGGGCTGGCCGTCAACCGGTATTTCAATGCGGCGGTGATCGTGCAGGGCGACGACAACTGGATCAACGGCAACTTTCTGGGGACGAACGTGGCGGGCACGGCGGCGCTGGGAAATCAGTCTGGTCTCAGCGTGACTGGCGATAACTCGATTCTTGGCACGAATGCTGACGGCGTCAGCGACCCTGCCGAGCGCAATTTGATTTCCGGCAACACTTCGCATGGAATTGCGTTGGCGAATTCGGCCAATCGCACATTCGTCGCCGGCAACTACATCGGCACGAACGCCTCCGGCACGGCTGACCTGGGCAACTCCGGCAACGGCGTGGCAGTTATGGGCGGGGCCGACAACTCGATCGGTTTCTTCTCGCCTAACTCTGGTAACGTCATTGCTTTTAATGGCCAGAACGGCGTAACTGTCAGCGGCAATGCCTCCGCCATTCGTAATCTGATCAAGGGGAATTCGATCTTTAGTAACGTCGGCCTGGGCATTGACCTTGGCGACAATGGATTGACTTCGAATGACCCGGGCGATCCAGACATGGGGCCGAACAACCTGCAAAACTTCCCCATCCTGACTTCTGTTACCAGTGACGGTACGATCAATGGCTCGCTCGACAGTTTGGGTGGTAACAGCATTTATCCGGTTCGGATTGAATTCTTCGGCAATGCCACCTGCGATTCGTCTGGCAACGGCGAAGGGCAAGGCTTCCTTGGCGAGATTACAATCAATGCTCCTGGAGCCTTCAGCTTCAGTGCAGGCAGTTTGATTGGCTTGTTTGGCAGCCTGATCACCGCGACGGCGACAGACAGCAACAGCAATACCTCGGAGTTTTCAGCGTGCCGAGCCATCAATACCGCGCCGGTGATTGCCGCCATCGCCAATGATCGCCGGCAAGGATCATCGGGCACCAATTCCCAAATCGCCACGGTCGCCGATCCAGATCAGCCGCTCAACACGCTGACCGTGCAAGTCAACGGCGGAACTTCGGCGACGGTCAATGGCGTCTCAGTCAGCAATCTCGCCGTCAGCTCCGGCGGTCAGGTCACCGCGGATATCATCGCCGGCTGCACGGCCGCGAACGCCAGCTTCACGCTGCGCGTCACTGACGGCACAGGGGAATTCAGCACGGCAACGCTCAGTGTCACCGTGACGCCGAACACGCCGCCAGTTTTGAGCTATGCCAGCCCGCAGACCGTCATGGCCGGACAGAGTCTGACCGTTACTCCGGCGACCGGGCCGATGGACAATGGTTCGATTGCCAGCCTCGCTCTGCAAAACGCGGGATCCTACACCGGCGGCATTACAGTGAATCCAACAACTGGCGAGGTCACCCTGACCGGCGCGCTGCCGCCCGGAGCCCACACCATCATCATCCGCGCCACGGACAATTGCGGAGCGTCAACCGATGCCAGTTTCACGCTCAACGTGAACTGTCCGGTGATCAGTGTTAATCCGGCGAGCTTGCCGGGCGGCACGGTGGGGATGGGGTATTCACAAACTATCTCGGCGACCCCTGCGGGAACCTACATCTTCACGGTTAGCTCCGGCAGCTTGCCTCCCGGACTGACGCTCAATCCGGCAACCGGGGCATTAACCGGCACGCCCACACAAGCCAATACTTTCAACTTCACAATCACGGCTACTTCGTTCGGTACCTGTACTGGCAGTCGTTCATACGCTGTGACCATCGCTTGTCCGGCGATCACGGTCAATCCGCCCAGCTTGGCTGACGGAACCACCAGCACTGTGTATTCGCAAACCATCACGGCGGCAGGCGGGACATCCCCATACGCTTTCGCGGTGTCGAGCGGCGCATTGCCCGCTGGTCTTGCGCTTTCCTCCGGCGGCAGTCTGACCGGCACGCCATCGCAATCCGGCACGTTTGGCTTCACCGTCACGGCAACGGACGCTTTCGGCTGCACCGGCAATCGCGCTTACACACTGGTTGTCGGCTGTCCGCCGTTTGCGCTCACGGTCAATCAACCGGCGGCTGTCAATGCCGGCCAGAGTCTCAATGTGGATGTGACTGTGACCAATCCCTGCCCGGATGTTGCTCTCAGCACGACACTGACGACAGCGACTCCATCCAACACGACCTTTCAATCCATCACGATTCCCGCCGGCTGGATGTGCTCAACGCCTCCGCCAGGCGGTGTGGGGACGATAACCTGCACCAATAACAGTTTCGCGCCACGACCTGCTGCGCCGTTGGCGACGGCGGTTTTCAATATTGTGTTTCTGGTCAACACCTCGACGCCGCCGGGCGCGGTCATCGCCACCAATGTCAACGTGACGGGCACCGCGCCGGGACGCCCAACCGTCACTGCTTCAGCCAGCGCCAGTTCCACGGTGAATCAGCAGGCCGATCTGGTCATGTCGAACTCCGCGCCCGGGACGATTGTTGCGGGCACGACGATGAATTACAGCTACAACATCACCAATGTTGGCGAGAGCGCCGCATCCAACGTCAGTTTCAGCACCGCGCTGCCGCCGGGCACGGTCTTTGTTTCGAATACAGTGCCGGCTGGCTTTACCTGCACGACGCCGCCAGTCAATGCCAACGGTACTGTGGCCTGTACCGCGCCGGCACTGGCCAGCGGAACGGGCGATGGATTCATCATTACCGTTCGCATCAATGAGAATGCCGCCTGCAACACGGTCCTGACGAATATTGCGAACGTCACTTCCGCAACCCCTGATCCGAACGCGACAAATAATATTTCGACGGTGGAAACGATCGTGCAGACGCAATCCGATCTGTCCGTCAATGTGGTGGCTCCGGCGACGGCGGCGCCCGATACCAGCGCCATTTACACTGTCACTGTCACCAACGCGGGCCCGTCCAGCAGTGTCAATACGACGCTGAATAACGCATTGCTGCCAGCCTTCAGCGCCGAAGCCATAACGCCCTCGACTGGAACCTGCACCGGGCTGGGGACGAACACGGTCAACTGCAATTTAGGCACGCTGGCGGCCGGAGCAACCGCGACGATTACAATTCAGGCGCACGTGCCTGAAACCTGTCAGCCTTCGACTGCCGTCAACACCGCAACGGTCAGTTCAGGGAATTGTCTGGCTGACCCGGCTTCGGCCAACAACATGCAAACCCGAATGACTTCCGTCGCTGTTGGCAATGCCGGCCCAGGTTCCTGCCTGCCCGCCAAGACAGCGATCAGCAGCACCAAGCCGGGTTCGTTGATTTTTGCTGGACTGTTCACCTCCGGCGCAACCGGCGGCACAGGCGGAGGCGACTCGAACCAGAACAACACGCGGGTCAATCTGACCAACACGCATCCGACCATGGGCGTCATCGTGCATCTGTTTTTCGTGGATGGAGCAACGTGTTCGATTGCCGACGCCTTCCTCTGCCTGACGGCGAATCAGACCACCAGCTTTTTTATGTCCGACCTGGATCCGGGAACTTCGGGCTACATGATGATGGTTGCCGTGGATGGCCCCGCGGGGTTTGCGGGCGGTCATAACACTGGCTGCCCAATCAGTTTCAATTATCTGATTGGGAACGCCAACATCAAATTTGTCGGTTCGCCACGGCGCGATCTGGATCTGGGGGGCGAATCCGCCGGATCGGAATTTGGCAGTCCCGTGCCGAACTGCGATCCCAACAGCTCAACGGCGGAACTGATCTTCGACGGCAGCCCGCAAGGTTACAATCAACTGCCGGCAGTGCTGGCGATGGATAATATCCAGAGCCGCGCCGACGGCAACGAAACGCTGCTGATGTTTGCGCGCATTGACGGCAACTGGGGAATCGGACTGGAACCGATTGGACCCATCGCCGGGATTTTGTACGACGACACGGAAAAGGCGCACAGTTTCAGCTTTAATGTCGGCTCCTGTTTGTTCCGTTCCGGCCTGTCGAACAGCTTTCCGCGAACCACGCCGCGCTTCGAGCAGGCGATACCCGCCGGGCGAAGCGGCTGGATGAAGTTCTGGTCGGCGAATGGCGCGGCGCTGGTCGGGGCCATGCACACCCGGAACGACAATTCCCAGATTTCCGCCAGCGCTTTCGAAGGCGGACACAACCTGCATGTTTTGCGGCTGCTGCCGCGCGCTGTCATCACCGTTCCGGTCTTTCCGCCTTCGTGTTGATTTCGGCCAGGGAGTTTCAGATGGAAGCCTGAAACTCCCTGGCTGCGAAAGATAGAAAAATCCCCTGCCTGATGCTAGACTGCGCCCGCAGTTTTTCCCGCACGGTTTTTCAATTTATGCCAATCCACATCGGTTCTCGTTTCGACCGCTACGAGATTATTTCGCTGCTCGGTGCGGGCGGCATGGGAGAAGTGTATCTGGCGCGCGACACCAAACTTGATCGAAAAATCGCGCTGAAAATCCTTCCCCTGGCCTACACGCACGATAATGACCGCGTGCTTCGGTTTGAAAAAGAAGCCCGGGCGGTCAGCGCGCTCAACCATCCCAATATCATCACCATTTACGAAGTCGGCCAGGCTGAAAACGCGCACTTCATCGCCACCGAATATATCGAAGGCCAGACGCTGAGAAAAAAAATACGGCGCTCGCGGCTCAGCATTGGGGAAGCGATTGAAATCGCCATACAGATTGCCGGCGCGCTGCATGCCGCGCACAGCGCGGGAATCATGCATCGTGACATCAAGCCGGAAAACATCATGCTGCGGCCGGATGGATACGTGAAGGTGCTGGATTTCGGCCTGGCCAAACTGACGGAGCTTCGCGGTTCGTCGAGTTCCGAGGAGGAGGGCAGGTCGCCCCTGGAGATCGAAACCGATCCGGGGCTGGTGCTTGGCACGGCGACTTATATGTCGCCGGAGCAGGCGCGCGCGCAGAGGCTGGACGGGCGGTCGGATATTTTCAGCCTGGGCATTGTGCTTTACGAGATGATCGCCGGGCGCTCGCCTTTCCATGATCAATCGGCGGGCGATGTGATGGCGGCCATTCTGCATCGGGAACCGGCGGCGCTTTCCTCGCACTCTGCCGAAGTCACGCCGGAACTGGAACGAATCGTTCATAAGGCATTGATGAAGGACCGGGAGGCGCGTTATCAATCCGTGCGCGAACTGCAATCGGATCTGAAACGAATCCGCTCGATTTTCACCGCGGAATCGGCTCCAACGCGAAAAACCAAACCCGATGGTGGACGCCCGACAGATGACGGGCATTTTGAACCCAGAGAAGATTCCGCGGCCAGTCCGCATGAATTTGAAACCAACGCCGAACTTGCCGCGCCGGAAACAGACATTGTCACTTCGCCCCATAACACCAGCACCAGGATCATTCTGGGCGAAATCAGAAAGCATAAACGCGGCGTGATCGCAGGCTTTTTGTTGTTTGTAGTGATTACCGCCGGAATCGGATTCGGGATTGCGCAGTGGCTCAGCCGTTCATCAAACGCGGTAATCAGACCCGCCAGATTCACCAAGCTTCCCACCGCCGGCAGGGCGAATGATGCCGTGATTTCGCCTGACGGAAAATATGTCGCCTATGTTGTTGATGATGGCGGGAAACGCAGTTTGTGGATCAAGCAGACCACCGCCACCAGCCAGGCTTTGCAGATTGTGCCGCCCACTGACGGGCGGTTTCGCGCGCCGACCTTTTCCCGCGACGGCAATTACCTGTTTTATGTGCTGCGGAAATCTGACTCCCCGGCAGGGGATCTGTACCGCGTGCCCACGCTGAGCGGCGGTTCGCGCAAACTGCTTTCCCAGGTCAGCAGTCCCGTGGCGATTTCACCGAATGGCAGCGAGGTCACGTATGTCCGGGAACTGCCTGGGCAAAGCGAAAGTGCCTTGCTCATCGCTCACGTTGACGGCACGAAGGAACGCGAATTGGCCCGCCGTACGCTCCCTGAATCCTTTTCCATCGAAGGTCCGGACTGGTCGCCCGACGGCAAGACCATTGCGTGTCCGATCACGAATTTCCGCAACGGCGTGATTCAAAACGTCATCGCCGTGACAGTCGCCGATGGCAGCGCCAGAGTGCTGACCGAGCAGCAATGGCCAATTGTCGGCCGTGTGGCGTGGACGGCGGACGGCAAAGGCATTTTGATGGCAGCCCGCGAACCGAGCGCCCTGAGCCGCCAGATCTGGTTGATCAATTACCCCGGCGGCGGGGTTTCCCGTGTGACGAACGATCTGAATGATTACCGGGGAGTGACGCTGTCGGGGGACGGTTCGGCAGGGGCCGCCGTTCAGATCAATCAGATTTCCAATCTCTGGGTGACTTCGGCAAATGATTCCAGCCAGACGCGCCAAATTACCTACGGCTCCGGCACCAATGATGGAACCCAGGGCATCGCCTGGACTTCGGACAATCAAATCATTTATTCATCGAATGCCAGCGGAAAACTCGATTTGTGGAAGATCAACGCGGACGGCAGTCAACCACAACAATTAACGCTGGATGGCAACAACAACAGCTTTCCGTCCGTGTCCGCCGATGGACGTTATGTGGTTTTCAATTCCGACCGCAGCGGTTCTGTCAGCGTGTGGCGAATGGACCGCGATGGCAACAACCCCAAACAACTGACATTCGGCCAACTGGATTTGGATCCTCGCTGTTCGCCCGATGGCTGGGTGGTCTTCTCTTCGATCAAAACCGGAAAACGGACACTGTGGAAAGTTCCGATCGAAGGTGGCGAACCGGTGCAATTGTTCGAAGCGCTCTCTGAATACCCGGTGGTTTCGCCAGATGGAAAACTGCTGGCCTGTTTTTATCGGGACGAAAAGACCGACGACCGGGCAAGACTGGCTGTGCTCCCCTTTACCGGCGGCTCGCCGATTAAGGCGTTCGATATTCCCACCACGCCGTGGCGGTTGTTACGGTGGACGGCGGACAGCCAGTCACTGACCTATGTCACCACCAGCGGCGGTTCGGCGAATATTCAAAGTCAGCCGCTTACCGGGAAAACTCCGAAGCCGTTGACGGATTTCAGATCGAATCAAATTTTCGGGTTTGACTGGTCCCCGGATGGCAAATGGCTGGCCAGCGCGCGCGGGCTGGAAACGCGCGAGGTGGTACTGATCAGTTTTCGGTAGCAGGCAATGGCCGCGATCCGGCGGCTGGAATTCAATTCACTCTATGTTCAAAGATAAACGCCTGATTCCAATTTTTATTGTCGTCTTCGTGGACATTCTCGGCTTCAGCATCATCCTGCCGTTGCTGCCGTATTATGCCGGGCATTTTGGCGCTTCGCCGCAGGCAATCGGTTATCTGGTCGCGTCGTATTCGCTTTGCCAGTTTCTGGCCTCGCCGTTTCTGGGAGATTTGAGCGACCGCTACGGGCGGCGACCGGTTTTGCTCTACAGCCAGATTGGCTCCTGTTTGGGGTTCATACTGTTTGGCATCGCCTCGCATCTGCCGAACGCCATGCTCTGGTTGTTCATCGGCAGAATCATTGACGGGGTGTCGGGCGGCAATCTGACCGTTGCTCAGGCCTACATCAGCGACATCACCAAACCGGAAGACCGTGCGCGGAATTTCGGGATGATCATCGGTGTTTCCTTCGGCCTGGGATTTTTGATCGGGCCGATGTTTGGCGGCTTTCTATCGCGGTTCGGTTATGACGTGCCGGCGTTCGCGGCGGCGGGGCTGTCTTTCCTGAGCATCATGGCGACGACCTTTCTGCTGCCGGAAACGCCGCATCAACGCGACGAATCGCGGGCGACCGGACTGGCAGTTTACAAACGGGTTTTCGATTACCTGAAGATTGTTGAGTTGCGGCGGTTGTTGGCGGTGTTCTTCTTCATGTCGCTGCCGTTCGCCCTTTACGTTTCGATGTTCGGATTATTCGCCGACCGCCACCTGCATTTCACGGCGGAGCAGGCCGGCTACTTTCTGGGCTTCGTGGGTTTTCTGGGCATCATCTGGCAGGGCGGAGTGATTGGCCCGGTGGTCAAACGCATCGGCGATTACAAGGCGATGGTGCTCGGCCTGATTTGCAGCGCGATCGGGTTGTATTACCTGGCTTTGGTGGATGTGTGGTGGAAACTGCCCGTCGTCGCGCTTTTCTTTTCCTTTGGTCACGGTCTGGGGCGGCCATCGCTGACCAGCCTGATCACGCAGGAAGCGCCGCCGCAGCGCCGCGGTGGGGTGTTGGGCGCAACGACTTCGCTGGAAAGTTTTGCCCGGATTGTCGCGCCCGTGATGGGCGGCTGGATGATGGCGCTGCATCCGACCTGGCTGGGCTGGATTGGCGGCGTGCTCTTTACCATCGCTGTTTTTATCGCTGTAACAATCACACCGGCGGCAAAGCCGGTGTCGCAAGTCGAGCAAAATTAAGTGAGCGTTGGCCGGAAAACTGTACGTGCTTCGGGAAACGTTCATTGGAGAAAGGCTTCGGGGAAGTGACCATTCCCCGAACGTTAATCGGAGGAAATATGTCGAAAATGCGTGCTGTGCAGGTTTCCCAGCCAGGGGGACCTTTTGAAATTGTTGAACGCGAAATTCCGGAGCCGGGCGCGGGAACGGTGCGAATCAAGGTGGAAGCCTGTGGCATTTGCCATAGCGATTCGATTACCAAAGAAGGCCATTTTCCGGGCATTCAATATCCGCGTGTTCCGGGACACGAAGTTGTCGGCGTGATTGATGTTGTCGGTGAAGGGGTCGCCGGGTGGACGGCAGGGCAGCGGGTCGGCGTCGGTTGGAATGGCGGATACTGTGGTTATTGCGAGAATTGCCGTCGCGGGAATTTCTTCGCTTGTTCCATTGCCGGGCAAGTCACAGGCATTCATTACGATGGCGGTTATGCTGATTATATGATTGCGCCGGCATCCGCGCTGGCGCTGGTTCCCGACGAATTGTCGGCGCTGGAAGCTGGCCCGCTGATGTGCGCCGGATTGACGACGTTCAATGCGCTGCGAAACAGCGGCGCGCGCCCCGGCGACCTGGTTGCGGTGCTGGGTCTGGGAGGCCTCGGTCATCTGGGCGTTCAGTTCGCGGCGAAGATGGGATTCAGAACGGTTGCCATTGCGCGCGGCACCGACAAGGAAGCGCTGGCCAAACAGCTTGGCGCACATCTTTACATTGACAGCCAGGCGCAGGACCCGGCGGCGGAGCTGACCAAACTGGGCGGCGCGAAAATCATTCTGGCCACCGTGACGAACGGGGAAGCCATGAACGCAACCATGGGCGGTTTAAGCGTCGGAGGAAAACTCATGGTGCTAGGCGCGGCGGAGTCGCTGAATGTTTCGCCCCTGCTGCTGATTATGGGCAGCCGGTCGGTTGCGGGATGGTATTCCGGCACTTCGATTGATTCGCAGGACACGCTGGCCTTCAGCGTGTTGAGCGGCGTGCGATCCATGAATGAGGTTTTTCCGCTGGAACAGGTCAACGAAGCCTACGAACGGATGATGAGCGGCAAGGCGCGGTTTCGCATTGTGCTGACAACCGGCAACTAAATCGGAACAACCAGACGTGGGACGGACTTTAAGTCTGTCCCGGCGTGGAGACAGACTAAAGTCCGTCCCACGTGTACCAATCTTTTGTGGTCTGATTTCGCCGGAAAAGGTCTGGACCACGGCAGATGGTTCAAGATTCAAGGCCATCGCCATCCCATACTGGCGATGGCTTCCCAACCCAACAGACAAATGGCGCTGCAAGCACTGGATAACCCGATCTGGCAATCGTTGTTGACCTGTCATAGCGATTTCGCCATTGGCAATGAGCAGGTCAAACGGTACCCCTCGGCAATTGGCCCTTTTATCGCGGTTCCGTCGGAGGAGGCTGTGGAAGAGACGTATCTTTCCGGGATCGTGGCTGCGGGCGAAACCTTATATTTTGTCGGTGTCGCTCCACGACTTTCCGCCCAATGGCAATTGACCGAACACGGGCCGATTGTTCAAATGTTGTGTCCATCCCGGATCGAAGTTGCTGAAAATGACACACGCATTTCCATTCTTTCCGAGACGGATATTCCGGCGATGCTGGAGTTAACCGCGCTGGTGTATCCGGAATATTTTCGCGCGCGCACCTCCGACCTGGGCACTTATCTGGGGATTTCCCTGAATGGGCGGCTGGCCGCGATGGCCGGAGAGCGTATGTACTTGACCGGGCATCAGGAAATCAGCGCGGTTTGCACACATCCTGATTTTACCGGCCGGGGATTTGCCGCCCGGCTGGTCAGCCGGTTGACAAATGCGATTCTGGAACGCAATGAGATTCCCTTTCTTCACGTGTCGCGTGACAATGAACGGGCAAAATCCCTGTATGAGCGATTAGGCTTCATCGCCCGCCGCGAGCTACGGCTGTGGGCTGTGACGGCGAAATCCATTTGACGGCGGTCGCCGCGCTGTTTGCGGTCCAAACACTAAAACCTGGAGGTTGTTGATGAAAATGTTCACCCAGAAATTCCCTCGCGTTCTGTTGCTGATTCTGGCTTTGGCGACTGTGCTGTCTGCGCAAACGGCCAAGCGTCCCTTCAAACTCGATGACATTCCGCGTTTGCGCGAGGTGCGCGATCCGCAAGTTTCGCCGGACGGCAAGGCCGTGGCCTTTGTGGTTTCGACGATTGATGCCAAAGAAGACAAATCCAGCGCGCATATCTGGCAGGTCGGCATGGACGGCAAAGGCGAGCGCCAGATTACGGCGGGCGCGGAAGGCGAATCTTCCCCGCGCTGGAGCCCAGACGGAAAGTACCTGGCGTTCACTTCGTCGCGGCCGGGCCCGGCCAAAGGAAATCAGGTGTGGTTGCTTGACCGGAGCGGCGGCGAAGCCGTGCAGTTGACCAACGTGAAAGGGCGTTTGCAAAGCTTCGAATGGTCGCCGGATTCCAAGCGGCTGGCGCTGGTCATCGGCGATCCTGATCCGGAAGCCGAAGCCAACGAAGCCGCGAAGGAAACCGGCGGCAAACCCAAACCGCCCAAACCCATCGTCATTGACCGCTACAAATTCAAACAGGATGGGCAGGGTTATTTACTTTCAGGCCGCCGCAGCTACATTTATCTGTTCGACATTGCGACGAAAAAACTGGATCGGCTAACCTCTGGAAAATGGGACGAAGCCGCTCCTTCGTGGTCGCCGGACGGCGGGCGCATCGCTTTCATCAGTAATCGCAACGCGGACGCCGACCGCGACCCGGACGGCCAGTTGTTTGTCGCCGATGCCAGACCCGGCGCAACCGAAAAGCCGCTGACAGCGGCCGGCAACCGCCCTGGACGTTCGCGCCCGGAATGGAGTCCGGACGGGAAATGGATTGCGTTCACCGAAGGCGACGAGAAGAAATACAACGCTTACAGCCTGAGCCATCTGGCGATTGTCGCAACCGATGGCGGCAGCGCGGCCAAACGGGTTGATGCCGTGGAGGCGCTGGATCGTGGCGTTTCCGGGCCGACCTTCAGCGCGGACGGCAAATCCATTCGCTTTCTGGTGACGGATGATCAATCTGTCTATCCGGCGCAAGTGAATCTGGCCAGCGGCAAAGTGGAGCGGCTGCTGGCGCCGCCGGTCGTCGTTTCAAGCTGGGAATCGGCGGGCGATTCCTCCGTGGTGCTTTACGGCGGCAATACGAAGTACACGGAAGTTTATGCCTTTGAAAAAGGAGCCTTGCGTCAACTGACGCATTTGAATGACGCGCTGTTCGCCGAACTGGATTTGGGGCAGACCGAAGCCGTCAGCTTCAAGAGCAAGGACGGCACGGAAGTTCACGGACTGCTGACCTATCCTGCCGGTTACGTGAAGGGAACCAAAGTTCCGCTGCTGTTGCGCATTCATGGCGGGCCAAACGGACAGGATCAGCATTCGTTCAGCGTGGAGCGGCAATATTTTGCGGCGAACGGATACGCAGTGCTGGCGGTCAACTATCGCGGCAGCGCCGGGCGCGGCCAGAAGTTTTCGCGCGCGATTGCCGCCGATTGGGGGCATTACGAAGTCGAAGATTTGCACGCGGGCGTGGATCACGTTATCAAGATGGGCGTGGCGGATCCGGATCGGCTGGGCGTCGGCGGTTGGAGCTACGGCGGCATTCTGACCGATTACCTGATTGCCAGCGACACCCGCTTCAAAGCCGCGACCAGCGGGGCGGGCACGGCGTTTACGGTCAGCTATTACGGCGCGGATCAATACATCATTCAGTACGACAATGAAATCGGCCCGCCATGGAATCCGAAATCCTGGGAAACCTATCAGAAGCTTTCGTATCCCTTCCTGCACGCCGACCGCATTAAGACGCCAACCTTGTTTTTATGCGGCGAAAAGGATTTCAACGTGCCGGTTTCGGGCAGCGAGCAAATGTATCAGGCGCTGCGCAGCCTCGGTGTGGATACGCAACTTGTCATTTATCCGAATGAAAATCACGGCATCCGCCGTCCCAGCTACGTTCGGGACCGTTACGAGCGTTATCTGGGGTGGTACGACAAGTACCTGAAGAACGCGCCCGCGGCGACAACAAGCTCTTCTGCCAGGTAGTTCTGCCAGGTAGTTCTGACGGTGGGGCAGGTTGCCAGCCTGCTCCACCAATATCAAAATCAAAGGGGAGGGGGACGATGGCGGAAAAACAACACTACTTTTCCGGCACGAAATGGGAACCCATTGTCGGTTACTCGCGCGCGATTCGTGTCGGCGATCAAATCTTCGTCACAGGTACCACAGCCACCAATGAAGACGGCGGCATTGTCGGCATCGGCGATGCATACACCCAAACCGTGCAAGTTCTCCGCAACATCGAACGGGCGCTGCAGGCGCTTGGCGCGGGTTTGAAGGATGTTGTGCGGACGCGGATGTTCGTGACGGACATTGCCCGCTGGGAAGAGTACGGCCGGGCGCACGGCGAGTTTTTCCGGGAAATTCGCCCCTGCGCAACGATGGTCGAAGTGCGGCGGCTGATTGACGACCGGATGCTGATCGAAATCGAAGCCGATGCCATCGTCCAAGGGCAAACAGGGCAAACAGGGCAGTCAGGGCAGTCAGGGCAAGCAGGGCAGTAAGGGCTTATGAGAATACCAATTCGACCGAGTGTCACACCCAGATCCGCCGCGCCCCCGGAGCCAGTCGAGGCGGATACCGTCGAAACCCCGGCGGAAACCGCCTTCACCGTGCGGTATCTTCTGTGGCGGGCGCTGTTCTGGCTGCTGGTTGCCTTCGGCATACAAACGCTGGCCAGTTTGATGCCGGAAGTGATTGAAACCTACTACAGTCAGCTTGCCTATTATTACCTGGTACGCATGTTGTCATCCGGCAACAAGCTTGTTTCGTTATCGCTTGGGGAACTGCTTATTGCGGGGTTCATTGTTTACTACATCGGCTGGACTTTCTGGTATCTAGGCCGCGCGTTCCGGCGCGAAGTCAACCTGCTGGAGATCATCAAGATTTTGATTCTTCAATGGGCGTGGCTTTTCACCTGGGCTTTCGCCGTTTTTCTGCTGATGTGGGGATTGAATTACCAGCGCATGCCGATTGAAGACCGGATTCCGGATTTGGAGCGGCGCGGAGAAGGCCGGGAGGAAATCATCAGCGTCGGAAGCCGGATCATTGACGGCATCAACCGCAACTTCACGACGAGCGACGCGGCGTCCGCCACCGGTCAAAGCAAAATGACCATGAGCCTGCCCAGGCTGTATCAGGTCATCGAAAGCGGCTTCCAGCTTGAAAGCATGCTGGGAAAAGACAGCCAGGGCGGTTTCGGAAACCCCAAACCGCTGATTTTCTCCCGCGTCGCGACCTGGCTGGATATCCGAACCGTTTACCTCCCGTATACCGGCGAGGCGACGTATAACGATTCGGTGCAGGACCCGGATTTGCCGTTCACCATTGCGCACGTCAAAGCGCATCAACGCGGATATGCCCGTGAAGACGAGGCGAATTTCATCGCCTTTGTCGTTTGCATCAAATCGCCGGAACCGTATGTCCGCTACTCCGGTTATCTGCATGGGTTGCAGGTCCTGGATTTTCTGGCCAAAAGCGATGCGCAGACAGCCGCCGACCTGCGGTCGCGGATCTTTCCCCTGGCGGCGGCTGACGTCAATGCACGCGATGCTTATTGGGCGAAATCAAAAAGCCAGACTGCCAGTCCCATTGCCGAGGCCATGATCAAGATTTACCTCCGCGCCAATCGGGTTCGCGGCGGCCTGAAGAATTTCAGTGAAGACACGCCGCTGATCGTCAACTATATGTTGAAAAACCCTGATAGATAATGAGCACACCGCAAACCGCAATCCAACAACCAATTCACTTGCGCCTTGCCGACGCTGTTCGCCGCGGGCAGGAGTATCTGTTCGCGCAGCAAAACCTGGAAGGTTACTGGTGGGCGGAACTGGAGGCGAATGTCACGCTGACTGCCGAGTATGTCATGCTTCACCGCATCCTGGTTCATTCCAACCCGCGCAATCGGAAAAGCAACGGAAAAGATCGCGAAGCGCAGATTCAGCAAATGGCGCGTTACCTGCTGCGGGAGCAGCGCGCGCACGGCGGCTGGGAACTGTTTTATGGCGACGGCGGAGAAATCAGCACCACCATCGAAGCCTATTTCGCGCTGAAACTGGCCGGGCATTCGCCGGAGGAATTGCCGATGCAACAAGCTCGGAAATTCATTCTCGAACGCGGCGGGCTGACCAAAGCCCGCGTCTTCACCAAACTTCACCTGGCGCTGTTCGGCGCTTATCCGTGGACTGGGATTCCAACTTTGCCGCCGTGGTTTATGTTTCTGCCGAAATGGTTTCCGCTGAACATCTACACGATGGCGAGCTGGGCGCGCTCTTCGACAGTGCCGCTGCTGGTCGTGATTGATAAAAGGCCGGTTTACAACCTGGGAATTCACGCGGACGAACTGTTTGCCGAAGGCTCGCCAGACAAAGCCGAGACCGGGTTGAAGAATAACGATGGCACGGCAACCGGTTCGTTCTTCCTGGCGGCGGATCGCATGCTCAAGACGCTTGATCAGATTGGTTTGGTGCCGCTGCGGGAGCAGGGAATCGCCGCCGCCGAGCGTTGGGTGATCGAACGGCAGGACGGGCCAGGCGATTGGGCCGGAATCGTTCCGGCGATGCTGAATTCGATTCTGATGTTTCACGCGCTCGGTTATTCCAGCAGCCATCCCTACATCAAACGCGGTCTGGACGCGCTCGACCGCTTCTGCATTGAAGAGGGCGCCACGAGCGCATCGGAATTGCCGCAGTATTTGCGCTTGCAGCCCTGCATTTCGCCGACCTGGGACACGGCGCTGGGATTGACGGCGCTGCTGGATTCCGGCGCATCGCCAACTGATCCGCGCGTTAAAGCTGCCGGTGACTGGCTGCTGACGCAACAGATTTTCCGCTACGGCGACTGGGCCGTCTTCAACCGCAAAGGCAAACCGGCGGGCTGGGCATTCGAGTTCTTCAACGATTATTACCCGGATGTGGATGACACGGCAGCGGTGATTATGGCCCTGCTGGGCATGAAACTGGACGACGAAGAATACAAGCTGGAGGCCTGCCGCGCCGCCACCGAATGGGTGATGACCATGCAATGCAAGGCAGGCGGCTGGGCGGCTTTCGACATTGATAACACCCAGGATTTGTGGAATCAGATGCCGTACGGCGATCTGAAAGCGATGATTGATCCGCCGACGGCTGATCTGACCGGGCGCGTGCTGGAACTGCTGGGCCATTGGCAGAGCAGGCACAACGAAAAGTTGTACCGCGACGAAGACGCCCAGCGCGCGATTGATTTCCTGCTCAGTTTGCAGGAACGCGACGGCTCCTGGTGGGGACGATGGGGCGTCAACTACATTTATGGCACTTACCTGGCGCTGGTCGGTTTACGTTCGATTGCTCCGTGCGTCAACTTTGATATGAATTGCAGTCAAGTTAAACAGGCTGCGGCCTGGTTGCGCAGCGTGCAGAACGGAGATGGTGGCTGGGGAGAAACCTGCGATTCATACAAGAAGCCGGAGCTTCGCGGCAAAGGCCCCAGCACCCCTTCACAAACCGCCTGGGCATTGATTGGACTGATGGCGGCAGGCGATTACGAAACGGATTCGGTCAAACGCGGCGTTGAATATTTGCTCAGTCATCAGAATCCGGACGGAAGTTGGCCCGAAGCCGAATTCACCGGCACGGGCTTTCCGGGGCATTTTTATATCAACTATCACCAGTATCGAAATCAGTTTCCACTGACTGCGCTGGGGCGTTACGGGGCGGCAAGTTGATGCCACGGTGCGGTACGCAAGCGTAAGCGAGCGCCATTCTTGGCGGAGAGGGGCGCTCGCTTAGGCTCGCGTACCGCACAACAATTTTGAAGGCTGGCTGACGGAATTGTTGGAAAAATGTCGGCGGACAATCTCTTTCTGGAACGACAAAACATTCAATCTCAAAGCTTTATTGACGTGATTGGGTTTGATAAGGGATTGGCGCCAAACTTGCTAGCAAATCCCAACCAAGAAATTTTGACTACCACTACAACTGCAACCAAGAAGGACTTTTCTGGAGACTGGAAATGATGATGGACGAATCTGCAACCACTTATGAAGGCTCTTTGCTGTGGACACTGGAAGAAATCAGCCGCCTGGTTTCAAACAGCGGCAATCCGGCGGAGACGCTGGCGAACATTGTGAAACTGATTCAGCGAAGGTTTGAAACCGATGTGTGTTCGGTTTACCTGCTGGAGTCCGACCGTTCAACGCTGGTGTTGGCGGCGACCATCGGCCTGCGTCCGGACAGTGTCGGCAAGGTGCGGATGCGGCTGAATGAGGGGTTGGTCGGCCTGGTGGCGGAGCAGATTCAACCGCAGGTTTTCGAGGATGCGACCAAACATCCGCGCTTCAAATACTTTCGTGAGGCAGGGGAAGACTTGTATCACTCATTTCTGGGGGTACCCCTGATTGATCGCGGTCTGCTTCAGGGAGTGCTGGTGGTTCAAACCGTCGAGACGCGCGAGTTCGGCCAGGATGACATAAGAATGTTAACGACGGCGGGGACGCAGGTTGCCCCGGTCGTCAGCGAAGCCCGGGCCATGGGACAGTTCGTTACGCCCGCCCATCAACGGTTGTGCGCGCTGGCGCAAAACCTGTGGTGGAGTTGGGATGACGACACGACGAGGCTGTTCCGCGAACTCGATCCAGTGTTGTGGCGAGAACTGAGTTACAACCCTATCGCGCTGCTCGAACAAATTCCGATTGATAAACTCGAAGAACGCGCCTCGCAACTGGGGCTGCACAGCCGGATCAATTACGCCTATCGCCGGATGCAGGAGTATCTGAATTCAAAACGCACCTGGGGCGCGCGGCACGCCGGAGTGCTGTGGGCGCGTCCGGTGGCTTATTTTTCCGCTGAGTTCGGCTTGCACGAATCCATCCCAATCTATTCGGGCGGCTTGGGGATTCTGGCGGGCGACCATCTGAAAAGCGCTTCCGATTTGGGGATTCCGTTGATCGGCATCGGCTTGTTTTACGATCAGGGCTATTTCAAACAGCGGCTGAATCTGGATGGCTGGCAGCAGGAAGATTACATCGAAGTGGATGGCCGTCTGCTCCCGATTCAGCCGGCGACGAATCCGAGCGGCGACCCGGTGATGGTCACCATCGAAACGCGCACCGGTACGATTGCCGCCCGCGTCTGGAAAATTTCGGTCGGCCGAATCACATTGTTGCTGCTGGATTCCGATGTGGAAGGGAATCGGCCCGAAGACCGCGACTTGACCGCGCGTTTGTATGGCGGCGACAACCGCGTACGCATTCGCCAGGAATTGCTGCTGGGCGTGGGCGGCGTGCGCGCCTTGAAAGCCCTGGGCATTTCGCCGGGCGTCGCGCACCTGAACGAAGGCCACAGCGCTTTTGCCAGTCTGGAACTGGTTCGCCAGCGGATGATTACGGAAGGCATCGGCGCCGAAGAAGCCATGCGCCGCGTTGCTTCGCAAATTGTCTTCACCACGCACACGCCGGTTCCGGCGGGGCACGACCGATTTTCATCGCAATTGATCGAGGAGCATCTTGGCCCCTTGAACGAAGCGCTGGGAATCAGCCACGATCAACTGATGGCCTGGGGCCGCGTGGATGCGAATAACCATAACGAGGAATTTTGCATGACCGTGCTGGCGCTGAAGCTGTCGCGTCGCGCCAATGCTGTTTCATCACTTCACGGCCAGGTGTCGCGCGCAATGTGGACGTCACTTTATCCGGGCAAAGCCGAAGAGGACGTGCCGATTGGACACATCACCAACGGCGTTCACGTGCCGACATGGCTGGCGCCGCAGATGCATCAAGTCTATGACCGGCATTTCGGTCCGGACTGGCCCATTCGTTGCGGCAAGCCCGGATTCTGGGAGGCCATCGAAAACGTGGACGACGGCGAATTGTGGGAAACCCACCAGACGCAGAAAGTCCAACTGATCGAAATTGCCCGTCGCCGCGCGGCGTATTACGCCAAAGAGCGCGGAGAATCAGCAGAATTTGTCAGTCAATTGCGGCGCTCGTTGAGCCTGGATGCCCTGACCATCGGCTTTGCCCGCCGCTTCGCCACGTACAAGCGGGCAAATCTGATTTTGCAGGAAATGGAAGCTCTGGTGGAATTGGTTAACGATCCGCAGAAGCCGATCCAGTTTGTCTTTGCCGGCAAAGCGCATCCGCACGATCAGCCCGGAAAACAAGTCATGCAGCAGGTCGCTCAGTTGATGCGGGATTCGCGCTTCGCGGGCAAAATCCTGTTTCTCGAAGATTACGACATCAACCTCGGCAGACATCTGGTGCAGGGCGTGGATGTCTGGCTGAACAATCCGCGAAGGCCGCTCGAAGCCTCCGGCACCAGCGGCCAGAAGGTCGTGCTCAACGGCGGGTTGAACTTTTCCATTCTTGACGGCTGGTGGGCGGAAGCCTACGACGGATTGAACGGCTTCGCGATTGGCATGGGCGAAACGCACTCTTCCATCGAAGTTCACGATACTCGCGACGGTCAGGCGCTGGCCAAGGTGCTCCGCGATGAAGTGATCCCGCTGTATTACAACCGCGACCGCGACGGCCTGCCGCGAAACTGGATTGCCCGGATGAAGCGCGCGATTCGCACGCTTGGCTGGCGATTCAGCGCCGACCGGATGGTGATGGATTACGTGTTGAACGCCTACATTCCGGCTGCCGGCGGCACCAGTTGCGACGCGCGCCGCTCTTAAACGCCTTCAGAATTGGTACAAGTGGTGTGGACTGAAGTCCGCACCACTTTTTAGCAGACTCCAATTGCGAACTATAGACTTCAAGAGAAAGACGTACCGCGGAGTGTTAGTCCGCGGAAGCATTCTGAGAAGTTCTTTTTCCGAATCCAAAGGGTTTGCCCGCCACGACCTCAGCCGACTCACAGTCGGCTGTACATTTCTATTTCTTAAAAGCTATAGCGTAGACACGTATGCTAAGCTCCGGTTATGGATCTACGCACCTCTGAACCGTATTGGCTGCTGAAAAGCGGCCTGCTCAATGTCTATCCATCGCTGCAAGAAGACCTGAAAGTGGATGTCGCGATTATGGGCGGCGGCATCACCGGCGCTCTGGTCGCCTATTACTTATCCCAGGCAGGTCTCAGCGTCACCGTTTGTGATCGCCGCCACATCGGAATGGGCAGCACCTGCGCCAGCACGGGATTGTTGCAGTACGAAATTGACAAGCCGCTGTTTGAATTGACGGAACTGGTCGGCGAACAGCACGCGGCGCGCAGCTATCTCCTCTGCCTGGAATCCATCGCCAAAATCGGGGAACTCACTCGCAAGCTGAAGATCAACGCGGAGTTCGAGCGCAAACAAAGCTTCTATTACGCTTCCCGCAAAAAAGACGTGCCCGATCAGATCGAGAAGGAATACAAAATCCGCCGCCAGTGTGGCATCGAAGTCGAACTGCTGGGAGCCGAAGCGATTGCCAAACTGTTTCCATTTCAGGCTCCCGCCGCTTTGCTTTCGGATACGGGCGCGCAGGTAGACGCCTATCGCCTGGCGCAGGGATTGTTACAAGCCAGCCTGAAAAATGGCGCGAGGGTCTTCGATCAGACGGAGATTGTGGAAATCGAACATCAATCGCGCGGCGTCCTGCTGCGCACGGAACACGGCCACACGATCAAGGCAAAAAAACTGGTCATCGCCAACGGTTACGAAGCGCACAATTACCTGCCGTTCAATGTGATTCGTCTGCATTCAACCTATGCCTGGGTCAGCGAGCCTCTGTCGCAAAAAGAGATTTGGTACCAGAACTGTTTGATCTGGGAAACCGCGACGCCATATTTGTATATGCGTACCACGGCGGACCGGCGCGTTCTGGTTGGCGGCAAGGACGAAACTTTTTACAGCCCAGGCAAACGCGACAAACTACTGACCCGCAAAACACGCGAACTGGTCGAAGCCTTCGGACGGAAATTCCCAGACATTCCCATCCGCGTTGATTTCGCCTGGGCGGGAACCTTCGCCGAAACCGAGGACGGATTGCCGTACATCGGTTCGATCAAACAACTGCCCCACACGTATTTTGCGCTTGGTTTCGGGGGCAACGGCATTACCTTCAGCCAAATCGCCGCCGAAATCATCCGGGATTTCGCCATCGGCAAAAAGAACGCCGACGCGAAAATCTTTACTTTTGACCGCTCGAAATAGCTTCCAGACTTATGAACTCATGGGATGCCAAATGGGCGAAACGCCAGCGCGAAGGCGAACTCGCGAACGATCGGCCACATCCGCTGGTCGGTCAATTTGCCGCGCAACTCAAACCCGGACGCGCGCTGGATGTCGCCTGCGGCACGGGACGAAACGCGCTTTACCTCGCCGAACTCGGCTGGCAAGTCACCGCCGTGGATTCCTCCAAAGTAGCCATTGAAATCCTGACTGAACGCGCCCGCGAGCTTGGCGTTCAGGTGGATGCCCGGGTTGCTGATTTGGAAAAGGGCGAATTCATCATCGAGCCGGACAGCTACGATCTGATCGTCAATTGCTGTTACCTGCAACGCGACTTGTTTCCGGCAATCAAAGCGGGCGTGCGTATTGGCGGCGTTGTAATCGCCGTGATTGCGATGATGGATGACAATCTGAATCTGAAGCCGATGAATCCGGCGTTTTTGCTTCAGCCAGGAGAGTTGCGCTCAGAGTTTGAACGCTGGAAGCTGTTGCACGATTTTGAAGGTAAGCCAGAAGAGAAATCTGATCAGCGTATGATGGCTGAGATCATTGCGGACCGAATTCAGTGGACGTAAGGTTATGAGCAAAGCAGGACTTTGGAAATAAGAGGCTAAAGGAAACGGCGGGAACGGAGCAATCATGATTCTGCTGGATAGCGAAGTGATGATTGACCTGTTGCGCCAGTTCTTACTCTACCCCAAGATCAAAAACTGACCTTGGCCAGTCTGGCATTTTTCTTGCTTTCGACTTCACTCGTTCCGAGAACTTATTCCCCCCAATCAACGACTACGATCGAAGGAGGGACACGTGCGAACAAAGCTTCTGATTGTATTGGCTATTTCTCTGATTCTGCCTGCGTCGGCCTTTCCGCAAAGGCCAAGGCGGGTAGTTACGAATGAGATGCGCACGGAGAACGCGCCAGCGCCAGTGCTGTGGCGAAATCCGCAGGGGATTGCCAATCGGAATGTGTTTTATGGCTCAGGCGGGAAAGCCGGGCAGCCTGCTGGGCGGTTTCGATTTATCGAAGAAGACAAGGGCGGCACCAGTCCCAAGTTCATTGTGGAAGACGGGCGCGGCGTGCGATGGAAAGTGAAGCTGGGTCAGGAGGCGCAATCCGAAACCGCCGCCGCGCGTTTGCTGTGGGCAGCAGGGTATTTCACCGATGACGTTTATTATCTGAAAGCGGCGCGGATTGTCGGGCTGACGCGATTGAGTCGCGGGCAGGAATACGTTTCGATGGACGGCACGATTCGGGGCGCACGATTTGAGCGGAGAGAAAAAAGCATCAAGAAAGTCGGAGATTGGAGTTGGTACGAAAACCCTTTTGTCGGCACCAGGGAATTCGATGGACTGCGGATCATGATGGCGATGATCAACAACTGGGATTTGAAGCAAGCAAACAATGGCATTTACAACGTCGGCGGGCGAGAGCTTCGCTACGTGGTGACGGATCTGGGCGCAACTTTGGGAAAAACCGGCGGCAATTGGAGCCGTTCAAAAAACGATCTGAAGGATTTCATCCGCTCGAATTTCATTGAAGAAGTGGAACCGACCACGGTGGATTTTGTGATGAACACCCGGCCGCCCTTGGTTTACGCGGTTGCAGTGTCGTATTACAGCAAACGCAGCCGGATGGAGAATGTGACGGAAGATATTCCTTTAGCAAATGCCCGATGGATGGGACGCCTGCTCTCAGGTCTTTCCCTTGAACAGATTCGCGATGCGTTTAGAGCCGCAGGGTATACGCCGGACGAGACCAACGCTTACGCGAGAAAAATCCGGGAGCGAATTCAGCAGTTAAGCCGGCTATGAAATGCCGGTTACCAAGTGGGGGGAGGGGGCCAGCTTCCAGCTACTCGAAGCCGGCCCAATCATATTTATTTTGTTGCCTTGGTTTCTCTGGACGGCAGCGCCGGAGCCAGTATGGTCCAGGAGCGCGTGTTTCCGTCAATTGCGAACGCTTCTCCCGTGTAAACATCAATTGCCGCAACCGTGTCACCAATCTGCATGAACTCATACCGCATGCGGTCACGATCCTTATCATTGGAAACCGAACTTGCCGAAGTTGAACGGGCCAGCCAGAAACCGACAAAGAACGGTACCAATCCGATTACTGAAAGCATTACGATCCCTTGTGCGCGACTCAATTTACTGAAGTTCATAACCATTTGCCTCCTCGTTATTTGCTTGCAGCGAGACGCACGCAGGCAGCCGCTGCAGTTTGTTCACTGGCAGTTCACTGGAAAATCCGCAAGAGATATGCCAGCAATTGCAATTATGAACAGACTGCTTCCATCCAGTTGAGTTAAGGGGTTGATCAAATTCTTTTCAGCGTGCGTGTTTTCCGCTGAACGCAGAGCAAATGTAGTGATGCCAGACACAATGACCAATACGCGTTCTGCGGTAATGCAGGAAAAATTGCTTCTTTTCCACTCTTTTACAACTGCAGGCCGCGCGCAAAAGAAAGAAGCTTGTTTACGGGAGCGGTTCAGGCGGCTTGGTTGTGACCGGTTTTTTCTTTCAAACGGGCTGTGGTACAAAACAGTCTCAATCCATACAAACAATCCCAAACTTGAAGGAGAAACAAGACATGAAACTGGCTACAAAACTTTCAGTGCTCGCGGCATTGTGCCTGCTGGTTGCCATTGCGGTGGCGCAGGGAAATCGCAAAAGTCCGCATGAAACCATCGAAACGACAATCAACGGCAAGAAAGTGACGATCACTTATGGCCGTCCTTATTTGAAAGGCCGCAAAGCCGTTGGCGGCGAACTGGTACCCTTTGGTCAGGTCTGGCGGACGGGCGCGGATGAAGCGACCATTCTAACCACGGAAACGGATTTGATGATTGGCAGCCTGGCGGTTCCGGCGGGCAGCTATTCGCTGTTCACACTGCCTTCAGCCAGCGGCTGGAAATTGATCGTCAATAAGACTGACAAACAGTGGGGCGCGTTCAAATACGACGAGAAACAGGACCTGGGCCGGGTGGATATGAAAGTCGGCAAAACGGCAGCTCCCGTCGAGCAATTCACCATCACTTTGCCCAAAGCGGGCAAGGGGGGCGCGTTGAAACTGGAATGGGAAAACACGTCGGCTTCGGTTGATCTGAAGGCGAAGTAACAAAATGCGGCTTGGCGGCAGCACAATTTTTGCCGCCAAGCCGCATTCTTGGGTCGTAATTGGGAAAAGCCTTCCCGGAAATGAACAGATTGCAGCCACTACCCGCCGGTCAATTTCTCCTTAAGTTGCTTCAAGTCAGTGTTTAGCACGTCTGCCGCAATGGCACGCTGTTTGGAATAGCCATTGAAAATGCGAAGACACGCCGCTATGGCTGAGGCTTCGTGCTCGCCCGAAAACCGGAGGAAATAATGAATACTTTTTGGCAAGACCTGCGTTACGGCGCGCGAATGTTGCTGAAACAACCCGGCTTCACGTTGATCGTCGTGTTGACGCTGGCGTTGGGTATTGGAGCAAACGGCGTGATTTTTTCACTCGTGAATGCGCTGTTGTTGCGTCCCTTGCCGGTGGAAAAGCCGCACGAACTGGCTGCCGTGTTCACCAGCGATTTCAGCAGTGGCGAATTCGGCGCGTCGTCCTATCCCGACTACGCCGCGTTTCGTGATCGCAATCAAAGTTTTAGCGGGGTGGCGCTCTACATGCCGCAACCGCTTAGCCTCAATATTGACGGGGCGAACGAACGTGCTTTTGGTGAAATTGTCAGCGGCAATTATTTTGCCGTGCTGGGGCTGCGGCCTGCGCTCGGACGCGGATTCCTGCCCGAAGAAGATCAAAAGCCCGGCACATCTCCGGTCGCCATCGTCAGTCACAAGCTCTGGCAGTTACGCTTTGGCGGCGATGCCACAATCATCGGTCGCAACATCAAACTCAACGGGCAGCCGTTCACGATTGTCGGCGTCGCGCCGGAAAAGTATCAGGGCTTGATGCGCGGCATCGCCGTGGATTGGTGGGTTCCGGCAATGATGATGGATCAGCTTTCGCACGGCAATCAATACCTGACCGAGCGCGGCAATCGCGGAATGATGGTGATGGGGCGACTGAAACCGGGCGTCACGCTCGCGCAGGCACAGGCGGATTTCAACAACATTGCGGCGCAGTTGTACAAAGAATGGCCGCAGGCGTGGGGAAACATCCGGCGACAGGGACGTTCCGTTTCTGTCCTGCCCGAAAGCCAGTCGCGCGTATTGCCACAGGCGCGCATGCCGTTGATGATTTTTGCCGCATTGTTGCTGAGCGTCGTCGGCCTCGTGTTGCTGATTGCCTGCGCGAACATCGCCAACCTGTTGCTGGCGCGGGCGGCAGCGCGACGCCGGGAAATCGCTGTGCGGCTGGCCTTGGGCGCCGGGCGTTGGCGGTTGATTCGGCAATTGCTGACCGAAAGCATCTTGCTGGCGTTGCTGGGCGGCGCGGCGGGATTGATGCTGGCGCTGTGGGGCGCGGATTTACTGATGGCCTTCAAACCGCCCGTGCCAATCCCGCTGGAAATCAACTTGCCGTTGGATTGGCGTGTGATTGGATTCCTGACGGGATTGTCGTTGCTGACGGGCGTCGTGTTCGGATTAGTCCCGGCATTGGCGGCTTCGCGGCCTGAAGTCGTCAGCGCATTGAAAGACGACAGCAATGCCAGCGGCAGTCGCGGACGTTTGCGCGGTGCGCTGGTCATTGTGCAGGTTGCGGTGTCGGCGCTGCTGTTGATTTGCGCGGGCTTGTTTTTGCGTTCGCTGCAAAACGCCAGTTCGATTGATCCGGGTTTTGAGGCCGACAACCTGTTGGCGATGTCTATGGATTTGCAATTGCAGGGCTACGACGAAGCGCGCGGTCAGCAATTCAGCACGCAACTGCTCGAACGCGTACGCGCCTTGCCCGGCGTCGTTTCGGCGAGCCTGACCGAAACGTTGCCGCTGGGCTTTGGCGGACGCTCTGGCATCACAATTGAAGGCTACAACACACAACAGGGCGAAGATATGGAAGTGCATAACAGCACGGTTGCGCCCGGCTATTTTGAGACGCTGCGGATTGTAATGCAGCAGGGCCGCACCTTCGACGCGCAGGATCAAGCCAATGCTCCCGGCGCGGTCATCGTCAACGAAGCTTTCGCCCGTCGTTATTGGCCGGGACAAAACGCGCTTGGCAAACGCATTCAGATGGGCAGCGGCGATGGCACGGACAACGCTCCGTATTTGACCGTTGTCGGCGTCACCAAAGACGGCAAATACAATTCGCTCGGCGAAGAATCCACCCCGTTTTTCTATCGCGCCGCGACGCAGGCTTATGTTTCCACACCGACGCTGCTGGTGCGCACCCAAAGCAATCCGACAAACGCGCTGGCAACAGTACGGAGTGCGGTCGAAGCGTTGGATAAAAATCTGCCGCTCTATGACGTAAAAACGATGCGGCAACATCTGGGCATTGCATTGTTGCCAGCCCGATTGGCGGGTAGCGCTTTAGGCATCTTCGGCCTGCTGGCCTTATTGCTGGCGGCCGCCGGGTTGTACGGCGTAATGGCGAACGTCGTTGCCGGACGCACACGCGAAATCGGCATTCGGATGGCGCTTGGAGCCGATGCGCTAGCCGTGCTGCGGCTGATTCTGCAACAAGGCATGCGACTGGTGTTGATCGGCCTCGGCCTCGGATTGGCAGCCGCGCTCGCGGTGACGCATCTGCTGAAAAGCCTGCTGTTCGGCGTCAGCACCACCGATCCGCTGACATTTGTCGGCATCGCTGTGTTGCTGACCGCAGTTGCGCTGCTGGCCTGCTGGATACCAGCGCGGCGGGCGACGAAGGTTGATCCGATGATTGCGCTTCGTTGTGAATGATGAAGTTTGAATGATGAATGATGAAGCAGGCAGGAGTTCATTATTCCGCCTTCAGACTTCATCATTTCTTTGAGGAACTTATGCAAACTCTGTGGCAAGACCTGCGCTACGGCGCGCGAATGTTGCTGAAGCAACCCGGCTTCACGTTGATTGCGGTGCTCACGCTGGCGCTGGGGATTGGGGCGAATACAGCGATTTTTAGCGTCATCAATGCGCTGATCCTCAGCCCGCCGCAAATCGCCGAACCGGGGCGTGTGGCGACCATTTGGCGCAGCCCCAAAGACAAGCGCGTCGAAGGTTACATCTCCTATCTGGAGTTGCAGGATTGGCGGGCGCAGCATCGCGGCTTCGAGATGATTGCGGGTTATAAGCCCAACGCTTTCACGATGCTCAACGACGGCCAGGCCGAACTCATGCAGGGGATGCGCGCCACCGCCAACTTCCTGTCGCTGTTGAAAGTGAACGTGTTCCGGGGCCGCGATTTTCAGGTCGAGGAAGAGAAGCGTGGCGCGCCGCCCGTTGCGATTCTCGGCTATCAAACATGGCAGAATCGTTTTGGCGGCAACGATGCGGCTATTGGGCAGCAACTGACATTGAATGGCCGCTCTTTCACCATCATTGGTGTGTTGCCCCCGAACTTCGAGTTTCCATTGATTCCCAGGCAAATGGAAATCTTGACCACCATCGCGGGTGAGGGCGGGAATCTGACTCAGCGCGGCGCGCAGGTGTTGAGAGCGATTGGCCGTTTGAAGCCGGGGGTGACCCTTGCGCAGGCGCAAGGGGAGTTGAGCGGCATCGCCGCGAATCTGGAGCAGCAATATCCCGAATACAGCAAGAATACGACTGCGTATTTGCTGCCCGTGGATGAACAGATCGTCGGGCAGGACATCCGCCGCGCGCTGTGGGTGTTGCTGGGAGCCGTCGGTTTCATCCTGCTGATTGCCTGCACGAATGTCACCAATCTGCTGTTGGTGCGGGCCAGCGCCAGGGAAAAAGAGCTTGCCCTGCGCGCCGCGCTGGGTGCTGGAACGTGGCGCATTGCGCGGCAATTGCTGGTCGAAAGTGTTTTGCTCGCGTTGCTCTCCGGCGGTGTCGGCATGCTCATCGCTGTCTGGGGGTTGAGCGCGATTCGATTCTTTGGCGCGGATCAACTGCCGCGTCTGGGTGAAGTGCAACTGAACGGAAGAGTGCTTGTCTTCACACTGGCGACGTCGCTGCTGACGGCCGTGCTGTTCAGTCTGCTTCCGATTTTCAAAGCGGCGCGTCCGGATATCAACGAAGTCTTGAAAGCGGGCGCGAAAAGCGCGACCAGCGGCAGCGGCTTGCGGTTGTGGCGCGATACGCTGGTGGTGGCGGAAGTCGCGCTGGGACTGGTGCTGCTCGTCGGCGCGGGGTTGATGCTTCGCAGCTTCGGAATGCTGATGAATGTTCATCCGGGCTTTGATCCGAAGAATGTGCTGTCGGGCCAGATCAGCATGACGCAAACAGTTTATGAAAAACCCGAAGAACGCCTGCATTACGTCAATCAAACTCTTGACCGGCTGAAAGCCATGCCCGGCGTCGAAAGCGCGGCCTTTGTCGCGCCGATGCCTTTCAGCGGCGGGAATGTGGGCAGTGATTTCAGAATCGAAGGCCGCCCCAAGCCGGAGCCGGGGCAGGAGCCAACGGCCAACAACCGCAGCGTTACCGCGGAGTATTTTCAAGCGATCAAGATTCCCCTGCTGCAAGGCCGCTTTTTCAGCCCGCAAGACCAACGCGGCGGCGCGGGCGTCGCCATCATTAACGAAACACTGGCCCGCCGCTACTTTCCGAACGAAAACCCGCTCGGCAAACGAATCACGAACATCGGCGCGAATCAAAATGAAGGCGATCCGGAAATCTGGGAAATCGTGGGCGTTACCGGCGATGTGCGCCATTCCAGCCTGACCCGGCCCGCCACCCCAGAAATCTATCTGCCTTTTCAACAGAACAGTTGGTCGTGGGGCAATTTCTTTGTGCGCACCAAAAACGACCCGGCGGGTTTGACACGGAGTTTTACCGAAGCCATCCGGTCAGGCGATAAAACTGTTTTGGTCACAGGCGTGCAACCACTGGCGCAAGCCATTTCCAAGACAATCGCACAGACGCGGTTTTACACCTTTCTCTTTGCCTTGTTTGGCGCAACTGGATTGATCCTGACGCTGACCGGCATCTATGGCGTCATCTCCTACACCGTTTCCCAGCGAACGCAGGAAATCGGTATCCGGATGGCGCTGGGCGCGCAAACCAAAGATGTGCTGAAACTGTTGATCGGTCAGGGAATGGTGTTGACGGCAGTGGGAATTCTGATCGGTGTGGCCGCGGCAGTGGCGCTGACCCGATTGATGGCAACTCTGCTGTTTGGGTTGAGTCCAACCGATCTGCTCACATTCATTGGCGTCGTGTCATTGCTGGGGTTCGTCGCACTGCTTGGCTGCTGGATTCCGGCGCGGCGCGCGACCAAGGTTGACCCGTTGATTGCTCTTCGTAGCGAATAAGGTGGCAAATGGAATCACTGAAACAGGATTTGTTGTACGGTCTGCGAATGCTGTGGAAAAGCCCCGGATTCACCATCGTCGCCGTCATTGCGCTGGCGTTGGGGATTGGGGCGAACACCGCCATCTTTAGTGTGATTAACACCGTCCTGCTGCGTCCTTTGCCGTATGCCCAGCCTGACCAGTTGATGATGGTCTGGGAATCTTTTCCGGGGTCGCGGGAAAACCGCGTGATGCCCGCCAACTTTGCGGACTGGCAGGCGCAAAATCAGGTCTTCACGGAGATGGCAGCGTGGACCGGACAGGCATTTAACTTGTCTGGCAACCCGTCTGGCGGCGGCCAGCCGGAAAAGTTGGAAGGGGTGCGCACGACGGCCAATCTATTTCCAGTGCTTGGCGTCCAGCCGATTTTGGGCCGTACCTTTCTGCCCGAAGAAGATCAGCCCGGAGCCGCTCAGGTCGCGGTAATTAGCCATGGGTTGTGGCAACGCCGTTTTGGCGGCGTTCAGAATGTGATTGGCAGCCGGATGGTGCTGGACGAAACCAGTTACACGATTATTGGCGTGATGCCGGCTTCTTTTCATTTCCCTGCACGGCGGCAGGCGGTCTGGATTCCGCTCGCACTGGCTCCAGAGCAGATTACGGCTCGCGTGTCGGCGCACTTCCTGAGCGTCATTGCGCGGCGCAAAACCGGCGTGACCGAACAGCAGGCGCAGGCGGAAATGAGCGCCCTGGCGGCGCGGCTGGAAAAGCAATACCCGAAGACAAACACGACCATTGGGGCGCTGTTGATCCCGCTCAAGCAACAAATCGTCGGAAACCTGCGCCAGGCATTGCTGATACTGTTTGCCGCCGCCGGATTCGTCCTGCTGGTTGCCTGCACCAATATCGCCAATCTGTTGCTGTTTCGCGCCGCGATGCGGCAAAAAGAGATTGCCGTGCGGTTGGCGCTTGGCGCGAGCCGCGCGCGTCTGATCCGGCAATTTCTGACCGAAAGCATCTTGCTTGCATTGATCGGCGGCACGGTGGGCCTGCTGCTGGCCTTGTGGGGCGTTTCTTTCCTGACGAAAGTGATGCCCGAAAATCTGGCGCTGGCCACGGAGGCCACGGTTGATTGGAAGGTGCTGACGTTCACGCTTGCCGCTTCGGCGCTGACCGGTCTGTTCTTTGGCCTTCTTCCGGCCTTTCAGGCAACGCGCCTGAATCTGAACGTCACGCTCAAGGAAGGTGGACGCGATACTGCGCGCGGTCGAAGCGGCCTGCGCAGCCTGTTGGTTGTCAGCGAAGTCGCCCTGGCATTGGTGCTGATGATGGGAGCCGGGTTGATGATCAACAGCTTTTTGCGCTTGCGTCAGGTTGACGCGGGATTCAAACCCGATCACCTGCTGACGATGGAGATTGATCCCACCTTTGAGCGCTATCCCAGTCACTCCGCGCTGGCTGGTTTTTACGACCGGGTCATCGAAAGAATCGAATCGCTGCCGGGGGTGGAATCCGCTGCGGTTGTTACGCATCTGCCGCTGACCACCGCCAGCGGTCATTATCTTTATCGTGTTGAATCACAGCCGGAGTGGAAATACGCCAGTGCGCTGCCAGGTTCAGTCAGTCCAGATTATTTCCACACGATGGGGATTTCCCTGATGGCAGGCCGTATGTTCACCGCCCAGGACACTCCGCAGTCAGAGCCAGTGGGCGTGGTCAACGAAGCGATGGCGCAGCGCGCCTGGCCGGATCAGGATGCGATTGGCAAACGCATCCGAATGTATCCCTACGACGCGACGGCTCCCACGCTGACGGTCGTCGGGGTGGTGAAAAATGTCCGCCAGTCCGAATTGCAGGCAGTGGCCAGACCGGAAGTTTATCGTTCCTACACGCAGGAAATGAGCTATCCGCCGCGCGATCTGGTTGTCCGAACCAGTGTTTCGCCGCTTGCCCTGGCGCAAACGGTTCGCGAAGCAATTCAATCGCTGGAAAAAGATCAGCCTGTTTCCAACATTCGCACGATGGAACAGATTCTGGCGGATTCGCTGGCGGACGAACGCTTCAATACGCTGCTGCTGGCCATCTACGCCGGGTTGGCGTTGTTGTTGGCGGCCGTGGGCATTTATGGCGTGATGTCGTATCTGGTGACGCAGAATACGCGCGAAATCGGCATTCGCATGGCGCTTGGCGCGCAAGGGCGGGACGTCTTGACCCTGGTCGTTGGGCAGGGGCTGACATTGACAATTGCCGGCATCGTCGCGGGGCTGGCGGGAGCCTGGGGATTGACGCGCCTGATGAAGACGCTGCTTTACGAGGTGACGGCAACCGATCCGTTGACTTTCGCTGGTGCGTCCCTGCTGCTTGTCAGCATTGCTTTGCTGGCCTGTTACATTCCGGCGCGGCGGGCAACCAAGGTGGACCCGATGATCGCCCTCAGACACGACTGATTCGAGCTTCAACCAGGAGACGTGATGAATACTGTTTGGCAGGATTTGCGCTTCGGCCTTCGGATGTTGGTAAAGAGCCCGGGATTTTCATTGATTGCAGTGGTCACGCTGGCGCTGGGAATTGGCGCGAACACGGCCATTTTCAGCATCGTCAACGGACTGTTGCTGCAACCGCTGCCGTATCGGAATTCGGAGCGGCTGGCGATTATCTGGACGCATTCGCCGGGCGCGAATGTCGCGCAGGACTGGCCTTCGCCGGGCCAGTTTTCCACGCTCAAATCCGACAACACGGTTTTTGAAGAACTTGCGCTGGCCCAAGGGAGCAATGTCATTGTTACGGGACAATCCGCCCCGGAACGCTACGGCGTGGTGCGGGCTTCGTCCGCCGTCTTTTCGCTGCTCGGCGCACGGGCGGAGTTGGGACGCGTCTTCCTGCCGGAAGAAGACACGCCGGGCAAGCCGTTGACGGTCATCCTGAGCCATGGCCTGTGGCAGCGGCGGTTCGGCGGCGATCCGAAAGTGCTGGGGCAGTCGCTGACGATCAATGGCACAAACTACAACATTGTGGGCGTGATGCCGCCGGATTTCGCGCTGGGGTACGAAGTGATGCCGACGGTGGGAGCCGTCGCGCAGGCGGAAATGCTGCTGCCTCTGCCGCTCAGCCCGGAGCGTATGAACAACCACGGCGATGAAAATTACAACGTGCTGGCCCGATTGAAACCAGGTGCGACCGTCGCCCAGGCGCAGACCGAATTGAATCTGGCCGTCCGCCGGTTGGAGCAGCAATTCCCGGATCGGTATCCAGTGAGCCGCCGCTTCAGTTTCAGCATCCGCCCGCTGCTGGAACAGGTGGTCGGCGATGTCCGCCTGGCTTTGTATATCCTGCTAGGTGCGGTCGGCTGCGTGCTGCTGATCGCCTGCGCCAATGTGGCCAATCTGCTGCTGGCGCGCGCCGCCGTTCGGGAAAAAGAAATGGCGATTCGCACAGCCATCGGCGCGCAGCGTTGGCGCGTAGTTCGCCAGTTATTGACCGAAAGCGTCCTGCTGGCCGTGGTCGGCGGCGCGCTGGGGTTGCTGCTGGCGGTCTGGGGGCTTTCGGTGCTGCGCTGGCTGAATCCCGGCAACATTCCGCGTCTTGCGGCCATCGGCATTGATGGTCGCGTGCTGGCGTTCACTTCGGCGGCCGCCCTGCTGACGGGCATTCTGTTCGGGCTGGCTCCTGCGCTGCGCACTTCGCGGGTGAATTTGAGCGAGACACTGAAAGAAGGCGGGCGCAGTCTGGTTGGCGGTGGGAACCAGCGATTGCGAAATCTGCTGGTCGTCACGGAAATCGCCTTGTCGCTGGTGTTGCTGATTGGCGCGGGACTGCTGATCCGTAGCTTTGTCCGCGTCCAGCAGGTGGAGCCGGGATTCGTGCCGCAAAATATTCTATCCATGCGTGTGGGAGTGATCGGCCCAGCCTATGCGGACGAAGCGCGCCGCCTGGGTTTTTACCAGCAACTGTGGGATCGCGTCCGCGCCTTGCCCGGCGTTGAATCCGCGGGCGGCGTTTCCGTCCTGCCGCTGGCCGGAGGCATCGGCTGGGGCGGCATCACGATCGAAGGCTATGACTCCGCCGCCGGGCAAAGCGCCATTCAGGCCGACCAGCGCATTGCCACCGTCGGTTATTTTGAGACGATGAAAGTCCCGCTCATTCGCGGACGCTTTTTCAACGAACAGGATAAGAAAGATTCGCAGCCGGTCGTGGTAATTGACGAAAACATGGCCCGCACTTACTGGCCCAACAATGATCCCGTCGGCAAACGGCTGAAGCGTGGCGGCGCGAATTCCGATGCCCCCTGGCTGACCGTCATCGGCGTTGTGGGAAGCGTCAAACAGTACGCGCTGGACACCGATTCCCGCGTCGCCCTCTACACGCCGCATCTGCAAACTCCTTCGAGCGTGATGTACGTGGCGGTGCGCACGACCTCCGACCCGGCCAGCATTGCCGCTGCGGTAACGCGGGAAGTGCGGGCGCTTGAGCCAAACGCGCCGGTCTTCGATGTCAAAACCATGGACCAGTGGCTGTCGGAATCGCTGGCGCGAAGGCGCTTTGCCATGCTTGCGCTTGGATTGTTTGCCGTGGTGGCTTTGCTGCTGGCAGGCGTGGGCATTTACGGCGTGATGTCTTACACGGTGGCGCAGCGCAGCCGCGAAATCGGCATCCGCGTCGCGCTCGGCGCGCAAACTAGCGACGTGCTGAAACTGGTTGTCCGGCAGGGAATGTCATTGACAGGAATCGGCGTTGGCGCTGGATTGGTGGTCGCCGTCGCAGCAACCCGCTTGATGGCGAGCTTGCTGTTCGGCGTGCGCGCAACGGATCCGATCACTTTTGCCGGGATTGCCTTGTTGCTGGCGATTGTGGCGCTGCTGGCTTGTTACCTGCCTGCGCGCCGAGCGGCGAAGGTAGACCCAATGATTGCTTTACGATACGAATAATTGCGGCGCGTTCCTAAGCACGCAGCACATTAGTATTACACCATTCGGCTAACACTCTTCATTTCGAAGGGATGCTGGAGTTTAGCCGGTGGTGAAACCACTGGAACCGGTTTTCCCAGCTGAAAGGACGATAGATTAAGTATTTTCTGTCGCCCATTCAGGGCTAGAATTGATGTTTGGCTAAATCGTCAGATACATGCTCACAGAGACAATCTTTGTTTTGCTGCTTGCCGTACCCACTCAAGTACACCATCAAAATCTTTCAATTCGAGCTGCCACTTATACTGTTCCGCAAGTCGCCATGCCCCCCCGTAAAAGTTGATGTCGTTGCCAGGCAAGCTTTAGTTACGTGGTGATGTTGGTGTAGAAACATCAATCGTTGGACTGGTTCAACACCTACTTTGTTTTTATAACGCTTTGCTTGGATTAGAAAACGTTGGGGCCCCATAGTGGCTTGTCTTTTAATTGCGAATAGATCAATCCCGCCGTCTTTTGTTCCCTTTTGTAGTTCTACTTCAAACCCAAGAGCCTCAAGCGCATCTGCCAATAGCTTTTCGAATGTCCTCCATTCAAGGGTTCGCAATAACTCCGGGTTGTCAAGCAACAACTTGTAAAGTCGTGGGTCAATATTATCAAGGCTAAATATGAGATTTTCGGAGGATTGGAGGTTTGGAGCCGCCACGATGTCTGTGATCTTCCCATCTGATAGGAAATCAGCAATCGTGTCCTCAAGCTCATACCTATTGAATGAAAGTTCAGCTACGCCATAGCCTGCCTTATCGTCAAATGGCTTATCGTCACCGAGCCAGGAATTTAAGTCGTCGGGATCGCTTGTTTTGAATGGTTTAAAATCAAATCCTGCCTGCGCAGTACTGATAATTTCGTCAGCCAATCTGGAAACTTCCTCAATGATCGATTGATGGTCGAGCCCTTGTGAAATAAGACTTATGAGCGTAGGTGAAAGTAACTCGGGTAGAATTGTGTCTTCCATCTCAACTTCAGTAACCAAACCGCCCGCATCATCAATCGTTCGAACTGCCCATTGAGATATTTTTTGAGGTCAGCGCCTTTGAGAATTTAAGCCAAGCTGTAGGATCGTTACTCAAGTAGTCCTCAGCGATTTCGTGGATTTTTAGAGAGGCTTTTTTATTCATACTTCCACTTTGCTTCTTTCTCGCGCAGTCAGTAGATTTACAGCAATTGCATCAGCGAGAGCCTCGTTGAACCCCAGCGGAATGAAGCGGCGCTCCTTGTTCAGTGGGTCGCGAAACCGGAATGTGTAGCTCTCCAGCCGTGCCCAGTCGGAGCCGAAGGCATTTGCCGACATGCATAGCACCAGAACGCGGGATTGCTCCAGCCCTTCCTCGATCTTCGCCGGGATGCTGTCGCCCGCGCGCAGTTCCCATTCATCGAACCAGACGCGCAGCCCGTCGGCGCGCAACCTCTCGGCGACGGTACGCACAATGTCTTTGTCTTTTGAACTGTGGCTCAGGAATACGTCGTATTTGAAATGGTCGTTCCCCATGCTTCCCCTTTTTCCGACTGTCTGAACTATTCCGAAATCAATAGGTGCGCGGGCGGATGTTCGTCAAATGCGCTCAGGATACGGCGCAAGTTGACGACTTCTGTGCGGTTGAGTTGCAACGCCGCGACAGTTGCGCGTCCGGTAGGCGTGAGGCCGAGGATTTCCAGGTCGTCGGCGCTCCAAGTGAAATGCTCTGCCCATTGATGGCGGCGCGGATGAAACAACGGCACCAGCTTTCCGGTCAGCGGGTCGGGCGCTTTGACCTTTGTATGCTTGTGCTCGTTGCAACCCTGACAAGCCAGCGCCAGATTGTTTTCGACGGTCTGACCGCCCCGTTTGCGCGGTGTAATGTGTTCGACGGCGAAGGAATGAGACGAATAGTTCATCTGGCTCAGGCAATACTCGCAACAACCGTGAGCACGCGCAATTACCAAGCGGCGGAGGGCCGCGCGGCTGAGCCGTTTAGTCATACTCCGGCTCCGGCGGTTCCAGACCCAATTGCCGCATCAATTCAGGCAACGAAAGCTTGCGCAACGTGGCTAGTTGGGCGAGAAGCTGCAGCCGCTCGACATCCAACCGCTCCATTTGTTGGGTGAGCGATAACAATTCCTGCTGCTCCTGACGACTGAGTTTGGACCGGCGGCGCTTGCGGCGCAGCGCATCATATCGCCGTTGCAATTCGGTCGGCGCGCTTTGATTGATTCGGCGCAACAACTCTGACTCTTGCACCGGCAGGCGCGGCAGGTTGGCTTGGCGGCGCAATGTTTGAAGCTGGGCAACCAGTTGATCCAGTTCCGGCAGCGGCAATTGCGAGGCAGCATTCATGATCTGTTCGGTTTCAATGTGAATAGTTGGCATAACAAATAACTCCCGGATGGCAGGCAGTATAAAGCCGCCGCTTGACTGGCTCAATCACAGAATCGTCGTTCCTATGGTCTCTTAATCAATTCAGTTTTGGGAACAGTTGTTCCCAGAAGCGGACAAAACAATAACTTTCTTAATCCTCAACATCGGCTCAACTACTGATAGTAAGGAAGTTAGGGGATTTATTGCAGGTGGCACGCCGCTTGGTAGTTTGCGGTAAATCGCTGCGTCTGGCGATTGCTGAACCTGTAAAACGAACGGAGAGGACCGATGAACACGCTCTGGCAAGACTTGCGATACGGGATGCGGATGTTGCGGAAGAATTACGGCTTCACGGCGATTGCTGTGCTGTCGCTGGCGCTGGGCATTGGCGCAAATACGGCGCTGTTCAGCGTGGTGGATGCGATGCTGCTGAAAAAGCTGCCGGTCCGCGAGCCGGATCGGCTGGTGATGTTTGAATCGCTTTCCGGAGGGAACTTCAGCTACGGCGGCTACAACGGCAGCACGCATACAGACCCGGCGACGGGCATGCAGGCGGGGACTTCGTTTCCTTACCAAAGCTTCAAGCGGTTGCGCGAGCAGGAGAGCGTCTTGTCGGACGTTTTCGCTTTTGGCAATGCGGGCGTGAATGTAAATGTTGAAGGGCAGGCGGAGGTCGCGCGAGCGCAGATCGTTTCGGGCAATTACCACACAGGGTTGGGTGTGCAGCCTTTTATTGGCCGCACATTGACCGACAGCGATGATCAGGCTTCGGCAAGTCCGGCGGTGGTGCTGAGTTACCGATACTGGCAGCGCCGATTCAATGGCGATCCGTCGGCGGTCGGCAAGCAGGTCAATATCAATAACTTGGCTTTCACGGTTGTGGGCGTGACGCCGCCGGGATTCGATGGAACGATGCAGGTGGGTTCGTCGCCGGATGTGACGTTGCCGATTGCCTGGGAAACGCAACTTAATCCACAGCGCAACCGGATGACCGGCGCGGGGATGTGGTGGTTGCGGTTGATGGGGCGATTGAAGCCGGGGGCGACGGCAGAGCAAGCGCGCGTCCAACTGGAAAATGCCTTTCAGCAATCGGTGGTGGAGCATCGAACATTACGGCAGGCGGCGGCGCAAGCTTCAGGCGGGCGACCCGTACCGAATTTGGAGCCGAAAGATTACCCGCGTCTGTCGCTGACTTCCGGCAGTCAGGGCGAGATGGACAACCGCCGTTACTATGCACCGCAGCTTTATCTGTTGCTCGGCGTGGTTGGGCTGGTGCTGCTGATTGCATGCGCCAATGTGGCCAACCTGTTGCTGGCGCGCGCGGCTTCGCGGCAGAAAGAAATCGGCGTCCGCCTGGCATTGGGTGCAAGCCGGTGGCGGCTGATGCGGCAGTTGCTGACCGAAAGCGTGCTGCTTTCAGCGGTCGGCGGTTTGCTGGGCCTGCTTTTTGCGCTGTGGATCAAGGATGGGTTGCTTTCGGTAGGCAATTGGGGTGGCGAAGGAATGGCCGCGCTCGATCCGAAACTGGATTTGCGCGTGTTCGGATTCACGCTGGGCCTGTCACTGTTGACGGGATTGCTGTTTGGCAGCGCGCCCTCGTGGCGGGCGACGAAAGTGGATTTGACGCCCGCGCTGAAAGATACCGGCAGAGGTTCGAGCGGTATTTCTCGCTCGCTGCTGAGCAAGTCTTTGGTCGTGGTGCAGGTGGCGATGTCGCTGATCCTGCTGGTGGGCGCGGGATTGATCGTGCGCACGCTGAATAATTTGCAAAACGTGGATGCGGGATTCAATCGGGAAAATCTGCTGCTGTTCAGCGTGGAGCCAAACCAGCTTGGGTATAAAGACGAACGGCTGACGAATCTGTACCGGCAGATGTTTGCGCGGTTGGAAGCTGTACCCGGTGCGCAGGCGGTGACCTTTTCGATGGAGGCTTTGCTTTCACAGAGCCAAAGCAATCAGGGCGTGTTTCTGGCGGGGACCAATTTCACCACGAATGCGGAAGGACAGTTCGTTTCCAACGGCAGTTCGCGAATTCTGGCGGTGCGGGAAAACTTTCTGGAAGCGATGGGAATTCCGCTGCTGGCCGGGCGCGCGCTGAATCCGCAGGACGATGAACGCGCGCCCAAAGTCGTTGTGGTCAACCAAGCCTTTGCCAAACGCTTTTTCCCGAACGAAAACGTGGTTGGCAAACGATTGGGATTTAACGCCAACTCTTCCACGGAAATCGAAATCGTCGGTGTGGCGGGCGATACCAAATACACTTCCTTGCGCGACGAGATCAAGCCGAACATTTACATGCCTTGGTCGCAGCATTTGCGCTTTGCTGGTCAGATGGCCTTTGCCGTGCGTGCGACGGGCGAACCGGGCGCATTGGTCGCCGCCTTGCGCGAAGCCGTGCGCAGTGTAGACAGCAACCTGCCGCTGACCAGAATCAAAACGCAGGTTGAACAAGCGGATCAGACACTGCGAATGGAGCGGCTGTTTGCACGCTTGCTGACGTTTTTTGGATTGCTGGCGCTGTTGCTCGCAGGCATTGGGCTGTACGGCGTGATGGCCTATTCGGTGGCGCAGCGCACGCAGGAAATCGGCATCCGTCTGGCATTGGGCGCGCAAGGCTGGGACGTGCTGCGGCTGGTGATCGGGCAGGGAATGGTTCTGGCATTGATTGGCGTCGCCGTCGGTCTTGGCGGCGCGATTGGACTGACGCGGTTGATGAAGACGCTGCTCTATGGCGTCAGCGCGACTGATCCGCTGACGTTCGTGGTGATTGCGTTGGTGCTGACGACCGTTGCCTTGCTGGCGTGCTGGATTCCAGCGCGGCGGGCGGCAAAAGTTGATCCGATGATTGCGCTACGGTGTGAGTAAGTGCGATCCATTTCCACGAAGAAGGAAGAATCGGCAGGAGTTTGGCACACAAACTTCTGCCGATTTCTGCGTCAGGCCGCCTGGCGTTGCTCACTGGATTTTTTTGAGCACTTCCGCTGCGTTTGCATTGTGTGGGTTTAGTTCCAGCGATTTTCGATAATTCTTGGCCGCCAAGCCCTGATCGCCAGCTTTCAAATAGGCTTCGCCAAGGCTGTCGTAAGCGTTGGCGGCGTTGGGAAATATCTCAACGTTCAGCTTGAAAATCTCGATTGCGTCCGCTACTCGCTGTTGCTTCAACAAGTCATAACCGAGCCGATTCAGCTCCCGCTCTGAAAAGTCGTAGACTTCGAACTGCTCTTTTCTTAACCGGCGGTAATCCGAGATGGCTGCGGCAAGGCCATCGCGCATCAAGGTGTGCGCAATCTCATCCACGATGGACGGTTTCTTCGGTGGATCAGGCGCGATCACCAGCAGGTGTCCTTTTTTTACCCGCATTGCGACTTTCTTCAGGTTGGCGAAGTCATCCAGAGGACTGCCCTCCAGCGCCAGGAAACTTGCCTCATATCCGCTTTCCAACCGGCCGATCTTGCGGGAAGGGAAAATAGTCTGGGGCGTGACTTCAACCAGGACTTTTAACAACGTCAGATTGTCGAAGGCCCGCAGCCGGAGCAAATTCCCTGCTTCGTCCAGGACGGTCCGATTGTTATCGTCGGTGCCAGCGGCAAGCCTGACTTTGGCTTGTTGCAATAGCTTCAAGTTATGGCGATGTACTTCGTCAACATCTGGAACCTGTCCCGTCGGCCTGTGACTGAGTGTGGTGGTGACGACAACCGCTCCGCGACGGGCTGCCTGCCTGGCGTCTTCGGCGGTTAACTTCTCCAGCGGCAAATGAGTAATTTCGTCGGCGCCGGAGCGAACCGCGTTGCGGAAGTCTTCCGCTGTGTTGATGTGAACCGCCACACGCAAGCTGCTGGCGTGGGCTCGCCGGACAATTTTGGGAAGCAGGCGCGGATCAAGTCCGCGTTTGCCATAAAAGGCAGAGTCGTTTTTGCGAGCTTCATACTGTTCGGAATATTCCAGATAAGTTTTGATGAAATCGGGCTTTCCCGAAAGAATCAGCGGCCATTTCCGGTTCAATTCCTGTTCTGAATCAATCACGAAATACGCCTGGTTTTGCATATCCTTCGGCGTCCAGCCTGGAATTTGGGAAGCCATCACGTCATAAATTTGCATTGGATGGCCGCCAGTTGCCGTCAGGCCGCCGTTGGCATAAAGCACGTCAACACTTTCCGGAAGATTCACGAATTGCCGTAAGGGCGCAGTCAGCTTTTGAGTGTTATTTGTATTCTTGGCGTAGAAAATGCCTTGACTGAGGTAGGTTTTGATTTGCTGCCGGATGTCCGCGCCATCGCCAAAGTGGTGATTGTGCGCTTCCGCAAAGGGAGGAATGATGTGGCGGCCTTTCAGATCAATCGTGTTGTCTGCCTTGCCATCGTAATTCGCGCGCAGCAAGCCTTCGACGGAACAGAAGGTTTTAGCTTCAAATGCGTGGCCATTGAACCACAGCCCGTTCACGTAACACGTTGCTCCATGCGCTAGAACCGGCTGTTGCGGAGCAAACGCGGTCCATGCCAGTAACAGGGAAGCGAGGAATCCAGGCAGCAACAAGAACTTTATTCCCGGTACAGATTGCCCGTTGGGATTTTGTTGAGAGTGTTTGTCAGAATGTCTCCAATTATTCATGGTTTGATCCTTTGTCATTGAGTTTCAGCGGCAGTTTGGTTTTACTAAATTGACTAATGTCAATATTTAAGGCGCGGCTGTCTCACACATTTGAAGACAGCGGGAGGGGTTCAGTGATGTTTATGAGTTGATTTGTGCGCCTGCTGGTGGTCCTGATGAGAGTCGTGGACGCGGATGAATTCAACTGATGAACTATTCTCGGCTGTTCTTGGGCTTCCTTCAACGATGGAAGAGACTTTGAGTGCCATCCCTGGAAGTATGAACAGCGCTACCAAAAACAGCCAAAATAGTTGCAGGGCAGTCAGGCGCTCGCGCCGGAGAATGCCTGTATCCGCAATGCGCATCAGCCTGGCGGCAAGAGGGTGCGGATGATGTCCCAAAGAGTGAAGGGCGATGCGCGGTTGTGGCTGCGGGTGCGCCAAGGCCGCGACAGCAAGCATTGAGCGAGAATAAGAGCAGCTTGAGGCCAGGCCCGCTGCCAGCACGGCGTCATCGCGGCATTCTTCCCGGACTTCACGGATGACTTTTGAGAGCAAGTGATAAACAGGATTGAACCACCACACAACACCGAGCAGCGCCTGGGCCCAGTTGGTCCATTGATCCCAATGCCGCAGATGAGCCAGTTCGTGAGCCAGTACAGGACGTAGTTCATCCAACGAAAGCCGCTCCAGCGTGACTGATGGCAAGACAATAAACCCGGCTTTCACACCGTAAGCAAAAGGCACAGTTGTTCTTGCCGAAGTGATGAGCATCGGCGGCTGTTTGAATTTCATCGCTTTTGCCATTGCCTGGAACTCTTCATAAAGCTCACCGGAACTGATCTCGATTCCCTGTCTCCGGATGGTGCTCAGTTGCCTTTGTTGCCGGCAAAGGCTGAGGACAGCGGCCAGCACACCCAACACATAAATGGTTAGCAGTAGAAGCGACCAGGAATTCTCCGTCGTTCGGCGGGCAAGCTCAGAGATGTTGTTCAGCGCAGGGACTTCCCCGCCGGCGTTCTGCAGGACGTTAAATATTCCAATGGAAAGCGGAGGCAGGAAGGGAACTGCAAACTTCAGCAACGCTACAAGCAATGCGCCATACCTGACATTCGATGGGAGAAATTTACAGATTTTGACGAAGAGGATGGCGGTAATGCCTGTCAGGCTGGCTTGCCAGAAAGCCTGAAACAGATAGTAACCCCAAAGTGAGGAAATCTGTTGCATTGTGAAGGTTCCTGTCATTTCTTTTCTCCTTCACGATTTTTTCCATGGAGATGATCAACCAACTCTTTTAACTGTGCGAGTTCATCCTCGGTTGGCGCTTTGGTTTCATAGAGCGAAGACACAAGAGTCAACTTGCTGCCTCCAAAAACGCGTTCGAGTAACCTTCCAATTACCTGGCGGTAAGTCGTGCCTGGCTCCTGAGTTGCTGAATAAATGAAGGCTTTGCCGCGTTCGCCCTTCCGCTTCGTGACGAGTGATTTGTCTTCTAGACGCCGGAGGAGCGTCACGACCGAAGCATGCGTCATCGGGCGAAAAGAGTTCAGGCGTTCCCGGATTGAGGCAGCATCCACCTCGCCTTGCTGATGCACACACGCCAAAACTTCCAACTCTGCTTCGGGCAGTGCGTCATCAGGGATTCGGTTCAACATCGAACGTGATTTGCGGCGCATCGTCATGACGATAACGTAAATTGACTATTGTCAATTTACAATGGCCAGCCTGGGCGAACACCAGAAAAGTAAGGGAGAAAAACATTGACGCAAGTACCGCGCTCTTAATTTTTGGGTATGGCTACAGAAAAATAGATCCAGAATGACTCAAAAACGGCGGAATTTGAAAAATCAGCTCTGGCCAATTCGCTTCGGTTTTGGGAATGCCCCATCCCGCAACCGGACATGCTAAAAATATAGCAGGCACTTCAGCTTAAGTAATTACAACAGTTAGCGGTATTTTCCTTCCGGCACATAGATTGAGAACTCGCGGTGGACAAACTTGTCGTTGATTTCGTGACTTCACTCCGACACAAATAAAATCAGGAGAAAAGATGCAGACTTTTTGGCAGGACCTGCGCTACGGCGTGCGAATGTTACTGAAGAAACCCGGATTTACTTTGGTTGCGATCATCACGCTGGCGCTGGGCATTGGCGCGAATACAACCATTTTCAGCGTGATCAATTCCTTGCTGCTGAAGCCGATTCCTTTTCCGGAAGCGGACCGGCTGGCATTGGTTTGGCAATCCCAGGCCAACGACCCGAAGGACAGGAATATCGTTTCCGCGCCGAACTTTTGGGATTGGCAGCGGCAGAACGATGTCTTTGAAAAGATGGCGATTCTGGATTCCGCCGGAAAAGGCTACAACCTGTCGGGCGGCGGCGAGCCGGAGCGCGTTTCCGGCGTTCGCATTTCCGCTGGCTTTTTTGATGTGCTTGGCGTCAAGCCGCGTTTGGGACGCACTTTCACGCCCGAAGAGGAACAACCCGGCAAACATCAAGTCGTTATCTTAAGCGACGGATTGTGGCGCAGCCGCTACAACTCCGATCCGGCCATCATCGGCAAAACGGTCAAGGTGGAAGGCGAAGAGCACACTGTCGTTGGCGTCATGCCGCCGGATTTCGAGTTTTCGCTTTACAGCCCGGTTCGCCAGTTGTGGGTTCCGGTGGCCTATACCAAAGGCGATCAGGATCGGACCTCGAATTCCTTTCTGTGTCTGGCGCGGCTGAAACCCGGCGTGACGATGGAACAGGCCCGCGCGCGGATGAACATCATCGGGCGTGCCCTGGCCGAACAGTATCCGCAGGAAAATGCAGGACAAGCCGCAACGGTTGATTCCGTCATTGGCTTCGACACGGAAGAGCAGCAGAAAACCTTGCTGACGCTGCTGGGCGTGGCCGGATTCGTGTTGCTGATTGCCTGCGTCAATGTCGCCAATCTGCTGATGGCCAGCGGCGCGGCGCGCCAGCGGGAACTGGCGATTCGCGCGGCACTGGGTGCCAGCCGCGCGCGCACCGTTCGCCAGTTGCTGACGGAAAGCCTGCTGCTGGCGTTTGCGGGCGGGGTGGCCGGAACCCTGGTCGCGGTTTGGAGCAGCAGTCTGTTGCTGAAAGTGCTGCCGGGAAATCTGATGGCAGTTCCGTTCCGGTCCATCAGCAAAGATGTGGGCCTTGCAATTGATTACAAAGTGCTGGCCTTCACCTGGGGCATCACCTGTTTGACCGGCATCATTTTTGGGCTGGCTCCTGCGCTGATTTTCTCCAAACGAAACGTCAATGAATTTCTTCAGGAAGGCAGCCGGGGAACCACTGGCGGCGGCGCCAGGCTGCGTCAGGGATTGGTCGTGGTGGAAGTTGCATTGGCGTTGGTCGTGCTGACCGGCGCGGGGTTGATGATTCAAAGCATGGCGCGGTTGCTGAATGTTGCGCCAGGATTCGATCCGCATAACGTGCTGGCGTTGGGCATGTCCCTGCCGCAGGAAAACACGTTTTACGGACCGCCGGGGCATCCGGAATTTGCGCGCAACTTGCAGCAATATGTCGGCAGCATTCCGGGCGTGATTTCGGTCAGCGCCGTCAGCCACACGCCGATTGGCGGAGGCAATGCAGGACGTGGATTCGTCATCGAAGGGCGGCCTGATCCGGGCAGCGAAAACCAGCCGGGCGCGAAATACACCATCGCCTGTCCAAACTATTTTCAAACGATGGGAATCAAGCTGATCAGCGGACGCGAATTTTCCGAACAGGATTCACTGAACGCGCCCGGTGTGATTGTCATCAATGAAGCCATGGCCAAACGCAACTGGCCGGACGAAGATCCGCTGGGCAAGCGTATCAAAATCGGTTTGTTCAATGGAGATGCTCCCTGGCTGACTATTGTTGGAGTCACAAGAGATGTGAAACAAGGCGGGCTCGACCGGACGCCGCGCCCGGAGTTTTTTCGCCCTTACAACCAGGCTGCCTGGCCGGTAATGACCGTGGTGGTGCGGACGGCTTACAGTCCCAGAGCCTTCATCACGCCCATCAAACAAGCGCTGGCGAAATTTGAACCCGATCGCGCCCCTTCCGGAATCCGGACAATGGAGGAAGCGATTTACGATTCGATGGGGTCGCGCCGTTTCCCGATGATGCTGCTGATCGCATTTTCATTGGTGGCGCTGACGCTGGCCGCCGTCGGAATTTCCGGCGTCGTCAGCTTTGCGGTTTCCCAACGCACGCGCGAAATCGGCATTCGGATGGCGCTGGGCGCGCAAAAAGGGGCAGTCATCCGGTTGATATTGAATCGCAGCATGGCGGCGGCCCTGATTGGCGTAGGGGTGGGATTGGCGGCTTCCATGGCGCTGACACGGTTTTTGAGCGGGCTGCTATTTGAGGTGAAGCCGATGGACCCCATTATTCTAGGGGCCGCAGCTTCGATTCTGGCCAGTGTGGCATTCATCGCGTGTTACCTGCCCGCGCGACGCGCGACGAAGGTGGACCCGATGATTGCGTTGCGCTGCGATTAGACAATTGTCAACGCCTTGACCTCTGAGAATGGCTCAACCAAGAGAGAGGAAGACTGAATACGGAACAAACGGAAATAACGGAAAAGTCGAGCCTGTTTAATCTTCTTCCGTCTGTTTCGTTATCACTTATGCCGGTTCCTTAACCTGAACTCTTTTCCTGAGGAATGATGCAAACCATGTTGCAAGACTTGCGCTACGGCGTACGGATGTTGTTGAAGAAGCCTGGCTTCACCTTGATTGCGATTATCACGCTCAGCCTGGGCATTGGAGCGAATGCGGCGATCTTCAGTGTCGTGAATGGGGTACTGCTGCGTCCACTGCCCTACAAAGAGCCAGAGCGGCTGGTCGTCATTCGCGAAACGAAACTTCCGCAGTTCCCGGAATTCGCGGTTGCCTCGGGCAACTTTCTGGATTGGGTCCAGCAGAACACGGTCTTCGAACGGCTGATCGCCATGCGCCCGGCGACGCTGAACCTGGCCGATCCGGGTAATCCGGAGTTACTGCGCGGTTTGAGCGTCACAAGTGGATTTTGCGAAATGCTGGGCGTTCAGCCGCAGTTGGGGCGGGACTTTTTATCTGAAGAGGCGCAGCCGGGTCGCAACAACGTTGTTCTGCTAAGCCACGCCCTCTGGCAGAGACGATTTGGCGGTGACCCGAAAATTCTGAATCGAACGCTTCCGCTCGATGGCCAGAGTTACACCGTGATTGGTGTGATGCCGGAAGACTTTCATTTCATTCACAGGGAGAGCGAGATTTGGACGCTGATCGCCTTTACCGCGCAGGAGACGCAGAATCGTGGCGGACATTCTCTCAGCAGAGTTGTCGGACAACTCAAACCCGGTGTCTCGGTTGACCAGGCGCGCACCGAAATGACCACCATTGCAGGGCGGCTGGCGACGCAATATCCAATTAACACAGGCTGGAATATCAAGCTGATGCCGCTGCTGGAATTTACCGTCAGAAGCATTAAACCGGCGTTGCTGTTGCTGCTGGCGGCAGTCGCGTTTGTGCTGCTGATTGCCTGCGTCAATGTGGCGAATCTGTTGCTGGCGCGCGCCGCCGGCCGGCAAAAAGAAGTTGCCATTCGCGCGGCTCTTGGCGCGGGGCGTGGACGCATTATTCGCCAACTGCTGACCGAAAGCGTGCTGTTGTCGCTCTTCGGTGGGGCGGTTGGATTGTTGCTGGCCAACTGGGGGATGGATTTGTTGCTGAAACTGGCGCCCCAAAACCTGCCACGCATGAACGATGTTTCGCTGGATGGCCGCGCGCTTGGGTTTACGGCTGCAATCACTTTGCTGACCGGAATCATTTTCGGCCTGGTTCCGGCGTTGCAGGCTTCCAAACCCAACCTGAACGAGGTCATGAAAGATGCCGGGCGTGGTTCGACCGAAGGCGGGCGGCGGCAACTGATCCGCGGCACGCTGGTCGTGTTGGAAGTCGCCTCGGCGCTGGTGCTGCTGGTGGGCGCGGGTTTGATGATCAAAAGTTTCTGGCAATTGCAGAAGGTTGATCCGGGCTTTCAGGCCGCCAATGCACTGACGCTGAAAGTGTCTCTGCCAAAGCGTAAATATCCCGAAGAACCACAGCAGGTCGCCTTTTTCCAGCAACTGATTGATAAGGTCAGAGCGTTGCCCGGAGTCCAGACAGCAGGTGGAACGTCGCTGGTGCCGGTCAGCGATGATGATTTTGTCATTGGCTTCGAGGCGGAACATCAACCGCCGCTTCAACCTGGGATTGGCCAGTCCGCGAATTATTTTTCCGTCAGCGCGGACTATTTCAAAGCGATGGGCATTCCGTTGCTTCAGGGGCGGTTGATCAATGAGCTTGATACCAAAGATTCGCCCCATGTTGCCGTCATCAACGAGACGCTGGCGAAGAAAATCTTTCCGGCCCAGGACCCGATTGGCAAGCGCATCACTTTTGATGACAGGACGAAGAATCCTGATTGGTACGAAATCGTCGGTGTGGTTGGCGATGTGAAAAACTACGGTTTGGACCAGACAACGACCATGCAAATCTACGAACCGTTTGCACAACAAACATTTTCATCCATGAGCCTGGTCGTCCGCACAAGTGTTGAGCCAGCGAGCCTGACCGCCGCCATTCGCAACGAAGTTCTGAGCCTGGATAAGGAACAACCCATTTCCAGTGTGGTGACACTGGATCAACTTGTCTCCGCTTCGGTCGCGCAGCGGCAGTTTTCCATGCTGCTGCTTGGTGTGTTTGCAGCGGTGGCAATGCTGCTTGCGGCGGTCGGCATTTATGGCGTGCTCAGTTATGCCGTCACCCAGCGAACCCAGGAGATCGGCATTCGCATGGCATTGGGTGCGGGGCGGCGTGATGTGCTGCGGCTGATTGTCGGGCAGGGAATGTCATTGACCCTGATCGGCATCGGGGTGGGGTTGGTTTCCGCCTTCCTGCTGACCCGGCTGATGTCCGCGCTCCTGTTCGGTGTCAGCGCGACCGATCCGGCGACCTTCAGTTTGATTGCCCTGTTACTTGTTGCCGTTTCCGTTCTGTCCTGCTGGATTCCCGCAATGCGCGCGGCAAAAGTTGATCCAATGGTAGCGTTACGTTGGGAGTAAAAGATGTGGAGCGGGAACTTTTCCCGCTCCACAATTTTCAGCCGCTTACTTTGCTGAGCGCACCGCAAAATCCCCCCAATCGGCGCACGCTGCTTTTCCCAGCCTTTTGATTGCTTGCATTCCTACCATAAACCTCCCGACTGGATTGTCAGGATTGAGCAGGATTCCTTGAACCGGCGGCAACTCCAAGTGGCTGGCGAATTGCAGGAAATCCAGGCAGGGGGAATCAGATTTTATGGTTTCTTCTGATTTGTCACTGAAGAAAGCGGTTTTCTCCCTTTTGACATTGCAGCAGCGCGGTGTTGTTCGGCTTTTCGCGTACTGATTTTTTTCGAGTCAGAACGGCAGCAATACGATTGCCCGTGCGTTGAGTCAACTTTGCGTATGCGGAGATTACGTTTGGCGTGAAGAGCGCCTTCAGAATTTACTTTACCGACAACTGGAGAAGGTTTATCGAAATGAATCAACAAAATTCCACGGGCGGTGCCAGCCTGTTTTCGCTATTGGCCGCGGGTCTCACCCTTGCGGCGGCAGTCTTTGCCAGCGGGTGCGGGCGCGATTCGGCAAATGAGCAAATGACGAATGCGCGGACCACGCCGCTGCCACAATCGTGGCGTCCCGCAAGCGAGGAATTGCTGACGGGCGAAGCCGCCAAAGGCGATTGGACGACTGATGCGCCGGGTGTGCGCCGCAAAATAACGGCGGCGGATATGCCCGCGCCGTTTGCAACCGAATCGGTAAAGAATCAGCCGAGCAAGGTTTCTCCGCCGCCCGGCGCGATGCCACAAGTTCCCGCTGGTTTCCAGGTTGTCAGGTTCGCGGAAAAGCTGGCGAAACCGCGCATGATTCGCACCGCGCCGAATGGCGACCTGTTCGTTGCGGAATCAGAAGAAAACCGCATCCGCGTGCTGCGCGATGCGGATGGCGACGGCCGTCCAGAGTTTAATGAAGTCTTTGCCGAAGGGGCCGAAGGATTGGATAAGCCGTTTGGTATCGCCTTCCATCCCGCCGGCGCGAATCCGCAATACATTTACGTCGCGAACACCGGCTCGGTCGTTCGCTTTCCGTATCAGAACGGCGACAAGAAGGCGCGCGCCGCCAGCCAAACCATCATCGCCAATCTCTCCAGCGGCGGCATGCTGGAAGGTGGGGGGCATTGGACGCGCGACATTGTTTTTTCGAAAGACGGATCGAAGATGTACGTCTCGGTGGGTTCAAAGTCGAACGTTTCTGATGATGAAGCGGAAGCGCGCCGCGCGCGCATCTTTGAATACACGCCCGACGGCAAAAATGAGCGAGTTTATGCAGATGGCATCCGCAATCCGGTCGGGCTGGCGGTTCATCCGCAGACCGGAGACTTGTGGACTTCCGTCAACGAGCGGGACGAACTTGGCGATCATCTGGTTCCGGATTACATCACGCGCGTACGGGAGGGCGGTTTTTACGGCTGGCCCTGGTATTACATTGGCGCGAATCAGGATCCGCGGCACAAAGGCAAACGTCCCGAATTGAAAGACAAGGTCATCGTGCCTGATGTGTTGCTGCAATCGCATTCGGCATCGCTGGGCATGACGTTTTACACGGGGGATCAATTTCCGTCGGAATACCGAAATTTGCCGTTCGCCGCCGAACATGGTTCATGGAATCGCGCGCGGCGCACCGGCTACAAGGTGATTTATCTGCCGATGCAAGGCGGGCGGGCGACGGGCGAATACGTGGATTTTATGACCGGCTTTGTCACGCCTGAAGGCGATGTGTGGGGGCGTCCGGTGGCTGTGGCAGTGGGACGCGATGGCGCGCTGTTCGTCACGGATGACGGCGGCAATGTCATCTGGCGCGTGTCTCACACGGAGGGACGTAAATTCGCCAGAGCCGGGAAAAACTAGCGTGGCATCGGAAGGAAAGGTGCGGGGAAACTCTGATGGCGGAAGACAAAGAAAAGGAAGAAGCGAAAGAAAAAACGGTGGATGCCAGCAGTGGCGGTGAAACCATTGTCGAACGCTGGTTGGAGCGTTACATCGGCAACGGCATCCATATTTTTCTCTCCGTGCTGGCGGTGTTGATCCTTATCGCCGCGATCATCACGGCTTACGACACAGTTGTGCGCGACTTTCCGAAACTGTGGCAATCGGCAACCAGCGAATATCTGGCGCTGCAACAGATCATCGAAAATATACTGTTGATTGCCATCGCCGCCGAACTCGGTATTTTGCTGCTGTTTCATCGCACCAGCGCGGCGATCGAAGTCGTCATCTTCATTATCGCGCGCAAAATGGTCACGCCGGGCGTGACCTCGCTGGATTTGATTCTCTGTGCGGCGGCGCTCTCCGGGTTGGTGGTAATGCGGTTTTACTATCTGCCGGGAAAACCGAAATAAGTGATGTCTGCAAACCATAGGGCTAAGGCTCTACATTCTCCAGAACCCAGATTCCGCCGGAAACTTCCATAATCGGCAGAATCAGCCGGTCGGCGCTGAGCGCCATTTCCATGACCGTGACATCCGGCAGGATCATTTGCGCGGGACTTTCAAAGCGCGTCACACGGAAAGGTTCGCCGACAGGCTGGCCAGTAATTGGATCGAAGCCAATACACCAGACATTGAAAAAGCCCGTCCGGTTCGAGACGAAGTAGAGTTTGCGGCCATCGGGCGACCAGCGGGGTTTGTCGTCGAAAAATTTTCCTTCCGTGATGCGCTTCCATTCACCGCCTTCCGGCGGAACGACATAAATGGTGGAAACGCCCGCGTCAAAGGCCTTCGCTGCGATGAAGCTGATCCAGCGTCCATCTGGGGAATAGCGTGCTTGATAAAGGTTTTATTCCGGGTGAGACGCCACGACACGCATTTGTGTTTCCGCCTGCGGAGCCGAGGCTATCGGAAACAGACAGATGACTCTTCGCATCAGGTTGGGCGGGTAGGCTCCACCGAGAATCCATTGGCCGTCGGACGACCAGTCCCAAATGACTTCACGGTTTTTGCCGGGGGTGGTGAGCTGCCTGCCTTCGCTGGCGCCCGCAGGCAGCAGGTAAATGGAACTTTCCCGCCGAACCTGTCCCGGATGAATTGCGCGGCTGCGGTCGTAAGCCAATTGCAGGCCATCCGGCGCCCATCGCGGATGCGCACTGATCAGTTCCTCCGCCGCCATTCGTAAAGTTTCGTGGCCATCCTTTAGTGACTTCTCCCAGAGTTCTTCCTTGCCGACGCGCTGCGCCAAAAAGACCAGTCGCTGACCATCCGGAGACAAATCCGGGAAATAGGCATTGATGCCAGGGGCTGTCACAGCTTGACCGGCAGACCTGACCCGACCGGCGGCGGGATCGAAGGGCAGCGACCACAGCCGAACGCTTTCAGTGCGCGCGGTAAAGGCAATTCGTTTCCCGTTCGGAGAAACCGTCAAATCCGTGTCCAAGCCTGTGCCGGTGGTCAGTTGTTCCGGGCCAGCCGTCCACCGCAAACTTTCCGGGTCAATTTCCACTTTCCACAAATTCCGCACGCTGCCGGAGTCGCCTTCAAAATAAAGTTCCCGTCCGGAAGCCGCCCAGCGGAAATCGGCAAACCTGACATCGCCTTCCCTGAAACGCTGTTCCACGGCCGTGGTGATTTCCGATCTGACGGGCGGTCCTTTTTCCAAAGGAATTGTCCAGAAACTCCATCCGTGTTGCCGGTGATTGCCCCACAGCGATATTTGCTTCCCGTCAGGATGCCAGGACACATGCAACACCGTGAATTCAGGCAGGAAGCTTGCCAGCACTTCACGCGGCGGTTTGCCATCCAAACCCACCAGATAAAACTTGGGAAGCTCCGTAACCGGCCGGTGGACAGAACTGAAGAGTATTTGCGAGCCGTCCATTGACCAGCGTGGGTGATAGCCGAAGTTGGAAATCCTGCGTTCATTCCCGCCTAAAACCGGAACCACGAACAAACCTCCACTTTCGCGTTCGGAGCGGAAAACCAGGCGATTGCCCTCCGGAGACCAGTCTGGTTGCCAGTCGTGCGCAGGGGAATTGGTCACACGGATCGGATTGCCTTCGCCGACCGGTTGCACCCAGATGTCAAAATTGCCTCCTCGATCCGCGCTGTAGGCGATCAGGCGGCCATCCGGCGACCAGGTCGGCTCGCTCTCCAAACCTGAATCGAAGGTCAACTGCCAGAGCTTGCGTGGCCGCGTATCGGCGACCGGGGAACTCGGACGAATCAAGTAGAACCATGCGGCAAGTGAAGCCATTCCGGCAATCCCTATGGCCAGCAGAAATACTATTAGGCGTGTGCGATTCTTGATCCCAAAAGTGAAGCCATTGTTTGTTGGCGCCGCCAGCGGCTCGGGGGCAGTTGTTTGTGGATGGCCATTGGCTTGGTGCAGTTCCCCTGTATTTCCCGACCTGGATTGTTCGAGGTGCGGAGCAAGATTGGGGACATTCAATAGCTCGCCGGCATCCTCCAATTCCTTCACGCTGGCCACAAAACGGTAGCCTCGACCGGGAACCGTCAGGATGTATTGATGTTTGTTCGGATGTTCGTCCAGAGCTTTCCGCAGGGTAGAGATGTTGCGGGCCAGATTGTTTTCCTCAACCACTGTGTTTGGCCAGACACGCTTCAGTATTTCATCTTTTTCGACTACCTGACCGCGTTGTTCAATCAGAAGCAGCAAAATCTCGAAGGCCTTCAAGCTTAATGGAATGACTTCTCCACTCCGCATCAGGACACACTTTACTGTGTCCACCACGAAAGGGCCGAACCCATAAAAGGGCGAAATCTGCTCTTGCCGTGCCACATTCATATCTTTTCAGGAATTTTCAGGTTGTTGCCCAGTAATTTCAGAAGATTTTAGGACGTTGCAATGACTTTTTACTTATTCGCGAGTATCCCTTACGCAACCTAAGCTAGCGTATAAGACAAATACATTCAAGAAGTAGAGGTTCTATAAACGCCAACCGGAGAAACTCTCTGGCGGCATTTATAAAAATGCGGTGATCTTAGCCGCGATGACTGGGACTGACGCTGGCTGCGATATAGAAGATACCAACCAATTAGCCATTTACGGCTTCCTGAACTGGCTTTGCTGGAATGAAAAGAACAGCCTGGGACCACCAGGCGATTCGGCGACTCGATTGAATGCCCACGGAGCGGACTGCTGGCAGGCCGCTTTGGCAGATCAATTCCACGAGCGTCTTACCCAACATGCACCATTTTTATGGAGGATTGAAATGAAACTGATTCGCAGGATGATGTCTGTCCTAATCTTCGCTCTGGCTGCAGCCGCATTCGGCAGCGCGCAGACCACCAGCGGCTCAATTGCCGGCAATATCGCTGATCCCCAGCAAGCCGCCATCGGAGGTGCCACCGTCAACATCAGCGACGACACCAAAGGGTTTTCTCTGTCAGCGACATCCGATAAGGAAGGCCGTTTTGTTTTTCCTCAATTGCCGCCGGGCACCTACACCCTGACAATTGAATCCAAAGGCTTCAAAAAGGCGCAACGCACGGGCATCGTGCTGGTGGCCAACGACAAACTGACGCTTGGCGATCTGGTGCTGGAAGTGGGCGCAACCAGTGAAACGGTGACAGTCACGGCGGAAGCGACGCTCGTCCAGGCGGAAAGCGCCGAACGTTCCTACGCTGTGCAGGGCGAGATCGTCCGCAACATCGCGGTCAATGGACGCCAGGCCATCGCGCTGGCAGCTATCGCTCCCGGGGTGGTCACAACCACCAACACAGGTACGCCGGGTGACATTACCAACATGAGCGCCAACGGTTTGCGCACCAGCGCCAATAACCTGACGCTCGATGGAGTGGCAACCGTGGATACAGGGAATAATGGCCAGATGTTTGCCGTTGTCCTTGATTCCATCGCTGAATTCAAAGTATTGACCTCGAACTATCAGGCCGAATACGGGCGATCAGCGGGCGCGCAGATCAGCGCAGTGACGCGCGGCGGCTCGCGCGATTTCCACGGCTCGTTTTATACCTTCCGCCGTCACGATGGCATGAACGCCAACACCTGGATCAATAACCGTGACAGCACGCCAACGAACCGAATCAACAAGCCGCGTCTGGATCAGCGGGACATCGGTTATACCATCGGCGGGCCGGTCTGGATTCCGAAGCTTTTCAACGAAGACAAAAACAAGGTTTTCTTCTTCTTCAGCCAGGAACACCAAAAGCGGTTTACTCCGCCGGCCGGACCGGTTCGTGTGACAGTGCCAACGGCGCTTGAGCGTGCCGGTGACTTTTCCCAAAGCCGTGACCAGGCGGGCAATCTATTCCCATACATTCGGGATGCGGCGTCGGGGCTGCCGTGCAGCGCCGCGGACACGCGCGGTTGTTTCCAGGATGGCGGCGTGATCGGAAAGATTCCCGCGAATCGTCTGTATCCACTGGGCCTCAACATCCTGAAAATTTACCCGCTGCCGAACACGACCGGGTCGGGTTTCAACTATCAGACGGAAGAGCCGACCAATCAGCCGCAGCGTCAGGACCTGTATCGCGGCGACTGGAATATCAGCAATGCCTGGCGTGCAAACGGCAAATACATTTACTACAAAAACTCGCCCATTCAGCCTTATGGTTCATTCGTGCTGGGCACCAACCTGCCGGATTACGCGACCATCTTCCCGAATAACCGTTATGCCGTTTCGGGCACTGTGACGGGATCGCTGAATCCGACGACCGTGCTGGAAATCACCTTCGGTCAGACGCACAATTTCATTGATATTCTGCCGAACAATCCCAACTTCAACCGCTCTGCGCTGGGCTTGAGCAATATTCCGCTGCTTTACACCGGCGCTGTGCAGCGCGACCTGCCCCCGCAGTTTGTCTTCAATGGCGGGCGCATTGCCAACGGTCCGAACATCGGCTCGAACAACGCGCCGTTCTACAACTTCAACACGACGCGCGACTGGTCTGTCAGCTTGTCGAAAATCTGGGGATCGCACAACGTCAAGACGGGCATTTTCTGGCAGAACAGCTTCAAACCGCAGAGCAGCTTCGCCAACAACAACGGCGTTTATAACTTCGTCAATGACGCCAACAATCCTCTTGACACGGGCTTCGGGTTCGCCAACGCGGCCACCGGTGTGTACAACACCTTCCAGCAGGCGTCGGGCTATTTCATCGGCAAATACCGCTACAACAACCTGGAATGGTACGCCCAGGACAACTGGAAAGTGACCAACCGACTGACGCTGGATTACGGCATGCGTTTTTACTGGATTCAGCCGCAGTATGACGAAGACTTGCAGACGGCTAACTTTATTCCGAGCCGCTTCAACTCCTCCGATGCGCCGCTGCTTTATCGCCCGGTTTGCTTGAATGGCGCGGCATCCTGCAGTGGCACAAGCCGCCGCGCGGTTGATCCCAGACTGCTGGTTCCGGGATTTGTCGCGACGGAAAGCAACACCATTACCGGCGCGCTGATTGGGCGACTGGTGCCGAATACCGGCAAGATCACGAACGGCGTTATTCAGGCAGGCGCCGGAATCGAACGCGGGTTGTATCGCAATCGCGGCGTCCATTTCGCGCCCCGCTTCGGCTTCGCGTATGACGTAAAGGGCAATCAGTCGCTGGTGGTGCGCGGCGGCGGTGGCGTTTTCTACGATCGTCCGCAGGGCAACACCGTGTTCGACCTGGTGCAGAATCCGCCGGTCACCATCCAGCCGACTTTCTTTTATGGCAGGATGCAGGACATCGGAACGGGTCAGGTGTTGATCGCGCCGCCCAATCTGGTCGCCATTGATCGCGAAGGCAAGATTCCGACGACTTACGCCTACAACCTTGGCGTGCAGTACAAACTGCCGTACGAGTCGGTGCTGGACGTTTCATATGTCGGCACTTCGGGGCAGCACCTGCTGCAACGCCGCAACATCAATGCGCCGAATTATGGCGCGGCCTATCTGGCGCAGAATCAGGACCCAACGGCGGCGGCCAACACGCTTCCAGGCGCAACGGCGCTGCCAGTGGATTTCCTGCGCCCGTATCAGGGTTTCGGCCAGATTCAATACATCGAACCATCCAGCAGTTCGAACTATCACTCGCTGCAAACCTCGCTCAATCGCCGCTTCACCAAGGGCTTGCTGCTGGGTGTGAACTATACCTGGAGCAAGGTGCTGGGCACGATCAGTGCGGACCTGCCGGGTGTTGCAGGCTTCGGCGCGCCGCACATTCTGGATAACCGTCGAGCCAATTATGGCCCGCTGGATTTCGACCGGCGGCACAACTTCAACATCAATTGGGTATGGCAACTGCCGAAGGCGACAGACAAGAGAGGGCTGGGGTACGCGATCAACGACTGGCAGCTTTCAGGCATTTATCGCTTCGTGACAGGACAACCGTACAACGTCGGCTTTAACATTCCCGGTCTGTCTGCCTACACCCTGACGGGTACGCAAAACCTGGAAGGTGCGCGCATTGTCCTGTTGAAAAATCCGGGCACGGGGAACAGCAGCGATCCATACCGTCAGTTTGACGTGTCGGCTTTCACAACGCCAACGCCTGGCAGCACGGGATTTGAATCGGGGCGCAATTTCCTGTATCGCGCGCCGATCAACAGTTGGGATCTTTCGCTCTCGAAACGGTTCCAGGTGAAGGAAAGCGTCGGCTTCGAGATTCGTTTGGACGCCTTCAACGCCTTCAATCACACGCAGTTTGACGCGGTCAATACGACGCTCAACGTGACCAGCCTGACCAACCCGACCCCGACCAATCTGGGCTCGGAATCCGCCCGGAATCTATGGACGGGCTTTGGCGCAATCACGTCGGTGCGTCCGCCCCGCAACCTTCAACTTTCGGCGCGCTTCCAGTTCTAGAAAGCGCTGACCCAAATCAGGGCCGGATTCTTTGGTGTAAAAGAGTCCGGCCTTTTTAACAAAGCCGCCAGGAGGCTCCGTTATGATTAACTTCAAGAGTTCACGGCTCGCGGGAATAATCCTGCTCGCCAGCATCGTTTTAACTACGGCCGTTGCCCAGCAACCACCGCGCCAACCCACTCCCAACGACACGCTGAAATCGCCGGAAGTGCTCGCCGATGGCCGTGTGGTCTTTCGCCTGTACGCGCCCAAAGCCAGCGAGGTGATGGTCGGCGGCGACTGGATTTCTCAGGGGCTGGGCGCAGGCGGCAAGCTGACCAAGGATGACCAAGGCGTCTGGTCAATTACAGTCGGCCCGCTGCCGGCCGATTTTTACAGCTATTCGTTCACAGTGGACGGCGTGCGCACGCTTGATCCGAAGAACGCGATGGTCAAACAGGGCGTTACCAGTCTGGACAATATGTTTCTGGTGCCGGGCGCGGGCGCGGCCTTTGAAGACAATCAAACAGTGCCGCACGGCGAACTGCGCAAGGTTTGGTATCCGTCCACGACGCTCGGCGGCGAACGGCGGCTGCACATTTATGTCCCGCCCGGTTATGACAAGGGCAAATCGAAGTATCCGGTTTTCTACCTGCTGCACGGCGGCGGCGATGAGGATTCCGGCTGGAGCACCATCGGGCGCGCGGGCTTCATCATGGATAACCTGATTGCGGCGAAAAAAGCCAAACCCATGATTGTGGTGATGCCCAATGGCAGTCTGCCGCGTCCGCCGGTCACACCGGGAGTTCCGCCTGATCCGGCAGTGAATGCGGCCCTGCAGGACCGTTTCACCAGTGAATTGCTCAAAGATGTCGTGCCCTTTATCGAAAAGAACTACCGCGTGCTGCCGGGCAGCGCCAACCGCGCGCTGGCGGGGCTTTCGATGGGCGGCGGTCAGACGATGCGCGTGGTGGCCACCCATCCCGATCAATTCGCTTATGTCGGCGTCTGGAGCATGGGCGTTAATCCACAGGCCACCGCCGATTTCGAGAAACGCAACGCCGCATTTTTGGAAAACTCCGCCAAGGTCAATCAGCAGATCAAGCTGTTTGCGATTACCTGCGGCGAGAAGGATACGCTCGCTTTTGCCGGATCGAAGAACCTGGCCGAGATTCTGAAAAAGCGCGGCATCAAACATGATCTGCAAATTACTCCGGGCGCGCATACCTGGATCAACTGGCGGCAGTATTTGAACGAATACGCGCAGAAGCTTTTTCGTTGAGTGCTGATTGAGCCGGAATTAAATGCAATTCCGGCTCAATTTTGACCGGAACTTGAACATCAACCAAGCTCAGGCTATAAAGTTGACCCACTTCCCAAAAGTTTCCCCAAAGACTCTTTCTAGCAGGATTTGAGACGGATGATGAATAGAAGACGGCTGAAATCAGCTTTGCTGTTATTGATTGGCGCTGCCGCCGCGTTTTTCGCAAACTCAGCTTCGCAGGCGCAGCGCGCAAACGCGGTTGACACTTCGGCGCAGCGCACGCTGATTGAAGAGAATTGCGTCTCCTGCCACAACCAGAAATCCAAAACCGCTGACATTTCGCTGCAAGGGCTGGACTTCAACAACGTCGCCGGCAATCTGGATGTCTGGGAAAAAGTCTTGCGCAAAGTCCGCACCGGCCAGATGCCGCCCGCAGGCTTGCCCCGGCTGGATGCGCCGGATGTCGCGGCCTTTGTTGGCTGGCTGGAAGGCGCGCTGGACAAGGTGGCAAAGACGAATCCGAATCCGGGCCGGCCGGCGGTTCATCGCCTGAATCGAGCCGAATACAGCAATGCCATTCGCGATTTGCTGGCGGTGGACATCAAGCCGGGAATGGCTTTGCCGGTGGATGATTCCGGGTACGGTTTCGACAACATCGGCGAAGTTCTGACGCTTTCGCCCGCCCTGATCGAAAAGTATATGTCGCTGGCGCGCAGGATCAGTCGTCTGGCGGTGGGTGAACTCGCCATCAAACCCGCCGAAGAACGATTCCAGCCCAGGCGCTTGGGACGGAACGACCGCGTCAGCGACGATTTGCCGTTCTATTCGCGGGGCGGTTTGTCTGTTCAGTACTATTTCCCGCTGGATGGCGAATACCAATTCCGCATCAAGACTCCATCAAATGGCGAAACCGGCGAAGCCGCCAGATTTTATGAATTGCGTTTGCCGGTGAAAGCAGGCTTGCGAAATGTCGGCGCGACTTTTCCGCGTGAAGGCGCGAAGCCCGAGCCTGCCTTGCCAGGCCCGCGACGAGGTGGCGGCGCGCCGGGAATGGGAGCGCCGCAAACGATTTCGCTCGATCTGCGGCTGGATGGCGCGCGGATCAAACGGTTTGAAGTGCCGGAAACGACCGCGATTGAGTTCCTGGCCGTCAGCGGGCCTTACAACGTCACCAACCGAGGCGAAACCGCCAGCCGCGCGAAGATTTTCATCTGCCGCCCGGCTTCGGAAAAAGAAGAATCCAGTTGTGCAAAGAAGATTCTGGCGACGCTGGCGCGGCGTGCATTCCGTCGTCCAGTGACCGACGCCGATGTGAATCCATTGCTCGCGTTTTACGAAGGCGGACGGCGCGAGGGCGATTTCGATCACGGTATCCAAAACGCCATCGAAGCGTTGCTCGTTTCGCCGGATTTCCTTTTCCGAGCCGAACGCGATCCGAAAAACGCCGCGGCATCCGGCGCGATTTATCGCCTGAATGATTTTGAACTGGCTTCGCGGCTTTCCTTCTTTTTGTGGAGCAGCATTCCCGACGATGAACTTCTGAGTCTTGCCGAGCAGGGAAAATTGAAAGACGCGGCAGTTGTCGAACAGCAGATTCGCCGCATGCTGGATGATCCGCGCTCCCAGGCTTTCGTCAGCAATTTCGGCGGGCAATGGCTGCATCTGAGAAATCTGGAAACGACCAAGCCTGATCCGGATGTCTTTCCCAACTTTGACGAAAGCCTGCGCCAGGCGTTTCGGCGCGAAACCGAATTATTTTTTGAAAGCGTCCTGCGCGAAAATCGCAGCGTGTTTGACCTTCTGGATGCCGATTACACGTATCTGAATCAACGGCTGGCCGAGCATTATGGCATTCCTGGCGTTTACGGTTCGCAGTTCCGCCGCGTTGCGCTGGCCGAAAAGACGCGCGCCACGCGGGGCGGTTTGCTGGGGCAGGGGAGCATTCTGACTGTAACTTCCTATCCCAACCGCACGTCAGTAGTGCAGAGAGGCAAATGGATTCTGGAAAATCTGCTGGGCGCGCCGCCGCCGCCGCCGCCGCCAGACATTCCGGATTTGAAACCGAAAAGCGCTGATGGACGATTGCTGAGCATGCGCGAACAGTTGGATTTGCATCGCGCCAATTCGATCTGCGCTTCCTGTCACGCCCGCATGGACCCAATCGGATTCGCGCTGGAAAATTACGACGGCATCGGCAAGTGGCGGACGATAGATGCTGGCTTGCCGATTGACGCTTCGGGCAAATTGCCGGACGGAACGAAATTCACTGGGCCGGCGGAATTGAAAAAGATTTTGTTGACTGGACACCGCGATGAATACGTGGCAACCGTCACGGAGAAATTGCTGACTTATGCGCTCGGACGCGGACTGGAAGCTTATGACGCTCCCGCGGTTCGAACTATTGTGCGCCAGGCCGCGCAGGAAAACTATCGTCTGACGGCGATGATCAGCGCAGTAATCAAAAGTACACCTTTCCAAATGAGGAGGACGCCGAAATTATGATCGTGACGAAAAAATCTCTGCCGCGCCGCACGTTTTTGCGTGGGATGGGCGTGACCCTGGCTTTGCCGCTGCTGGACGCAATGACCCCGGCCTTTGCCGCGAATGCGAAACCGGTGGTTCGCCTGGGATTCGTTTACGTCCCCAACGGAATCATCATGGAAAAATGGACGCCGGCGACCGAAGGCGCTGATTTCCAATTCGCCTCCACGATGAAATCGCTGGAACCTTTCCGCGAACGATTGCTGGTTTTCAGCGGTCTGGCGCAGGTGCAGGGGCGTGCGCTCGGCGATGGCGCGGGCGACCACGCGCGCGCGGGCGCGACCTTTCTGACTGGCGTTCATCCAAAGAAATCCGAAGTCACGATTCAAGCCGGAATTTCCGCTGACCAGATTGCGGCGCGGGAACTCAGCAAACATACGCAATTCGCTTCGCTGGAACTCGGGATCGAATCGAACCAACTCGCCGGAGGCTGCGACAGCGGCTACAGTTGCGCATATACGAACACGGTTTCCTGGCGCAGCGCGACCACGCCGCTGCCCGTGGAAAACAATCCTCGGGCGATCTTCGAGCGGTTGTTTGGCGATGGCGAAAGCACTGACGCCGCCTCCCGCCTGGCGATGATCAACAAACAACGAAGCCTGCTGGATTACGTTACCGGCAGTTTGAACCGGCTCGGAAGCACGCTGGGCGCAAGCGACCGCACCAAATTGAACGAATACACGGATTCCATCCGCGACATCGAACGGCGCATTCAAAAGGCCGAACAGCAAAACGCCTCCGTAAAACTGCCCGTGATGGAACGTCCCACCGCCGTGCCGGACGAATTTGAAGACCACGTCAAAATGGTTATGGATTTGCAGGTGCTGGCCTATCAAACCGATATGACGCGCGTGATTACGCTGATGATGGCGCGCGAAGGCAGCAACCGGCCTTATCGCAACCTGGGCATTTCCGACGGCCATCACAACCTGACGCATCACCAGAACGACCCGGAAAAGATCACCAAAATCATCAAAATCAATGAAGTGCAGGTCAAACTGTACGGCTATTTGCTGGAACGCCTGAAAGCGACGCCCGATGGCGAAGGCAATCTGCTGGACAATTCGTTGATTCTCTACGGCAGCAGCATCAGCGACGGCAACCTGCACACGCACCATGACCTGCCGATTGTTCTGGCGGGCGGCGGCGGAGGACAGGTCAAAGGCAATCGTCATCTGCGCTTTCCCAAAGAAACGCCGCTCAATAACCTGTTGTTGAGCATGGTGAACAAGGCTGGCGTGCCGGTCGAGAAGTTTGGTGACAGCACCGGGACGATGGATTGCCTGGCCAACGTGTAAGAGGAACAAGATGAAAGCAAGACTTGTGCTGCAAAGCGTCGCGGTGATCACAATGATCGCCGCGACGCTTTTTGCGAATAATCCTTCAGAACTGCTTGATGCTGTAAAGCGGCGTGACCACAGCGCGCTGAAATCGCTGATCAAGTCCAGAGCTGATGTGAATGTTGCACAACCCGACGGCGCGACGCCGCTGGCTTGGGCGATTTATTTGGATGATCAGGAGGCTGCCGAAATGCTGCTGGCAGCGGGCGCGAAGGTCAACACCGTGGACGAATACGGCGAAACGCCGCTGACGCTGGCCTGTGGCACAGGCAACACCTTGCTGATCAAAAAACTTGTCGAAGCCGGCGCGGATGCAACCGCTGCGCGCTGGGACGGCACGACCGCGCTGATGATCGCCGCCAATTCCGGCAAAGCGGAAGCCGTCAACTTGCTGATTGAACGCGGCGCAAAGGTTAATGCCGTCGAAACCAGAAAAGGGCAGACGGCGCTGATGTGGGCGGCTTCCGAGGGGCATTCTGCCGCCGTGGAAGCGCTGATCAAGCATGGCGCGGACGTAAAAGCCGTTTCCAAGGGCGGATTCACCGCGTTAACCTTCGCCGCCATCAAGAACGACGCCAAGTCTGTCCAAAACCTGCTGGCGGCAGGTGCTGACCCCAACACCAAACTGCCGGATGAATCCTCCGTGCTGATCGCGGCGGCTGCTTTCCGAAGTTCGAAAGCCGCGATTGCTTTGGTTGATGGCGGCGCGGATGTGAAAGTCGCGGATCGTCGCGGCAACACGCCGCTGCACACCGCCGCGCAAAACGGCGATGTCGAACTCAGCAAAAAACTGCTGGCCAAAGGCGCTGACCCAAACGTCCGAAACGCCAAATCCCTGATGCGAGGCGCACCCACTGGCGGGCCGTTTCGTCCACCGGCAGGCGAAGTTTCGCCAATCCATCTGGCCGCCAAAGCGAATCAACTGGAAATCGTGAAGCTGTTGCTGGCCGCAGGCGCCGATCCAAAACTGAAGGGCGAAGACGGCACGACTTTGCTGATGCAGGCGGCAGGCAGCACCAATGTTGAACTCGTCAAACTGGTGTTTGAACTCGATCCCGATGTGAAGGCCATCACCGAAACCAAAGGGACAGTGATGCATGCGGCAGTTACCGGCGTCGGCCCGGCCGCCGACCAGAAAGAAATCTGCAAAGTGATCCGATTTCTGGCTGAAAAAGGCGCGTCGCTTGACGAAAGAAATTCGACCGGCAGAACGCCGATAGATATTGCCGACTTTCTGCCGCTTGACCAGGCCGTGAATTTACTGACCGAACTGATCATCAAATCCGGCGCGAAACCTAAAACGCCCACTAAGCGATAGCCGCTTCCGCTACCAAACTCATTTCCGAAACTTGCTGAATACCGCGTCAGTTTCCTTTTGCTTTGAGTGACAGGCGTAACATTTGGCCGCGCCTTCTGCTGTCACCAAGCGTTCCGTTTGGCTATCGCCACGAAATTGCTCAAAGCCCCAACCGCCTGTTGCCGCATAGCGTTTGCTGTCTTTCACCATCACGTCAATGCGCCGCCGCGCGCTTTCGGTCGTCAGGCCAGCGCTCTCCTTGGTCTCAAGAAAATCCGCCACCAGCGCCGAACCATCAGGAAACTGCCCGGTGCGGTAGCCTTCCAAAGCTTTTTCGTTTGCGTAAATATGATGAATCCCGCCGTTGACGGCAAAGCCGGGAGATTGCGGGCCAACCAGTGCGCTCGACACATGCGCCCAGTAGCGGTAACCCTTTGGATAGGGAATGGCGTCTTCCGTTTTAGCCCATAGCGACAACGCCGCCAGCGAAAGCAGACACAGTGTCAGCACGAATGAACATGTTCTTTTAATCATTGGTTTTCCTTTCGATGGGAGGTCTTCATTTCAGCCGCCAGCGCGCCGCCAGCGCGATCGGCAGCCCAACGCAGATGATGTGAATAATCAGGCCTGTGATTACAGCTCGCCAGGCAAAGCTTTGCTTGAAGGAAATCGCCGAAAGCGGCAGCACAATCAGTTGCATAAACCAAAACACCGCGATGCCGTAAAGCGCACCGCTCCACCAAGGCTGCTGGATCAACCACGGCAACTTACTGGCAGCGAGGCTAAAGACGGTGGCGGCTCCCAACGCGATCACGAAGTGCAGGACCACACCCAGCGCCGCCGTTTTGTAACCCCCGTCGAACGCCGCGCGCCCCAGCAAGCCACTGGCAATGGATTGCCCGATGCGCAACGGCGTGACGCCGCGCGAGGCATTGGTAACACAGGCTCCGATAAAATCGAGCGTGCCCGCGCACAGCCCGCCCCAGAGAATCGCTTGTGTAATTGAGGTCGTTTTCATGGTTATTCAATCGGTATCCAGATTTCCGTCCGCAACTCTTCCGGCGGAACGGTTTTCTGATCGTTCAGGTAAAGGTCGAAGGGCGCTGCGTCACGCGTTGCGTAACCAGAAGAGGGCAGCCAATCACGATACATACGGTTCCAGCTTTGCCAGACCGTTTCATAGGAACCCTGATGCAGTGAAACCACCCATCTGCCGCCTGGAATCGCTACTCGCCGCACCGCATCACCCATCGCAGGTAACTGTCCTTCATAAATAAAACCGGCCTGATAGCGCGCCTCGGCATCCGGAACCATGCTGGCTTCGTCAGGACATATCCCAATGCGCTGGCGCATGGCGGGCCAGATATTGGCGCGTTTGATCTCGCTGACGAGGATGCGAAAAGCTGCGGTGGCGGCCTGCTCAAAACTCTGTCCGTTGATTCCGCGACATTCCACCATGACGGCTTGACGGACGTGCGTCTCGCGGATTTCGACCTCCGCCAACTCAGTGTGATTAACGCGCGGGCGAGCAGGCGGCAGTAATAGCAGCGGACGTTGTTCGCGGTATTGCGAAGGCGAGCATTGGAACTGTTTGCGGAAGATACGCGACAACGACGATCCGGAATCAAAGCCGCATTCCAGCGCAATCTCGGTCAGCGTGAATTTGTCTTCGTGCATCAGCTCAATTGCCCGTAACAACCTTCGGCGCTGTAGAAAGGCAAACATTGTTTCCCCCGTCAGTGCGCGAAAAACACGGTGAAAGTGAAACGCGGAGATTCCTGCCAATTCAGCCAGCTTGGGTGTCGTCCACTCGTCGCCTGGATGCTGAATGATGGTCTTGACAACTCGATTGATGCGATTGCGATATTCGTGCTCGAACACCGCTGTAGGTTACCACTGCTGAGGAAGCCAACGCTTGGCAAATCTTGCGCATTGAAATGAAGAATTGGCTCTCCGTGGATGCCTTACATTCATTAGCAAACCGATTTGTAACTGCTCAGCCCAGTCTGCGAGCAAGCAGACAGACGAGCAAAAGAGTTTAGCGTAAAAAGCAAGCATGTTGAGTCGCGAAGAAATCAAAGCCGTTTACGATCAGGGCCCGGACGCAGTGATTGCGCTGGTCGAA
>JAJNQA010000112.1 GCA_021155085.1 Heliomicrobium sp. | reverse complement strand
CAGCCGCAGGTCGCGCGGACGGAACGTCCGCACTCCAGTCAGGAGTATTTATTCTTCTCATTTGTCGTTCTCCTTTTGCGTGGCGGACAAATCCAGGACCATCGAAACTTCCTGCCTTCCATCTCCGGCAATCGAAATCGTTTGTTCGGCGCGCGGCGTTTTGACGGACGGCTGAAAATCCTGGCTGAAGGCGATGAGGATCAATTTGTAATTGCCTTGTGGCAACCCTTCCAGCAAAAACTGGCCGCGCGCGTCCACTTGCGCGGAACGCACGGACGGGGATGTGGTCTGGTCGTCGCCTTCGCGCCGGATGCTGACCGACATTCTCATATCAGGGGCCAGCGTTCCGCCTTTGACTTCGACCCGGCCAAAAACGCTGCCGTTGCCGTAGGCGAAAATCAGATTTACGCCCGTCAGTTGGTCGCCAGCGTTCAACTCAAACTCTTTCATCATCTGGCCATTGTGTTCGATGCGCAGCAGTGAAAATCCCTTTACGGCGCCCATGGATTGGGCGCTGATACGCGTTTTGCCTGGACGCAGCCCGCCGAGTTTGAATGTGCCATTGGCGTTGATCGTCCCGCCATTGGAACCCATCACCGTTTCGCCACCGACGTTTTGCACATTGATGCGAATTTTGGAGAGATTGGCCAGGACAGCCGGGTCGCGAACGTTTTCGACGGTCGCCAGGCCGCTGATGCTGGCGCCGCGGCGCATCTTGATTTCCAATCCTGACACGTCGCCGCCCAGGACCTCGAATTTGGCGCTTTCGCTGTAATTCTCGCTCTCGCCGCCCATCTGCATGGCGTAAGCGGTATAGGTATTGGGCGTCAAGCCTTCCAATCGGAATTCACCCTGCGAATTGGTCGCGGAATTGCCCAGCCCGAAACTGGAACCTCTTTCTTTGACAATGCCGTAACCGATCATCATTCCGGCGATTGGCTTACCCGTGTCACCGTCAATCACACGGCCCGTGGCGGCGTAGCCTTTGGCCGCACGCGCCAATTTGATGTCCACGTTTTCCGTGTCTTCGCCGGACTTCACCTCAATGATTTTGGCGTTTTCTTCCTCCGTCGCTTCAGGATAGAAGGTGCGGCGGTAATATCCGCCGGAGCGTCCGACACGAACCATGCCGTCTTCGGCGGAAGCGCCCGCTGAAACCAGATACTTGCCCGGCTCCAGGCCATAAATGCGGAAGATGCCGCGATCATCGGTTTGCCAGCTTGAAAAGTTCGGCCCGGCATTCGGCGGGCGTTTGCCGTTTTGATCGAGTTTGTGGGCGGTGACGGATTCTTCGATGACGATACGACCGTCTTCATCGGTCAATTTGCCGGTGACGACACCGCCGCGAATCAATGAAAAATTCACGCTCTCCGCCGTTTCGCCTTCGGCCAGATTGACGGTTTTGCCAGAGTTACCGCCGCTGAATGAATTTCGCTCGCCAGGCGTCACATGCGCTGGCGCGTAAGCCGTGACGCGAAAGCTGCCCGCTGGAACATTGGTGATCCGGTAATTACCGTCCGGATCGGTGACGGCGTTGTAGGTTTGCGTCGGCATGCCGGCGAAGTTGATGCCGCCGGTTTCCTGTTTGACGGCAATGACTTCAATGCCTGGCGCGCCGGCTTCGCCAATTACGATGCGACCGGCGATAACCGCCGTCGCTCTGCCCGCTGTTTGCGCGAAACTGACGCCGATCAGCCCGGCCAGCAATAACGCGCCGCAGAAAAACCGCCTGAAGACTGAGTTCATGGCTTGCCTCCTGATTTTTGGTGAATGGATCGTGTACGAGTGACTGCCGCTGAAACGAACGAACGGCAAGGAGTTTTTTGCTTCGCAAGGCTTAATGAAAATCCGAGCCTTGCCGGATACGAACTTGATTCCCACGATGACCAGTTTGGGTTCCCGAAAGTGGCTGGGAACCGGGGCTTTCTTCGTCAGTCGCGCCGTTAGCCAAGAATCTCGTCGGCGTTCAACACTGGGTTGAGCGGGAAATGCCTCACGATTCGGCGACTACCGCATCCGTCTCCGCAGTTGGGAATTTGATCATCCGGTAAATTTCACTGAGCGGCAGCACGACGCCCAGCGATTCCAGTTTGACACTGCTTTCCAGGCCGATGAAATCGCCGCGCAACCACTGATTGTCCGGCTGGCGTATGTAACGAGTGACGTGCGGGCGATGTTGTTCGACCAGCAAATATTCCTGAAAGCTTTCAATGGCCTGATACACCATAAACTTTCCTTCGCGGTCGTAGTCCTGTGTCTTCTTGGAAAGAACTTCGGCGATCAAAATCGGATTGACCAGCATCTCGATGCCCTGGTTCTCTTCGATGATCGGCTCGCCGCAAACGACTGTAACATCCGGCAACCGAAATGGCGGTTCTTTGACAGTTTTGACCGCCGTGTCTCCGCCGAAAACCTGGCATGGACGATCCGCCAACAGATTGCCGATGCTGCGGCTGATATTTGCTGCTATCCCTCCGTGCGAAATCTTGCCCGCAGCCATTGAAACGATTTCGCCGTCAAAATACTCAAAGCGTTCGTCAGAGTTTTTGAGCAGTTCGATGTACTCTTCAATGCTGTACTTTTTCTTCGGTGCAGGGATCATTTGTCTTGCTCCTTTACTTCGGAAATGGCCCGGCGATTGTAACGCAAGTGCGTTGTGCAGACATCAGTTCTTCGCTGTGCGCAGGCGCAAGATTCGCCCTGGTTTTGCGCCGGTGTGCTTGTCGTTTTCGATCACTGCCTGTCCATTGACCAGAACGAAGCGAATACCGGTCGGGTACTGCTTCGGCTGCTCGAAGCTGGCGCGATCCCCAACCGATTTTTCATCAAAAAGAACCAGGTCAGCCGCCATTCCCGGTCGCAGCAAGCCGCGATCCCAGAGTTTGAACACGCCTGCGGGCAGGGAAGTCATCTTGCGAATGGCGTCTTCCAAACCAACCAACTTCTTTTCCCGCACATAGACGCCAAGCACGCGGGCATTGTTTCCGAAGCCGCGCGGATGCGGAATGCTGGCGCTGGCAATGTCCGTCACGCCCGCGTCGGACGCGACCATCGTGAACGGCTGTTTGAAAATTCGATCCACGTCTTCGTCGGACATTTTCCGCAAAACCATCTGCGCGCCGCCATTGAGCAGGATTTCGATGGCCTGTTCGGCTTGCGCGGCGGCGTCGGTCTTCTGCTTTTTCAGTTGCGTGATTTCGGCGATGTTTTTGCCGTTGATGGATTGGTCGGCTGAATGATTGGCGACATAGGCAAACGCGAAATCACTGAAGCCGCCGATTTTCGCCTTTTCGATCATTTCGCGGCGAACGCGTTCGCGGGTGGGCGGGTCGTTCAACCGTTCTTTGGCTTTCTCGTTTCCGCCGTCGAAGACCCACGAAGGAAACAGAATGCCAATGCCGGTGCTGGAAGCCGGGTACAGATATTGATCCACGGTCACTTGCTGTCCGCGCGAGCGGGCGTCTTCGACCATTTTGATGGTGATGGCGCTCGCCCCCCAGCGGCTTTTGCTGGAAATTTTGAAGTGGGAAATTTCAACCGGGCAATTGGCGAGCGCGCCGACTTCCAAAGATTCTTTGATGGCTTGTTCGACGGTGGCGTCCTCGTTGCGCATGTGCGTGGCATACAGTCCGCCGAATTCGGCGGAGGCTTTTGCTAGCGCGACGATTTCGTCTGTCTTGGCATAAGTTCCCGGCACGTATTCCAGGCCCGTGGAAAATCCGACCGCGCCGTCGCGCATCGCCTGCGAAACCAGTTCGCGCATTTTTTGCAATTCTTCGGACGTGGGCGGACGGTCGAAATTGCCGTTCATTCCACTGCTGCGAACCGTGTTGTGGCCGACCAGCGAAGCGACATTGATCGAAATGCCTTGTTGTTCCAGCCGGGAGAACCATTCGCCCAGGGATTGCGCCGAACTGCCGCAATTGCCCGTCACTACCGAAGTCACACCCATCCGCAAAAAGTTTTCGGCTTGAGGCAATCGCTCGATGCCGCCTTCGATGTGGGTGTGAACATCAATGAAACCGGGCGCGATGACCAGACCACGCGCGTCAATCACTTTGGCCGCACGCTTCGGATCGAGCTTGCCGATTTCGGCAATGCGTCCGTCTTTAATGGCGAGGTCGCTTTCAAACCAGGGATTGCCTGTGCCATCCACGATTCGTCCGCCCGCAATGATTACATCAAAATCGGCGGCAGAGGCACTGGCTTGGCGAAGCCGCGAAACAGCAACCACGGTCAATAACAAAACAGGCAGCAAACTGAACAGCAGAAGTTTCTTCGTCATCATTTTCTTTCAGGTTGAAGATTAGTTTGGCGCTTTTGAGCGGACGGATGATAGCACGCCTCACGGTAAGCCATTAACCATTGCCCATTACCAATTGGCCATTAATTGACAGGGAAGAGCAGCGATCACTTATCGGCGAATGGCGAATGGCGAATGGTTAATTTCGTTGCTGCGTCAGGCATTGAATCTGCCCCATCCGAATGGTAGCCTTCGCGCCAATCGAACAGCCAAAATTCAATCTCAAAAGTTTCCGAAAGGGCAGGGAATGAGTCTACAGACGATCAATTTACCGAAGGACAATACGGTCAATCTCAACAAGCTTTACGACGCGATTGTCGTAGGTTCCGGCGCGGCGGGCGGAATGGCGGCGTATGTGTTGACATCGCATGGCCTGAAAGTTCTGTTGCTGGAAGCCGGGAAGAAAATTGACACCACCCAGGAATTGAAGTCCACCGAATGGCCTTACGAACATCCGCGCCGGGGCGATATGCCGCCGGATCGTCACGCGCTGACGCCGAACGAATACACCTTTCGCAAACCGCCCTACGCCGCCGGGATCAAGGCGCGCCATGTTCACAACTATGTGCAAAGCTGGAGCGGCAGCGATTACAGCAAGAATCTGGTCGTGGATGAAAAAGATCATCCGTACACCGGCACGAACTACGCCTGGGTGCGTTCACGCGCGCTGGGCGGCAAAACAAACATCTGGGGAAGGCTGGCGCTGCGGCTCTCCGATTACGATTTCAAAGCCGCTTCGCGCGATGGGTACGGCGAAAACTGGCCGATTGAATACAAAGACATCGCGCCGTATTACGACAAAGTTGATCTGCTGCTGGGCATTTCCGGCGTAAAGGAAAACATGCCGCATCTGCCCGACAGCATCTTTCAACGTCCGGTCCGATTGAATGACGCCGAAGTCCATTTGCGCGGTGCGCTGGCCAAAATGGGACGAACGCTGACGCCGTATCGTGCCGGTGTGACTACCGACGGCGTCAAGAACAAATATCGAATGCGCTGTTTCAGTCGCGGCGCGTGCGCGCGGCGAGCGGGCGGCTGTGACATTCACGCGGCTTTCGATTCACCGACCGGATTGATCTTTCCCGCTTTTGACAAAGGCAATCTGACCATTCGCACCAACGCCACCGTCAGCGAAGTTTTGGTGGACACGAACACCGGCAAGGCGCGCGGCGTGGCTTTTATTGATACCGTCACTGGCAAAAGCCACGAGGCAAAAGCTAAAACCGTTGTGCTGGCGGCTTCGACCCTGGAATCGGCGCGGCTGATGCTGCTGTCGAAATCGCGCCACCATCCAAACGGCATCGGCAATTCCAGCGGCCACGTCGGCCACAACTTTTGCGAACACGTCATGGGACCGGGCGTTTCCGGCATCTACAAACAGAAGATTGGCGCGCCCCGCACGATTGACGACGGGCGGCCCGGCGGATTTTACCTGGCGCGGTTCCGCAATCTTGCTGACAAGCACCAAAAATTCATTCGCGGCTACGGTTTTGAAGGAGGCAGCGGAATTCGTATGTTCCCCGGCGACGCGATTGGAATGACAGGCTTTGGCGCAGGCTACAAAAAGAAAGTCCGGGATTACGCCGGAGCTTTCGTGGACATCGGCGGTTTTGGCGAAGTCCTGGCGCGGTACGAAAATCACGTCGCGCTTGATCCGTTGGTCAAAGACCGCTGGGGAATTCCCGTGCTGCGGTTCAACATCAAGTTCGGCGACAACGAAAAAAAGATGTGCGAAGACATGGCTGAAACCGCGCAGGAAATGTTTGAAGCCGCCGGCATCGAAATCGTCAGCGTCAACCGCGACATGCTGACCGAAGGCTGGTCCATCCACGAACTGGGCACGGCGCGCATGGGCACGAGCGCGAAAACTTCCGTGCTGAATCAGTTTCAGCAGTCGCATGATGTGAAAAACCTCTTCGTCGTGGATGGCAGCAGCCACGTCAGCGCAGCCAATCAAAATCCCACCTGGACGATCATGGCGCTGGCCTGGCGTTCGTGCGATTACCTGGCGGAAGAGATGAAACGGGGGAAGTTATGAAGAAAAGACAGGGCGACGCGGAGACGGGGGGACGGGGAGATGCTGGTTTGCCGCAGGTGAGCCGGCGGGAGATGGTGAAATTGACGGCGGGCGCGATGGTGGTTCCGGCGCTGCCGCAAGCCAAATCGCGAACTGCTGTGAATCGCCCGAAGTTTTTCACGGCGGCGGAACTGGCGCTGGTGGATGAACTCGGCGAATTGATCATCCCGGCGGATGCGCATTCGCCTGGCGCCCGCGCGGCAAAATGCGCCGAATACATTGACGCCCGGCTGGCCGAATCGCCGGACGCTGAAGCGAAACAGCAATGGCGCGAAGGCCTGGCCCGGATCAATCAGCTTTCGGCGGAAATGCACACACAGCCGTTTTTGAAATCTTCGCCGGAACAGCGCATCGCCTTGCTGACGCGCATTGCCGAAAACGAAGGGGATCCAAAAATGCCGGAAGAGAAGTTTTTCGTCGAACTGAAATCCCGCGTCGCGCACGCCTACTACACCTCGAAGATCGGCCTGCGGCAGGAACTGGAATACAAGGGCAACTCCTACCTGCGGGAATTTGCGGGCACGGACGTGAGCAAGGGCTGAGTTCCGCTTTACGCGAACCGGTCTTTGAGCTTGAGAAAATGCTTTTCGTACAAATGCCAGCTCAGCCAGGCAATCGCCACGGAAGCCGCCGTCGTGATGGAAAAATAAAGCAGGCTGCGGAACATCGGCGCGGACATCACAGCGGCCAGCGCCGCTGGCAGGTGCGTTTGCAGGCGCGCGACTTGCGCAAGCGCATAATCCGCCCAGCCCCGCGTGTAACGCGAAAAGACGACGTGGAACACATAAATCCCGTAGCTGTACTTGCCGAAAAATCGCAGAAAGCTTGAGTTCCAAAACGCGCTGGTCAGGCTGCCGGGTCTGGCATACACCGCCAGCAGCAGCAGGGCGGCAAAGACCGGCGCCAGCACCGACAGCAACCCCGCGTGCAGAAACCAGCTCATCCAATCGCTGCCGGGAACCTGGTCTGGCTGCAAAAAATAGGCGTTCCAGCTTTTTCCGCGCCACAACACTTCCGGATAGGCGTTGCTGAGAATGACGCCCAACAGAATCAAGCCGCCGATCAACGCCACCCAGCGCGCCAGTTTTACCAGACGCGCCTGCTGCCAGCTTCCACGAACCAGCAGCGCCAGCAGCGCGCCCATCGCCAGCGCATCCATCCGGCATGGCGTCAGGAAAAAACGCTTCAGCCAGTGAATGTCCAGTTCCACCATCATCAAGCGCAACGCGAGCGAGCCCACGATGATTCCGCCGCAAATCCACAGCAGCGGTTTTCGCCGGAATGCATACACCAGAAGGGGCCAGAGGAAATAAAAATGCTCTTCGACCGCCAGCGACCAGAAATGATTGAACTCAAACAGATCGGAAAAATGCGGTAAGGCGTTGTAATAGCCGATGGCGATGTTGGAGGCGTAAAACCAGAGCCAGAGAGAGGAAATCGTCCCGGTCGAATCGCTTGATGAATGCGGCGGCATCGCCAGCGGCACAATCACAAAAGCCAGCACCAGCACGCCGTAATACAGCGGGAAAATCCGCAGCACGCGCCGCATGTAAAAATTGCGAAAGAAATGCTGTTTGCCCCTGGCGTCGAACAGAATGCCCGTGATCAGAAAGCCGGAGAGCACAAAGAACAGGTCCACGCCCCACCAGCCTAACTGCGCGCTGCGGAAGTAAAAACGGTCGAAAACCGTCAGCGCCAGCCCCACCGGCTCTTTCATCGTGAAGTGAGCGTAGAGAACAATCAAAATGGCGAGTCCGCGCACGCCGTCCAGCGCGGGAATGTGCAGGCGCGACAGCGCAGTCGTGGCCTGCGCCGATAACTTTTCCTCGCGCGAAAGAACTTCGATCATCAAATTCGCCTTTCAGATTGGTGTGAGTGGAGCGTTTGCTTGCAGACAATGCCTGCGGTCGGCGGCTGATTGTACACAAGCGCCTGAAAACCTGAAATGCGGTGTTTATGCCTCCGTGATGATTTGATTGCCTTGGGTTATTATCTCGCCGGAAATCTGGCCGCGCCGAACCTTCGGGCGGCTGCACACTTCAACCAACAAAGGAAACTTATGGCGAAAGAATATGATGTTGTGGTGTTGGGCGCGGGGCCGGGCGGATATGTCGCCGCCATTCGCGCCAGCCAACTGGGACTGAAGACCGCGGTGATCGAGAAAAAATACTGGGGCGGCGTCTGTTTGAACGTCGGCTGCATTCCTTCCAAAGCGCTGCTGCGCAACGCGGAACTGGCGCACATTATCAATCACGAAGCCAAGACCTTCGGCATTCAAATCGAAGGCAAAGTCACCTTCGATTACGGCGAAGCCTTCCGCCGCAGCCGCAAAGTCGCTGATGGCCGCGTCAAAGGCGTTCACTTCCTGATGAAGAAAAACAAGATTGACGAATTCGACGGCTGGGCGACTTTTACCGACGCCAACACCATTGACGTTGCCCTGAACAAGGGCGGCAACGAAACCGTCAAATTCAAACACTGCATTATTGCGACAGGTTCGACCACGCGGCTGATTCCCGGTTCGTCCTTGTCCGAACGCGTCGTCACTTACGAAGAGCAGATTATGGAAGACAATCTGCCGAAGAGCATCATCATTGCGGGCGCGGGCGCCATCGGCGTCGAATTCGCCTACGTCATGAACAATTACGGCGTGGACGTGACCATCGTCGAATTCCTGGATCGCGTTGTCCCGCTGGAAGACGAAGAAGTCAGCGCCGAACTCGCCCGCCAGTACAAAAAAGCCGGGATCAAACTGCTGACCTCAACGCGCGTCGAAAAGATCGAAGACACGGGTGCAAACGTCCGCGTCACCGTCAGCGACAAGGAAGGCAAACAGCAAACGCTGGAAGCCGACAAGGTGTTGCAAGCCATCGGCTTCAAACCGCGCACGGAAGGTTACGGCCTGGAAAAGACCGGCGTGAAAGTCACGGACCGTGGCGCAATTGAAATCAGCGAGAAGATGCAGACCAACGTCCCGCACATTTACGCCATCGGCGATGTGACGGCCAAACTGATGCTGGCGCATGTGGCCGAAGCGATGGGCATCATCGCGGCGGAAAACATCAAGGGCGAACCCACCATCACCCTGGAATTCGACATGATGCCGCGCGCGACTTACTGCCAGCCGCAAATCGCCAGTTTCGGCTACACCGAAAAACAGGCCATCGAACGCGGCTACGAAGTGAACGTCGCCAAATTCCCCTTCATGGCCAACGCCAAAGCCCACGGCCTGGGCGATCCGACGGGTTTTGTGAAACTGATCAGCGACAAGAAGTACGGCGAAATGCTCGGCGCGCATTTGATCGGCCCGGATGTGACGGAGTTGCTGCCGGAACTGACGCTGGCTCGCTACGCCGAACTCACGCCCGAAGAAATCGCCCGCAACGTCCACGCCCATCCAACCCTGAGCGAAGCGGTCAAGGAAGCCGCGCACGGACTTGCCGGGCATATGATTAACTTGTAAGGTCTTCCTGCCGCCGGTAAGCAAAACATTGGTTATCGGCGGCACTTTCGAGTCCGAACTTTTTTGTACAGGTCGTTAGCCATCGTCCTCTTGACGGTCTGTAGCTTGCGGGCTACAGTGCAAAATGTGTTTGACGGACAGCCAAAACAACTCATCATTTTTGAGATGGCGGATGGAACGCGGCCATTTGATGAATGGCTGGATAAATTGCGTGACCTCCGCGCGGTGGCGCGCATTGACGCCCGCGTAACTCGGATGGGGGCTGGCAATCCGGGGAATTACAAATCGCTTGGCAATGGCCTGTATGAATTGAAGATTGATTACGGGCCGGGCTATCGAATCTATTTTGCTTTTTCCGGACAGCAGATTGTGCTGCTGTTGTGTGGCGGCGACAAAGCGAGTCAACAGTCTGATATTCAAGCCGCCGCCAAATACTGGAAAAACTTTCAGGAAGGGCAAAGCCAATGAGAAAGTGGGAAGAATCATTACGCGAACGATTGGCGGCCTCGCCAGAGTATGCGACTGAATACTTAAACGCCGTGCTGGAAGAGAACGATCCACAAGCGTTTTTGCTGGCGTTGCGCCACGTCGCGGAGGCGAACGGAGGCTTGGGCAAGCTTGCCGCGGATGCCGAACTGAGCCGCGAAAGTCTTTATCGAACCCTTTCCGAAAATGGAAATCCGAAGCTTTCCAGCTTGACCGCAGTGCTGGAAGCGTTGGGAATGCAGTTGACGATCTCACTCAAAAAAGCGGCTTGAACCTCACTGCGAGGTGATTGCCATTTTACCTGCCTTACACATCTCGTTTGATCTGAATTTAAGGGAGCAAATATGCGAAGAAAGATCACCTGGACTCTGTTACTCGCGGTCATTGGATTCAGCCTTGCGATTCAAATCGCTTCCGGGCAGGGGCGGCAAGCCGTCAGCCCGGAATTGGTTGCGCAGCGAAACAAACTCGAAGCCGAATTGCATTCCATCGCCGTCGTCCAGCGCAAGCTGATGATTCCCATGCGCGACGGCAAGCGGATGGCGGCGGACCTTTACTACCCGAAAGACACAACGAAGAAATACCCTACGGTTTTTGTGCGCACGCCCTACAACTTCAATTACTGGGATGTGCGCAACGGCGTGGTGCGCGATATGAGCAACACGATTGAAGCCGTCAAACGCGGCTACGCCATCATCACGATGAACGAGCGCGGGCATTTCTTTTCCGAAGGCAATTACGACATCCTTGGCCCGCCGCTGACCGACGGCGACGACGCGCTGAAATGGATTTCCAGCCAATCCTGGTCGAACGGCAAAGTCGGAACCATCGGTTGCTCTTCGACCGCCGAATGGCAATTGGCCGTCGCGGCGCAGGGCAATCCGGCCTTTGCCGCGATGATTCCCCAAGGCTTCGGTGCAGGCGTGGGCCGCGTCGGCGAATATTACGAACAGGGCAACTGGTATCGCGGCGGCGCGGTGCAGATGCTGTTCATCGCCTGGCTGTACGGCGAACAAAATCAAGTCCGGCCAACCTTTCCGCCCACCACCACGCAGGAAGAGTTGATTCAGGCCTCGAAATTCTTCGACCTGGCGCAGCAAGCACCGCCCGTGGATTGGTCAAAAGCGCTGCGGCATCTGCCCGAAATGGACATTATGAAAGCCGCTGGCGGGCCGAAAGGAATCTTCGCCGACGAAATGCCCGTGGCGACCGGCGGCGCAATGATCAAACGCGCGCCGAACGATCCGGCCTGGTACAAGGGCGGATTGTGGCACGACAACATGAAGATCAACGTGCCCGGATTCTGGTTTATGTCCTGGTACGACGTTTCGGTCGGGCCGAATCTGGCCGCTTACAACCACGTGCGCAAAACCGCCCGGCAAGACATCGCCAATCAGCAATACGCCGTGATCGCGCCGACGCTGCATTGCGCCTACAAACGGGCGACCGAAAACACCACGGTCGGCGAACGCAGCATGGGCGATGCGCGGCTGAATTACGACGAACTGACCTGGGCCTGGTTCGATCACTTCCTGAAAGGCGAACAGAACGGCATTCTGGAAAAAATGCCGAAGGTTCGTTACTTCACGATGGGCATCAACAAATGGCAATCGTCCGACACCTGGCCGCCCGTGGGCGCGCAAGCCCAGAGCTTCTTTTTGTCGAGCGGCGGCAAAGCCAACACCGGCGCGGGCGATGGCGTGCTCAACCTGTCGGCTCCGGCCACGGACAGCCCGGACAAATTCAGCTACGACCCGATGAATCCCGTGCCTTCGTTTGGTGGAAACGTCTGCTGCACCGGCAACGCCGTGCAGGGCGGCTCTTTCGACCAGCGCAAAATGGAAGAGCGGCCAGACATTCTGGTTTACAGCACCGAACCGCTGAAAGAAGGCGTTGAAGTCAGCGGTCCGATTGAAGTCACGCTGTATGTTTCGTCGGACGCGAAAGATACCGACTTTACCGTCAAGCTGATTGACGTGCTGCCGGATGGGCGCGCCTACAACCTGGACGAAACCATCCAGCGCATGCGCTACCGCAACGGGTACGACAAACCGCAGGTGTGGATGGAATCGGGCAAGGTCTACAAGGTGAAGCTGCAAGCGATGACCACCAGCAATTTCTTCCAGGCCGGCCACCGGATTCGGATCGAAGTGTCCAGCAGCAACTTCCCGCGCTTTGACCGGAACATGAACACGGGTGGGAAAAACTACGATGAAGCGAAAGGGGTCATTGCGAACAACGCCGTCCACCATTCCAAACAGTATCCGTCGGAAGTGAAGCTGACGGTGGTGAAAAAAGCGGCTACGGCGGGGACGGCCAGTCGGTGATTGTTTTGCCAGAGTTCTGGGAGGAAAGGAGAACGCAACGCTCCTTTCCCCCAGATTTCGCCTGAGGCCAGCTATCAGCAAGCTGCGCCATTTCCTGGAGTTCTTTCGTCACACCGTGGCGATTAAATTTAGGCAGTTCTTCTTCAGCCTGTAAATCTTTGCCCCGTCTTTCAACTTAACCTGGAGTGCAATGACGCATAGGACCAAATCTCTTGCTCAAGACCTCGGTCAGGTCGTTAGCAAAGAACGAGTAAAGCAGGCTTGGAAAAATTCGATCCGTAATGGGTTGAGGTCTCAACTCATACCAGACCTCCATGACTATTTGGACATCCATAGAAACATTGATGGCATTGCCTCTCGAATTAGTGCTGATGTTGTTAGTGGACATTATCGAACTTCGGCACCTGAATTTGTCACGCTTGAGAAAAAAGATGGGATTGCGCGTCGGCTGGCCATACCCGACCCCACGGATGCTCTCGTCTTGCAGTGCATTGTTGATACGATCCAACCTCAAGTGGGCGAAGCCCAGCCCACAAAGAATGCTTATTATTCCCGAAGTCATACGCCACCATCAGTAGATCGGGTTGATGGGACGTTCGCTTATCCATGGATGCATTTGTGGCCAGAATTTCAGAAAAGAATTTGGGATTTTGCTGACACGTACCAATTTGTTGTTGTGACGGATATTGCCAATTTTTTCGACACCATTCCGCTTTCTGCATTACGAAATACACTTGCCAGCATCGCAAAAATCAACGAGAACGTATTAAACCTACTATTTTTTCTGCTTGAAGCGTTGGCTTGGCGGCCATTTTTTATGCCTCATTCAGGCGTAGGACTACCTCAAATAGACTTTGACGCTCCCCGGCTTTTAGCTACTGCATATCTTTTCAAGGTAGATAGTGAGCTCAACCAGCAAACGAACGGTTCATTTGTACGATGGATGGATGATATTGACGCTGCTGTCAACTCGCGAGAGGAAGGCAAGAAATTACTTCAGACTTTACAAGAGGTGCTCAATAGCCAGGGGTTACAGTTAAACTCAAACAAAAGTAAGATTCTTTTTGCTAAAGAAGCCATCGAGCATTTTGGCGTGAGTCATAACAGGGCGCTCACAATAATCCAGAATTCGATAGAAAATGGAGCAGACACACCGAGAACTTTGGTTAAACACAGGGAAAACCTTCGCTCTTCTTACCTAAAATTCAAGCAGGCCAAGCAATTTGGAAGCTGGGAGAAAGTACAAAAGCGATACCTTACTCTTTTTGGAAAGCTTAAAGACTCACGGGCAGTTCGAGACTTGTCAAAATTGTTAAAGGATTATCCCGGAACACGCGATTCAGTTTTTCGCTATCTTGCAGAACTTGGATTCAGTGATGCGAGGTTTCGGCTCATAGAAGAATTTCTTAAATCAGGGCATTGTGCAGATGTAGGGTCACTTTTTGTTGGGGTTAAATGCCTGATCTCGTTGAACCTGCCATCTAGCGAAAATGTCGTGGTGCGAATTAATGCACTCGCAGCCGAGATTGCAAAAAAGCAGTCTGAAAATCCAGCTTTTCCATTTGGTGCCGCTCTTTGGCTGATAGCCAAGTATGGTTCTGAAAGTGAACTGACGAAGTATATCCAAGATAATCACAAAATCTGGGAGCGATCAGCCTGGGCGTCAAGGCAGGTAGCAGCGGTCTCACCATTGGTTTTGCAGGACGCACGGGCTTACATATTGGAGGCTTTGCAAAATAACGGGCTATTACAGGGGTTGCAGGTATGCACGAATTTGTCCAGGCTGAGAAAGATGACTTCTCTTGACCCTCAGCTTAATGCCTATTTGTATGATACCAAGGCGAAGGATGGTGCCTTGGTATTTGCAAAGGTGATACTTGTGGTTGCCCTGCTTACTGGCGAATTATCACAAAGTGAAAAGTCACGATTAGTACGGCATTATCTGGTTACACTCTTCGATAACCGGTATAAATTGCTGATCGCAAAAGTCAGTAAGTAAGGTGGGAAGGCAAATGGCTTTCAGTTGCGGAAACACAACATTACGGCGCTGCAAATCGGCGGATGTGACGATCACATTCACGCGCTGGTGATGGCTCCGCAGTTGATTGCGCCGAGCCAGATTGCGCAATCTCTGAAAGGCAATTCTTCCAAGTGGATTCACGAGACCTTCCCGGAATTGCGCGATTTCGCGTGGCAGGAGGGCTACGGCGCGTTCACCGTCAGCAAATCCAATCTGGAATCAGTGGTGGCGTATATTCAGAGCCAACGAGCGCATCATCGGAAGATAGGTTTCCAGGAAGAGTATCTGGAGTTTTTGCAAAAGCACGGCGTCGAATATGACGAACGGTATGTGTGGGGATAGTAGCAAATGATTCAACCGTCCCGATGGGACGGGGAACGCGGGCTGGTGCGCTAGCAGGCCGTAAACGACCTGCCTAAACTCAGCCGTCCCGATGGGACGGAAATGCGAGCTGGCGCGTTTGCAGGCCGTAAACGACCTGCCTAAACTCAGCCGTCCCGATGGGACGGAAATGCGAACTGGCGCGTTTGCAGGCCGTAAACGACCTGCCTAAACTCAGCCGTCCCGATGGGACGAGGAATGCGGCTGGCACGTTTGGTTGAACGTGACTGAAACGAAGACTAGACTCCAATTATGGATTACAAAGATCACATCACGATTGACCCGCGCATCCGCAGCGGCAAACCCTGCATCCGGGGGACGCGCATCTCGGTGGCGGATGTCTTTGATTACCTCGGCGGAGGAATGAGCGTGGCGGAAATACTTGATGATTTTCCGGATTTGACGGCGGAAGACATTCAGGCGTGCTTCGCCTTTGCGGCGGATCGCGAACGGTGTCTGGCGGTAGTTCCTTATGAAGCTGCTCTTCGATGAAAATCTTTCGCCCAAATTGCCTCGTTTTCTTTCCACACGGTTTCCAGGCAGCCTTCATTTGCGGGATTGCGGCCTCAAGGGCGCGACGGATGAGAATATGCGCGGGCAAATGGCTTCGCCGTAGTTTCCAAAGACTCAGACTTCTACCAACGCAGCCTCTTTTACGGCAGCCCACCAAAATTCATCTGGTTACGAATCGGCAATTGCACCCGCGATGATCTGGTTGCGCTTCTCACGATCTACGAGCAAGACATTCACGCGCTCGACAGCGATCCGTTGGAATCCATTTTGGTTTTGTCCTGATCCGAAGACTGGAATGCAGTTATGGACTACAAAAATCGCATCACGATTGACCCTGAAATTTGCCACGGCAAACCGACAATACGCGGCTTGCGTTACCCGGTCGAAACCATACTGGAATTGCTCAGCGCGGGAATGACGACGGATGAAATTCTGGCTGATTACGAGGACCTGGAACCAGAAGGCATTCAGGCGGTGTTGAGTTATGCCGCGCGGCTCAGCCGGGTCAAACGCATTGAACCTGCGTTGGTATGAAGTTTCTCGTGGACGCTCAATTACCCCGCCAGTTAGCATTTTACGACGTTCCCTGATTCAGCTGTACACGCGGGCTTTTTTTCCGGTGCGATTGGCGCGCAGAAAATGAGCGTGCTGGGCGGCGAAGTCCTCAAACAGTTCAACCTCATTTTCGACATTGCCGACAATCACCTTTACATCGCTCCGCGGCGTTGGCGGAAAACGGAAAATACGTTGAACCAAAGAGCCTGAAAAGGATGAGTTGCCGGCGTATTGCGAGGGGCGCTTCTTCAACTTCGAAATCCGTTCACTTGTGCCGGCAGGCAGACCGCCGCACAATGCACGTCCAAACAGTTTCGCCGCCGGGCAGGTTTTGTCGGCGGCGCATCGTCAACCGCTGAACCTGAAACCAAAAAAGAAGGGATTTTTCGTTATGAAGTTTCGTGGCGTTTTCCTCCTCGTCGCGTTTTTCTCTTTGTTGATTTTCGCCGATGTCGCGCGGGCGCAGGCCGTGCGCGGGCGCATTGAAGGAACCGTGAAAGACCAGCAAGGGCAATTGATTCCCAATGCCGCGCTGACCGTCACCAATCTTGGCACGGGCGAAACGCTGACGGCCACCTCTTCGGGCGAAGGCGTTTTCGTCATTGCCGAAGTGAAGCCGGGAACTTATCGCGTGGCTGCCGTTGCCGCCGGCTTCAAGAAAATCAACGTCGAAGGCATCGTCGTGCAGGTGGCGACGGTGTCCACCGTTAATGTGGAATTGCCCGTCGGCGCGGCCACGGATTCAGTCACGATCAGCGCCAACGATTCGCAGGAAGTGGTCAACAGCGCCAATCCTGAAATCGGCGATGTGGTGGATCGGCAGCGAATTTTGGATTTGCCGCTCGATGGGCGCAATCCGCTGGAATTGACGGCGTTGCAGGCGGGCGTGCAACTGCGCACGAATGCCGACGGCGAAATTGACCGCTTTTCCATCAACGGCAATCGCACCGTCGCCAACAACATCACGGTGGACGGCGTCAACGCTTCGGATAATTTTTTGAAAACTCCGGCCAACGTCACCTTGCCGGTGATTCCGGTCAGTGTGGAAAGCGTGGGCGAATTTCGCGTGACGACGGCGCTGCCTTCGGCGGAATTCGGACGCGGCACGGCGCAGGTCAATGCCATCACTGCTTCGGGCACGAATCAATTGCGCGGTTCGCTGTTTCAGTTTCATCGCAACACGATTTTCAACGCCAACACCTTCTTCAATAACTCGACGGTCAACCCGGATACCGGCCAAACCCTGCCGCGCGAAAAACTGATTCGCAATCAATTCGGCGGACGCCTGGGCGGGCCTGTGCGGTTGCCGAAAAACATCTTTGGACCGTTGGCTTACGACGGCAAAGATCGCACGTTTTTCTTTTTCTCTTATGAAGGCAAACGCGAATCGCGCGGTTTGTCGCGCAATCGCATTGTTTACACGGCGCAGGCGCGGCAGGGGATTTTCCGTTACTTGAACAACCTGCCGACCACGCCGGCCAACGTCGCCGCCAATCCGTCAGCAATTCGCAGCGTCAACGTGCTGGGTTTGAACAACACTCGCACGACGCTCGATCCTGTGGTGGCGCGGTATCTGGCGCTGACGCCCACGCCGAACAATTTTCAATTGGGTGACGGGTTGAACACCGGCGGGTTCAGGTTCAACTCCACCATTCTTTCGCCAAGCGATATTTTGTCCGGGCGGTTGGATCATCGGCTGAACAACAAACATTCGCTGGAAGCGACGTTCAGTTACGGTGACGTGAATTTCCTGGGCGATTACATCAACGAAGGCGAGCCGCTTTTCCCTGACGCGCCCTTTCGCACGCGCAACACTTTGGGGCGCGGACTTTCGACGACGTTGCGTTCGACCCTGACGCCCGCGCTCATCAACGAAGCCCGTTTCGGCGCGCAACTTTCCACTCTGACTTTCGGAAACACGGCAACCTTTCCCGAAGGCTATCAAATTGATTTCGGCACGATTACCGATCCGGTCAATGACTTTTTGGGTTCGGGGCGCAATCTGCGCGTGTTGCAGTTCACTGACAACCTGACCTGGATTCGCGGCAGCCATCAATTCAAAACCGGTGTCGAGTTACGCTCGTTGTGGGTGCATCGTTACACCTTCGCCGACACTTTGCCGCGCGTGGATTTCGCCACGGGCGTCAACGATCCGGGCTTTGTCCGCACGACGCAATTTCCCGGCAGCACTACGGTGGATTTCAACAACGCGCGCACGCTGGCCAACAACATCACGGGCGCGATCGGTTCCGTTTTTCAAACCTTCAACGTGCTGCAAAAAGGTTCAGGCTTTATCGCCGGCGCGCCGGAAGTGCGCGAATACGGTAATCGTGAACTCGACGCTTACGCGCAAGACACCTGGCGCGCGCGTCCGAATCTGACTTTGAGTTTGGGCCTGCGTTACGAATTCCAAACCGCGCCGCGCGAATTGAACGGGCTGGCACTGTTGCCGGTGGGCGGTTCGGCAGGATTGTTCGGCGTTTCGGGCAACGGCAATTTGTTTCAACCCGGAACCCTCGGCGGCCCGGAGACGACGGTGCTGGATTATGCCGATGAACTTTTCAAAGCGGACAAAAACAACTTCGCGCCGGTCATCGGTTTTGCCTGGGATCCGTTCAAAAACGGCAAGACGAGTTTGCGCGGCGGTTATCGCATCAGTTATGTGCGCGGCAGTTTCAACACCATTGACGGCACGCTGGACGACAACGAAGGTTTGGTGCTGACCACGCAACGCAACCTGGGCGGCTTTTTGCGAAACGGTGTGACTGCCAATCCGTTGCCGACTTTCAACATTCCGGCGGCGCAAAGCATTCAGGTCAATTCGACGGTGGACATTCGCGCCTTCGACGAAAACCTGCGCACGCCTTACGTCCAGGAATGGACGTTCAGCGTGCAGCGCGAAATCACGCGCGGCACTTCGCTGGAAGTTCGTTACGTAGGCAATCGCGGCATCAAACTGTTTCGCGGCTACGACGTGAACGAAGTCAACATTCTGGCGCGCGATCCGAAAACCGGGCAGACCTTTATCGAAGCCTTCCGCATTGCTCAGGGCAATCTGGAGGCATTCAAACGCGCGCGTCCGACGGCGACGCCGAATTTCAAATACGACGCGACCGTTACCGGCAGCCGTCCTAATCCATTGTTTGACGATGTGCTGTTTCGCGGGCGCGCGGCGAGCGAATTTCAGTTGACGAATTACGTGCAACGCCTGGAAGAAGGTCGCGCGGGTGATTTTGCTGATTACGTTTCGCGTGTTCGTTTGGCTAACAACCGTCGAGGCGATCCGTTTTACGCCGCCGTCGCCGCCGGGTTGTTGCCGGTGAATTTCTTCCGCGCCAATCCGAACATTCGGGGCGCGCAGTTGTTCGGCAATGCATCGTTTTCGACTTACCACGCCTTGCAGGTGGAATTGCAGCGGCGTCTGACCGGCGGGTTGCGCGTGCAAATGAATTACAGCCTGGCCAAAGGCTTGTCGGATTTCATCGGCTCGACCGGCGACACGAATTCGTTTTTGACCTTGCGCAATACGCGGTTGGAAATCAGTCAGTACAACAACACGCATCAATTCAACGGGAATTTCATTTACAACCTGCCGTTCGGTCGCGGGCGAAAATTTTTGCGCGGCGCGAAAGGCTTGCCGGGGCAGATCATCAGCGGATGGCAACTGGGCGGAATCATGCGCTACAACTCTGGCGACCCGCTGAGCATTTTGTCCGGGCGCGGCACGTTCAACCGCGACGACCGCTCGGCGCTCAATTCGGTCAACGTGGCGGGCAATCCATCGCGCGAAGTTCTGCAAAAGCTGGCCGGCGCGAAAACCCTCAGCAGCGGCGTGTTTTACCTCGATCCGAACCTGGCGCCGGGTTCCAGCAGCGACGCTTCGAAAGTTGTTTTCCTGAATCCAGAAGCCGGAACCACGGGCGCGTTGGGACTTGGTTCGATCTTCGGCCCGCGTTATTGGAACTTCGATTTCAGCGCGCTGAAGCGCACGCGACTGACCGAAAGCGTGAACCTGGAATTCCGCGCGGAGATTTTCAACCTCTTCAACACGGTAAATTTCGATAATCCGGTGACGAGCATCAACAGCGCCAATTTCGGACGCATCACATCAATCACGGGCAGACCGCGATTGATGCAATTCGCGTTGCGGCTGAATTTCTGATGGAGAGCAAATTGGAAAATCAGCAGTCCATAAAAAACACCTACTTTTAATCAAGCCAACGTGCGTTTGACGCGGCTGGCGGCGCGGTTCGTCGGCGACACGGAAACCGTGTTGGCGGAAGCCTCGGCGATTTTCGACGAAATGCTTCCGAACATGGCTTACGTGGACAAACCCCGGTATCCGTTGGCCGCGGCGCTTTTTATTTGCAGCGTCAATTTGTCGCTGTATCTGGCGCTGAAAAAATATGGCGTGGACGTTCACGCTTTCGGCGGCGCGATGCTGACGGGTTTGACGCGCGCGCCGATTCCCGTGCCAGAAGAAAGCGATCAAACCCGGCAACAGCGGCCGGCGCAATTCGCGATTGCGGCGGAGGCTTCGCAAACCGATGCCGCGCCGGGCGAAGACGTGATTGAATTCGTCAGCGGCGAAAATGCGGATTTCGAGTGGGGGTACAACGTCAAATCCTGCGCGATTTGTCAGGCGGCGGCTCGTTACGATGCGATGAGTCTGGTTCCTTACTTTTGCGCCGTGGACGATGTGATGAGCGACAAAGGCAATCAAGGTTTGCGGCGCACAGGCTCGCTGGTTCTGGATGCGGCGCATTTCCTGACCGGCGCGGCGGGCGGCACGGGCTCCACCGTCTCGGTTTCGCTATCGAACCCCGCCAATCCGATTCTGCCCGGCACCAAGCTCGGTTATTCGGACGAACACATTGTCGGCTTTGAACAGCAACTGCCCGGCAACTGGACGGTTTCGGCGCGCTACCTGGATCGTCGCGTCAAGCGCGTGGTTGAAGACGCCGCAGTGGTCGCGCCGGAAAGCGCGGACTTTTTCGGCCAGACCTATTTCATCGGCAACGTGAATTCCAAACTCGATGCGGCGATCAATCCGATCAGCGTCAAATTCACTCCCGTCTTCAATTCCGCTGGCGATGTCACCAATGTGCCTGCGGCGTGCGATCCGCATTTGGTCAATGCTGATCTGGGCGTTTGCTACCGCCCCAACGGCGCAAACGGCCAACCAGCGGGCGATGCAGGCTCAGACGGCGTGCCCGACGGTTTCCCCGACCCGGTCCGCAAATATCGCGCGGTTGAATTAGAGCTGAACAAACGCTTTTCCAGCGGCTGGCAGTTGCTTACCAACTGGCGCATCGACAAGCTGGAAGGCAATTTCGAAGGCCATTTCCGCAACGACAACGGCCAGACCGATCCGGCCATCAGTTCGCTGTTCGATTTCACGGCGGGCGAATTCAACCTGCTGGGCGACCAGCTTGCGGTCGGCCCGCTGAACACGGATCGCCGTCACATCTCCAACATTTACGGCAGCTATGCCTTCGGCGATCAGGGCTATATCCGCCAGTTGAAGGGGCTGAATCTGGGCGCGGGGATTCACATGGAATCGGGCGTGCCGGTCAGCGAATATCTGGCGCATCCGGTGTATGCCAACGCGGGCGAGATTCCCGTTGGCGGACGCGGCAAACTGGGCCGCACGCCGTTTTTTGCCAAGCTGGACCTGCACGCGGATTACAAATTCTCGCTGACCGAGCGCTGGCGCGTAACGTTGATTGGCGATTTCTTCAACGTGACGAACAACCAGAAGCTGCGCCTGCCGGATATGTTCCGCGAGAGCACCGCCGGACAGGTGAACCCGGACTTCCTCAAACCCGGCATCGCCCTTACGGATTTGACGCGCGGGTATTACCTGCCGTTCAACATGCGTGTGGGGCTGCGGCTGGAGTTTTAGTCCGCAGCGTTTGAAAATCGCTAACTACGAGGGAGGGGGAAAGGTTCTCCTCCCTCTTGTTTTGAGAAATACAAGTCAGATGGGGTAGAGCAACCTGTCTAGGTTGCTGGGCGTTCTTGAAAAAGATCTTTGAAGGAATCAGAGCAACCTAAATCGAAGCAAGAAAGAGTGGGACAGGCTAAAGCCTGTCCCACGTGTCTCAATCTTGCATGCTCTGATTTAGACAGGTTGCTCTGCCCGTTTGAAGGAGGATTTCAATGCGGTTTAAGTTGAATGCATTGATTGTACAGGTTTGTTTGCTCTCGCTGACGCCGCTGGCTTGGGCGCAGCGTCCCGGAGCGCCCGTCTCCGGGGAAGTTCACGGGCAGGTGCGGTACGTTGGCGGCGCGCCGGCAGAGCGCGTGCTGGTGCGGTTGGAAGTGTTTGGCGGCGGAATGGTCGGGCAGGTTCTGACGGATCGAAATGGCGCCTTCCGCTTTCCCAGGCTGGAATCGCTGCAGTACGTCGTCACCATCCGCGCGCCCGGTTACCGCGAAGTGCAACAGCAGGCCAACCTGAAAACTTCGACCAGTGAATATCTGCTGTTGCAACTGACGCCCGATCCGAATGCCCGCAATCGGTCTGCGGACAAAGCGCCAGTGCTCGGTGTTGTGGATGCCAGCATCCCGCCCGAAGCGCAGGTAGAATTCGCCAAGGGCAAAAGCGCGTTATTGGAAGAAAAGCGGATTGATGAAGGCCGCAGGCATCTGGAAAAAGCAGTCACTCTTTATCCCAACTTCCTTGAAGCCCAGTTGCTGCTCGGCACGGCTTTGATGGAAGCGCGCGACTGGCGCAAAGCCGAAGCGGCGCTGCGTCAGGCATTGAAGATCAATGACAAAACCCCGCAAGCCTACTTCGCGCTGGGCGAAGTGTACCGCCAGCAAAACCGCAACCAGGAAGCCGAAAAGACATTGCAAGACGGTCTCTCACTCGATGACAATGCCTGGCAGGGGCATTTCACACTGGGCCGGGTTTATCTGGCGCTGAATGACATCGTCAAGGCCGGCAGGGAAGCGGGACGCGCGCTGCAATTGAAACCGGATTTTGCTGAAGCCTATGTTCTGGCCGGCAACATTCTGCTGCGCGCCAAGAAAGGGGCTGAAGCCTTGCCAATGTTTGAAGAATACCTGCGTCTGGCACCCAAAGGCCCGCTGGCAAATGAAACGCGGGGCATTGTGGAAACGCTCAAACAAGCGCTGGCGGACAAGAAAAAATAATGAATCTACGTGAACACTTCGGCGACATTGATATTTACCTGTTTGACCAATTGTTGAAGGGCAGAATTACACCCGGCATGGCGGTGCTGGATGCAGGCTGCGGCGGTGGCCGCAATCTGGTCTATTTCCTGCGCAACAACTTTGAGGTTTTCGCGGTTGATACGAACTTGCAGGCGGTTCAGCAGGTGGCACAGCTTGCTTCCAGCCTTGCGCCTCAGCTTCCCGCGGCAAACTTTCTGATGGCGGAGATTGCCGGGATGCCTTTTTCGGACGGCAAATTCGATCTGGTCATCAGCAGCGCGGTGCTGCATTTTGCCCGCGACCGGCGGCACTTTGACCGGATGCTGGATGAAATGTGGCGTGTGCTGAAGCCGGGAGGAATGTTGTTTGCGCGGCTGGCCAGTTCCATCGGGATTGAGGCGCTGATCAGGCCAGTCGGAAACGGCTGGTTTTCGCTGCCGGATGGATCAGAACGATTTCTGGTGGATGAGACGATGCTGGAAACATCCGCGGAGCGGTTGGGAGCCAGAAGGCTGGAGCCCTTGAAAACAACCAATGTCGAAAATCTCCGGTGTATGACGACCTGGGTATTGGAGAAACTGGGTTAAGGGAGAGACCTGCATGAGAAAAGCCGCCCGAACCGATTGACCTGGTTCGGGCGGCTCTTTGTCTGGTAAGACGCGATTACACGCACTTCGAGAATCCGCAATCCCGACAGGTGTAACAGCCGCCAGCGTATTCAATCTGACTGCTGCTGCATTCCGGGCAGGCAGAAATCACTTTTTTCGAGTCAATGATGACTGGCTTCAGAGTCTTGACCGAAGCGGTTGCCGCTGCTTGCGCTACAGGTTGGACTGCCGCTTGCGGTTGCCCGGCGGCTTCGGCCATCGCTTGTTTGACGGCTTCGCGGGCGGAATCGGGCTGATGCATCAGGCGGCGTTTGGTCAGCATGATGCATTCGGCGACGACTTGTTCGGGCGAGGTGCAGAGCCGCGCGTTGAACCAGATGGAATGATTGCCGAGCACCTTGTTCAGGCTGGCGGCAACTTCTTCCGGCTCGAATCCGCCACGGAGCATCTTCGACGCCAGCAAGCCGACCGAAACCGACAGGCCTCCGCCGGTGGCAAAAATTTCCAGCACGCGCGAGCCGTCGTGATTGATCGTCACATACAGGTTCTGATGATCGAACGGAACCTGCCAGGTTGAGCCGGTCAATTCACGCGGACGTTCCAGACGCGGCGATGTCAGAGCCTGGGTTGCTGGAATGGGTTGCAGTTGAACTGGCGCTGGAACCGCTTCCGGTTTGGCTTCGGCTTTGGTTTCCGCTGGTTTCGCGCTGCTGACGGCGGTCAGAACCTGTCCGTCGCGCGATCCATCGCGGTAATAGCTGACAGCTTTGACGCCCATTTTCCAGGCCAGACGATGGACGCGGTCAGTGTCTTCAATGGTGTAGCTCGCCGGGGCGTTGACCGTTTTCGAGATGGAATTGTCCACGTGATCCTGGAACGATTTCAGCACGCGCAGGTGCTTGTCAGGATCGAGGGTCAGCGCATCCACGAAGTATTCCGGCAGCTTGTCGCGGTTTTCGACGATGTAGGCGGCGGCCCGTTCGATAGAAACCGGGTCGGAGTTGTCGAGTTCAATGCCCAGGACTTTGGCGGCGACAGGATGCGCGTAGGTGCGTGTGCCGAGCGTGTCGCGGCGGACATAAGCATACGAGAAGTTGGGTTCGCAGCCTGAACTGGTTTCGGCGACCAGCGAAATGGTGCCGGTGGGCGCAACCGTCGTCACTTCGTAATTACGCGGGGTGAGCGGAATCGAACGATCCAGGCCGACTTCGTTGTAAATCAAGTCTTCGTACAAATTGCGGTTCGGCTCGAATTCGGGCATTGCGCCTTTTTCCGCGCCCAGTGCGAGCGACGCGCGCCAGGATTCCTTGCGGAAGAAATCCATCATTTTCTCTGCCAGCCGCGCGGATTCTTCGCTGCCGTAGCTGACGCGCTTTTGCAGGCAAAGATCGGCGAATCCCATGATTCCCAGGCCGACCGGACGGGTGCGATGCACCGTGTCGTGAATCTGCGGCAGCGGCCATTCGCAGGCGTCAATCACGTTATCCAGAAACCGCACGCTCCAATAGATGTCGCGTCCGAAGGCATCCCAATCCAGATCGTCGGTCGCTTCGTCGTAATACTTGGCCACGTCAATCGAACCGAGATTGCAGGCGTTGTAATCGTGAAGCATTTGTTCAGCACATGGATTCGACGCCTTCTTCAAACCCATCGAATTCTTCAATGGGTTGTGACGGTTGACGTTGTCAATGAAGATGATGCCCGGCTCGGCCCAGCGGTGAGTTGAAGAAATGATGCGTTCCCAGATGTCCGGCGCGTAAACCATTCCCACTTTCGGCGGCTTCTGACCGTTGAAGGAGTAGTCGCCACCTTCGCCGTTATTCGCTTTGGGATCGAAGATCGCCATGTCCCAGGGATTGCCGTTGAATTCAGTCTGGAACCATTCGTTGTTTTCGACCGCGCGCAGGAATTTGTCCGAAATCGTGACCGAGATGTTGAAATTGGTCAGGCTCTTCTGATCGTTTTTGGCGTGAATGAACCGCAGAATGTCAGGATGACCGACGGCCAGAATGCCCATGTTTGCACCGCGACGGACGCCGCCTTGTTTGACGGTTTCTGTCATGGTGTTGACGATCTGCATAAAGGAAACCGGGCCGGACGCCATGCCACGACCTTCGCCAACCGGCGTACCCGCCGGGCGCAGCCGTTCGTAGGTCATACCTGTGCCGCCGCCGCTCTGGTGAATCAGCGCGCAATATTTGGCGTGCTCCATGATTCCTTCCAGCGAATCGGGCACGGGCAAGACGAAGCAGGCGGCTAATTGACCTTTGGGTTTGCCGGCATTGACCAGGCAGGGAGTGTTCGGAATGAATGCGCGCTCGTGCATCAGGCGCAGCATATTAAACAGAAATTCTTCGCGGCGATGCGGATCGGTTTCAGCTTTGGCGACGTGAGAAACAACTCGTTTGACGATGTCGTCCCAGGTTTCAAGCGGATTGCCATGGATGTCTTTGAGGGAATAGCGTTTCGCAACGACGCGCTGCGCATTGATGCCCAGCGGGTGGTTATTCGAGGGGCTGGCGAACTGGCCCAGGGACTGAATGATGTGTTGTCTGCTTGCGCTCATAACTCTTCTTTGTCCTGTTAGTTTTGTCTGTCGAAATTGTCAGGTTTTGTGCAAAAAATAAAAAGATCAGGGTGAAATATGATTGCTAAATTGGCTCGACCAAAAGCTGGGATGGCGAATTTGCGCCGGTTGGGGAAACCATAGGCGCTACAGCCGTCACTGAAGAAAACTCGACGGTTCAAGACTCATGGCGCTTGTAAAGTTTGAGCTGGGGAAGCGTTGAGCCGTTACAGTTTATCTGTCTCTTGGTGTTGAGCGGCAGCGAATATAGTCCCACTACATACGGCTTGTCAATCAGGATTCTCAACAATATCTTGTGGTTTCCGCTAAATGCAGGCAGGTAAAAGCTATAAACTTTTATTGTGTTTCATTGATGAACCAGAGCCCTGGAAAACCTGCCCCGCGGCCAATCATCTGCACGGTGGAAAGCAATGGAGATGGCAAAAATTCTTTTATTCAGAGGGACTGCAGCTTAATTTGGCGGGGCAGTGGCAGAGCAAACCCTGGCCGGGCAGATGATTGCGAAGACCAGGTTGATGATGTAATCTGCCCGGCGAAGTTTCAATCATCCGAAAACACAACTAATAGTGGTCGGCGGCCAGCAGAGGCCAGCCGGCGGGAACAATCCGATTAAGAGGAGTAGTGATGACGACTGCGTGGGTAATTCTGATTTACGGGATTCTGGTCGCTGCCGGTGGTGTCATGGGATACTTCAAAGCAGGGAGCATGGCTTCGTTGATTGCTGGTGCGGGTTCCGGCTTGTTACTGGCAGGCGCTTCGGTGGCAATGATGAAGGGCTCTTATCAAGCTGGGTGGTGGATTTCCCTGATTGTCGCTTTGTTGCTGCTGGGACGATTCGGTTCGGCAGCCATCAGCAAGGGATTCAAGATGATGCCGGGGGGGATGGTGATCATCCTCAGCGTGATTGTGATTGCTCTGCTGGTGGCGCAACGCCCATCCTCAACAACTCCTTGAGCAATCACCAAAAATTCTTTCCAACTGTGTCTGAGCAGCTTCTCGGATGCATATTTAATTGCAGGAATCTCTCACACCCTCGAAAACAGCAATTCAATTTAGGAGGCAAATGAAATGAGTACCGTTTACAAAGCGCAAACCTTCAACCTGAGCAGTTTGAATGGAATTTCCGATGGCACGCTGGCAATGCACTTCAAGCTTTATGAAGGTTATGTGACGAACACAAACACGCTCAATGATCAGATCGCGGAATTGGCAAAGGGCGAGATTGGCGCGAAAGAGATGCCGGTCTATTCCGAATTAACCCGCCGTCTGGGGTTTGAATACAACGGAATGGTTTTGCACGAGTGGTATTTCGGCAACCTGAAAAGCGGGGGCAGCGGCGACCCGGATACAAGCTCCGCGTTTTACAAGGCAGCGGAAGCGAGCTTTGGCAGTTACGAGAACTGGAAGAAGAACTTCGTCACCGTTGGGAAAATGCGGGGTGTGGGCTGGGCTGCGACCTATCTGGACCCGGTGAACGGAAACCTTTCGAATCATTGGATCAATTTGCACGAAACAGGCAATATTGCTGGCTTTGCTCCGATTCTGATTATGGATGTTTGGGAGCATGCCTTTATCCGTGATTACGCACCAGCGGAGCGCCCGAAATACATTGAGGCTTTCTTCTCAAACATCAATTGGGCTGCTGCTGATGAGCGGCTGGTGAAAGGTGGGGCTGCTCGCCCGGCTGTTATCTAACGAAGAAGAATAGACAGCCACATGGCCGAAAGTTGATTACGATACCAAACAAAGAGAGCCTGCCATTTCTGGCAGGCTCTCTTTGTTTCAAAGACTCAGGGATGTCGTGGGTTTACTCCTCATCCTTGACCACCACATATGATGAACCGCGCGGAGTGACGATGCTCAGCAACACGCTCTTTTTGTTTCCGAGCTTTTGCAGCGCAGTATTGAAATCATTCAGATTGGTGATTGGCTGCTTGGCGACTTCTTCAATGGCAATTCCGCGTTGTAATCCGGCAGCGGCAGCGTTGCTGCTGGGATCTACTTCGGTGATCACCACGCCGCGCGTGGAGGCTGGAAGTCTGTAACGCTGGGCGGTTTCGGGCGTCAGCGATTCGACGCGAACGCCGGAGAGCACGCCGCCTGCCGCGCTCGATTCTCCGCTGTCCTTGGAATCTTCCTTTTCAGCATTGGCGGCCAAATCGCGTTCGGCCAGTTTCAAGGATAGCTCGCGCTCCGCTCCATCACGCCAGACTTTGATTTTGACTGTCGTGCCGGGAGGGGTTTGCGATGCCAGGTTCCGCAATTGGTCGCTTGTCTCGAGTCGCTGGCCCTGAAATTCCGTGATGATGTCACCGCGCTTGATGCCTGCCTGGTCGGCGGGCTGGCCCGGAACAACGTTGTCAACGAAAGCGCCCTTGGTGCCTTTGTAGCCAAAAGCTTCGGCCAGGTCAGTGTCGAGAGACCGGATGCCCACTCCCAACATTCCGCGGCGGACCTTGCCATTGCGCAGGAGTTGATCCATCACATTGCGCGCTTCCTTGGTTGGTATGGCAAATCCAATACCGATGCTGCCGCCGGTTTGCGACAGTATTTGCGATGGAATACCTACCAGCTCACCTCGCAGATTGACTAACGCTCCACCGGAGTTCCCGCGATTGATCGCGGCATCGGTTTGAAGGAAGTTTTCATATGTGCGGTCGTTGCTGCCTGGGGAGCGTCGGCCCTTGGCGCTGATAATTCCCATCGTCACTGTCTGACCAATGCCCAGCGGATTTCCAACGGCGAGCACCAGATCTCCGACTTCAACCTTGTCGGAATCGCCAAACGGCACGGTGGGCAGACTGGCAGCATTAATCTTGATGACTGCTATATCGCTTGGCGGGTCAGTGCCAATGATGTCAGCCTTGAACTCGCGCCCATCAGCCAGTTCAACTTCGACTTTGTCTGCCCCCTCAACGACGTGATTATTGGTGATGATGTAACCATCAGGACTGACAATGACGCCGGAACCGGTTCCACTGGGTTGAAGTGGCGCACGGCCCTGGGGCTGTTGCTGTCGTGGAATGACACGGCGGCGGGGTGTCCCATCTTCTTCCTGATCCGGGCTGCCAAAAAGGTCGCTGAAGGGATCCAGAAAAAAGGGAGACTGTTGCTTGCGGCTCTTCACATTGACTACGACGACGGCGGGTGTGACGGCTTTCGCAATTGGGGCAAAACCGCCGCCAAGAGTGATCTGCTGATTGATTTGGGAATCTGATGAAACGTAGATCGGAACTTTGTTTTCGCCGCCGTTCTTGAACCAGCCGCGAGCGGTGGCGGCAGATCCGAAAATCGCGCCGACGAGTAAAACGCCTGCGCCCAGAATGCTCATTAACGTCCAATTGACCCGGCTATGGCGATTCACATTGATAATATGGTCGAATTCAGTTTGCATACCTCTTACTCCTGTTGGCAAGTCATGCTACATACTAATGGATTGCCATCCTGGCAACTCCGCAGTAAAAAGTCCACGTTTGGGCAAACGCGGCATATCTTACACAATGGCTCTGAACCTTTTCAAGAAAGAGCTTTGGCGTGCAAAGAAACGTTTTTAAAGATTCTGATCATCAAGCCTGGTAAGGAATTATTCAAAGATTGATAAACATTGATAACACGGCAAATTCTCGCTTGACGGACTTTAGCACGTTGGCTAAGATGCGTCGCGGATAAGGTGCAACGAATCAGAACGGCAACACCGATTCTCCTCACTGGTGATGATTTCAGTTGCTTCTCAATTGCCGTGCCTCACAAATCTTAAACGATCAAAGGCTTGATCTAAGATCCACCAAGTCTGTAAAGACACGTAAAATTGACGCCCCCTGGATCTTTGGATGTCGAAGCTGACGATTGAGAGTCGAAGAGAATGAATTGTGAAATGAGGAATTAACGATAAGGATGAGTTCGCCAAACGCCATTTATCAATGTGCCCGCCAATCCATTTCCCTTTGTGCTCCATTCGTAGTCTTGTCGGAAAGCTGATGTAGTTAATATGCGAGTTTTTTTAGGCAAGAAAGTGACGCTATCCCTTGAATCTGTTGGTTTCAGTTGCTGTCGTGGGTTTGGTGCTCCAAATTCATAAATCAGGTGCTCCACAAAAAATATCCCAGTATTTCATTATTGGCTCGGTCAAGTGTGTTTAATGGTAGCTTGAGCCATTGCCTGGTGCTCTGGATGCCGGATTTTCCGTCTGATTTTTTTTTGAATCGCCGGAATAATGGGCCAGATATGATGTGTGGTTGCCGATTGAATTTGCAGATGGATTGATTTCATTTACTGGCTGATGGCTTTATTGAACTGATGGCTTTATTGAAATGGCTGAGCAATCGCTCAGGTTGTTGGTTGTATAGATCATCTTTGGTGGCTACCCGCATCGCCCAGGAAGCGAAGCGGCAAAATCTCCGCGCCATAGAAAAAGGAGTCTGAATAACAATGGCTGGTCGCAAATATTTTAACAGTATGTGTCGTCGGGCTACGCGCCGGACGGCGTTGATTGCGCTCGTTGCCCTTTGTCTGGTCGGCGCCAGTGTCATGAACTGGCGGCAGGCTGCTGCAAAGCGCAGGGTGAATTCAGCAACGGTGACGCCTTTGCCCCCAGCTTTGGGGACAAGTGTAGCGGGGGCCGGTTCGCTGGTTTCGCTCAACGGTCGCGAGTTTCCGCAGAGTGACGGTGAGCAAGGGGTGGTCATCGGTGAGTTCGAAGGGAACTTCGATGCCAATACTCGCAGCTTTTCGTTGCGAACCATCAGTGCTGAGAAAAAGGGAAACCGCCTGATGGCCCGTAGTGATCCGAACACGGAAGCTCCAATTGGCCCTGGGCGCGTCGTAAGGTCGCAGTTTGTCAATACACCTGATACGCCGGCGACAATTTCTGGCGAAATTGAATTGACCAACAGCACGAACGCGACTCTTTACAACACGCGTGTTGTTTTCACCACCTTCAAGGTTGCCAATGCGGGTGGCGCTGATGCAGGAAATTTGCCAGGCGCGAGCGGTTTTGCATTCTTTAATGACGGGCAGGTTGCCTATGGCGGTAAACTGAATGTTTCGCGGGCTTATGGTGACATTGCCGCAGGGGGCAAAGTCAGTCAGATTTGGACATTCGCCGTCAACAATACACCACCAAACTTTTTCTTTGCTTATAAGGTTATTGCGGACCTCGGCGTCGCGGCTGAGAGTGTAGCTCCAGCGGCAGTTCAAGTCAGTGCTTCGACTGGCACCAGCGTCACAATCAATGGGCGTGGTTTTACTGGCACCCCAACGGTTGAGTTGTTGGGCGGGGCGACGGTTGCTTTGACAGGAGTGACAGCCACTGCAACTTCGATTACAGCTACCGTACCGGCGGGCACTGCTCCCGGAATTTACAGTGTGCGCGTGACAAATCCCGGCGGCACCGCCGGAGGCGCAGGTTCAAGCACGGTAACCGGCAGGCTGACGGTCACCGATGTTCCGAGTGCTGCAAATACGCTGTCAGGCGCGATCTCCGCAGGTTCTCTTGCCGGCAGTGGGCCTTACCTTATTTCTGGCAATGCAACGCTGAGTGCGTCAACACCGATTGCGGGTGGAACGGTGATTTACGTTGCGGCAGGAGCGACGATCGTTTTGGACGGCGGCGGCAATATTTCAGCTAATGGCGGTGTTCCGGGAGTTCCAAGCACAAGTCCGGCGCAAGTCGTGATTACGGCGCAGCGCGCCCCTGGTGCAGCGATTCCGGCTACTGGATTCTGGGGCGGGATCAATGCCACAGCACCGGCGACGAGCATGCTGAACTTGCGAAATGTGGTTATTGAATACGGCGGCACGGCTGCTGGCGCGGGAATCAATCTGAGTGGTTCAGGACGCACGCTGCGTTTCACTGATGGCATCCTGCGTGGAAGCGGCGGGCCTGCAATCCTGGCTCCTGGCACAGATGACAGCGTGGTTGGATTTTCCCGCAATCGTGTGGAAAACAATGGCGCATCAGCCAGCGATCCGGCAATGGTGTTGAGCGGAAACGCCTCGCTGGGATTGTTTGATCTGGCCGGCAGTGGGGCGAGCGTGGCGACCAGCGTTGGCGATGCCTCTTACTACTACTCATCGGCCAATGAATTCTCGGCCAATCAACCCATTCAGATTGGTATCACTGATAACGTCGCATCGAATGATTTTACGAAATCCGGTGTGCTGGTGGGACAGGGAACGACCCCCATTCGCATTGCTGGAAATTGTGCGAACCCGGCGATTGTCGGCGCGGATCCGGCTACTCCGGCAGAATTGACGATTGGGCCCGCGGCGACGATTCAGCTTGCGGCGGATCTGAATTTCCAGGCTGGCGATTATGCCACCAATCGAGTGGGCTGCATCGCGGCCAATGGCTATGCCGGTGTTTATCTCGGGTCGCAAGCCGGTTCGGCGGCAGCGAATAAACTCATTTCTTTCGACAAAATCCCGTCTGGCGGCAATTTTGGCGCAATCTACTTTGCGCGCAACGCGATGGCCAATTGCATTCTGAATTACGTCAGCGTGCAAAATGGCGGCGCGGCTTCTGCTTGCAGTCTGGGAAATGGTGAAGTCATTGCCGAAGTGGTTGGCGTCAAGATCACCAACTCGCAAATCAATAACAGCGCAACGGGCGGGCTGCTTGCCTCCAGTGGCGCGATCATTGACACGCGTAACACGACTTCCAGCGGTAATGCTTTCCCGATCATTGACACCATCGCGGGCGGCATCCTGGGGGATGGCAATGATGTGTTGCGAGTCAATATGGTCACGCCGGTGGCGGTTGCGATTGATCCGCTGGGACGCGGAATCTTCATCGTAGATGCGACCAACGCTGGCAACCTGATTCGCTTCGTCAACACCAGCCGCAACTCGGTAACGATTGGCGGCCAGAAGATTCCTGGCGGGGTGGTTCGCACCTTAATCGGCGGCGGGTTGGATCCGGCGGATAACGTCCCCGGACGAAATGCCGATGCTGGCAGTGTGACTGGACTCGCTATCAGCAATGATGGACAAGTCATTTACTTCATAGACTCTGGCGCATCCATCGTTCGCGCCTATAACGCCTCGAATGCCGCCAAGTCCATTGGCGGGCAGAATATCGGGGCCGGCAACGTCGGCACACTGGCAACTGAAGGGTTCGGTTCGTCGTTGAACGCATTGGCTGTTCATCCAACGACCGGCGAAGTTTACATCGGTGATGCGACGGCGGGAAACAATAAGATCTTCAAGGTTGCTGCGTCAGGCGGTACGCCGACGGCTTTTGCCGGCAGTGGCGCGGTGACAAAGGCTGAAGACGCCTTCTCTTCAGGGGCCGCTACCAGCGTGCCGCTGCTGCAACCACGCGGATTCGTTTTTGATCCTCAAGGCAATTTATACATTGCCGACACGGGGCATGCGCGGATCATCAAAGTGGATACGGGTGGCAACGCGACACTGGTCGCACAGTTCCCGCCAAAGAACGATTCCGGCGCCAGTCCATACAAGATTAACCCCTTCACGACGGGACTGGCATTTACCGGCGGCAAGCTTTACGCGGCCAATGGAAATACGCAGGACATTATCAGAATTGACGGTCCAGGGAATTACCTGCGCATCGTGGGAATTTTTGATGAATCTGCCGGGTCTGGCAGCGCGTGCGACTATCAGCCCGGAGATGTTTGTGGAGATGGAGGGGATTCCACCGCAGCCGGCCTTAACATGATCGGCAGCACCGGAACGCCGCCTCTGGCAGGCATCGCCGCTGACAGTAAGGGCATTTACGTGCTGGATCAGGGAGGCATCAGCAGAGGCCGCGTGCGCTTCATCAACCTGAGCGCCGCTGACGTCGAGGTTGCCGGCACCCTCATCGCTCCCAACAATATCAACACAATTGCCGGCAGTGGTCTGACGCCACCGTTTGACAATGGTCTGGCGACAAGCGCGGCGTTCAACACGCCGAGCGGGGTCGGCGTTGATGCCAATGGCAATTTGTGGATTACCGACACGCTGACCAGCAGACTGCGCTTCGTTAATCGGGGTACTTCTCCGATCACCATTTTCGCGGGAACCGAGGCCGAACAAACCGTTGCTCCTGGCAATATTGTCAGCGTCAACAAAGACGTCGGCTCCGGCAACACGGATGGTGTGCCTGTGAATCAGGCAGGATTTGATACGCCGCAGGGACTGGCGATCACGGCTCAGGGGATCTTCATCGCGGATGCCAAGAAAGGCGGTTCAATTGGTTCACCAACGAATCGGCGTACGGCCCTGGTTCGATTCGTGAACACGACCAGCCAGACGGTTGAATTTTACAGCGGCGGAGCCTTCAAGATCTCTGTTCCGGCAGGTGCTATTGCTACCATTGTCGGCGGCAGCACCAGCCCAACAAGCGTAGGTGATGGCGACAATCCACTGAGCGCACGCTTGATCGGTGTGACCGACGTGGCCATTCACCCGACATCCGGGGATATTTATATTGCTGACGCGGGCAATTACGGCGCCAACGCCAGCACGCCCGCACCTCGCCTGCGACGTGTGAATCGCTCGACAGGAGCTATTTCCACCATTCTCACTGGGGGAGCCAGCGATGCCTACGTAGGTTTGTCCTTCGATTCGCAAGGACGCCTGCTGGTCGCCAACGCAGGCCGTAAGACGACCACCACGGCGTTTGGCAACAGCACCATTTTGCGCGAGAAGTCTTCCGGATTGTGCGCAACCACGCCGACAGGATGCTTTGACACCATCCTGAATGGCGGTTTGCTGAAGAATCCGCGCGATGTGGCCGAGGGGCTTGATGGCGCTTTGTACGTGACCAATGCCGGTCCTTCGGAATTCAACAGGGGCGATCACAAGATACTTCGGATCGTCGTCACCGGTTCGACAGGGACGGCAACCGTCTTTGCCGGTACTGATGAAGGGTACAGCGGAGATGGCGGTCCGGCAGCGATGGCGCAGTTGCGTCTGGCGGCGGATGACTTTAACGTCGCCACCGTCGGTAACGCGGTCAATGTCAGAGCAAACATGACGATTACCATCGCGCCGAACGGCGAGATCATCTTCACTGACAGCAAGAACAACGCGATCCGCCGAATTCGCTAAGCGTGCGGAAAACCTGGGAGGCAGGCATCCTGCCTCCCAGTCAGCAATATTTGCCAAAAATATCGGAGGCAGTGATTTCTATGAAGCTCTCAAAAAAGATTATGGCTCGCGCCGCCAGCGGAATCGCCGTCCTGCTCTTTGCTTTGGCCGCGTCCGTCGTGGTGTTGGCGCAGGAAGCCGCAAGCAATGAGAATTACGCGATCTTCGTTTCGCAGCGCAATGGGGCCGCGGAACTTTACCTGCTTGATCTGAATACGCGTCAGGTCAGCCAACTAACCAATACAGGGCGCGGGCATTTGACGCCTGCGGTCTCGGACAGCCGCGAGATGGTCTTTGCCTCGCGCGAAGGCAGCAACTACGAACTTTTCAGCGCCAGTCTGGGCACGGCGCTGCGCACGCGTCGCCCAACGATCACCGGCATCAACCGTCTGACGATGAATTTCAGTGACGAAACGGCGGCCAGCATTACTCGCGACGGTCGTTCCATCGCTTTCGTTTCCGGCAACGGAATTGAAATCATGGCGTCCGTCGGCGCAGGCCGGCAGGTTGTGATTCCAGCCAGTGAACAATCCATTGACTTCGCCCCGGCGATTTCGCCCGATGGAACGCGCATCGCTTTTGTTTCAAATCGCGGCGGCGCTTACGATCTCTGGGTGCACACCAGAGCCAACGGCGAGCTGCGCCAATTGTCACGTGGCGCCAAAGCCAGTGGCGGATTGAAATGGAGCGCTGACGGGAAGCAGATTGTTTTCAATACAACTGCCACCAGTTCGGAATCCAGCGGCATTGCACTGGCTGACGTAGATAGCGGCGGCTTCCGCGTGTTGACGGAGAAAGGTGATTTCAACGGTGCGCTTTCCCTTCGTGGCGACCGCCTGTTGTTTACTTCGACGCGTGATGGCGATGCGGAGCTTTATTTGCTTACGCTGGGCACGGGAACGGCTGAACGCCTGACCTTCAGTGCTGGTGTGGATGATGGCGCCGCTTTCGTGGCTGAACCTGTTCGTCAAGGCAAACCGGTGCGCTAACGCCTGTCAGACGGCATCATTTAGTTTTTGGCAGTTTTTGGAAAGGACGCAAGGAAAATTCCCATGCAGATGCAGACCAAAAAAATAGTCACTAAAGAGCAAGCCTCATTTACCGAGCTTCTCGACAATCAAGAAGGCATTATTCTCGATCTTGAGAACCTTCATTATTACACCCTTAATGCGGCAGCGGTTTTCCTGTGGAAGCAGATGCGATCGGGTTCAGCCAACACGGCTGACGCTTTGAGCGCGGCGTTGGCCGAAGCGTTCAACATCAACGCCGATCTGGCGGAGTTGGACACGCGGGCGTTCCTCGACGAACTCGAAGGCAATTCGCTCGTTTTCCATTCGGATTTCGGTGTCACGGTCGCCAACAAAGCGCTGGCGGCTGCCGGCGGCGAATTGCCCGCTTATGATCCGCCGCAACTCAAACTCTCCAACTCGCTGACCCAGGTCACCCTGTCCGGTTCTTCGACCATTGCGACAGCGGCGATTTCCGTCGGCTAAACGGATTGAAGATTGCGGATTGCGGATTGCGGATTAAAACCGTGAATCCGCAGTCCGCAATCAGAGATCTTCATTCTCATATGCCTGCCGTTACGCTGGCGATTTGCGGGAATCCGGTTTCAATCTCGGCTCGCGCGCCGCGTCTGATTCGTCTCTTCGCCGATTACTTCCGGTACTACGATCCCATTACTCTTCCTTTCGCCGAAGCGCCAGCCAGGAGCCCATCTGCGGCGGCGGAAAATTTCCCTGCGTTGAGCATCGAACTAAAGCTTTGCCGCGAATTGCCGCTGCATGATGCGTTGATTCCGCCCACGGCTGAACTCTTTTCGCAAACCGGCGTGGTCAGCCTGTGGCGAGAGGGACAGACCACGGGAAGGGAAGGGGAGGCGAAGGGGCGATTCTATTTTCATCTTGGTGTGGCCGCTTTTCGAGTGGATGTTGACGCCGGACAGGCGATCGGGTTGGTCACTCCGCAAGCACTGGAATACCCGCATATTCTGGCGAACACTTACGCGCTGTTTGCGCTGCTGCTGCTGCTGCGTTCGCGAAAGCTGTATCACCTGCACGCCGCCGCAATTCTTTCGCCCGACGAAAAACTGTGGTTGATCTGCGGCGCGCAACGGGCAGGGAAAACCACACTGACCACCGCGCTGGGCCTGGCAGGCTGGCGCCCGGTTTCAGACGATTCACTGCTGGTCGGCAGGGATCAGGATTCCGCCTGGCTGACACCGTTGCGGAAATACTTTCACATTGGGGATGAGTTGCTGCATCGCTGGCCGGAACTTGCCGGCGTCACACGGCACCATCAATACCTGGATCGAACCTGCGTTGGCGGCCTGGAGTTTTTCAAAACGCGCGGGCTGGCTGAAACCAGGTTTCGCCGCATTGATCACATTGTTCTGCCTCAGATCGTCAATGAATCGCGCAGCCGCCTGGAACCGCTCGCCAAGAGCGAAGCTTTGCTGCGACTGGCAGAACAAAGCATGTTTTTCCAGCTTTGGCGGGACCATACCGCCCGGCAATGGCAATCGTTAAATGAACTGACAGCCAGTGCGGCTTGCCACCGGCTGTTTTCAGCCGCGGACGTGCTGACAGAACCGCACAACGCCGCAAAAGTTCTATCACCAACCGCGAAGTTCATGCTTTCGTGAAGAACTTCCGCATTTTCTTTTCCGCGCTCGGGATGGGGGCGATTCAATTTACGCCACGTCCCGCCGGACAAACTCCCAACCCCCGATCACCGCCACGATCAGTCCGCCCAGCGCGCCCAGCCACAGCGCCATCGCCATGCGCTCTTCCGACAGCACGTTCACAGGGAGCAGCCAGGGATAGTATTTTCCCACTTTCGCGCTCGCGGCGAAGAGCGCGAAAAAGACTCCGCCCATGCCCACGCCAAGCGCCAGCGCAAAGCCCGCCCAGCGGATGCTGATCCAGGTGTGAATCGCGATAAGCAGCCAGGCCGCCAGCCAGACCAGTGCGGCTTGTTTGAAAATCAATCCGAAAGGCGGCGCGCCCGCATGCGCCATGTCCGGACGCCAGTATTTGAAAAACACGCCGATCAGAATTGCCAGAATCATTAAAAACAAAGTGCTCGCCAGAATCATCCCCTGAGCGATGATCAGCTTGGCCGCATAAACTGCGTGACGCGGGATGGGCAGCGCGAAGATATGCTTCCAGTTTTTCTCGGCATGGTCCAGACCGTTGAGCAGCGCCGTTTCCAGCGTAATGAGCAGGGGCATCATAAACACCGCCCAGCTACTGAGCGAAATCTTGATCAGCGTATCCCAAAGGTCGAAGTCCGGCTTGACGTTGCGCCGCTCCCAGAGGATAAAAAACAACAATGTCGCCACCAGCAATGGCGTCACAAAAACCATGCGAATCGCCAGCGTGCGTTTCAGTTTCAACAATTCGGCGTTCAACGCGCGGATGAGTGACATCAGGCAGCTCTCCTTTCGGCGGTTGGGGCGGTGGTGGTGTCGTTCGTCAGCGACAGAAAAATGTCTTCGAGCGAAGCTTGCGCCAGCGCGATGTGAAAGACTTCCAGACGCTGGCTGACCAGCAGGCTGTTGATTTGCGCGGCGGTATCCGGGGTTGTGGCGGCGGCGGTCAACCAGCCATCTTCGCGTTTATGCGCGCTCCAGCCGGCGTCGGTCAGACAACGCAGCGCCTGGTCAGGCTGTTTAACGCCGATGGTCAGATGCTCCTGCCGCTGTGCCTGCAATTCGGGCAGCGTACCCTGAAACAGCAATCGGCCCTGATGAATGATGCCGATGTGATTGGCCACCTGTTCGACTTCGCTGAGCAGGTGGCTGGACAGAAAAACCGTGATGCCGAATTCCGCGGGCAGCAGCCGGATCAGCGCCCGCATTTCATGAATGCCCGCCGGATCCAGTCCGTTGGCCGGTTCGTCCAGAATCAGCAATTGCGGTTTGTTCAGCAGCGCCAGCGCCAGGCCCAGCCGCTGGCGCATGCCAAGCGAATATTCGCGAACGCGGCGATGCGCGTCGTCGGACAGTTTTACAATCCCAAGCGCGCGGTCAATGAGGTTCCGCTCCGCGCCCAGCAACCGCCGCGTTACTTCCAGATTTTCGCGCCCGGTCAGATGCGAATAGAGTGATGGCGTTTCGACCAGCGCACCCACGCGCCGCAGCAGCGATTGGTGATTTCCGGCAAGCGATTCCCCGAACAACCGCACTTCGCCCGCATTGGGACGAATCAGCCCCAGCAACATTCGGATGGTGGTGGTTTTGCCCGCGCCGTTCGGTCCCAGAAAACCATACACACCCGCTTCCGGCACCAGTAAATTCAATTCGTTCACGGCGAGTTGCGCCCCGAATCGGCGCGTCAGCCCGCGAGTTTCAATCGCAATTTTCCGCATTGTGTCCTCCCGCTGCTATAACGCAATCAGAGACAAGCCATTAACAATCCACTCGCACAGCAAGTTTCGGCGGATTGGCTGCGTCTTTCTTTGGTGGCAAACTTGCTGGAAACTGGGGGCAAGGTGTTCACGTTTGCGACGGGAACGAAAGAGCGAAGAAGAAGGAGAAATAACGATGACGGGTGTATTGCGACGAATCATACAGGCAGGCGGCGCACGGCTGGCGGTTAAAGCGGCCAAAGCCATCCCGCTGGTCGGCACAGTGGTAGCCATCGGGTTGGTCGGTTACGAAGTCAAAAAGAAGGGATTGATCAAAGGTTTGGTCAACACGGCGCTCGATGCCACGCCGTTGGTCGGTGTGACGAAAAATGCGGTTGAGATTTTCACGGGCGATTGGTTGCCAGATAAAGCCAGCCAGGCTGACACTGCAAGACCGGAGAAAAACGCAGGAGAATTGCCCAGCCCCTAGTGCAATCAGAGACAAGTTTTTCACCCACATACCAAACATTGGCCATTAGGGAATTGAAGAGTGGAAATTGAATAAATGGTCAATGTCTAATGGTTAATGTGTGGGAGGAATGATTTTCAGTCCTCCCACCAAATTTTTACGTCAACCGAATGCGAGTTAATCCGCGCCCATTGGTTGCAGCGGTTGGGGCGAGCCCTCGGCTTCGATTTCGGTGGCTTTTTCACGCAGACCGCGTTCTTCGAGCATGGTGTAGATGGTCGGGATGAAAAGCAGCGTGATCAACGTGGAAGTCGTCAGGCCGCCGATGACGACACGGGCCATGGGAGCCTGGACTTCCGCGCCTTCTCCGATGCCAAGGGCCATTGGCACCAGGCCCAGCACCGTCGTCAGCGTCGTCATCAGGATGGGGCGCAGGCGGCGGCGTCCGGCCAGTTCCACCGCGTGGCGGAGCAGCAGTTTGTCGCGGCGGCGCAGCAGGTTGGTGTAATCAATCAGCACGATGGCGTTGTTGACCACGATGCCGGCCAGCATGATCGTGCCAATAAAAGCCTGCATGTTGAACGTCGTATTGGTCAGAAACAACATCAGGGCGATGCCGATGACCGCCAGCGGGATCGAAAACAGAATGATCAGCGGATCTCGCAGCGATTCGAATTGCGCGGCCATCACCATATAGACAAGCACGATGGCCAGAATCAGGCTGAAAAGCAGTTCCTTGAAGGATTTTTGCTGCTCATCGTATTCGCCGCCGTAATACAGCGAAAAGCCGGACGGCATGGTCAAACTCTGCAGCCGTTCGTCCACATCCTGCATAATCGAACCGAGGTCGCGATTGGCGTAATTGGCCGAAATGCGCACCAGACGCTCCTGATCCTGACGCTCGATGGAAACGGGGCCTTCGCGCCGCTGCACGCTGACCAGGTCGCCGATGGGCACGGCCTGGCCGGAAGGCGTCAGCACTGTCACGTTTTGCAACTGGCCGATGTTGGCGCGTTGCTCTTCGTTCAATCTCACCAGGATGTTGAACTCTTCGCCTTCCTGCCGGAACTGGCTGGCGCGGCGTCCGCCAATGACTGTTTCCAGTGTGTCGGCAATGTCGGAAGCGTTCAGCCCCAGGCTGGCGGCCTTGGTGCGATCCACGCGGACCAGCATTTCGGGCATGCCTTCGCGGCGGCTGATGGTGGAATCGGTCACGCCGGGCACGCCATCAATGACGTCCTTGACCTTCTTGGCCAGGTCGCCGGCGACGGCCATATCAAAACCGCGAATTTCCACTGAAACACGGTCGCCCTGACTGCCGAGCATGCGATTCATCATATTGTTGTTGCTGGTCGAACGGGCGCGCACCATCAAGCCCGGCTGGATGTTCAGCTTGGGCCGCAGGGCATTGACGATTTCCTGGCTGGAGCGTTTGCGCTTCGATTTATCCGACAACTGCACGCGGATTTCCGACTGGTGGCTGGCTGAAGACATCCAACCGCCGCCGCCGACTTCCACCAGCATGTGCTCCATTTCCGGCACTTCGCGTTTGACAATTTCTTCCGCCCGCAGGGTCAGCTCATTCGTCACGCCGATCACCGTGCCCGGCGACAATTCCAAATCAACGCGAACTTCGCCCTCATCGGTTTCGGGCATCATCTCGAAACCGATCAGCGGAACCAGCGCCAGGCTGCCACCAAACAGCAAAATCGAGCCGAGAACAACTGTCTTGCGATGTCCCAGGGACCAGCGAATCGCCAGTTGATATTGTTCATCCAGCCAATCCAGCATCCGCCCGCTGCGGCTCATGATTTTGTTGTAGACCGGATGCGCTTTGGCGTCCGGCATGCGCACGCGCAGGTATTTTGCGCAGAGCACGGGGATCAGCGTCAGCGCAATCAGCAGCGAACAGATCAGTGAAAAGCTGACGACATAGGATAATTCCTTGAACATGACGCCGCTCATGCCCGAAAGAAAAATCAGCGGGACAAACACCGCCACCGTGGTCAACGTGGAAGACACGATGGCCGAAGAGACTTCGCTGCTGCCTTCGATCGCCGCTTCCTGATGGGACAGACCGCCTTCGCGATGCCGGAAGATGTTTTCCAGCACGACAATCGCGTTGTCCACCAGCATTCCCACGCCCAGCGCCAGGCCGCCGAAGGACATGGTGTTGAGCGTGAAACCGTAAAAATACATCAGCGAAAACGTGCCGATGATCGCCACCGGAATGGACACCGAAACGATCAGCGTGCTGCGCAGATTGCGCAAAAACAGCAGCAGGATCATCACTGCCAGGAACGCTCCGGAAATGGCCGTGGTGCGGACGTTGTTAATTGAGCTTTCGATGAATTTCGAGGAATCCATCAACGGCCAGATGGCAATGCCCGGAAAGGCTTTTTCCAGTTTGACCAGTTCTTCGCGCACTTTTTCCGCCACCACCACAGTGTTGGCGCCGGACTGTTTGCGGATGGAAAACCGTATGCCCGGTTTGTCGTCCACGCGCACCATCTGGCGAATTTCTTCGTGCGTGTCCGTGACCTGGGCGATGTCTTTCATGAAAATCGGCGCGCCGTTGCGCGAGGCAACCACGACATTGCGAATCTGTTCGACATCCTGGAACTCGCCCTGCGTGCGCAGCAAAACCTCGTATTTGCCTTCCTGCATGGGACCGATGGGCCGGTTCTGGTTTTCCTGCCGCAGGACGTTGACGATTTGATTGACTGAAAGATTGTAGGAACGAAGTTTTTCGACGGCGAGGGTGACCTGGATTTCGCGCCGTAATCCGCCGCGAATGTCCACGGCGGCCACGCCGGGCACGCGTTCGATGCGTGGTTGAATGTCTTTTTCCAGCAGCGCGCGCAATTCGCGTTCATCGCGGTCGCCGGAAACCGCCAGGAACATGATCGGAAACTGCGAAGTGTCAAATTTGAAAATGGTCGGGGGCAGCACGCCTTCGGGCAGCGCGCCGCGCATGCGATCCAGGCGGGTGCGGATTTCATTGGCCGCCTCGTCCAGGTTGACATCCCAATTAAACTGGATGCGGATGTTGCTGGTGCCTTCGGCGGAAGTCGAGTTGATGCGGTAAATGCCCGGAGCGGCGCTTAATGAAGATTCCAGCGGTCGCGTCACCAGATTTTCCATTTCCTCCGGGGCCACGCCGGGATATTCGGCGCGGACGCTCAGTGTGGGATTTTGCACGTCCGGCATCAAATCCACCGGCAATCTGGTAAAGGAAATTCCGCCGAGCAGAACCAGCACGGCGGTCATCATATAAATCGTAATCGGACGTTTCACGGAAAGTTCGGATAATTTCATTCAATTCACTCCGTGTTTTGTTTGGGTTGCTGGCTGCTGTTGCTGCCGCCGCCAATAATTTTTACCTTGTCGCCGTCTTTCAACAGGTTTGAGCCGCGCGTGACGACCACTTCGCCGAGTTTCAGACCGTTCAGAACTTCAACCTTGTCCTGCTGTGTCAGACCGGTTTCAACTTCGCGAAAGCGCGCGGTGTCGGATTCGATGGTGTAAACGCCGGGTTGATCGCCGCGATAGACCAGCGCATCGCGCGGCAGCAGAGTCGTTTCCCGCTGGCTGCCCAGATCGAGTTCGGCGCGGGCGAACATTTCACCTTTCAGCGCGCCGTTTCGATTGGGGATTTCGATTTCGATCAGCCCGTTGCGCGTTTGCGCATCCAGCAGCGGAGCGATGCGCATCACCCGCCCGGTAAATTGTTGGCCGGGCAATCCGTCCACCGTCACCTTGACGGACGCGCCGCGCCGAATTCGGGCGATTTCCTGTTCGGAGGCCCGCGCCTGAATCACCATCGGGTTGACGCTGACAATCGTCACAATCGGGGCTGACGGGCCGGCCATTGCGCCCACGTCCAACTGGCGGTTGGCGATGATGCCGGTGATTGGCGACACCACGCGCGTTTGCCCCTGCCGGATGACCAGTTCGCGATGCTCGGCTTCGGATTGCCGCCGCTGTGCGCGCGCCAGTTCCAGTTGCGACTGCGTCACGCGGTAGCGGGTTTCCAATCCGTCCAGTTCAAATCGCGAAAGCACGCCTTCTTCCACCAGTTTGCGTTTGCGATCAAGCTCCGCCTTGGCGTTTTGAACTTCCGCCTCGCGCTGCGCCGCCGAAGCATCGGCAACGGCGATGGCGGCTTTCGCCCGCTCGATCTGCTGGTTGATTTCGTCGTCTTCCAGCACGGCGATCAGGGCGCCTTTGGCCACGGCCTGCCCGGTGTCCACGTTGATGTTGAGAATCCGGCCTTGAACCCGTGGCATGACATCCACTGATTCCTTGGCCTGAAGCGAGCCGGTCAAGGCGATTTTTTCGCTGACCGTCCCAGTGCTGACCACACCGGTTTGCACATTTTGCGTGCGCGCGCCCCCGCCGCCAGGACGGCTCGAAGGGGATTGCTGCATTTCTGATTTGGCTTTTACCGCCTGAAAAACCTTGTAGCCAATCAAGGCCGCCAAAGCCAGAAGCGGAAGAATTAAAAGCAGATGTTTGGCACTTATTTTACGAGACATTGAACTCATTGATTATGTTTGTTTTGTCCTACCGCCAACCGGCGTCGGGACAGATTCGCTTTCGTTAAGGGTTTACTTTGATAGACCTGCAAAGCGGCGGAATGATTACAACTTTTTCCTTCCGTGAAAGGCAAATTCACAGGCGGATTTTCAGCAGCGGGCGGCGTTATATTTGGTTCATAAACGAAAATAAAGCCGGGCAATGCCAACCGAAGTCAGCTTTGCCCGGCTTTTACGTTTTCAATCACTTGGAATTCGCGGCGTGACGACGTGGAAACAGGGTGTTTCTGGTTCAGGGGCGGCAATTCTTCCTGCTTCCCGTCGTGGAAGATGATTCCCAGACAATACCGCTGGTCAGAACGGCTTCAGCCATTGGCGACCCACCTTATTGTTCGGAAGTTTCCCGCTCTTTCTCGATTAGTTGGCGTTTGCGTTCGATGCCCCAGCGATAGCCGCCGAGTTCGCCGTTTTCGCGAATGACGCGATGGCAGGGAGTGACAAGCGCCGCCGGGTTGGTCGCGCAGGCGCGTGCGACCGCACGCGTAGCCGTGGGCTGGCCGATGCGGCGGGCGATTTCGCCATAAGACGCCGTCTGGCCGCAGGGAATCCGGCGCAGTTCTTCCCACACTCGCTTTTGAAACGCCGTCCCCTGCACGTCGAGAGGCAATGCCGGATGCGGTTCCCGCCCGGCCAACTGTTCGACCAAAGCGTTTACCTGCATTTTCAAATACTCCTTATCCTGTGCGATGTCGGCTTGCGGAAATTCGGCGCGCAGGTTTTCGGCCAGGCTTTCGTTTTTGTCGCCAAGCGTGACGGCGCAAATGCCTTTGTCCGTGGCCGCAACCATCAGTAACCCGAGCGGGCATTCGGCAATCGTGTAATTGATCTTCATTCCTTTACCTCCTTTGCGGTAGGTGGCGGGCGTCATGCCCAGTTGCGCGCCGGCTTTTTCGTACAGCCGGCTGCTGGAACCGTAACCGGCGTCATACATTGCTTCGGTTACACTCTGGCCGGATTTGACCCTGGATTTGAAACTGTCCGTCCGGCGGGCTTCGGCGTACTGGCGCGGCGTGATGCCCATCAGTTTTTTGAACAGGCGCTGCAGGTGAAACTGACTCAGTTTGATCTGCTCGCTCAGGGCGGCGAAATTCGGCGGCTCTTCGATCTGCTGATCAATCATGCGGCAGACGCTTTGGATCAATTCCGCCTGCGGATCTCGGATGACGACCGCATCCGGCTTGCAGCGCTTGCAGGCGCGAAAACCGGCCTGGCGGGCGGCTTCGGGCAGCGCGAAAAAGCTGACGTTTTCCCGCTTCGGCTGGCGCGAAGCGCAGCCCGGACGGCAATACACGCCGGTGGTGCGCACGGCGTAATAAAACAATCCATCGCAGCTTGCATCGCGCGTCTGGACGGCTTGCCAGAATTGTTCTTCCATCGCGGCAGTTATTGCAGTTGCATCGTTGTGGTTCAATGAATTCTTCATCTTTCTTGCCTCCGACCTCGATCATAGCGAGAGCCGGCGTACGGTTCTATCCGAATCCTGCGCTACAATTGCCGTAGGGAAATAAATCTTCACTCAACGCGGATACAGGAGCAGGAGGATTCAATGGGTTTATTCAACAATCCGTTCAACGACGAAAAGTATCAAGCAGGCGAACCGCAGCCGCCGGAAACGCAAACCGAAGGCGTAATCATCAGTCCGGACACGCGGCGTGCCGACCGCATTCCGCCGGGACAATCGCGAACGCGGCGTTGGCCAGTGCTGGACGCTTACGGCGCGCCGAAGATTGATCTGGCGAAATGGCGGCTGGAAGTTTTCGGGCAAGTGGACAGCGCCGGCTCGCTCAGCCTCGAAGAGTTCCGGCATCTGCCACGCGTCAAAGTCTTTTCGGATTTTCACTGCGTGACAAAGTGGTCCCGCCTGGGAAATTTGTGGGAAGGCGTGGCGACGCGTGGATTGGCCAAAATGTTCGGCGCTCGCCCGGAAGCAAAATTCGTTGTGCTGCACGCTTACGACAACGGCTGGACAACGAATCTGCCGATTGAGTTTTTCCTGGCCGAAGATTCGTTGCTGGCTGATACGCATGACGGCCAGGCAATTTCGACGGAACACGGCGGGCCGGTGCGGGCGCTGGTGCCAAAGCTTTACGCCTGGAAGAGCGCCAAATGGATTCGCGGGATCGAATTTGTCAGCGAAGACCGTGCGGGATATTGGGAAGACGGCGGCTACCACATGCTCGGTGATCCGTGGCGGGAACAGCGGTTTCAGTGGGATTGAAGCCGTGCGGCAACAAAAGCTGCCGCACGGCTTGGAAGGTTATTTTCCCCGATCAACCTTGTTTTTATTCGACGACGATTTCAATCGCTTCAATGCGGCGATTCTCGCCCGTGGTTCCGGCCTGTGCGCCATCATAAGCCCAATCGCCCCAGCCTTTGTTTTTCATGTGGACTCGATAGCGAACGTGACAACGGAGCGGAGCGTTAATCAGCCGGATTTTGACGGCTTCCATCCGGCGGTTTTGCCCGGTCGTACCGCAAACCTGACCTTCAGCCGTCCACGATGTCCAGCCAATGTTTTCCAGGTGTGCTTGATACTCAATCGTGGCTCCCGGTGTCGCGCCGGTTAAGGTGATCTTGATGGCTTCCATCCGGCGATTTTCCCCGGTGGTTCCGGCGGTCGCGCCGTTGCAACGCCAATCCAGCCAGCCGTCTCCTTTCACATGAACCTGGTAGCAAACGCCCGGACAAGGCAGCAGCGGCAACCCTGTTCCCGGACAGCGGCCTTTCTCCACATCAAAATACCCCTGCACCGCCAGACCGGTTGGTGATCCGCCATCGCCCAACGGCAGATTGCGAACGACGATGATCAATTCGTTGTATCCCGCTTTGAACGGCCCTGAAATATTGCTCAGAACCGTTGGCGTGGTGAACGGAGCCGTATTCGTGCTGCTGGCTGGCGAGGTCGCCCCGATTTTGTTGGCGGGCGCAATGGTATTCAGAAAAACCTCCGCACCGTTATCCGCCAACAATTGAAGATTGAGACTGGCGTTTTTGAAGCCGGAGCACAAATGGAACCCGAGGCGATAAACATAGTCGCCTGGATCGTTCGTATTCCCCGGACGAATCCAACTGGCGCCGGCCAGCGTCGCCCAGCCTTTCACCAGCGAAGTCAATGTCGCCAATTCCGGCGTGGTCGCGCCTGGCACCGTGACATTCCAGGCGGCAATGCCCGTGCTGATGTCGAATCCGAAATCTTCGCAGGCGGGCAAACAGCGCGGCTGCACTCGTTCGGTGTGGAAAGCATTCAACGGATTTCCTGCCGATTGCGCGGTTCCGTAAACAGCGACGACATCCAACGGTTCTTCCGTTTCGATCACCACCCATCCTTTGACAAATGTGGGCGGAGTCGTGCCGGAGGCTTTCAATCGCTCCATCACATCGGGACAATCAATTTCCAGCGCTTCATCCGGTCCCAGCGAAGCTTGCGCAAACTGGCTGACCGGGCCAACGCGCAGCCCCTGTAAACCAACAGCGACCTTCCAGCGGAAAGTCACCGTGTCGCAGCGCGAAGGGTTATGGACATTGATCGCCGTGAAATATTGCCCCGGCGGCAAGATATTTCCGGCAGGCGCAGGGACGACTCCGCAAGCGATCTTGACGGCATATTGCAGATCAGTTCGCCCGGCGTGCGCCTTCTCATTACATTGGCAACTCATAAAACTATCTCCTTGCTTGGAGTACCTCTAACAACGCGGATTTTTCCGCGCGGTTATCGTTTCTCCGGTATAGGCTCCCGGCTGATCGGGAGCGGCTGAAAGAAAAGTAGCCGGAACCTATCCGCGCTACATTGCTGACGTTCACATTGGAGATAGGAGCGAATCGGGACGTGATATTACTGAGGCAATGAAAACTTTCAGCGGTGGCTGCTTTGTTCGCCAGCAAGGGGGAGGCTGTTAAAAAGAAAGCGGCGCGCAAACCATGTGGAATGCGCGCCGCTTCAGGCACTGAATCATTTTGTTCGATCTACTTTTTAATCGTCCCCGGCTTCAGTTCTGCCGGAGTCGGCGCAGGTTGTGGACAAGTCACTTGCACTCGATAAATCTTTACCAGTTCATATCCTGGAAATGCCGTCTCACCACCGGATTTCCGGCTCACATTATTGTTCAGAGCATTGGCTTCATTCCCAATCTTCCGGAACAATTCCAACTGAACCTCATTCCCGGTATGCCGACGATTCCCCGGATTGACGCGTATCTTGCCGCCCACCGGTTTTCTGTCGCATACCTGCGTAAAGTTCATTGGGACAATTGGTGCCCCCAACTGCGCGTTGGCCAGGGAAACTGTGGAATTGGCAACTCCCGACAAGCGATACGCCCACGCACCCGGCTTAACAGCTTCGAAATACAGCGGCAAGTCATAATCGGTATTGCAACTCCAGACCTTAACCGCCTTCGTCTCCGATTTGACTCCGTTTCCAGGCCTGGCTGCACTTGCCACGATGGATGTATCCGATGATTTTGACGGGCCATCGTTATGCTTCACGGGCGGAATCTCGTTTCCCGTATTCACAGCAAGTTTCGGTTCATCCTCTCCCTCCGACATAGTGCAATCTTTGGGGGGATTATTATTCCCACTTCCCTTGGCTGAACTTTTGCCTTTATCGCCTTTCGTGGCAGGTGGAGCCTGTTTAACAGTTTTTTTGTCATTTCGTTCCGTTTGGGGAAAAACGATAACTGCCATTAGTAACAACGCTAGCGCGCCGATCCCCACCATCCGAAACTTTCTAGTCAACAATTGACTCATGCTTTTCATATCCATCACCTCTTGTCTTCCTCTAAACCCCATTCGTCGGGCGTTTTTTCTTGGTGGAAGCCCGCGCCCTTCGGCCAACCACCTGCCCTGCAATTCGAGGGCTTGTACATGCAAAGAGTGTTTTGGTGGGCAAATATTACTGCCGTTTTGAAAATATATTGTTATTGCTGCGTCGTCCCATTACCTTTTTCCAAACCTCGCAGTAACATCCGCTGCGCAATCTCGGCAAAACAAATACGAAGCAGCTCGCGAACAATCTAAAAAGCGAAGGGAAACATGCGAAATCATCAACGCCTCAATCGTCACCCGAAGCTCACCCGTACTCTGGCCATTTTCGTTCTCTGCCTGACACTGCTATCCGGCAGGCCGTTTTCGGCGCAGTCTGCCGACGAATTGCGCTTGCGGGAACTTACCCAGGTCTTTTTCAAAAGCTACGAGCAGCGGAACATCAATGAAACTTTGCGATGGTGGGACAGCCGGTCTTCCAATCTGACCGCCTATCGCACGTCAACGGAAAAGCTATTCGCGGATTGCTCAAAGATCGAATTGACTGGCCTCACCATTCGTCAGGTGGAATGGGACGCTCAAACCGCGCACGTCTGGGCGACGGTGGAACTCGGCGCGTTTGACGCCAAAACCAACAAAGCGCTTGCTGACTGGACCAAAGCGCAGCGCGTGCTGAGTTGGCGGCGGGAAAACAACGAATGGAAAATCTTGCGGGAAGCCTCCGCGTACGCCGCGCTGGCGCAAAAAATGCTGGCTGCGCCAACAGACGCCGAAGACAAACAAATCCTCGCTTCCACTCCCGAACTAGCTAACACGGAACTGGCGCGCGAATTGAACGCCGCCGGAAACGCCAGTCTGAATTCCGCGCAACGCGATTTTTCGCTGATTCACAAAGCCTATCGCCTGGCTTACGAGGTTGCCTGGGAAGCTGGCGACAAATCCCGCGCGGCGACTTCGCTGGTCAATCGCGCCAACGCTTTTTACTTTCAGGCTGATTACGAGCAAGTTCTGGTGTATGGCCAGCGCGGACTGCAATTGAACAAAGAATTGAACCGGCTCAGCAATGCCGCCGACGCGCTCAACATCATGGCGGTCGCCCACTCCGCGCTTGGACATTACTCAGAATCCCAATCCTGTTACCAGCAAGGACTGGAGATTCGCCAAAAACTCGGCGAGCCTTTATTACTTGCGGATGCCATTCAGAATTTCGGAGCCTGGTATTTTTCTCAGGGGAACTACGAAAAATCCCTGGAACAATATCAACAGGCGCTGGATACGCGGTTAGCCTTTCGCCGACAAAGTCCGGGGCATTCTGCAAATCTGATCAGCATTGGGGATCTGCAAAGCAACATCGCATTGAGTTACGTGGAACTGGGTTCGCATACCAATGCGCTCAGGCTTTACGAGGAAAGCCTGACAACAGCGAAAACGCGCGGGCGCGACGATGGCGATGTGCTCAACAAAATCGGCACGCTTTACAAGCGGCAGGGCAATGATGAACTGGCGCTCAAATACTACTTGGAGGCGCTTCAGGCGAACGAACGCCAAAAGTCTCAACGCCTGATCGCGGTGTCGCTCAATCACATCGGCGGCGTTTACCAGACGCGGGGACAGTTTGCTGAAGCCATTGACCACCATCAACGGGCGCTCGCCATCGCCGAACAAATCAAGAATCAGGCATTACTTTCCAAAACCTACGGCTATCTCGGTTCGGCTTTGATGGCGAGGAAAAATCCTGTTGAAGCATTGAACTACTATCAAAAAGGGCTGGCGCTCAGTCGGCAACTGAAGGTGCGCGATGCCATTGCCGAAAACTGTCTGAATCTGGCTTCGGCATATTTCGAATTAAAAGACTTGGCCCGCGCGCGCATCTTTTCCGAGGAAGCCCTGGAATTGTCGCGCCAAGTGGAAAGGCCTGAGCTGCGCTATCGCGTCCACGCTCTCGCAGGCAGGCTCTATCAGGCACTCGGTCAAACCGAGCAGGCACGTCAGGCTTCGACGGAAGCCATTCTCGCGATTGAACGGCTCCGCACCGAAGTGGCGGGCGGCGAAAAAGATGTGCAGATGTTTTTCGAGAGTAAGACCGTTCCCTACCTGATCCTGGCCGACATTGCGCTTTCCCAGAACAAGCCCGCTGAGGCTTTACGGCATGTTGAAGCCGCCAAAGCCCGCACCTTGCTGGATGTTTTACAGAACGAACAGGCCAGCAGCCGGGATCGGCATAGGGGGGTAACGTCGGAAGAGCAAAAACATGAACGCGAACTTGGCACTCAACTCGCGATGGTGAATTCATCTCTTTACAAGGAACAGGCCAAGTCAGAACCAAATCAGGCCCGGCTGGCTGATTTGAAGGCTGAACAGCGGAAAGTGCGACTGAATCTGGAAGATTTTCGCGCGCGTTTGTTCTCGATTCATCCCGAACTGAAATTCCAACGTGGCGAAGCTCAACCGTTGACGATGGCGGAAGCGGCGGAACTTTTACCGGATGAAAAAACGGCGTTGCTGGAATTCGTCGTGACGCCGGAGCGTGTTCATCTGTTTGTTCTGACCAAAGCCAAAACCGGCGAGGCGAAGTTGCGTGTTTATCCGCTGGCGCTGAAACGCGAAGAATTGGCGGCAAAGACGGAACAGTTCCGTCGCCAATTGGCCGAGCGCAACACACAATTCGCCAAGTTGGCGCGCGAGTTGTACGGACAAGTCCTGAAAGCGGCGAAGGCGGATTTGCCCGCCCAAGCCAAATTATTGATCGTGCCGGATGGGCCATTGTGGGAATTGCCGTTTCAAGCGTTGCTGGACGAACGCAATCGGTATCTTTGGCAGGATCACGTGATTGCCTACGCGCCTTCGCTGACGGTGTTGCGCGAAATGGAGAAGGTCAAGCACGGAGGAAATGCAGCGAAAGTGCCGCCTTCGCTCTTTGCCATCGGCGATCCGGCGTTGGGCGGGGAAAGCCTTGCGCGCGCCCAATCCCTGATGGGCGGCGAGTTTGGCCAATTGCCGGAAGCGCGCGCGCAGGTCGAAGCGCTGCGGAAGTTTTATGACGCCAGCCGCTCAAAAATTTTCACGGGCACGGCGGCGGCGGAAGCGACGGTGAAAGCCGAAGCGGGCAAGTACGACATTCTGCATTTCGCGACGCACGGAATTTTGAACGACCGCAATCCGCTTTATTCACAAATTCTGCTGGCGCAGACCGATCAACCCGCAACCGGCAACGACGCGGCCAAAGAAGACGGTTTGCTGGAAGCCTGGGAAATTATGCAGATGGATTTGCGCGCCGATTTGGCGGTGCTTTCAGCTTGCGAAACCGCGCGCGGGCGCGTCAGTTCAGGCGAAGGGATGATCGGTTTGACGTGGGCGCTGTTCGTCGCGGGCGTGCCGACAACAGTCGTCAGTCAATGGAAAGTCCGCGCCGACAGCACGGCGGATTTGATGGTCGAATTTCACCGTCAGCTTCAACTCACCAACACGCAAAAATCGCCGCCGCCTGCCTCCAATTGGAAAAAAGCCGAGGCGCTGCGGCAGGCGGCGTTGAAACTTTTAAGCGGGGGAAAGTTTCAACATCCGTTTTACTGGGCGGGTTTTGTCCTGGTGGGCAAAACGGGCTGAATGCCTCACGCCGAAAAACTTCTACGTACCAGACTATCCATTACCAATTCCACATTACCCATTATTTGAGAGGGAAGAACTTCCTTCTCTGCCGGTTAATGGCCAATGAACAATGGATAATGGCCAATTCCGGATTCGCCGTCAGCATCCGAAGTCGCCTTCGATTGCCAGCCGCCGCAACCATCGGCTATGCTTCGCCCGCCTTTTTCCGAGAGAACAATCCAGAAGTAAAACCTGATTTACACAAGCGACTCGCACCGTTGATGGAAGAGCAAATTGCGCCCATTCAACTTGACCCGCTGTTGCTGCCTTTTGTCGAGGCTCCCGACGAATCGGCGGCGGGCGTTTGTCTGGAAGAACTGCTGGCGTTGATTTCACCGGTAATCAGAAAAATCGTCGGCAGGAAAATCGTCAGCGGCGCGCAATCTTCCGAAGACGACTGCCAGGAGAGTTTGCAACAAATCATCAAAGCTTTGTGGCAATGCCGGGCCAATCCGCAACAACACGCGATTGGCGATTTCCGGCGGTATGTGATGGTTGTGGCTTCGCACGTGGCGCGTCACCACTTGCGTGCAGAACACCCGGCGTATCACTCGCTACGGGAATCGCTGCGCCATCTGCTGCGCAGCGACGCGCGGTTCGCCCTGTGGGAACGGGATCGTGACTGGGTCTGCGGGCTGGCGACGCATCAAAACCAGTTGCCCGCACCTTCGACGAATTCAAGGCTGTCGCAATTGCTACAGCAACCGCTCGCTTATGACGAAGTCATTCTGCCGGGGCGCGATGCGCAAAGTGTTGCTCAGGCGGATTTATTGCAGGCAATTTTCGTCTGGCTGGGGCACGCCGTCGCTTTCGATCAACTGGTCAAAATTTTCTTTGCCCTGCGGCGGGTCGAAGAATTTTCGCCGCTCGCCGATACGGATGACGAAGACGCCCGCTCGTGGAGCGAAATCTTGCCCGGAACCGAACCGCCCCAGGATGAAGAAGCCGTGTGGCGGCAATTTCTGGAAAAGCTCTGGTTGGAAATTGAGCAATTGCCGCCGTTGCAACGGATTGCCTACCTGCTGAACTTTACGGCGGGTGACGGCTCGCTCGAAATCTTTTGGCTCCACGGCGTCGCCAGTGTGCGGCGAATCGGCCAAGCGGTGGGCTTATCAGAAGAACAGCTTGCGCGCGTCTGGGAAAATCCGGCGATGCCAATGCTGGATGACCAAATGCGCCAACAAGCCGCGCGGTTGACGGATTATGACGAAAAATTCGCGCTGCTCTGGCGTTACCTGCCGCTCAACGATCTGGTCATTGCACGGTTGATCGGGACGGAGCGGCAGAAAGTGATCAATTTGCGAAAGTCCGCCGGAGATCGTCTGGCCCGGCGATTGGCAATTTTCAAACTGGATCGCGGACATTCCGTCCGCGCCTGATTTGCCAGGCAGGCTCAAAAATCGCGGACGGAACGTCCGCGCTCCGGCGGCTGGTAATATTGGGCGGTGATTGGCATCGTCACGGACAAGGAATCTTTCCATGACTCCCTGCCCGCAACTTTTGAATCCGTGCTGGACTTGATCACAAGACCGCACTTCGTCCGCGCCTTCTCTCTCGGGGGACGAATATTTTCCGCTGCACGCGAGGTTTTCGTGACGGATCGTGTTTCAGAACATCTGGTGGAGAAAGTTATCGAGCGTTATCGCCAGCGGCAACTTGAGCCGTCCGAGCTTCTGGCGCTCGACGAACATTTGATGGGCTGCGCCGCTTGCCGCTGGCAAATGCGCGTGGCGCTCATGCCTCCTGCGGTTCCGTCGCGGTTGCAGGCGGAATTTGCCTCAATGGCCAGGGATGAAAACGACCACCTGCCGGAAAATCAGCTTCGCGCGTATCTGGCCGAAAAACTCGATGCGGTTGATCGCGAGCTGGCTGAAAGCCATCTCGAATCCTGTCCGAGTTGTCAGTCTCAAGTCCGCGAATTGCAGTTGGCAATGTCCATCGCGGACAAGGCGATATCTGTCCCAGCGAATGACACTTCCGGAAAACGATTCAGGAATTATTTGCCCGGCTGGCTTCGGGAATTTGGCGGCGGCGGAAACTGGAATTTGACTTTGCGCTTTGCTGGCGCGATGGCGCTGCTGGCGCTGCTGGTCTGGGGGGTGATGCGTTGGAGGTCATCCACGACTGAAAAGCGGCAGGAGTTTGCCGGCGGCCCTTCGCCAACTGCGAGCCTCGACAACAAGTTGCCGGAGCCTTCGCCTCAATCACAGCCGTTGTTCGCAATCAACGACGGCGGCAGGCAAATCACCACTGATGCGCGCGGAAATCTGACCGGAGTGGAGTCGCTTTCTGCCGAAGAACAGCAAACCATTAAAAACTCGCTCTTGTCCGGCCAGATTGAAACTCCTTCAACATTGGCGGAGTTGAAAGGCAAGGCCGGAAGCACGATGGGCGGTCCAAATTCCAATCCCACGCAAGTCTGGGCGGCGTCAAATTCCACTTTGTTGGCGCCGTTCGCCGAAGTCATCGCTGAAGACCGCCCTCAACTCAAATGGAAACCGCTGGAAGGAGCGGGAACTTACGTTGTCACGATCAATGAACCGGCGGCAAATTACCGCGAAATCGCCGTCAGTCCCATTCTCACCACCACACGCTGGACGCCGCCGCGCGCTTTGCCACGCGGGCGCTTATTCATCTGGCAAGTCACGGCCACCTACAAAGCTTCGGATGGCAACAGCCAGGAAGTCACCGCGCCAGCACCGGAAGCTCCCGAAGCGAAATTCCGCGTCCTGACGAAAACGCAGGCTGAAGAATTGGCAAGAGCCAAACAGGTTTACGAAAGCCAGCATTTGCCGATGGGATTGTTGTATGCGCGGCTCGGACTATTGAAAGACGCCGAGCGAGAATTGCAGGCGCTGGCTGCCCGGAATCCGAAACAGCGGATCGTGGAAAAACTGCTGCGCGATTTGCAAAACAAACGGCGGGCGATCAGATGACAACTTCCAGGTCATCAACCCCGTGAAACAACCCGGTCGCCACCGCTTCCGGTTCTGCACCAACCGTCATTGCCCGTGGCACTTTTTGTATTTCTTCCCTGAACCGCATGGGCACGGATCGTTGCGGCCCACTTTGGCTGAACTGGTCGCCGGAGCCGCCGGCTTGGATTCGACGACGGCGGGTTTGGAATAAAGCCGCTCCATCGGCAGGGGAAACGGCGCAGGGCCGGTCCAGGCTCTGTCGTAATCGTGATCGTCGTCTTCCTCTTCCGCGACATCGCCCCTGGCCCATCTTTCCTGCCGGATGGTGATGGCTTCCGGCTCGTAAAAATCGAAAAAGTCCGCGCCGAATTCATCCGCCGGATCGAAGTCGCGGGAGTTCAGATGCTGGACGAATTCGTAATACTTGCCCCAGATTGATTCGCTGATGACGCGGCGGTGATAGGCTCCCTGGACCGCCTGCAAGCCGCGTTTGCGATCCAGCACGGCGGGGCAGATGATCATCTGCGTCAGGAAAGCACGGTCGGTTTCCTGTGAATCGCGCAGCAAGCCGATCAGGAATTCGGTCACACGTTCCCGCACTTCCGGATTTTCCAGCGCGATGCGCGTCAGGGCTTTGGCGGCCTGGGTACGGGCGAACGAATAGTCAATGTTGTCGCGGTGATGGCCGCGATATTCCACGATGAAGTTGATCAGCGGTTCGACCGCCGCTTCACCGAACTCCGCCAGTAATTCCGGCCAGCGATCCGTCACCCAGCGTTGCTCGGCGAAATAAGACTCCATAACGATGGACAGCAGTTCGGGCAACAGCGCCGGATCACGCATCGAACTGAGAATCACGACCGTATGCAGTTCAATCCAGAATTCGCCGCGCTGGCCTTCGTACCAGTAATCTTCATTGTGCAAAATTTCGAGCAGTTTCGGCGTGGCTTCGCCCCCGCGCTGGACCAGTTCCTGAATATGTTCGAGCGTGACGCGGTCTTCTTCCTTGAATAATAGATCAATCAACTCTGCCGTCGTCAGCTCGGCGTATTTGAACATTGCAATTCCCTTTCCTTTGAAATCCTCTTGAAATCCTCTTGAAATGATGATGCGACGGATGATGTCATCGCCACAGGGAATTGTCGAGCCATCGCCCAGAACGGGGTTCGTGCTATATTTGGTCCGACATTGTCTGGAAGTTCCCGAGGTATTTATGGACAAAGAAGTCAGAGAACTCGAAAAAGCGCTGGAGCAGATTTGGGAGATTGCGACGACAAAATTCGGTCTCGATCCATTCCCGACGCGGTTTGAAGTGGTTCCGGCGAGCGTGATGTACGAAATTGGCTCCTATGCGCTGCCCGGACGATATTCACACTGGACGTTCGGCAAGGCCTACCACAAGATGAAGACCATGTATGATTTCGGCCTGTCGAAAATTTACGAGGTCGTTATCAACTCCAATCCGTCCTACGCCTTTCTGCTGGAAAACAATTCGCTGCTGCAAAACAAACTGGTTATCGCGCACGTGCTGGGTCATGTGGATTTTTTCAAACACAATGCCTATTTTTCGCGCACCAATCGCCGGATGGTGGACGACGCGGCCATGCACGCCCGGCGCATCGGCGAATACGAGTTCACGCATGGGCGCAAAGTCGTCGAGGATTTTCTGGACGCCGTGCTGTCCATCGAAGAGCACATTGACCCGAACTTCTTCATCAAAAAGCAGGCTGACGACAGGAAAAAGGATGCGCCCGTCCCGGAACCCAAGCCACGCACCAAATACGAAGATTTGACGCCGCCGGCGGAACTGGAGGCCATCGCCAAAGCCAAAGCGGCCAAAGCCAAAGACGACAAGCTGGAACCGGAAAAAGACCTGGTCTGGTTCATCATGCAAAACTCGCCGGTGCTGGAACCCTGGCAGCGCGATGTGATGGGCATGATCCATGACGAAATGCTCTATTTCGTCCCGCAAATGCAGACCAAGATCATCAATGAAGGATGGGCGTCGCTGATCCACTCGCGAATCATGCGCGAACTTGACCTGCCGGATAATGAGCATCTGGAATTCGCCGAACTTCACGCCGGCGTTGTGTCTCCGCACCGCAATCAACTCAATCCGTATTATCTCGGCTACACCATCCTGGAAGACATCGAACGCCGCTGGAACAATCCCACGCCGGAAGAGCAGGAAAAATTTGGCCGCCAACCCGGCGGAGGCTGGGCCAAGTTGCTTGAAGTCCGCGAAATTGACAATGACATTTCGCTGCTCCGCAACTACCTGACCGAAGACCTGTGCGAAAAACTGGATTTGTTCGTCTATGAACTGGTCGAGGAAGAGGAGTGGACAATCACGGAAAAACGCTGGATGAAAGTCCGCGACCAACTGGTCGGGAATATGACCAACTTCGGTTTCCCGTACATCGAAGTTCTGGATGGTGATTACCGACGCAACCGCGAGTTATACCTGCGCCATCGTTATGAAGGCGCGGAACTCGATGGCAAATACGCGCACAAGGTACTTGAGTATGTCTATAAGTTATGGGGGCGACCGGTTCACCTGGAAACAGTCGTTGAAGAAGAAAAGCGCGTCCTGCGCTACGATGGCGAGGATCACACCGAAACTTAAACCCAGCTGTCTGTTCAGATACTTTCATACAGGGAAAATCCGCAAAAAGGCCGAACACGTGTTCGGCCTTTTTGGCTGTGATTGAGTTCATACTGAAATCAGTGGCGATGGAACAACGACGGTCCGTAGCCAGTTCCGGGCCCAGCCGCCGGAACCCAAGCCATGCCAGTCCCGCCGGCGAATCCCCCAATGAACGAATCGAGCGAAACTACCAATAGGTGATTTTTCTCTGTTCATTCCCCAAACCCTGGGCCAAATCGCCCAGAGATGCCGTGCAATTGCCAGGATCGTCCTCAAACATTCGGCTCAGGTCAGTGAATGGCGCGCGCGTCCAGCATTTCAGCCAAATTCAGCAAACGCATTCAGTTACCCGGACCGGCCTAAAGGTCTAACAACGGGGCGCAAGTTTCCAACTCGTACCGGGTTTCATTGTGATCCCCTACGTGGAAGAAAACGGCCCGGCGCTAATCAGCAATTCTTGGAAGGGGAATGCTACTTGCAGTACTTGCAAGCAGGAAAATCAGTAAACAAATCAAAATAACTTCGCCTGGCTATTCATGCCGGGGAGAGTTTGATTTGAGACAAATAAAGGGTAACCAAACTCAGGAGGTATTTATGCCCAGCAAAGCAACACAGGGGCCTTGTAATCCAGCTTGCAGCAGTATTATCAAGTTTATGACCGATCACGAACTGCCGCCGAGCGTCGGCATCAGCATTCCGCCTTATACGAAGGTTGATGGCTATCGTTATATCAATCTTTTCGTGAAGTTCAGCCAGGCAGCAGCGGACGAACCGCCGGTGGATCTGGGAGTGATATTCGCCTTTGATGCCAACGGCACAATGGGAAGCCGCCGGTATGTGAACCTGGAGCAGAATGTCAGCAGCCCGCAGAGCACCAATTTCATTGAAGTCTCCGGTCGAGGCAGTTGGCATGGCAGCCCGCATAACATCAGTACCTACATGGCCCGCCTTCCCGTGATGGGGCCGTTCATCGAAGTCTTCGTGTATAACCGCGCGGCAATCAAAAGAACGGTAAACGTGTGGGGATACCTGGTTTCATAAATTGCCTGTTTACCGAAACCCGATCAGACACCGTGTGATGATTCGTGAAGCGGCTGAGCACTCCGTCCAAGGCTGCTTTCGATCTGACTGCAACCTCAGAATTTTGTGACAGCACGTTCGGCTTGAATTGCCGGAAGCAGTCGTTGACCCAATCGGCGAAACCGTAACCTGCTTCCTTCAGGTCTGGGAAAAGTGCTGTCAATAGATCAATCGGAGCAATCAAAACCAATAGGAGGATCATATGCCTCGGACTCTTGTCGTACCTGGGGTAAGCGTTGAGGCCCGGTTCGATGTGCCGCCGCCTTTGCCTGCGCGATCCGGCATTCTTGGCGCCGTGGGAGTTGTTGACCGTGTTCCGCCTGGGGGCGTCCAGGCAGTAACAACCACGCAGGAGTTACTGGATCTGTTCGGGCCGGCCACACGGTTGAGTTTTCCGGAAGCCCTGAGCGCGCTCGTCAATGGCGTTTCGGAGCTTGTGTTATCTCCCGTCAAGCCTGACACCGGCCAGGCCGCCCAGGTCAGGCTGCTGGATGACGCAAGCGGCGCCGTCGCCATTTTGCGAGCGCGGGCAGCAGGCCCGTGGGGGAATGATCTGTCCGTGCGCGTGACCCGCAGTGTTTCCAGTGACCGCCGCACAATCCGCAGCATTACCCTGGAAGTGCTTCACAAAGGGGTTTCCCTGGAACGGCATGACAATCTGGTGTTTCGGCCCGGAGAGGCCAGGGATTTCTTTACCGCGATCAACCGCGATAGCGGAGTCATTGTGGCGGTGGACCCCGTCTTTGAGGCTGACTTGCCGGCGTTCGATGGTGAACCGGCCCATCTGACAGAAAACAACGTTTCGGCCGCCACTGGAACGCTGACTTCAGGCGGCACTGCGCTGGTTCGGGTGACGGCGAAAAATCCAGGCGCTGGCGGTAATTTCATCAACCTGCGGGCGCAGGCAGGACACGCCGTGGCGGTGCTGAATGATACGTCCAATCCACCTCAGCCGGCGGTGCGCATTCGCGCATTGACTGCCGGGCGGGGCGGAACGGAAATCAAACTGTCCGTGGCCGATGATGGTTCAGGAGGCGTCAACATCACGGTCAAGGAGGGGGCCAAGCCGCCACGCGAATACAAGAACCTGACTTCCATCGCCAGTGTGGTGCAGAAGCTGAACCTGGATCCCGCCGTCGCGGCAGACCGCCTGGGCAATCTGTTGCCGGCGCCGACCGCTGCGGAGGATGCCAGCCTGGCGGAAACGGTCACGATGACGGTGATGGAAGAAGGCGCGCGAACCGCGGATTACGCCGACCTTTTGAATAGTGCCGCAATTACCGCAGCCCTCAACGAGGACCCGGCACTGACAGCGCAACTGGTGGGGGCCGAAACCTCTTTGCCGGAGATTACTGCTGCCAATACGTTCTACCTGGCCGGTGGCCTGGATGCTGGGTGGTCCCGCCGTTACAAGGGGCAGCACAATCCCAGTCAGGATCTGCTGGAAATCCGGGCGGTGGAAGGAGCGGCAGCCGACCTGTTGCGCATCCGCTTTCAAGCCGGAACGGAATCAGGCACGGTGCGTCTTCGAGTGGGACAACTATTGCTGAGCGGGTATGAAGAACTGGAAGTTCACGACAATTTATCAATGGATCCTGATCATTCGCGCTATCTTCCAGCGGTTTTGCAGCAGGCCAGCGCGTTTATACGCGGTATTGATCTGTATTTGCGGGCCCACCCTCAATGGCCCATGGAAAGCAGGTCCCCCATACCATTCAGCCAGGGCACGGCTCCAGCGTTAAGCGCCTGGCAGGCGGCCATTGATCAACTGGCTGGAGAGGACGACGTGGACATGGTGCTGGCCGGATTACAGAATTGGGGTGACCCCAATCTGAATGGCATTGCCGTTCAGCAGGCGCTGGTCGCTCATGCGCGCGCGCAGGCCGATAACGCCAAACCACGAATCGCGCTGTGTTCGATCCGTCCCGCGGATAATTCGACTCCTTCCGCCATCATTGTCCATGCCGGTCAGATTGCCGACCGGCGCAGCGTCCTGGTGGCGCCTGCCGGCGCTGACGGCGCGTTGGCCGGATTGCTGGGCCATCTGGAGTATTTTCAATCGCCGACATTCAAGACGGTGGCGTCGCCAGGCGTCACGCTACAGCCTTATCTGGAAAGCGACCTGATCAAGCTGGTGGGACCCGAAGCCAACGCCTGTGTGATCGCGCAGCGCCGGGGCCGTGGCTCCATCTGTATCAAAGGCATCTGCACGGATGGTTTCCAGATATCCGTCGTCCGGGTGGCCGACCGATGCATTCGGGAAGTGAAGAAGATCGCCGACCGCTTCATCGGCGAATTGAATAACGACGAATCGCGGACGGCCTTGGAACAAATGATCATCGCGGTCTTCACGCAAATGGCGCGCGACGGAGCGCTGGTTCCTTCCGTGGATGGCGACAGCCCTGCATTCCAGGTGAAAGTGTATGCATCCAAAAACGACGTGGCCGCCGGTAACGCGCGAATTGATGTTGCTGTGCGTCCGGTGCGGGCCATTGATTACATCTACGCCACCATCCGAGTAAAAAACTGACGGGCGAGGTTGCGTCTGAAAACACCGCACCGGAGGAAATCCTATGGCAACGATCTTTACCGCAAACAGTTCTTCGATTCTGGTGGACGGCAAGCCCGTTGACGGCGTGCAGTCCATTGATTACCGCATAGCCCGCCAACAGGGAGATGTCTTTGCGCTGGGGACCAACGAACGCATGACCTCGTATTACGGCGCGACCCGTGTTGACGGGCGAATCATCGTCGCTTCGGCCAATCCGGCGCTGGACGGCCTGGTCAATTCGGGAAACCCATTTCAAGTCGTGGGCAAACTCGTGCATTCCGACGCCAACCGGACCGTGGCTTTCGATGAATGCCGCATGACGAGGAAAGAATTCAGCATTGCATCGGGTGGGCACGGGGAAACGACCTACCTGTTCACCGCCACCCGCGTGCGCGAAGAAGACGCATCGGCAACCCCGGCCGCGTAGTTGGACAGGGAGGAGGGAACTGTTGCCGGTTCCAACGCACTTATGATCCGAGTTCCCGTACCATTTGAGGAATTCCGCGTCGAGCGCGATCTATGGGCCGACCGGTGGTGGTTGTCCGTCCATGATCAAACCTTCGAATTGCGGCCCTGGCTGTGGGGAGAGCGCTGCCGTCTGGTGGAAACAGCCAGGCTCGGCGGCCAGTTTAATCCCGCGGTTTTCTTCGACGGCCTGTTCGATCTGCTGCTTAATCCGAAACCGGAGCCGGCACAGGCGATGACGCTCGGCGCGCTCTGTCTGTATTTGCTGGGAGTGCCTGAAAAAAGCGATGGGGCTTCGCTGGCGCGCATCGAATACCTGGCGGTGAAAAACTTCGGCTGGCGACCGGACGAATTGGCTCAACAGCAGGCTGCGGCGATTGAACGGCTGGTCGCGCAGATCGAGCCGCCGCTGACAGCTTCTCAATCCGCTCTTCTCCCCAAGCTTGAGGATGGCTGGACACGGATTGTTGTGACGCAGGAAGCCGGGGCGCATCCACAGGCGTCAGGCTCCCTGGAAGAGCGCATCGAACGAATAATCAAAACCGTGGCGGGATGGGCGGAAAGCGAACCCGCGGGAGATGTATTGGCCGCTGTTTCCACAGCCCCAACCGAACGTCCCGGGGAGACGGCGGCGATGGAGCCGGACAAACCTTCTCCGCCGCCACTGGTCTGGGCGCCCACAATCTCTGGAGTGGCGCGGCTTCATCGGCACGGTTTGGAAGCCGCAGGCGAGCCCGCGCGAAATACGCCGGTTGAATTTTCCGGCCATCACTCAGGCTCACAATTACGGGCAGACTCACTATTACGGGCGAAAGCGAAACTGCCGGCAGCGGCGCCGGAGAACGCGGAAACGGAAACTGGCAGACCGGACACAGGATCCCTGGTCGCTGCGGCGCAGCCAAACCGCCCAAAATGGAATTCCGAGCACGTGAACCACCCGGCGCCGGCTCCACGCAGTGGGCGGCATTCTCCGCCTGCCCAGACGCGGCCAGGCCCAGCTTCACGCGCGCAGGTTATGGGGCAGGCAGAGAAGGCAAATTCCGCCGCGCCTGTGGCGAATCTCAACTCCGGGGACGTTCCGCCCGCCTTTCGGGTGCAAATGACATGGCCGGAATCTTCTTCCGCGGACGATGCCGTGTCTGGAACCGGGGTGGAAAGTTTCCCGAATCCGCCTTTTTTTTCGCTGGGCGAGTTTGAAGAACAAATGGCGGACGCGTTGGAGCGCGCCGCCCTTGAAGCCGGCGTGGACCTGCTATGAGCAATGAACAACGGCCAATTCCGATGATTGACGATCTGGCGCTCGATTATGTCGCGCAGGCGCGCCAATCCATACGCCAGCGGATTGTCTCGCTGGCGGTGGCGGGCCTGGACGGAGAGGTTCAACAGGTCCTGGGCCGGGCTTCCCATCAGATTGAACTGGCCGGCGTGATTGTGGGCGAGGACGCTGCCGACAAGCTCGGCGCACTGCAAAAGAAGGCGGCCAGCGGCGAAGAAAGCGATTTCACCGCCGACATCACCACCGCGCTCGAATTGAGCAAGGTGATTGTTGTGGCGGCGGATTTTGAAGAGCAGGCGGGCCGCCCCGGATATTTCGATTACCGACTGATCCTGCATGAATCGCCGCCATTGCCGCCGCCGGCCGAACTGGCTTCTTTGGGCGGTCTGGCAGGAGCCGATCTTGGATTTGATGCGGACATTCTGACGCGCATTCAGGATGACATCGCGAACCGCGCCGGCGAGCTTCAGAACGCGATCGAAACGGTCAGCGACACACTGGATGCGCTGCAATCGCTGGCAGGGTTGGGCGACCTGTCCTTGAGCAATCCGCTGACGCCGATGTCGGAAGAAGCAGGCAAGCTGGGTTCTTCCGGCGCAGGCGCCGTGGACGCCGGTTCCAAACTGGGCGGCTTGCTGGGAGGCCAATAATAATGCTGCGCCCCGCCATCAAATTCACCATTGGGGACAAGCTTTATGACCAGCAGGTGGTGACCTTCCGGTTGCGGCGAACACAACTGCCCGCGCTGGACCGGCTGGAAGTTCTGTTGCCCGTGGCGGCCAAATTCGATGCGTCGCCGGGTGATGATTGCAATCTGAAACTGGATGGCGGGGACGATGGGGCCACCGTTTTTACCGGCACACTTTCCGCCGTGCGCAGCGATTTTTCCGGACTTCATCTGGTGGCGCATAACGGCGGGTTGAGGCTGGCGCGCTACCGGCCTGCGGCGAGCTTCGAGCGGATGAGCGTGGGCGACATCATCGCCGGTTATTGCGCCGACGCCGGAGTGGCCATGGGGAATTGCGTGAAAGGGCCGGCGCTTTCGCTGTATGTGGCGGATGGGCGTTCGACCGCCGCGGAAGAGATTGCGCGTCTGGCCGGTTATGCGGGCGCACTCGGCGCATTCAATGGGGCCGGCGAATTGTATGTAACCGGGGAGGGAGGCCCGGCCGGCGAAATGGCGTTGCGTTACGGGCGGGAGCTGCTCGGCGCGGAGAGCACGCGGGGGCTGACTCCAAACATTGCCGTGACCGCTGTCGGCGAAGGCGCTGGCGCCCCGGCTTCGACACGGGGGCGCTGGGTGATCTCGGATTTTTTCACCGGCAATGCGCCCACGCCCGGCGTTGGACGGCGGCTGGTCGCCAGGCCGGAACTGCGCACCACGGAGGATGCGCGAACTGCATCGGCCGCATTGGCTCAACGGCAGGCAATGGCCTGGTGGCCGGTCAAACTGCGGCTCTGGCTGAACCCGAAAATCGAGCCGGGGATGCGGTTGCAGCTTTCCGATATGCCCGGCTCGCTGCCGCTGGAAGAATGCCGCGTCAGCCAGGTGATTTCATCCGCGATGCCCGGCGGCGCGATGACCACGGAAGTGTGGGCGTCGGGTTTTATGGAAAACGCGTCGGAGCTGCCGGGCGCAATAGGAGGATTGCTGTGAGCCGTCTCGTTGAAATCATCAAGGCGATTGCCCGGCACGAAGTGATTCGCCGTCCATGGATGGAACTCGGCGTGGTGACGTCGAATTTCGATGACGGGGACGGCGACGATAGCCATACCGTCAGCGTGACGCTCAAGGATAGCGGCGTATCGCTGCCTCGGGTGCCGGTGGCGGGTTTCGTGACAGGCGGAGCCGCGCTGCCCCGGCAGGATGATGTGGTGCTGGTGGCCATGCCGCGCGGCGATCTGGCTTCAGCGATTGTCGCCGGGCAGGTGTATTCCGAAAAGCGCCGGCCGCCGAAGTTTTCGCGCGATGAAATCGCTCTGAGCTGGCCCGGCGATGCGGGGGACCCGGCCCGGGAAGCGGTGGACTTGCGCATCAAGGCAAATGGCCAGGGACGCAGCCTGACGATTTCCCTGCAGGGTGACAAGGATGCCAGGTTCACCGTCACGGATGGCGCGATTCAACTGCTGGCGGGGGGCGTGGAGGTCAGGCTGAGCCATTCCACGGATTCCGATGGCGTTGTCAGCATCACGGGCGGCGGCTCCAAAATTGAACTGGCCCAGGATGGCGATGTCACGATTCAGGCTTCGGGAGCGCTGAAGCTGAAAGCGTCGTCCATCAAAATCGAGGGCGATACATCGGTCGCCATCAATGGACAGACCGTGGGGATTAACTGATGGGACAGCCAATTGCACGGCAAAACGACCAGGTGACGGCGATGGATACACACATCGTGCTTGTTCCCACGGCGGCAGGCCCCGTGCCAACGCCATTGCCACATCCGTTCACCGGACAGTTGGCGAATGCGCTGGTCACCACCGTCACCGCCAACAACCGCGCCGTGGCCACTGTGGACAGCGTGGCGGTGAACCAGCCGCCGCACCTGCCGATCCCGCCCGGCGCCGCCTTTCAGAAGCCGCCCGCCAATCAGGGGACTGTCATGACAGGCAGCGGCACGGTGAAGATCGGCGGCAAGATGGCAGCCCGCGCCGCAGACCCGGTGAAAACCTGCAACGATCCTGCCGATGCGCCCGTGGGACAGATTATCGCCGGGGGCACGGTGCTGATAGGAGGATAGTATGGCGGAAACAATCCCTCTTCCGCAGCTTGGCAGTGATCTTCTGGTGACGCCTTTCTACGAGGCGGATGAATGGAAGACCCTGGATTTGGACACGAGGCCGGCAATTTTGGATGACGGCAGCGCGTGCCTGGATCTGGCGCGCGCCGAGGGCATGGGGGCGTTGCAACAGGCGCTGATCCTGCGGTTGCTGACGCCGCTCGGCAGTCTGACCAGCCTGGGCCATGCCAGCTATGGCAGCCGGTTACACGAACTGGTCGGCCGGGAAAACACACGCTCCACCCGGCTGCTGGCGCGCAAATACGTGCTGGAGGCATTGGCGCAGGAGCGTCGCATCCAAAAGACCGCGCTGACACTGGAAATCGCCCCGCCCGCCGCCGAAGCTCCGGACCGGTTGCGGATTTTTATCCGTGTGCTGGTGGCGCGAACCCAGGATGCGATCAGTCTGGGCCTGGAGGTCGGGTTATGAACTACTCCGATCGGACCTATCCGGAAATTGTGCGCGATTTGTTGACCGTGCTGACCGGCGGCACCATCGCCGAGGTTCATTCAATCGGACCCGAGCCGCCCGACCTGATTCCTCTCGATCACCGGCCTGTGCGGCGCGTCAGCCACCTGGAAGGAAAAATTGCCGCGGGCGAAAAACTGCTGAACCATACCTTTACCGAACGCGACTTCGAGCTGGTGGGAACGGATCAGAATCCGCACCAGTATGTGGCCCTGCGTTTCCGCGCCAAAGGGCGGAAACCTGCGCCGAACACCATCCTGACGGTCAATTACTATCCGGAGCGATTGCGCCCGACGCCGCTGACGGACATCAGTGTGGGCAGCGTGGTGCGCACACTGCTCGAAACAGTTTCGCGCGAACTGGCCACGCAGTATCAGCAGCTACAGCAGGTTTACGATTCGGCCTTTATCGAAACCGCCCGGGGAGGCTCGTTGGACAAGGTCGCGGCGCTGGTGGACACCGTGCGGATACGCCAGGGGCATCCCGTGGGCAAGGCGCGTTTTTCGCGCCGGTCCGGGTCGCCCGGCAGCGTCCACATCCCCGTTTCCACCGCCATCAGCGATGGCGGCGGCAACCGTTATTTGACCAGCGCCGAAATCACGCTGCTGCCGAAACAAAGCACGATTGAAGTCTGGATCCAGGGAGAGGCCCCCAACACCAAACCGGTGGAGGCGGGAAAACTCACCGTGCTGGAACGAGGAATCGCGGGGATTGACCGTGTCACAAACGATGAAGCGACCTATCGCGCCACGGAAGATGAGCCTGACGATCAGTTCCGTGTCCGGGCGCGCCGCGCAATCCATGCCACTGGAAAAGGGACGCCCGACGCATTGCGCTACGGCCTGGAAAGCCTGGCCTTTGTCAGCGCCGTGACGCTGACGGAATATCCCGATCCGGCTGTTCCCATGCCGGGCTGGGTGCGGCTGGACGTGGCGCTGTCGGAAGACAGCGAAACCAATCGCCGGATTGTGGACCAGCGGGTGGAAGAGTTGCGACCGGCGGGCATTTATGTCGAACGGCAATGGGCGGGCAGAATCGCGCTCGGAGTTCACGCCGATTTGGTTCTGGCGAGGGCGTCGCTGGCAACTTCGGTCCTGGCCGAGGTCAGAGATGGAATCACGGAGCGCATCACCGGATACATCAGCGGTCTGGGTCCGGCAGGCGCGTTGCGCGTGAGCCGTCTGGTGTCGCTCGTTCTGCAGGACAATCGGGTGGCCGACGCGAAGGTGACGATGACGGCGGATGGCCATCCCATCAACGCGGACGGATACGCTCTGCCAACCGGGAAAACCGCCAGCCTGGATTCGGGCGCGGTGAGCTTCGGCGAGGTCCGATTCGAACGGTCGGCCAGCCCGCGGGATGCGGTGCTCATTCAACTTGACGCCAATCTGGCGGCGACCAGCCTGACGATCAAGAAAGATGCCCTTGAAACCGCGCTCAAGGCCGCGCTGGAAAACTTCCTCGGCGAGCTTTCACCGAACACGGCCATCACCTTCGACCGGATAGCGGCGGCGCTGCGCAACGACGCGCAGTTTGCGCTCGTGCGCAGCCAGAGCGTGATCGGTTTCGAACAGGAAGGCGGCGGATTCACCGAACTGCGGGATAACGATCCTGCCTTCGTCATCCCGGCCCACGGCACGTTGCGCGTTCGAGGCGTTCATATCACGGAGGTGACCACATGAATCGCCGTGATGCCATGCTCGAACGCCTGCCGCCGATTTATCAGATCGCTTCCGGCTCGCGGTTGCACCAACTCCTGGCGTTGTTTGCCAATCACCTTGCCGCCTGGGACCAGGACCTGCAACGGGTCCAGCGCGCTCGCTGGATTGAAACCGCCTTTGACCGCGAAGACCTGGCCAAATTGGGCGCATTGTTTGAGATTCCAATCCTGCCCTGGGAACCGGAGCACCTGTATCGCGCCCGGTTGACAGCCACGGTGGCGGCACGCCTGCGCGGGGCCGTGACACGCGATGTGCTGGAACTGGTCATCGTCTCGATTCTGAGCGGCGCGCTGGAAGCCCTGGGAGTGAAATATATGGACCTTTCCGGCGCGGGGGCGGCCTTTCGCACCGGCGCGGCCGATCATCAGCGCGAACCCGCCTTCATTGAGTTCGCGCCCGTGATCCGGCGCGATCCCAACCTTGCGGCGCGGCAGGGGCTGTGTCAGCCGCTCGCCAAAATCGAGTTGATCCATCGTGGTCTGCACCCGTCGCCATTGCACGCCGCGATACGAGGCGTGCAGGGGGGCCGCACCCTGTCGCCCGTGCTGATCAATCTGACCAATGGCCAGGTGCTGGTGTTTTTCGGCGACCTTCCCTGCGGTCACGAGCTTCGGATCGGCGTCAATCGGGCGGGCGAACTGACGGCATCGCTTAACGGCAGGGATGTGCGGCAGCAGGTTTATACCGGAACCGGTTTCAAGCCGGGCGCGCCGTTTTCGCCCGCGATGCCGGATTCAACGCCGCAGCCGTTGCAACTGGAGCGCGGCGCGAACCAATTGTGGCTTTTTCCGCTGGCGCTGTACGGCCAAAAATCTCTCGACAGCGCGGTGTTTGGGATGCCGGAGACGGGACTTGAACAGGGCCGGTTTGGGGCCAAAGCCGAATCCCCGCCGGCGGGGACGTTCTTCGATTGGTCATTGTTTGAACAGCCTCCGTTTGTCTCGCTGGACCTGTGGTGGGTGGAGGCCCAGCCGGCCAGTTTCCGCTTCGAAGTGCCCGCGGGTGTGGTCACGCGCAACCTGCCTGCCGCGCAGGACGCCCATCAGGATCATCTGCGGTTATTCAGTCTGCTCCAGCAGACGGTTGACCTGATGCGCCCCGCCGGAGTGGATGGACGCGTGGTGCCGCGTCCCTTGCGTGAAGTTCAGCCACAGCAGGATCACGGCCGCCCGCTGCCGCCTGTGGTGGGACGGGAATCCATGGGAATGGAAAGCAGACTCAAGGCGCTGACAGCGCTGTTTGACACCAGCGCCACGGAAGGTTCCCGGTTTGGATAGAAAAGGAGTGAACTCAATGCGACGAGCAAATTTTCTGGAAGGCCGCCTGGCGTTGATTGTCCGCGAACCCGGCGGACCGCCGCTTCACGAACGGCGCATCAGCAATATCGTTCTGCGTTCAGGGGCGGAACTGGTCGCGGCGCTGTTCAGTGGCAAGGCGATCACGCCGATTAACGGCATGTCGGTCGGCATCGGCACGACGCCGCCCGCCCCGCCCTATGAACTCTCCGCGCTGACGACCACCGCGCCGGATGGAACGGTCGTGCTTCAGCAGGCCACCTGCCCGGTGGACCCGGCGCAGATCGAAACCACCGTCCTGACCGATCAGTTGAAGGTGCGGGTTTCCATTCGAAGCGTGATGGCCGCCGGCCGGGCGGTGAGCCCGGATCAGAACCTCAAAGCCGTCCAGATCGGCGAAGCCGCTTTGGGCGTTCTGGCCGGCGACGGCAACAGTCTGGCCAGGATTTATAACCGTGTGGTCTTCGAGCCGGTGCCCAAGACCCGCGATCAGGAACTCGCTCTGTACTGGGAGATTGATTTTCCCTACGGCGTTTAACACCGTCAGCAAACTGGAGGTCCTTATGGAAACGGGCAACACCACACTCAAACTGCAATTGAACACCCCCGCAACTTACACGCGTGACATGACCGTCAAGATCACCAACCAGGTGACGGGGGAAAAGCGCACCGTCACGCCCTACCTGGATGGTTCCGTGTCGGTGCCGAATCTTGAACCGGGCCAGTGGCGCGTGCAGGTGACGCACCCGAATCTGGTGTTCGATCTGTACGACCGTCCCATCAAGGTTTTTCCGGATCGCCCGACAAACGCATCCATCGTCATTCCGGCAAACATTTTCGAGAACGTCCCCATCCGCGACATTCCGGACGCGGATTTAGGTCCGGTGCAACGCCATCTGGACGAAGCCGGTTCCATCGCCGAGCGCCAAAGCACGAAGAAAGCGGGCCAACCTATTTATGCCGATGATTGGAATGAATTGGCCGGCGCGCTGGCCACGGCTACCAAGGCCGCCCGCGAGATGACCGAACTGGTTTCACCACGCGGGCACGACCACCCCGAACTGGTGGACAAGCTGGATGAGATTCAGCGCAATCTGCAGCGAATGTTTGACGTTTTCGGAGCCAGCCTGGCGCAGCTTCAGCGGCAGATCCAGCAACTGGCGCTGCAAAGCAAAGTGGATGCGGCGTTGGAAAAAACCACCAAAGTCACTCCCGAAACCCGCAAGAGCATTCAGGACATGGTCACGTCCCTGCAGGAGTCCTGGGCGGATTCCCCGGGCGTGTACAGCGCGCGCAAGCGCCGCACCGCGCAACAGTTGACCGATCAGTTGTCACACGTGCTGGTCAACGAAACGCCGGACGTGAATAACGCCGCCGAGGTGAAAGAACTGCAGGAATTCGCCTCCGCCATGGCGACCGAACAGCCCGCCGCCAGCTATCAGGAGGAAATTCAACAACAACAGCGCACCACGTCGAAATCATCCACCGGCGTGTTTTTTGACGCGCTCAATACCACGCGCACAGCGAGGAGGTAGGACATGGCACGCGCAGACACGCTCGATCTGCTCAGCTCTCTGGTCGAACGGCTGACGCCCATCGGGCAGATGACACTGGGGTCGCCGCTGAAAGCGGCTGACTGGAACAGTCTGGTGGAGGCTGTCCGCACCATGGCGCAACTGGCAGTTTCGCGGGAGCGCACCACGGATGATTTCCTGACCGAACATTTTGCCCGGATTGACCACCAGCATCTGGGTCAGGTGACGCTGGAATGGCTGAATCCCGCGGCACGCGCGCTGATTGAACAGGGCGTCAGCGGCACGGTCGAGCAGCGGACGGGATTGGAGGCGCTGCGAAACGACATTGCGCAATTGAGAGAAGACATTGGCGAGGTGAAGCGCCAGATCACCGACGTGCGCGTGCAGATTGACGGACTGCGCGATAACGACGCCGCGCGCCAGCGCGACCTTGGCAAAGTCACCATCCGCGTTGAAGCCCTGCGCGATGTCGAACAGCGCGTCACCGGATTGGATGGACGCCTCGGTTCCCTCGCCACCAATATCGAAGAGGTGTTGAAGTTCCGCGGTCAGTTGGTGGATGACAGTGGCGCACCCATCAATGTGAAAAGTTTTGGCCGGCGCATCACCGAACTGGAAACCATTCGCGAAAACCTGAAGACCGCTGACGGCAGCCTGGTTCGCATTCGCGAATTCGAAAAAGCGATTGCCCGCCTGGAAGATAATGCCGTCAAGGCGGTTGATGTGGATAGCGCCATTGTCAACCGGCTCAATGATGTCAATCTGCTTCAGAAAACCGGCCTTATCCAGGCCGCCGGCGATCAACTGGAAACGCGCTTCGCTTCCCGCTTCACCGCCATCGGCGAAACCACCGCCCGGCTTGATTCCAGTCTTGCCGGCATTCATGGGACGCTGGCGGATCACGCAACGAAATTCGATCTTGAAGGGCGGCGGCTGACGAATGCTGAAGACCAGTTGACGGCGCTGAAATCCACCGGCGATACGGTCAGGCAGCAGCAGGAGCGCCTGGCAACTGTCGAGTCCGGTTTGCGGCTCGCCCAATCCGCCCTCGCCGACTTGCCCGCCTTGAGCGCCCGCGTGGATCAGTTCGCCACGCAAACCGCTCAGATAGGTACTCTAAAAGAACGGCTGACGGATTTTGACAAACGGCTCAAGGCCGGAGAAACGGCGACCGGCGGCCTCGTGACCAGTCTTCAAGGCGTGGATGGCCGGGTCTCAACGGTCGAAAAAGGGCTTCCCGCATTACGCCAAGCCGTGGACAACGTTTCTCAAAACACCTCCGGCTCGATTCAGAAACTGGAAAGCCGTCTGACAGCAACCGAATCCGTCCTGGATCGGATGGCGCCCCTGCCGGACAGGGTGGAGGGCCTCACCAAGTCGGTGACGGTTCTGAATGAACGGCAGGAGGCCACTTCAAAAACGATTGGCGAATTGTCTCGCAGCACACAGGCAATTGCCTCCATGCAGACCCAATTGACGGAAGTCGCACAATCCGCCGCTGAAAATCGCAATGCCATCGGCGCGCTCAAGGAAAACGTGGGCACGCTGAGCCGCAATGTAAATACGGTAATTTCGCTTGGAAAATCAGTGGAAGAGCTCGGCACACGAGTGAAGAACCTGGAAAACCGGCGCATTCCCTGACCTGAATTATGCTCAACGCTCTGGAAAATCGGCTGATTGATCTGCTGGCCGACCTGCTGGCCGGGGAAACGCAGGTGCAGTTGGTTTCGCGCCCGCGCGCGGACCTGGCCATCGCAGCGGTGAACCCGGACCGCGTGGCCGTCATCGTGCAGGTGCTTTCCGTCAGTACCGATTCGCGGTTGGGAGATGACGCCCGCGACCGCAGCGGACAAAAGGGCGGCTATCAACTGCAAACGGTTCTGCGGCTGAACGGCCAGATGGCCATTGACCTGATCATCAATCCGGCGGCGGGCGCCAATCTGGAATCGCACCGGCAGACCCTGTTGCATGTGCTCGACCGGTTGCTTGCCGCGCTGCATACGGCCTCTTTCCGCAATGGCAGAAGCTTCCAGAGCAATCTGGATCTTGGATTCGATCTTGAAGGCTTTCGCCTGGCGCGCGCGGGAGCGCCGGAAAACGCACCGGCCGGTTTTTCGACGGTGCGTGCGATTTACGATTTTTCGGGCCGCTTCTGGCCCCTGGAGCCGCTGCTGGCGGGTGAGGTCATCAGCCAATTGCCGCTGCGCCTGGCGATTCTGCCCGTGCGGATTCCTGAATTGCCCGTCGCACAGGCGGGCGGCCCTGATCTGGCCATCCCCTTACATCTGGACCTGCGCGTGCTGAATGGCGCGCCCGTGCTGGTGCTGGCGCGTTTGCGAGGGGCGTCTCCACCGGGCAAATTGGCGGGCAGCGCGGCCAATGCGCCAGCCGGTTGGACGGGCTTCACACCGGATTCAGCCGGAATCGCGACGCTGATCTACCAGCCGCCCGCAACGCTGGCCCAGTCCGCGCGCGTGACGGTTTCAACGGCCCTTGGCGGCACAAGTCAACCGCCGGTGACGCTGGCCGAATTCGACATCGAGGTGAGAAGCTGATGGCATTCATCATTTCTCCCCATGATCATGCTGGAGCGGCGGTTATGACGGGCATCAAAAGCGCCGATCGCCTGCCGCTTTTTCAGACCGCGGTATCCGCCGCAATTGTCCAGGGCACGCGCATCGAGTTTCAACGGGCAGGTGATCTGCAGGAAGTGCCGGTGCCGATCCCATGCCTGCCTGGACTGGATGAACTGGAGATCGAACGGCTGGGTTTCGATCTTCTGAGCGTCGAAAAGGAAGATTCAATTTCCGTTTCCGGCCAGCCCGCGAACGGCGCGGTTCCGCTGACCTATGCCGGTGCGGCGGAAGCGATTCCACGCTTGAAGCGAATCGAAATTACGGACCTGCGAATCAACGCATCGCCTGCCGCCGATTTTGTTCTATTGGCCCAGAATGGTCTGGCAAAGGTGTTGTACGCGTGGAATGCGGCCTCGTCGCGGACCACGATCTCGCCCAATGGCCCGGCGGGCGCGGCAAAGCAGGTGTATTTGTTGTTGCGGCCCGCATCGGGCAATGGATTCGGCCCGCCCGCTGCGTCAGCGCCGGCGTTTGCGATGCCGGGCGCGGGCGGCGGCATGTACGGCCCGGCCTTGGGCGGAGCCACTCTTTCACTGCTGAATGATGATGCGGGCAAGATCAACGCCGTTTTGACTCTTACGCCCGCGCTTTCGGGCAACAGGTTTTCATTGCTGCTGGGACAGGCCAATCCAGCCGATGGGGCCGCCGCGCTGCCCAACGATGTAACAGCCATTTCCTGGTCCGCCGCCAGTATCAACGCGGTGTTTGATATCCGGCCCGCCAACATTCTGATCAGGGCGTCCGCCGCGAACGCCGGAAATGATCAGCCGGTTGTGGCGCAGTTTCCCGCCGATCCGGGCGGAATTCCCGTGGCGGTGGATTTTGCGCCCGTTGCGCGCGCGCTGCTCAAAAAGGCGTATCCCAACACGCAGGGCACTGACCTCGGTCTCAGGCTGGTTTTCACTTCGGGCGCGCCGGGCGTGTTGCAGGTCAACCTGGGAACCGCCGCGGCGCGGTATCTGAGCCGTCCGCTGGAACATGGCCCGACATCCCTGCAACTGCGCGGCGCGCCGGAATCAATGGATCTGGCCGTGGCGAAGGGGCTCAAACCGGCGGCGGCGAGCTTGATCCTGGACGGAATTTATGGCGCGGCGCGCCTGACGCTCGACAGCGACACTGCGCAACCCGACGAACGTCATGGCCTGCGCATTGCCGGGCCGGTGCGGATCGCGCGCCGCATCCACCTGACAGCCGCCGAAAGCAATCTGCCGCTGACGCGCCTTGGCCTGTATGGACGCGCCAGCGAAGCTGCGGAACTGCTGCTGACGCTGCATCAAGGCGACGCCTTGCACATCGGTCAGCCCATCGCGCCGCCGCTGCCATTGCCGCTTGCGCCTTCGCATTTGCCGGCCTGGCATCGCGCGGAATATCCCGCGCCGGCTTTACTGCCGCCACATCCGCAATCGCTGTGGCTGGTGGCGCAGTCCACTCGCGGCGCCTTTTGGTGGCACGGCGATCTGGAACCGGGCGATGCCGCGCAACGCTCGGAGGATGACGGAGCGACCTTCACTCGTGTGCCTGGCCGCCCCACCCTGCACGTTTCCGTCAAGGAAACGAATCCACCGCCGGGCGGCCCATGTCCCCTGCATCCGCTGTCGCTTTTCTGGCGCGACGGATTGCTCAATGCGGATGTTGCGGGCGTCGCCGGCTGTGCGGCCTCGCTTCCGCCGAAGTTCCGGCGCTTCTGGATCGCGGAAGGCGCGGCCAATTCATCATTTTTTCAGGCCATCGGAAATCTGGAGGGCGTGTTGCGGTTGACCTTTGCCTGCCAGAGAGATGTGGATTTGACCCTCTCGGAAGCGATCGTGACCTATGATCCCTGGAATGCCTAGAAAATCCGGCCAGACAGTATTTCGAGCCGAAAGATGCTGTTCTTCAACAACTCCGGAGCGCGCGGCTCATCCGGTGAATCTGCGAGGTCCCCATGTCAGGACTGCTTGAAACGCTTGAAACTCTTCTTAACGGTTCCGGCCTGAGCGCGGCGGTCTCTGCTCAGGCGGGCGGGCTTGGCAATATTACAGGCGCGGTGAGTTCGCTGACGGGCGGACCGCAGGCGCTGCTGGACCTGCAGCAGGCCATTGCCCAGGTGCCCATCCCGACTGGACTGGATGGCATTAACCAGCTCGCCACGGGCCTGGGATCGGTTCAGTTTCCCGGCGATCTTTCAACCGCGCTCGGACCGATTCTGCTGCCGTTGAACGGTCTTTTCCTGGAACTTCCTGGCGGCGCTGTGGAACGGGTCAAAGCGGCCTTTGATCTGGTCCGCGAGATTGTCCGGCTGGCGACCGGCAACGCCATCGGCGGACCAAGCGGAATGCCCGGCAGTGACGCTTTTCGCCTGCCTGAATCGCTGCGTCCGGACGAAATGCACGCGCTGTTTGAACGCGCCAATCAGATTCTGGATGCCTTCGGGCCGCGCCTGGATGCGCTGCGCATCCTCGAACTGCTCAAGAGCGGAGCCTCCGGTTACACCAGGCCGCAGTTCCGCATGCCGCAAATTCCCGTGCTCGATGATGTGATGGAAACACTGGCCGCCATCGCCGCCTGGCAAACCATGTCCGGGGCGGAATTGAGCGCCGGCTTCGCGCAAACCCTGAATCGTCTGTCCGAATTGATCATGACGCCCCGCCAGCGGGTTGCCGCGCCTGTCCTCTCCGCGGCGAATGTGCTGGGAACTGGCGCGGCGGAACTGAACGCTCTGGTGACGGACGCAAGCCCTGTCTTTGCCAGTCTGCGCAACAAAACCCTGACGGGGGCCGCGCCGAGCACGGTCGAGGTGGTGACACTGGAACGCGCCGCCGGCCTGGCGGACCGTCTTGCCGTGGCATTCGATCCCGCAACTTCGCCCCTGGCCGAGTGTGATCTGATAGATGAAAAACTGACGCGCGCTTTGCTGGCTGTGATTCGCGTCATCGAACCGTCCAACAATCTGTCTGGGCTGGCGCGTTCGCTGCAAGAACAGATCGCGCAGATTCCCGCGCCTCCCACCGATGTCTTTGATGAAGTTGTCTCTTCCATTCAAAACTTCGACCTGTCCGCGCTGACCGATCCGCTGAACACCGTCACCGCCACCGTCAGGCAGGCTGTTGACAGGGTCAACGAAGGCAAGGAAACCGTGCGCCAGACACTGGAATCCGCCCTGACCCCGGTGGCCGAAGCGCTGGATCAGGCTCTGGGGGCCGCCGGCTTCGACCAGATTCGCTCCGCGCTGCAAACCCTGCCAGCGGAATTGCAGGAGTTCGTGACGCAGCAAATCCAGCCCAAAATCGCTCCGATTCGATCCGGCGTCAGCGAGGCCGTCAGTGCCGTTTCCCAGGCGGCGGAGCAGTTCAATCCGCAAGCGCTGATCGCTCCCATTCGCTACGCCGTTGAACAAGCCGCCCAGGTCTTGCAAAGCGATTCGGTGCGCAGCACCTTTGCCGAAGTCGAACAGGCGCTCAACGCGGCCATTCAGATGCTGGAGCGGCTGGATCTTCCAGCCGCCGCCGACCTGAGCATCACCGCCATCAGCGAAATTGATGTCAAGGTCAAGGCCATTGATCCAGCGACCATCCCGGACGCCGCCCGGCCCTTGCTGCAACAAGCCGTCAGCATCGTCACGGACATCAACTTTACGGCGACCGTTGGCGACCCGTTGCTGACCGCGCTCGGCGACGCCATCCAGCAGGGCCCGACAGCCGTGCTGGCCGTGTTCGAGGAGGGCATGGATGCCTTGCGCCAGCAAATCGAGGGGTTCCGGCCGTCGAAGGTCATCGGCCAGCAGCTCGATGCGCCTTTCAATGAACTGATTCAGGCGCTGCGGCAATTCAAACCTTCGGACCTGTTGAAATTGCTACAGCAGGCGCTGGACGGTCTGGCCAGCCGGCTCAAAGTGTTCGACGTGGGGGCCGTGATTGATCCGCTGGTCGAATTGCACCAGACCGTCAAACAGCAGGTGGAAGCGCTCCAACCCTCCAGGCTGCTCAAACCCGTGGAGGAGGCAGTTGCCGCCGCCATTGAAAAGGTTTATCAGGCCACCGGCATTGACACCGTCTTTGCGGGAATTGATGAGGTGATGCAAACCATCCAGGGCTGGATCGGATTGCTGGCCGATGCGCGCGATTTGATGCAGCGGGCCGCCACACTGCTCGATCAGCCCGGCGATGCCGCCGCCAGTGTGCGGCAGATCGTGGACGAGGCTCTGGGAAAACTCGATGCGGTTGAGATGGCGCGGCTGGACGCGCCTTTCAGCGCCGTCGCGTCAGCCGTGGCCGCGATTGAGCGGGATGCGCTGGCGCGCGATCTTTCGCAGGCATTTCAAACCGCCGCCGCACACGGCTCTGTGTTGCTCAATTCAGCGGAACTGGCCGCGCTGATCCAGATGGCCCGCGCCTTCCCGCTGGAGGATTGGCGCAGCCGCAGAAAAACGCCCGCGCGCGACCGCCTGGTCGCCGCCCTGACGAACCTGCTGGCCGCGTCGGACCGGCTCGACGCGGCCCGTGGGCCGTGGGCGCAGCTCAACCCGCGGCTCAGCGAAGCCGCGGGCGCCATCCAGGAACGCCTGCTGGATTATTACCGCGTCAGCCAATTGCAGGGAGCCGGCGTGTTTGCTGATTTTCTGGCTCCGCCGAAAACCGCCGCCGCACTGAAAGAGCACTTGCGCACCGCGTTGGAAGACGCCTTGAAAGAGCCGCTGACGGCGCTGGTGACGGCCTTTGGGGCGCTGTCGCCCTATGTCCGGCTGATGGCCGAAGGGCTTTCCGAAATTCTCGGCGCGATCCACGCCAAATTTGACGCGCTGCTGGGCGAGGGCGGAATCGGCGGCACGGTCAATTCCATTGAACAGGCCGCCAATCTGTTGCGCGGCATCAATCTGCAACCGATCACACAGCCGCTCGATCAGCTTTACCAGCGGATCGAAAACGTCCTTGACGCGATTGACCTGGCGCCGCTGCGGGCGCTGCTGGAAGCCGCGCGCGATGCCGTCGTCAACCTGCTGAATCTGTCGCTGCTGGTCAATCAAGGCGAGATTGATCAACTGGATCAGGCTTATGCCGAATCCGTCGCAAAGATCGGGCAACTGGCTCCCAGCGCGGTCATCAGCCAGACGCTCGATCCGGTTTATGAAAAGCTGCTGCGGGAAATTCTGCCGATTCTGGCGCTGCCGCAGCGGCTTCGCGCTTCGCTGGAAAAAACCGGCAAGACGCTGCACGACGATGCGGTGCGCGAACTGGCCCGCGTCGAACAGGCGTTTGATCAAATGCTGCGCGACATCCCGTTCGGCAGTGGCGGCGCCGCGGCGGGACTGTCTGTCAATGCCACCGGCAGCGCTGGCTGAACCTGGAGGAAGCAACCATGTCACTCGGATACGCGCTCCTGCATCAAAACAGAATCGAGCTTTCGCTCCGCACCGAAGAACGCAACAGTCTGCTGGATGAACTTTCGGATGCCGCATTCAGCATTCTGGGTGTGGCCGATGATCTGGGCCCTGGCGTCGAGGAGTATTTGAATTCGCGCGTCCGGACGCTGGAAGGCTTCTTTGATCAGATGAAATCCTGGGTCGAGCCGTCCGGGCCTTTTGGCTTCCTGCAGAATTTACTGGAAGGCCGCCTGGATGGCATCACTGATTTGCCGGCGCTGCTTGACCGGCTGATTGACCTGGTGGGAAACGGAACGTCTGGCATTGCGCAACTGCGCGCCTGGCTCTCCAAAATTCTCGAAGGCCTGCCGGCGGCGACCAGCCTTTCCCTGTCCGCGTTTCTGCGCGAACAGTTCAATGACATCACCGCCATTCTGGAAGGACCGTTTCACGGCGGAGGGCGCGATCTGAACGCGCACCGCGGGTTCCGGTCCGCCGTGCTGTTAAGACAAATCTTCGGCCCCCTGGTGGAACGGGTTTCCGCCGGAGGGGAAATTGATCTCAAAACCACGCTGGGCAAAACGCTCGACGACCTGCTCAATCGTCTCAAGCCCGCTGACATCCAGCCTCTGGCGGAGGCGCTGCGCGCTTTCCGCGACCAGTACGGCGGCCTGCTGCGCGCGCTGACGAAACTGAACACAAACGTAACCGTGAATGCGGCGGAGGATGGACCGCAAGGCATGCCGGACGCCGCTGAAGCGGTGGGCTGGGAACAGGATGCTCTGGCCGCCCCGCATCCCATCGGCCATCCGCTCTGGATTATTGATCTGGTGACAGGCATCTTCGCGTCTTTTTTCGCCACCTGGGAAATGGTTCGCGCGGGCAACTGGAAAGGCCGCGAAGCCGACGGCGTCTTCAATGTTCTCGGCATCGCCTGGCAATTCACCCAGACATTTATGCGGACCGTCTTCGCCGAAAAGATCAACCTGCCCACGCCGGCGGAACCTGATGGCGGCAAGCGCTTCGTCAACTGGCTCTTTACCGATCAGGGCAATCTCGCCATCAACCTGCTGTTTCGCTTCCTCGGCTCCTGCCACGATATGCACGCAGCCTCCAACTGGGCCCTGGGCTTTGCGGGAAGCACGCTGAAGTACTACTCCAACATCGTCAACAGCCGCGTCACGTATTGGTATGCGCGCGCCTGCTGGTATTTTCATGACTGGGGCAAGCGGGCGAATGGCGCGCCGGCTTCGATGGTCAATACCATGTGGGCCATCTGGGGACCCGCGACATTCATCGCCTCCTTTTTCGGCCTCTTTCCGGCCTGGGAAGATTTCAGTCTGGAAACAGGATTTACGGGACGCACGATCGGCGTGCTGATTCCGGGATTGCTGGTCGGGCAAGTTGTTGGCTACCTCATTCTTGGGAACGTCGCCGGCGTCAATCCCTTCTCCATTGCCATGGCCCCGGACTGGCCGACATTCATTCTGTTTGCAGTAATGTGGCTAATCGGGCTGATTGTGGGAATCCTCATTCTGACCAATCTGGAAACCTCAAGCATGGGAAAGGCTGTTGGAGCCTTTGTCGCTGTTTTCGCGGCCCTCGCAATCCCGGGTTTGATCGGCTTGCCCATTATTTTCGGCACGAATAACAGCGACGGCTGGAACTCCGCGGTGCTCCATACACTGATCATCACAGGCGGGCTTTTCCTGGCGGGCATCATTCCATTTTTCCTGTGGTGGTTTTACGTTGATGACGGGCGCGACAAGCACGGATATTTCGACCAGCTCAATGCGGATACTTCCCCTTACCGCCTGCCGTATCGTCAGGGTGAAAACTGGATGTGCGGACAGGGCGTGCATGGGATCTTCAGTCACTATATCCCCTCGCCGGGCTACTCCGACAATCACTTCGCCTATGACTTCAACGAACGAGAGAATCGTCCCGCCCTGGCGGCGCGCGGCGGAGTGATCGTCAATCTGGAGCGTTCAATCGCGAATGGTGACGGCTCGAATGCAAACTTCATCGAAATCCAGCATGACAGTTGGGCCAACGGCCACGATCCCGGCACGGATCAGGAGCGTGTTCTCACCAGCACCACCTACTATCATCTGTCAAAAGACCATTTGTGGGGCGATGAGGGCCACCGCATCGTGCAGGGGTATCATCTCGCCGACATAGACAATACGGGGCGCAGCGCCTGTCATCATTTGCACTTTCACGCCTATGAGAAGCAGACCGGTTCTGAGAAAAACATCCCTTCAGTTTTCCGGGATCAGTCGCTGCGCCGGTTCCGTAATTTCCCCTTGCTCGCCTGGATTCCGGGCGGCGGCCACATTGATGGCAAGCCAATCTCATTTGCCTTTTATGAATCCGACAACACGGAGCAGGAAGCGGCGCTCAATCCCGTCCGAATCATCCTGACGGAGAGCGGCTCGCCTCCGCATCATCACTTTGTAGATCTTGACCGCCGGACAATCGGCACCGGAGTCTTGCCTGCCACGCTCACGGTTTTCACCAGTGTGGAGCAAAATCACGTTCATCAGGTCACGCTCGACCGCGAGTCGCTGGTCAGTCTGCTCGGTCTGCATCAACCAGACGGCTTGAATGTCACGACGACGGACCTCCACACGCACGGTTTCGAAGAGTTTATGGGCGGTCTTCCGGGAAGGCCGGGCGGAAGAACCATTAAGGTCTTCAATCCTCCGGCCGGACAGCTCGTCGCGGGCCTGCCCGGACCCTACCGGCTGGTGGGAGAGCAGTTGGTGTTGCGAATCAACGACCGCGCCACGGAATATTATCTTTACGGAGCCCATCGTCCTGCCTTGGGGGCCGATGTGGCCCTCGATCGCGGCATCGCGGCGGGGATGAGCCTGCGCATTGGAAATAACAGCTATTCACTGCCTGCCGGCACGACAGACCAAACCGTGCGGGGCACGGCGCGGAGATTGAACCAGCAATTGCGCACTGGCTCCGGCGGCGCGGGTCTGCCGGTAGCGCTTCGCTGTTTGCCTGTGCTGACAGTTGAAACGCGCCGCAGGGGCCGCACCGCCGCCCTGGAAAGCGACTTTCGCGGCGAGAGAATGCGGGCGGCAGGTTCTGGCGCATTCGACAACCTGGCGCAAATCGCTCCGGCGGACCTGGCGGCGCAGTTCAACAATGCGATCCGCAGCGGCTGGCCAGCCGCGCCCGCGGGCCTTGCTGCCAATGTTGTGTCCGGGCAGTTGACTCTTTCCCTCGGTTCGGCGGCGGCGGATGTTGCCGCCAGCAGCGCCCGAATCGCAACCGTCCTGACGGCGCTTTACGATCAGCCCAACCGGCGGTTGCGAGCGATGGGGCCGTTGCCGCTTTCCACGGGCCGTCTGGTGTTTGGCGGCGCGACGCCCTACCAGGTTCCCTTGCTGGCGGCTGCCGCTCAGGTGCGCATCAACACTGCCGATCCGGCGTTTGCCGAAGCCAATCTGGCCGCGGCACCGCTGGAAATCGAAGTGCTCGGTGTGAAACAGCCTGTCACGTTGGCTGCGGGCGAGAGCACGCCAGACAAAATCGCGCGAAAAATCATGGACTCAGTGGAAGGCGTTCGCGCCTGGCCGGACGGAGCTTTCGTGGTGGTGCAGACGGTCACGGCCGGTTCGTCAGCCACGCTGCGCGTGAGCAAGCTTCCGACCGGAGCCTTGGGAAATGCCAGTGGCTCAACACCGTCCCTGACGGCGGGTGGCGCACCCTCACCGCATTCGATCACGGACAGCACGGCGATTTCGCTTGAAACGCTCTCGGCCGTCATCGGCGATGCGCGCCAGCGCGCGACGCTGCCTTACAGCGTCGCGTCCGTCAATCCACAAGCGCGCATGGAAGCGGGCAAACTGGTGATCGAAGTTGCGGGCGGACATACGATCAGTTTGGAAAACGCAGTCTTTACCGGCAACGCTCCGTTCACCTTGACGCAAGTGAATCCCGCGCGATTGGAGTCCGCGCCGTTACCGGCAACCCTTGCGCTGGACGGACCGGCCTGGTTTGACCTGTTGATTGACGGTCATTCCGTACGGATCCCCATGGATGGAGAAGGCGCGCGCTGCGACCTGCGCGTTTTTGACCGTCTGCCCGTGGCTGGAGAAACGCTCCGCCTGGCGGTGGACGGTGGCGCTGCGCAAACCGTGGCGTTTACGGGAAACGAACCGGACCTGGCTGCGGTGTGCGCCGCCATCGCCCGCGTAGTTCCCAGCATCGTCGTGCGAATGACCTGGATGCTCTCAATTGAAAACACGCTTTATCAAGCTCAGGCTCCGGGCTTCACGCTTTCGTTGCCGGAGTCAGGGACCACGCCTTCGCCCGCGCTGGCTTCCGCCGGTTTCCTGCGCGACCGCGGCACACTCACCAGCGCGGCCATTGGTGTGGGCAGCGATCAACTGAATGTCGCCGCGAGGCTTGATTCTCCCGTTCGTCACGAGGGAGTGCCGGTGGAGGCGTTCACGCTCAGCGAAGTCCCGGCCGGAGCCAATCTGGCCTGGCGGCTTCAGACCCAGGAGGGCTTTCGTCTTGAACACATTTCAAGGCCGGTCAATGATTCGACTGACCCGCTGGGACTGACCACGGCTTCGCCCGGCAGCATCCAGACCAGAGCCGTTGGCCCCACAGTGGATTTGGGAGTGCAGTGCCGCCAATACGATTTTGTGGTGAAGGATTCCAGAGACACCCGGGTGGCCCGGAGCAGCACGCAGATTGCCGGAGCGCCAGCCATTGCCCGCACCCTCAATGCCGCCAGCCTGCCGCTGAAGATTACACCCCCGGTGTTGACCATTACCGTCACGGACCCGGACGCCACCACTCGCGCCTATGCGATGGATCTGGCCGGGTTCACTACGCTGGACGAGATTGCGCAGCGAATTGACCAGACCACGCCCGCGCTGCGCGCCTGGGTGGCGCGTTCGCCCGGTGTTGGCACGGACCTGTTGCATCTTGAGACCGCCGGAGCGGGCAGCGGCTTTTCCATGAAGTTCGATAACGCGCCGCTGCTGGCCGCCCTCGGTTTTGATCCTTTGCTGATTGACTGGACGACAGCCACGATGACTGCCAAAGGGCATGGAACGGTGGCCAATACGCGCGCGGTTACGCCGCAGGAACTTCGCGCGGCGCTTCAGCGAGCAGTTGACTGCGCGACGGGCCTGCTGGTTCAGTCCGGCGGCACCGTGTCACAACAAATTGTTCAGGTGGGAGCCGAGGGCGCGAACCTGGCGCTGAGCTCGCTGGAGGGCGCCGTCACCATCGAGACCTCTCCGCCGGGATTACGCGACTTGCTCAAGGTGGCTGAAACTCCCACCAAAACCACGATGGCTCCCGGCGCGACCTTCCGGGCTGAAAACGGCGCCATCATTGTCAAAGTGGCCGGCCGGACAGTCGCTGCGGCTGCCCTCTGGGGCGATCAAGCCACTGTCCGCGCCAATCAGGATCTGACGGGACTTTCCGCAATTGATGAAACCGCCATGCTGACGCTGCTGAAGAATTACCCGATCAGTCTATGGATGGATGGCAGCGCGACTTTACTGCCACTGGTTCCCGCAGGTGTGATGACACTTTCCGATGCGGTGGAGTTTCTGGCAGCCCAGGTCCCCAAGGTCTGGATCGGCCTGCCAGGCAGGCGATTGGTGGTGGAAAGCCGTGACACCGGGGCCGCTCATTCGATCACGCTCGACTTCAATGCGTTTCGCGCTGGCGGCGACTATCCGGCTTTTACCATTCTTGGATTCGACCAGAGCCAGTTTGTCAGCGCGGGGAATTGGAGCGTGAGCGGCACGGGACGCGGAAGTGTGCAGCACATGGAGGCATTGCCCACGCTGTCTTCAGGAGGAAGCGCTTCTTCGTCAGGCTTGTTTAGCTCGCTCGAAGAGCTGCTGACCCACGCCTGTCAAACCGGAGGCGCGCCCCAGGCTGTGTATAACGCGGAGGTGGCTGTTTCAACCGCAACGGGACGCCTGCTGCGCCTGCGCACGAACAATTACGGCGACACAACGGCTTCGCACGTTACGGCCTGGACACTAAAGCAGGCGCCGCCGCCCTCACCCAACCTCGGCCCCGGCTCCATACGGTTTTCCGCTCCCGATGGCAGAGAGACAGGCCCGATACTCGAAGCTGCCTGCCCGACAACCCAGGCAATGGAACCAGGCATCTTCGAAATGACGGCGACCGTGGACCATGTGGAACGCCCGGTCTGGGCGCTTCTGGCCGCGCAACCGGCGCGCCTCCCCGAGATCAAAATGCCGTCCAGCGCGGCGGTTCTGAACGGTAAAGGCTTCGACCTTACGGTCAACGGCGCGAAATTCTCTGTCACGTTCACGGCTCCGGCGGGCACGACCGCGGCGAACATTGCCGCGCAAATCGAACGCCAGTGCCAATGGACCGTGCGCGCGCGCGCTGCCGGCGATGCTTTGACGATCGAATCCGTGGATTGCGGGAACTCCCGGAATCTCATTCTGGCAGGCCCTTCCGGCGCCCTTCCAAACGCTGTGACCGACAACATCACAACCGGCTTCACCTCTGACAGGGCGCTGCCGCTGCAGGAAACCGGGGCTGGGGTTGTTGGCAGTCTGGAGGCGGTGACAGCAGATGAGTTCAAGGAATTGCTTCTGCACGCCTACATCGCCGCCAACCCGGCGGCAGATTCCAGTTACCGCGATACGGCAAACTGCAACTGGCGCGCGTATGAGATAACCCAGACTGCTTCTCAATCGTTGAAGATCCGTTCCGGGCGGGATGGTTGTATGTCTTCCGTGATTCCGGTGATTGATTTTGCGCCTTCGCTGTCGCTGCGGCGTGATCTGGAACGCGCACCGGCAGCCAGAGCCGCCGTGGCCTTGCCGCCGTTGACGGGATCAAAGAATCTGACGGGCACGTTGACTTTCCAGTTCAACGACAATCCCGGACTTGCCGGCGCGCCCGTGGCAGTGAATGTGCCCGTGACCTTCCCGGCGGGTTCCTATGATGCGCGCAAGGTGGCCCGGCGCATTCACGATGAACTCTTCGGACGCGGGATCGGACAGGCTGCCGCGTATCCGGATGGCACGGTGGTGATTGAAACCCGCACGCCCGGCCTGACCGGCACCGTTCGCGTGCCTGCTCCCGGCACGGGCACATCCGGCGCGGACCAAAGCTTGTTGCGCGAATTGATTGGCACCGCTTCAGAATTGTTCGCTCGCGGTTGGCCGGGAGTCGCGGACAGAGGCGCCGGGATGGGACTGAAACCCGGATTCAGAAGCCGGCCCGGCCCCGCGCGCACCGCGACAACGTGGAAATTTGAGGCGAATACTCGGGGAACCTCCACCATTGAAATTTCGGCTGGACAGGGCTTGACTGAAATTCAGCGCAAAGTGGATGAGGCTCTTGCCGCGGTTCCAGCAGGCCGCATCGGCTGGTGCGTGCTGGGACCGGACGAAACGCTTTACATTGAAGCGACGGGAAGTGCCCTTTCGCTCTTGGTGGACGGGAATCCGCTGGCGGTCAAACAGCCTGAAAAACCGGGCGACACGCCGGAGCGTGCGGAAGAACCTGCTCTGGGATTGCGGAAAACGGATGAGATTCGCACGCTTCGTTTCGCACGCGACCGCAGCGGGCGGGGCAGGGCAGAAGACGTTGCCGACGCCGGATGGCTGCGCGTGCCCGCCACATCCGACGGCATACCGCACAGCACCTTGCTTGCGTTTCCTTATGGATGCTATTGGATCGCGGTGCGCCCGGATGCCGCCAAAACACTCGATTACGATGCCACCGGAGACATGGTGATTTCCGGTGGCCAGGATCCCCGTTCGCTTGATTCTCACTTTGTCCACCGCGCACGCTACTGGGTTAGCTTCGATGGCGGGCGACCGTTGCGCATCGTCAAAACCCCCTCCGGCGAATTTCTGCTCGAGGTCTTATGGGGCGGATGACGGTGCCAATCGCAACGCTTCTTCTGGCCCCGGCCGGCAATCTGCTGGCCGAAACCGCCGCCTGGTTTGAAAACGTGAGCCAGGGACGCTGCCAGCTCAAATTCGTTGTGCTCTCCATCGCGACACCGTTACGCCCGCTGGTTTTCTACCACGATTTGGGGGGAAAGGGCCGCTGGCCGCGCAATTCCCAGGCGCTGGCGGCTGATCTGCTGGCCCGCCTCGATTCCAACGGCGCATCCTGTCTGCGGGCCTGTCAGGGCAAACTTTTATTGATTACCCCGGATGGATTTCTGCCTCATACCTGGCACATTCCCCAGAGCGGCCTAGGGGAGGGCAACATCCTGGTCAGGCGCTACGCCGTGACGCCCGCCAATGCCGGCCTTGGCCCGCTGGCACATGAACTCGGGCACCTGGTATTTGATTGGCCCGACCTGACCTGGGAACCCACAGCGGATTCGGAGTGCCTGATGGCCCGTGGCGCGGCCGGCAATCGCGCCAGTGATCCGGCTCCGCCATGCGCTCCCTTGCTGGTCCGCGCCGGCTGGCGTGATCCGGTCCCAATCACACGCGAATTGGCTGTTCAATCCCTGGGATCACATCAGGTCGGCTATTTCTCCTGGGAGCCCTGGAGCATCTGGGTGGAAAAACGTGAAACACGCGGGCCCCAAAGGCTGTTGGCCTTCGCCACAAACGACCGGAATCCAGCAGAGCCTCCTCGATTGCTGGCGCGTCTCCCGTTCGAGGCCGCGGATGGCGTACTCCCGCTGCTCAGTTTATTCGCCATTCATTTACGCCGCCTCCGCGCTTAACCCAGCCCGTTAGTTCGGCCCACTGCGCAGTTTTCGCCGTCCTTCGCGGCACCGTACTGCTGGATTACGGCGCTGATCGGCTTTCGTGTCAGAAGCCACCTCCGGGCGGGTTCTAACAAATAACCGGTTGCAGGAAATCATCTCATCGGTTACAGTCCGCCCTCACTTCGTCACTGACAAGCAATTTAATCATGTAGACGTTCCGGCAGACGCTCCGGCGATTTTTTTAGCAGGTTTTTTGACGAGGTTGTTCGTCTTTCGATTGCCAATCCCTCACGTCGGTTGACCTTTTTGTAAACAACAGGTCCCCGGTTCACGTCCGGCAATCGGTCCCATAATTTACCCATTGCTGCCCATTGCCAATTAACACTACTGCCCCGGAAGGCAAATACGCTGATTGTGTAAGCCAACTCAACTTTGCCTGGGGGAACTGTTCCTACTGATGACAACTCACACAACACTACACACACACGAACGGACAAATTGAAACATACTGATCGCTGGCAAAAACCAGTCTTGGTATCCATGCTGCCCTAAAAAATCTAAAAGGAGTTGTTGATCTATGTCTGTTTTGAGGGGCTACCTTCGATTATCACTCACTCATCTAATCACGAATTTTCGACACCCACGATTCATTACCTTTTCCCTGTTGATCATTGGTCTGATTGCGGCTGGAAGCTTGTTGACGCAGCCGCGCTGGGCTGGTGCGGCCGCCGGCCGTTCATCAAGGGACGCTCGAACGGTATCGGCAAACCAATCTATTCCCAGCTCAACCCTGCGCTTGGGCAGGGGCAATCCCGGCCAGCCACGACAAGGCGAACCAGCTCAGGGATGCACAGTCAATTGCGAAGCGACGGTGCCGGCAACCGGGGCAGTCAATGCTCCGGTCGTATTCGCGGCCACGGCAACGCCGAACGGCTGCGCCACACAACAGCCATCGTTTGACTGGAATTTCGGCGATGGAAGCTCGCGGTCGAGTCAGCAAAATCCGAATCATAGCTATTCCGCCGCCGGAATTTATACCTGGACCCTGACGACCTCCGTCAGTACCGGCTCGACGATGATTGACACCATCGCGGGCGGACTGGGCGATGGCAATCTGGCCACCCAGGCGCCATTTGGCCTGTTGACGGCGGTGGCGCGCGATCCGCAGAACCGTGGCATTTACGTGGTGGACACCATTGACCGCAATACGCTCATCCGCTTCATCAACACCAGCAATGCGGCGGTCACGATTGCCGGACGCAACATTCCGCCGGGGGTTGTTCGCACCATCGCGGGCGGAGGCCTGGAACTCGGCGAGAACGTGCCCGGAACCAGCTCGGATCTGGGAGTGGTTTCCGGCCTTGATACCAGCGCGGATGGGAATCTGGTCTACTTTCTGGCGCAGATTGATAAACAAGTCCGGGCGCTCAATGTTTCCTCGGCGCCTGTCACGGTTGCCGGTGTGTCCATCGGCTCCGGCAACATTGGGACGCTGGCTTCCGGCTTCGGCGAGGTCCTGAACGGCCTGGCGGTCAACAACACGACCGGCGATGTCATCGTGGCTGATGCCACTGCCGGCGTGAACAAGGTTTACAGAATTTCGAGCAATGGCACTTCCACGGCCATCGCCGGCAGCGGCGCAATTTCCAAGGTGGATGATCCTTTCTCGGCGGGCCCGGCATTGAACGTTCCCTTGCTGCAACCGCGCGCCGTCGAACTCGATAGCGCCGGCCGGGTATTGATTGCCGACACCGGTCACGCGCGCGTGATTCGCGTCGAAGCCAATGGCAACGCCAGCCTGGTTCAACAATTCGACTTCGGCCAGCAGTCCCTGAATCCCTATCCTTCAGGATTGGCGGTTCTGGGCAACAATATTTACGTCGTGCTGGGCAACTTGCAAACAATTGTCCGGTTGAACGGGACGGCAACGGTCGTGGCCGGGAAAGAAGGGCTGTCATGTGACTACTCCGTTTCAAACTGCGGCGACGGCGGCGCGGGAACGAACGCAACTTTCAATTTGCAGGGCAGCACAGGCAATCCGCCGGTTTCCGGGATTGTCGCCGATGGCAACGGCCTGTTCATCCCGGACCAGGTCATTTCGGGCCGGGGCCGCGTCCGCTACCTGAATCAGTCCGGCGGATCGGTCACTGTGGGCGGCGTGACGATTGCGGCGGGCGCGATTGACAGGATTGCTGGCAATGGCCTGTCCCTGCCGTATGACGGTGGGCTGGCGACCAGCGCAACCTTCAACACTCCGACCGGTGTGGCAGTTGATGCGAACGGGAATTTGTGGATTTCCGATACGATCACCGCGCGCATCCGTTTCGTCAACCGGGGATCCAGCGCGGTCAAAATCTTTGCCGGTACGGCTTCGGAACAAACCGTTGCGCCCGGCGGCATCACCACCGTCAACAAGAATGTCGGTTCCGGCGCCAGCGACGGCGTGCCCGTCATTCAAGCCGGATTCGATTCTCCGCAAGGTCTGTTTATTACCAATCAGGGACTTTACGTCGTTGACTCGAAAAATGGTCCGACCGTCCCGATGTCCGCGAACGGACGCCGCACCAGCGTGCTTCGTTTCATCAACACTTCGGCAAACACCGTCACCCTCTTTCCCGGTTCGTCATCGCCGGTCAGTGTTCCGGCGGGACAGGTGGCGAGAATTGCGGGCGGCGGTGAATCGCCATCCGTCAATGGAGACGGCGGTTTTGCGCTGGCAGCCAAATTCATTGGCGCGACGGATGTGGTGGTTGATGCGAACAGCAACATTTTCATCACCGATACCGGACAGAACGCGGTTCGCCGGATCAACGGCGGCACGGGCGTGGTGGGAAGCATACTGACCGGCAAACAGTACACCGGCTTGGGCATCGGAGATGGCCGCCTGTATGTCGCCAACTACACCGATGGTTCTGTGCTGCGCGAAAACTCGGCAGGCAGCGCCACTTTCAGTGTGCTGGCTTCCGGCCTGAACAAACCGCGTGATGTGGCGGTCGGAGCGGATGGGAATGCCTACGTCACCGTCGGCCCCACGCCAGAAGCCACCACCAACCATCAGATCGTCCAGATCAATTCGTCCGGCGCCGTCACGGTGATTGCCGGAACAACCGCCGGCTTCAGCGGAGACGGCGGCCCGGCGGCCAGCGCCCGGATAGATATTGCGCCTTCGCCCCTGGTTGTCGGCAGCGGGATAACCAATCAAATCCCCCAGACGGTCAATATCGCCGTCAGCTCAACGGGGGAAATCATCTTCACCGACAGCAACAACAACCGCGTGCGCCGGCTCAGTTCGAGTGTTTCCACCTGCTCGAAGACCGGCACGATCACCATTCAGGGCGACAATCCGCAGCCGCAGTTGGCCGGTCTGGCCCCCAGTACCGCATTGATCGGAAGCGGGGCGTTCACCTTGACGGTCACTGGCTCCAATTTCGTGCCGTTGTCCGTCGTGCGCTGGGCCGGTCAGGATCGTCCGACCACCTTTGTCAGCAATTCGCAGTTGACGGCGGCAATTCCGGCGGGGGATCTCTCCAGTGCGGGCGCCATCAATGTGACGGTCGTCAATCCTGCGCCGGGCGGCGGCACGTCAAATCCACTGACCTTCACGATCAATCAACCGAATGCGGTTCCGGCCATCACCAGCATCAGCCCCAACTCGGCTGTTGAAGGCAGCGCCGGATTCACGCTGACGGTCAATGGCAATGGCTTTGTCGCTGGCTCAGTTGTGCGGTGGGACGGTTCGCCGCGTGCGACGACTTTCGTCAGTGCGACGCAAGTGATGGCGGCGGTTCTGGCCACGGATCTGGTCGGCACCGGGCAGGCCAGCGTCAGTGTTTTCAATCCCGCCCCTGGCGGCGGCACGTCGAACGTCGTCACGTTCAACATCACTTCCGGCACGAATCCCGCGCCAACGCTCAGTTCCATCAATCCGAATTCCGCCTTGGCGGGTGGCCCGGCATTCACCCTGACGGCCAATGGGACAAACTTCGTTGCCAGTTCGAAAGTGCGCTGGAACGGCCAGGATCTGTCAACCGCATTCGGCAGTTCCACGGAACTGGTCGCGGAGGTTCCGGCCAATCTGATTGCCAGCGCCGGAACCGCGCAGGTCACGGTCTTCACGCCGACGCCGGGCGGCGGCGTCACTTCGGCACTGACCTTTACAATCAACCAACCGCAGCTTCCGAATGTTGCCAGCGTGTCGGCGGCGAGTTTCCTCGGCGCTGAAATCGCGCCCGAATCCATCGTCGCGGCTTTTGGCGTCAACATGGCCACCGGCGTGGAAATCGCCAACACCGTCCCGCTGCCAACCAGCCTGCTCGGAACGAAGGTGACGATCAAAGACAGCGCGGGCACGTCGCGTGACTCCGCTCTGTTTTTCGTCGCGCCGACGCAGATCAACTACCAGGTTCCGCCCGGCACCGCCGAAGGCAACGCCACCGTGACCGTCTCGATCAACAACAATGTGGTCGGCATGGGGACGATGAATGTCGCGAGCTTCGTTCCGGGATTATTTACCGCCAATGCCAGTGGACAAGGCCTTCCGGCGGCCACTGCGCTTCGGGTAATTCAGGGGCAACTCGTTTATGACTCGATTTACACTGTGCAAAACGGGCAAATCACGCCCATTCCGATTGACCTTGAACTACAGGGAGGCACCGACGTTTACCTGATTCTTTATGGCACTGGTGTCAAAAACGCCAGCGACGGTTCAGTTTCAGCATCCATCGGAGGGACGGCGACCCCTGTCCTGGGCTTTGCCGCCGCACCTGGTTTTGTCGGACTGGATCAAGTCAATGTTGGCCCGATTCCACGTTCCCTAATCGGGCGTGGCCAGGTCAACGTGGTGCTGACAGTGGGAGGCAAGCCTGCAAACCCTGTCAGTATAAATATCAAGTAAGAATGCAATTAACCCAGGTATGTTTACTTTCCCATCTTGCTGGGAAGTAAATATACCTGGGACTTCTCCGTGAGAAGCATTTCTCTCCTGCCTTTGTGCTTCTATATTCCTACTGATCTGTTCCTTTCATTGCCGCCCCATATTTACTTCCGTTCAATGACTGAATCGGTCTAACGGCCGTTCGGCGCAAGTCACGGGTTTGCGCCGCGACAAGGCAAAGGAGCTTTTGAATATGCGGTACCTGATGAAGAAAACTTTCCTGCCTGCTTCCCTCCAACAACTCAAAAAACTCATCACCTATGGGCTGATTTTCGGGTTACCGCTTTCGCTGGGTCTGCGCGCGCGTCGGGCGGCGGCGCAGGGCGAATGCAAAGTGGAATGTTCCGCCACCGTGCCGGTGACGGCGGCGGTCAATGCGCCGGTCAATTTCACGACGACAGCAACGGCGGCGGGCTGCGCGACTTCGGCCAGCATCGAATGGGATTTCGGCGATGGCGCGCCGCTTTCAAACCAGGCCAACACCGTGCACAGTTACGCCGGGCCGGGCAGTTACACCTGGCAAATGCGTGCAACAGCCAATTCCGGTTTGACCACGATTGACACCATCGCTGGCGGTTATGGCGAAGGGGCGCAGGCCAGGCAGACTTCCTTCACCGTGCCGACCGTCATCGTTCGCGATCCGCAGGGGCGCGGATTGTTCGTGGTTGACGAATCCGCTTCGGGAAATTTCGTGCGATTCATCAATACCACTGCCGGGACAGTGACGATTGGCGGGAAAAGGATCGAATCGGAAGCAAACAGCGTCCTGACCAACAGCACTGGCAGCCCGGGCGCCACCAATGCAGGCATCCCGACTTTGGCCACCAGTAATGAAAAAGCTTCGTTGATTGCAATCAATCCCGTGGGTTTGGCGATCAGCAACGATGGCAATGTGCTTTATATCAGCGATGACTCTTCCTCGGTTGTGCTGGCTTACAACCTGTCGGGAAACAATCAGACAGTTTTTGGTGACACGCTCAACCCGGGCAATGTGGGCGTGGTGGCCGCGCCGCCGGTGGAACTTGGCGCAATGGCCGTGCATCCAATGACGGGAGAAGTTTACTTCCTGAGCCCGCAAACCGGCGTCAGCCGTGTTTACAAAATCACCGGCTACAATCAAACGCAGGTTGTTGCGGGCAATGGGGCGGCGACCACCTCTGGTCAGAAGTTCCCTGAGCCGCCTGTCGGTCAGCAACTCGATGCGACGGCGGTTCCCTTGCTCAACCCGCGCGACATAGCCTTTGACAGCACGGGGAATCTTTACATTGCGGATACCGGCCACGCGCGCATCGTCAAGGTGGACGCCGCCGGCAAGATCACGCTGGTCTATCAATTCGCTCTGGATGGGCCTGGGATCAATCCATTCCCTTCGGCGCTGGCGGTTCGCGGCGGCGAAGTGTATGCGGCCACCGGAAACGATCAGACGATTGTGCGGGTCGCGCCGGACTTTGCCGTGCTGGCAGGCGAATCACGCACGACCTGCGATTACACGATTTCCGATTGCGGAGACGCCGGGCCGGCGGCAAGTGCCAGATTCAATCTGCAAAACAGCTCGAACAATTCGCCGGTGGTCGGGCTCGAATCCGATGCGACGGGGCTGTACATTCTGGACCAGGCCAATTCGCTGCGTGGCCGCGTCCGTTACTTCAACCAGGGCGGCAGCGACGTGGTCGTTCTCGGCAAAAACATCGCGGCTGGCGGTATTGACACCATTGCAGGCAACGGTTTGCTGCCGCCTTTTGACAACAGCCCGGCAATCAGCGGACTGCTGACGAATCCTTCCGGTGTCGCGGTGGACCCAAATGGCAATTTATTCATCACCGACACGCCGCGCGGGACCATTCGCTTTGTCAACCGCGGCAAGACCGTCGTGACACTGTTTGCCGGAACCTCCGCCGAACGCGTCATCCCGCCCGGTCAAATCGTCACCATCAACAACGAAGCCGCTTCCGGTGCAGCGGACAATACACTGGTCAACCAGGCCAGTTTCGACAATCCACAGGGTTTGTTTGCAACAGCGCAGGGATTGTTTATCGCCGATTCGAAAAAAGGGCCGTCCAGCGACGGAAAGCGCACGGGGCTGATTCGATTCATCAATACTTCGGCCACAACGGTGACGTTGTTTGCCGGACTTGCCATTGAACCGGGGCGCATCGTCACTGTCGGCGGCGGCGGACAACAGCAGCAGGGCAATGGCGACGGCGGTTTTGCGTTCAGCGCAAAGTTCCTGGCCCCCAGCGACATCGTCTTTCATCCAACGCAGAAGCACATTTATGTCGCGGATGTCGCCAATCGAGCCGTGCGCAAAATTGACGGCTCGACCGGCATTGTGACGAGCCTGAACCTGCCGCAGTCGTTCTACACCGGTTTGGGAATTGATTCGAACGGACGGCTGTACATTGCCGATTACACCAACAACCAGATCCTGCGTGAAACCAGCGCAAACAGCGGCAGCTTTGAGAAGCTGAATGCCACGCCGGTCGCCAACCCGCGCGATGTGGCGGTGGACGCCAGCGGCAACGCTTTCGTCGTCATCGGTGGTTCTGAAGTGCCCGTCAGAGGCGAATTCAAAGTGTTGCGAGTCAAGGCGGACGGTTTGGTGGAAACCGTGGCCGGGACTACGTTCGGTTTCGATGGCGATGGCGGGCCAGCGGCCAGCGCGCAATTGGCGACCTTTGCCCCTCCGCTGACCATCGGGGGAATCACGCCTGGCCCGTTCTACCCGCAGACAATCAATATCGCGCTGGGCGCGGACGGCGAAGTGATTTTTGCCGGCACAGGCAACAACCGCATTCGCCGCATCGGCACGGGCGTAACGGCCTGCCTGAAGACCGGCACGATCACCATCAGCGGCAATCATCCTGGTCCGACGCTCGGCAAAATTGCGCCGAATTTTGTGCTCTTCGGGCGCGCCGCCACGCTGGTCATCAACGGCACAGGATTTACGCCGGCTTCCGTCGTGCGCTGGAAGGGGCAGGATCGGCAAACCACCTTCATCAGCAACACGCAATTGCTGGTTGCAATTACGCAGAGCGACGCCAGCGCTCTGGGCTTGGCGGAAATTACTGTCTTCAACCCGGCGCCGGGCGGCGGCACATCCAACCCGATGACGATTCCGGTCAGCCGTCTCAATCTCCTGCCTGGAACCATCAGCTTGAATCCAGGTACGGCCGCCGTTGGCACGGCGTTTACACTGACGGTCAACGGCGGCAATTTCGTTCAAGGTTCCGTGGTGAACTGGAACGGATCGCCACGGCCAACGACCTTTGTCAGTTCAACCGTGTTACAGGCGCAAATTCCCGCTACCGATTTGCAGACGCCGGGCAATCCGCCGGTCACGGTCTTCAACCCGGAACCTGGCGGCGGCGTGTCTCCGGCAACTGCGTTCCGTGTCACGGCGACCAATCCGGTTCCAGTGTTGACGAACCTGGAGCCGGGCGTGGCCACCGTCGGTGTGACGCAAGTGGGACTGACCGTCACCGGCAGAAACTTCGCCGTCAATTCCGTCGTGCGTGTGAACGGTACGGATCGTCCAACCACCTTTATCAACAGCACGACGTTGACAGCGATGCTGGCAAACGCCGACACCGCCGCCGCGGGAACGGCAAACATCATGGTCTTCACGCCAGAACCCGGCGGAGGCACTTCCACCACAATTCCTTTCCTGGTCGGCAAACTGGCCTCAGCGGTTCAGGCGAGTTCCTTCGCCAGCGCGGGGGTCGCGCCCGATTCCATCGCAGCGATCTTCGGCGAAAATCTGGCTACCGGCGTCGAAATCGCCGGGACCTTGCCGCTGCCCACGGCTCTGCTGGGGACAACCGTGACGATTCGCGATTCGTTGGGGATCGAACGGCAAGCGCTGCTGTTTTTCGTCTCGCCGGGGCAGATCAACTTCCTGGTTCCAGGGGCAACGGCGATCGGACAGGCGCTGTTTATCGTCCGGTCCGGCAGTACGATTGCGGGCATTGGCGCGGTTTCCGTCCCGCGCATTGCGCCGGGGCTGTTCACGTCCAATGCCACGGGGCAGGGTGTTGTGGCTGGCGTGGCGCTCAGAATCTCCGCCGGCGGCGCGCCAGTTTTCGAGCCGCTTTCGAAGATTGAAAACGGGCAACTGGTCTCGATCCCGCTCGACCTGGGGCCGGAAACGGATCAGGTGTATCTGGTGCTTTACGGTTCCGGGCTCCGCAAACGGGATGTCCTGCTGGGAGCTTCCGCTCTTCTTGGCGGCGTCAGCATTCCCATTGCGTATGCCGGTGAAGCGCCGGGGCTGATTGGCGCGGATCAAGTCAACCTCGGCCCACTGCCACGTTCGCTGGCCGGTCGCGGCGAAGTTGATCTTGTCCTGACGTTTGAAAATCGCATCACCAATACGGTGAAAGTCACGATCAAATAGCCAGCCGTCTGAAGCGTGGGCTTGTTTTCAACCCACACATTAAACATTGGGCATTGGTCATTGCGGAATTGGAGATTGGAAATTGAATAATCGGAGAGATTTTCTCTGGAAAGCCAATTCTCAATTTCCAATGCCTAATGTTTGGGGGAGAACTTGTGGACTTCTCCACTAAATCAGACCAAAAAAGATTGGTACACGTGGGACGGACTTTAGTCTGTCCCGACCTGGAGACAGACTAAAGTCCGTCCCACGTTTGGTTGTTCCGATCTAGTTCACCAGCGAACCGAGCCATTCGGCGCGCAGCTTTTTCATTTCCGGCGTAATTTCCTTGTTGAGGCTTTCAAACGAGACGACTTCGACTTGCGGATCTTCGGTGAAAGTCAGTTGGACGGTTTTCCTGACGCCACGCTGTTCGGCTTCGATGGGGATGGTGTCGCCGGGTTTGTGCTTGTCCAGAATCGCCTGTACGTCGGCGGGTTTGGTTACCGTCTGGCCATCGAAGGTCAGAATCTTGTCGCCGCGATCCAGCCCGGCTTTGTAAAGCGGACCGGTGGACAGCGTCGGATTGCCGATGACCAAGGCGCCGCCCTGTTCGCGCAGTTGCGTTTCCAGCCAGACCTTGCCGGGGCGCGCTTTGCGGAATTGGAATCCGGCCTGCTTGAGCAGGCTTTCGTAATCAATCGCTTCGTGACCTTCGATGTACCGGGTGAAGAATTCATTGGCGAAGGCGGCATCGCCAGTGAATTTGGCGAGCGCTGCTTTCAGGTCCGGAATGGTGTAAGGCTTTGCCGGAGCATGGTTTTTCTGATGCTTGCCAAACGATAGCCACAATTCGCGCATGAAACCATCCAGCGTTTTTCCGGGGAATTTCGTGCGCAAGGCCAAATCCAGTCCGGTGGCGACGGCGCTGCCGTAGGTGTAATACGACACGAAAAGATTCTGCCGGTTGGTCGGATCGGCTTGCGGTGCGCCGTCAGAGAAAACGGCTTGCTCGCTCATTCCAATGGGACCGTAACCGTTTGTCTGGCGGCCAGGCGCGTTAATCACCGAGTTGAGCGTAAAGCCCAGACCGCGCGCAAAGCCTGCGTCATCGCCGCTGAAACCGGCGCGCTTCATTGCCAGATTGCCGTAATACTGCGTGAAACCTTCGGCCAGCCACAGCCCATCGGAAACACTGGCGTCTTCAAAACTGAACGGTTCGATGGTGCGCGGGCGCAGCCGTTCGACGTTCCAGGCGTGAAAGAACTCGTGCGAGACCGTGCTCAGATTGCCGCGCGGATTGCCCTTGATGGAACGCGAACTGGTCAGACTGGTCGAGTTGCGATGTTCCATGCCGTCGCCGCCGATTTGCGGGACGTAGTTTGAGATGAATGTGTAGGTGCCGAAATCGAAATCAGGGGCTTCGCCAAAAATGGCAATTTGTTCGGCAACAATCTTTTTGCACATTTCGGCGAACTCATCCACGTCCTTGTCCGAAGCCGCCGGATCGTTGATGGCCAGGCGAATCGTGTACGTCTTGCCGTTCGATTGCACGGGCCATTCGCGCAGACGGAAGTTCGCCAGCATCGTCGGCGAATCCATCAGGTACTGCATGTGCGGCGCGGTGAACACCTGCGGATCGGCGGTCGGCACAAGCTGCGTGGCGATTTTCCATTCCGGCAGCGCGCGGAAGCGAACCGTAACCGGCGCGTTTTCCAAACCCCTGGCCCAGATGAAACTTGCCGGAATGCTCAGATGCGCCATTGTGTTGTCAATGCCCGTGAACGTGCCGGATCCGAGATCGCCGAAAAGGGTGTAACTGAAGCGGACTTTGCCGCGATGTCCGGCGATGTTCCATTGCGCCGGATTCGGTCGCGTGAAAGTGAGCGCCGCGCCTTTGTCGTCCGTGACTCGCACGTTGTAGACGTTTTTGGCGAATTCCTGCGCGGAATACCTTCCTGGCGAAGAGCGGCTCATGCGGACTTCGAGCGGTTTATTTGCGGCCACGCCGCTGAAGGTCACGGTGATTTCCGCTTCGTGGTGCGCGGCGTTGGGAAAAGAGATTTCGTATTCGACCTTGCCTTGCGCGGAAGCAGTTGCGGCAACCAGGCAAAGTAAGATTAACAATGAAAACAGACGTAGATTGTAAAGAAATCGCTTGGGGTCGCACTGAAACATGTTTTGGTCTCCTGAATGATTATCGGCGTGGAATTTTCCTGCGCCTGGATAATTACACGCAATGCGAGGGAGTGTGCAAGGTGGAGCGCGCTCGTCCCGAGCGCTGTAAATGAAAGCTGCGAAGCATCCTATTTCTCTGGCTGAATCGAGAGCTACGAATAGGAATAAGGAAGCTTCGCGCTTTTTTAATGCGGTCGGGACTCGCCGCCCTCCTTCAACTTATTTCGCCACCAGATTGACCAGTCGCTTCGGCACGACAATGGTTTTGACGATCTGGCGGCCGTCCAGTTTGGCCTGGACGCGGTCGTTGGCCAGCGCGGCGGCTTTCAGTTCTTCGTCTGAAGCTTCCGCCGGAACGACCAGGCGCGCGATCAGTTTGCCATTCAACTGGACGGGGATTTCCAGTTCTTCCTCTTTGGCCAGGTCGGCGTCGAATTCCGGCCACTCGGAAGTGACGACCACTTCATTGTGTCCCAGACTCGCCCACAGTTCTTCGGCGATGTGCGGCGTGAAGGGGGCCAGCATCTGGGCCAATGCTTCCATCGCTTCTTTCAGCGCGAACTTGTCGGCGTCGCTGTTGTCGGCTTTCAGCGAATTATCGAACGCATAGATTTCGTTGGTCAGTTCCATCAGCGCCGCGACGGCGGTGTTGAAGTTCATGCGTTCGCCGATGTCGTTCGAGACGCGCTTGATCGTCTGGTGCGTCTTGCGGCGCAAGGCGCGGGCTTCCGCCGAAAACGTGGATTGCTGGTCGCCGCCCAGTTTGGCTGCCGCCAGCTTGTCGTGCCATTTGTAGACGATGCGCCAGACGCGGTTCAGGAAGCGCGACGCGCCTTCCGCGCCGGTTTCGCTCCATTCCAGGTCTTTTTCGGGCGGCGCGGCAAACAGCATGAACAGCCGCACGGTGTCCGCGCCGTGGATTTTTATCATCTCGTCAGGATCAATGGTGTTCTTCTTGGACTTGGACATCTTCTCGATTCTGCCGACCGCCGCTGTGCGTCCGCAGAATTTGCACTTGCCGTCCAGCACTTCGTACGGATACAGCCAGTCGTGCTCTTCGCAGCGAGCTGTCGCCAGACAAACCATTCCCTGAGTCAGCAGTTTTTTGACCGGTTCGCCGAAAGTGATCAGGCCCAGGTCACGCATGATCTTCGTCCACAGCCGCGTGTAAATCAGGTGCAGCACGGCGTGTTCGATGCCGCCGATATATTGATCCACCGGCGTCCAGTACGCCGCGACTTCCGGCGCGAAAGGCAGGTTGTCGTTTTTCGGGTCGCAATACCGGAAGTAGTACCACGACGAATCCACGAAGGTGTCCATCGTGTCGGTGTCGCGGCGAGCGGCTCCGCCGCAAGTCGGACAGCTTACATTCACAAATCCTGCGTGTTCGGCCAGCGGCGCACCCTGCGTGTTGAAGTTCAAATCGGCGGGCAGTTCGACCGGCAGTTGCTCTTCGGGAACGGGAACGATGCCGCACTTCGGACAGTGAATGAACGGCAGCGGCGTGCCCCAGGCGCGCTGGCGCGAAACGCCCCAATCGCGAATCTTGAAGTTGGTCTTGGCTTCGCCGAACCCGTGCTCTTCGGCATATTCGGTCATGTCGTTGATGGCGTCGGGCACGGCCAGCCCGCTGAAGCGTCCCGAATTGATGACGATGGCGGTGTTGTCTTTGTTGGTGAAGGCGGCTTGCACCGGCGCGTCGTCGGCATCGGTGGAATCGGCCAGTTTGATGACGCGCGGAATCGGCAAACCGTATTTTGTGCAGAACTCGAAGTCGCGTTCATCGTGCGCGGGCACGGCCATAATCGCGCCGGTGCCGTAACCGGTCAGTACGAAATTCGCCGTCCAGATCGGCAGCCGTTCGCCGTTGAAAGGATTGACGGCGAACAGGCCGGTATTGACGCCTTCTTTAACGGCGCCTTCGGCAATGCGGTCTTCCTTGGAGATGGCTTTCTGTTTTTCGGCAAAGGCGATCAGTTCGTCGCTCGCCTGGCCGGAAGCGATCAGTTCTTCGACCAGTTGGTGTTCGGGCGCGACGATCACGCAGCTTGCGCCGTAGATGGTGTCAATGCGCGTGGTGAAGATGCGAATCTTTTTGCCGTTGGTTGGGGCGTGCTCCTGTGCGACGCGGAAATCCACTTCCGCGCCACGGCTGCGGCCAATCCAGTTGCGCTGCATCGCCAGCACGCGCTCCGGCCATTCGGTATTCAGGCCAGCCGCAGGGGACAGGTCATTCAGGCTGTCCAGCAGTTCGTCGGCGTAATTCGTCACGCGGATGAACCATTGTTCCAGTTCGCGCAGTTCGACGGGCGTGTCTTCGTGCCGCCAGCAGAAACCGCCTTCGGCCTGTTCGTTGGCCAGGCTGGTGTTGCACTTGACGCACCAGTTGACGGTCGCGTTCCGGCGATACAGCAGTCCCTGCTTCCACATCTGGATGAAAAACCACTGGTTCCAGCGGTAATACTCCGGCGTGCAGGTGGCGATTTCGCGCCGCCAGTCGTAACTGAACCCCAGTTGCTTCAATTGCGCCCGCATGGAGTCAATGTTTTCAATCGTCCATTTGTCTGGCCGGGCGTTGTTTTTGATGGCGGCATTTTCCGCCGGCATGCCGAAAGCGTCCCAGCCGATGGGGTGCAGCACGTTGAAGCCCTGCATTCGCTTGTAAGCCGACAGCGCATCGCCGATGGAATAGTTGCGGACGTGGCCCATGTGAATTCTGCCGGACGGGTAGGGCAGCATTTCCAGGCAGTAAAACTTGGGCTTTGCCGAGTCAACATCAGCATTAAATGCTCCGGCAGCGGCCCAGCGCTTCTGTTGTCTCTCTTCGATTTCTTCAGGGAAATATTTCTCGTTCATTGTCGTGTCCTTCTGGCTCCTTGGCCTTTCGCTGATCGCCTTGCAAATCAAATCCTCAGCGAGAACGCAACCACTCAGGCGTTTCGCCGCAAGGCAGGGTTCAAACTTGTTTGGAGAAGAATGCGGTCGGAAGGCGCAGCGCAACGTTAGCAAGCATTGCGCTGCAACGTAAGGGAGAGGGTGGTCAAAGACTGAATGTCCCGGTTGACGAACCCGCGAATGAATGTGCTGACTGCGCTTGTCATTGCTTTATGATTCTCCGATTCAACTTCGGCGTTTGATCGCATTTCGTAAGAGGCGCGAATTCTACACATCGAACTTGCGGGGTTCAAGCTGAAGTTTTTCTCCGTTACTTTTTCGGAACCGGGTGTGGCAATTGCGGCACGTGGCCGCGCTTGTAAATCATCAAAGTCCGCCTGAACTCCAGCACTACCGTGCCGTCCTGTTTGAAACCGGAAGTTTTGACCTCCACCAGTCCCATGTGCGGACGGGATTTCGAGTCGCGTTTGCTCAACACTTCGGTCTCGGCGTAAATCGTATCGCCTTCAAAGACCGGCGCGGGCAGGCGAACTTCATCCCAGCCGAGATTGATCGCGTGCTGCGAAATGTCCGCAACGGACAGGCCCGTCACCAAAGCCAGCGTGAACGTGGAATTGACCAGCGCTCTGCCAAACTCCGTCTGCGCGGCGTAATGCGCGTCGAAGTGAATCGGGTTCGTGTTCGCCGTCAGCAAGGTGAACCAGGCGTTGTCCGTCTGCGTCACGGTGCGTCCCAGCGCGTGGCGGATGACCGCGCCCACTTCCAGGTCTTCGTAACAGCGTCCGCCGGTGCGTGTTGATTCAGACATGCGTTTCTCCTTCCGTCAGTTTAGTCAGGCTCAGCCGATGCTTTTCCAAAACGACGCGCGCCATGCGCAAATTTGCGGCGTCAATCATTTTGCCGTCCAGACTGATCGCGCCGCGTTTTTCGGCGATGGCCTTTTCGTAGGCTTGAACGATCCGTTCGGCGCGCGCCACTTCTTCGCTGGCCGGCGTGAAGTGAGAATTCGCCGCTTCAAGCTGACTGGGATGAATGCACTGTTTGCCGTCAAACCCAAGTGCCAGGGCGATTCGGCAGGAGCGATCAAAGCCTGCGGCGTCCTTGAATCCGGAGTAGGGCCCGTCCAGACAGCGCAGGCCGTTTGCTCGCGCCGCCGCCACGATTGCGTGCATTGCGGCGTGCCAGCGATGGCCCGGATAAGCGTCGTCGTGCGCGTCGAATTCGCCGATGCCGGACGAAGGCATCTGCATCGAAGCCGCGTAATCGCCCGGCCCGAAAATCAACGCTTCCAGCCGCGCGGAGCTTTGGGCGATTTCGCGCAAGTTTAGAAAGCCTGCTGCCGTTTCAATTTGGGCTTCGATGCCGATGCGGCGCGTCAAGCCGCAGTTCATTTCGATTTGCGTCAGCAGCAAATCCACGAAGTTCACTTCTTCCGGCGAACTGACTTTCGGAACCATCACCAGGTCAATGTGGTTTCCGGCGGCTTCAACCACTTCGATCAGGTCGCGGTAGGCGAAGGGCGTGTCGAGGCCATTGATGCGGAACATACGCACTCGCCGTCCGAAATCCAGTTCGGAAAATGCGCGGATGATGTTGGCGCGGCTGGCCGCTTTTTCGTCCGGGGCGACGGAATCTTCCAGGTCCAGGCAGACGGCATCGGCGGCGCTCGCCGAAGCTTTTTCGACCATTGACCAACGTGAAGCCGGAACGAACAGCATGCTTCGTTCCAGGCGGATCGGGATGTCATTGCTTGCGTAGCGCGGAATCAAATCTCTTTCCTCCGAGACGTAGGACAGGCTTCAGCCTGTTCCGATAGTGGACAGACTGAAGTCTGTCCCACGATTCAAAATGACCTGGGCAGGCCGAGCACGTGCTCGCCCAGATACGAAAGAATCAAATTCGTCGAAATGGGAGCGACCTGGTACAGCCGCGTTTCGCGGAATTTGCGTTCCACATCGTATTCGGCGGCGAACCCGTAACCGCCGTGGGTTTGCAGGCAGACATTGGCCGCTTCCCAGGAAGCGTCGGCGGCTAGCAACTTGGCCATGTTCGCTTCCGCCGCACAGGATTCGCCCGCGTCGAAAAGCCGCGCCGCTTCGTAGCGCATCAAATCCGCCGCGCGAATGTTGGCGTAAGCGCGCGCGATGGGAAACTGAACGCCCTGATTCTGGCCGATGGGACGGTCGAAAACGACACGCTCCTTGGCGTAATTTCGTGCTCGGTCAATGAACCAGTACCCGTCGCCAATGCATTCGGCGGCGATCAGAATGCGCTCGGCATTCATGCCGTCCAGGATGTATCGGAATCCTTTGCCTTCTTCGCCGATCAGGTTTTCCGCCGGGATTTCAAAGTTCTCGAAAAAGACTTCATTGGTTTCGTGGTTGACCATGTTGCGGATGGGCCGCACGGTCATCTTACTCTGCTGGCCGGTTTTTTCGGCATCGCGCAAGTCCAGCAGAAACACCGACAAACCTTCGGTTTTCTTTTTCACTTCCGGCAGCGGCGTGGTTCGCGCCAGCAACAGCATCAGGTCGGAATGCTGAATCCGGGAGATAAAGACCTTTTGTCCGTTGACGACATAGCGGTCGCCTTTTTTCGCGGCAAAAGTTTTGGTCTTGGTCGTGTCGGTGCCGGTGGTTGGTTCCGTGACGGCAAAGGATTGCAGGCGCAGTTCGCCGGCGGCGATTTTCGGCAGATAGCGCTGCTTCTGCGCGTCCGATCCGTGCCGCAGCAGCGTGCCCATAATGTACATCTGGGCATGGCAGGCGCCGGAATTCGCGCCCGACCGGTTGATTTCTTCCAGAATCACCGAAGCTTCCGTCAGCCCGAGTCCGCTGCCGCCATATTGTTCGGGAATCAGCGCGGCCAGGCAGCCCGCCGCCGTCAGCGCGGCGACGAATTCTTCCGGGTAGGCGGATTGCGCGTCCACCTGCTGCCAGTAATGACTGTCAAACCGGCGGCACAGATCGCGCACGGATTGGCGATAAAGTTTGTGTTGTTGTGAATATGGATTGATGTCTGTCACGGCGGCGAAGAGTCTGGCATATCCCGCCGTCATCAACAATGAATTGCAGCGCTCGCAGGTGTGGGCAAGCTTCGTTCGATGATGTAGAATCCGCGCTTCTTAAAATTTGTGATTTTCACCATCAAGGAGATTTTGCGTGGCCACAGTTAGACCTTTTCGCGCGTTGCGTCCGCTCCCCGGACAGGCGGCAGCCGTCGCCGCAGTGCCCTACGATGTTGTCAACACCGAAGAAGCTCGTCAGCTTGCATTCGACAATCCTCTCAGCTTCCTGCGCGTTTCCCGCCCGGAGATTGAATTGCCCGAAGGCACGGATATGTACTCCGATGCCGTCTATGCAAAAGCCGCGTCAAACTTCGACCGGCTGACGGCGGAAGCGCCATTGACGATCGAGGACGAGCCGAGCTTTTACGTTTACGCGCTGCGAATGGGCGAGCGCACTCAAATTGGCCTGGTCGCCTGCTGTTCGGTGGATGAATACGACAACGACATCATTCGCAAACACGAGCGCACGCGTCCGGACAAGGAGAACGACCGCACACGCCACATGCTGACCCTGCGCGCGCAAACCGGCCCGGTCTTTATGACCTACCGCCCGAATCAGAAGGTGAATGAACTGGTCAACGAATTGATCCGGACCGTGCCGCTTTTCGATTTCGTCGCTGTGGATAACATCGCGCACACCGTCTGGCTGGTGCCGGTGGAAAGGAATCAGGAAATCATCGAAGCCTTTGGCCAGGTTCCGCTGTTTTACATCGCCGACGGGCACCATCGCGCCAAAAGCGCCAGCCGCACCCGCGAAGAGCTGCAGGCGCACAATCCCAGTCACACGGGCGACGAGGAATATAACTTCTTCCAGTGTGTGCTCTTTCCTTCCGACCAGCTTCGGATCCTGGCCTATAACCGCGCCGTCAAAGACCTCAACGGTTATTCCCCCGCCGATTTGCTGAAAGAGATCGGACGGGAATTCGAGATTCGGGAAAACGTCAGCCCCCCGCCGCAAAAGCACAACCGTTTCGCGATGTATCTGGACGGGCGCTGGTACGGCTTGAAGCTGAAAGGTGATGTCACCAAAAAATTCAAAGTCACCGACCGGCTGGACGTCAGCGTGTTGCAGGATTCACTGCTTGCGCCGATTCTGGGCGTTCAGGACCCGCGCACGGACAAACGGATTGATTTCATCGGCGGCATTCGCGGCACGCGCGAATTGGAGCGGCTGGTGGACGAAGGCAAGGCCGCAGTGGCGTTTTCGATGTATCCAACCTCGCTTGAGGAATTGATGGAGATTTCCGATGCCGGCGAAATCATGCCGCCGAAATCCACCTGGTTCGAACCGAAATTGCGAGACGGACTACTAAGCCATCTTATTTGAACTATGCAAGCTGGTCAGTTAAGTCATCCGGCAGTGGCAAGACATTATCAAGATTTGGTAATTGAAGAGGGAACTGTCTGGATTCCAATGCTGAACGTTGTGGAGACGCTCAGCGCCAAGGATTATGCCCAGACGGTTGTTGCATTCACTACTCACGATGCGCTTGGCATTAGCAATTCACGAAATTCAATTTTCGTCTCTTATGATCCTGCTTCTCGTCTCTTCATCATCAGCTACAAGGATGTGCTGACACGGAAGGAATCTCGAATCAGATGCGAGCATTTTGAGGTTGTAAAGTTAGTGGATGCGCTCGCATTGAGGCTGACACTGCAAGGCGAGCCGGAGAAGGAGACTGATGGATCGGATTGCTAACCACTATCATCTTGCCCAAATCAACATTGGACGACTGCTCGCTCCGATTGATGATCCAATAATTGCCGATTTCGTCGCCCAGTTGGATGAAATCAACGCGCTGGCTGAGCGCAGTCCGGGCTTCGTCTGGAGGTTGCAGACGGACGACGGAAATGCGACCGACCTGCGGCCTTATGACGACGAACGCATGCTCGTCAACATGTCGGTTTGGGAATCCATCGAACAGTTGAAAGACTATGTCTACCGCAGCGTCCATACCGAAGTGATGAAACGCCGCCGCGAATGGTTTGAAAAATTCGACGGCGCTTACACAGCGCTCTGGTGGGTGGAAGCCGGCCACGTTCCAACGGTCGAAGAAGCCAAACGGCGGCTCGACCATTCATACAAACACGGAGAGAGCGAATTTGCCTTCTCCTTCAAGATTAACTTTCCACCTCCAACACTATGAAAGTCTTAATCGCGGACAAATTCGAGCAAAGCGGGATTGACGGTTTGAAGGCCAGCGGCTGCGAGGTTATCAGCAATCCTGATCTGAAAGATGACGCGCTGGCCCAGGCCATTGATGACACCCGGGCGGATGTGCTCGTGGTTCGTTCGACCCAGGTCAACGAAGCGGCGCTCAACGCCGGACGCCTGAGCCTGGTGGTTCGCGCCGGCGCCGGTTACAACACGATTGATGTCAAGGCAGCTTCGGCACGCGGGATTTACGTTTCCAACTGTCCCGGCAAAAACTCCACAGCGGTGGCTGAACTGGCATTTGGTTTGATTCTGTCGCTTGACCGCCGCATTCCGGACAACGTCGCCGAACTGCGCACGGGCAAATGGAACAAGAAAGAGTTCAGCAAGGCCAAAGGTTTGTATGGTCGCACGCTGGGTTTGATCGGTCTGGGCCAGATTGGCCGCGAGATGATCAAACGGGCGAACGCTTTTGGCCTGAACGTCATTGGCTGGAGCCGCAGTCTGACACCGGATTCCGCCGCCGAACTTGGCATTTCGTATCGCCAGACGATTTATGAAGTCGCGCACGAAGCGGACATTCTGAGCATTCACGTTGCGCTGACGCCCGAAACGCGCGGCTTTATCAACGCCGATGTTTTTGAGGTGATGGCGCCTGGTTCGGTTTTCATCAACACTTCGCGGGCCGAAGTCGTTGATCACGCCGCGCTCACGCAAGCCATCAAAACCAAGCACATCCGCGCAGGCCTGGATGTGTTTGCCAATGAACCTTCGACCGCGACTGGCGATTTCACGGACGAGATTCTGAACCTGCCAAATGTGTACGGCACGCATCACATCGGCGCTTCGACCGATCAGGCGCAGGAAGCCATCGCCGCCGAAACCGTCCGCATCATCCGCGAATTTAAGGAAACCGGCAGAGTTCCGAATGTCATCAACCTGTCCGGCCGAACCCCGGCGACGCACCTGTTGGTCGTGCGCCACAAGGACCGTCCCGGCGTGCTCGCCCACGTGCTGAACGAGGTCAAAGCCGCCGCCATCAACGTCCAGCAAATGGAAAACATCGTTTTCGCCGGTGCGGAAGCCGCCATCGCCAGAATCGAGTTGGACGGAACCTTGGAGCCGGAGACGGTTGACCGGATTCGCAACGGCAATGGTGATGTGATTGAGGTCAACCTGCTGGCGCTTAATCACTGAACTGGCGGAACAGAACTTATGGCGACTTTAGGCAGGGCTGTGGCGATTGCTGCGGAAGCCCATCAGTTACAAACCGATAAAGCCGGCGCTCCTTACATCCTGCATCCTTTGCGAGTGATGCAGCGGATGAACACGGAAACAGAACAGATCGCTGCCGTGTTGCATGATGTTGTTGAAGACTCCGCCTGGACGATTGAGCAATTGCGCGCTGAAGGGTTTTCTGAAGAAGTGCTTGCCGCCATTGATTGTTTAACCACACACGAGGGCGAGAGCTACGATGAGTTTATTCTCCGCGCTTCTTCGAATCCACTGGCGCGCAAAGTAAAACTTGCGGATTTGGAAGACAATCTGGACCTGCGCCGCCTGGGGAAGTTGACGGAAAAAGATTTGCAGAGAATCCAAAAATACCATCGGGTTTGGCAATCCCTGACCCGAAATCAAAACGACACTACGTCGTAATTATTTAACCTATAGGAGTTACCTCGAAATGTCCGAACGCGTTTTTAACTTTAGCGCTGGCCCGGCAGTGCTGCCGGAGCCGGTTTTGAAAAAGGCGCAAGCCGATTTGTTCGCCATTCCCGGCGTGGGAATGTCCATTCTGGAAGTCAGCCACCGCTCGGCGACTTTCGAACAGGTCATCAAGGAAGCCGAAGAAGACCTGCGCAAATTGCTGGGCGTTCCCGAAAACTACAAAGTGCTCTTCCTGCAAGGCGGCGCGAGTTTGCAGTTCACAATGGTGCCGATGAACCTGCTGCCGAAGGGGCAAAGCGCTGATTACATCCTCACGGGAAGTTGGGGACAGGGCGCGATCAAGGAAGCCAAAAAGCTCGGCACCGTGCGCGAAGCCGCGACCACAGCCGACACGAACTTCAATCGCCTGCCGAAATCGGAAGACATCAAACTTGACCCGAACGCCGCCTATGTTCACTTCACCTCGAACGAGACAATCTTTGGCGTCGAGTTCCAGGATGAACCGGTCGCCGGAGAAGTGCCGCTGATCTGCGATATGTCTTCGGATTTCATCAGCCGCCCGGTGGACGTGGCAAAGTACGGCTTGATCTACGCAGGCGCGCAAAAGAATGCCGGACCGGCGGGCGCAACCATCGTCATTGTTCGCGATGACCTGTTGGAAAAAATTCCTGATGGCTTGCCCGCGATGCTGGATTACAAGAACTTTGCCAAGAACGGTTCGATGTACAACACGCCGCCGTGTTTTGCGATTTACATCTGCGGCCTGGTGTTCAAATGGGCGCTCAACGACATCGGCGGGTTGGAGAACGTCCAGGCGTTGAACAAAGAGAAAGCGGAAATTCTCTACAAGGCGATTGACGCTTCAGACGGCTATTATCGCGGCCACGCCGAAGCCGATTGCCGCAGCCTGATGAACGTTACCTTCCGCCTGCCCAGCGAAGAGCAGGAAAAGAAATTCATCAAGGACGCGACAGCGGCGGGCCTGGATGGACTGAAAGGCCACCGCTCGGTTGGGGGCTTGCGCGCTTCGATTTACAACGCATTTCCGAAAGCAGGCGTTGAGAAACTGGTCGAATTTATGGGCGAGTTTCAGAAAAACAACGGCTAACGACGGGCGCCAGCGTCTTGCTTGCATGCAAGACGCTGGCGCCATCCGGAAGTATTTATGAAAGAGAAGTTCAGGCTCGTTACCTTTGGATTGCTTTTGCTGACCGTCAGCGGTTTTACCGAATGCTACAAACCCGCCGGGCAGGGAAGTAACTTACCCAAGCACATCAAAACCTTTGCCATTCCGCCGTTCCAAAATCCGAGTCTGCGGTTCAAGGTGGAACAGCGCTTCACTGCGGCAATGGTGGATGAAGCGCTCCGGCGGGCGCGCTCGCTGCACGTCACTTCGACCGTTGAAGACGCCGACGCCATCATGCTGGGCACGATCAAGACCTTCACCTTTCGCCCGGTATTGCTTGACGATCTGGGGCGCGCCCGGTTGTTTGAAGTCGCCATTACGGTTGGCTTGACGGTTCGTGATCAGACCAAAAACAAGATTCTCTTCGACAACCAAAACTTCGTCTTTCGCGGTGAATACGAAATTGCCGGCGATCCGAAAACCTTCTTCAGCGAGGAAGGCCCGGCGGTGGATCGCATCGCGCGCGATTTCGCCAAGAGCGTGATGACGACGATTCTGGAAGGATTCTGAGTTGAGAGGATAAGATGCCTGTTATTTCGATGTTTTATGGAGTCATCGTGATGATGTATTACTTCGATAACATAAGACATCATCAGCCTCATATTCATATCCAATATAGTGATCAGGAGGCCGTTGTTTCGATTCCTGATGGGAACGTGATTGAAGGGTTGATTTCAGCTTCAAAACTCAGGCTTGTGCAGGCTTGGATTGAAATTCATCAAGACGAACTGATGGCTGATTGGCAATTAGCAATGAATGGCCAATCAGTATTTAAGATTGAACCGCTAAAGTAAGAGGTTGTGAAATGAACAAAGTTGTTGCGGTTAGAGCTAATGACAATCATACGCTTGACCTCAAATTCAGTGATGGAAGGGCAAAACGGTTCGATGTCAAACCTTATCTTGAGTTCGGAATATTTCAGCAATTGAAGGACATCAGATACTTCAAATGTGTGCGACTTGCTTTGAATACTGTCCAGTGGCCAAACGAACAGGATTTTAGTTCTGATACGCTGTATCTTGATGGCGAAGACATTGATGATTTCGCTAAGCAGCACACTGCTGCATAAAACCGCAGCAATGAAACGCCAAACCTCACAAGACGCGCAGAAATCCCAATCCGATTTTCAGCGCAAACTTCAAAACGGGCAGATTGCGCCGCTGTATCTGTTTGAAGGCGCGGAGCGGCAACTGCGTGATCAGGCGTTGAAGAAGTTGAGCGAAGCGGCGGTGGATGCTTCGGTGCGCGATTTCAATTATGTGGTGATTTCCGTCGCGCAGGGCAATTTGGACGAAGCGCTGGCGATGGCGCGGCAGTTTCCGATGATTTCAGCGCGGCGGATGGTGGTCGTCACGGGCTTTGAAGCGATCAGCGATGATGGTCAGCTTGAGCTTTTGAAAAACTACTTTCGGCAGCCGGTGGAAACGACCGTGCTGGTTTTTGTCAGCGATGGGCTGGACAATCGGCGCAACATCTCGACGATGCTGCGGAAAACCTGTGAGGTCGTCAGCTTCGAGGCGCTGGACGAACGCGACAGCGCGCCGAATTGGGTGCGGGATTATGTAACGCGCGCCGGGTGTTCGATTGATACTTCGTCCGCAGCTTATCTGGTTGGAATGGTCGGCGTGGATCTGATGCGGCTGGCATCGGAATCGGACAAGCTGATTGGTTATGTCGGCGACGGGGGAAGAATTACGCAGGACGAGATTGATCTGCTGGTCCGCCATTCACATGAACATTCCAATTTTGAACTGACCGACGCGGTGGTGGATGGAGACCGGAAAAAAGCGCTCAGGCTGCTCCATCGAATTTTTGACAATACTTCGGAAAACCCGCAATCGCTGACCCTGATGATTCTGGGCGCGATTGCCAGCAACTACCGGAAGATGCTGGGCGCGAAAGAACTGATGAAGCAGAATGTGCCGAATTCCGAAGTCGCCAAAGCCGTTGGGATGTCGCCTTACGTGGTGGGCCGCTTCAATGAAAAAATCCGGCGGATTGAAACCGCGCGGATTTTGAAAGGCATCGAACGGATTGCGGCGACCGATGTGGCCTTGAAAACTTCGATGGCGACACCGCGGCTGTTGCTGGAAGTGTTGATTTGCGAATTATGCCCGCCGCAATCACAGCCGGTGGAGCGGCGTTACGGACGGTGACAATCTTTTCCTGCCCTGCTACACTCCGGCTCGCCAAAGTAGCCCCAACAAATTTTCCCTGGGAGTTTAATTGAGATGAAGACGAAAAACTTTATCGGTCTTGTTGTGATGTTGTTTGCGGCGGTCGGCTCCGTGTTTGGGCAAAGTGCCGCTTCGGGTGTGCCGAAACTTGTGATCAAATCCACCGAACATAACGTCGGTGAAATTAAAAAGGGGATGCCTGCCAGCCACACCTACGTTTTCAAAAATGAGGGCACGGCGGATTTGGAAATCAAGCGTGTTGCGCCGACCTGCGGCTGCACGGCCAGCGATTTCACCAAAGTCATTCCGCCGGGACAGGAAGGCAAGATCACACTCTCCGTTGCCTCGGACGCATACACTGGCCCGGTATCCAAAAATGCAGAGGTTTACACGAACGACCCGCAGAAAGACCAGTTCACACTGGTGATCAATTTTATTGTGCTTAGCGATATGACGCCGAAAGGGAAAATGGTTGGGCCGTTCATCATCGGGCCGAATGACCGTTGGAGCGCCCGCGTTCCGCGCGGCTTGACCGTCAATGGACTGATGGCGATTACGAATAACACACCGCAGCCGGTCAAAATCACCAAAATGATTCCGGGAGGTGAAGCCTTCAAAATTGATTTTCAAACCCTGGAAGAAGGGAAACGGTATTCAATCAACTTTGTGAGTTCGACCGAACTTCCGCTCGGCACACACAAACAGGTCGTTAAGTTTCTGACTGAAAGCAAGGAAACGCCGGAACTCACGGTCGAGTTGGAAGCCATCGTTTTTCCGGCGGTGACAGTCAACCCCGCACATCTGGTGTTTGAAAACATAATGGTGTCAGACCCGGAAGCGGATGTGACTTACACGAGCAAATTTGTTTGGCTTCGCCTGGGACGCGGCAATGGGCTGGAAGTAAAATCCATGACTTCGGATTTGCCGTTCGTGACGATCAAGGTTGAATCGAACGATCCGAATGGTTTGGCTGTTATCTTGCGCGTCGGCTTCAAGGAGAAGCCGGCCAAGGGAACTCATACCGGCAAGCTGAGGATCGAGACGAACAACTCGGATGTGAAATTCATCGAGGTGCCGATCACGGTTACTGCGAAATGAGTTTACGGAGTTGAAGAATGAGATTCGAGATTTCGGATTGCGTGTTTGCTGAAAACTTCGCAATCCGAATTTTTTTGAGCTCATTCAGGCCATGGAAGCTTTTAATCCTGCAACCTGTACCAGCATAGGTTGCTCGCTGGTCTTGGTGAACCGGTCTACGCAAACCAGACAGGGGTAATGCAACTTGTCTTTCTGCACCGGGTCCGCAGCCATCGCCAGCCGTTCCTTGTGGACCGTGGTGACCAGATTCATTAAATTATTCAGCGCATCCGGCAAGCTGATCTTCTTCAAATCTCCCACCACATCTTCACCATCGCCTTGAGCGTCCCGGTAATTTGACAACTGGCAACAGAGCGTCAGCCGGCCTTTGTAATCAATGTTCAGATCATCCAGCGACAGCGGCGCGCAGCGCGGCAGGAAATAGTCTGTATAAAAGCCGACGGCCATCGAAATATGATGGCGAAATTCATTCATCACCCGCGCCACATCGCGTTCGACGGCGCGCCATTCGGTCAATGGCAGAATCAAGTCTTCGTCCATATTGTGCTCGGTCGGATTCTGATGACCGAAGACGTGACGTTTGACTTTCAGATGCGCACCGAGCAGCGCGAACTGGTCAATCTCGTGGCGATTGGCCCGGTTGATCGTGGTGATCAATGAAGGCTCGATCCCAACGGCCTGGCAAGTGGCGACGGCAGTGACAACTTCCTTGTAGGAACCTTTGCCGCGAATCTTGTCGTGCGTGGCCTCGGTTGCGCCATCCAGGCTGAACGAGATGCCGGAAAGCTTCGAGCGACGCAACTGCGTGCTGATGGCTTTGAGCGTTTTTTGAAAGTTCCGCGCGTTGGTCAGGAAGTGATATTCGAAACCGTGCCGCGCAATGATATCCAGGCATTCCCCGAAACGTGGATGCATTGGCGGTTCGCCGCCCGTGATGGCGACGTGTTGATACCCGAGCGGTTTGGCTTCAAGCAGGATTTTTTCCAACAGCTCGGGCGACAGAAAAAGATCTTTATTGTTTTCCGCCCCGCCGCGGTAAATGCTCCGGAAACAGTGCGTACAATCCAAATTGCAGACATTATTCAGTTCGATTCCAATACGTGGCATATATGACCGATATCCAAAATAAGAAGTTATTGGGATTGGAGAAATGGCGCTGCGGCAATAATTTTGACAGGGCAACCGTAATTACAGCGTCGGCGGATTCTACAACGTGGATGCAGCAAAAGCGAACGCGAAGATTAACGAGCAGGGCATTTTGAAGCGAATCAAGTTATTGCGGCATTTCGCACCATTAGGCTATGATGACGCGCCTTGTGGCGGGGAGACGCCCGATCCTTCCGCCACCCTTGACTCGCGAAGACCGCATTGCCGGTCGAGATTAAATTCCAGCAGGAGAGAGCAACCGCACTTTTTAGAGTGGCATCACAGACGCCGACGAGTTGCGCCGGAGTTCTTTAAGCATATCTTCAACGCCGCGCCGTCGTATTCCTTAATAACAGTCCGTGATGCTTGCTTTGGGGGCAAGCGAATAGCGTGACAGCGAATGGGATCTACAATGCCAGGTCGGATTTCGACTTGGCCCAGGCGTCAGCGCGTGGAGACATCAAGGCTTTCGAAACGCTTTACGAGCGCCATCACCGGCGCGTTTACAGCTTGTGCTTGCGCATGCTGGCCAACGCGACCGAGGCGGAAGATCTGACACAAGAAGTCTTCATTCAGCTCTTCCGCAAGATTGGCAGTTTTCGCGGCGAATCGGCCTTTACGACTTGGTTGCATCGGATGACGGTCAATCATGTTCTGATGCACTTCCGCAAACGCGGTGTGAAGCACGAAAAGACGACCGAAGAAGGTGAAATTGGTGATCTCCAGGATATTATCCAATCGGTCACCGAGCGCCCGCATCATGTGGACCGTCTGGCGCTTGATAAAGCAATCAAGGAATTGCCGCGCGGGTATCGCACCGTTTTCGTGCTGCACGATGTCGAAGGTTTTGAGCATGAGGAAATCGCCAAAATGCTCGGAGTCAGTGTTGGCACCTCGAAATCGCAACTGCACAAAGCCAGAATGCGATTGCGGGAATTTTTGAACAGGAAGGCTTAATTCGTCCGGAGACACCAGATGGTAGTTAATTGGCTGTAGTTAGTCCTCACCCCCGCTTTTTATTGGCCAATAGCTATCGAGAGAATGGAACGTAACAACTTAAGAGGGTAGTTGTATGGAATGCCGAGCCGTAATTGAATCGTTGTCCGATTATCTGGATGGCCAGGGCCAATGGATGCCGGAGAGCGAGAAAAGCTCAATTGAAGAACATCTGGTTGATTGCCCCAAGTGCCAGAGTCTGAAGCTGGAGTTGACTGAAATCAAAATCGCCGCGCGTGAGTTACCGCTGCACACGCCGCCGCGAGCGATGTGGGTGAGCATCGCCAATATGATTGAGGCGGAACTGCCCGCTTCGGAGCGAAAAACGCGCGAAGAGTTCCCGAATGAAACCTGGTGGGAGCGATTGAGAGCGCGTAAGTTCACCTGGGGATTCCCGCAGATGGTCGGCGCAGGCGCATTAGCGGCCGCACTGGTCGTCACCGGAGTGGTTAGCGTCTCGAACTGGAAAAGCAACTCCGCTGAGTTCAGTCTGGCGGGTGCGCAGACCGCCCTTTTACCAGACGAAAACGAAATCAAGGCAGAGTTGAATCGCCGTCTGGCCGAGATCAACACGCGCAAAGTAGGTTGGGAGCCGCAAATCCGCACCAGCTTCGAGCTACAATTGGCAAGGATCGAGAATTCGCTCGACAATTGCCGTCAGCAGCTTCTTGGCAACCCGGCTGACAAGGCTCAGCAGCAAGTGTTGCGTGAGTTATACAACCAAAAGCGCAAGCTACTGGAAGAAGTCGAGCGACAGAAATAATTGGTGCATCGGCTAGAAGTTGGGAGTTCGGGGGCATTGGCGGTAAACTGAGGCAGAACGTAGCATCACAAAGATCAATTTCTGGACTCAGGAAGGACGCGCCAGGCGGAATCCGCGATTCGAGGATTCCGCGGAATTCTAATGACCTCCACTCCCAGCTTTAGCAAAAACGAGCAACACGCACAGAGCGGGAATGCCAACTCCGAATCTCTTCCTCCGTCCCAGCGAAAACTCATCTCCAGATTCGACAGTCTTGCTGCAATTCAAATTGAAAACACCCGTGTCCACATCTTAAATCGGGCACTGATGCTTTTCCTTTTTCTTTTCGCCCTTTCTGTTCCACATTCCATTGCTGCTTCACAAATCAGTCTGGGTCTGGGCGTGATTGCCTGGATTCTCCGCGACTTGGTGGCGCGGCGATTTCATTTTGCTTACACCGCGATTGACCTGCCTTTGCTCTGTTTTGCAGGGCTGACCATCCTTTCCGCATTTTTTTCCATCGAGCCTGGTGTGAGTTTGCCAAAATTGAAAGGGCTGGTGTTGTTCGGCACGGTCTACCTGCTGGCGACAAATCTGAATGCCCGCGGCGCCAGGATTCTTGCCGGAGTATTGATCGCTTCCAGCCTGATGGGGGTGGGGTTCAGTCTGATCGAAAAATTGTGGGGACGCGGGATGGTGATTACCTCCATTGGGGCTGATAGTCCGTTCAGGGAAGGCAAACTGCTGCCAGGCGATGTAATCTGGATGATTGCCCGGCACAGAGTCTTTTCGCTGGAAGGAGCAGCTTTAGTTATTCGCCGCCAAAGGGTGGGTGAAACGCTCGATGTCGAGGCATTGCACGCGGGCGATCCCGTGCCGGTAACTTTGACCGTAACTGACGAACTGAAAGCCAGCCCTAACCCGCTGGGGATTTCAGTCAGCGGGCGCAGCCGCCAGTTTCGCGTTTCCGGTTTTTCGCGGCAATTTCTGACCTATGCCGAGCAAATGCAAATCCTGGGGTTATTGGCTTATGGCGGATTGCTTGCCGCCGTGCGGCGGTGGGGAAGACCGGGCGCGCGAAGATGGCTGCAATTTTCCGGTGTGCTCTTTGTCTTGTTTACCGTGGCGCTGGTGATGACGGCGTCACGGGCAGTGGTTGCGGCTTGTCTTTGTACGCTGTTGATTGTTTCAATCAGTGCTGGCCGTCGCGCAGTGATGATCGCCCTGATTCTCGCCCTGTCACTCGGCGCAATGGGCACTTATGTCATTACCTCGGTCCGCCGGCAAATCACCACCAGTTTCAACGACGACAGCGCGATGCGAAGACTCAGTTATATGCAGGCGGGGTTAAAAGTCATCCCGCGACATTTGCTGTTTGGCGTCGGGATGGATTCACACAAACGCCATTGGCAGGAGTGGGACTTTCCCGGGGATTACATCACGCACACCCATTCGACGCCGATCCAAATTGCGATGGATCGCGGCTTGCCCGCGCTAGGCTGTTATGTCTGGCTGATTGGGATGATGCTGATTACCGCCTGGCGGCGTTACCAACGCGCAAAGCAGGGAAGTGATATTTTTCAGGAAAGTTTGATGCTCGGCGTGTTTGGCGCGGGGCTGGGTTTTTCGCTCAGTTCGCTGACGAACTACAACTTTGGCGATTCGGAGGCGTTAACCATGCTTCTGTTTGTGACCGGTCTGCTTTTCGCAGCGGGAAATCGAGATCAACCCAATTCTGGCCGTGAAAGATTGGCCCAGTGACCTGCGGCATCTGTCCCGCTGACCACCACTCCTTTCTCATTCCAACCCAAATGTGCCCGCACGTCCGGCGTGCAATATCGCAGCGTCAAACCGCACCGCCTTCGGTTCGATTCGTTTGCTTCCGATCCGTGCAGCAGCAGATCGCTATGCAGGGAGGCTTCTCCGGCTTTCAATAGACTGTCGAAAGGGGCGCCAAACCTTTCGACTTCGGCAACGGTTTGATTGAGCACATTGCTTTCATCCGTTTCGCTCAAATGCCAGGTCAAGTGACCAAAAAGATGCGAACCGGGCAGGAAGCGCACGCAGGCGTTTTCGGTGTCGGCATCGTCAATTGCCAGCCAGACGGTGACGGCTTTTGACGGAGTCAGCGGCCAGTAGCTGGCGTCCTGATGCCAACTAACGCGCTTGCCGTCACCGGGCATCTTGCAGAAGTAATGCGACCCCCAGCCAATGACATTTTCGCCCAACACATCCTTGACGACGGCGACGATTCGCGGATGTGTCAGGAGGTCATAAACCGCTCCGTATTTCAGATGCGCCGTACTGATCGAATAGCTGTCGCCGCCCGCCGCCATCACACGATTGAGCAGATCATCGAAATAGCGCCGATGGCCAGCCATTTCCGCTTCGTCAAAAATCCGGATTGGACTGATGAAGCCATCCCGGTTGAAAGCTTCAATCTGTTGCCGCGAAAGAATGGCCGGCGCTTGGACGCCACCGGGGTGAAACCTGAGATCGCGCGGAATCTGATCGAGTTCCTGATAAGCGGGAATGGTTTGGAACTGCATGGCGTCTGTTTATTCCCCCTTCTTGACTGGATTGTGCGGACTGGCCTTGTAATGTTCGCGCAGCAAATCAGCTCCGAAATCTCCATTGAAGTCGCGCCAGACGGAGTGAACGTGATTGCCGTTGTTTTGCGTGTTGTCGTATTCGATCAGGAAGGTCGGTCCCTGCAACCGGTAATAATGCAAATCGCCGCGGTTCAATCCACCCGCCCAGGCGAAAGAAATTTTATCCAGTCCGGCGGCTTTCAACTTCGCGCGGCGCTCGGCAGCCACGTCGTCAAGCATTCTGCCCAGATAAACTGCCAGCAACTGGTTGAACAATTCTTTTTGTTGCTGATTGAGCTGGCCGTAGGAAATGCCATCGGGTTTCAGCGGATCAATCTTCAATTTGTTGACCGTCAAAATATCGCCGGGGGCTTTTTGATCGTAGATAGCGGCAGCTTTTTGCTTGTCATCCAGCGCAGAAACGAGCGCGCGGCCCTTGTCTTCTTCATCGGCTAAAACGCGCAAACCTTTGCGCTCGCCTTGCCGGACTTCTGCCGGATTGGTTCCCATAAAGGCCGGAGAGTTGGAAATCAATTCGCCTTTGACGACAGTGAAATTGAGCGAAAGGTGATGCCCTTCAAAGCTCCAGGCCCAGCGGTCGCGCGCGCCGGGTGTGCCATAAATCGAAACGTGATACAACTCGTGGTCGCGCGGCCAGGTACGGTTTGGTCCTTCCAATTCTTTCAACACCGGTTCCAGGCTGATGATGTTCGTCGCTTTCTGATAACCGGCGGCGCTCAACCCCGCCTTTAGAAAGTCCATCGCGAGTTTCCGCTGCTGCTCATTCATTTCCTTCAACGGAAGACCTTTGCGGGTGTTGCGCGGGACGAAATACCATTCCTGACGCTCCGTGCCGTCGAATTGGTAATTGGCTTTGGCTTTCTGCTCGGCGTTGAGCGAGGCGAGAAATTTGCTCGCGCTACTGGACATCGCCGCAGCGGAGCGCATTTTGGCCACGGAATTAATCAGGGAGTAGCCAGTTACCAGCAACACGGCCAGACTGGACAGAATGAATGCAACAATTTTCAGCGGCTTCAGCGGTTTCATTGATGGGCCTCCGGAAAGTTCGTCAGTATTTTCAGTGTATTGGGATGAGCAGGAACCTGCTCGCGAAGGCAATGTAGTCCGATTGGTCTAACCAGTCAATAAGATGCGGGCAACCGCGAGCGCTCATTTGCTGGGCGCGGGACGTTTGAGCAGGGGGTGATTGCGGCTGGAACCGTCGCCCAATGCTTCGGCGATCAGCCAGCAAAGTTCGCGCACGGCGTTCGGAATGTAATCGGACTTGAGCGTGATCAGGCCGAGTTGGCGATGGAGCGGATGTTTTTCCACGCGCATCAGGGTAACTTTCCGGTCCGCCGCTTCTTCACCAATGGCATGAACCGGAAGGATGGAAGCGCCCAGCCCCGCGCCGACCAGACTTTTGATGGCTTCGATGTTTTCCATCACCATCGTCACGCGCGGTTTAACGCCGAGTTCGGCAAAAAAATTATCAACCTGTTTGCGCATGACGGTTTTCTGTTCATAAAGAATGAAGCGCAACTGGCCCAGATCAGCGATGCTCAGACTTCGTTTCCGCGCCAGCCGGTGACGGCTGGGAATGGCGATTTTCAGTTCTTCTTCGCACAGTGGAGCCATTTGCAGATCCGGTTCTTCCACCGGCAGCATGACCAGCCCCAGGTCAACCCGCTGTGCCTGAACGTCGCGCAGAATGTGGTCGCTGATGTCGGACACGACGATCAACTCAATGTTGGGAAAACGCGCCTGGTAGGTTTCCAGCACTGGCGGCAGTTGGTAAATCAGCGTTGTCGCCCCTGTGCCGAAGCGAACTTTCCCCCGCTGGAGCCCGGCCAATTCGCGAATGGACATCTTGGCGTTTTTCACATCCTGAAAAATCTTTTCGCTGTGTTCGCGCAACAGATGGCCAGCTTCGGTCAACACCACTCGCTTCCCGACGCGCATGAAAAGCTGGCAGCCCAATTCTTCTTCAAGTTGTTTGATGTGCTGGCTGATGGTGGATTGCGAAAGATGCAGTTCGCGGCTGGCGTGCGTGAAACCGCCTGCATTCACGGCGGACTGAAAAACCTTGAGCTGATGTAAATCCATGGGGAATCCCTCCGCTATTTTATCCATCGGAATTACCGATGGAAACGTTCGGAACTATGAATTTTACGGGTAGATGGAATGCTTGTATAGTCAGCAAAACTTCCAATCAATCAGCGAGTCGAAACAGAGCCATCCGATGGGAAGTTTTCACCTCTCAATCCTGCCTGTTGCTTGAAGATGGCAGGCACGTTCACCAAACGACATCGCTGACACGCTATTGCTTTGCGGGGATCAAAAAACCTTTGAGTAGTTCGCATTTCACCTGGAACGGGAACCACCCCAAGTAAGGTGCGAAAAATTCGCGCCGCGAATGTGGAACAAGATGGCATCTTGTCCCACAAAAAGCGCCCCGAACTTCCCATCAGTTACTTGGTTTGTCGGGCGGAGGCTTTCGTCGCAAAAGGCGGGATTTCTACCTTTGTGACGAGGACTTCATTCGTCCCCGTGCTCAGGAAGCCCATGACATCACTGATTCGGAGGAAACCCCATGATTACTTGGCAATCTCATTGGAAGCGGAGCGTGTTTTGTTTGCTGGTTGCGCTGCTGGCAATACCCCTGGTTACTCACGCGCAGGATTATCGCGGCAAGGTACAAGGCGTCGTCACGGACGCAAACGGCGCGGCTCTGGCCAGCGCCAAAGTGATTTTACGGAACAACGGCCCGGCTACATCGGGCGCGAAGTGCAGTACGGCTTCAAGCTGTCATTTTAAGCGAGGGCGATCGTGAAAAAACTTCTTCAACGCAAAGGCGCAAGGACGCAAAGAGGCAAAGAAAAGCAGGGCGGAGATGGCTTGCGCTTTGAGCCTTGGCGTCTCTGCGTCTTTGCGTTGAAAAGCCTAATTTCTATTTGGCTTCTGGCAATTGGCGGGCTGGCTGCGGATGCTACTGTCGCGCCCAACGGAGACGGCCAGTTCAAATCCATTCAGGATGCGATTATGGCCGCGCCGGCAGGATTGCCCAGCGCCACGCGCCCGTGGGTGATCGCCGTCAAACCCGGCGTGTATAAAGAGCTGATCTATGTTCAGCAGGAACGCCGCTGGATCAAACTGATCGGCGAAGATCCGAAAACAACCATCATCACATTCAACCTGCATGCGAACCTGACGGGATTCGACGGCAAACCGATTGGCACGTTTCGCACGCCGACAGTGCAAATTGACGGCGACGGATTCGAAGCGGAAAACATCACCTTTGAAAACTCTGCCGGGCCGGTCGGGCAGGCGCTCGCCTTGCGCGTAGATGCCGACAAAGTACGCTTCAAAAACTGCCGCTTTCTCGGATGGCAGGACACGATCCTGCTGAATCGCGGACGGCAGTATTTTGAAAATTGCTACATCACCGGCCACGTGGATTTCATCTTTGGCGCGGCAACGGCGTTTTTTGAGCGTTGCCACATCCACGTGCTGAAAGACGGATACATCACGGCGGCTTCCACGCCGGTAAATCAGCCGTATGGATTCGTTTTCGCCAACTGCAAGATTACAGGCGAGCCAGGCGTCAAAACGTATTTGGGCCGTCCCTGGCGCGGATTTGCACACACAGTTTTTCTCAACACCGAAATGTCCGAAGTCGTGCGGCCTGAAGGTTGGCACAATTGGACGGGGCCGGAGCGCGAGAAGACGGCGCGTTATTCAGAAGTCGGCAGCGCTGGTCCCGGTGCAAATCCATCGGCTCGCGTCAAATGGCTGCGCAAACTCAGCGATGCTGAGGCGCAAGGGTTGAACCGGAGTACTGTGTTGGATGGATGGGATCCCTATGCGCCTCCCTTCATGTATGACACTGTCATTGTTCGTGAGCCACCGCTCTATTCACGTCCTCCGTTGCAAGGTCGCGTCAAGCGCGACATTGAATACGCGCTGGCGGGCGGCGAGAGCTTGAAGCTGGATGCTTTCACGCCCGAGGGCAAAGGGCCATTTCCCACTGTGATTTTCGTTCACGGCGGAGGCTGGTCGGGAGGAGACAAAACAGGCGGGAATGATCCGTTGTTTGTGCCGCTGGCCAAACGCGGCATTGCCTGGTTCACGATCAACTACCGGCTCGCACCAAAGCACAACTATCCCGCGCCAATCGAAGACGTTCTTACCGCCGTTCGCTGGGTCAAAGCGCATGCTGCCGAATTCAATATTGATCCCAATCGAATCGCACTGGTCGGCGAATCCGCTGGCGGTCAACTTGTCGCCCAAGCCGCCGTGCTGGCCAACGCTGATGAACAAGTTGCCGCCGTCGTGCCGTTTTACGCGCCAGTGGATTTCATCGCCGATATGGAACGGCGCGGCGGGTTGAGCACTTCGATGCGCGGATTGTTTGGCCGGACGGAAGCCAAAGCGGATGAAGCAACGCTGCAACTGTTGCGCGACGCTTCGCCGATCAATCACATCAAGCCTGGCTTGCCGCCGTTTTTGCTGGTTCACGGCACGGGCGATATGAGCGTGCTGTACAACTGGTCGCCCCGGTTTCAATCGAAGCTGAAAGCCTCTGGCGTCGAATGCGATCTGATTACGATTCCCGACGGATTACACGGGATGGCGCGATGGGAAAGTTTCGCGCCTGAATACAAGGAACAGGTTGCCTCCTGGTTGGCCGCAAAGCTTGGCGCGAAAAGCGGAAAGAGAACTGATGCGCAGGTTACGCAGCTTTTCCTGATCGGCGACTCAACGATGGCGGATAAACCGCTGGCTGATAATCCCGAACGCGGCTGGGGGCAGTTGCTGCCCGTATTTTTCGGCGGCGGTGTGGCGATCCGAAACCACGCAATGAATGGCCGCAGCAGGAAAAGCTTCATTGACGAAGGCCGCTGGGACGCCGTGCTCAAGGAACTGCGGGCTGGCGATTGGGTTTTCATCCAGTTCGGCCACAACGACGAGAAGAAAGAAGACCCAACGCGCTACGCCGCTCCGAACGAAGCTTATCGCAAGAACCTGACGCGCTTTGTTGACGAAACGCGGGCGAAAGGCGCACATCCTGTGCTGCTGACGCCGGTGATGCGCCGCCGCTTCGACAAGGAAGGAAAATTTTTCGACACCCACGGCGAATACCCGGATGCCGTGCGCACCCTGGCGAAGGAATTAAACGTGCCGTTGATTGACCTGCACAAATCCACGCAGGCGCTGATTGAGCGGCACGGTGCGGAAGGCTCCAAGAAATTGTTTTTGTGGATCGCGCCCGGCGAGTACAAATCGCTGCCGAGCGGCAAACAGGACGATACACACTTTTCGGAATACGGCGCGCGCGAAGTCGCCGCGCTGGCTGTCGCGGGCCTGCGCGACTTGAAATTGGAATTAGCGCGGTTTCTAACAGCCGTCGAAACCAAAGGTGAAAAAAATGAATAAGCGGAATCGCCGGTTGAGTGTTTTGGCGTTGTTGTTTGTTTTCTGTTTGGTCTTCCCAGGTTTTGACAGCAGCGCGCAGAAAGCTCGGCCCACGAACACCGGCTGGTCGCAGGTTCCAGCCATTTTGAGCCGCATCAAAGCGCCAACGTTTCCGAATCGTGATTTCGAAATCACGAAGTTCGGCGCGATTGCTGACGGGAAAACAGAGAACACCGAAGCCATTCGCAAGGCCATCGAAGCCTGCAACAAAGCGGGTGGCGGTCGCGTGGTTGTGGCGGGCGGCGTGTTTCTGACCGGCGCGGTTCATTTGAAAAGCAACGTTAATCTGCATATTGCCGAAGGCGCGACGCTCAAATTCATTCCCGATCCGGCCAAATATCTGCCGGTCGTTCTGACGCGGTTTGAAGGCACGGAATGCATGAACTATTCGCCGCTGATTTACGCCTTCGAGCAGCAGAATCTGGCCATCACAGGCAAAGGCGTGCTTGATGGTTCGGCTTCACAGGAAAACTGGTGGGCGTGGAAGCGGACGGGCAATGACGCTGTTCGCCGTTTGTCGGAATTCAACGACAAGGGAACGCCGGTCGCCGAGCGTGTTTTCGGCGAAGGCCACAAGCTGCGCGTCAATTTCATTCAGCCCTACCGCAGCCGCAACATCCTGATCGAAGGCGTGACGATCAATAATTCGCCGATGTGGGAAATCAATCCCGTTCTCTGCACCAATGTCACGGTGCGCGGCGTGACGGTGGTCAGCCACGGGCCGAATAATGACGGCTGCAATCCGGAATCCAGCAAGGACGTGCTGATTGAAAACTGTGTGTTTGACACCGGCGATGATTGCATTGCCATCAAATCCGGACGCAACGACGACGGTCGGCGCATCGGCGTGCCTTCGGAAAACATCATCGTTCGCAACTCAACGATGAAAGACGGGCACGGCGGCGTGGTCATGGGCAGCGAGATTTCGGGTGGCGTGCGCAATGTCTTCATTGAAAACTGCAAGATGGACAGCCCGAATCTGGATCGCGCATTACGATTCAAATCGAACGCCAAACGCGGCGGCGTGATCGAAAACATTTTTATGCGGAACGTCGAAATTGGCCGGGTCGCCGAAGCCATTCTGACCGTGGATTTCCTGTATGAAACCGGCGCCAGCGGACCGCACAAACCCGTCGTTCGCAATGTCACGATTGAAAACGTGCGAAGCGCGTCCAGTCCGCGCGTGATGTGGATTGCCGGATTCGCAGGCGCGACGATTGACAACATCCGTTTCAACGACTGCGTGTTTCGCGGCGTGGAGGCGACCGAACAAATTCAGCACGCCGGTTCCATCTCGTTTCGGAACGTGACCATTGAACCGGCCCAAAAAGGGCGCAGCCGGAATTCGCCCGTGGCAAAACCCTGACAGTATGGTTGTCAAAAGTATGAACCGAATAAATCATTGGCTTTTTGTCCTTCTGCTTTCTTTCGTTGCGTCAACGGTTGCCGGGCAACAGGCAGCGGTGAAATGGCAAGACTGTTTGCGCCAATCGCCGGACTGGTACGGCAGCGCCGAAGCCATTCGCGTGGCGGAAAACCTGCTGCTGTTTCAACGGGAAATCGGCGGCTGGCAGAAAAACACGGAAATGGCCGCTGTGCTCAGTCCAGCCAAAAAAGCCGAAGTCACCGACCTGAAAGAACAGAATGATGCAACGATTGACAACGGTGCGACCACCACCCAGATGGTTTACCTGGCGCGCGTTTTCAACGCCACGAAGCAGGAGCGTTTCAAGGCCGGGTTTCTGAAAGGGCTGGATTATCTGCTCAAGGCGCAGTATGCGAGTGGCGGCTGGCCGCAGTATTACCCGCGTCTGACCGGGTATTACAAACACATCACTTTCAATGACGACGCAATGATCCACGTGATGACGCTATTGCGCGAAGTTGCTCGCAAGGACGCAGCCTACACTTTTGTGGACGAAGCGCGGCGGAGCAAATCCGAACGGGCCGTGCAAAAGGGAATTGACTGCATTCTGAAAACGCAGGTGAAGGTGGGCGGAAAGCTGACTGTCTGGTGCGCCCAGCACGACGAAGTCACGCTTGCGCCGGCGAACGCCCGCGCCTACGAAAAAATTTCGCTCAGCGGTTCGGAAAGCGTCGGGATCGTCCGCTTTCTGATGGAGATCGAGACGCCGAACAAGGCGGTTGTTGAATCCATTGAAGCCGCAGTTTCCTGGTTTGGAGCAGTGAAACTTGCCGGAATCAAAGTCGTCGAAAAATCCGACTCGGCGCAGCCGAATGGAAAAGACCGCGTGGTTGTTCAAGACGCGCAGGCGGGGCCCTTGTGGGCGCGATTTTACGAAATCGGCACGAACCGTCCGATCTTTTGCGGACGCGATGGCGTGATCAAATACAGCATGGCTGAAATCGAGCACGAACGGCGGAATGGCTATAGCTGGTATACAGCTTCGGCAGCCCAACTGCTTGCCAGGGATTATCCGGCATGGCAGCAGCGGACGAAGAAACATTGACTGCGGGCCACGACTTGAAAATGCCCGCGACCCCAGGCGAGCGGGACGCTCGCCTTCCCAGGAAAATCAAATGAAACCATTAACTCGAAGAACCGTCGGCGAAAACATCTGGCTTTCCAATGTGAAGGAAGAAGAGGCGAGCATGGACGTGTTCGCGCAACTGGAAGCGCGCGAATTGAAACCGGAAATTCTGGAATCCGAGCAAGCTGTCGGCGAAGCGATGTTGGCCGAACTTGAAGCTGTCGCGCAGGCGAAAGACGGCGACGTGGTCATGATCCTGCTGGGCGGGCGCGGTGCGCAAGCGATGCACAGGCTGTTGGGTGAACGCGCGCGGCAGGGGCGGGACAAATTGCTTTCGCGGCTGCACGTTTTTACGCAGGACGCACTGGCGCCGTTGAAGATGGCCAGCAGTTTGAGTTTCGTTCGCGATTTCGAGCGCTTGCTGGGCGATGCCTTTTTCGCGCAGGTCAAAAGCTTCACGCCGATGCGGACCGACGCGCCGGATTTGATGACCGTGGAAGCGGAGTTGGAAAAGTATCTGCAAAAGCTGGAAGCCCTGGGCGGCGCGGACATTTTCTTTCTTGGACACGGACCGGAGCCGGAAGACGCTTCGCATCTGGCGTATATCCGCGCCGGTTCGGGCGCGCGGGCGATGGATGCGGCGGGAATGATTCCGATTTCGTCGGGCATCCTTGATCACCACATCACTAAATTCAAAGCGGGCGGCACCGCCGTCAGCCCCGAAGACGAAGCCGAATGCCGGAGCGCTTCGCACATTCTGACGCTCGGTCCGGCGGCGATTTTGAACGCCAAACGAATCGTGCAATCGGTTGTGGACGCTTCGACCGCGCCCGCCAAACGGCGAACCTACCGGCGAGTGATGGAAACGGAGCTTTCCAGCGACCCGGCGGAACTGGCGCGGCAACTGGATGCGAATCCAGGCTTATGGGTGCGGCTGCATCCGAATTTCCGGTCGCTGATTTTGCCGGATGTGCTTGGGTGAATCAGCGCAAAAGGCGTTGCTGCGGTACGCGAGCGTAAGCGAGCGGCATCAGGGCCGGAGTGAGGCTCGCGTACTGCATTAAAGGAGAAGTTTTGCCCGAATTTGAAGAGAAACTGGAACGAGTGGCGCGGTTACTGGCGGCGGAAAATCTGGGCGGCGTGTTGCTGAACGCGCAGCACAATTTCGCCTGGCTGACCTGCGGCGGGCGCAACGGCGTGGATCAAAGCCGCGATCCGGGCGTTGGAACCTTGCTTGTGCGGCGCGACGGGCGGCGGTTCGTGCTGGCCAGCAAAATTGAAATGTCGCGGCTGCTGGCCGAAGAACTGAGCGGGCAGGACTGGGAGCCAATCGAATTTGGCTGGGCGGAAGAAAAAGCAAGTCCCGCATTTATCGCCGAACAGGCGCAGGCGTTGCTGGAAACCGGCGCGGCACTGGGCGCGGATTGGCCAATTGGCGGCGGCGCGCGCTTTGTTGAAGGCGCATTGACGCGCTTGCGGTATTCACTGACTGATGCGGAGCTTGAACGTTACCGAGCGCTCGGGCGTGATGCGGGCGCGGCGATTGGCGAAGTCGCCCGATCTCTGACGCCAGGATTGAGTGAGCACGAGATTGCGCGCCGGGCGGCGGATGCGCTCGCGGCTGCTGGCGCTGCGGCTGTTGTGGCGTTGGTCGCCGCGGACGAACGGCTTTCGCTGTTTCGCCATCCGGTTCCGACCGCGCGACAGTGGGAACAGGTTGTGATGATCGCGGTTTGCGCGCGGCGTGGCGGGCTGACCGCATCGCTTTCGCGGATTGTCCGCGCCGGTCGTGTGCCGGACGAATTACAACGACGAACGGAAGCGACCGCGCGCGTCAACGCCAAACTGCTGGCCGCCGCCAAACCCGGCGTGACCGGGGCCGCATTGTTTGAAGTCGCCGCGCGCGCCTACGCGGACGAAGGCTTTCCCGGCGAAGAGCAGTTGCATCATCAGGGCGGCGCGATTGGTTACCGAACGCGAGAATGGGTGGCGCATCCGCGCAATGCCGAACAGGCGCAGGCGCGGCAGGCATTTGCCTGGAACCCTTCGATCACCGGCACCAAAGTTGAAGAGACCTGCATTGCCTTCGATGATCATGGCGAAGTGATTACGGCTTCGCCGGGCTGGCCTGCGATTTCGGTGGAAGTCGAAGGCGTTCGTTACGAACTGCCGGGCGTGCTGGCGCTTTAGTTCAGACCAGACGAGATTGGGAAAGTGGCGACGGACTTCAGTCTGTCGCCAGTGTCTGAACAGACTGAAGTCTGTTCCACCTACCAAATGTTAAACAGACGCGAATTTCTGAAAGTCCCGCCCAGCCCGCCCGCGCCAGTGGAAGGCTACTGGTTGCATGTCAATCGTTCGGCGATGGCCTGCCGGTTTGAAATTACGCTGCCTATGGAAGACTGCGCTGGCGTGCAGGCCGCGACCCAGGCCCTGGATGACGTTGACCGGATGGAAGCGCAACTGACGATTTTTCGCGAAACCAGCGAAGTCAGCCGGATCAATCAGGGGGCAGCGTCACGCCCGGTTCCGGTCGAAGCTTCATTATTTGCGCTGCTGCAATCATGCCGGCAACTTCATCGCGAAACCGAAGGCGCGTTCGACATCACCTCCGGGCCGCTGAGCCGCTGCTGGGGCTTTTTGCGAAGGCAAGGGCGGATTCCCCAGGTTGAGGAATTGGAAAAAGCCAGGTCGCTGGTCGGCGCTGAAAAGCTGTTGCTGGATGGTGAAACCGGCACGATTCGGTTTGAACGTTCTGGCGTCGAAATCAATCTGGGAAGCATTGGCAAAGGCTACGCACTGGATCGAATCGGCGCGGCGATTGGCACTCGCGCGCAATCAGCGTTGCTCAGCGCGGGGGCCAGCAGCATGCGTGCAATCGGCAATGGCGCGCGCGGACAAAGTGGCTGGGTGGTGGGAATTCGGCATCCGAAAAACAAAGACGGGCGATTGGCTGTGTTGCGCCTGCGCGATGTGGCGATGTCCACCAGCGGCGGCGAAGAGCAGTTCTTCGAGCTGGCCGACAAACGCTACGGCCACATTCTTGATCCCCGAACGGGCTGGCCGGCGGAGGGCGTGGCCAGCGTCACGGTGATGGCGGCATCGGCTGCGGTGACGGATGCCCTGGCAACTGCCTTTTACGTTGGCGGGCGCGAACTGGCCGAGCGTTATTGTGCGACGCATCCGCAGGTTTTGGTCCTGATGCTGGAAAGCGGCGCGGAACAGCCGATTCTGATCGGCGAGAACGGCAACTGCGCAGTGGAGATCATTTAGGTGGATTGGCAGGAGGATTGGGATGACACATACGAGTGATGCAACTTCCTATTCAACCGGACAGCAAGCGGCGCTGATCATTCTGCGCACGCTGATTGGCTGGCACTTTCTTTACGAAGGTTATTACAAGCTGATGCTGCCGGGCTGGAGCGCGGATGGCGCACCGCTCGCGGCCTGGACTTCCGCCGGATATTTGAAGGCGGCTTCGGGTCCGCTGGGGCGGTTGTTTCAGTGGATGGCCGGTTCGGGCTGGATCGGGTGGATGGATTGGACGGTCAAGATTGGCCTGTTGCTGGTTGGCTTGTCGCTGATGCTGGGACTGCTGACGCGGCTGGGGTGCTGGGGGGCGCTGCTGCTGCTGGCGATGTTTTATCTGGCGGCGATTCCCTTTGCCGGAACGCCGCAGCCCGGCAGCGAAGGTTCCTATTTAATCGTCAACAAAACGTTGATCGAAGCCGCGGCTGTTGGCGTGCTGCTGACGTTCAACACGGGCGCAATCGCCGGGCTGGATTTGTTGCTGCGCCGAGTTACCCGTGGAGCAGGCTTCAGTCTGTCCACAGCGCGAACAGACTGAAGTCTGTTCCACGTTCTAAGGAGCTACGATGAATCTGACAAACGAACAGAAAGAGCAGGGAAGACGGAATTTTCTGAAGGCGCTGGCCGGGACGCCTGCGCTGATCGGGCTGGGCGCGGCGGCGGCAACCTGGGGGCCGCTCAAAGGCGGGCCGGTCAAAGCGGCGGTCATCGGAACCGGCGGGATGGGACGTGGATTGATCGCCCAATGCCAGAAAGAGTTCATTGATCTGCGCGCGCTGTGCGACATCAATCCGAAGCGCCGTCAGGCCGTCGCCGCCAATCTGGCAAAAACGGGCTGGCCGCCGCCGAAAGAGTACGACGACTGGCGCGAGATGCTTCAGAAAGAGGATCTGGAAGCGGTCATCATCGCCACGCCGCTGTGGTCGCACGCCGACATCGCGGTCGGTTGTCTGGATGCGGGCAAGCACGTGCTGTGCGAAAAGATGATGGCCAAGTCGGAAGCTGACTGTCTGCGGATGATTGACGCCAGCAAGCGCAACAAGCGCATTCTGGAAATCGGTTATCAGCGCTATTACAACCCGGTGTATCAGGCTTCCTATGAAAACATCGTCAAGCAGGGATTGATCGGCGATGTCTATTTCGCGCGGCTGGTCTGGCATCGCAACGGCAACTGGCGGCGCAAGGAAGACCCGCCCGCCGCAAACTTCGACCCGCGTCCCTGGGGTTATCCGGATTGGGAGCATCTGGTCAACTGGCGGCTGTACAAACAATATTCGGAAGGGCTGGTGGCCGAACTCGGCAGCCATTTGATCACCGCGACGAACTGGTTTTTTGAAGCGCCGCCGACCGCCGCGTATTGCACAGGAGCGATTGCCCGAAACAAGGATGGGCGAGAAGTCTTCGATCACGTGTACGCCACGTTTGAATATCCGGGCGGGCGCACGGCGACGTTTTCTTCCATTGAATCGAACGCCTTCGAGGATCACTACGAGATGTTCATGGGGACGAAGGGAACCTTGATCCTGCAAAATGAAATCGAGGTTTACCTGTTCAACGAAGGCGAAGCGGCACAGACCACGCGGGTGGAGGTTTCGCGGCAGAGCGCCGCGCCGGTGGCGGATGCTTCGGCGACCCGTCCGGCGGAATCTCCCGGACGGACGGTCAATGCGGCGGCTGCGGGACAGATTGACCGGAATATTTCGTACAAGAACGAGATTGCCGAATTTTGCTCTTCCATTCGCACCGGCCAGCCGGTTCGCTGCGGCCCGGAAAAGGCCATGAAATCGGCGTTGGCGGTTTTCACGGCCAACCGCTCGGCGGAGAAAGCCGCGCGGTTGGCGCTTCCCAGCGAATGAAGGCATTGCTCTGATGGCGGCTTATTTTTTGTTGAGGGTGGTCAGACTGGCGACCACCGTCAGCAGTTCCTTCGGCTCAACCGGCTTGGAAACGTGCATCTGGAAGCCGGCTGAAAATGCATGGATGCGATCTTCGGTGCGCGTATAAGCCGTCAGCGCCACGGCCGGAACGATTTTGTCCTGCTCTCGCACACGGCGTAGAAAGTCATAGCCGTCTTCGTGCGCCATGCCGATGTCCGAGACGATGACATCGGGCTTCCATTCAGAAAACAAGAGATAGCCTTCGGCGGCGTTGTCTGCCGTCCTGACCTCCGCGCCGCCTCTTTCCAGGATCAGGGCGGTGAGCACGAGCGTGTCCAGTTCGTCGTCCACCAACAGCACACGAATTCCCGAAATGATTCCGGCCAGGGTCTCGGATAGGGCAGGGGCAACACTTTTCCCATTCAGTCTGTCAACTCGATGAAGCGCGCCGGAGTTTTTCCCAGGCACCGGCAGCGAGATGGTGAAGGTCGCGCCTTGTCCTTCTCCGGCGCTCTCGACATGCACCGTTCCGCCATGCAATTCCACCAGTTGGCGCACGATCGCCAGGCCCAAACCCAAACCGCCGTGCTGCCTTTTGGTCGTTGCGTCCTCCTGCCGGAAGCGGTCGAAAACATAAGGCAGAAAATTGGGTTTGATGCCCTGGCCATTGTCGCTGATGTTAATTTCGACCTGGGAACCCACCTGAATGGTTTTGATCAGCACCAGGCCGCCTTTGGGGGTGAACTTGATCGCATTCGAAAGCAGGTTCCAGACGATTTGTTGCAGGCGGTCAACGTCGCCCATCACCGGTCCCAATTCAGGATCGGTAGTTACTTCGAGCCGGATTTTTTTGGCTTCAGCAGCGTGACGGACGGTTTCGACGGCAGCCTCAATGACATTGGCCAGTGAAAGGCTCTTCGTGTTGAGCCGCATCTTGCCCGTAATGATTCGCGATACATCGAGCAGATCATCAATAATCTGACCCTGCGCCTTTGCGTTGCGGGCAACGGTTTCGATGGCCTGCTGCCCCTGCGCGGCAGAGAGCAGGCCGCCGCGCAGCATTTCGGCCCAGCCGTAGATGGCGTTCAGCGGCGTCTTCAGTTCGTGCGAAACGACGGCCAGGAATTCGTCCTTCAGGCGGCTCGCTTCTTCGGCCTTGATGCGAAGTGTTTGCTCGCGCATCAGCATCCGCTCGCGCTCCGCCTCCGCCTCCTTGCGCCGTGTGATGTCCCGCATGGTGACGACGCAGCCGAGCATTTTTCCCTGGAAGTCCAGGACCAGTCCCGCGCTCAGCAACAGATTGATGACCTGGCCATCAGCGCGATCAAAAACCGCTTCCATTCCCTGCAATTCCTTGCTCTCGACAATGGCTGAGAAGGAAAGGCTCTCCCGCCTGGATTCGCTCTCCGGCGAGGAGGTGCATAGTGGCAACACCTCATCAAAAGAATGCAGCACCGGATTGCAGCCGCAAAGCTCATAGGCTCTGCGGCTGGCGTGAATGATGATTCCGTATTCATTGCAAACCACCGTCGCCTCCGCCGCCTGCTCCAGGATGGAGCGCAGCAGTTTTTCCGACGCAACCAGTTCCTGCTGCCGCTTTTGCTCGGTCAGATCGGTGACCACGACGCTGACACTTTGCACTTCTTCCGAAGGGAGCGGGCTTAAGGAAAGGTGCGCCGGGACCTCGCTACCGTCTCCGCAGACCAGTGTGATCTCGCCCTTTGCCGCTTTATTCGCACACTGACAGAGCAGGGCCTCCAGCCGCAACCGGTCGGCGGGAGCGACGAATTGGCTGAATGTAGAGCCGAGAACCCGTTCGGACGAAATTTTAAGAAGATTGGCGAAGCTCTGATTGGAATAGAGGATCGTGCTGTCCTGGTTGAGCGTGACGGCTCCCTCATTCATCGCTTCGACCAGGACGCGGTAAGGATGCTCCGCCGTCTTCAGCGTGTAAATCTGCTCGCCTTCCGGTCCTGAGACGACGAGCGCATCAATTTCCCCGGAACGGATGGCTCGCAATGTTTCTTCGGCTTCCAACAGCCGCGCTTCAAGCTCTTCATACCCTGGTCGCGGCATTGGCGACGTCTCGACTCTGCTCATGTGCTTCTTCTCTAGGCTTTGGGAAGCAAATCCATGCCCAGCAACACCTGTTCGACGTTGGACATGTCCCCAATCAGTTTCTGTAAAGGTTCGGGCAACTTTTTGATGAGTGTGGGGACGGCAATGATTTGCTCGCCGACGGCGAGCGTGGTTTTTTGATAAACGTCAATTACTTGCAGTTCGTAGCGGCCCGCCAGGCGTTTTTCGCACATTTTCTTGACGTTCAGGATCGCGCGCGAGGACTTCGGAGAAGCGCCGCTGACGTACAGCCGCAGCACGTACATCTCATTTTTCGACTTTTCCAATGACTCTTCAAAGTCGGCGAGAGTTTCTTGTGATGTGTTCATCGTCGCCATACAAGGTCCTTGGCCGGGGAGCGTTTATTGAATCGGCCGGAGGTCAAGTCCGACCAGTACGCGCTCGGCGTCGGAGAGGTCGCCGATGATTTTCCGGACCGGTTCCGGCAGCTTTCTAACCAAGGTGGGGATGGCCAGGATTTGATCGCCCCGGGCCAGTTGGGGATTGACCAGCAAATCAATCAGTTCGATTTGATACTTGCCTGCCAGGTGGTCTTCGCAAATCTGTTTCAGGTTGGCGAATGCTTTCAAACATTTGGGCGTTTGTCCGGCGACATACAGCCGTAATCGCCAGATTTCATCATTTTGGACGTCTGTTTGAACGGCCGTTTGAAGGCCGCCCGGAAGAGTGGTTTTTGTCCGCTTTTTTGCGCTCACCTTTTTGGTTGAGGATGCCATCAGATTCTCCTTGCGTAATGTTTTGCGGGGGAGCTGCATAGCGAATGCGCGCCATTTCCGACCGTGCGCGCCCGATCATTTCTTCCCGCTCCGACTCTTGCTGGCCCAGTCTGAGCAGGTTTTCCGCCTCGGATTCAAACTCCGCCCGCAAGAGAGCAATCTGTGCCTCCAGCGCTTTCCGTTTGCGTTCCAACTCGCGGCGTTTTCGTTCTATTTCCTGTTGATAATTGAGCGCCTCGGCTTTCTCCCTGGCCTCTTGTGCCAGCCGCGCCGCACCCGTCAGCACACCGGCCGAACCGAGATAAGCTTCAACCAATTCAATTCCCTGACGCGACATCTTGTATTCTCGAATCTGATTGGAGTGCGCCATCCCGCGGGCCTTGAGCACGTACAGCCCGCGGTTGCGTTCCCCGTTGCTTTCGATCATTTGCAGCAGAATCCAGGTGTCCATCAATGAAGAGATACCGACATCCGTCCTTTCCTGCTCGCCTTCACTGTCAGTCAGACTGGTGAAAAGCCCTGTAATCTGCCGCCCTTTCATAAAATCAATCAGCCGGGTCAGCATGGCTTTGACTTCATCCACATTGCCGACCGACATCAGATTCGTCACCGGGTCAACGACAACGACGCGCGGTGCAAAATCATTGATGGTTTTATGCACAATCGCCAGATGCATTTCCAGGCCGTATGCAGTCGGACGGGCCGCCTGAAATCGCAACAGTCCTTTTTTCACCCAGTGATCCAAATCCACGCCAATGGAGCGCATGTTGCGCATCACCTGGCTCGGCGATTCTTCCAGGGCCAGATACAGGCAACGCTCTCCACGCTGGCAGGTGGCGGCGGCAAACAGCGCGGCCAGGCTGGTTTTGCCCGTGCCGGAGGTGCCGGAGATCAGCACGCTGCTGCCACGAAAATAGCCTTTCCCTTCGAGCATTTCGTCCAACTGCTCAACACCGGTCGAAATCCGCTCCGACACTGCCTGGTGCGACAAACCCAGCGACGTGATTGGCAGGACGGAAATGCCGTCGTTATCAATCAGGAACGGATATTCGTTCGTGCCGTGGGTGGAGCCGCGATACTTAATGACGCGAATTCGGCGTGTGGAAAGCTGGTTTTCCACACGATGATCCAGCAGGATGACGCAATCGGAAACGTATTCTTCCAACCCGTAACGCGTCAGCGTCCCGCTGCCGCGTTCGGCTGTGATGATGGCGGTCACGCCCTTGTCTTTCAGCCATCGGAAAAGCCTGCGCAATTCGGCGCGGAGTGTCGTCTCGTTGGGCAGGTCGCTGAAAAGCGTCTCGATGGTATCCAGCACCACGCGCCTGGCTCCAATTGCGTCAATTGCGTAATTGAGCCGGACAAACAGTCCGTCCAGATCGAACTCTCCGGTTTCGTGAATCTCGCGGCGATCCAGATGCACGTGATCAACTACGATCTGCTTTTGTTGAATCAGGTCCTCAAGATCGAATCCGAGCGACGAGACATTTTGCGCGAGTTCTTCCGCCGTTTCTTCAAAGGCCATAAACACGCCAGGTTCGTCATATTCCAGCGCGCCCTTCAACAGAAACTGCATGGCGAAAAGTGTTTTTCCGCATCCGGCTCCGCCACAAACCAGCGTCGGCCGCCCCTGGGGCAAACCTCCGCTGGTAATCTCATCCAAGCCATTGTTGCCTGTTGAAGTTTTGGGGAATTCCTTGATCTCCGGCCGCAGGCGAGCTTTTGGTCTGCTCATCAATAAAACTACTCCGAAAATTTGTGATGAGTGGTTTAGGGTATTTTTTTGAATTCTAGGGAGGACTGAACTTTACATGTTTCGCGCCTTACAAACAAGGGGGGGCAGCTCTGCCATTTGAAAAATAGAGCCGAAGTTCACCATTTCAGATGGCAGGGGAACGTGGATAATACGAATCTCTGTCTGTAACTCCGCGATGTCAGTGCCGGGCATATTCTATTTTTATGACTCCCCATCTTTTCATCGAACCAGGTTTTTCAATTGAACACCGTATTGTTGCCGGGCGCGAATTTGCCCGATCTGAATTTGAATTGGCGCCGGTGCCAGACTTTCTGGTCCTGCATTTTCTGAAATCGCAAAATCCAGATTACATTACGGGGACGAGCCTGTTCATCAATCCAAATCAAACCGCGCGGCTCTCTCTCAATCAAAAACAAAATGAGTTCTTGCTGGTGCGCATTGCGCCGGCGTTATTGATTGAAACGGCCACCAGACTGCGGCTGAATCGCCGCGGCGCGAATCTGCTTTTTCGTCTGCCGCTGACTTCCGTATCCGGCGACAGGAAACTGCGCGGCGTGCTGGAAGCGATTGCCGGTGAAATGGAAAGCAGCGCGGCAGGCTGGCGCGAAGTCATTCGTTCCCACATCAATCAATTGTCGGTTTACCTGTTGCGGGCGCATATCAATGTGCAGCCTTCGGACGAAATCGAACTTTCCCGCGTCGGCGTTGTTGACCGGCGGTTGCGCCGGGCGATTGAATTCATGCACGACAACTGCGGGCGGGAATTGTCGCTGTCGGAAATCGCGGCGGCGGCTTACCTCAGCGAATTCCACTTCGCCCGGTTGTTCAAAAAGATTACCGGCTCAACGCCGCACGGCTTTTTGGCCGGATTACGGATCGAACGCGCGCGGCGCTTGCTGGCGGAAAGCGATCTGCCGATTACTGAAGTGGGCGCACAGGTCGGCTACGGCAGCCAGAGCCATTTCACCAAAATATTCCGGGAAGCGACGGGGATGACACCAAACGCCTTTCGCCACGCCGCAAGATCAACGGGATCGGCTGAATAATGAAGAGAAGGAGACTGGGGGACGAGGTGAAGAGGAGACAAGGGGACAGGGAGATTGGGAGTTGGGGAGGTTGGGAGATAATCTGAACTTAAATTTCTCCCAGTCTCCCCTTTCCTCCATCTTCTTCGGCAAGCGTTTCGCGAAATTCGATGGGTTCCTGGCAGCATTCGCACGGGCCGGGTTTGAAGGCAGTGATGTAGCAGATGTCGCAAAAGTAATACAGATCGTGCCGTTTGCCGTCTTTCCAGGATTGCAGCTTGATGACTTCAATAAAGTTGGTGTTTGGAAAGTTGCGTGCGGTGACTTGCAACTCGCGTTGACGGAAACGCTCATCCATCCAGATGGCGGCGGCGGAATCCGTGGGCAGGAAGGGATGAATCCTGCCGTCAGCGGTTTTCAGGCTGTACACGTGACCGCGATTATCGCAATCCGGCAGCACGTTGAATCGTTTGTCCAATTCTTCGGTCAGGCAGACCACCCGTCCGCGCAGCGAAATATCCTGGACTTCTTCGGAATGGACGGGAAGGTTCCGCGCCTGTGCCGGAAAGGAAACCGCGCCCAGCGACAGCGCGGCGGCGAGAAAATCTCTGCGAAGTGATTTCATAACGATTGCTCACATGCGGCCAAGCGCCCAATAGCCATGCGCCAGGGCGGCAGACAACGAAAGCAGAAAAATCAGAAAACAGGTTCGATTGGCGCGGTGCGGATTCCATCGAATCAACCGGGCCGTGATAAAGGCGCCAGTCACAATGATCATGCCCGCGATCAACAAGTCAATTCCCATGACTCGATTGGCCGCGTACCAGATTCGCTCGTCAGATAAGGTCTTCGCCACGCGAAAGCCATACCAACGGTTAGGGGGAATCTTTTCGAGAATCGCTGGAATGGCAATAAGGATGAACACCATCCCGGCAATGGACCATCTCGGAACGTGCGTGGATTTCATTGCTGCCCTGCTTTTGTGCGACTTCCGGAACTTGGAAACCTGCTGCCCTGCTTTTGTGCGACTGCTGGAATTTGGAAACCTGCCAGCGGCGGCAATCTATCGAATCAATACGGCAAATTCAAATTGCTACCGAAATCATCTCGCCACCGCTATAATCCCGGCGTTCCCCACAGAACGATCAAATCAAACAACAAAGCGATAAGGGATGCAGCAAAAACATTTCCATTTGATCGGCGTTTGCGGCACGGCGATGGGATCGCTGGCTGGAATGCTCAAAACACAAGGCCACCGCGTCACCGGTTCGGACAAGGCGTTTTATCCGCCGATGGGCGACGAACTGAAGCGGCTGGGCATTGAAACCTTCGAAGGGTTCGACGCCGCGCATCTGCAACTCGGCGGAGCGCCGCCCGACCTGGTCGTTGTTGGCAACGCCACTTCGCGCGGCAACGCGGAGATCGAATATGCGCTTGACCACAAGCTGCGCTGCGCCTCGATGCCCGAGGTCATTCGCGAGCAGTTCATCCGCGGCAAGCATTCGACCGTCGTTGCCGGCACGCACGGCAAGACCACCACCACTTCGCTGATGGCCTGGGTGATGGAAGTCGGTGGACTCGATCCGTCGTTTCTGGTTGGGGGCGTGGCGGAGAACTTCGGCGCCAGTTTCAAAGTGACAGGCTCCAATCATTTCGTGATCGAAGGCGACGAATACGACACCGCATACTGGGACAAGGGGCCAAAGTATCTGCACTACCTGCCTGATCTGGTCATCCTGAACAACATCGAATACGACCACGCGGATATTTATCCTTCGCTCGATGCGGTGAAAAAGGTCTTCCGGCTGCTGGTCAATCTGATCCCTTCCAGTGGACGATTGATCGCCGGTTGGGATTCTCCCGTGGTGCGTGAAATTATCGAAAAGGTGATTGAGCCGCAGGGCGTCTGGTGCCCGGTCGAATCTTTCGGCGTGGAACATCCGGACGCGAAATGGACGGCGCGCCAGATCGAATTTCAGCCCGAGGCCACGAAATTCAAAGCGCTCTGCGAAGGCAAGGAATGGGGAGAAATCCGCACGCCCTTGGCTGGAATGTTCAATATCCGAAACTGCCTGGCAACGATCGCTGCCGCGGAGGTGTTGGGAATCCGGCGCGAAGCCGTCGCTGAAGCGCTGGCCACCTTCAAAAGCGTCAAACGCCGGATGCAGATTCGCGGCGTCGTCAATGGCGTCACCGTGATTGATGATTTCGCCCACCATCCGACGGCGATTCGCGAAACGCTGCTCGGCGCGCAGCAGAAATACCCCGGACGCCGCATCGTCGCCATCTTCGAGCCGCGTTCGTGGACCACACGCAAGAAGATCTTCCAGAAAGTCTATCCGCAATCCTTCGCCCCGGCGGATTACGTCGTCATCGCGCCGCTGTTTGAATCCTTCCGCGTTGCGGCTGAAGAACAACTGTCGGTGGATGAATTAATCACCGACCTCCACGCGGCGGGCAAACTGGCGTATTCGATTGAAGGCGCGGAGGCGATTGTCCAGCATCTTGCGCCGGAACTGCGCGCGGACGATGTGGTGGTGGTGATGTCGAACGGAGGCTTTGGCGGAATTCATCAGAAGCTGCTGGATGCTCTCCAATAAGATTTCTTCGCTGAACCTGGCAGGCTCAATCAGCCTTGAGTGTCAGAGGAGCGATCACATGAAACTTTTCCTGCTGGTCATTTGATGGTGACCGATTCTGCAGAAGCCGCCTGCCCCGTGAAAAGGGCGCGAAAATCACTGCGAAGCGCGAAGTCAATCGCGATGATCGCTGCGGCTGTTGACGCACTGCGACAAACAACGCGGAAGGGAAGTGCCATGAAAAAAATGATTGATGAAAAAGTTCGTGTCACGACACTGGTTCGTGCAATACCCGAACGTGTTTACGATGCCATTGCCATGGCGGAGGGAGTGAACGCCTGGTTTACCACAGATGCTTTGATTGATGCTCGGCCTGGCGGCAAGATTCAACTTCACTGGAAAGACTGGGGCTACAGCCGCTACACGGGCGAAAACGGCGGGGATGAAATTCCATGTTGAACACGGCGTGACGTACTGAATGGTAAAAAAAACGCTTCTTCCACCCCTTTGGCTTTACATCACCAACTGGCTGGGAAAGAATCGGTTCGCGTGCAGAATTGATCGCTCGCGCCTGGTCAAACAGATCCTTGATCACTGACCTGCCGCTTGTTGAACCCAAGCGTTTTCAGATCAGCCAAGTTCCTGCAAGCCATCAAAAGCCGTCCAACCGAATTATCATCCGCCAGGGGTTGGTGCAGGGAAATCGCCATCGTGACGGTGGATCCGACGATTCACCTTTTGCCAGTCACTGTTTTCAGGTGATGACGAGGAGCTTTACCATGAAATTCACTGTTGAAATAAAAACCGCAGCCGCAAAATCAAAAACAAATTCAGTCACTTTACTCACCCAAGGCAAGGCCTGTTTCAGCAGGCTCAGTCAGCTTTGTGTCCTGATCCTGGCAGGTTTTCTGCTCAGCAATTGCACCCCGGGCCTGACGACTCAGGCTCCGGCGCCCGTGTCGGCGAAGGAGCTTCTGAGCGCCTCCAGTTTTATGAAAAAGACCATCTCCACCACACTGGTGTTGTTTGAGAATAAGGTTTTCCTGGAGAAAGACTTGATTGCGGAACACCCGGAGATAAAGCCCTATCTGGCCAAAGGCTGGGTTACCACAAAACCAAACACGGTGGCGCTTGGTCAGGATATTGGCGCGGTTTTCCGGCTGACACCCGAGGGAGAAAGCGAAGCTGCTTCCAGCGAATGGAAAAGCACCACAGGCCCTGCTGGCGAAAAGGCCTGGTTGATCGTCACTGCTCGAAAAGCATGGGTACATGGAACTGTCCCGGTTATTACCGGTAACCGAGCCATCTGCGATTTTCAATGGAAATGGACTCCCACCACGGTTGGAAAAGCGATTGGTGGCATTGATGAAACTCCCAAAACCTCCTCGGCGGAATTTTTCCTGGACACTGGGGGACAATGGCGTCTGAAGGAGGAAAGCCTCCAGTAATTTCCAAAACAGGGATTCAGTGGGGGCGACGCCGAAAAAACTGTTTTATCGGCGAAACGGGTGTTGCATTTGTCAGTTGGGATGATTACATTTTCCCGGTCGTTGACCGATAGTTTTCAATCATCGAAATTCCATTCACAACCCGGAGATAAATGGCATGAAGAACGCTGTCAAAAAGAAAGCCGCACCAATAAAGCTCGCAAAGTCCGCTTCAGGTTCTGTCGCCTTACTCGTTGCCACCAAGAAAGGTGGTTTTATTCTGGTTTCCGATCCCAAACGCCGCCAATGGGAAACGCGCGGCCCGATTTTTCTGGGCAATATCGTGCATCACATGATGCTTGATCCGCGTGATGGGCGGACGCTGCTGCTGGCGGCGAAAACCGGCCATTTGGGGCCGACGGTGTTTCGTTCGACCAATTTCGGCAAGACCTGGAAAGAAGCGGCGAAGCCGCCGGCGTTCCCGAAGGCGCCGGAAGGGGAAAAGGGGATGACCGTGGATCACGTCTTCTGGCTGACGCCGGGGCACGCCAGCGAACCGAATGTCTGGTACGCAGGAACTTCGCCCCAGGGGTTGTTTCGGTCGGAAGATGGCGGAGAAACCTGGGAATCGGTTTCGGGCTTCAACGATCATCCGATGCGGATGACATGGATCGGCGGATTGGGCGACGGCACGCCCGACGGGCCGAAAATGCACTCGATCATTGTTGATCCCCGTGACCCCAATCATATGTACCTTGGGATGTCCGGCGGCGGCGTGTTTGAAAGCACGGACCAGGGCGCGGATTGGAAACCGCTCAATGCCGGAAGCCGGGCGGATTTTTTTCCCGATCCATTGCCGGAATTCGGTCAGGACCCGCATTGCGTCCGAATCCATCCGCTGAATCCGGACATCTTGTACCAGCAGAATCATTGCGGAATTTACCGGATGGACCGCAGTTCACCGCAGGATGGCAATCGCTGGATTCGCATCGGCGAAAAGATGCCGAAGGCGATTGGCGACATCGGTTTTCCCATGGTGCTGCATCCGCGCGACCCGAATACTTGCTGGGTTTTTCCGATGGACGGAACCCAGGTCTGGCCACGAACCAGTCCCGGCGGCAAGCCCGCGGCTTATGTGACGCGAAATGGCGGCAAGAAGTGGCAACGGCTGGACAACGGTTTGCCGGCGGAGCAGGCCTGGTTCACGGTCTTTCGCCAGGCGATGACCGCTGATGCGCGCGATCCGGTTGGCATCTATTTCGGCACGACTTGCGGTGAAATCTGGGGAAGCGCGAGCGAAGGCGAAAAATGGTCCTGCATTGCCCGGCATCTGCCGCACGTTTACGCGGTTGAAGCGGTTGAGCTTGCCGGTTGAAGCCAGCCAGATCACCCTGGAAAGCGAGGAAAGCCATGAGAGTGATTATTCCCAGTCCGCTGCTCACTTATACGAACCAATCGAAAGAGGTCGAAGCCGATGGGCAAACGATTGCTGAACTGCTGGACGATTTGAACCGGCGCTATCCCGGCATTCGTTTCCGGATGATTGACGAACAGGATGCGATTCGCCCGCACATGAAAATCTTCGTCAATGGGGAGCAGGTGCAGGGATTGCAGATTGCACTGCAACCGGCGGATGAGGTGCATATCCTGCAGGCTTTGAGCGGAGGCTGATTTGTGCCAGTAGCCCGTCCGTCAGGGAGGTTTGCGCCCCTGCTGACGCGCGGGCTACTGATACGCACAGGGATTACGCTTCGATTACTCGTTTCACCGCAGTCTCGCGATTCTGGCCGATTTCAGAGGCGATGCGGGCAATCGCCATGCGTTCTCCATCGGAGAATTTGCCGAAACCCAGAATGCCGCCAGAGACTTCGGCAATCCGGGTGCAGTATTCAACCAGACTCTGGCGGCTGGTGGCGCGCTGGTCTTCCGGCAGGGATTCAAAAAGATAGCTGACGGCGCGCAGTGAATTGTCGAAGAACTCTTGTGGCGGTTCCACGGTCAGCCATTCGTTCAACTTTTGAAAAGCCGTCGTTCCTTCCGTCGCGCCGCGTGAGGCGGCGACTTCATAGATCAACTTCCGCTCGGCGTCCGAGACGCCGCCTTCGGCCCAGGCCACCTGCACCAGCGGAATCACAGACAGTAATTTGACCGTGTCCGCCGTGTAACCCAAATCCTGCAATGCTTCGAGCACTTCTTCATCCGCCACGCCAATGGCTTCGGCCATCTGATGGCGCTCTTCTTCGCGGGCAACTCGTTCGCGCATTTTGGCGATTAGTTCCTGCTCTCTTTTCAGAAAGTATTCCGCCTCAATCCCGCGCTCGCGCTCCGAAAAAATGTTTTTGTCCGACATTTTGACTCCTGAGAAATGATAAGTTGGATTTCGTCCCGGCGGTTAGTTTACTGCATTGAAGCGGGGGGAGCGCAAGGATTCATGAAAATGCATCGGACCTTTTGCATTGCGAACGTTGCAAGGCGCGGCTCGCCGCTGCGTTCTCAGACTGTCCCGCTCTTCAGTCTCAATGTCAGACCTCAGTTGTAAGCCGAATCGAGGAGGAGTTATGAAGGTTTCCAGTTTGCCTGCTGTTTTATTGGCCGCGTTGCTCGCATCGCTGCTCGTTGTCGCCACTGCGAAAGGGCAGGGAATTATTTTGCCGCGGCCTTGTCCGCGCCCGCTTCCACACTGCCCGCCGCCGCCGCAAGTGCCGCAGCAACCGCTGAAAGTCAAAAGCATAAAAATCTCCACAAAGATCAACGATCAGGTCGCCACTACGCACGTCGAACAAGTCTTTGAAAACGACACGCCTTTCGTGCTCGAAGGCGTCTATTTCTTTCCGCTGCCAGAGAACGTTTCGATCACGGAATTTGCGATGTGGGACGGCGACAAGCGGCTGGTCGGCGAAGTCCGCTCGAAAGAAGAAGCGCGCCGGATTTACGACAGCATCGTCAGATCAAGGCGCGATCCGGCCCTGCTGGAATACGCTGGCAGGAATTTGTTTCAGGCCAGTATCTTTCCGATTCAACCGCACAGCGACAAGAAGATCGAACTGACCTACAGCCAGGTGCTGACCGGCGAAAACGGAACCGTTGGCTATCGCTATCCGCTGGGCACTGGCTGGCGCGCGAATGGCTTTGCGCCGCCGCCGCCGCGCCCGGTTCCCATGCCGGGACCGAGGCGGGAAGTGGATCGGCAAATTCCGCCGCCGCGAACCGCGCCCGGCAGCATTTCGGCGGAAGTCGAAATCGTTTCGCGCGTGCCGATCAAAAACATTTACTCGCCTTCGCACGAAATCGAAGTGAAACGGGATGGCGAACGAAAGGTTCGCCTTAGCTTCGAAACCCGCGCTTGGTCGGCGCAGCCGGATTTCCAGCTTTTCTATAATTTTTCGGAGCAGGATTTCGGGGTTTCGCTGCTGACCTTTCGGGAGCCGGGAAAGGATGGATATTTCCTGCTGCTGGTTTCGCCAAAGGCGCAGTTGAACGAGCGCGAAGTGGTGGCCAAAGATGTGGTCTTCGTGCTCGACACCTCCGGCTCGATGGCCGAAGACAACAAGATGGATAAAGCCAAGGCGGCCTTGCGCCACGGCGTCAGTTCGCTGGACGCGCGCGACCGCTTCAACATTATTTCCTTCGCCGGTGAAGAGCATTTGATGAGCGAACGTCTGATTGCCGGAAACGACGCCGGAAAGAAGGACGCCCGCGAGTTCATCGAACGCATGAAAGCCACGGGCGGCACAAACATCAACGACGCGCTGGCCGCCGCGTATAAACAAATTCAATCAAACGACCGTCCGCAATTGATTGTGCTGATTACCGACGGCCAGCCGACAGTTGGCGAAACGCAGCCGAAGCGCATTCTCGAAAACGTCAAACAGAAGAAAAACGCTTCTGTCCGGCTGTTCACTTTCGGCGTCGGTTATGACGTCAACACGCTGTTGCTGGACGCGCTGGCAAACGACAATCGCGGCACGGTGGGCTACATCGAACCCAATGAAGATTTGGAAGTAAAAGTCTCGAACTTCTTCGCCAAGGTGAATCACCCCGTGCTGAATGATGTAAAGCTGGATTGGGGGGGCGTCCAAACCGAACTGGTTTATCCGCGCTCGATGCCGGACATCTTTCATGGGTCGCAGCTTGTGCTGGTCGGACGTTATCGCGCAGGATCCAAAGACAAACTCCGGCTCGGTTTGACTGGCCAGGTCAATGGGCGCGAACGCCGCTTCACGTATGAGAATTTGTCATTCCCTGAAAAACAAACCGAGAATGAATTCCTCCCGCATTTGTGGGCGATGCGGCGAGTCGGTTATTTGCTCGATCAGATTCGGGCCAACGGGGAATCGAAAGAAGTGCGCGACGAAATCGTCGAGCTTGGAACCCGATATGGCATCGTCACGCCTTACACGTCTTATCTGGTGCTGGAACCGGGCATGCGTGTGGCCGGAATGCCGGGCGCGGTTAGTGAAACCGTGACTGTTAGCCCAGGCCGCCGTTCGCAAGAACCCAAACCGGCTTCGCGCCAGATGGCCATTCCAGGAATTGCATCCGGTCAGAGCGCTGTCGAATTCAGCAAAGAGAAAGAGGCTTTGCGTCGCGCCGATAAAGTCGGCGTCTCCGCCGGCAGCGCAAGCGGGGAGGGGGTGCGGCAAGCGGCAGGCAAGACTTTCTACCTGCGCGATGGCGTGTGGACCGACAGCGAATTCAGACCTGATGACAAACTGCCGGTCACGGACTTGAAATTCGCCAGCGAAGACTACTTCAATCTGATCGGGCAGGAGCCGAAACTGGCCGATTGCTTCGCGCTGGATAAACGCGTGATCGTTGTTTGGAAAGGCAAAGTCTATCGGGTCGAAGAATAATTGCCGAAAAACCGATTGAGAAGGCAGCCTCAAGGCGATGCCCATCGCCTTGAGGCTGTGCTTTTTTGCCGCTGCCGAAAGACATTCGTCCGGAAAATATGCCGACGCGGGAATACAATCGCGCCATTCAGGGATACACGAACGACGATCTTCGGAAGGCATGCATTCGCATCAACCCTTCAATCATCAATTTCATTCACAGGAGATGAACGCCTTGAAACAGTTTCTTTTCTCGCTGCTGCTGGCTTGTTTAATGACGGTCAGCGCCGTTTCGGCAAACACGGCTTCGACGCCGCCCGCGGTCGGGGAAAAAGCGCCTGACTTCACGTTGTCAACTTTGCAGGGAAAGAAGGTCCGTCTTTCTGAAAAGACCGCCAAATCAACGGTCGTGCTGGTCGCGCTTCGCGGGTATCCAGGCTACCAGTGTCCACTGTGCAATATACAGGTGCAGGACTTTATCAAAAACGCGCAAGCCTTTGCGGACGCCAAGGCCCAGGTTGTTCTGGTCTATCCCGGCCCGCCGGAAAAACTGGATGAACGCGCCATGGAGTTTTTGACCAATAAAACACTGCCGGAACATTTCGAATTGCTGCTCGATCCCGGTTACGAATTCACCAATCTGTACGGGCTGCGTTGGGATGCGCCGAAGGAAACTGCTTATCCTTCAACCTTCCTGATTGATCAAAAAGGCGTTGTCTTCTTTTCCAAGGTCAGCAAATCGCACGGCGGCCGGACCAAAGCATCGGAGTTGCTGGAAGTTTTGATGAAAAAATAAGTGCGCTGCCGGGGAAACAGCGTTTCCCCGGCAGCCTCTGATTACTGACTGATGGTGATGGTGGTCATGGATTGATCCTTGTTCTGAAACATGGCGACCCAGAAGCGTTCTTCGGGGATAACGACGCGGGCGTGTTTTGAGCCATTCTCATTTTGAACGATTTCCGCATCGCCAATAACTTCCGGCCAGGGCGGCGCGTTTTTGGCATTGGCAAAGTAAAGCTGAATGGCTTTTACCTTGCCATTGTCGTAATGGATGGTGAGCGAGCCGTCGTCTTTCAGGTCGTACTCGTCGCGGTCCTTGCCATCGGATTTCGGTTTTCCCACGGCGGCGCGAACTTCGGCGTCTGTCATTCCCAGTCTGACGCCCTGGTATTCGCGCATCACTTTCCGGGGAGGAGTTTCCGGCGGGGGATTTTGTTCCTGCCCCTGCTGTTGTGCCTGAGCCGTAGCGATTCCGGGAATGCAGCATGCCAGGATGATGACGGCCAGGCGAATCAGGGAATGTAAAGTCAGTCTGTTCATAGGATCTCCCTTAAGAAAGCGGCGGCCAGATCAGGCCGTCGCGAGCAGTTCTTCTTCAAATTCCTGTGCGAAATCTTCTGATTGGGGCACGAAATTCAGTATTTCGGACAGCTCCCCGTCAATGACGAATTGCGCGGCGGCGCGGACGTTTTTGCTTTTGGGTTGAAAGGCGAACGAGGTGGGAACCGCGCGCAGCAGGCAAACATCGTTTTCGCCATCGCCCACCGCGATCAAGCCTGAAGGCTCGAGCCTTGTCTGTTCCGTCAGATGACGCAACACATTCAGTTTGCAGAGTCTGTGTTCGGCACAGCCGCGCGGATGCGCCATCATTGCGCGGGCGAGCGTGACTTCTCCGGTGGCTTTTTCGTGACGGAACTTCAGCACGTGCGCAACGCTGAAGTCGGCGAAGACCCGGCGGCGCACGATTTCCGAAGCCACGAAGTAACTATCCGTCACGATTCCCACGCGGTAACCCAGTTTGCGCAAGCCGACGACCGCTTCCACCGCGCCGGGGAGGAGAGGCATTGCCCGCGCGGTTTCAATGAAGGTTTCCTTGGGCACGCCTTGAAACAGCGACGCAATGAAGCGGGTGCGCGATTCGGCGGACAGCGTCGGATGATCCAAATAATGCGTCAGCGCGCTGAGTTTATGTGTGCGCCGCGCCAGTTCGATGACAAAGCGTCCATCCAGCAGCACGCCATCCATATCAATCAAGGCCAGCCGGTCGGCGTGCGCGACTTTTTGCAGCAGCAGCGGAAGTTCGGCGCACATGTGGCGTTCGACTTCCTGCACCTCTCGAATCTGCTCGGAACGCAACCGTCCATAACGCGCGGCACGATCCAGAATGACGCGCATCACCTGCGTGGCCATATCGCCCAGCACCTCCAGCGGTTGTGAATCGTGTTCAATGTGTCCGATGTCCGCCTGACCGATTCGCGCGTGATAATGTGAAGCATCCAGCAGCAAGCCCACATCCACTCCGTAATCGTCTTCAAATCGCAGCCGTTCCAGCGTTGCGCGCCGCGCGGCGATGATCCCGCCCAGCGGCTGCTGGATATGGCCGAGTTCGGGGAAAAAGGTTTGCAGCAGAGGCCGCGCGGTCAGCGTTGTCACTCGTCCGGCATCGCGAGTGAAGCTGGCCTTGACCAGGTCGGCTTTCCCAGAAATCAGCGGGGCGGTCAGGCGCGCAATCAAGTTGCGGTTAAGGCCGCTCAAGTCGCCGTCGAGATAAACCAGCAGTTCGTTCTTGGCGGCCAGCAGGCCTTCGTGCATGGAAAAGCCCTTGCCCAGCAATCGGCTGGTGATGACGCGCGCGCCAGCTTCTCTGGCCAGTTCCGGCGTGCCGTCAATCGAACCGTCGTCCACCACGATGACTTCACTGACCTGGGGGGAAGATGATGCAAAGCGAACCACCGCGCTGACGGTGGTGGATTCGTTCAATACGGGAATAATCACTGAAATCATAAGCATTCTCGGTATTCCGACCGGTCTGATCAGGCGGCGTCGGACCAGACACTGCGTTCCTCCGGCGTCAGCCTCTTGAAATTGAAGCGTGCGCTGTCCGGGTTAAAGCGATGGGAGCAGGTCCTGCAGATGTGCTCGCGCAATTGCTCCAGGCCGATGATCAGCCATTTGGTCTGGCAGTTCGGGCATTGATACAGCGGAGCGGAATCGTTCAGGTTCAAATTCATCAGTATTCGGTCAGAATCATTTTTCATCGTTTATCTCCAGCAAAAGCCAGCCGCCGTTTGCCTCGCTGGACGAAGTACGCCGCTTCATCAAGCGAGGCAAACGGCCCTGGCCTGTTGACTTCAGCATTGAAAATCAGCCGCGCGCCAATTTTTGACCAGGCGTGCGGCAGGTTCCCGGCGACAAAAAAACCGCCGCCAAACATCCTTTGCAGCCGGGAAGAAGCCACACGGTAAATCGTCCGCAGTTCTTCTTTCATCACGTACACCTCGATCACGCGGCCCAGCAGCTTGCCTGAGTTGGTGATCGCTTCGGCCCCGATCAAATCGCGGCAAACGCAAACACCGTCCCGAAGGGCCCCGTTGATTTTGTCCAGGTTCAGGTGCGTGTCTTCCGGCATGATGACCGCGCCGGTGGCGCTGAACAGGTGGAAGTCTTCGGCCAGCAGCAACCGCTCCACTCCTAGATTCGTTGCCACCAAGCCCAGCAGCGAGCCTTCGGTCGGATGCACAATGGCATCCGAAACCTGCCCGATCTTCCGCCCGGAATCGGAAAGAATAAGGGGGCTGCCTTTGAGTTCTCTGGCGACATTGATAATTTGTTCTTGATTCACGGCAGTTCTCCCGACATCAAAAATGAAGAAATCATTTTTTGATTGTCACGAATCTCAATGACAACTCCCGTGCCAGCAGTAATCTGGCAGGCTATTCCCTGTGAAGAAAAGGTGATGGCCAAAAATCATGCTCGCCGCGGGCGGGGAAGCATGTGGCGAAAAAGGGCAAGGCTGTCGCTGAAAGCGGCAAAAGTCCGGGGATTTTGCCTGGCAGCGGAATTGCTCTGCCGGGAGGGGCGGGAAAAACCGATGGGTACAAGCACAAGACTGATTCTGCTGTTACGATACTGGACGGCGGAACTGGTGCGGCGCATCGGCAAGCGGGAAGTTTTTTCAATCATCATGCCGGTGCAACTTCGCAAGGCGCAGCGTGGGGCATTTGAAATCACGCAGCCGCGCTCGCTCATCCGGGCTGATTTCGCGCGCGCGCCGCGATATTGCATTGCTCACCTTGACGCTGTTTGCGGTAATTTTGCTGGGCGTGCTGGTGGTGATGCGCACGAATCTGGCGCGGCCAATCAAGGAGTTGCTGACGGGCGCGGCGGCGCTGGGCGAAGGCGACCTGAATTACCGCGTCATCGTGCCGGGCCGTTGGAATGAGTTTTCGCTGTCAACCGGATGGCGGATCGGCTGGGCGAACAGCGTCAGGCCATTGTCCAGGCGGCGGAAGAGCGATTGGCGCTGGAACAGCAACTGCTGCAGGCCGAACGGCTGGCTTCGCTGGGACGGCTGGCCGCGGGCGTCGCGCACGAGATGGGCGCGCCGCGCAATGTCATCAAGGGCCGCATCGAACTATTGCGCGAACGCACGGATACGCCGTGCGAAAAAGTCGAACGCAATCTGTCAAGCATCAATCATCAGGCCGATGTTCATTGCCCGCATCGTGCGGGAACTGCTGAATCTGGGGAGTCCGTTCAGTAATCATTGCGAACCGGTGGACGCCGCTTCATTGGTGTAGGGCGTTTTTGAGTTGATCGAAGACGGCGCCGCGAAGTCAGGAATTCAGCTAGAGTGTCTTGCTCACAGCCAGGAGCGGATTCTTGCGGACGGAGAGTTACTGCATCAGGTGTTGATGAATATTTGTTTGAATGTCGTGCAGGCAATGAAAATAGGCGGCCATTTGCGTGTCAAAGTTTCGGAACAGGGATTCCCGCGAGACGGCAAGCCATTTTCAGTGCTTCTGATTTCGGATCGCGCCGTATCGTGGAAGAGCCTGGCGGTTTCATCGAAGCCGCCATGCTGGCCGCCATGCTGGCCGCCATGCTGGCTGCCATGCTGGCTGCCATGCTGGTTGAAGGCGGCGCTGTATTTACAATCTGGCTGCCCAAGGTGGAAATGGCGGCGGCGGCCACCGAAACACTGGCCGCCAGCGGAGTGTAGAATGAGCACAAGGATATTGGTTGCGGAAGACAATGCGGATCTGCGTGACCTGCTTCAGGAAGTACTGGATGACGCAGGATATGAAACGATTCTCGCCGAAGACGGGCGTCAAGCGACGGTCTGGATTGAACGCGAACAGGAGATGATAGATCTGGTCATCACCGATGTGCGGATGCCCAGCGTCACCGGCGAAGAACTGCTTGCGGCCATGCGCCAGCGCCGCGCCGAAGCGCCCGTCATCGTCATCACCGCCTTCGGTTCCGTCGAACAAGCCGTGGAAATGGTTCGGGCGGGCGCGTTTCAATACCTGACCAAGCCGTTCAACAATCGTGATCTGCTGGCCGTGGTCGCCGAAGCCCTGGCGCGCAGCGAAGCCCAGCGCGCGCAAGCTCGTTTGCGAATGGATTATTCCGCGCCCGCGCGCATCATCGGCGCCTCGCGCCCAATGCAGAAGCTGTTTGAACAAATTGCGGTGTCGGCAAACAGCCCTGGAACCGTGCTGATCACGGGCGAGTCCGGCACGGGCAAGGAACTGGTCGCGCGCGCCATTCACGAAGGTTCTCGGCGCCGCGGCGCGTTCGTGCCGGTCAACTGCGCCGCCATTCCCGGCGACCTGATCGAAGCGGAACTTTTCGGCCATACCGGCAGCGCCTTCACCGGCGCGCGGCAGGCGCGCACAGGACTGATCGAGGCGGCGGACAAAGGCACGCTGTTTCTGGATGAAATCGGCGAACTTCCGATGACCATGCAGCCCAAACTGCTGCGCGCCCTGCAGGAGGGCGCGGTGCGCCCGGTCGGCGCAAACACGGAGCGCCCGGTCAGCCTGCGCGTTGTCGCCGCCACCAATCGTGATCTGGAAAAAGACGTGAGGGAAGGCCGTTTTCGCGAAGACCTGTACTGGCGGTTGAATGTCATTCACCTGCGCGTGCCGCCGCTGCGCGAACGTGCTTATGACATTCCGCTGCTGGTCGAACACTTCATCGCCAAAGCCTGCGATGGCGCGGCCCGCGAACCGCTGGATGTTTCGCTGGAATCGCTGGCGATTCTGACTGCGTACGTCTGGCCGGGAAATGTCCGCGAACTGGAAAACGCCATCGAACGGGCCGTCGCCTTCGCGCGCGGCGGCAAGGTCCTGCCGGAGGATTTGCCGGAGCGGCTGCGCACCAGCGGCGAAGTCTCCGCCCTGATTGCGCGTTCCAGCGAGCAGAATCTGACGCTGCGCGATGTCGAATGCGAATACATTCTGGAAATCATGCGCCGCACGGGCGGCAACAAGCTGAGAGCCGCGCAAATATTGGGATTGGATCGCAAGACGCTTTATCGCAAGCTGGATGAATACAGGGCCAGGGGGCTGAAGGAGTTTTGAGTTTTCAGGCCGCAAACGCGGCCTGAATTTTTGTCCCGGGGGCGAAACCGGCCAGATGTGCGCGGAGCATTTGCCGCCCGCGATTCAGCCGGGACATCACCGTTCCAATCGGAATGCCAAGCGCTTCGGCCACTTCCCTGTAAGAAAACTCCTGCACGTCCGCCAGCAAAATCACCGCGCGAAAATTCTGCGGCACGCGATCCAGCGCAGCCAGAATGTCTTCGTCGCGCAACTCCGGCGAAACCGGCGGTTCATAGGTCATCTGCTCGAACATAAACTCTTCTTCCTCCTTCAGTGTCACCAGCCGGTACGTTTTGCGGCGATGATGGTTGATGACATGAAACATGATCTTGAACAGCCACGCCCGGATGTTGGTGCCCGGCTCGAAACGATGAAATGATTTCCAGGCTTGCAGGTACGTTTCCTGCACCACGTCTTCGGCTTCGGTCTGACTGCCCAGTGTGCGCCGCGCCGACCGGTACAGGTCATTCATATGCTGCATGGCGATGCTTTCAAATTCGTCGAGCGTTTGTGGGACGGACACAGTTCTACCCTCCTCGGCCCGAATCCAGGCCGGAAATAAAATTGGTTTGACTTGGGTTTATGGGGACCGTGCTTTTACTCGGTCATAGACAATTTCATTTGCTCCTGTAAAAACGGCGAGCAATTGATGAGCGCGATTTGCTGTTGATCGAGTTGCTGAAGAAATCTTACGCCGACGTGATCCGCGAAACTGACGCCGAGTAAATCAAGAACCACTCGGCTGTTTTCCTGGGAAATTCGTTCGCAGCTTGCGCGCAACACCTCCACCCAGGGACCGGCAATGCGTCCATCCAGTTGCAAGATCGTTGAACCATCAGTCCCTTTTTCTTCCGCAATTCGAAGCATTGATTCTCTCCTTCTCCTGCTTACACTGGCGAATTTGCAATAGCGATGCCACGACGGAATGCGTGGGTTGATATTCTTCAACTTGCTGAAAATGAAGAGATTGTTATTGCAGATTGCTGGCGGAGATGCTGTGCCCGCGAAATTTCGTGGGTTGGTTCGTGGCTATGGAACTCGCTCCCGCGAAATTTCGTGGGCATCTAGTGGGGGCAGAATACCCGCGATTCAGACTTAAAGTTTGGGACGCTGAATTCCCATTTTTTTCAATCGGCTGCGCAGCGTGTTCGGATGCAAATTGAGCAGCTTGGCGGCACCGTTTTCACCTTCGATCACCCAGTTGGCTTGCGCCAGGGCATTGAGAATATGTTGGCGTTGCAAGTCATCCAGCGAAATGGGAACTGCCGGCGGAACTTCATTTTGGATTGCGGATTTAGGCTGGATTTCGGTTGTCTGCGCGGCGGGCAGCAGGTTGCGGTCAATCGTCAGCGCCGAACCGTTGCTGAGCACCACGCCGCGTTCAATCAGGTTTTGCAGTTCGCGGATGTTGCCCGGCCAGTTGTAATTCATCAGCCGTTCCATGGTTTCCTGCGAAATGCCGTTGATTGATCTGCCGAACCGCCGTGCAAAACGCGACAGAAAGAACATTGCCAGTTGCGGAATATCCGCGCGGCGCTCCCGCAGCGGCGGATTGTGCAGCGGCAGCACATTCAGGCGGTAAAACAAATCGGCGCGAAAGCGTCCGGCTTTGACCTCGTCTTCCAGATTGCGGTTGGTGGCGGCAATGATTCGGACATTGACTTTGATGGTTTTGCTGCTGCCGACTGGCTCGAATTCGCCTTCCTGCAGGGCGCGCAGCAGTTTGACCTGCGTTTCCAGCGGCAGTTCGCCGACTTCATCCAGAAACAATGTGCCGCCATCGGCCAGTTCAAACCTTCCGGTGCGTTTATCGAGCGCGCCGGTGAATGCGCCTTTGACGTGGCCGAAGAGTTCGCTTTCGACCAGTCCGGCGGAAATCGCGCCGCAATTCACCTTGACCAGCGGGCGCGAATGGCGCGGGCTGCGGTCGTGAATGGCGCGGGCGATCAATTCCTTGCCGGTTCCGGTTTCGCCCAGAATCAACACCGTGGCATCGGTGGGCGCCATGCGCTCGACCTGTTGCAGCACTTCCAGCAGGGCGGGACTGCCGCCGACGATTTCCTCGAAATTGTGTTCGCGGCGAATTTCTTCCTGCAGGTAAAGGTTTTCTGCATGCAACCGGTTCTTCAGCCTTTCGATTTCTTGCATGGCCAGACGCAATTCGGCTTCGGCCTTCGTGCGTTCCAGTTCGACGCTGGCGCGGGCGGCGAAAATTTTCAAAACGTCCAGAATAGAACTGCTGCGCCCCTGATCCATCGGCTTGTCGTCAATCACCGCCAGATGGCCGATCAGTTCCCCGGCTTTACTGTGCAGCGGCAGGCCGATGTAACTCTGCCCGTCCAATTCCAGCAGCGCCGGTTCTTCGGGAAACAGTTTCTGGATGTCGCTGGCGTAGGTGCAGGTGTGGCCTTCGTAGACTTTTTCGCAGGTGGTGTGCTTGACGTCGTACTCGAAATTTTCGGCCAGGCCCTTGCCGTCGCAGAAAGCCAGCATTCGCGCGCGGGTCTTCTGGACGTTGGCGCATTCCGTGACGAAGGCGATTTTGACTGGAATGGCGGCGGCCAGATGCCGCACCATTGAACGGAAAAAATCCTCGCCGGTCATTGCCGCAGTGCCTTCCATCACCGAGCGCAGCGTGGATTCCGCCAGTTGCATTTCGCGATACAGCCGGGCGTTTTCCAGAGAAATCGCAGCCTGCGCGGCCAGGAGTTGAATGATCTGAATGCGGGCTTCGGTGAAGGCGCCGCCGGCGATGTTGTTTTCCAGATACAGCGCGCCGATCAAGCGGCCCTGACGCAGCACGGGCGCGCACATCACCGAACGCGGCTGACAGCGCGCGATGTAGGGATCGTTGCCGTAACCGTCGTCGCTTGCCGCTTCCGTCAGAACGACGCCCTCCGAAGTTCGGCGGACATAGTTGACGATGCTTAAAGACAGGTTCGCGGATTCGCCGAGCGGCAATGCATCGTGCAACGTCACCTCCGCATCGTTCACGGAGCCTTCCGCCTGAACGAACCAGTCGCCGCCGCGTTCCAGCAGCAAACAGCCACGCTCCGCGCCGGCGTTTTCAATGGCAATGCGCATCAGTTGGGCCAGCAATCGCTCCAATTCCATTTCGCTGGCGATGGCCTGAGAGGCTTTTACAACGCTGAAGAGATCAAGCGCGCCTGCGTCCGCTGTGGAACGGATTTCAGTTCGTACGCTTCCTTCGCGGCTGAAGACAGACTGAAGCCTGTCCCACCCGGGAGATTGTTGATTCAACTGGTCCACTTTGGCTGCCGCGCCCCATCGTCCGTAACAAGCCTGGGCTTCAGCCAGCAGCGGAGCCAAGGCGGTTTCCTGCCCGGCCACTGTTTGAAACCGCGCGTAAAGCTCGTTGGCCAGGGCACGATACTGGATGGCGTTTGTTTCTTCAGTCTGGCGGATGGCGCGCTCGTACAAGTTGGCTGCCTGATTTTCCTGACCGGCGATGCGCTCGCATTCCGCCGAAAGCAGCAGTGACTGGCAGCGGAAATTTTCCGGGCAGTTTTCCGCCAGCAGTGCCAGTGAATTTCGCGCGCGTTTCAATTCCAGAAGGTGCTTCGTTTGTTCTTCTCCCGAAGCTTCCGCGTAATTTGCGGCCAGGGTCAGGCCATTCCAGAAATCGAAGAAAACCGTCCAGATGGTTCCGGACAGGTGATGGACGATTTCGCGCGCCTGCCGGGCAGCTTCCAGCGCCTGCTTGTATTCCCCCAGCAGGTAACTGAGGTGCAGTTTCGCCGCCGCGAAAAACATCGTGTAAAACGGATTGCCGCGATAACGCCGGACGTATTCCGCTTCATCGAAGTTTTTGTCCGATAGCGACAGCGGCGCATTGGTTTCGCCACGCAGGGCGCGCGCCCAGTTCAGCAGGATTTGCTGACCATCGGCGATGGCCTCGGCTTTCAGCTTTTTGAACAGCGCCACATTGGGCGAATATTCGAGCACGAACTTGCCCAGGTCTTGCGCAATGACCAGGGCCGTCCAGGTTTCGGTGAACGCGCCATAAATCCCATAAGCAAAATCGCCGCTCTCAAATCCGCTGCGGCTCGCCTTTCGCGCATAAGTCAGACAGGTTTCGAGCGGTTGCCGCCACGGCATGACGTGCGCCTGAAACTGCTGGTAAATTTTGGCGCGCAGCCGCGAATCGTTGAACCGTTCGTTCAGCCGCAGCGCCAGCAAACCGAATTCATAAGCTGATTTGTAATCCGCGCGCTCCGGGCCGACGGTAATCGCGTGCGTGACATAACCGTAGGCGGACTCTTCCACATTCCCGTGAATCAGCGACAGGCGCACCATGGTGGCGGAAATCAGCCGGGTCAGCGCCTGCTGGCCGGAGATATACGCCGATGACCAGATCGTCGTCAGCAGGTTCATAACCATCTTGATTTCCGGATCGGTCATCAGCGGCAGTTCGATCAGCGCGGCAATCGGGCGGTCATCCAGCAAAAACTGAATCGTCGCAATCTCGCGTTCCAGCGCGGACTCTTGTTCATCAGCGGAATCAGGAAACGCGACGCCGAAAAGCGGCAGGCAGCGGCGCGCGCTGACCATCGCGTCCGCATATCGCGACTGATTTTCGTATTGAAGAATGTGCAGGTTGTGAACATGGGCTTGATCCAGTTTGGTCCGCGCGCGCCGCAGCAGAGGTTCGCACGCGGCTTCCGCTTCAATGAACTCTGCGCACAGGCGCAAGGATTCGGCCAGTTCCAGTTGCAGCGCGAAAACCAGTTCGTACTCGGTTGCCCAATGCTCTTCGCCGAGCAGCGCCGCGCCCGCCTGAAAATACTCCCGCGCCGATTCATAAGCCGTTGACGATTTCGCTTTCCGTCCCGCGTTCAGGTTCAGGCGGGCGAGCGCCAGCCGTTCAGACGCTTCGACAATCAAACCGCTGCCCAGATTCAGGTGATGAACGATGTCGAACAGTTTTTCTTCGAGTTCTTCCGGCGGGGAACCGTCGCGCAGCAATCGCCCGACGGCCAAATGAACAAGCTGCTTCCATTCTTCGGGAATCAGTGCGTAAGCGGCTTGCTGCACGCGGTCGTGCAGGAACGCGTAGGATTGGGATGGGAAGGCACTGGGACGGGGGGACGGGGGGACGGGGCGACGGGGCGAAAAAGACAAATCATTTGTTCCATCTTTTACTATCTCCACTGATCCCCCCGTCCCCCCGTCCCCCCGTCGCCCCATCCCTCCGTCTTCTTCTACCACCGGCAGGATCAATCCTTCCTCGACTGCTTCTTTCAACGCTTCCGCTGCGTCTTCCGGCGATTGTTCGCTGACGATGACCAGCGTCGGCAGGTCAAAGGAATTCCCAATGCAGGAGGCCAGCGTCAACGCGCGCTGCGCCTCGGTGGAAAGCCGCTGAATCTTCTGCGTCATCAGCGCGATGACATTGTCGGTGACGCCCGCGTTCACGATGTCTTCCAGGCGGTAGGTCCAGCGGCCAAGCTCATAATCGAACTTCAGCAGATCTCCTTGTTTGAGCGTTTTCAGAAACTGGATGACGAAGAACGGATTGCCGGCGGTCTTTTCCCAAACCAGCCGGGCCAGTGGCGCAGCTTCCGCAAATTTACAGCGCAACGTGTCGGTGACGAAGTTCGTCAGCTCGGGAAGCTGTAACGGCCCCGGAGAAATGCTGCGTACTTCAACGCCCGCTAATTTCAGCGCAGTCAGCGTTCGCGTTAGCGGATGAGCGGCATCCACTTCGTTGTCGCGGTATGCACCCATCAGGAAAAGCGATTGAATGTCAGCGCCGGACAGTAAAGGCTGAAGCAGGCTCAGGGTTGCGGCGTCCGCCCACTGCAGGTCATCTAGAAAGATCACCAACGGCCGTCCGGGCTGGGCAATCGCGGAGACAAATTTTTGAAAGATGAGTTGAAAGCGATTCAAGGCTTCGGCCGGCCCGACGCGGGGCGGCGAAGGTTGTTTGCCGACGATCAGTTCGATTTCCGGAATCACCTCGGCCAGCGCGCCTCCGTTTGAGCCCAGCGCTTCGGACAATCGGGCGCGCCAGCGGGCGAGCTGCTCTTCGCTTTCGCCGAGCAGTTGCCGCACCAGACCGCGAAAAGCCTGAATCAATGCGCCGAAGGGAACGCTGCGCGCCACCTGATCGAATTTGCCGGAAAGGAAATATCCGCGCTGGCGGACAATGGGTTTATAGAGTTCCTGAATCAGCGAGGTCTTGCCGATGCCGGAATAACCCGCCACCAGCATCATTGACGTCCGGCCTTCGCAGGTTTGCTCGAACGCAGAGAGCAATTCCGCTACTTCCCGCTCCCGGCCATACAGTTTCCGTGGAATCAGGAAGCGATCCGGGACATCGCGCCGGCCCAGTTTGAATGCTTCGATTTGTCCGCGCGTGGTCCATTCACGGGCGCAGGTTTCCAGGTCGGCGCGCAACCCGAGTGCGCTTTGATACCGATCCTCCGCGGTTTTCGCCAGCAGCTTCATGATGATCTCGGAAAGCGGTTCGGGAATCCGCGAATCAATTTTGGCGGGCGGTTCCGGCGTTTTGGCAATGTGCGCGTGAATCAATTCCAGCGGGTCCGTGAAATCAAACGGCAACCGGCCTGTCAGCAATTCATAAAATGTGATTCCCAGAGAATAAAAGTCCGTGCGGTAATCCGCCGCGCGATTCATTCTTCCGGTCAATTCCGGCGAAGCGTACGCGAGCATCCCGCGCAGCAGATGGGCTGGCAGCGCTTCCTGGATTTCATCCGCCGCGCGCACCGCCAGGCTCAAATCCGCCAGACAGACTTCGCCGGTTGCGGGATTCAGCAAAATGCCGCGCGGGTTCAGGTTTCGGTGAATAATGTCCCGCTGGTGCAGTTCGGCCAGAATGTTCGCCAATTGAAGACTGAGTTTGAAAAAGGTCTTCAACTCCAGGCGGCCAGCCGGAAAGGCTGACGGCAGCGGCACGCCGCCGTCAGCCAGCACCAGGCACAGGCCGTTGTCCGTGTCGAGTAACTCCAGCGGGCGGGGAATGCCCGTCACGGAAAGCTGGCGCAGCAATTCGAATTCGCGTTCGAGCAGTTCGCCTTCTCCCTGACTTTCCCTGCGTGGCGATTTGAGCAGCACTGATTGGCCGCTGGAAATGCGCCGCCCACGGGCAAACCATTGCCAATCGTTGAGCGGAAGGTATTGGATGAGTTCGTAATTGTTGGGGATCATCAAAGCCTCTTCGGCGCGGATCATAGTCCGCGCCTCAGGCCGGTTCAAGCATTCAATCGAAGCCTTCAATTTGCCGAATCAGACGGTTTTCGTGCATCCGAACACTTCATTCGGAAACGCGAACTACGGTAAGATCACCGCGACGGCGGGAATCCACACACCTCGCCAGATTCAATTCGCGCTCAAATTGTCGTTTTAAGTAAGGTGCGGAAAATTCGCGCCGCGAATGTGGGACAAGATGGCATCTTGTTCCACAAAAAGTGCCCCGAACTTCCCACCAGTTACTTAGTGCTGCCTTGGGTTTCCAAGTGCGGTTTGGTCTGTGGCGCGAGTTTTTTTCGTCGCAGCACAAATAATGGAGTGAAGATTCGACCATGACAAAAGCCCTGAAATTCGCCCCGCTTTCCTGCCTGGTTTTCCTGCTCACTATCCACGTTTTATTCCATTCACGAGATGCGGCCGCGCAGCGAGCGGCAAGCCTGAAAACGGACTCGTTCGCTTATGGCGGCGGACCGGAAGGATTGCGCTATTCCAGACTCAGGCAAATCAACCGCTCCAATGTGCGGCAGTTGCAGGTGGCCTGGAAATTCGACGCGGAGGACGGCGCCGGCGATTCGCAGAATCAGCCCGTCGTGATGAATGGCGTGCTGTACGGCATTACCGCCAGACACAAGGTCATCGCGCTGGATGCGGCGACGGGAAAACTGTTATGGAAATTTGATCCCGGGCTGCCGGCGCGCGGGCCGAATCGCGGCGTGACGCATTGGACGGATGGCCGCGAGCAGCGCATTTTTGCGGGGGCGCAACATTACATTTATGCGCTCGACGCCATCACCGGCGAGGCGATTCCCAGCTTCGGCAAGCAAGGGCGGATTGATTTGCGCGAAGGTCTGGGACGCGACCCGCAGAAAATTTCCATTGCCATGACCACGCCGGGCGTCATTTACAAAGATCTGCTGATCGTCGGCGGACGCCAATCCGAATCCCTGCCTTCGCCGCCGGGTGATGTTCGCGCGTATGACGTTCGCACCGGAAATCTGCGCTGGTCGTTTCACACCATCCCGCGTCCGGGCGAATTCGGCTACGACACCTGGCCGAAGGACGCCTGGAAATACACAGGCTCCGCCAACAATTGGGCGGGGATGGCGGTGGATGAAAAACGCGGCCTTGTGTACGTGCCGACCGGTTCCGCCGCCAGCGATTTTTACGGCGCGGATCGCACGGGAGACAACCTGTTTTCCGATACCCTGCTGGCGCTCGACGCCGCTACCGGCAAACGCATCTGGCATTTTCAAGCCGTCAAACACGACATCTGGGATCGCGATTTTCCTTCGCCCCCGACGCTGGTGACGGTCAGGCACAAGGGCAAACGAATTGACGCCGTCGCGCAGACAACGAAATCAGGCCACGTTTACCTGTTCGACCGCGCCAACGGCAAACCGCTCTTTCCGATTGAATATCAAAAGTACCCGGCCAGCACGCTGCCCGGCGAAATCACTGCCGAAACCCAGCCGCTGCCCACCAAACCCGCGCCGTTTTCGCGGCAGGAACTGACCGAAAATCTGCTGACCAATCGCACGCCCGAAATGAACAAATGGGCGCTGGAAGAGTTTCGCAAGTTCAATGTGGGCGGACAGTTTTTACCTTTCAGGGTGGGACAGGAAACGATCATTTTCCCAGGCTTTGATGGCGGCGCGGAGTGGGGCGGTTCGGCCTTCGACCCGGAAACAGGCTTGCTGTACGTGAACGCGAACGAAATGGCCTGGCGCGCCAGCCTGGCCGAAAATCAGGCGCAGAATTCCGGCAGGGAATTGTATTTGCGCAATTGCGCTGTTTGCCACGGCGATGATTTGAAGGGAACTCCGCCGCTGGACAAGGTCAACGCCAAACATAACGCCGCCGCCGTAACAAATATCATTCGGCAGGGTGCAGGCCGCATGCCCGCCTTCCCGAATTTGCAGCAGCCGGAAGTTGCCGCCATCGTCCAATATCTGCTGAGCGGCGAAAACAAGGAAATGGCCGGTGAGGACGCGGGAACGAAGCAGGCAAAATACCGATTCACCGGCTATCACAGGTTTTTCGATCCCGAAGGTTATCCGGCCATTGCGCCTCCCTGGGGAACGCTGAACGCGATCAACCTGAACACGGGCGAATATGCCTGGAAAATTCCCTTGGGCGAATACCCGGAACTGGCGGCCAAGGGAATGAAAGATACCGGCTCAGAAAATTACGGTGGCCCGGTTGTCACGGCAGGCGGACTGGTTTTCATCGCCGCGACAAATTTCGACCGGAAGTTCCGCGCCTATGACAAATTCACCGGCAAACTGCTTTGGGAAACCACGCTGCCCTTCGCCGGAAACGCGACGCCGGCGACTTATCAAGTCGGCGGGCGGCAGTTCGTCGTTGTTCACGCCACGGGCGGCAAGGCGAGAAAAGACGAACCGCGCGGCGGGATTTTTGTGGCGTTTGCGCTGCCTTCAAAGCTGTAGAACTGGCCAAACTTACGCTAGTGTCAGTAGCCCGCCCGTCAGGAAGGGCTTATTTTAGTGAAAAAAAACCTTCCTGACGGGCGGGCTACTGACAAAGCCTAATCGCGTATCTCCTAATCCGAACACATTGAGCCGGAGTAAAGTTTCAGATGCAAAATGCAAGTAAAGGCAAACCGCCGCTTGGGGTCATTTTCGATTCGGCCTTTGGGCATCGCGCGGACGACGCGCTGGCGCTGGCGTTGCTGTACCATTTCGACGGCAAAAACGAAGCCCGAATTCTTTCCTTGAGCGTCAGCACGGCGGAATTGAACGCCGCGCGAATGTGCGCCGTCATCAGCCGCTTCTACCGGCAGGCGACAGTTCGCGACCCGTTGCCGATTGGTCTGCTCGCTTCCGCAAAGCTTCGGGGCGAAATGCTTATGAATTCCGTTCCGCTGGCAAAACTCACGGCTGAGGGAGCGCCTGTTTACCGTCACAACATTGAGCAACTAACGGACACCGCCGATCCGCTGCCGCTGATGCGCAACGCGCTGGCCAGCCAGCCGGACCAAAGCGCCACCATCGTTGTCACCGGTCCGGCGACCAACGCCGCGCGCTTGCTGAACCTGTCCGGCGCGAAGCAACTGATCGCCCAAAAAACGAAATCCCTGGTCATCGCCGCTGGTAACTTTTCAGATTCACCGGAACGCCGTCCCGATTTCGCCACTCAGACGGACATTGCGGCAATGAAAAAAGTCTTTGCCGAATGGCCTGTGCCCGTTGTCGCCGTTGGAACTGAGGTCGGCGAAAGCGTGGTTTTTCCAGCATCGAGTATTGAAAAGGATTTTTCGTGGTCGCCCGCGCATCCGGTGGCGGATGCGTACAGAGCTTACAAAACGATGCCCTTCGATGCGCCGACCGGCGCGCTGGCGGCTGCCTTGTTCGCGGTGACGCCGGAAGAGCCGAGCTTCAACCTATCTCCATCCGGTTCGATTCAGGTGCTCGACGATGGCCGAACAAAATTTAACCATGCGGCGGAAGGCAGACATCGCTACCTGACTGTTGAGCGAGAGAAAAAAGAAAGTTTGCTTGTCAGGTACATTGAACTGACAAGTGCGAAACCGATTCCGCCGCCGCCTCGTCGTTAGCTATTCACGCGGCAAAGTTTCGGAACTTCGCTGGACACTCACTCAAATTTCGATCTAACCAACCAAACCAGAGGAAATGTAATGAAACAAGACAAGCTTACACGGCGGAAATTCGTTGCCGGAACGACGGGGGCGGCGCTCAGCGCGATGATCGTTCCGCGTCACGTGCTCGGCGGCGTCGGTTACAAGGCACCCAGCGACACGGTCAATTTTGCGTTGATCGGCTGCGGCGGACAGGGCAAGACGGATTCCGGGGAACTCGTGGCAGGCGGCCAGAACATGGTGGCGCTGTGCGACGTGGACTTCGGCTACGTTGATCGCGAAGTCGCCAATATGTCCCGCCAGCGTGCCCCGCGCCAGGGGCAGGGCGCTCCGCAAATGAGCGCCGAGCAGCAAGCCCGCATGCAAAAAATGATGGAAGAGCGCCAGGCGCAGACGGCGAAGTTGCAGGAAGCCTATAAAACGGCCAAACGCCACACGGACTTCCGCAAGATGCTGGAAACGCAAAAAGACATTGACGCCATTGTCGTCGCCACGCCGGATCACCTGCACGCGACCATTGCCAAAGCCGCCATGGAACTGGGCAAGCATGCCTACGTCGAAAAGCCGCTGACCTGGTCCATTCAGGAAGCGCGCGTGCTGCGCGAAACCGCCGCGCGCACCAAAGTCATTACCCAGATGGGCAACATGGGCCATTCCAGCGAAGGCGCGGCCCTGGTCAATGAATGGGTGCAGGCGGGCATCATTGGCCCGATCAAGGAAGTTCATGTCTGGACGAATCGCCCGCTGGGTTACTGGCCGCAGGGCGTTCCGCGCCCCGCAAAACTGGCGCCGGATGCGGCAGCCGGCGCGGGAGGCGGGTTCGGCACGGATTGGAATTCGCGCCTGGTGAATAAAACCCTGGCCACAGCGATGGACGGCAATTATCCGAAGCCGGAAGGACTGAACTGGGATTTGTTCCTCGGCCCTGCGCCGGAAGTTGACTATCACCCGATCTATCATCCCTTCAACTGGCGCGGCTGGCTGGATTGGGGCACCGGCGCGGTTGGCGATATGGCGGCGCATCTGATTGATCATCCGTACTGGGCGCTGGGGTTGACCTACCCCACCAGCGTCGAAGCGACCTACACGCCCTTCGGCGTTGATCTGAAAAATAAACCGGTCAGCTATCCGATGGGATCGCATATCGTTTACCACTTCCCCAAACGCGGCAATCAACCGCCCGTCAAACTGGCCTGGTATGACGGCGGCCTGATGCCCGCGCGCCCCGATGCCTTGCCGGACGATGTGCAACTGGACGGCGGCGGCGGCGCCATCTTCATCGGCGAAAAAGGTATTCTGGTGCATGGCACCTATGCCGCCAATCCGAAGCTTTTCCCGCAATCACTGATGGAAGCCGCGGCCAAAGTGCCGAAGACCTACTTCCGCGTCGAAAAAAGCGGCGAAGGCCAGTTCGCACAGGCCAAACACCGCATGAACTGGATCAACGCGATCAAGGGGAAGGAAAAGGCGACCTGCCCATTTGAGTATGCTTCGCGCCTGACCGAAACGATGCTGCTCGGCGTCGTGGCCATGAAAGTCGGTCAGAGCAAGAAGATTTACTACGATGGCGAGAAGGGGTTGATTACCAATAACTCCGATGCCAACCAGTACCTGCAGCGCGAATACCGCAAGGGCTGGAGCCTGTAGTCGCGTAGCCAATTTGGAGTGCGGCGACCGCCAGAACCGCCGCACTCCAAAATCGAAAAATTGACGCCAGCGGTTGCACTCACATACAATCCGGTTCGTTTCCCCATTGATTGCTCGAATCCATTGTTTTGTGAGGCGAATCGTTTATGGAAACAGCTCCGCTGGCTTTAGTAATGTCTCCCGCCCCGTCAACTTCCGTTGTCTTGCCTGTTGAAAGAAGAGGCACTGGCTCCCTGGCCGATAATCCGCTGATCAATCGCGAACTGAGCTGGATCGAATTCAACAGCCGCGTGCTGGATGAAGCGCTTGATCCGACACAGCCGCTGCTGGAGCGGCTGAAATTCCTTTCGATTTTTTCGACCAACCTCGACGAATTTTTTATGGTCCGCGTGTCGGGGTTGCAGGAACAGCTTGAAGCCAACCCGATGACGCTGTCGCCGGACGGGTTGACCCCTGCGACGCAACTGCGGCTGATCGCCGAACGGCTGCATCAATTGCTGAAGGTGCAGATGCGCTGTTTGCGCAAACAGATTTTGCCCGGATTGGAACACCATGGCGTGCGGATCGTGCCCTACGGAGAACTGAATGACGACCAGCGCAAGGAGATGCGGGAGTTTTTTTATGAACGCGTCTTTCCAATTCTGACGCCGCTGTCGGTGGATCCCAGTCATCCGTTTCCCTACATTTCAAACATCAGCCTCAATCTGGGAATTCTGGTCGTGCCGGAAAATCCCGACGAGAACGAAAAGGATCGCCGTTTCGCCCGCGTCAAACTTCCGCCGAATGTGCCGCGGCTGATTCCGGCGCGCGGCGACGGCCACTGCTTCGTCATGCTGGAAGAAGTGATGGCCGCGCACATTGAATCGCTCTTTCCCGGCATGCGGATTCTGGAATGCCAGCCGTTCCGCATCACACGCGACGCCGACATTGAAATTGAAGAAGACGAGGCAGGGGATTTGCTCAAGACCGTCGAACTGCAACTGCGGCGCAGGCGTTTCGGCTTCGGCGTGCGGCTGGAAGTCGCAACCGACATGAGCAAACGCATGATCAAGGTGCTGCGCAATTCCCTGGAGATGGAAGAGCAGGATGTTTACACAGTGGACGGGCCGCTCAATATTCCTGATTTAATGTCGCTTCACAAACTCGACCTGCCGCAGTTGAAAGACCTGCCGTTTACGCCGACCACACCGGCGAGTTTACAGACGGGCCAATCCATCTTCGACTCCATTCGCACGCAGGATATTCTGCTGCATCAACCGTACGAATCGTTTGCGCCGGTCGTCGAATTGCTGCGCCAGGCCGCGCGTGATCAAAATGTCGTTGCCATCAAACAGACGCTTTACCGCGTCGGCAAGGATTCGCCCATCGTCGAAGCCCTGATCGAAGCCGCCGAAAATGGCAAACAGGTCGCCGTGCTGGTCGAATTGAAAGCCCGTTTTGATGAAGAGAACAACATCCAATGGGCCAGACGCCTGGAACAGGCCGGCGCGCATGTGGTTTACGGGCTGGTCGGATTGAAAACGCACGCCAAGCTGACGTTGGTGGTGCGGCAGGAAAAGAACAAACTTCGCCGCTACGTGCATCTGGGCACGGGCAATTACAACCCCGTGACGGCGCGCATTTATACTGACCTGGGTTTGCTGACCTGCGACGATAATTTCGGCAAGGACGTTTCCGAACTGTTCAACTATCTGACCGGCTATTCGCGGCAGGAACGCTATCGTAAATTGCTGGTTGCCCCGGTCAATCTCCGACAGAGTTTCACCGAAATGATTCGCCGCGAAATCGGGCATCATCAGGCCGGACGGCCGTCAGGCATCGTTGCCAAATTCAATAGTTTTACTGACGCCGGGATGATCGAGGAAATGTACTCGGCTTCACGCGAAGGCGTGCCGATAGATTTGATTGTTCGTGGCATTTGCTGTCTGCGTCCGGGCTGGCCGGGCAGAAGCTCGACCATCCGCGTGGGCAGCATCGTCGGGCGCTTTCTGGAGCATTCGCGCATCTACCGGTTCATCAACGGCGGCGACGAAGAAATTTATCTGGGCAGCGCCGACCTGATGAATCGTAATCTGGATCGCCGCGTCGAAGTCATGTTTCCTATCGAAGACCCGCGCCTGAAAGAACGCATCATCCAGGAAATCCTGGAACCATCGCTGGAAGACAACGTAAAGATGCGCTGGCTGCAAATGGACGGAACCTATTCCCGCCCGCGCACTTCGGATGCGAAGCCCTATAACTTGCAGGAATATTTGCTGAAACCGGCTTTGATCGGTTAAAGCGAAAATGGCGGCTTCTATGGCGGACTGAAATCATTCCGCAAAAGAAGCCGCCAGCAACGAAACACGCTTGTGGTTAAGTCAGTGTTGTTTGCTTAACAGCCCAGAACGATGGGAACACAATCGCCGCCTGGGCATTGCACCCATCCATCAGGACAGTTGCTGCTGAAAAGAGGGGTTTTGTCAGGACCGCCTGTTCGATTTAACTGGCAAGCGTGTGATTTTATCAATTTCAAAACGTACTCTTTATCCGGATTCAATTCAAAGGCTTTATCTGCGACTTGCTGATACGCCTTCAACATATTTACGAACACATCTTCATAGGTTGTGGCTTGAGGTTTGGGCATATTGACTCCTTTGGAGAAAAAGGAACAAACCGTTGGCTACACGGCTTGTCCAAATAGTTTGTACCGAGTTCTACCCGGTTTGGCTTAATGAGCCCCTATGCATTGTCTTCAACCAGGCTGAAGGAAATAACTGGCTGAGGACGCTGCCTGAGCTGAGGCCCATCCTAGTGCGGTGTATGTCCCAAAATTTTCTGACTTAACTCTCAACATCATCAGGCTGACGACGCGGCACTTTTGTCACATAAAGCCGCAAAATAGTCTTGGGATTTTGTTGAAGATAAATTGACTTTTTTCTTACTTCCCCTATGTCAAGTCCTATCAGTCTTTTGCGGTTTGGCAATTTTTCCTTGGATCTGCGGCAGCGAGCCCTGCTGTACAACGAAGACCACGTATCATTGACTCCGAAGGCTTTCGAGATTTTGTTGTTCCTGGTTGAACACCGGGGGACCGTCGTCTCGAAAGACGATTTGATGAAGCATATCTGGGGGGAAATATCAGTGGAGGAGAGCAATCTTTCCAAGAATATTTCCTTCCTTCGCAAAACGCTGGCGAATACAACCAGAGGGAATGGGCAGGACAAGTCAGCAGGGGAAAACGATAAATATATTGTCACGCACTCGAAACTCGGCTACCGATTCGTTCATCCAGTTGAGGAAATCACAGTTACTCCTCCCAAGGTAATCCGGCAAACTACCCCGATTACGTCCGCTGCTATTCCGTCAGAGCAGGCGAATTCGACAGCTTCCGCAATGGCCAAGGTGGAAGTCGCAAACGATTTCCTCTCCAAGCCAGTGCTCTCAAACCCGGAGAGCTTTCCGGTGCCAAGGCCTTCAAACTCTCGTGTCAGAGTTTACCTAGGGGGACTGGCAGCCGTGGGACTTTTAGCGCTGGCCGCACTCTTTTTCTGGTTCAAACTTCGTAAAGATTCCAGCGATTTCGACCTGACTAAGTTGGAAACTAAAGCGATTGCAAGCTGGAAAACCGGGCTGGGATCGGACTTGTTGTCAGTTCAGGCTTCGCCAGATGGAAATTTCATTGCTTTTTCAAAAAGTGAATCTGCGCAGTCGGACATTTACGTTCAACAAATTGCCAGTACTGAAGCCAGGCCCATTACCGAAGATGAGTGGCCTGACTTAAGTCCCATTTGGTCGCCGGATAATCAAAAAATCGCCTACCTTTCTGCGCGTCCAAACTATTTTGAAGTTTGGGTTACGCCTTTATTTGGCGGTAAAGGCGAGAAAATCCATTCGTTCGATGACGCTTACGTGCGATTGCTGAATTGGTCGAAGGACGGGACTAAAATTTATTATGTCACCCTTCGAAACGTGCTTGTCCTTGATTTGAAAACTCGTCAAAGTATTCCACTGACAAAGTTCGATGAATCCGCGCCGATCAGACGCAATTTTACTCCTTCTCCGGACGAAAAATCAGTCGCCTATGTTGAGACAGTCAACAAATCTGCCCACATCTTCATCGCTCCGCTTGATGGCAGTACTCCAAAACAAGTCACGAGTGATGGCGAAATAAATGTTTATCCGACCTGGTTCCCGAACGGTAAACAAATTCTCTATAGCTCCAAACGGGGTGATTCTTATCAGCTTTGTGTTGCCTTCTTGGATGGCCGCCCACCAATCCAGCTCATTCCCTTTAACGAAAACGGCCAACCGCTTCACATATCACTGGATGGGCGAAAAATTTTCTATGCGACTTTAACGGGAGAGGCTGATGTTTATCGTCTGGATTTGGTGACGGGAAGTGAACGCCAGTTTACCTCGGACGCCCTGTTGGAAGTCTTGCCAGAGGTTTCGCCACTTGGGAAAAACATCGTGTTTCATCGTGCTGCCAGCGAAGGTCAGGTTTTAGAAGGATTGATTTGGACTCGAGGCACTGACGCCAAGAACGCGGCCAATAAACAACTTGCGAAAGGATTTGATGCGCGTTGGGCACCAAATTCAGAGCGACTGACATTTCTCCGCACGATAGGCAGCCTTAGCAATTTATTGATGATGAGAAGCGATGGCGCTGATCAACGGCAATTAACGCAAAAATTACTGGTCACCAATGGATTTAACCCGAATTTATGCGATTGGGCGCAGCCCCACAATTACAGTTGGTCGCCGAAGGGTGACCTGTTGGCGTTTAGTGCGATTGATGAAAAGGTCATCAATATTTGGACGGTTCCCGCCGATGGCGGTGCGGAAATCATGATTTCAAATAACAATGATCCCAGATTGCAACTACTGAGTCCGATTTGGTCACCGGATGGAAAACGGTTAGCTTATCTGGCACAGACTTCCAGATTGAAAGGGATTCCCCGAAGCGTTTTGATGAACGAACGCGATGCGGCTGGCGGCAGAGAGCAGACGCTGCTTCAAACCGATTTGCGTATTCGCATGGTGGGATGGGCCGCGGGTGGAACCAAGTTTTTGGCGGGGCTGGTTGCGCCCGAAATGCCCGGAGCAATTGTTGATATGGAATTGGTACAGCTTACCCCCGGCCAACAGGAAACCGGGCCAATTGCAAAACTCCCTTCAGTCTATTTCAACAGTGTGCGGCTTTCCCCTGATGCCAAGACGGTTGCATTTGTCGCACGTCAAGACAAATGCGACAACATCTGGCAAGTTTCGCTTGATGACCGCCGCTTGAGAAAACTCACGAACAACAAGGATTCGCAGATGCGTTACGCCGGACTTGCCTGGTCGCCGGATCAAAAAAGCCTCTTCTTCAGCAAACAGTCTGCAACAACCAAGATTTGGAAGATGGAGAATTTCCGCTGAGCCTGACCGATTCGCTATACTAGGCGGGCATCAATCCCAAATTCATCCAGGAGCAACCGATGAAACCAACCCGTTTGGCAGAGTTTCTGGCCAAGATGGAACCATCAAGCGTCGCCGTCTTCGCCAGTGCACACGAAATCCGCCGCAATCAGGATACCGATTTTGAGTTCCGTCAGGATACGGACTTTTATTATTTGACACGATTGAACGAGCCGGATTGCGTCGCCGTGCTTGCGCCGAATCATCCAGAACACAAGTACGTGCTCTTCGTCCGCCCGCGCAAACGCGAAGAGGAAATCTGGACCGGACTGCGCGCCGGCGTTGAAGGCGCGATTCGCGATTATGGCGCGGACGCCGCTTACGACATTGCCCGGCTCGATGAGCTGTTGCCAAAATATCTGCAAAACGCCCATAAGCTTTATTACGGCTTCGGCCAGAACCAGCAGTTCGACCTGAAAGTCATCGGGACGATCAAACATATTCGCGAACGCGTCCGCACAGGCGTCTATGCGCCGACGACGATCATTGATCCGGCCACGATCGTTCACGAAATGCGGCTGCGCAAAAACGAAGACGACCTGAAATCCTTGCGCCGCGCCGCCCAGATCAGTGCCGAAGGACATGTGGCCGCCATGAAGCATTGCAAACCCGGAATGTACGAATACGAGTTGGAAGCCGTCGTCGAATATGTCTTCCGCAAAAACGGCGCGACCGGCGTCGGCTATCCTTCGATTGTCGGTTCGGGTTTCAACACGACGATCCTGCACTACAACACCAATCAATGTCAGATTCAGGACGGCGACATGGTGTTGATTGACGCCGGAGCCGAATACAACGTCTTTTCCGGCGACATCACGCGCAGCTTTCCCGCCAACGGCAAATACACCAAAGCCCAGCAGGCCATTTACGAAGTTGTTCTGAATGCCAACAAGGAAGTCATCAAAATGGTCAAACCCGGCGTCAGCTTCATGAAACTGCACGAACGCAGCGTAGATGTGGTGACGCAGGGCCTGCTTGATGTGGGCCTGCTTTCCGGCAGTTTGAAAGACAACGTCGAAAAGAAAGCCTACGAAAAATTCTTCATGCACCGCACCGGCCATTGGCTGGGCATGGACGTTCACGACGTGGGCCGCTACAAGCTGGACGACGACTGGCGAACGCTCGAACCCGGCATGGTCTTCACGGTCGAACCGGGCGTGTATATTGCTGAAGGCGCGGAAAACGTGCCGGAAGAGTTTTTCAACATTGGCGTCCGCATCGAAGACGATGTGGTGGTGACTGAAAGCGGCTCTGAGGTTTTGACTTCGGGCGTACCGAAAGAGGCGAGAGAAGTTGAAGCCACGATGAAGGAATCGGCAATGGTGGCGGTTTAGGGAATGAGCAGTTCAGGAAAAAGAATTGCGGGCATCGTTGACGGCGATGCCCGCAATCTTTCAGTGTTTCATTTATGCGCTTCCATATAAGCTCTTAAGAGAGAGTTGATCAGCGTTTGGTAGCCTTGGCCTTGCCCTTTAAACCATTCCACAACTTCACCATCAATCCGCAATGTAATTTGCGATTTTCGCATCACCGGTTTGAGTCCGCGCCTGATCACTGCGCGGGCGAACATTTCCGGCGTCAATTCCGGAGTTTCGGAAAGGTCAATGTCTTTGTCGGTCATCGCCCGTAGGCGTTCCCAGTCAGTCTGCGAGTTCGGTGAAATATCTTTTTTCTTCATATTTGGTTGCTTTGCGAGCAGAGATGATGCGAATGACCTCATCTGTTTCCGTGTGGACAACCAGCAGCACAATTTCATTGAGCAAGCCAAGTGTGATGAAGCGATACTCGCCGTAATCAAAGCGGTCGTCCAACATAATCACCGTCTCTCCTTCAAACAAAGGCTTCAGATCGGCAAAATCAATGCCATGATCTCTGATATTGGTCTGGCGTTTGGCTTCGTCCCACTCGAATTTCATCGGAGGTACTGTAGTTACATCGTGTAGTTACGTCAAGGCAGAGGATTTAGCGTCGTCTAGAAAGCTTTCTCATGAAATCAAGCAATAATTGAAGGCCTAAATCTTCATCGCTCCATCCAAGCTGATTGGCAAGCTCTCCAAATTGTTCCCTTTCTTGTACCGAATCGAATGTCACATAAAGAGTTTTTGGATTTATATCTGTTGATGAAACTTTCCAGAGTTGCGTCAGCTCTAGGGTGTCTTCGCTGTTTGCTCTCAACTGCACAATAAATTCTATGTTGTGATCCTTGAGGCGAAATTGCCGATGCTTTTGGTCAAAATCAAAATAGCTTTTCTCTCTGTCAGATAGCCTTGCAAAAGCTTCTTGCGGATTACAGGTGTCAGCCGTAGTTACCGCGCGTTGTAGAGTTTGTTCCCAGACCTTGTCAAAAAGTTTAACAAGGTCGTCGTTACTCATTTCAAGCTTGCGTTTGTCAGGGTCTCCGAAGAGCTTGTTTGCTCCCCATTTCGCGATTCTAATTTTCTGTTCATCTTCGATATTTATTATCATTGATGGTCCCCGATGATTATGAAAAAAGTGGTTGTTGATTACCACCTTCAATTCATCGCCTTCGACTTCTCTTCATACCGCAAAATCATTCCACGATCCCCAACTGCCCAGCCTTTGTTTGGCGACAAAAAGAAAACACTGCGGATGCGGCTGCCTTTGGCGGTGAAGTCGTTTTGCCAGGAAAGGCCGCCGTTGTCAGTGCGCATCAGGCTGGTATCGTAGACGACGGCTTCGGCGCTGCCTTCGCGCGGGGCGAACGCGGCCATCCAGCCATTGGTTGGGTCGAGGAATTGCGTGCTATGCGTGGCGCGGCTGGGCGTGCGGAATTGCTCCCAGGTTTGGCCGCCATCGTGAGTGTGCAGCGCGAAGAAATAACGTCCTTCGCCGTCGGTCATTTCGCCGCTGACCGAACCGTTCTTTGAATCGGTGAAGCGCACGGAATGCAGCAAACCGGGCGTGAATCGTCCGGAGACTTTTTGCGTTTGCAATGTGATTGGCACTCGTTTCCAGGTCGCGCCACCGTCTTCGGTGACGAACAGGCCGCCGATGTTGCTTTGCGCGCGGCCATAGAAGTTGCCGATCAGCCAGCCATGATTGGCGTCCAGGAAAAACACGTCGCGGAACCCGAAATTGTAATTTGAAGATTCAACCGGCAATCCGATGACGCTTTGAATTTCGGGGACGGGCTTCCAGTCGTTGCCGCCGTTGGTTGTGCGCAACAAGGTCGCGTTCTTGCCGACGGCCCAGCCGTTTTGCAGATCGGTGAAGTGGACGCTGAGCAGATTCGGGATTTTCTGAATCATCCAGGTGCGACCACCGTTGATGGTGTTCAGCAGCAGGGTTTCGCCTTCGTCTTCGTCTCGTGCGCCAATGCCTTTGATCGCTTCACCGATCATCCAGCCGTGATTCCAATCAAGGAAGTGAATGAAATTGATGTTGGCGGAAACTCCGCTGAGCAGCGGTTTCCAGGTGCGTCCGCCATCGGTGGTTCGATAGACCGCGCCCGCATCGCCAGCCGCCCAGCCGGTCATGGTGTCAACGAAATGAACCGCACGGAGATTTTTATCGGTTTCGGCGCTGCGGCGTGCCATCTTCCAATTGCTTTTGCTGAAAGAGGCTTCGGTTAGCGCATCGGCGATGGGCGGCGCGGCGATTTTGGGTTCTACGCTCGCGTTAATTTCCGCGGGCGCAGGCGCTGACGGCGTTTCCGGTTTCGGCTGCGGCTCCAGTTGCGCTTCGGTAACAGGCGCAGGCTTTGTTTCCGCGATGAGGGGTTCAGACTTGGTTTCAGGCCTGGCCAGAATTGGCGTTGCAGTTTGTGTTGACGGAGCCGTTTCTTCGGCGACAGAAGCCCTGGTTTCTTCTGATAACTTGGCAGGGCTGGCGTCAGAGTTTTCCCTGGCGGAAATTTCTTCATTGCCGGGCAATGGCTTTTTGGCGTCAGAATGATCAGCCGGCGTTTTTTTTGGTTCGCGTCGGGCAACGGCTGTAGCGGGCGTTTCGTAAACCATTACGGCGAATTCGTGGATGATCTTTTCGCCGGTCAACCGGTCGCCTGCGGCTTTGGCCTGCTGCATCGTGGCGAATTTGCCGATGCGGACTCGATAGCGCATGCCTTTGCCGGGCACTTCGGATTTTACAACGTAGGCTTCGACGCCTTTGGCTTTCAGGCCGGCGACATCGGCTTGAGCTTCGGTTTCGGAAGTGACTGAACTAATTTGAAGAGCGAAGCTGCGGCCTTGCGCGTGGCTGGAAACAGAAAATCCGATGGTGGCGAGAGCCAGTGAGCAGAATACATTCAGGAAGGTGGTTTTTTGCAGTTTCATAATGATCAAGGATGGAGTCGGCAAGTGGGGCGGTTGGTAAGGGGGCACTTTGGTGACAAGTGCGGATGGATGATAGCACCAGACTAATCATTTGTCCCGCTTTTTGTCTCAATCTTGACTGGCAAAGAAGGCAAGCCGCCGTTACAATACCACCGAACCTAAAAACTCTGATCGAAAATCAAATTTAGTTTTCAATCCGTAACCGTATCTGAGGAAGTAATGAATCGAAGTTTGATCAACCAATTTCAGCCAGCTCGGCGCGTCTGGTTCTGTTCATTGTTTCTGCCGGCCATTGCTTTATTGCTGGCAGGCTGTGCCACCTCCCCGAAGGTGCAGGATTCTCATGCGAATCATCAGGCATCGGCCAATCCAACGCCACGTATTCCTGCCCATTTCAATAATCCAGAAGAAGCTAAACCGTTGCCGGAGGTGCTTGATCCCAAGCAGTTTTCCGATCCAGTGATCGTTGCCGCATACGGCTATGCCAAGGAAAACCCTGAAGTCTTCGCCCAGCAGCCCTGCTATTGCTACTGCGATTCAGGGATTGGCCATAAAAGCCTGCTTGATTGTTATGCTTCGGATCATAGTGTCGGCTGCGCCCTCTGTCTGAAAGAAGGGTTGCTGGTTCATAAGCTGCTTGGGGAAGGGAAAAACTCAACGGAGATTCGCGAATTGATTGTTCGTGGAGATTGGCAAAATGTGAAATTAGAAGTAGCGGAGCAGAAAAGCGCGGGGGAAAATCCTCGCAAAACTACCAAGCCGATTAGATAAAGCAGGTGAGAAGGGGATGGCCCTACCCTTTACGTTCAGGCGAACTGGCAGATGATGATTGCCCCAATGATTCAGAGCCAGATTGCAATTGGCAGGATTGAAAAGACGGACAAATCAACTCAGTCCTGTGAAATTCCGGTAATCGCCCCCCGTTTACTCGTGAAATTGAAATTATGCGTTCTGTTTTATTCGTGGGTTTGTTTCTGTTACTCAGCCTGGGCGCCACGGCTCAGACCATTACGGTTAGTAATCTATTGAATCCAGATGCGCCAGTGGCGCGTCAAACATTGGCTTTGATTGAAGGCCAAAGTTTCACCGATGTAGAGGAAAATGATCCGATTTTTGCCCCAACTTCGCTGGGGGGGGTCACGGTCAGGCTTGATGGCGTATTACAGCAAATTCAGTCGGTTGCGCCCACGCGAGTGGTAATCATTGTGCAGGGAGCAGGAAGAGCAGTTCGAGAAGTTGAATTACGCACGAAATTTAATGTGATTCACCGGGTTTCAATTGCCGTGGCAACGGTTTGGCCGGGGCTCCTGGTACAGAATCAAGCCAGTGAATCCGAACTATTCTATCCTTTTGCGCAGTGGACACTGGATGGAGTTAATCGAACGATAGTGTCAAGTGACCCCATCCCGGTTGGTCCTCGAAGTCGCCCGACATTGGTCATTTTGCAAGGAGTGGGATTTAGACTTGGAAAAGCCAGTGGTGATATCTCCGTGCGACTTAACGGAATTCCATGCACCGTGGCATCGGTAAATCCATCGCCGCTTTTTGTGGGACAAGATGAACTGATTTTCCAACTTCCAACTTTTTTGGCCAATAATGGTGTCATGGATTTGACAGTCTCGGTTGCTGGCCGGAACGCGAATTTTGCTCGTCTCAATCTAGGCGTCGCCTTAGGATTGACCGGGAAATAGCCTTGAATGGCAAGCCTCTCAAGCTTGCTTAATGTTGACAATGAAAGGAATGTTGAAAGAATTCACGGGTACGCTTCCACGGCGTATCCTGTGCCCTTCAAATGAAATCTAATGCTTAATCAATCACTTGGTATTGTTAAACGTCCGCAATTGGGCGGAGATGTTGAGGCTCGGTGCGGAAAATGCAAAGAAGTCCGGGAGCATGTCATTGCGGCTCTCGATGACAAAGGTGGAATTGCGCGTGTGGAATGCCGCACTTGCGGAAGTAATCATATTTACCGCGAGCGCAAAACCGCGACGAAAACAACTTCGACGCGGACGGTGCGGGGAACCAGAAAAGATTCCGCCTCGATGGTCGAAGCCGTTGGCCCGTTGCGTGCTTATTCCATGCAGGCGCGCTTTGCCGTAGGGGACCGGCTTGAGCACCAGAAGTTCGGTTTGGGTATCGTGATAGAAGTCCGGGCCAGCAAAATTGATGTTAAGTTCGGCAAGGAACTGAAAACACTGATTCACGCAGGCTGAGCAGATCTTCAAGAAAGAGCAGGGAGTTTCAGGCTTGAGCCTGTTCGGTTGCCGTTAGCAGGTTCAAGTTCGAACTCCGGGTTGTTTCTCAATTTTCTTTTTGTAAGCACTCAACCAAAAACTCACGCGTATGTTGCAAGGCTTTGCCGCGATGGCTGCGCAATGCTTTTTCTTCCGGCGTCAGTTCCGCAAAGGTGTGTCCGGTTTCCTCGTCAATGAAGATTGGGTCGTAGCCGAAGCCGCCGCTCCCGCGCGGCCGGCGAGCGATTCTGCCTTCGCACCGGTCTTCAAAAATCTGTTCGATCTCTTTCCCCGCCACCATCCCGAATACTGCCACACAGCAAACGAACCTGGCTTTCCGCCGTGTATCCGGCGCGTCCTTCATTTCGTCAAGTAACAATTCAATTTGTTCAGCGCTGGTCATGCCTTCGCTGCCGTAACGGGCTGAGTAAACTCCGGGTCGGCCATCAAGCGCATCCACTTCGAGCCCCGAATCGTCCGCCAGCGTCGGCAGGCCAGTCAGGCGATGGTAATACTCTGCCTTGAGGAGGGCATTCTCGGCAAAGGTTGCGCCGGTTTCTTCGACAATTGGCGGAGCTTCAGGGAGGTCGCCCAAACCAATGAGGCGGCAGTTCAGTCCCTCAAGCAGGGAAGCGATCTCCGCCACTTTGCCCGGATTGGACGTGGCGATGAGCAGTGTAGTCATAATTGGATGGTCAGAACGTAAGTGTAATGTCCGCGCCCACACGCGCGATGGCGACGGTGATGTTGTCGCTGCCGCCGCGTTCATTGGCCAGTGCAATCAGCGCTTCGCAGGCATGAGCGGTGGGCGCGTACTGGACAAGGCGAAAAATCTCTTCGTCTCGCACCAGATTGGTCAGCCCATCGGTGCAGACAACAAAGGTGTCTTCCAGGCGCAGCCGAATTGGTTCGGTCAATAAATCCGGCAGGATGTATTCGCGCAAACCGAGCGCGCGGTCAAGCCAGTCGCGGTCAGGATGATTTGCAGCTTCTTCTTCAGTAATCAACCCATCATCAAGCATTCGCTGAACTCGTGAATGATCGCGGGTCAATTGGCGTATTCGCCCATCACGAAGCAGGTAGACACGGCTGTCGCCAACGTGAGCAACGTGGGCCGTGTCATCACACAGCGCCAGGGCAGCGCACGTCGAACCCATTCCACGGCAGTGACGATCATGAGTGGAACGGTGGAAGATCAGGCGATTGGCCTCGGCGATTGCCAGCGCGAGACGATCGTGGATTGAAAATTCCGAATCCGCCGTGCTGAAAAAACTTTGACGAATCGTCTGCACCGCAAGTTGACTGGCCACCTGGCCACAAGCCGCACCGCCCAGCCCATCAGCAAGGACAATTAAATGACATCCGCTGCGTTCGTCGCCGACGTAGCTGATCGCATCTTCATTGTCTTTTCGCTCAAGTCCAGTGTCTGTGCGATGTGCGATGATGATCTGCTGACGCATACTTGGTCAGTGGGCATTTGGGGGGTCGGATGCGAGGATGGGAGACCAGGAGAAAGGAAGAGAGGGAATTGCTTTTCAATCCCCTTTCTCCTTTTCCTCCAGTCTCCCGGTCTTTCTTCAGGCGATGCGTTGCGCGGCAATGAACGTCAGATACGTATTGCCAATGCGAATCTGGTCGTAATTTTGAAGCGGATGTGCCTCGTTAATTTCGCGGCTGTTCACAAAAGTGCCGTTTCGCGACAGGTCGTCCTTGATCAGGAATCGTCCATCCCGGAAGACGATGATGGCATGCGAACCGCTGACCGTTTCGTCTTCAAGCACTATGTCGCAGACCGGATTTGCGCCAATGCGGTTATAGCCGGCGTAGAGCCGGTAATCCTCACCGTCAGGATTGCGGTTGTAACTGATGAGCCAGCCGACAATCTTGCCTTTTGAAGAAGATTGCGGCGCGCCGCTATCGGCCACGATGATCGTGCGGCGATCAATTTCAGCCGATGTTTGCAACTGATTGACCGGAGCCGCGATTGGCACGGGATCAGCGACGATGGTTTGCGCCGAGACGATCGTCTGCGCCGAGGGTGGTGGTGAGGCGGCCGTCGGCACCACCACCGGAGGAGCCTGGGGTGGTGGTGGTGACGTGACGGCTGGAATTGGTATTTCCAGCGTGGTGGATGATGATCCGGCAACCGGTTTGAATAGGTCGTTCGGTATTTCGGAGATCGTCGTCTGGGCGAGAAAAGAGATGACTTCGGTCGCCGCTGGCGGCGGTTCGGTAATCGTTGTGATTGACGCCGACCCGCCGGCAGATCCTGCGGGAGGAATGGAAATCTCTTCGATCTCAACCTCATTCAGGCGCGTTTCAAAGATTTCGGCCGAACTGATGCGCGTTTCAAAATTCGTCGCGTAGGGTTCTCCGACACGCGTACTGAAATCCATCTGCGCCGTCACTGGGCGCGGACTTGGCGGTTCGATGGCCGTCACCGGTTCTTCAATGCGCGTCGCGAAATCAGGCTGTGAGCTGATTTGTGGCACGGATTCCGGCTGCGGGCAGTACGGGCAGAACTGGTACACGGCACTGTAGACGTGTCCCTGCGGGCAGTTGATTAATGACGATGTCGGCATCGAAGGACGCGGAAACGGGTTTCCGCAATTGCCGCAAAATTTCGCCGTGTCCATGTTCTGGCTACGGCAGACAGGGCAGATCAGCATCTGAAGACCTCCTCAATTGACTCGCTCACCGGCGCTCATGGAGCGTTCGGCTCTCGACGGATAGTTCAATCTCAAATTCAATGATGGCGATATTGATTACAACGGATGATCGCTTGTGACAAGCGTGACGAATACTACCACAGAAGAACCGATTCGCCATACCTTTGCCCGCTGCCTAAGTTGACTGTCTTCAGGCGTTTTCGGTACACTCGCGCGCGTTAGCGGACTTCACTCACACCGGCATTGAAATCGAAGCGATCCTCTCCCATGACAGCGGTCGGCTGAACGATTTGCTTCGCAGTCTGGCTAGCGCATCAAGTCTTCAAACGTAATCGAAACGAATCCGTGGCTGCGGCAGTATGTTTTTCAATGGTCATGGATCGGTTCTCATCACTGGATCACAGGCAAAATCTGCACCTGACAATCGGCGTTGTTTCTGCACGTGTGTGCAAACACCCTTGCGGCAATGGATGTTTTTTCCAAGGAGCAGTTTGATTGTGGACGGATAGAAATTAACCCTGAACCAAGAGAGACGTATTTGACATGCTGATTCCACGCTTTCCCGCGAACCTAGTTCATCGCCGGTCCAGCCTTCGTGCCGTATTTTTTTTGAGTCTGACTTTGACGATTGCCTTTGGATTTATTGTGGTATGGCAGAGTTCTTCACGCGCTGCGCGGCAACAGCCGCGGCAGGCGTCTAGTCAGGCCCGGGTCACGCAGCAATGGACTGGTTACCGCAGTGCAAGCGGTAAACACAAACTGCGCGTCGCGGATGCGCAACTGGCCGCGGAACTGAAACGGCGCGGGGCCCGGTTGATCGCCGAATACGATGCTTTTCACATTTTCAGCGCCGACGACAAGATGGCTCAGGCGCTGACGGGTAATGAATCTGTCAGTCTCAGCGATGAAGATAATCTGCTACTGCTCAATGCCGGAACCCTGGATACGACGAGTCCGGAGTTACAACAGAAGCGGGGGCGGCGCGCCAGTGATCCCCGCGGGGAAGATTCACTTTACCTGGTTCAATTTGCCGCTCCCGTCAAGCCGGAGTGGCACGAGGCGTTAAGCAATACCGGCGTCAAGGTTGTCGCTTACATCCCGAACAACGCGTATCTGATTTATGCCGGCGGCCGGAATCTGGCGCGCTTTCGGGAGTGGACGGCGCGCGCCGATTACGTTCAGTGGGACGGCGAATACGATCCGGCCTTGAAGATTGATCCTGCCATTTACGCCGAACGCCGCAACGACAATTCGCCCGCCGGAGAGAGCAAAGAGGAACTTTTTGCCGTTCAGTTGGTTGCCGATGGACAGGGGAATCAATCCACGCTGCAGGCAATTACCAATTTGAAAGCGGAGCCGATTCGCAGCCAATTTGCGGTGCTGGACTACGTCAATGTGATCGTGAAATTGCCGGTTGCGGCGGTTGAACGGCAAATCGCTTTGCGTTCGGATGTCGTTTCCGTGATGCGCTACGTCGAGCCGACGAAATCCGACGAACGGCAGAGTGTGATCATGGCCGGGAATCTGAACGGCGGCTCGCCTTCGCCGGGAGATTACCTGAATTACCTGGACGCGCAGGGCCTGACGCAATCGCAATTCGCAGCTTCCAATTTTGCCGTCAACATCTCTGACAGCGGCATTGATAATGGGACGGCGACGCCGAATCACTTTGCGCTGTACACCAGCGGCAATACGGCGAATGCCAGCCGTGTTATTTACAACCGGTTGGAAGGCACGCCGAATAACAACAGCACAGTTCAGGGATGTGATGGGCATGGGAATTTGAATGCGCACATCCTGGCTGGATTTGTCCCCTCCCTTTCCCCATTTAACGCTTTCCCGCACATTGACGCCGGAAACTTTCGGTACGGTTTGGGAGTCGCGCCCTTCGTCAAAGTCGGTGCGACGGTCATTTTCGATCCCAGAAACTACACGTTTCCGAATCTGGTGAACGTCGAATCGAAAGCCTACAACGACAACGCGCGCATCAGCAGCAACAGTTGGGGGTCAAGCGTCAATGGCGGGTACAACATTGACGCTCAGGCTTATGACGCGCTTGTCCGCGACGCGCAGCCTGCCGGCGCAGTCTTTCCGCAGGCCGGAAATCAGGAAATGGTGATTGTCTTTGCCGCCGGCAATCAGGGACCCAGCTCCAATTCCGTCAACTCGCCGGGATCGGCGAAAAACGTCATCACGGTCGGTGCGGCGGAAAACGTCCGGGCCATCGGCGGCACGGATGCCTGCCAGATTGACGATGCAGGCGCGAACAACGCCAACGATATGGCGGATTTTTCCGGGCGCGGGCCGACGACTGACGGGCGCAGGAAACCTGAGATCGTTGCGCCTGGCACGCACATCACTGGCGGCGTGCCGCAATTTTCAACCTCGTCGCCGGCCAACGGACAGCCGAGTTCGTGTTACACCGGCGGCGGAGTTTGCGGCGGCGCAAACAGCGTCTTCTTTCCAGGGGGGCAGCAGTTTTACACTGCTTCTTCCGGCACCAGCCATTCCACGCCGGCAGTTGCCGGCGCTGCGGCATTGGTGCGGCAGCAATTCATTAACCAGGGACAAGCGCCGCCAAGCCCGGCCATGACCAAAGCCGTGCTGATGAATTCCGCGCGTTATCTGAATGGCGCCGGAGCAAATGACAACCTATGGTCGAACGCGCAGGGCATGGGAGAGGTCAATCTGACATCGGCCTTCAGTGTGCTGACCACGCCGGGGATTTTGCGCGATCAACTTTCCCCGGACACGTTCACGGCTTCCGGGCAAACACGGCTTTACGCGGGAATGATCAGCGATTCGACCAAACCGTTCCGCGTGACCGTGGCCTGGTCAGACGCGCCGGGTTCGACCGTTGGCAATGCCTGGGTCAACAACTTGAATCTGGAAGTGACTGTGGGCGGACAGACCTATTTGGGAAATGTTTTCAGCGGCGCGCTTTCGGTCACGGGTGGCGCTGCCGATCCTCGTAATAATGCGGAGAGCGTCTTTATCCCGGCAGGGGGGACCGGGCCTTTCGTCGTCAAAATCACCGCCGCCAGCATTGCCGGAGATGGCGTGCCGAATTCCGGCGGAGCGCTTGATCAGGATTTTGCGTTGGTCGTCAGCAACGCCGTGTTGACGCCTTTGCCGGTGGTCGAAACCGTTGGCTCAACGGTGACTGCCGAAAGTTGCGCTCCTGGCAACAACGCGGTTGATCCGGGCGAAACGGTGACGGTCAATTTCACCTTGCGGAACGTCGGCACCGCGGGCACCGCTAATTTGGTTGCGACGCTGCAACCGGGCGGTGGCGTGCTCAATCCGAGCGCCTCGCAAACCTACGGCGTGCTGCCTGCCGGCGGCGCATCGGCGTCAATGCCATTTACTTTTACGGCGGGCGGATTATGCGGCGGCACGCTGGCGGCGACACTGTCGTTGCAGGACGGCGCGAATAATTTAGGCTCGGTCACGTTTAACATTCCTCTGGGCGCGGCGATCACAAATACGACGACGTTTACCAACAATGCTTCGATCACAATTCCAGGCGGCGCTCCGGCGGCGACATCCGGCGCGGCGGCGCCTTATCCATCAGCGATCAATGTCTCAGGGCTGAACGGCGCAATCAGCAAGGTGACCGTCACACTGAACAATGTGAATCACACGTTCCCCGACGATGTGGATATTCTCCTGGTCAATCCGGCCGGCCAGGCCGTGGTTCTGATGTCGGACGCGGGAGGGAACACCGACATCACCGGCGGATTCCTCACGTTCGATGATTCCGGCGTGCCCATCCCGGATGCGACGGCAATTACCAGTGGCACCTACAGTCCGGCCGATTACGGCGGACTGACGGATATTTTCCCCTCGCCCGCACCTGCCGGCCCATATCTAAATCCCCGTTTGTCGGTGTTCAATGGCGGAGTTCCCAACGGCAACTGGTCGCTGTACGTGGTGGATGACGCTGATGAAGAAGTCGGAAACCTGCTGAACGGTTGGAGTTTGACGATCACCACTTCAGTGCCCATATGTTGCGTTGCCAACGGCTGCGGCAATATCACGATCACTCCGCCCACACTGAATGCCGGTACCGTCAACACTCCCTACAGCCAAACTTTCACGCAAACCGGCGGCGCGGCTCCCGTCAATTACAGTCTTTCGGGCATGGTTCCGGCAGGGTTAATGCTGATAGGCGACACGCTGACGGGGACGCCGACACAAACAGGAAATTTCAATTTCATGGTAACGGTGGTGGACGCCAGCGGCTGCACGGATAGCCGCAATTACACGCTGACCATCAATTGCCCGGTGATTACGATCAACCCGGCGACTTTGCCCGCGGCTTCCGTCAGCACTGCCTACAGTCAAACACTGACTCAAACCGGCGGCATCGCGCCGGTAACGTTTTCCGTCAACGGCCCGCTGCCGGGCGGGCTGTCATTAAGCAGCAGCGGAGTGCTTTCCGGCATGCCAACCGACGCCGGCACGTTCAATTTCAACGCTCAAATAACAGACGCCAATGGCTGCACGGGCACGCGCGCTTATTCGCTGGTTGTCAGCCGGTTGTTGTTTTATCCGCTTGCCGCGCCGGTTCGACTGCTGGACACACGCCCGGGGCAAACGGGATGCGACGCTCCTGGCGCGCCAATTTCCGCGGGCACTTCACGCACGCAGACGGCGCGCCGCACCTGTGGTGGACAGACGATTCCGTCAAACGCCCAGGCCATTACCGGCAACATCACGACGGTGGATTCCGGCGGCGGCTATCTGACGCTTTATCCCAGCGGGGCCGCGCAACCGCTGGTTGCCAACTCCAACTACAATCCGAACGAAATTTTAAACAACGTGTTCACTGTTGGGCTGGGCAGTTCAGATGGCGCATTCAATATTTTCGTGACTTCGGCGACGCACGTTGTCATTGACGTGACAGGCTATTACGCCCCGCCAGGAGCAGGCGGGTTGTACTTTCATCCGCTGCCCAAGCCGATTCGATTGCTGGAAACGCGCGCGGGATTCACAGGCTGTAACGCGCCGGGCGCGCCGCTGCCAGGCAATGTGGAAACCACGCAGCAGGCGCGGCTGACCTGTGACGGCGTCACAATTCCAACGACGGCGCGGGCCATTGTCGGCAATGGAACGACGGTCAACTCAAATGGACCCGGCTTCCCATATCTGACGCTCTTTCCAGCGGATGCCACCCGGCCGCTTGCCGCAAGTTCCAATTATCTGCCCGGCCAGATTATGAATGCTCCCTTCACCGTCGGGCTGTCCGCGTCGGGAGAATTCAAAATCTTTCCGACCACGCAGACGGACATGGTGATAGATGTGCTGGGCTATTTCAGTCCGGATGCCACCGACGCCAATGGCGCCGGCCTGATGTTTAATCCGTTGCCGCGACCGGTGCGGTTATTGGAAACACGCCAGGGATTCACAGGCTGTTTTGCGCCTGTCTTTCCACTGGTGGGTGGAAGCACCCGATTCCAGTTGGCGCGCGGTATTTGTGACAATGTGGTGATTGCGAATTCAGCGCTGGCCATTGTCGGCAACGCCACTGTCATCAACGCGAACGGCGGGTATCTGACTTTCTGGCCCAGCGGCGTTCCGCAGCCTTTGGTCGCGGCCTCAAACTTCGGCTTCGGACAGATCTTGAATCGCCACTTCACGGTCGGGTTGGGCGCGGCGGATGGCGCGTTCAATATCTACTCGCAATTGACGACCGATCTGGTGATTGACGTGTCTGGCTACTTTGCGCCCTGACGGGAGCGATGGAATCGCGGGCAACTTTGTCCGCGATTCCATCTTTACTCAATCCATTACTTCACTCGCCGCAAAAAACCTTTCGGGTTCCAGGTGATCAGGAAATTTTCCTTGTCCCGGTCAATTTCAAAGCCGGGGTTTTCCGCAATGAAAGTTTCGGTGGCTTCATATGGACCGGGTTGCGGGCCGAGATCCAGCCCGTGATGGCAAATGCCGTCTTCGACGATGAAATAGCCGCCGGGTTTAACCAGGGGGCTGTAAGTGCGCAGCACATTGAGGGTATTTTCATATGTATGCGCGCTGTCTTCGATAATCAGCACCTGGTCATTCTCGTCAATCAGTTCGATGACCCGTTCATAGGATGCGCAGGCATCGCCTTCGATCCAGGTAATCCGAGGATGCTGCCGGGCTGCGTCAGCCAGCAGTTCGTGCGTAATATCCAGGCCGATAATCTTTCCTTTCCCCAGCGCGTCGCACAGGTGAGCCAGGGCAAGCGTGCCGCCGCCGCAGCGATTGCCGATTTCCAGTATGACATCAGGCCGGAGCTGGCAGATCAATTCCTGGTAGACCCAGAAATCAAGCGGGTTTTTCAGCGCCGTCACGCCGAAGTAAGTCGTCTGCTCCATGATTCGTTGCTGCATTACCGGCAGCACCTGCCGCAATGGCTTGTCCAGCCAGTCTTCCATAAAGCTCATCACAAAAATGCCTCAAAGTTTGAATTTGGATAAATATTGCCCCCATAAACCAAACGCCAGATGATATTCAGCGCCAGCGGTCAGACGGGCAGTTTTCAATCCCCTCCGGACTAACCAAAGTAACATCCGGAGGGTTGGTGCCAGGTTGGCTAATTGTTGCAGACCAGTTCTATCCTCTACGCTCAAACGGGGGCTGCAGCGTTGCAATATCTCACTCGCCAGGACGGTTATTTTCGATACATCCTGCCGGAAAATAACTTCAGCCGCCTGTCGCCCGCGCCGCGTCGCCGCAACTCTCAATCCAAAATAGAGCAGTTTGAGCCACGACGGTTTAACGGCATGATCGTAGCCAATTGCGTTGCCGCCGTGCTGCACGTAATCGTACAAACAAAGCGGGAAATACTTCACCTGCCCGGACGCCATCGCCACACAGGATAGCCAGTGATCATGCGCCAACCGGCCAGTCAGCGCCGGAAATGGCAACGCACGCGGCAAAATTCCCGCGGAAAAAAGCGCCGCCGCCCCGGTGACGGAATTGCTTAGAACAAGCGAAGGCAGGTCAGAGCAATTACTCTCTCTCTGGGAAAAAGCGGATTCGGAAATAACTCTCCCGGCCGCGTCAACAATGCGCGCATCGCTGTACACCAACGTGGTGTTTGCGCCAAATTGTTCCAGCAGCATTTGCAGTTTATTCGGTTGCCAAAAATCGTCCTGATCAGCAAGTGCAACGTAACTAAATTCCGCCGTAACCATCTGCAAGCTGCGTTCAAAGTTATGAAAAAATCCCTGCCGCGCTGCCGAAACGGACAGCGTGAATCTGCTGTCAGCGCCAATCGTCTCCCGGACTTGCTGAATGGCTTCTGGCGAAGACGCATCATCACTAATGAAGCAATGCCAGTTGGCGCAAGTTTGATTGCGGATGGATTCGATCTGCCGGCGAAAAAGTTGCAGTGGCGGGTTATAGGTCGCCATGCAAATTGCTATCGCCTGGGTCTTTTGATCATTTTCAGGAGGCATCGCCGCCGCGCTTATTTTTCAACTTTATCACCGGCCCCGCCAGCAAAAGATTGGGATTAAAAAATGGGTCGCCTACCCGGCCTGGCTGCGCCAGGAATTCTGCCTGCGCTTGCCCATCCTTCACAAAGTGCCGTCGAAGCGGACCGGAGTGCTTCAGTTTGGCGTAGGGGGTGTAGACCACACGCCAGCCACTGGCATGTGCGTTCAGGCAGAGCGCCAGATCGCTGTTTGCTGAACCTTCATCAAAGCCGCCGAGTTGCTGGAAAAGCTGTTTTTTGATGAGCAGGCAATCTCCGGCGACCGCCTGCCAGTTACGGTACCATTCCGTGGAACCAAAAGTGTCATAGTGACCTTCCAGGTTGCCCGCCATCGGATAGCTTGCCAGGCCGTCCTGGCCTAACAAAATTCCGGTATGCTTGATTTTCCCGTCAGCCTCCACCAGTTTGGCGCCAACTACGCCGACGCCCGGAAACTCCGCCCAACGTACCATCTCTTCCAGCCACCCGCCGCCTGCGATTTCATTCGTCGCGGAGAGGAAAAGTAGTAAGTCTCCGGTCGCCTGTTGCGCGGCGAAGTTATACGCTGCGGGAAAAGACGAAGCTTGCTGATATGTTATAAGTGTGAGCGGAATATCAGGCGCAAGTTCTCGGAAGCTATTGAGTGAAGCCACAGCTTCTCCCTCGCGCCGTGCGACCAGCACTTCAAAATTACGGTAGCCGGTGTGCTTTAATAAAGACTCCAGGCAGGCTGTCGGACGAGCCAGGTTGTTTTCTGCCAGGATAATGACTGAAACCCTGGTATTTCCGGAAATCGGCCAGGTTGCTCGGACAAAGCCGCCAGGGTAAATCTCCGTGTCCGCCGCCAGGCCCTGGCGTTGCAGATGTTCGCGCACCGCGCGCTTCTGGGCTGCAATTGCATAAGGCTTCGCCGATATTCCCGAAGCCGCGGAGTTGCTCCATTGCCGCCAGTGGTAAAGAACTTGCGGGATGTGCGCAAACCGGTTGGTGCATTCCATAATGCGCAGGAAAAAGTCCCAGTCCTGCGCGCCATCCGTCGCGGCATTGAATCCGCCGACCTTCTCCGCCAGCTTCCTGCGAATGACGCACAAATGGCATAAGTAATTCGCTGCAAGCATGATTTCCGGCGACCAGCCTGGTTTGAAGAACGCGCCGAACCGCTGTTTGCTGTCTTCGCTGACCAGATCCCGGTCAGAGTAAATGAAGTCCAACTCGGGTTGTTTATTCAAAAGCTTGACGACTTCGTGCAGCGCGAAAGGCGCCAGCAGATCGTCGTGATCCAGCAAGGCGATAAATTCGCCCTCGGCCATGGCCAGCGCCGCGTTGCTGTTACCGGAAATTCCCAGATTCTGCTCCAGATGCCTGATCACGACACGAGAATCCTTATTTGCCCATTTCTGCAACACCGCCCTGGTTTCTTCATTGGCGGAATTTCCGTCAGCCAGACACAACTGCCAGTGAGTATAGGTTTGATCAAGGACAGATTGAATCATTTCCTCCAGCAACCGTGGCGGGGTGTTATAAACCGGAGTAATAAAACTGATCAGAGGCCGATAGGCGAATTTTTCTGATGCTGCTTTTTGCTGCGCAAGCTCCTCCGCGCCGGCTTCATTTTGTGCAATCCACTCATTGTATTCACTGAGCTGGCGTGACGCGGTGCCGCCTGGCAGCATGCGTGAAACGGCAAGCCTGGCGATACGAATTGCCCACTGCAACAACCGCTGCCGCGCGGTGTTTTCAGGCGCGATTTGGCGTCTCATTCGCCAAAGCAAAAGTAACAATTGCCAGCCACGACTGGCGGTGATGGTGGTTAGCTGGCTCTGTAATTCGTGCCAGGCCTCTTCGTTACGTGCATTTTGCTGTTTCAGGGTTGTTGCGGTTTCGGCGAATTCCTTCTCGCGCCAGGCATAATACTGTTCGCGTTGCTGGTGATATGCCTGTAACTCCCGGTAAGCCTGTAACTCCTTATTCTGCTCACCCAGCCCAGAGAAAAAAGCTCGAATTTGTTCTCCTTCCAGTTCGGAAGCGTCAAAAAAATCCTTCAGCTCCGGCGCTACCACGGTTCCAGTGGCTACCATCCCCAAACCATTCCCGTGCAAAAACTCAAAGTGCAGGTATCTGGACTTCAATTCCGCCCAGAGCTGTTTTCCCCCTGATGCACTCGCGTCGGCGTTGATGCCGTGAAGCAGTACGATGCCGTGCTCAATGACTTTAGGCATCCAGGCGTCAAAATCCCGTTTAACAGCTTCAACCGCACGCAGTCCGTCAATTTGCAGCAGGTCAACCGTGCGGTCGGCGAATTGTGGCGTGCCGGTGGTTTCGTTGTCATTGTCGCTCACCACGTAATGCCGGGTGCCGGTTGCCGGATTCTCGAAGGGGATGCCAAACATGCCACGGGAGCCATTGCCCTGTGTGCCGGCTTCGACCACTAACCTGGGTCGTAATATGCTGACCAAAAACAGCACAAACGGCACATGCTCTGCCTGTGATGCAGGAGGTATACACAGTGACTGCTGATAAATAACAGGATGATGAAGTGGATTGAAATTCATCGCTGGTGTTCGTCGTGTTTTTCTATAAACTCCGAGGCCGATTCAGCCTCCCGGAGGACCAAAATGGTCAGCCAAAAGAACAACGCCAGACTGAGGCTCAGGCAGCCGACGAGCAGCAGGCGCAGGAAAAAATGCTGTTTGGGCGAAATGCTCATGGCCGGAGTCCACACGCGCAGTATCGCCGGTTGTGGGGTCGCCCATTCGCGCAGATCAACCTGCTTTTCCGGCGACGCATCAGCGGGTTTTTCAAACCACCACGACGGCGGCGGCGGCCAGGGCACTGGAGAATTGACCGAGCCATCGCCCGTTACCAGCCAGATGCGCAGCAGTTGATAATTGAAGCGCACATGATTGAAAACAGGATCATATTGCAGTGCCGGCAGCGTCGCCCGTCCACTGCCTGTCATTGCCTGGTGCAGGCTGGGATAAGCTATCAGAACCCCGGGCAGCGTAACTAACAATCCCAACACGGCCGCAGCAGGCAGCAGAAATTTTTGTTGCCATTCATTACCGGATGGTCGAGCTGCTGCCAGGCAGACCAGCAAGGGGGGGATCGCTGCATGCAGGTAGCGCGGTCCCCAGGTTTCCTCCGCCCACACGGTTACCAGCGAGAATCCAGAGACCAGTCCTCCGAGCGTCAGTAAGGCAAAGATGACCAGCCGTGGGTGCAGGCGGTAGGCTTCCGGCAGGTTTGCCAAACATAAAACTACCACGGGCGCATAAATCAACAGGCTTTTGTTGGCCGAGCCGAAGAAAGAGAAGGCTTGCATTAACACAACTGACGGACCGTCCACCAGCAGGCTGCTAAAAAATGCCGTGCTCCCGCCCTGACTGCCCGCAAAATAACCTTCCTTAAGGTAATGGTTCAGTATAAAAATTGACGCAACAATTCCTGGCAAGGCCGCGAGTTTTGTTACTCGGGAGTGAATGTTCCCGGCGGAAAAATAACAAAAGACCAGGTATGCCAGGGCGGGCAATAGGAATAAGCCGGTGGATTTCACCGCCAACGCCATCGCGCAACAACCGGAAACAAGCAGTACCTCCGGCCAGGTATGGCGGGCCTTTCGCCCCAGAATCAAATAGCCGGCCCCTAACAGGCAAACGGATTGTGTCGTTTCCAGGCCGATATAGGCGTAGGGCCAGAGCATTGTGGTAAATGCGGCAACCAGCGCCAGAAATAAACTCTGGCGGCGATTTCCAGTCAGCCGGGAGAACCAGGCAAACAGCAACGTAACGATCAGTGCGGTTGCCAGAATGGGCTGCAACGCCAGCAACCGCCCGGCCCATTTGACCGATGCCCCAAAAAAAAGATGGCTGAACAATACAAATGGCAGTTCAACGATTAATTCCAATCCGCCGTGGCGTGTCCAGGTAACCGGAATAAAGAATTGTCCGTGGGCAAGATTAATCAAATTCGATGCTAATTGATTCGCCGCATTCAGATTTTCTCCGTAATAACCCATCCCTTCGATGGTTGCCGGGGAGAATGCCAGGTAGAACAGTACTGTTGCCGCGAAGAGGATGAGGGGGAATTTGAATTTGATTCGCCGGATGCTATCCGTAGGGTAAGTCCTGGTCATGCCGGTTTACTCATCACAATGACGTTTTGCGAACAAAGATTCCGATCGTCAATATAGTCGAGAAAGGTAAACCAGCGAGTCCAGTGATTTAGAACATACTCTCTGGGAATGGCTGTTTCTCCCCAGTAGGACCATTCTCCTTCGTGGACGATCTGACTGAAACAATATCTGCCGTTATCGTAATCCGACTGACATTGCTCAGTGTCGGTAAAGAGTAACAACGGGGAATCAATGTTCTCGTATTTACGTGGTACGGCGCTTTGTTCGATAAATTCCCGGCCCCGGGTGGTTGCAATCAGCAGCCCGCCAGGTTTCAGGATGCGGTTGAGTTCAAGCAACCAACTCTTGTGCATTTCCTCGGAAAGATGGGAAAACACCGAGAAGCTGTAAATCAAATCGAAAGTATTCTCTGGAAAACGGCAGGGGGGGCTGGTGTGAATTGCTTCGAAGTTGCACCACCTGTTTTGCCGCCGGCATAAGCTCACCATTTCCGCGACCGGATCAACTCCCCAGAGTTTTGAGGGGGCAACATCCTTCAGAAAGAAACGTATGATTCTTCCCCAGCCGCAGCCGAAATCCAGAACATTCCGGCAATCGGCAATGGGGCCAACGTGACGTTCGTACAGCGACTTGAACAATTTGTAGGCCGCCCAACCATCCTTGAGCACGGAGTCTCCCTTGTCCCCTGTATAAGTAAGCTGCACCGTTTCGTCCGGCAGGCCGGGCAAAACATTTCTTAAAGGGGCGCTGCTTCTGTAACCTTCCGTGCATAACCAGAACCACAGATCATCCGTAACATTGGCAAAAAGTTCGTTGGGTTGCTGATTTACTGCAAAACGATTCAGTCTGATGTCCAGCGCGGCAAGAAAAGCTTGATGCTCCGCCAATTGGTCGGCGGATGAAGTGTTGCCGGATACTTCCAGGGAACCGCGTCCAGTAAGTCTGCCTACCAGGCTATTTGCAAAGTTTTTAAGGTGTTGTCCCATCGCCGATTAGTATTGTTCCCTTGAAATGTGAGGGGTGAAGGTAAGTTTCACCTGCTGGTGTGGTTGCCACGCAATATTCCACTTGGTTTCGTAACGCCGCCGGTTTTCGTTGAAGATGGCATCGTATTCACCACTCCGGATCAGCTTTCCAAAGGCGGCCTGACCGAAATGATGGACGAAGACATCCGCCGCGCACAGCACGCGCAAACCTGCCTGACGCACCCGCACGGAGTAATCATCATCTTCAAACATCCCCACGCCGAATTGTTCGTCGAGCGGCCCCACGGCTTCAAAAACCTCGCGCCGCAACGCCACGCAGTACATGGCCAAAACGTGTATGTCTGCTGCCAGTTGATGATGCCGCCAGGTGTGTTGCCGGGCGAAATCCTCCATCTCCGACCAGGTTTGATACGGCACGGCAATTCGCGCTTCGTTGCCGATGGAGTTGGTGACTGGTCCAACCAGACCGATCCGGGGATCGCGCAAGTGCCGGAGCAACCGGCTCAACCATCCCGGCGGCACGATGGCGTCATTATTCAGTAATACGAAATACTCACCGTCGGCTTGGGCAATACCCTGATTATTCGCCTTGGCGAAACCATGGTTTTTGCTGTTTAGAATAACTTTCAAGTCAGGGTAGCTGCCGGCCAGGGATTTCAGGAACTCAGGCGTGCCGTCGGTTGACTGGTTATCCACCACGATCACTTCGAAATTCGTATATTCCGTGTTACGGAACACACTGGCCAGGCATAACCGGGTCAATGCCAGATTATTGTATGTGACGATGATGATGCTGGTTTTCGGCGCGGCGGATCGGATTTTTGAGGCAATCGCCCGGTAGCGTTGCGGCCAGGTGTGCTGCCGTGCCAACTGCTTGCGGCTTTCCACGCGTTGCGGCGAATCTTCGGTCAGTGCGGTATCCAGCCGGGCGGCGAAATCCGCCGCGTTTTCGGCGAAATAGACATACTCGCGATAAGGTTCCAGTTCCGGCAGTTTGACCGCGACAACGGGTTTGCCCCCGCTCAGGTATTCGTACAATTTGACCGGGTCGGTGGCTTCGGTGATCGGATTCACTTTGAAGGGAATCATGCACGCCGCGAAATGATGCAGGTATTGGGGCATGGTTTCATATGGTTGCTGCCCCAATAATCTGATGTTCGGCAGTGCCTGTAGTGGCGAAATGTCCACATCGAAGACGCCCCCCAATAACACAAAGGTATACTGGGGACGCATTTGAGCTACTTCGACAAGTAACTCAATGTCGAACCAGTCTGCAATCGCGCCGTAGTAACCGATGATCGGAGAGCGGCTTTCCGGCAACAAATTGTTCGGCTGGCAGCGCCGGGCGTAAAAATCAAAATCGGTTGCATTGCGTGCGAGCAATATCGCGGAATTGTCGGGCTGCCACTTGTCATAAAGCCGCTGCGCCGTGACGACCACCAGGTCGCAAGACTTCACCAATTGTTTCTCCAGTCCGAGCGCCGCACGATTCAGTTGGGGGAAGTTTTCCCATTCATCCATGCAATCGTAAATGACACGCCATCCCCAATGACGCGTGGCCAGTGCGACATTTGCCCAGGAAGGAATCATGACGTAGCTGATGGCTTCGTTGATGTTGTATGCCTGCCGCAATTCATTCAACGATTCCAGCAAATTCGCGCAATCTTCTTCATTGATGACGCCGCCAGACACATCCAGTGGCGTTTGTGTGCTGAGCGAAATTTCGTAAAGCCCGCCTTTGGCCGCTTCGTCGGAAGTTTGAATGGGGCTGATCGCAAATCTGGGCCGCGCGTGATGGCTGCGGAATTTCGCCAAACTGATGTAAAAGACGCGGTGCCCATTGGCGGCAAACTGCGTCATTAACTGCTGGGGGCGTTGAAACCGGAACGACCAGTCAACGATGGAAAAGCAGATAATGTCCGGGCGGCCAGCATCCGCTGTCGGCATTTTCCGGTCGAGAATGGCCTGAGTTTCCGCCGGCGAAAGATTGGGCAGCAACGTCAGTGATTGGTAAAAATCAGCAGGTTTCGCCAGATCAGCGGGCAGTTCGGCCAGAAAATCGGCCCGGCGGGCACGCGCTGCCAACCAGTCAGATGCCGAGCGCAACCCAAACCCGCCGCGCGCCAGTCGCACGGCCCGCCGCCGCCATCCATACGGGATAATGACGCGCATCATCTCGCGAAATGCCGCATACCTGTCATCGGGATGCTGTCGAGCGGCAGCCTGTGCGCGCTGCCACAGTCCGGCGCTTCCGGCAGAAGCAGAAAATTGTGAACGGGAATCTTTCATTTGTGAGCGATCACGGAGTTGGACCGGGGGCGAGGCGCTTGCGGACATCATGCCCGGCGCGGATTCAATGAGCGCCGAAGGCATAAGTAGTTCTGTCTGGTAATCCTGCGCTGCCGGAGAATAGTTGCCTGGTTTTTCAGGGGCTTTCAGATTCGCAAACAAGGGCGCGCGGGCAAGTGCGAGAAACCGACGGTGAAGAATCTCGCGCAACATTTGTCTGAATGCGCGACTGCTCCGAGCCGCCGCAAATATACCGAGCCAGGCTTCAAAACGCAAAAGCGAACGTCTGGCGGACGAAGCTGGATGCGGATCAGATTGCCAGCCCTTTGCTTTAGGCATTTTTTTCGTAAAATGCGGTTATGAGTTATCGCTGCTTGCTTTTTGATCTGGACGGCACGCTGGTGGATTCACGCGCCGATTTGGCCAATTCCGTTAATTTGATGTTGACTGAATTGGGGCGCAAGACATTGCCCGACTGCCGTGTGCTCGGCTTTGTTGGTGAAGGCGCACGGCTGTTGGTTGAACGCGCCCTGACCGCGACACAGGATTTCGTGCCCCAGTCCTCCGAAATTGATTCCGCGCTGAAGGTGTTTCAACGCCACTACAGTGAGCATTTGCTCGATCAAACGCGCGTTTATCCGGAAGTACTGGAAACACTTTCCCGCCTGGACTGCTGTTCCAAAGCCATCGTTACCAATAAACCCTACGATTTCACGATTGCCTTGCTGGAAGGCATCGGCCTGCTTCCACATTTCGATGTGGTTCTGGGAGGCGATAGCCTGCCGGAGCGGAAGCCGTCGCCAATGATGCTGCTCGAAGCCGCGCGACGTTTGGGCGTTACGCCTTCAACTTGTTTGATGGTCGGCGATACGAAATTCGATGTGGCGGCAGGCAAGGCGGCAGGGATGAAGACTTGTGGCTATATCCCAGGCTTTCGCGGAAGGACCGAACTGGCCGAAGCGGGGGCTGATTTTTTGATCGAACGTTTCAGCGAGTTGGAAGTGCTGGTCGAATGCGCTCGATCTCAATTTCTGGTCAGTTCCGCGTCGGGAAGAGAGTAAAAAGACAGGGCCGCCGAGTTTGTTCACTTGCCAATGCGATTTGGAGACAAGGTCAGTGAACAAACGCGTGCGGCCCTTTTAGAGAAACCCATGCGAAACGAAATCAATATGTTGGAGTCGAAGTTCCGCTCAGTTTGCGGATGACCATCCAGGCCAGGTAGATCAGACCGCCGATGATCGCGAACTTGATCAACAGCGGGATCAGTGCCAGCGCCAGCCCGAAGATGGAAAGAATCAATGAGCCTACCGATGCGATGACCACCAGTGCGATGACGACAAAAAGAATCTTGCCAATTGCTTCACCCATAATATGCACTCCTTTTGCGATGATTTTGGGAATGTCTTGAATGCCCTTGCACCGCGCTATACGGGACTGTCAATTGCGATGTTTCAGTAAATTCGCTGTCGCGTTCGCCGGACAGTCATCTACAATTACCGCGTGTCTGATTCTTACCAACAACTCATCAAACAGGTGGACGAAGTGACCGCGAAGCTTTCCGCGCGCTATGCCCAGCATCTGGTTTGCCAGGCGGGATGCAGCGGATGCTGCCATCATCACTTGTCCGTCTTTGCCGTCGAAGCCGAAGCCGTACGCGAAGCCATCGCCGGCATGCCGATAGAGGTTCGCGGGATCATCGAAACACAGGCTCGCGAAGTGATTAAGCGCGAAGCCGACGGTCAGCCGGTGGCTTGTCCGTTGCTGGTGGAAAATCGCTGCTCGATTTACGAATCACGTCCGTTGATTTGCCGCACGCAGGGACTCCCCTTGCTGCTGGAAGCCGAAGACGGCGGACAGGAAGTGGACTTCTGCCCGCTGAATTTCACCGCACCGGAAGCCCTGGACGATCTGGACGAAGATTCTCTGATTCCGCTGGATGATTTGAATCTGAAGCTGGCCATCGTCAATTTGCAACACTGCCGCGAAAACGGAATTGCCGATGACGCCAGCGGCGAACGAGTACGGATGGCTGATATTCTTCTTCAATCCGCACGCTTGTAATTTGTTCCCGGCCCTTTATCGCATCATCGTTTTTCGTCATCGCGGTGATACATCTCGCGCCAGGCGGAAAGGTAAGGCGAGTGGCCGTCTTCGGATTCGCGCAATTGTTTGATCACCGGATGGGTGAATTTGTTGACGATGGCGTTGAGCATGACGCGCAGGGCTTCTTCCTGTTCTTCGGTCAGACTGCCCAGGCGTTTGCGGCTGCGTTCGAGTTCGGCGAAGGCCATCGCATTCACTTCCTGGCGGAACGCGCCGATGACGGCGTTGGTGTCGCCTTCGGCCAGGGCGGCGGCGAAGCGTTCGGCTTCTTCGGTGACGATGGCTTCGGCGCGGACGGCTTCGCGTTCGCGTTCGGAGCGGTTGGCTTCGGCGATGGATTGCAGGTCATCCACATCGAAGACAAAGGCGTTGTCCAATTGACTGATCGCCGGGTCAATATTGCGCGGGACGGAAATATCCACCAGCAGCATCGGGCGGTTGCGCCGCGAGTGTAATGCCTGTTTGACCTGATTTGGCGAGATCAAATAATGCGGCGCGCCGGTCGAGCAAAGGACCACGTCCGCCTCGCCCAGCCGCCGCTCGAAATCTTCAAAGCGAACCGGCTCGCCGCCCATCTCATTGGCCAGTGTGACGGCATTTTCGTAGGTTCGATTGGCGATCAGGATTTTGCTGGCGCCGTGGTTGAGCAGGTGTTTGGCGGCCAGTTCCGCCATTTCGCCCGCGCCGACCAGCATGACGGTTGTGCCGTTCAGGGTCTCGAAAACTTTGCGGGCCAGTTCGATGGCGACGAAGCTAATCGAAACCGCGCTCGATCCGATTCCGGTCTCGTTGCGGACGCGCTTGGCGACGGCGAATGCCCGGTTCATCAGCCGCGTCAGCGTGTGGCCGACGCTGCCCTGTTCCTGTGCCAGTTGGAATGCTTCCTTGACCTGGCCCGTAATCTGCGGCTCGCCGACGACCATCGAATCCAGCGAAGCCGTGACGCGAAAGACGTGCTTGATGGCCGACAAATCGAATTGATGATAACAGTGCTGATCCAGCACGGACGGTTCGCAGCCGTGAAAGCGATGAAGAAAGCTGTAAAGATGGGACGCGAGCGGTTCGGCCTCGCTCTGGGTGGTTGTCGCCGCGATGACTTCGACGCGGTTGCAGGTCGAAACGATCACGCATTCGCTGATCGTCCGGCGATCCACGAGTTGCTGCAAGGCGTCCGACAATCGCGATTCGGCAAAGGCCAACCGTTCGCGCACTTCCACCGGCGCGGTTTTATGACTGACTCCGATCAGAACAATGCTCATGGCTTCAACCGAAAACGTGATAGCCGCCCAGCGTCCGCGCGCCAAGCCAGGTCAACATGACAACGACAAATCCCGCGATTGACAACCAGGCTACGCGCCGCCCGCGCCAGTCCGCCGTCAGCCGGTAATGCATAATGAACAGGTACACCAGCCAGGTCACCAGGGCCATCACCTCTTTCGGATCGTTATGCCAGTACCGTCCGTCGCGCTGATTGTTCCAGATGATGCCCGTCACCACTCCCAACGTCAGCAGCACAAAGCCGACCGTCAGCGAACGGTAACCGATCTCGTCGCAGGTGTTCAGCGCAGGCAACCGCTGAAACGCCGCGCCGAAACGCTTGGCTTTCAGTTCGTGCTCCTGAACCAGGTACATCACGCCGCAGACAAAAGTTACGATGAACGCCGCGTAGGAAAAAATGACCAATGTGACGTGGATCGGGAAGAGCACCTTGATCACTGAATTGTCGGTGATGGCGGTTTGCAGCGTCGCCGGCACGGCTTGCGTGGATTCCGGCAGGATCATCGAAACCAGCGTGAACAGGTAAACCAGCGGCAGAATAAACGTGGGCAGCGCCCGCGCCTGATAGCGATGCCGCATGACCAGGAAATACGCCGCAATCGCCCAGCCAATGAACGAACTGACTTCGCGCGGATTGACGATGGGAAAGTGACCCAATTGCCACCACTCGGCCAGGATCGCCGCCGTATGCAGGATAAAACCCAAGCCCACAAACGCCAGCAGTTCGCGGCTGGGCCGGGTGGCCTTGGTGGCGAAGACGAAGAAGGAATAAAGCACGCCGCCCAGGTAACAGGTCAGCGCAATGATCAGCAGAATGGACGCCATAGTTTCTCTCGCACTGGATTTGGTACGACCGGGATCATAGCGTGGATTGTGCTTGTTGTCAGTTGGTGTGACCGGAATCCGGTGACGGTCAAATGGCTTTCTCTTCGCAAGGCTTGCGTTATAATCGCGGCCTCACACAGTGCCGGATATTTCTCAATCAACCTGAAGAAAGGAGTACTGAAATGAGCGAAGACATCACCAGAAAATTGACGGCGGATGAAAAGCTGGATCAGCTTCTGTCCGAAATGACCGGGCTGAAGTCCGAGATGACCGAGCTGAAGTCCGAGATGGCCGAGATGAAGTCCGAAATGGCCGAGATAAAAGGAACTGCCAACAGGACTGAATCGCGGCTGACCAGCCTGGAAACAAAAGTGGATGAGCGGCTTCACGATACGCGCCCGATGTGGCAGGCCATCCACGCTCAAACCGAAAAGCTGGTCGAACAGCAGGCGCGGATGGAAAAACGGCAGGAGGAACAGCATGCCGAAACGCAGCAAGCGCTGCGGCAGATCAATCATCAGCTTGAGGAACTGGCGGTTGATCAGTTGCGTGTGAAAGGATCGCAGCGTGAATTGACAAAACGAGTTGCCTTCCTGGAAGACCCGCAACAGAAAGTCGCCTGAACCTTTTCGAGCAGTTAAATTAGGCCACCCCGAACTTTTGAACACTTTATGATCTCCAGAACCGCACTGCTTTACCTTTCACAACAGCACAGTCTGAAAAATCTTTTTATCAAGCTTCCCGGTTTCAGTCAGGTCACACGCCGCTTCATCGCCGGCGAAAACATCGAAGCCGCCATCGTCACCATCAAGGAACTGAACAAGGTCGGCATCACCGCCACTTTCGATCATTTGGGCGAAAGCACCACCTCCAGGGCCGAAGCCGAAGCTGATGTGCGCGAATACCTGCATCTGCTGGAACGCATCGAAAGCACGGGCGTGGATTCCAACGCCTCGGTCAAGCTGACACAGCTGGGCCTGGACATTGACGAAGCCTACTGCCTGGAAAACACCCGGCGCATCGTTGCGGAAGCGCATCGCCTGGGCAATTTCGTCCGGATTGACATGGAAGATTCCACCAAGACCGACGCCACCCTGCGCATCTTCAAACAGCTTTTCAAGGAATTTGGCAACGTCGGCATTGTTCTGCAAGCTTATCTGTACCGCACCGAAAAAGACGTGGACGAAGTGCTCTCGATGGGCGCGCGCATCCGCCTGTGCAAGGGCGCTTACAACGAACCCGCCGAAGTCGCCTTCCCGGAAAAAGCCGACGTGGACGCCAACTTCGTCAAACTGGCGCAAAAGCTGCTGAAAAGCGGCATCTATCACGGCATCGCCACCCACGACATGCGAATGATCCGCGCCACCCAGGAATTCGCCGCCCGCGAAGGCATCGGCAAGGACAAGTATGAATTCCAGATGCTCTACGGCGTGCGCCGCGACCTGATGATCCAATTGGCGCAGGAAGGCTATCGCATTCGGACGTATGTGCCGTATGGCGAGTTCTGGTATCCGTACTTTATGCGGCGGCTGGCGGAACGGCCAGCGAACGTCTGGTTCGTGGTGAAAAGTTTGTTCAACGGATAATGGAGTGGCCAATGAAGAATAGCTTTCCGACAAACTTTGATTTTTCGCTTCTTGAGAATCCTGAATTTAAGGAAGATTCCGTGAGAGAGGAAATTATTCATCCTATCCTTAATGAGCTTGGTTACACTGCTTCTGGCCAGAATCGAATAGTACGGAGTAAAGCAGTGCCCCATCCATTCGTAAAGATTGGTTCAAAGAATCATGGAATTACAATCATTCCTGACTATCTCCTCCAAGTTCAGAATCGCAATGCTTGGGTATTAGACGCAAAATCTCCAAATGAAGTGGTTTTTTCAGGGAAAAATGTTGAGCAAGCATATAGCTATGCTATACATCCAGATATACGTGTGAAGCTATATGCTCTTTGCAATGGTAAAGAGTTTGTTGTTTTCAGCGTTGAAGAGTTTGAGCCAGTCCTGCGTTTTCCTGTGCGTGCAATCAACTCTTCTTGGGCTGACCTGAAGTGGTTGCTTTGCCCACAATCATTCAAGAAAGAAGCGGAAAAACTTGGTTCAGGCTTGGATTTAGAATTTGTAGTACCACTTGCTGAGGAAGAATCTACCATCGAAAAAGAGATAGGCGTCCTTTGGTCAAATCTTCTGAACGTAGAGGAATATGCAGAGGTAATTAGGTTCAAAGGACAGCTATTGGCAGAAACGAGAGCCGAAGATTCTAGCGGCCCAAGTTGGTATGAACTGTACCGGTTAAAGAATGGACGGTACGCCGTTTATTATTCTCATGTTCACCGAGGTGATTACGGGCGCGCAGATTTAAGAGGGGTAAATGCTTGGGGGGAATATGACCCTCCATTAACTGAAGAACAGATACAAGATAAATACCCTGCACTAGCGAAAGAGGCTGGCATTATCCGAATTAGAGAGTTTGATCCAAATAACCTACGATAGTCCCAACGTGTGGCCAGACACCTTTTAGAGCTTCAGCTTTTCCAAATCCTGCACCAATTCCTCCGGCTTCCATTCATTCCCACGATAGACTTTGGCCACTTTGCCGTCGGGCGTGACAATCGCCGTCCGCAGGCTGTGGATAATCTGGTCTTTTTCCGGCCAGTAATTCAGGCCGAAAAACTGCGCCACCTGTTTCACTTCTTCCGCCGTGCCGGTGGCGAATTCCCAGGTTTTGAAAGCTTCAGGCTTGCCGGAAGCCAGGTAGCGCAGCCCGTAATCGCGCAGCACTTTGGGCGTGTCGAAGTTCGGGTCCACGCTGATGCTGAGCAAGCGGGTTTTGTCTTTGAGCGCCGGATTCTGCTGCGCCTGCTGCTGAATCTGCTGGAATTTCTGGCTCATCAGCGGGCAGTAATCGGGCAGCGGGCAGCGCGTGTAAATGAAGGTCACGACCAGCGCCTGATTGCGGTATTTCTCGAAGTTGATCTTTTTGCCGTCCTGATTGACCAGCGTGAAGTTGGGCACGTCCGCGCCGGGGCTGGGTTCCGCGCTGGTTTCTTCGACTTTGCCGACCAGGCTGGGATCGGCGATGTTGGTGACGACGGGATTTTCCAGCCAACTGCGGCCCTGATCCAGGACCAGCGTGGCCTGAATCTGCGCGCCGGGTTTCAAATCACTGTAGACCCATTCTTCCAGCAGCGTGAATGGCATGGTCATCGCTTCCATGTAGCCTTTGATTTCTTCGTGCTCGATGGTCACTTTGTGATTGGCCTTGTCGGCGGAAACGACTTTGCCTTTGAGTTCGTAGCGTTTTGCGCCGTCCGATGCCTTGGGCGGGGCAGTGGCGCTCTTGCAGGAAGAGAGCGTGAAAACGGCCAGCAGCAGGCAGATGATTACGAGACGGCCATTGAATGAAAGCGAATTGAATGACATTTAATTGACCTTTTCCTGAAAATTTGTAACTGCTCAGCCCAGTCTGCGAGCAAGCAGACAGACGAGCAAAAGAGTTTAGCGTAAAAAGCAAGCATGTTGAGTCGCGAAGAAATCAAAGCCGTTTACGATCAGGGCCCGGACGCAGTGATTGCGCTGGTCGAA
>JAJNQA010000013.1 GCA_021155085.1 Heliomicrobium sp. | reverse complement strand
AAGACATCCACCGCCACATTACGACAGAAATGTTGACTCAACACTTCAAAACGACATTTTCGTAGCAACCTGCCAGGAATTGTAAGCAGCCCGGAAAAATAGTTTTTCCGCCTCCAGAGCTACCTATCCGCCATTTTCCATTGGGAATTCACCAACTGGCGCGCTCTGCTTTCCTGACCGATTCCCGGCAAAGATGAAAAGCTCCGGGTCTGATGGCTTACTCAATCCTATGAATACTTCGCCTTTTCCCCAACTTCACTGCTCTTTGCGAGCCGTCAGACCCACGGAATTGTCGCGGACGGCAACAGCTCAGACATATTTGTAGCATTTCAGAAATCAGCGGAGTTCGTGAGCAACTCTGTCAATCTGCGTAAACCATAGCCAAACACGGCAGTTAAAGCCGGCCTGCCAAGCTTCCCCCCGTTATGGCATCGCCATTGCTTTATGCATTGGCGAGTGCGGAACCAATGCAAATCAATTTGGCAACAATTGAACATCACGCCAGCGAGAAACTGCGGCGAATTGAAAATCAGCCCGGTTCGGCTGAGCGGCTGGTCGCGCTCAAGAAGTTTTTGAAGATCGAGACGCAGCGTCTGCATTTGCGCCATCGTTTCGGAGTCAGCGGTTCGGAAATCGTGGCGGCGCGTTCGCTGGTGGTGGATTTGCTGATTCAGCGCATTGCGCGATCGGCGGTCGAAGAACGTCTGGGCGGAGCCGTTGAAGTCGGGAATTTCGCCATCGTCGCGCTGGGTGGTTACGGGCGGCAGGAGCTTTCGCCGCAATCGGACATTGACGTTCTCTTCCTGTACCAGGGCCGCAAGGATGCGGACCGCGCCGCTAAGTTGAGTGAAGCCATTTTATATTTGCTCTGGGATGCGGGTTTCAGCGTCGGCCACAGCGTGCGCAGCCTGAGCGAATGCGTTTCGATTGCCAAGGAAGATATTATCTCGCGCAATTCGATGATTGATGCGCGGCTGTTGTGGGGCAGCAAGGAACTGTTCGAGATGCTGGCCGAACGGCTCGACGAAGAGGTGTTTGAAAAACAGAAGCGCGCGCTGCTCGACGAGCAGATGGTTGAGCGGCAGGCTCGATACAACAAATTCGGCGATGCCGCCTGCTTGCAGGAACCCAACGTCAAGGAGACCGCGGGCGGGCTTCGCGACCTGCATGAACTGATGTGGACTTCGCGCGTGACACACGGCAAAGCCTCGCTGAAGGATTTGACCGAAATTGGCGCGATTCCGGAAAGAGACGCAAAGGCAATCAACGCGGCCTACGATTTTCTGACGCGGGTGCGGAACGAGATTCATTTTCTGACCAATCGCAAAAGCGATTTGCTGTCGCTGGATTTGCAGCAGCAGGTGGCGCGCAATCTTCGCTATGCGGACACGCCGGAACAGCAGGCTTCGGAACTGTTCATGCACGATTACTATCTGCACGCGCGGCGGCTGCACAGATTGTGCGAAACCCATCTGCAGCGCGCGGCGGCCAAACAGGAAAAAACGCCGGAAAAAAAGAGCTGGTTTTCACGCTCTCGTTCGTCTTCGCGAATCGCTCCGGCCATCGGCGGATTCGTGATGCGCGACGGCGAACTGGATGTGGCCGATACCAGTGAAACGCTCGACGGCAACCGCATGATGATGGCGTTCAGCTACGCCCAGGCGACGGGCGCGAACCTCAGTTCAGCGTTGCAGGAAACAATGCAGGCGGCATTGCCCAGCGTCAACAAGACATTTCGGTCTTCGCCGGAAGCCGCGCAGGCATTCCTGAAAATGCTGCGCACCAAGGGCCGCGTGGCCGCCGGATTGCGGCTGATGCACGAACTGGATTTTCTGGGCAAGTTTCTGCCGGAATTTGGCCGCGTCACCTGTCTGGTGCAGCACGATCTGTATCATCGCTACACGGTGGACGAGCACACGCTGCGCACCATTGAAGCGCTGGATGATCTGGCCAATTCACGCAGCAAGACCCTCGAACGTTATCGCGGCGTCTTCAGTCAAATCGCCGATACGGCGACGCTTCATCTGGGACTGCTGATGCATGACATCGGCAAGGGGCTGGGCGGCGGTCATACGGAAAAAGGGATTGAAATCGCCAGACGAGTCTGCTCGCGTTTGCAACTGGAAGAGCAGATGACCGGACAGGTCCTGTTTTTGATCGAAAAACACCTGTTGATGTCGCACATCGCGCAGCGCCGCGATCTGTCCGACGAAAAGGTGATCAGCGATTTCGCGAAACAGGTCGGCACGGTTGAAAACCTGAACATGCTCTGCCTGCTGACCTACGGCGACATCAACGGCGTCGGTCCGGGCGTCTGGAATGAATGGAAAGACGCGCTGCTCTGGGAATTGTACATCAAGGCGCGCACCGTTTTGCTGCCGGAGGAGGAGGGAGGCAGCGACGTTGAGCCGCTGCGCGCGCGCATCGCGCGAATGCTGGCCAGCGAAGTGGACCAGGACGAAGTCCGCAAGCATTTCAAACTGCTGCCGGACGATTATGCGCGCTTCGTGCCGCCGCAGGTGATCATCGAACACATCCGGTTGATTGCCTCGCTCAATTCGCGGCAGGTCAAAACCAGTTGGCGCGTCAACACGCAAACGCGCTGCACCGATCTTCACCTTTGCGCTCGCAACCGGCGGGGCCTGTTTGCCGCCGTGACCGGAACGCTGACCGCGCAGGGCGTCAATATTCTCAGTGTTCACCTGAACACGCGCACGGACGGATATGCGGTGGATTCGTTCAAAGTCCGCGACTCGGCGGGCGAACCAATCTCCGATCCGGTGCGGTGGGAACAGATTGACAATGAATTGAAGTTGGCCTTGGGCGGCGAAGCCGACATCGCCGCCGCCGTCGAAAAACGGCTGCGCTCACAGACTATTTCCAAGTTCTCTTCCAGGCGCAAGATGCTGGCCGCCGCGCCGACGCGCTTTAGCTGGGATAATTATTCATCAAATAAAAGCACGATTCTGGAGGTTCGCACCGGAGACCGTCCTGGCCTGGCCTACAAGATTGCCAGCACACTCACGGCGCTTAATCTGGACATCGTCTTTGCGAAGGTCGCGACCGAAAAGCATCTTGCGCTGGACATCTTTTACGTGACGAACGCCGCCGGCGAAAAGCTCAAAGATGAGGAACTCTCCTCCATCGAAGACTCACTGCGCCAGGCGCTCAACGAAAAAGACAAGACCAAGGTTTGATCCATGCAGTACCGGCCGTCCCCACGGAATGGTCGTCAATACTCCCAAAAAAAGGTAGCACCGACTATGAAGAAAAGGTTTGCTCTTCAAAGCCTCTCGCTGGCTTTGCTCGGTTCGATAACAACTTCACTCACTGCCCTGGCGCAAACGCCTTCTGTTGAAGAGCGTTTGGCCAAAGCGGAAACCGCGCTGGCTTCCGCGCAAACGGCTGGCGACAACGCCTGGATGCTGACCTGTTCGGCGCTGGTGCTGATGATGACCGGCCCAGGCCTGGCGCTGTTTTACGGCGGCCTGGTTCGCAAGAAGAACGTTCTGGCCACGATGATGCAAAGCTTCATCATGATGGCCGTCATTACGGTCATCTGGGGAATCTTCGGGTACAGTCTGGCGTTCGCCAAAGGCACGTCATTCATCGGGGGACTCGATTATCTGTTTCTGAAGGACGTCGGCGCGGCGCCGTCGGGGTACGCGGGAACGATTCCGCACCAGACCTTCATGGTCTTTCAGTTGATGTTCGCGATCATCACGCCCGCGCTGATCACCGGCGCCTTCGCCGAACGCATGAAGTTCTCGGCCATGCTGCTGTTCTGCACCCTGTGGGCAGTGGTTGTCTATTTCCCGCTGGCGCATATGGTCTGGGGCGATGGCGGTCTGCTCAATGCCTTCCTGGGCGGCAAGATTCCTGCGCTTGATTTTGCGGGTGGCACGGTGGTGCATATTTCGTCGGGATTTTCGGCGCTGGTCTGCGCGCTTTATCTGGGCAAACGCCTGGGTTATCCCAAAGCCCCCTTTGCGCCGCACAATCTGGTGATCAGCGTCATCGGCGCGTGCCTGCTGTGGGTTGGCTGGTTCGGCTTCAACGCCGGCAGCGCGGTGGCTGCCGGGTCGCTGGCTTCGAACGCATTTGTCACAACGCACTTCGGCGCGGCGGCGGCGGCGCTGGGCTGGCTGGTGGTTGAATGGCTGCGCCAGGGCAAGCCGACCGTGCTCGGCGGCATTTCCGGCGCGGTCGCGGGCCTGGTCGGCATTACGCCGGCGGCCGGTTTCGTCACACCGATGTCGGCCCTGGCGATTGGCTTTATCGCCGGGATCGTTTGCTTCTTTGCCGTCACGCAGTTGAAAAAAGCGCTCGGCTACGATGACTCGCTCGACGCCTTCGGCGTTCACGGTGTCGGCGGATTCACCGGCGCGCTGCTGACCGGCATCTTTGCCAACAGTGCGGTCAACACGGTGTTCAAGGATGCGAATGGCGCGGCACTGCCCAGCGGCCTGCTCGAAGGCAATCCGAAGCAGTTGCTGAATCAATTGATCGCCTCGCTGATCGCCATCGGTATGGGTGTCGTCGGCTCCTTCATCCTGCTCAAGCTCATTGACCTGACGGTCGGTGTCCGCGTCAGCAACGAAGATGAAGCGGCCGGCCTCGACATCAGCCAGCACGGCGAAGAAGGCTACAACATGGATATGGATCTGGTCACGACTGGAGCCTACACCTACGGCGGCAGCGGCACCCCCATCGTCGAACCGGCGATGAGAACCGCGGATGCACTGGAGAAATAGGATGAACAACCAATGCAGGGCAGACTTCAACCTGCCCTGCATTCAAAGGAGAAAATCATGAAAAAGATAGAAGCGATTGTTCGTCCGCATCTGCTGGAAGCTGTCAAAGATTCACTGCAAACGCTCGGCGTACAGGGAATGACCATCAGCGAGATCAAAGGATTCGGACGGCAGAAAGGCCACACCGAAGTTTATCGAGGCAGCGAATACAAAGTGGAATTCGTGCCCAAGTTGAAGATTGAAGTCGTCGTGGACGACGAAATTGTCGAAGGCGCAATCGAGGCGATCATCAAAACCGCCCGCACTGGCAAATTCGGCGATGGCAAAATCTTCATCTTCCCGGTCGAAGAAGCGGTTCGCATCCGCACCGGGGAACATGGTGTCAATGCCGTTTAACCGGTGAAAGGCTTGCGGTCGGGCGTTGGGGAATGAGTCCGGCAATTCCCACCTTTCCTTTACGCCCAGTTATTGCATGACCGGAACCGACAATTAAAGAAGGGGCCAGGGCGATACCGATGATGCGGCAACATCATCCTTAACTGACCGCCTTGAGCCCCATTCCGGAACCACACAAGTCACTCAGGAAATGAGCCTGTGCAGCCGTGAGCCGAGTGTAGAACGCGTCAGGAGAAAGGCGCAAGTTCCACTTCTGCTGAGCTCCGGCCGGACAGGTGATAAAGGAGCTAAGAGAGCAATGTTGTTTACAAAGTTATTTTCCGCCGCCGATCTGCTGCGAAAACCCGCCAAGAAACTGGTTTCGACGGTCACCCTGGCGTTGATCGTCTCGTCAAACCTGACTGTTTTCGCGCAAGACTTGCGCGCCACCAAATCGGATGAACCCGCCCTGGCCAAATTGTCGAAAGATGAATTGAGCAGGGATAACAAGACGGACAACAAGGCCGACGCCAAAACCAGCAGTTCCGAATTGACGAAAACTGTTGAGGCCCTGGAAGAACGCATCCGTCAGTTGGAAGAGCGGCTGGCGAAATTGACACCGGAGCCAGCCAGGACGGCGGGCGACGTCACTGCCAAGACCGAGACGGTCAAAGCCACCGAGGCGACGGCCATCAAGACGGAAATCGCCGCGCTCCAGGATGACGCCAAAAAAGAAGAAGCCAAGAAGAACGAAGGCATTTTGAAGTTCTTCCGCGATGTCGAAGTCAGCGGAATCGTGGATGGCTATTACAGCTACAACAACAACAAGGTGGACATGTTCACGCAGGGCCGCGCTTTCGATGTTCGCCATAACGCCTTCAGCCTGCAACTGGCCAAGGTGACGTTGAATAAAGCCAATTCCAAGGACGATCCGTTGGGCTTCCGCGTGGATTTGGGCCTGGGTGAAACGGTTGACCGCATTATTTCGGTCAGCGATTCCAGCCGGAACGACGCGACCAAGCATGTGCTTCAGGCTTACGCCAGTTATGTGGCGCCCATCGGCAAGGGACTGACGCTGGATTTCGGCAAGTTCTATACCCCGGTCGGCGCGGAAGTGATTGAAACCAAAGACAATTTCAACTATTCGCGCGGCTGGCTGTTCGCCTTCGGCCCGTATTACCACGCGGGTCTGCGCGCCAAGTACGCCTTCAACGACAAGGTCGCGCTGACGGGTTTCGTGCTCAATGGCTGGGACAATGCGTTTGAAAACAACGTCAACAACAATGCCGGCAAGACCATTGGGTTCCAGGTCGGCCTGACGCCCACGAAGAAATTTGCGCTGACGCAGACTTACCTGGCTGGCCCGGAAGCGCCGCTGGCCAATGTGCCGGCTGTTTCCGCCCGCGACAACTGGCGCCACATCGCCGACACGGTCGCCACGGTTTACGTGACCGACAAATTCACGCTGCTCGGCAATTTTGTTTACGGCTCGGATGCCGACAACACAGGCAACCGCGGGAACTGGACGGGCGGAGCCGCCTATTTCAAGTATGCGTTTAATGACCGTTTTGCCTTTTCGCCCCGCTTTGAAGTGTTCAATGACAAAGACGGCCTCAGAACCGGCGTGGCCCAAACGGTCAAAGACATCACCCTGACCCAGGAAGTGAAACTGGTGAATAACCTGCTGACGCGGTTTGAATACCGCCGCGATTTCTCGAACCAGAAGTTTTTCACGAATGCCGATGGCATATCGAAGGGAAATCAAAACACCTTCACCCTGGGGATCAGCTACTTCTTCACCACTCGCGAACCTTAAGAAGTGGCTGAACGCATAAAGATTTTTTACGAGTTACTTCCGTAGCTGGTGCTTAGTTGATGGACTCCTTGACGCGGTGGGTCGCAAGATCCACCGCTATTTTTTTGCCCGCCGATGCCATCTAGAGGAGCCTGACAAATATCTACTCGCTTGACGATTTCGCGGATTAAATGATACCTAGACGTAGTCTTTCTATGCTTGATGAAAATGTCCCCGCATCCGATGCTCCTGCAAGTTGAGTATGCTTAAAATCTTCTCTGCAAAATTGGCACTTATCCTCGTGGCGCTTGCGTCCTGTTTGGTGTCTGCATCGGGACCGGTTCGTATCAGTAATGCGCCACAGGAAGACATCGTCGAAATCCTTGAACATCGCGGCGGTTGCCTGTCCAGTTTTCACAGCCGGAAACTTTGCCAGCCTAAGCATTTGCCCGTACTGCTTCCCCGGCGCGCGCTCAATAACGAAAGAAAAGTGCCCGTGCTGGAAGCCTTTTCTTGTCAACATACACATTTCTGGCAGTCATCCCCCCCCATCCTGCGCGGCCCTCCGGCTTAAATCTTTCCCGAATTTTCCTTCTTCGTTCGTTCTGCGGCCGCAGGTCTGGGAAAGCGGGCGTGTGTGTATAACGTTAATCATCAACAGATATTTAGCCGCCCTGTCAGTTCCCTGGACTGACAAGGGCGAAGTTGTGGAGGACATTTATGCCCGATTTGTCTGGGTTTCGCCCCGGAATGTTTAACAATCTGAAAGACGATCTGCCAGCTGGTCTGGTCGTGTTTCTGGTCGCCCTGCCGTTGTGTCTGGGCATTGCGCTGGCGTCCGGCGCGCCGCTGTTTTCGGGCGTCATTGCGGGAATCATTGGCGGATTGCTGGTGGCCTTACTTTCCGGTTCTGAAATCAGCGTCAGCGGCCCGGCGGCGGGACTGGCAGTGATTGTTGCCACAGCAATTCAAAACTTCGGCTCATTCCGAGTGTTTTTGCTGGCGGTGGCAATTTCGGGCGTCATTCAATTGGCGCTGGGATTTTTGGGGGCGGGCGTGATCGGTAATTACGTCCCCAACGCGGTCATCAAAGGCATGCTGGCGGCGATCGGTGTCGTCATTATTTTGAAGCAGATTCCCCATGCGCTGGGGCGCGATCAAAATTTCGAGGGAGATTTCGATTTCTTCTTCGAGATGGACAAGAAAAGCAACACGCTGACAGACATCGTCAGCGCCGTTTACACGGCCAGTCCGGCAGCCGTCATCATCACGACGGTTTCACTGGCAATCCTGTTGTTGTGGGAAAAGCCTTTCCTGCAACGCCACAAAATCTTCAAGCTGGTTCCCGGCGCGCTGGTGGTGGTCATACTGGGAATTCTGTTAAATGAAACCTTCCGGCACTTCTCGAACGACTTTTTTCTGAGAGTCGAAGACGGCCACATGGTCACTTTGCCGGTGTCTTCCGGGCTGAGCGGCTTTCTTCAGCAATTCACTTTTCCAGACTGGTCGGCGCTAACCAATAAGCAGGTCTACATCACGGCGCTGACGCTGGCGATTGTCGGCAGCATCGAATCGCTGCTGTCGCTGGAAGCCGCCGACAAACTTGACCCCTTGCGGCGAATATCCTCGACCAACAAAGAGTTGAAAGCCCAGGGCGTCGGTAATCTGCTCTCGGGGTTGGTTGGCGGATTGCCGATCACGGCGGTGATCGTTCGCAGTACCGCCAACGTTTACGCCGGTGCGCGGACTCGTTTATCCGCGCTGGTGCATGGTTTTCTGCTGGTTATTTGCGTGCTTTTCATCCCGAATCTGCTCAACCGGATTCCGCTCTGCTCTCTGGCGGCGATTCTCTTCGTCATCGGCTACAAACTGACCAAGCCGGCGCTTTACCGGAAAATGTATCAGGTCGGGCTGGATCAGTTTTTGCCGTTCATCATCACGGTTCTGGCCATTGTCTTTACCGATTTGTTGACGGGCGTGCTGATTGGCATCGTGTTTGGCGTGTTTTTCGTGATTCGCACCAACCACCATTCGGCGCTGACGCTGGTCAATCAGGAAAACTACTATATGATCCGCTTTAACAAGGACGTGTCTTTTGTGAACAAGACCGAATTGAAAGACAAGCTGTCGCGGGTCCCGTCCAACTCAAACTTGATTATTGACGGCACGAAGGCCAGCTTTATTGACAACGATATTTACGATGTCATCACCGATTTTTTGGAGTCAGCGCGGTACAGCAAAATCAATGTGGAATTGAAACACTTTGAATCGAAAGCGCAGAGCTATCGAAGGAGAAATCTTGATGGAAAGCTACAAAAAGCTATTGCTGGCTAACAAAGCCTGGGTCAAAGACAAACTGGATGTGCGCGAGGATTACTTTTTGCGCATGGCCGACGACCAAACACCGGAGTTTTTATGGATCGGCTGTTCCGACAGCCGCGTCCCCGCCGAAGATGTTACCGGCACCGAGCCTGGCGAGTTATTCGTTCATCGCAACATCGCCAACCAAATCATCCACACCGATTTCAATATGCTCAGCGTGTTGCAATATGCGGTGGACGTGCTGAAGGTCAAGCACATCATCGTCTGTGGGCACTACGGCTGCGGCGGCGTCAAAAATGCGCTTTCGCACACACATTTGGGCCTGATCAACAAATGGTTGCGGAACATCAAAGACGTCTACCGCTTTCATCAGCAGGAACTTGATGGCATTACTGAGGGCGATGCGCGCTTTCGTCGCCTGGTTGAACTCAATGTGCAGGAACAAGTCTGGAAGCTGGCGGAAACATCGTTCGTTCAACATGCGTGGCAGCACGAGCAGCGGCCGGATATTCACGGGTGGGTTTATGATCTTCATACGGGCTACCTAAATGACTTGCTGTTGCTCACTCCCGATACTGCCATTGAAGATATTTACAAATTCGAATTCGATGATTAAACCTTCGGGTGCCATCCCGGAAGTTTTCGATGGAGCTTGAAATTGCCTGGCGCATTTGATTCAGAATCAAATGCGCCAGGCAAAGTTGCGATTTACTGCCCCTGACCGAGTGAGAATCCAAGACGACCATCGAAGGCGCAAAGCGTTTCCGTCTTGATGAACTCCAGGCCCGTTTGCGCGATATTTTCCAGCAACCTGATGATGTGCCCCTGATTGATGGTTTCCATGGATTCCGGCAGGAAGCGGCAGCGCCAGTGATCCGTGCAGAATGTTTCGGGAAAACCTTCCGGCCAAACCTTGACCCCGCGATTGGTGATCATTGCTAAATGTAACTCGGACGTGTTCGCCTTTTGTAATTGTGCGGCCAACTCCTCCGGGCGCTCCCCTCGCCAGTAAAGAAAAACATCCACACCGACCAGTGTTCTTCGCGCCGGTTCTTTCCTGCGATAGACGGGCAGTCGGAGCGCTTCCGTCCGATAGTGAACAGGATTAAGCCTGCGCGGCGACTCGCCTAATCGTTCTGCCACAGCCTGAGCAAATTCCCGGGTGCCCGCTCTTTTTTTGCTTTGAGCTTCGCTGTAAATGTCGTGTGTGTGAATGCCATCTTCAATCGTTCTAAGCCAGGCATTATGAACCTTCTCGGCGACATTGCCCTGGCCGATATGCGCCAGCATTTTGACCGCGCTCAATAACAAGCCGGAGGGGTTCGCGATGTTTTGCCCTGCAATGTCCGGTGCGGAGCCGTGGACAGCCTCGAACATTGCGCCATGATCTCCGATGTTTGCCGAACCGGCCAGTCCGACCGAGCCGGAAACCTCCGCCGCCACATCCGAGAGAATATCGCCATAAAGGTTGGGCGTGACCACCACATCAAATCGTTCGGGCGTGGCCGCCATCCGCGCCATGCCGATGTCCACAATCATATGGTCGGCGGTCAAATCGGGATATTCCAAAGCGATCTCATCAAACACCTGGTGAAAAAGTCCATCCGTCAGTTTCATGATGTTGTCTTTGGTCAAGCTTGTAACCTTCTTTCGCCCTCTGGCACGCGCGTACTCAAAGGCGTAGCGGATGATCATCTCGCAGCCACGGCGAGAGACGAGTTTGAGACATTGCACGACTTCGTCTGTCTGCTGATGCTCGATGCCCGCATACAGATCCTCTTCATTTTCCCTGACGATAACCACATCCATTTCAGGATGGTTGGTGCGGACAAAAGGCGCGTAGGCCCGGCAAGGCCGGACATTGGCATAAAGGCCGAGCGTTTTTCTGATCGTCACATTTAAACTCTTTACTCCTCCGCCCTGCGGCGTGGTGATCGGCGCTTTGAGAAAAACACCTGTGCGGCGCAAGGACTCCCACGCTTCGTGAGGAATGCCGGAACTAATTCCCGCCCGATAAACCTTCTCACCGATTTCGATCCGCTCAATATCAAGCGCTGCCCCCGCCTGCTCTAACAACCAGAGCGTTGCTTCCATGATCTCCGGACCGATCCCATCACCATAAGCCACTGTAATTGGACTATTTTTCTTATTCATGATTCCGCCTTTTTAGTTTTATAGAGTGAAAGCTATTGAATTCGAGTTGGCCTTGCTGTGCCTTGCCTTGCCTACTTAATAGGCAATAACATACCACCCGAATCGCGAAAAGAATATCACGATAAAAAATTCACGACAACTTTTTCGCATATAAAAAGGAGCTGGCAAAAATGAGTCATAAGGCGAAACCCAAGACGAAGTCAGAGACGGGATGGACTTTTTTAACGAATCACGCACATGTTCTAATCTGTCTGGCAACAGAGCCTGATCTGCGCCTGCGTGATGTGGCGGAAAAGGTGGGCATCACTGAGCGGGCTGTGCAAAGAATTGTGGCAGATCTGGAAGAAGCGGGAATTTTGGCGAAAAGCCGCGACGGGCGGCGCAATCAATACATTGTTAACACCTCAAACCAGCTTAGGCATTCCGTTGAAGCTCACCGCACAGTCAACGATTTGCTGGAAATGGCTTTGGGCACGGAGAACATAAATACGAATCAGGAATAAAGGCAGAACAAATAGACGATGGCGAACTGCCCTCCCTTCAAATGACAACGCATGGATCAATTCACATGTCAGCTTCCGACAAATCAAAAAAAAATCAAATCAACCGAGCGATTCTTTTCTTTTTTCTGACGCTTCTTTTTTCCACCGGTTCGGCCCATGCACAAACCACGCCTGCCAATCCGCAGGACGAAACTCAGTTCTGGAACGAAACCCAAATCCTGATTCCGATAAATAAAAAGACTGACCTGTTTCTGGTTGGCGTGCTGCGCGCGGGGGCGAACAATTCGGATTTTCTGCGCCCGATTGACGAACGCGGCGGCGCGGGAATCGCATTCAAGCTGAGCAAATATTTGACCGTCATGCCGACCTATGTTTACGTCGCGCAACAGCCAACGCCAGTGCGCAAAAACGCCGAGCATCGTTTGATCCTGAACGTGACGCCCAAGTTCGCGCTCGGCAGATTCACCTTCACCGACCGCAACCTGATTGAATTTCGCGTGCGTCATTCGCTCAGTAATTTCGTGATGTATCGCAATCGCCTGCAAATAGATTATCCGGTCAAAATCGGAGAGTTCGGCTTCAAACTCTTTGTCGCCGACGAAGCCTGGTACAGCACGCTGCTGGACACCTGGGTTCGCAATCGCATTTCAGGCGGCATCATCAAACAATTCACGCCACATTTTGCCGCGGAGTTTTTCTATCTGCGCCAAAACGATGGCCGGGCGCGTCCGGGAGATGCGCATGTGTTTGGCACACTGTTCAGAATCAATCTGTAGAAATTGAAAAAACGCCGGGCCGAATTGCGAACGGCAGTTCCATTCACAATTCGGCCCGGCGTTTTTTCTCAGTTGCCGGTAATGGTTCACGACGGGTGTCAGCGATTGCGATTCTTGATCAGGTGATACATTGCGCCGCCGCCGCCGCCGATCAATGCGCCAATCCCAGCGCCCTTACCACCGCCGGCCGCCGCGCCGATTCCCGAGCCGATCGCAGCCGGAGCCGCAATCGTGAGCACGGTTTTCAGCTTGGAATTACCTTTGCGCCTGGCGGCGGGAGCGGATGAGCGGTATTCCATCTGTTGCCCACTGCGATAGGCAACCGGAGCATTTGCAGTATTGGAACTCAGTCGCGACTTGTAGGAATCCGCATAACCCTGCTTGAATCCCTCGTCATAACCGATCACATTCGCGGCCACGGGAGTCGGCGATTCGCCTGTCCTTGCGGAATTAAATCCGTCCGCGTAACCGGACTTGAAGTCTTGCAGATAAAACGGAGTTCCGGGACCACGGACAGCCTGATCGCTACTGAAGCCGGATGCCTGCGTGGGTGCGGACGAATTAACTGCGGTCGCCGCAGCCGTTTTTTCCCCTTCGGCGGAAATTCTGGATGGAGAATCCGTCAGCCGTCCGAAAGCGAAACCGGAAAGCAACAAGGTGCAAACAATTCCAATTACAATGACTCTTTGTTTGACTGTCATCGTCTTTAACCTCCTATACGTGTTGAGAATTAAGGGGAAGTGGGATTGAGATGGAAATCATTCTGCAAACTCGATGCCGCGAACCTGATCTGAATCATTAGAAGCGCTGAGCAGACTAAGTCCTGTAATTGGAAGAAATACTGGATTGTGAGTGACGGAAGATGGAGAATTGGAAAGCCCCATATCGAATGTCTGTTCCCGCAAACTGCACGATACGGTTAAGCTGTCCTGAAATCGGGCTTGAGGAGCCACTTGTCGCGTTGTCTTGAAGGCCACAAGTCTTCTTCGCCCGCAGATTTCAATTCCGGGAAATCGCTTTCCCAGAAACGGACAAGCTTTTTCGGCCTGAATCCACGGTCAAACCGTTAAATTCAGTAGCACGAAGATTTATCTTGTTTCCGCAGGGTTGAAGTGGCTGGCACGGAAATTGGCTAAGGCAGTATCCGCAGTAAAACTTTTTTGTAGAAACTGGAACGCTGAACGCGTGAGTTTGGGAGACGTTATGGATAAACCTCGTGAGAAATCGGTCGCGCGAAATCGGAAGATTCGCCGGATTGTTTACATTGTCTTGGCGCTTGGCGCGGTTGGAGCGATCAGCATCGTGCTGGCGAAGTTGAAACCAGCCGCGCAAGCTGTCGAACGTTCGACAGTCATCATTGATCCGGTCAAGCAGGGCGAGATGATCCGGAATGTGCGCGGACTGGGCACCCTGGTGCCGGAAGAGATCGTCTGGATTCCAGCCGTCACCAGTGGCCGTGTGGACAAGCGACTGGTTCAGCCCGGCACCACCGTCACGCCGGACACCGTCATTTTTGAGCTGAGCAATCAGGAATTGCAGCAGCAATTGCAGGACGCCGAATTGCAGTACAAATCCGCCGAAGCCGAATACAACAACCGCAAGGTGGACCTGGAAACCCAGTTACTCAATCAGAGAGCAGCCGCCGCAACCGTCGAATCCGATTTCCAGCAGGCAAAACAGGAAGCCGAAGCCAACGAAACCCTGAGCAAGGAAGGTCTGGTTTCCGAATTGGTTCTCAAAAGGACGAGAATTCGGGCGGCGGAATTGGCGACACGCAATGATCTGGAAAAGAAGCGCATCGTGATGACCACCGAGGCCATGAAAACTCAATTGGCCGTCACACAGTCCACACTGGATCAGCGCAAGGCATTGGTTGAATTGCGCCGCAAACAGGTCGCAGATTTGCGCGTCCGCGCGGGAATGCATGGCGTCTTGCAGCAACTGGCGGTGGAAGTCGGCCAGCAGGTCACGCCCGGCGCGAATCTGGCGCGCGTCTCCAACCCGAACAAGCTGAAAGCCGAAGTTCGAATTGCCGAAACCCAGTTGAAGGATATTCGTATCGGGTTGCCGGCGACGATTGACACCCGCAACGGCGTGATTCCGGGCCGCGTCATTCGCGTTGATCCGGCGGCGTTGAATGGCACGGTGGCTGTGGATGTGGCGCTGGATGGCGAACTGCCTCCGGGCGCGCGTCCGGATATGAGCGTGGATGGCACGATTGAACTGGAACGCCTGCCGAACGTGATGAAAATCCAGCGTCCGGCCTTCGGCCAGGAAAAAAGCACGGTCAAACTCTTCAAGCTGGATGCCGATGAACAGCACGCCGAAGCAGTTACAGTGCAGCTTGGCCGCCAGTCCGTGACGGAGATTGAAATCATCAGCGGCCTGAAAGTCGGCGATAAAGTCATCGTTTCCGACACTTCGCAACTGGGCGATAACGTCACCCGCATTCGATTGAATTGAGCCCAAAACGAGTTTCTGCCAGTCGCCGGAAAATTTTACCGAGGTTGAAACGCTGGCGCCTGGTAATTCACTAACCCCTGTTATCTGAAGTCTACCAATCTGAGGAGAGAACTAATGAGCGAACCATTGTTGCGCCTGGATTCCGTAAAAAAGGTTTTTTACACCGATGAAGTCGAAACCCATGCCTTGTCGGGGATTCACATCGAAATCAACAAAGGCGAATTCGTTTCGATTGCCGGCCCATCCGGTTGCGGAAAATCCACCCTGCTTTCGATTCTGGGCCTGCTCGATTCGCCTTCGGACGGCGAATATCTGCTCAACAACAAACCGGTTCAGGGTTTGAGCCTTTCCGACCGCGCCCGCATTCGCAACCGCGAAATCGGATTCATCTTCCAGAGCTTCAATCTGATCGGCGATCTGACTGTTTATGAGAACGTCGAACTGCCGCTGACCTACCGCGGGATGAGCGCCGGCGAGCGCAAGCAGCGCGTGACAGCCGCGCTGGAAAAGGTTGGCATGGCGCATCGCGCAAAACATCTGCCCTCGCAACTCTCCGGCGGTCAGCAGCAGCGCGTTGCCGTTGCCCGCGCCGTGGTTGGCGATCCGCTGATTCTGCTGGCCGACGAGCCGACCGGAAACCTGGATTCGACCAACGGTGACGCCGTCATGGAATTGCTCCGCGAACTGCACCGCAATGGAGCCACGATTTGCATGGTCACGCACGACGCCCGCTTTGCCCGGCACGCCGACCGCTCAATTCATCTGTTTGACGGACGCGTGGTCGAAGAAGAGCACGTCAACCACTAAATCGGGAAGCCAGTGTTGAGAGATGCTGCGTCCTCTCGCATTTTCCATTTCCCGGTTTCCATCTTTTATTTGTCATTGTGTCTTCCGCGCTCCAGGCAATGACAAATGGCAAATCAAAGCGGGGAAATGGAAAATGGAATCGCCAGCGAGCAGCTTCTGATGGCTGAACTCAAATCTTTTTTCCAATCCGTTTGTGACGGCGATGCGGCGACCGTCAGCAGGCTGTTGGACGAATCGCTGGAGTTGATCAACGCCAAAGACGACGGCGCAACGCCGCTGCATTTCGCCGCGATTGAGAATCATCGCGCACTGGCGGATTTACTGATCGCTCACGGCGCGGACCTCAATGCCCTGGACGAGGAGTATGGCGCCACCCCCGCAGGATGGGCCAACGAAAAGGGCCACGTCGCGATGGTCCATTACCTGGTGGCCCAGGGCACGAAGGTTGATTTACCCCGTGCCGCCGCCTTCGGATTGATTGATCTGGCGCGCGAACTGATCACTGCCGATCCCTTTTCCATCAACGTCAGCGGCGGATGGGGCACCCCGATTCACGAAGCCACCGTCTGGGGGCATCCGGAAATCGTCGAACTGCTGCTGGCAAACGGCGGCGAGCCGAATCTGAAAAACCGCGATGGCCGGACAGCGCTGGCCATCGCCACCCACCAGGTCGAAACCAATGGCCAGGGCGCCATCATCGCCATTGAATCGAGAAAACAGGAAATCATCGCCAACTGCGCCAAAATCGTGAAGATCTTGAAACGTCACGGCGCGCACCTGGATTGAACCTGGGTACGCATCGCTTGCGAGCGTGCGGTCTTGGCAAATGGCGAATTGGTAAGAAATGTGCAACTTGCCGCACCCGCACGCTGGAAGCGATGCGTACCCAGGGAGCGGAGGAAAACCTATGGAAACCTTATTGCAAGACCTTCGATTCGGTATTCGCACATTGCTCAAAAGTCCGGGCTTTGCGATTGTCGCGCTGCTCACCCTGGCGCTGGGCATCGGCGCGAACAGTGCCATTTTCAGCGTCGTCAATGCCATTCTGCTGCGCCCGCTGGCCTACAAAAATCCCGAACAGTTGATGCTGATCAATCACAATTACGTGAAGATCAATCTGAAGGCTTCGGTGTCGGCCTTTGGCTTTGCGCATTATCGCGACAACGCGAAATCCTTTGAAAGCCTGTCGGCCTTGACGGGCTGGGCGGCGAATTTGACCGGTGAAGGCGAACCGGAGCGTCTGGCCGGGCAGTCAGTTTCCGCCAACTTCTTTCAATTACTCGGTTTTGAAGCGGCAAAAGGCAGAACCTTTGCCTCCGGCGAAGACCAGGAAGGCAAGAATCGCGTCATTGTGCTGAGCCACGGTTTCTGGCAGCGCCGCTTGGGCGGCGACGCCAACGTCCTGAATAAATCGCTGTCGCTGAATGGCGAAAATTACACGGTCGTGGGCGTCATGCCGGAAAGCTTCCAGTTCGGGCGCGAGTTCGGGCAGATTGTTGATCTGTGGCGGCCCATTGTCTTCACGCCCGATCAAATGAACTCCAATGCGCTGACCAACGAATTTCTGACGGTCCTCGGGCGGCTCAGCCCCGGCGCTTCGCAGCAGCAGGCGCAGGCCGAAATGTCCACCATCGCGGCGAATTTGCGAAACCAATACCGCCCCGGCTCCACGGCCAGCGATTGGGATCTGCTGCTGACTTCGTTCCGCGAACAAGTGGTCGGCGACATTCGCACAATGCTGCTGATCGTGCTGCTGGTGGTCGGATTCGTTTTGCTGATTGCCTGTGCGAACGTCGCGAATCTGCTACTGGCGCGCGCCGCTGCTCGCCAGAAAGAGATTGCGGTTCGCACGGCATTGGGGGCCAGCCGCTGGCGCATCATTCGCCAACTGCTGACCGAAAGCGTGATGCTGTCTGTCGCCGGCGGCGCGCTGGGCTTGCTGATCGGTTTCTGGGGCGTCAAAGCGCTGATCTCACTCAATGCGGACAGGATTCCGCGCGCCAATGAAGTCACTCTGGATTGGCGCGTGATGCTCTTCACCTTCGGCATCGCCATTGTGACTGGAATTTTGTTCGGGATCGTTCCGGCCATCCAAACCGCCAAAGCCGATCTGCACGAAACCCTGAAAGAAGGCGGCCGCAGCGGCGCCGCCGCCACCAAACACTGGGTGCGCAACGCACTGGTGGTGGCGGAAATCTCCATGGCGCTGGCCGTCCTGATTGGCGCGGGCCTGCTGGTCAAAAGCTTTATGCAGGTGCAGCAGGTGAATCCAGGTTTCAATCCGCAAGGGCTGCTGACGATGCATCTGTCGCTGCCCGATTTCAAGTACCGCGAAGCGCCGCAGCGCGCCAACTTTTACAACCAACTGATCAATGATGTCCGCGCGCTGCCGGGAGTGCAGTCGGTTGGCGCGGTGTCGGTTCTGCCACTCAGCGGCGGCGGATCGAGCGGCAGCTTCCGCATCGAAGGCCGTGATCATCCCCAGAATCAATCATTGCCGCACGGCGCGCGCTGGGCGGCAACCCCCGATTATTTCAAGACAATGGGGATTCCGATCATTCGTGGACGCTACTTTGAAGAGCGGGACAGCGCCGATTCAACACCGGTCGCCATCATTGATGAATCCCTGGCGAAAAAGTACTGGCCGAACGAGGACCCTGTCGGCAAACGCATCAGCTTCGAAGGCGGCCCGAACAATCGCATCTGGCGCGAAATCGTCGGCCTGGTCGGTCATGTCAAACACAGCGATCTGGAAGGCGAATCGCGCGCGCAGTATTACCTGCCCCATCAACAGCGCGCGCAGCCTGGCATGGCCCTGGTAGTTCGAACGTCCACGGACCCGAACAGCCTGGCGGGTTCGGTGCGCGGCGTGATCAAGGCCCTGGATACGGACCTGCCGGTTTTCCGCGTCCGCACCATGGACCAATTCGTCGCCGATTCGATGACGCAACGCCGCTTCGCTCTGCTCTTGATCGGCATTTTTGCCGGACTTGCGCTGCTGCTTGCGGCAATTGGGTTGTACGGCGTGATGGCGTATTCGGTCACGCAGCGCACGCACGAACTCGGTTTGCGCATGGCGCTCGGCGCGCAAGCGGCGGACGTGCTGAAACTGGTCGTCAAACAGGGAATGCTGCTCGCAATGATCGGCCTTGGCATCGGCGTGGTTTTCGCGCTGCTGCTGGGCAGGGCGATGAAAACCATGCTTTTCAATGTCAGCACCGCCGATCCGATGATTTACCTGGCAATCGCGGCAACGCTGGCGGCGGTGGCGCTGATCGCCTGCTTCATTCCGGCCCGGCGCGCGACCAAAGTGGATCCGATGGTGGCGTTGCGTTACGAATGATCGCTCCCAGCAAGGGCAGAGCAATTTTATTTTCAATCCTGAAAGACGACCGGGGTAAACTGAAAGAGGTTTCCCCCGGTCGTTTTTTTTATGGAAAGGTGAAGGCATGTTTTCGACACGATTCAAATGGGATTTGCAGACCAATCGGCTGGCGCGGTTGATTGCGGAAAAGAAACGCGCAGGCGCGCGGGTTCTGGATTTGACCGAATCAAATCCAACGCGCGCCGGATTCGAGTTTCCCGAAGCGGAAATTTTGCCGGCTTTGGCGCAAGCTCCGGCGATGTTGTACGAACCGCAGCCGAAAGGCTTGCTCATCGCGCGTGAAGCAGTCACCGCTTATTACGCCGAGCGCGATTTCACGGTTGATCCGGAGCGCATTCACCTGACCGCCAGCACCAGCGAAGCTTATTCCTACCTTTTCAAACTGCTGGCCGATCAAGGCGATAACGTGCTGGTCCCGCAACCGAGCTATCCGCTGTTTGATTTCCTGGCGGCATTGGAAGGCGTCGAACTGCGGCCGTACGAACTTCACTATATTCATCCAGCAGGCTGGCAAATTGATTTCGATTCGATTGAACAGGCGCTGACGCCGAAAACGCGCGCAATCATTCTGGTCAATCCGAACAATCCCACTGGATCGTTTATCAAACGCGAAGAGCTTCAACGGCTGAACGACATCTGTGCGCGGCGCGAACTGGCGCTGATCGTGGACGAGGTTTTCAGCGATTACGCTTTCAGTGGCGATGAAAGGCGTGCTGCTTCCCTGGTTGAAAACACCCAGGCGTTGACTTTCGTGATGAGCGGCTTTTCCAAAATTCTCGTCCTGCCGCAAATGAAACTCGGCTGGATTGTGACGAATGGTCCGGCCAGTTTGCGGGAAGAAGCCATCGAACGGCTGGACTTGATCGCCGATACGTTTCTTTCAGTCGGCGCGCCCGTGCAGCACGCGGCTCCGCAGTGGTTCAAACTGCGCGCCGGATTGCAGCGGCAGATTCTGGAGCGGGTAAGGGGCAATCACGATTGGCTGGCCAATCAGGTGGAGCACACTTCTTGCCGCCTGCTGGCGGTCGAAGGCGGCTGGTACGCGGCGCTGGAAATTCCCCGCCACTTCCCCGAAGAAGATCTGGTGTTGCGACTGCTGGCCGAGGAAGATGTGCTGGTGCATCCGGGATACTTTTTCGACTTTCCGCGCGAAGCCTTTCTGGTCTTCAGCCTGCTGCCGATTCCGGAAACCTTTCGTCTGGCGAGCGAGCGCGTGATCAAGCGCATTAATCAAACATGAAAATCCGGCAAATTTGAAATTATGGCCTGACGGATGACCTGGGCTTAGGTTTTTCATCGGGTTTATCTTTTTTTTCCGGCTTTTCCGGCTGCCGATGTTGTTCCATAAGCTGGTCAATCGTCTTTTGCATTTCCAGCATCTTCCTTTGCATCGTCACCAATTGCTCAGCCATTGATAAATTCTGGCGCTGCAATTCCAGGATGGAGGCAGTAGTGGCGTTGGAGCTGGGTCCTGTAATTGACTGCGACTGCTGTGCACGGTCCAGGTAATCAATCCGTGTTTGCAGTTGATCCAATCGCCGCTCGATGTTGATCAGGCGAAAAGTTTGATCCTGTCCCTGGCCGGCGGTCGGCGTGATGACAACAAAAGACGCAAACAGCAGCAGCGCGGCTGCCAGTTTCAACGAATACCCAATTGAACGCATAGTGTTCCCTCCGGCCATTAATTCGATGAGGTGTGATCGTGAATGATCTTCCAACCATCCGTGAATTTGCGAAAGAGGAGCGTGTACAAACCGCTTAATTCCTTGCCGTCGGACATCGTTAATTCGTAGCGTCCGCGCACCACCGCAGCGCTCGCGCCCAGCAGTTGGATGTCAAGATCGGCAAATTTCAGCTTGCCCATTTCCTTGCCTTCAGACTGATAATTTTTGCGATACCGTTCCAGCGTCGCATCCCAGCCGGAGAGTTTGCGTCCGCCGGAAAAGAACGTCAGCTTCGGCGAACGCCAGTATCCGGCCATGAATTCTTCCAGCTTGCCGGCGTTCCAGGCCGCAACTTGCGCATCGAGCACGGCGCGAATGCTGGCGGCTGGGGTGTTAGAGGTGGCTGCGGGGGTTGGTTTCTCAGCGGGTTTCTTGTAATCAGGCGGCCAAAATCGTCCGGCAGGTTGGGAGATCGGCGATGGGGGAGATTTGGGGGCAGACTGCTGGGAAATTGCTTCCAGCGACATGACCAGCGTGCAAATCAAGGCGGCGAGTAATCTGAAAAGCGTCTTCATCAGGGTGTCGTCCTTTTCGTCATGGGATTTTGCGTCAGTCTTACGGCGGATGAATGGTACGAGAAGATTGTGCCCGGAAGCAAACTTTGCCCTCCGCGCCGCCTGCCTAAACACGCGCCAAATTGATTCGGGATCGTTGGTTTGCTAAGTTCCGCACCATGTCCGAACGATCTACCGAGCAGATCCGCGAATTGCTCGACTCCCTTTATCGCATGGATTCGGGACGAATCCTGGCAACTCTGATCCGCTTGCTTGGTGATTTTGATCTTGCCGAAGAGGCCATGCACGAAGCATTTGCGGCCGCGCTGAGCCTGTGGCCTGAGAGAGGAATCCCCGCCAACCCGCAACCATGGTTGATTTCGACAGCCCGATTCAAAGCCATTGATACTCTGCGCCGACGGGCAAGATTCGATGCGTCTCAGGACGAGCTCGTGCGATATCTCGAAGCGCAGTGGAGTTCGGCGGAAAAGTCTGACGAGAAGGACAGTCTTGAGGATGATCGCCTGCGCCTGATCTTTACCTGCTGTCATCCGTCCCTGGCGCCGGAAGCGCGCGTTGCGCTCACCTTGCGTGAGGTGTGCGGGCTGACCACCGAGGAGATCGCAAGGGCATTTCTCGTCACTCCGCGTACGCTGGCGCAGCGCATTGTGCGCGCCAAGGCAAAGATTCGAGAAACACCGATCCCGTACGAGGTGCCGACGCCACGGGAGTTGCCTGAGCGATTGAGCGCGGTGCTTCATGTCATCTATCTCGTCTTTAACGAAGGCTATTCGGCCGCGGCGGGAGTGGAGGTAACGCGGGCCGAGCTGACCGGCGAGGCGATTCGACTGGGCCGGTTGCTGGCCGAACTACAGCCTGAGCCGGAAGTCTTGGGACTGCTTTCCCTGATGTTGCTTCACGAATCCCGTCACGCAGCGAGAACCTCTCCGACCGGAGAACTGATTTTGCTGGAGAACCAGGACCGCTCGCTCTGGAACCGGGAGCAAATCGCGGAAGGGATGGCATTGGTGGAGAAAGCACTGAAGTCTCAGCGCTTCGGCTCTTACACACTGCAGGCTGCGATTGTGGCCGTTCATGCGGAGGCGGAATCGGTCGCGGCGACCGACTGGCGGCAGATTGTTGCGCTTTACGACCGATTGGCACGAATTCAGCCTTCGCCAGTTGTTCAACTAAATCGTGCCGTGGCGATTGCCGAGCGCGATGGTCCCGAGGCCGGTCTTCGGCAGATAGACGCGGTATCGGAACAGGGCGGTTTGGCCAGTTATCACCTGACGCATTCAGCCCGCGCGGAAATGTACCGCCGGCTCGGCAGGACAGCCGAGGCTCGATCCGCCTACGAGAAAGCCCTGGAACTGGCCCAGCAGGAACCAGAGCGTCAATTCCTGCAAGAGCGGATTCGCCAGATAAAGTAAAACAAGAAATAAACTTTTTTTTGAGCGGTTCGGTCGAATTCCCGTCCCCCCATTCGACTATCCGGTGAAGGCGGGGCAAACGGCCCGCCCGAAAACCGTTATAGAAAAAAGGAGAAATTATGCCGCAATATTTGATTTCTGGTTTCCTCCCCGACAACTTTGACCCGTCCACACAGGACGAGGCAATCGTAGAGGAAATTCACGCGCTCAATCGCGAAATGATCGCTGCTGGTGTCAGGAAGTTCGCCTGCGGTCTGGGCCCGGCCAGCACTCTGCGGGCGCAGGCCAATGGTGAAGTGCTCCTCACCGACGGGCCATACCTGGAGACCAAGGAACACGTGGGCGGTTTCTGGATACTGGAAACCGCGGACTTGGAAGAGGCGCTGGCGTGGGCCCGCAAGGGCGCGAAAGCCTGCCGTGCGTCCGTCGAAGTGCGCCCGATTTTCTTCATGCCGGCTCCGAATGAAACAACGGAATAGCCCGGCCGCCGCGACTTCGGAATATGCCCGTTGCGGATCTAAGCGAAATGATTGAAGAGAGCGGGAAGCGGCGGCGAAAGGATGCCTCGCGGTGAGGGCAGCCACGAGGGAAAGCACAAGGAGATTGAATGTTGATTCTCAAACCCGGCTTATTCCTTCAAGACCTAAGAGTCACGCTCCGCTGGCTGGCGCGCGCCAAAGGGCTGGCGGTCAAGTTTGTGCTGACGCTGGCCCTTGGCAATGGGGCCAGCGCCGCGATCTTCAGCGTGGTGCGTGGCGTGCTGCTAATGTACAGCCGACTGTTAGTCGGCTGAGGTCGTGGCGGGCAAACCCTTTGGATTCAGAAAAAGAACTTCTCAGAATGCTTCCGCGGACTAACAGTCCGCGGTACGTCTTTTTCTTGAAGTCTATACATTCAGGCAATGCAATTGCCTGGGCCACTGCCGCTGGCCGGAGCGATTGGGATACTCCTTGCAGCTAGGGTTATCGCTTCCCTGCTACCTGCGATACGCGCGGCGCGCATCAACGTCACGCGGGCGCTGCGCTCTGATTGATGCTTGTGCAGATTGTCGAACGGGAATTCCGCCGCTGGCGTCCGGCAGCGAATGATTCGCATCTGCCCTGGCAAAAACCACTTGCTCCGGAACAATTGACGCCATGAAAACAGTTCCGGTCGCTGACAGAGAATTTACTGTTCCATTTTGCAAAGTTCCACCGCGTGAGATGGTTGAAAGACAGCCTACTGGTCGCCGATGTCTGCGGACGGAGCCATTCCCAGGCCGCCCACCAAACCGCCCGTCAGATCAGACAGGATGTCGCCAAACATGTTTTCCGTGACCATCACATCAAATTGCTTTTGTTCGTGGCCTGGACCGCGCCGAACGATCCGCATTTTGCGCAAGTCGTATTCCGGCAGCATCTCGAAATCAGCTTCAGATATATCGCTCTTCTTCATAAATTTCCCTTTCGCGTTTGGCCGCTTCACGCGCGCTGATGATCCACACGACGTAGTCTCTTTCAGTGTAGGCAACCAACAAAACTCTTCCCTTCTCCGATTCCCCAATGATCCAGTATCTCAACTCTTCGACTGAATGCGCATCATCGGTCAACACCACGAAGTAGGAATCCTCAAAAACCGTCGTGGCTTCCTCAAACGTCACGCCATCGTGAACAACGGCGTTCCTGGCAGCTTTGTTGTCATTCTAATCGAATTTCATTTGAGGAGACCACGCGAGGAATAGCACCAATCAAGGAATTGTGACGATTGGAAAGTGAACCGATGGTGGGTTTCTAACCAGTCCCTTGCACAGTCTTCCCGGCAAGGGTTAGCTTGTCGCGATGAACAATTATGACGTGATGATCATCGGTGGCGGCCCGGCGGGAATGAGCGGGTTGCTGTGGTGCAATTCGCTTGGCCTTCGGGCGGTGTTGCTGGAACAGACCGGTGAACTCGGCGGGCAGTTGCTGCAAATGTTCCACCGCGTGATTGATTACCCCGGCCTGATCACGGGAAGCGGGCGCGAGTTGCGCGACCATTTCCAGGCGCAGTTGAGCGAATTGCAGTTGAGTTATCGAACGGGCTGCACGCTGGAAGAAATCAACCTGCGCGACCGAACGTTGCTCTGCAACGGAGACCGGCTGGCGAGCCGCGCAATCATCCTGGCCACCGGCGCGCGCAAACGCCGCCTGGGCATTCCCGGCGAAGACAGATTTTCGATTCAAAACGGCGTCAGCTTTTCCGCCACGCGCGACCACGGTTTGTACGCGGGCAAGAAAGTCTGCGTCATCGGCGGCGGAGATTCGGCGGTGGAAAACTCACTTGTCCTGTCGCGCGTCTGTCCGCACGTCACGCTGATTCACCGCTCCGATCAGTTTCGCGCCCGCCCTGAATGGCTGCGGCAAGCGCGCGAAACGCCGAACATCACCTTCCTGACAGGCGTTGAGGCCAAAGCCATCGAAGGCGGCGAGCACGTCGAACGCCTGATTGTCGAAGAAATTCCTTCCCGCCAGCAACAAATTATCGCCACCCAAGGCGTCTTCATCCGCGCCGGTACTGCGCCAAACACTGAAAGTTTCCGCGAACAGATCGAATTGGATGAAGCCGGCTACATCAAAACCAATCGCCGGCAGCAAACCTCCATCGAAGGAGTTTATGCCGCCGGCGATGTGTGCAGGCCGGTTTGTCTGAGTGTCGCAACCGCCGCAGGACAAGGAGCCATCGCGGCCAAGGCTGCCGCGCTGTTACTCGGACTTTCTTAATTCCAGTTTGGCGATGGTTTCGCGGTGGACTTCGTCCGGCCCGTCGGCAAAACGCAACGTGCGCTGATGCGCCCAGGCATTGGCCAGATGGAAATCCTGGCTGACGCCGGCGCCGCCGTGCGCCTGCAGAGCGCGGTCAATCACTCGCAGCGCCATGTTCGGCGCAACAACCTTGATCATTGCAATCTCCGTCCGCGCGGCCTTGTTGCCGACGGTGTCCATCATATAAGCCGCCTTCAACGTCAGCAGCCGCGCCTGTTCGATCTCCATGCGCGAATTGGCGATGTCGGCGCGAATCGTTCCCTGCTCCGCGATGGTCTTGCCAAATGCCACGCGCTGTTTGACTCGCTGGCACATCGCTTCCAGCGAGCGTTCCGCCATTCCGATACTGCGCATGCAATGATGAATGCGCCCCGGTCCCAAACGCCCCTGCGCAATTTCAAAGCCGCGCCCTTCGCCCAGCAGCATGTTCGACGCCGGAACCCGTACGTTTTCAAACGTCACTTCCGCGTGGCCGTGCGGCGCATCGTCGTAGCCGAACACATTCAGCATCCGTTCGACCTTCACTCCCGGCGCGTCCATCGGAACCAGAATCATGGACTGCTGTTTGTGCGTCGGCGCGCTGGGATCGGTCTTGCCCATGAAGATCGCGATTTTGCAGCGCGGATCGCCCGCGCCGGAAGTCCACCACTTCCGCCCATTGATGACGTAACTGTCGCCGTCACGCACAATCGAAGACCGGATGTTCGTCGCGTCCGACGAAGCCACTTCCGGCTCGGTCATCGCAAAACAGGAGCGAATCTCGCCTTCCAGCAACGGTTGCAGCCATTGCGCCTGCTGTTCCGCCGTGCCGTATCGGGAAAGCACTTCCATGTTTCCAGTGTCCGGCGCGGAGCAGTTAAAGACCTCCGCCGACCACGGAGCGCGCCCCATGATTTCGCACAGCGGCGCGTATTCCAGATTGGTCAATCCAGCGCCCAGCGCGCTTTCCGGCAGAAACAGATTCCATAACCCTTCAGCTTTGGCTTTCGGTTTCAGGTCTTCGATGATCTGAATCACCTTCCAGCGTTCGCCCGTCTGGTTCTGTTCGTAGTAGGTGCCTTCGTTCGGATAAATGTACTCGTCCATAAAGGCCGAGAGTTTCTTTTGCAGATATTTGACCTTGTCGGAGTATTCAAAGTTCATTGGATGATCCTTCCATAGCTTTCAAGAAAATGCTTCCCCACGAAGCCACACCAAGTTTCACTAAGAACCAGCAATCTCTACATTTCTCCTTCGTGTTTTCTTTGTGTGTCTTCGTGGGCGGAATATCTTGTTCTTGATGTCTATATTTCGGTTATTTGATTACGACCTTGACCGGATTGGCGGAACGCCCGGCGTTGATGAACTGCACTGTTACTTCGCCACGCCCGCTGAGCGCGGGCGGCAATCGCAGATTCAGTTGCGCGATGTCCGCCTCTGCGCCTTGCGCGCCAGCGTAGAGAACTTCGACCGGCAGACCATCAACCGTCACCTGGATTGCATCGAGAGCCGCGCCATTCTGCCAGCCCGTGCCGAAGAGCGCCAGAAAGACCTGCTCGTTTTCATCGCCCACCTCAATCGGAACAGCGACGAATCCATTTTTTCTTGAATCAACCACCGCCAACGATTCAAAGCTTTGCCTGCCATCCGCGCCCACGCGAATCACCACGCCCGCCGCCAAACCTTGCTCATCAGCAGTTGATGACGGAACCGTAAACAGGCTCAGCGCCGCCGGCATCCAATCCGCCGTCAGCACTTCGGCTTTCACATCCGCCAGTTCGCGCGCCGTAGGCAAATCGCTGAACTCAGGCGTCGGCGCAAAAGTCCCGCCGCCTTCCGCCGCCGCGAAATTCACAGTCAGCACGGATTGCATTCCCGCTTCAAAACGCTGCCCCGGCGGCAAAGCAAGCGCAAAGCCGACTTGCCCGTCCACCATCAACTTCGCGTTGATGCTCAACGCGGCGTTTCGCGCATCTTCACCAACCGAAGCCGAAACAAAGCGCCATTGCCGCGCGTCGAACCGCAGACTGAAACTGACGGCGTTCTCTTCGCCCTGCGCCAGCAATTCGACGGTCACCGCACTGGTCTGTCCCGCGCCAAACACTGGCGAAGTCACGCGCAGCAATCGCGGCCAACTGGAATCCGGCATTTTCAGCAACGCCGCCAGATTCGCCGCCACCAAAGCTCCCGCCGATGTTGGCCCCGCCGCAGGCGTCAACGGGTCGAGTCCAGCGGCGTACCGTCCCGCCTGCACCCAATCGCTGACCGTGATCGAACCGTTGCCGAAAGTCGAACGCGGCGCGCAATCCGTCCGCTGAAATTCGCTGCCCGGTTCCACCGCCAAATCACCGGAAGCAAAACGCCCGACCAACACCCAATCTGTCACGGACAAACTGCCGTTGCCATTCGGACGCGGCGCAACGTCGGCTTCAAATCCGCGCGTGATTGTCACCGCGCCGCCCGTGTAAGTCGCGCCCAACTCATTGGCATTCACGTCAGAGACTTCGCGCGGAATCGGCTGATTGCCAAATTCCAGACTGGCCGTCGCCGCGCCGGTGTTGGCCGCAATCGTGAAGGTGATGACCACAATTTGCCGCACGCCCGCCGCAAACCGCTGCCCCGAAGGCATCGCCAGCACCAATCCGACGCGCCCTGACGCCACTTGACTCAAATTCGGATTGAGCGCCGCCCCGCTTGCGCCATTGCCCAAAGCTACTTGCGGATTGCTCAAAATTGCCGGATCGAAGGTCAAACTAAACCCAAGTGCGTTTTCATCGCCTTGCGAAACCAGTTCAATCGGCACGGCCACGGTCGAGCCAACGCTGCTGGTTGAGGCCACCACGCGCAAGACACTGTTTTGACGAAGCGGCGCGGTGATCATAAAACTCACACCGGCGGAAACCTGCCCATCCGGATTGACCACCGTCACCGTCGCCGTTCCCGCCGCCGCCAAATCAGCCGCCGGAATCTGCGCGGTCAACTGCGTCGCCGAACCGAACGAAGTCGCGCGCTCCGAACCGTTCCAACGCACCTTCGCGCCGCTGACGAAATTCGAGCCGTTGACGGTGAGCGTGAATCCCCCGCCGCCGACAACTGCCGTATTCGGATTCAAGCTGGAAATCACCGGCGCGGTTTGCTGAACGGTCAGACTCTTGATGTCCGTGTTGTTGGCGGGATTGGTGTCGGTGGTCACCGCGCTGGCGCTGGCCGTACTGCGCAGCGTGGCTCCGCTGGCACCGGCGTTCACCTTCGCCACGATTGTCACTGTTGCGGAATCACCGACGGCCAGGGCGGAAAAAGTCACCACGCGATTGTTGCCCGTTCCGCCGCAAACGCCGCCGCCCGTCGCATGGCACGAAGTAAATACAACTTCCGCAGGCAGCGCGCTGATCACGGTCACGGCAAAGGCTGTATCGCGTCCGCCATTGGTCAGATTCAGGGTAAAAGTCAGGTCATCGCCCGGTTTGGGCTGCGCGGGCGAAATCGTTTGCGTCACTGCCACGTCAGCCTGCGGCGCGGAATTAACCAGAACAGATGCCGTTTCGCTGTTGACGCTGCCGCAGCCGCTGGTGACCAGCACCCAGTAATTGGTTGTGGCGTTTAGCGCAGGCGTTGTGAAACTGTTCCCAGTGGCCCCCGCAATCGGTTGGGAGAAATCGCCGCTCGCGCCTCGATACCATTGATAACGAATCGGCTGCACGCCGGTAACCGTGACGTTGAGCGCCGCCGTTTGACCATCCGCGATTGAGCGGTTGCCAGGCTGCGCAGTGATGCTTAGCGGACAGACGTTGTTGGGAATCGCGCTCAAAAACAATCCACGGCGCGAGGTGCCTGCCAGCAGTGTGCCGCCGTCAAGCGCCAATCCGCCGACGCGAATATCCAGCAACCCCGCATTGATTTGCTTCCAACTCGCGCCGCCATCTTCGGTCAAAAATACGCCCAGAAAGCTGCCCGCATAGAGCTTGCCGCCGCTCACCGCGAAGGACCGCAGTGACAATCCCGTCGGCAATCCTGTGTTAACGCCGCTCCAGGTCACCCCTTGATCGGTGGATCGAAACACTCCGCCATCCGTCCCTGCGAATAACGTCGAACCGTCGTTGCCGATGGTCAGCGCCAGAATAGTCTGATTGCTCAGCCCCGCTGTCACAGGCGTCCATGTCTGGCCATTGTCCGTCGAACGGAAAATGCCTCCGCCATTGGTTCCCGCCAGCAGCACGCGCCCATCGGCGCTGGCGCTGAGCGACAATACACGCCGATTTGGCAATCCAAGGCTGACCCAATTCACGCCGTCGGCTGAACGAAACACGCCGCCATCCGTCCCGGCCAGCAAGCCCGCGCCATGCGGTTGCAGGGCGTTGACGAAAAGATTGGCCAGTCCTGTATTGGCCGCGCTCCAGTTCGCGCCGTTATCTGTTGAGCGAAATACGCCTTGCCCAAACGCGCCCAGATAAACATTCGCGCCGAATGAAGCGAAGCTTTGCACGCTCGTTGATGGCGGCAAGCCGGTATTCGCCGCCGTCCATTGCTGGCCATGATCCAGCGAACGCAGCACGCCACGTCCCAATGTTCCAGCCAGCAAGGTTGCGCCATTTGCGGCGACCGTGTTGATCAGTTTGTCTTCTTCGGCCAATCCGGCATTGGCTTCCGACCAGCTTTGCACGTTATTGGTCAGCAGAAACACGCCGAGACCGCCCGTTCCGGCAAACAGATTCGTGCCGCTGAGCGCGAGCACCGCAATGTCCGTGTTGGTCAAACTATTGTTGAGCCGCTTAAACGTGCGTCCTTGATCGGAGGAAAAGTAGATCCCGACCCCGAAATGTCCGCCTGCATATACGTCATCGCCGTTTGCCACCAGAGAACCGATGAATCCAGCGCTCTGACTCTGTGTGAACGTCAGACCGTCGTCAGTCGAACGATACAGCCCGGAACCGGGTCCATTCCCGCCGGAGACCACCAGGCTGTTGCCGCTGGCGACAATCCTGGGTGCGAACGCATTCCTGTTTGGCAGGCCGGTTGAGGGAATGGAAACCCAATTGGCCGCATTTTCATTCAATCGAAACAGACCGGCATCCGTCATGGCAAAAAGCGTCGCCCCTTTCACCGCAAACGATCCGATGAGAGGAAAAATTGCCTCTCCCTGGCTTCCCCCCGAAGGCAATCCCGCATTGATCGCCACCCAGCTTTGTCCATTGTCGCTGGAACGATAAACACCACGGTTGGCAAGGGTATCGAATGAAAAATCATAAACATCACCCGCCCCGGCATAGAGCGTGTTGCCGACGACGGTAAATTGTCGGAAGTTTCCACTCGGCAATCCGTTATTCGCCTCCGTCCAGTTGCGGCCTTGATCGGTTGAACGATAAACACCGCTGCCATTGGTTCCGGCAAAAAAGGTCGTTCCGTTGATGCCAAACCCTATGACATCCGCATCCGGCAATCCGGTGTCGCTGCGGATCCAGGTCTGGCCGTTGTCGGGTGAGCGATAAACGCCCTGGCGAAAGCTGCCGAAAAAGGAGACGGAGGCCAGCGTCACTCCATTGCTGCTGATGGCCGCGGTGATATGGGTGTTGCGCAATCCAGCGCCCGAAGGGGTCCAGTTCTGGCCTTGATCAGCCGAGCGGAAAACATTCCCGCCCACGGTCCCGGCCAGCAGCGAAGTCCCTGTCGCAGCCAGCGCCTTGACCGCAAGATTGGTCAGGCCCTGATTAACCTGCGTCCAGCTTTGTCCGCCATCCGTCGAGCGATAAATGCCTTCGCCACCCGATCCGTCAAACCCACTCCCCGTTCCGGCATACAGCGTGTTACCGCTGGCCAGCAACGATTCGGAATAGACGCGTCCCACAGGGTCGCCGACAACTGTCCAACTTGCGCCGTTGTCGGTTGAGCGATAAACGCCGGAGCCGGTGGAGACAAAAATCGTGGTGCCCAGTGTCGCCAAGGCCAGCCCCTGAGAAAACTCTGGCAACCCCGAATTGACCGCCGTCCAGTTGTTTCCCTGATCGAGCGAGCGAAAAACGCCATGACCTAAAATCCCGGCAAACAATGCCGAGCCATTCACACCCAGTGAATTGATGATTAAATCCTGGACCGGGGCCGGAAGCCCTTGATTGACAGGCGTCCAAGTGCGTCCGCGATCTGTCGAGCGAAAAATGCCGCCATCAAACGCGGCGGCAAACAGATTGCCGCCAACGCTGGTTATCGCGAAAACCACGTAGCTATCCAACCCGGACGCGACCCATGTCTGTCCCTGATCGGGCGAACGATAGACACCATAAGTGTCGTTCCCGCCGCCGGCGAACAATTCCGTGCCCAGCACCGCGAGCGATTCAAAGATCAACCCGCCACCAAGACCGACATTGGCCTGCCCCCACGTGCGGCCATCATCAAGCGAACGAGAAATGCCGCCGCCTTCCGTTGCGGCGTACACGTTGCCGCCGCTGGCCAGCAAGGCATTGATGACGCCGAACTGCCCTTCGGGGCCGGAGGTGTTCGCCCATTTCGCTTCAACCCGCGCCGTTATGGTTTTCGTGTCGCCGCGCGCGGGCGTGGCGTTGTCGCTGACCGTGAAGTTAATCGTGTAATCGCCGTCCAGTGTGACGGTCGGCGTCCAGGTGAATCGCCAGGCGTTGGGCGCGGTTTGCGGCGGATTCTGCGTTGCGCCCGGCGGAGCGTTCGGCGCGGTCAGCGTCAACGCATCCCCATCCGGGTCAACGGCGGTGATCGTCAAGGCCAGCGTCTGGCCCGCGCCAATGGTTTGCGCGCCCGGCACGGTCAGCACGGGCGGATCGTTCACCGGGCGGATGGCCAGCGAAACCTCCGCAAAGCTGCGCATGTCGTTGCCGCCGCCGACGCTGAACCGAAAGCTGTCAGTTCCGTTGTAATTTGCCGCCGGTGTGTAGATCAAGTTCGGCGGTGTTCCGGTCAGCGTGCCGTGCAGCGGGAATCTGACGATGGCATAGCCTGGTGTGTTGCCCGCGTTCGTGCCCGCCAGAGTAATAGCCTTCGGCGTGTCCTCGTCCGTGGTGACGGCCTGCACCTGTGCAATGGGGACATTGGCATTTGCCGCAAGAACCGTGACCGCGACGTTTTGCAGCGCGCTTCCGGCGGCAAGCGTGAGTGGATAACTGCCCACGCTGCCTGCCGCCGGCGCAAGACGCAACGCGAAAACGTCATTGCCCAGGCTTCGCACCGTGGCGAAGGAAGCGCCAGACAAGACAGGCAGGACATTGGCGGCCAGCCCGGTGACGATGAAGCTGAATTCGCGCGTTTCGCCTTCAACCAGCGAAAGTGCCGTCGGTGCAAGAATTGCCGGCCCAACGTTGGCGGCGCTTTGCGACAAAACAAGATCGGCGGCGAGCCTCACCTGCGCGCCCGCACCGATGCCTATGCCCGCTCGCTCGGTGCGCGAAACGGTTCCATTGGCGCGATGAAAACTGACTTCAAGTGTCACGGCATCGTTGGATTTGATCACCGGCACGTTGCGCAGCACGAAACCGCCATTGCCGTCCGTGAAGGTAGATTGACCGCGCGCACTGACCACGGCGCGGCGCACCGGACGCACACCGTCCGCTTCAACGACGTGACCGATGACGGTCGCGGTCGGCCACTGGCGAGAGATAAAGTAATAACTTGCTTGCGAGACGGCGTTGGCGGCTGTTTCCAGCCGCTGCCCATCGCCGGAAACCATCCCCGCGCCAATGTCCACGAACTGGCCGAAGGTCGCGCTGTCCGTCGTCTGGTCAAAGCGATAAACGCGCACCGGTGTGCCTGCTGGAATTGAGTCGCTGTTTGGAAAGGTGAGTTTGCCGCCCGGCGCGAGCCTTGCGCCGAAAGGCGTGATTTGCGCGATGGTCGAACTGAAAACTCCGGCAGGCAGATTCGTCGGTGTGCGTCCGGGAGCGAACACCGCCAGCGCCAACTGACAACCCGCAACGCCGCCGGGACAAGTGATCGTTGAATTGTTCGTATCAAAAACAACCTGCCCGGCAGTGATGACGCCGGCAGTTTCGTTGCCGGCAGTCAGGCTGGTCGTAACCGCGCCGTTCGGTCTGAGTTCGACCATCAGCGGCGTGTCTTCGCGGCTGGCTTGATTGTCGCGATTGCCCAGCACGCGGACGCTGAATGGAGGGACTTCGTAATTCAGGCCATTCGCCGCCAGCCCTTTGATCTGAATGGTCGAGCGGGAAGACGCAACCGCATCGCGAATCAAAAAAGCCCCCGCGCTGTTGGTGACGGCTTCTAAGCGGCGTCCGCCGGGTTCGGTCAGGACAACAGGCATTCCAGCAACGGCGACGCGGGCACTGTCTTTGAATTCCTGCACAAAGCCGCTGACAGAGGTCACGACATTTAACGGCTGCGGGCTGACATAAACAATCTGTTTGTTGACGCTGATTTTAACGGCATCGGTGGTGACGCCGAACGGCACACGCAAGGTCATTTTAGTGGGCGTGGCGGTTTCGGGCGCAACGCCCACGTTTGGCCCGAAGAGAACTTCAACGTTTGAAGTCGGCAGATTCGTGCCTTCGATTTCCAGGGTTTCGCCCGCGACGACGGTCTGTTTGCTCATCGCGCGAACAGCCAGCGTGGACACGCCGCCTCCGATTTCAACCTCGGCGGACTTCGATGGACGCGCGCCTGGCGCAGTCACCACCAGATCAAGCACGCCTTTGCCGGTCAGGTCGCGTGACAGCAAAAGATTGATTTGATCCAGCCCCGGCGCGCCCGGCACCGCTCCGGCAAAAACCGGCGCGAATTCATCGCCGCCCAAAATGACACGCACTTGCGATGGGTCCGCATTGCGCAAGCCGGACAGGAAAAACACCAGAAAAACCTGATCGCCAGCGGCCGAGTTCAGATCAATCGCTTTGGTCTTGTATTGGCCATTGTTCACGTCAATTTCCGCAACCGGTTCATAGCTTTGCGCGCCATCGGCTTTGACACGCAAGGCGAAGCCGGAAACGACTTCGCCCGCCGTGAAGAGCGCGGGCGCAATGGCGTTGATGCTGGTTGTGCCCATGGAAATCGTGCCATCTCCAGCGCGTACCGTAACCGTCGCCGGACCGGCGGGAACACCTGCCGGAACCAGAAAGTTGACCTGTTCAGAAGAAACAAACAGCAGCGGTGCCGCGCGGCCGGCTACTTCCACTGTTGTCCCGCCAAGCTGCAATTGCGGCGTGGCGGCGATGTCATTTTGCGTGGCCAGGCGCAACCCAAAAGCCGTCGCCAGCGATTCGGGCGCCAGCGCATCGGATTCGTAGCTGGCAGCGGAAGCGATGACCAGCGACGGTTGATTTTGGACAATCGCAGCCGAAGGCCCAAGCAGGCCCAGACAACCAAATAGGAGCAGCACGCCAGCGAACAGCAGTCCACGGCGCGACGCAGAAAACAGTTGACGTAACGGCAGAACGGCAAAGCGGGTGACACGGACAAAAAACATGCCTTCCTCCTGAATGCAGCGGGTTATGGGGGAAGGCATTTTGCGACAGCCTTCCATAAGGAAATGCGCGTTCTGAATCCGAATCCCGCCACACAGGAAAAAAAATGTGGGATGGGACGTAGAAAAAGATTTTTTCAAAATCCTTCCCGCCAATCGAGACTTACAACACGGCTTCGATCAATTGCGGCCCGGCTTCGGCCAGCGCGCGCGCCAGTTCCCTGGCCAACTCTTCCGCCGTTTCGACCCGCACGGCGGGCACGCCCAGGCTTTTTGAAAGGCCGGTCCAGTCAATCGGCGGGGAGGTCAACCCGATCATGCTTTGCGCCTGTTTGCCGAATTCCTTGACGCCGGTGCGCATCAGTTCAATGCCGAGGATGCGGTAGCTGGCGTTGTTGCAGATGATCGTTTTGACGTTGAGTTGTTCGCGCGCCTGCGTCCACAAAGCCTGCACGGTGTACATGCCGCTGCCGTCGGCTTGCAGGTTGATGACTGTGCGATCCGGGCAGGCGACCGCCGCGCCCGTCGCGCACGGCAATCCCAGGCCAATCGCGCCGCCAGGCTGGGTCAAATACGAATGGCGATGCGCGCTTTGGGACATCACGCAAAATGGGCCCATGCTGGTGTTGCTTTCATCCATGACGATGGCGTTGTCCGGCAGCAAGGCAGCCACCACTGCGGACATGGTTTCCGGCGTCAGCTTGCCGGTGGGAAGCGGCGGAGTTTGCAGATTGGAATTGGTTTCCGCATAAACCGGGGCTTGAAGCGCATCCGCCAGGGCTTCCAGCGCCGCTTCTACATCTTCGTCCGCCGTCGCCAGCGTGACGGTGGTCTGCTGCGGCGAGATGAAGTAACTCGGCACGCCCGGATAACCAAAAAATGAAACCGGCGAACGCGCTCCGGCCAGCACGATGGATTTGTAAGGCGAAAGCGCAGCAATCGCCGGTTCAGGAAAATACGGCAGCCGTTCGATGATCGGCGTGCCGACGCCGCGTTCCCATCGCGCCGGAAATGACTCACACATCAGCTTGCAACTCCCTGGGGCCGTCGCGGCGGCGATTCGTGCCACAGCGCGCAAAGCCCGTTCGCGCAAAGCATAGGCGCCGAGAAAGAGCGCCGCCGGTTCGCCACTTCGCAGCGTTTCAACGGCTCGCTTGATCGCGTCTTCGCCAACGTGCGGAGGATGTGCGACCGCGCGAACCTGCGCGGGATTCCCCGCTGCTTCCAGTTGGCAATCGTGCGGCACGATCAAGGTCGCGATGTTGCCCGGCTTGATGGACGCGAGCGCAATGGCTTCGGCCAAATCCCCGGCCATGTCTTCGCCGGAAAGACTTTTGCGAATCCACGCCGAAACCGGACGTGCCAGCGATTCGATGTCGCTGTTGAGCGGCGGATCGGCATCCAGATGCCACGTCGCGTGATCGCCGATCAGGTTCACAATCGGCGACCGCGCCCGCCGCGCATCGTGCAAATACGCGATGCCATTGGCGAATCCCGGCCCCAGATGCAGCAGCGTCAAGCCAGGCTTTTCCGCCATCCGCGCGTAACCATCCGCCGCCCCGGTCGCCACGCCTTCAAACAGACACAGCACGGCGCGCATCCCCGGCACATCGTCCAGCGCGCGCACCATCGGCATTTCCGTCGTGCCCGGATTGGCGAAACAAACGTTCAGCCCGGCGGCGACGGCGGTTTGAATCAAACTTTCTGCTCCGTTGGTCATCTTTGTCTGTGTACTCCTGGAAATATGGCGACGAAGTGATCTTTCTTATCGCAAAGGGACAAAGGTTCAAAGGATCAAAGGATCAAAGCAAATCATTTTGGGAATAGCTCTTTGTTCCTTTGTTCCTTTGCCCCTTTGCGATGAAATGCTCTCTCTAAAATTCAGTGTTTACGGTAGAAAACGAACTATCGCATCTCCGATTCCCGCAGCGATTCGCGCAAATCCGCCACCGCCGGATCGTGATGCTTGATCTGGTAAATGTTCAGGATCAGATCGAACGCCGTGATGAAATACCCGCGTTCGTTTCGGAAATCAGTAAACACGCGGCGGTGCGACAACAGCGGCAGTTCCCGCGTCTCACCGCGTTGTCTCTCTTGTTTCTGCTTCGGCATAACCGTACCAATTTGTTAACGCCGCACCGTCAGCACCGCGATGCCGGTCACTCGGCTGAACGGAGAAGGCGGACGCGCGGCGGTGACAAATTCCGCCGCGCCTGCCAGCAGCGCGGCGGCGAGATGCACGCTCTCCATCGGCCCCAGGCCAAACCGGCGCGCAATATCCAGCGCATCCGCCGCAATCTGGTCGCAGTCCGTGACCCAGAATTGCACGCGGGCAAAGAAGGTTTCGTAGAATTCGATTTCGTCTTGTTGCTGGTGGTAGCAGGCGCCGGGCAAGACTTCCAACTGCACGAAGGGCGAACTGACAAACTCCCGGCGCGGGTCATTGAGCACCGCCAGCGCCCGCTTCTGCTCTGCCCCCTGGCCGCGCCAGGCCGTGATCAGCACGCCAGGATCAATGAACGTCTTCATACGGTTCAGTCCCTAGATATTCCGACACCTTGTCGGTGCTCAATGGCTCTCAAACGTTGGGTAACCGGTAAAGCAACCGCAACATTTCCAACAGTTCCTCTTGCCCTTCGGCTGTCAGCGCATCCCAGCGTAAACCTTCTTCGTCGTTAGCCGCGAGCCGTTGTTCAAGCCGTCCGATTAACGCACGCTTCACGCGCTGGGAGCGCAATTGCGGGCAATTGAGATGCAGCAGTTCAAGATGAAAGCGCCCAGTTTCGGTCGCCGCTGTCAGCCATCCCTCTTCTTCTTCACGAAAGTGCAAGGTCAAATCGTCGCGCAAAGGATGTAGCAAACGGCGCGGCGCATCCCCTGTTGCCCAGAAAGAGGTTTTGAAACGATTGCAAGCCGCGCAGCAATAGACCAAATTTTCCAGCCGGTCATCGCCGCCACGCGAAACAGGATGGAAATGATCTATCTCCAATTCGCTGCCGGCATCTACTTCGGTGACTCCGCAATAGCCGTAACGATACCGATAGAGTCGCCGCACTGTTTCTCGTAATTCCGCGGTAATCAAGTTTGCTCCCGGCTCTCAGCCCAGCCGCGCGGATTGCCGCGAAAGCTGTTCACGTTCCGCGTTGATGGTGGCTTGTTCGGTCAGCAATGAATTCAAAGAAGCCCGCGCCTGCGCCAATAGTTCCTGCTGTCGTGCTGCCAACGCCGCCAGCGCGGCATTGCGCGCCTCAGCTTTCGCGCACTCATGTTGGAGTTCCGCGATGCGTTGGTCGTAGCGTTCCATTGCCGGACGCAGCATCTCTTCCTCTTCCGCCTCGATTTCCGCGAAGAGTTGTTGGAGCTGATGTTGTTCATCTGCCGTCAGTGTTCCAGCAAACTCTTTTTCCCGTAGCGCATCAAGCTGTTGTTGTTTTTCGTCAGTCCACATAAGTCCCCCTTAAACATCCTGGGAGCCTCCCGGTTATTAAAAAATGGGGCGGGGGAATGGGAAGCCGCCCCATTTACCTGCAACCAATTATTTAATCGGTGAATAATCGGTCGCGCCCAGAATCACGGATTCGACCTTGTCGGTCAGCTTGCCGTTCTTTTCGCTTTCGGCACGCGCTTTCTGCCATTCGGGATCAGCGCCGAAGGCTTTCCAGGCCTTGTCGCGGGCTTCGCGGTTGGGATAGGCCATGACGTAAACCAGCGTGTTTTCGGAGCCTTTTTCCTTGTCGGTCGGCCCCCAGAAACCGACGACTTCCATGCCGTGCTTTTTGAAGAGTTTCATCGTGTGGTCGCGGAAGCGTTTGTGCAGGTCTTCCAGCTTGCCGGGCGCGGCGATGTAGGTGCGGATTTCATAGCACTTGCCGTCTTTGACCAGCGAAGGGCTGGGCGCGATAGTCGGCTGCGCGGGCGGCGTCTGCGCCGAAGCGATGACGGTGGCAAAGGTGAAAATTGCGATGAGAAGGATCAGTTTGGTCACGAGAGAGTCTCCATTTGAAAAGGCATGGAGTTCAGCCTTCAGACTGTAAACACAAACAGGCTAAAGCATGAACTCCAGGCGGTGTTTATTTTGGCGGCATGCGCAGCGCGCCATCCAGGCGAATGACTTCGCCGTTGAGCATTTCGTTTTCGAAAATGTGTCTGGCCAGCGCGGCGAATTCCGCCGGGTTTCCCAGACGCGAAGGGAAAGGAACTTGCGCGCCCAGGACTTTCTTCACGTCTTCCGGCAAACCCGCCAGCAAGGGCGTGTCGAACAAACCAGGCGCAATGGTCACGACGCGGATGCCCAGTTTCATCAGGTCGCGGGCAATCGGCAGAGTCATGCCGACGATGCCGCCTTTCGAGGCCGAATACGCCGCCTGGCCGATCTGACCGTCAAACGCGGCTATCGAAGCCGTGTTGATGATGACGCCGCGTTCGCCGCTCGGCTGCGGCTCCTGCCCGGCCATTTGCGCGGCAGCCAGGCGAATGACGTTGAAGGTGCCGATCAGATTGACTTCAATCACGCGTTTGAACGAAGCCAGCGCGTGCGGCCCGTCCTTGCCAACGGTTCTTTCGGCAGTGCCGATGCCTGCGCAATTGATCGCGCCGTTCAGTTTGCCGAAGTTTGAAATGGCGGCGGCGACGGCGGCTTTCACACTGTCTTCGTCCGTGACGTTGCATTCGACGAAGCGCGTGTTTGCGCCAAGCTCCGCTGCCAATGCTTCGCCTTTGTCTTTGTTGATGTCGGCGATGACGACGTTCGCGCCGCTTTTCGCCAGTAAGGTAGAGGTTGCGCCGCCGAGGCCCGAAGCGCCGCCGGAAACTAAAAATGTATTCGCGTTGATTTCCATGGTTGGTGCTACTGTTTATCCTTTCGATTCAAACATCATTTCAAAATCGCTATCAATCAATTCCCACCGCTGATCCGCCGCCCCCAGAAATTCCCATCCGGCGTCATCTTCGGCGTGAAAAGCGAACCGCTGTTTGGTTCGGATGGGCAGCCAGCGTGCGGCGATGCGGGCAATTTCCGGGTCGCTGGTGACAAACACGATGTGGTCTATGTTTTCCGCCAGCGCCCAGCGAACCACGCCGGAAAAGAAACTGGACAAGGTTTTCGAGTCTTTGTTCCGCCGTTGCAGCGCCAGAAAGTGCAGTCGTTTATAACCGCCCAAATTCATGACGCGAAAGATGCCGGAACACTCATCCGATCCGGCGGGCCGAAGCACGAAATATTGGCCGGCGTGCGGGTGCGACAGAATCCGCCAATCCAAAAATTCCGCAGTTCGCGGCACGTGCAAAGCGGATGGTTCCCGATCCTTCATAAACGGTTTCAGGGTGTCGGCGGTCGCGGGCAATCGCTCCAGATTCGGCTGAATCATCGTCAGCGACTTGTAGACGGAACGGATGACTGCTCCGCTCAATTGCGACACCGTCGGCATGCCAATCCATCGTTTGGTGAAGGATTGAACCTGCGGGAGCTTTTCAGGACGCAGGGGCAGTTGCAAGGCGACTGTTTGAAAATGCGTCCGCCAGCCCATCTTCGACACCATTCCCCAGGAACGTTCGTTCAGGAAAGCGATTCGCAGCGGACAGAACGAACTTCCTATCTGCACCAGACCGCCGCCGACCATCCCGCGCTGAAATTCGGGAAGAATGGCAAAATCCATCATCCAGACTGCGTCTCGCTGGCAGATGGCGCCGCGCTGTTCGTTGCCCCGTTGCAAAGTGACGTTGATCAGGCCCCCATGTCCAGCGACGCGGTCTTCCGCAATGGCCAGCAGCGGAGAGTCAAACGCATTTCCGCGCCCGACCTGATACAGCCAGCGCCAGTGCCGCACCAGGAAAGGCGCGCGTTCGGGAAACATCTGTTCGTAAAATGCCGCCAGCGCTTCTTCCTGAACATCATCGCCGGAGCCGAAACGAACCTTTCCATCCTTTCGCGCTAACCGGCGGAGAAGTTTTTCGTTGAAGTCCTTCAAACTTCGGCTCCTTCAGGTCAAATCCTTTCGACAATTGTCGCCGTTGCCATGCCGTGCCCGGCACACATCACTTGCAGTCCGAATTGGCCGTCCACCGAATCCAGCCCGGCCAGCAGCTTGGCCATCAAAATCGAGCCGGTGCCGCCAATCGGATGACCATGCGCGCACGCGCCGCCCCACGGATTGACCTTCGCCATATCCGGATTCAGTTCGCGCGCCCACGACAGCACGACAGTTGCGAAGGCTTCGTTAATCTCGATCCAATCCAGGTCGTTGATTGCCAGTCCCGCTTTTTCCAGCGCCAGCTTCGTCGCCGGAATCACGCCGTCAAGCTGCATGGTCGGATCAGAGCCGATCACCACCCGAGCGCGAAACCGCGCGCGCGGCGTCAGACCATCGGCTTTGGCAACATCACTGCTGGCGACCAGCACCGCAGCCGCGCCGTCGGAAATCTGTGAGGAGTTCGCGGCGGTCACCACGCCGTTTCCGTTCGGACGAAAGACCGTGGGAAGCTGCGCCATTTTTTCCATGTTGATGGTTTCGCGGATGCCTTCGTCGCGCACAAGCGAAATGTGTTTGCCTTCGGCATCAAGTCCGGGCGTGGCCACAATCTCCGTATGCCTGCCCGCATTGGCTGCGGCGGCGGCGCGGCGATGACTTTCGGCGGCGAATTCGTCAACGTCCTTGCGCGTGATCCCCCACTTTTCGGCCATCCGTTCAGCGCTTTCGCCCTGATGAATCAGGTCGTGTTGTTCGCGCATCGAAAGGTAAATGGCTTTCCAGCTTTCGCCGCTGTCGGCGCCCATCGGCACGCGCGTCATGCTTTCAACTCCTGAAGCCAGCACGTAATCGTGGTCTCCGGCGGCAATCGCCTGCGCGGCGAAATGAATCGCCTGCTGCCCGGAACTGCAAAACCGGTTGAGCGCAACGCCCGGCACCGTGATCGGAAAGCCTGCCAACAAAGCTGTGCGGCGGGCAATGTTGGTTCCCTGTTCGCCAGCCTGCGTGACGCAACCGGCGATTACATCGCCAATCCGGTTCACGTCCACGCCGGTCTTTTTGACGACGGCCTGCAAGACATGCGCAAGCAACTGGTCGGGACGAGTTTCGCGATAAGCGCCCTTCACGCGGCCAATCGGCGTGCGAACGGCGTCAACGATGACTGGTTCTGCCATAAAAACGTCTCCTTACTTTGCCTAATTGATGGGAAGAAAATCGTTGGGATTGCCAACTCGAAATGCATCGGCACTTTACCCTTGCCCGCCAGATACGGCAAGACATCGCAAGACATGGTTTCGCGCGCCAACGCTGGCAATCGGCAAAACTTTGCAAGCATTCAAAAGCATTGCGTTCAGGCTCCGGCAGCAACCAACTCTGCCGTCAATCAGCGACAAACAAAATTGGGAACTGAAACGATGCCAGCCGCGTCCATGGGCGGCGTTCAGTTCAAAAAGCCAACGCCCCGAATTAAAACAAAGAGGTGAAGTATGTCTGTGAAGCCGAAGAAGCCAGCGAGAAAAGACAAGATCGCTCAATTGCAGGTCGTCACTCCCTGCTCTTCCAGTTGGGAGCAAATGTCCGGCAGCACTCAGAATGGGCGCAAGCGGTTTTGCGCCGATTGCGACAAACACGTTTTCGATTTCGCGCAGATGACCGCGCGCCAGGTGGAAGCCCTCGTCGAAGCGCATCAGGGGAATTTGTGCGCGCGGCTGACGCGGCTGCCGGACGGTTCCCTGCTGACGCTGGAAATGCCGCCCGTGCAAATTTCCAATCGGCGAACGTCACCCATTCTCAACGCCACGGTCGCAGCGTTTTTAGGAATCAGCGTCCCAGTCACCGCGTTGCCAGCCCCCCCGCTGAACGCGATCATCGCCTCAACGTCCTCTGCCATGACTTCCGACCGGGAAGCCGGAAAACGAAAACAGCCGAAGCCGGTCGGCAACGGAGACGCTTCGCTGGGCGGATCGGCGCATGATCCGCAAGGCAATGCGCTGCCGAACATCGCGGTCAAACTCGTTTCCAGCCTGGGCGAAGAGCGGGAAACTGAAACTTCGGCGGAAGGCGAATTCCTTTTCGCGCGCATCCCGGCGGGATCGTATTTGCTGATCCTTCAAGCGCAAGGCTTCACCACGCATTTGAGCAACAACATCACGGTGGAAGCCGCAACCAAACAACGGATTGATGTTCCGATGCAGTTGGATCAGCGGATGATGGTTGCGGGCGGCATTGGCGCGGGACCGCCGCAGACGCTGCTTGATTTGTATCGCAACAGCGATTTGATCGCCGTCGCCGAAGCCGGCCCCAGCCAGCCAGTTGAACAGGACGGAGAATCCAGGCTGCTGAAAACCACCTTGCGAATTGCCTCCGTTCTCAAGGGGAATCAAGGAACGAACTCCGTTTCCTTGTACCACTGGACGTATGACGACATCGGCGTGCAATTCAAACCCGGCGAACGGCGGCTGGTGTTCCTGAGCCGGCGGGAATCGGATGATGGCAAACCGTTGCAGGGTTTTGAACTCAGCGACTGGGGACGCTCGATCAGACAAATGGATCAGGCGGGGCAGGAAATTTATCAGCAGCGGTTGCAGGAACTGGCCCGGATGCTGGAACGCCCGGATTCTTCGCCGGTGGAATTGGCTGACTGGCTGGTGCGTCTGGCCGAACATCCGCTGACACGATGGGATGGCGTTTTCCATCTGCTCGAAAGCTCCTGGACCGCTGAACGAAATAAGGAAGCCGGAGAGTCTTCCACAAAAGTTGCGACCGAAGCAGAAGCCGCGAACGAGCAAGAGCAAGTTGAAGAAGAAACGGTCTCTGCTGAAGAACAAGCCGAGGCGCAGGCGTCCGAGGATGAATACGAAAAGCTCCGCGCGCAACGCGAGCAGGAAGCAGTGAAATTGATCAAGGCCTTGACGCCGGAGCACAAGAACCGCCTGGTTGCGCTGCTCCTCAATATCGAAACCATCGAGGAAGCGGACCTGGATTTGGCGCGATTGGTCTTCCTTCTGGGAGACGAACGATTGACGCCTTACCTGGTTGCCCAACTGCAAAAAATCAGCAATGAAGCGCCCGGAGTTGCAGAATCCCTGACAGCCCTGCTGGCGGAATCAATCCGGGATGAAGACCTGGCGCAGGTCGCGTCCGAATACAGCCACTCGGCACAGTACGGCGACGGCAACGACGAGGAGCGGCCGTTTATCCGGCGCGGGCTTAATCGTGAGCAGCCGCCATCGCCCGCGCTCGCCACGATCCAGCGCAGTCTCAGACTCAAAAAATTCCTGACCCTCGTGGAATATAAACTCAATCGTTAAATAATAATGGCGCGGGCTGCAATGAAAACTTCCATTGCAGCCCACGCCAATAATGTATCTGGCCAATAATGTGCCTGAAATGTTATCTGACCAGAATTACTCCAGGCTTGTTGATATTGATATCAATTGACTTCTTCTGCGTGAATACTCCTCCGAAATAAAGAGCGCCTACAACAATCAAAACAATTAGCAATGTAACCAGTGCCCACATTGCTCCTCCCGCTGCACTTTCCGTTGCCATGATCAGTTCCTCCTATGTTATCGCCGCGATTTTCCCCTGTGGGTGTCACCTTCCTGGACTCTTTACCGGTACTTCAAATGATTGAAGTCCAATCCGGTGAAATAACACACGGCAAAAATTGACTTGAAACTACTCAGCGCTTATATCGCTTATATCCGGCCGCCGAGCAGATTATGACAATAGAAGCAGTAACTTCTGCCTGTCATAAGTTGGTCGGCAAAATCGTTATGGCATAATCCTAAATCATGAAGACCCCTACAAGATTCGTCGCCGAATTAACCGAAGAGCAACGCGAAGAATTGCGCGAGTTGATGAAGACAGCTAACGAACAGGTACGGCGACGT
>JAJNQA010000106.1 GCA_021155085.1 Heliomicrobium sp. | reverse complement strand
CTTCTTCAACTGGCTGCAAAAGAAAACCCAGATTCACCACGCCAGCGCGGTACGCTCCGACGATGCACTGAAAATCCATTGCTGGGGCAAGCTGACCGTTGCTTACTTGATTTTAGTTTTTAACCCCTGATTCACATATTTGTATTTTTCATAGCGGCTGAGTCCCCAAACACACCCGGCGCGCCCTGACCAAGCATCGCCCTGAACTCCCATCCATGAAGCTCGTGGAGTTCGGAAAGCAGGGAATTGATCCCGGCAAGATCGCCAGTACACGCTCAGAATTCAGGAAGGCAGAACCTGAAAGTTAACACCTAAGTGACACCGACCATCAGCGAATGAAAACGACCCTTTCACGATTTGGAGCGACACAACGAAGATGGCTATTCCCGCGTCATGTCATCGTGCTTGACAAAATTCCGGCTGACGGCCCGGATGTTACTCCCCGCTGTTTGTTTTGTCATGAGACGAAGAGCCGGCGTGATGCGGAAAAGAAATTTAATGCGGATTGAATCCGCCGAGCCTTTCGCTTCGCCTTTCAAAACCGCTTTTGCCGTCGCCTGGGCTTTTGGCTATGATGCGGGTATGACAAATTCAGATCCCCGCAGGCATCCCCTGGCGTTGATTATTCTCGATGGATTTGGGCATGCAGAAGAGGCAGAAAAAGTTGAAGGCAATGCAATTCAACTGGCCAGAACTCCCTTCCTGGACCAGTACCTCGCCAGGTATCGCCACACCTTGATCGAGGCTTCCGGCGAACGCGCGGGACTGCCGCGCAGTCAATTCGGCAATTCCGAAGTCGGCCATCTGAACATTGGGGCGGGCCGGGTCGTCCCGCTCGACATTGCGCGTATTGATGAAGCCATCGCCAGCGGCAAATTCTTCGACAATCCAGCATTGGCAGCGGCAGTGGAAGCAGGCAAACGCACGGCGCTTCATCTGATTGGTCTGGTTTCCGCGGGCGGCGTGCATTCGATGAACACGCATCTGGAAGCGCTGCTGGAGATGGCGGCGCAGCGGGGCGTTGAACGGGTCTTCGTCCACGTCTTTACGGATGGCCGCGATACCGCGCCGAATGCGGGCAAAAGTTATGTCGCGAATTTGATCCTGAAGATGCGCGAACTGGGGATTGGCCGGATTGCCACGATCTCCGGACGCTATTACGCAATGGACCGCAATGCACGTTGGGAACGCGTCGAGCGTTGTTACGATGCGATGACCAAAGGCGTTGGCAAGTTCGCATCTGATCCAATGACCGCCATCGAAGCAGCGTATGAAAACGGCGTGACAGACGAATTCATCGAACCGACAGTGATGGCCAACGACAATGGTTCGCCGGTGGCGACAATTCAAAGCGGCGATTCATGCATTTTCTTCAACTTCCGCGCCGACCGCGCCCGGCAACTGACGCGGGCGTTTACGGGGCTGAACTTTGATGATTTCGAGCGGGAACGGATTCCGGATTTACACTTCGCGACCTTCACGCAATACGATCGCGCCATCAATTCCTCGATTGTCTTTCCGCCCATGGCATTGAAACATACGCTGGCTGAAGTTTTCGCCGAAAACGGTGTCACCAACCTGCGCATCGCCGAAAGCGAGAAATACGCGCACGTCACGTACTTCTTCAATGGCGGCATTGAACAGGAATATCCTGGAGAGAGCCGCATCCTGGTGCCCTCGCCGAATGTGGCGACCTACGACTTGAAACCGGAGATGAGCGCATTTCCGATGACGAACAAAATCTGCCGTGCGCTGGATGAAAACGTTGCCGACGTGTACATCATCAACTTCGCCAACTGCGATATGGTCGGCCACACCGGCAATCTACCTGCCGCCATCCAGGCGGTAGAAGCCGTGGACACCTGTCTGGGCTGGGTCATCGGGACGATTGAACGGCTCAAAGGCGCGGCCATCGTCACCGCCGATCACGGAAACTGCGAACAGATGATTGACCTGGAAACCGGCGCGCCGCACACCGCGCATACCAGCAACCCGGTGCCGTTGATGTTGTGTGACCGGCAATTCAAGGGTCGCCTGCGCGAAGGCGGCGCGCTCGAAGACATCGCGCCGACCATGCTTGACCTGCTTGGCATTGAAAAGCCCATGGAAATGACCGGGCGAAGTTTGTTGTCTCAAACCTGATGACCAGCTTTTCCGAGCGCCAACATATCCTTGTCATCCACGTCGCCGGTCTGGGGCAAACCACTCTAGCGCTGCCTGCGCTACGCTCATTGCGCGCTCGTTTTCCCGAATCGAGAATCACCGTTGCCGCCAGCATGGCAGCGGCGGAATTGATTCGCCTGGCGAACTGCGCCGACGAAATTCTGCCCGTTGGCAGATTGCGCCACGGGGAATTGCTGCATCCCGCGGCGTTTTTTCGCAGCACGAAAACCATCGGCGAATTGCGCCAGGCGCATTACGATCTGGCCATCGAGTTCAAGACCAATGCGGAATCCAGCGCCGTGCTGAATTTTGCCCATCCTGGTGAGCGGCTGAGCAACCGGCGCCCCCGAAATCAAAGCCTCGGCGAAGTCATTGAGCGAGTGACCAAAGCCATCACCACGCAAAAACCACCCATCACACTCCACGTTGCGCAGGAATACCTGAAAAAACTCGAGGCCCTCGGCGTTCGTCCCATCGAAGCCGAACCGCGTCTGACCACGGACCACCAGGCCGACGAGCAGATCGAAAAGCTGCTCCATAAACACAAAGTCGAATTCGGGGAACTGCTGATCGGCATCCACCCCGGCTCCGGGCAGATTCGGAATCGCTGGCCGGTGGAGCGATTCGTTTCGATTGGCTCGCGGATGATTCACAACTTCAACGCGCGATTGCTGGTCTTCGCCGGACCGCAGGAAAAAGGGCTGGCCAAACGGATCGTCTCGCAGCTTCCGTCCAAACGGGCCATCGCCATTCAATCTCCCAAAATCCCCGAACTGGTGTCGGCGCTTGCCCGGCTGAGCCTGCTCATCGCCAATCACGGCGGGCCCGCCCACGTTGCCGCGGCGGTTGACGCGCCAGTCGTGGCGATTTCAACTTTTGGCGCAAGTTTTGGAAAACATTCCTCAATAGACATACTGGGGACGCGCAACGAACACGTTCGGGCTTCGCATATCGGCCTAATTTCGGAAGAGGCCGTTTACGAAGCTGCCTGCAGACTGTTAAAAATGAACCGCGCAGAATTCCTGCGCGGCAGATAGGAAATAAGCTAGACAGGATTGACAGGGTATTTCCAAGATCGCGGCGGATAATCCTGAGACATCCTGTGAATCCTGTCTAAGTCAGACAACTGAAAAGGAGTTTTCGATGATTCGTAAAGCGCTCACAACTTCGCTTTTGATTTTTGCGCTGGCGGTTTCGCCCTTCGCGTCCCTGGCTGACGAAGGAATGTGGCTGCCGGATGCGCTCGACAAGCTGCCGCTTTCGCAACTGAAAAAGCGGGGCTTTGAACTGAAACCGGAAGACGTTTACAGCACGACCAAGGCGAGCCTGAAAGACGCAATTGTTCAAATCAGCATTGGCGGAACCGGGTCGTTTGTTTCCCCCGACGGGTTGATTCTGACCAATCACCACGTTGGATTTTCCGCCATAACGCGCGCCAGCACGCCGGAAAAGGATTACATCAATAATGGCTTCCTGGCCAAATCGCGCGCCGAGGAAATTCCCGCGCAGGGCTACACCATTTCGATTCTGCAAGAGTTCAGGGACGTGACCGCCGAAGTCACCTCCGCCGCCAAACCCGAAATGTCGCCGGAAGAGCGCGACAAGGCAATGAACGCCAAAAAGGAAGAGATTGCCAATGCCGCGCTGAACGGACGGGACAAGGATGGCATCCGCATGCAGGTGGTCGAAGCAACCAGCGGTTACCAATACTTTCTCTACACTTATTTGACACTGCGCGACATCCGGCTGGTATATGCGCCATCGAAGTCCATAGGTTTTTTCGGCGGCGACCCGGACAACTTTGAATGGCCGCGTCACACCGGCGATTACACGTTTTTGCGCGCTTACGTTGGCGCGGACGGCAAACCGGCGGGTTTCAGTAAAGACAATGTGCCGTTCAAGCCGAAGAAGTTTTTGCCGATCAATGCCACCGGCATCAAGGAAGGCGATTTCACAATGGTCATGGGCCATCCAGGTTCGACCTTCCGGTATCGCGAATCCTACTCGATTGACTTCCGCCAGAACATTCAGCTTCCCGATCAGATTGCGGCCATGAAAAAGCAGGTCGAAACCCTGACCCAGCTTGGCGAAAACAATCCGGCGCTGAAAATCCGGCTGGCCGACCAAATCTTCGGTATCAACAACTCGCTCAAAGCATTCGAGGGTGCCGTCGTCGGCTTGAAGAAAATGAATCTGGTCGAGCGTCGCCGCGCCGAAGAAGAAGCGCTGAAGAAATGGCTTGATTCCAATCCGGCGGCCAGGGCCAAACACGGCGACGTGCTGCCGCAAATCGAAGCCTTGTACAAGGATTTGAGTTCCTTCAGTTCGAAGCAGAGCGCGTTTGGCGAACTGCTTGGTTCCGGCGACCTGGTCAACGCCTTGCAGTTAGCCTACCTGCGCGCGCTGGACGAGGAAAAACCGGCCGGCGAACGGAATCCGCAATTAAGCGATGCCGCATTGCCGCAAATCACCAACCAACTGGACGCGGGCTGGAAAGAACGCGAGACGGAATCCGAAGCCAAATTGCTGGCAGTGGCGTTGATGGGACTTGCGGCTCTGCCCGCCAATCAGAAATTCGCGTACGCGGAAAACCTTTTCGGCGGCAAATCCGGCGAAGAGCGCCGCGCCGCCGAACGCGAATTCGCCGATAAGGCCATCGCCAATTCCAAATTCAAGTCCTTTGACGAAGTGAAGAAGCTTTTCTCCGCTTCTGCTGCGGACATTCGCGCGATTGACGATCCGGCAGTGAAACTGGTCGTGGCCGCTGCCGATGAAAACGCGCCCTTCGCCAAACGCGTCGCCAGGTTCAACAGCGAAATCGTCAGGCTGCGTCCGAAGTACGTCGCGGCAATGATCGAGATGAAGAAAGCGCCCTATTACCCGGATGCCAACTTCACGCTGCGATTCACCTACGGCGAAGTCAAAGGCTACAAACCGCGCGACGCCGTCAGCTACGACTGGCAAACCTCGCTCAACGGCGTAATCGAAAAAGACACCGGCGAAGAACCTTTCAATGTCCCGGCGGCACTGAAAGACCTGGCCAAGAAGCGGGATTTTGATACCTATGTTGATCCGCGCCTGAATGACGTGCCGGTCAACTTTCTGGCAACCACCGACATCACGGGCGGCAATTCCGGCTCGCCAATGATGAACGGCAAGGGCGAAATCATCGGTCTGGTCTTCGATGGCAATTACGAAGGCCTGGGCGGCGATTACGCTTTTGACGGCGCGCTCAACCGCACGCTGGCCGTGGATATTCGCTACGTGCTGTTTTTGACCGAGAAGATGGGCGGCGCGAGCTACCTCTTCAACGAAATGCAGATCAAACGTGGCAAGGCGATGGTCGCGGGCAAGTAAATTATATGGGAGCGTGAGCGACTTGATTTCCCCTTGAAACGCTTAACTCGGGAAGCTCAAGTCGCTCACGCTCCCGGACTGAAAAGCAAAAAAGCGGAGGCCAATTGGCCTCCGCTTTTTTGCTTTTCAGCTTGTCAGTTCGTTTAGAACTGGAAGCGAGCGCCGAGTTGCACCTGGAAAGGCACGCCCGGATTGTTGGTGGTGATGGTGTTGCCGCTCGCGTCTTTCAGCTTGCGGAAGTTGACGTTGGTCGGCGCGCCTAAACCGCAGCCAATTGCGGAAGGTGCGCAATATGTCACCTGCGGGCCGGCATAGGTGGAATTCTCGAAATTGAAAAGATTGAAAAACTCCGCCGAAAACACAAGACCGCGGCTTTCGCCGAAGCTGAAGCGCTTCTGCACGCGGGAATCCACATTGTAGAAAGCCCGGTTGCGGAAAGCGTTACGTTTGAAGGACTGGCCGAATGCGCTGTACGGACGGTCGTTGTTGACGCCGTCAACGTTGCGATCCGAACCGACGGTGGCATTGAGCGGACGCCCGGAATTGAGACGCGCGCTGCCCGCCACTTCAAAGCCCAGCGGCAGGAAGAAAACGCTGTTGAACAGGAACTGATGGCGTTGATCCAGCACGGAATAATTGTAATCCGGCCCCAGATCGAAAGTGCTTTGATACGTCACACCACCGGCATCGCGTTCGTTGTCATCGTCAGAGAAGTTCTCCGACAGGGTGTAAAAGGCGCTGAGCTGCCCCCAGCTACGGCGCAGATTGGCGCGGAAGGTCGCCGCCGTGTAGCGCGACTGCGCGGTGGATTCGCGCAACTGGAAGCTGCCGAATGCGATTCCGCTGAACACGTTCAACGGACGATTGTTCAGGGTGATGATCGGACGGCCTTCAGCGTCAACGCTGGTCGGCGCGGCCAGATTCAGTTCGCGGTTGCGTTGCAGACGCGACGTGTTGATGTTGCGGAAATCCGCGCCAATGCTGAAACCACGGCCCAGTTCCCGTTCGATGCCCGCGCCGAGTTGGAGCGAACGCGGATTTTTGTAATCGTTGGCGAACGCCAGCGGAGCCAGTCCGTTCGGGACGGAGGCATTGAACGGCAGACCCAGGTTCTGGGCAATCGTGCCGATTTCAGCCAAGGTCAGCGGGCGCAGATTGGCGAGTGAAGGAACAAAACCGACCAGGCCCAACTGTTCATATAAGCTGTCGCAGGCATTGCGATTTGGGCAACGGGCTGTCGAAACAAAGTTCGTCGGCAAGGCAAATGGCAAAGTCACGGACAGATCGCCCGCCGGTGAACGGAAGTTGTTGAACGGTCCGGCCAGCAACAGATACGGCGTGCGCGCGTAGTAGATGCCCGCGTCGCCGCGAATCACCGTCTTGCCGCTGTTTGTCGGGTCCCAGGCGAAGCCCACGCGCGGCGCGAACTGATCGGTGAAATCCGGGATGTAGGTCGGATCAACGCCGCGACCATTGCCGATGGGCGAACGATATCGGCGGATGATGTCCACCAGCGCGGTATTGGTCGCTTCCGGCGCGGGGTTGAATTGCGCCTCCCAGCGCAGGCCGTAATTCAGTGTGAAGTTCGGACGAATACGCCAGGCATCCTGCGCGAAGAAGGCGAATTCGTCGCCGCTGTACGACGCCTGAAGATTGCCGATCTGCTGCGCCAGCGTGGCCTGGTTCGGCGCCGCGTCAAAAGGACGACCGGTTGCACCGCCCGACAACACATCCAGTACCTGCGCGACGCCTGCCGCGGTGGCGGTGTTGATGCCACCCTGGCCATAGGTGCCGAACTGGTTGAAACCGAAGGTCTGATCCACGAATACATGGTTGATTTCCGCGCCGAACTTGACCGAGTGATTGCCCAGAATCCAGGTCAGATTATTGGACAACTGAAAACGCCAGTCATACTGCGTGGTCGGCAGGAAGTTGCGCGCGCCGATGCTGCCAATGGCGCTGTTGACGTTGGAATTGGTGGAATTGGCGGTTCGCGGACGCTCTTCGCGCGAATACTGAATCCGGAGCTCATTGGAAAGCACCGGCGTGAAGAAGGTGCTCAATTGTCCGGCGACGGTGTTGGTGTTGTTCTTTTCCGTGCCGTTGTTGCTCAGCGCGCGATTTGTCGTCGGGTCGGGCGCGCCGCCGGTGGCGTTGGCATTGACCCCTTCATTCGCGCTGTAATTGTAGCGAACGTTGAAGCGTGAGCCATTGTCGAACTGGTGATCGTAGCGGCCCAGGAAGGTGATCGCATCGTTGGTTTCCTGATACGCCACTTCCTGTGCGCGAAACTGATCGAACAGTGCCCGCGACGGAGCGCTCAGCGCATTGAAAACCGCCGCGTCGCCTTGCAGCGTGTTCAGCAAGGTGAAGACCACGTTGCGATCCTGGCGGATGCGTTGTTGTTCGTAGGAACCGAAGAAGAACGACTTGTCTTTTTTGATCGGCCCGCCCAGCGAAGCGCCCCACTGTTGTTGGGTCGGCGCGCCGGGAATGTCGCGGTTGCGCAGCCTGGAAATCGCTTTCAGGATGTCGTTGCTCCGCGAAAGTTCTTCGGGACGGTGCAGGTAAAAGGCCGAACCGTGAAATCCGTTCGTGCCGGATTTCGTGATGGCGTTGACCACGCCGCCGGTCGAACGTCCGAACTCCGCCGAATACCCGGCAGCCACCACCTGGAACTCCTGAATGGATTCCTGCGGAATGGTGTAGCCGTTGTTCGAGCGCTCGCCGCCGCGAATACCGCCGAAGAAGGGCTGGTTGTAATCCGCGCCGTCAATCTGGATGTTGGAATTGATGCCGCGCTGGCCGGACAACGAAATCTGGCCGCGCGTGGCATTGTCCACAATCGCCGTCGGCGTCAACTGAACAAAGTCCTGAAAGCGGCGTCCGTTGATCGGCAGATTGTCAATCGCCTTTTGGTTGAACAGGGCATCGGGAATCGAAGTCGTGGTTTGAATGGCGTCTGCGGTGATGGTGACGGCCGCTGAAACCGCGCCGACGCCGAGCGTAATATTTGCGTCAACCGTCTGGCCGACGCCGACCGTGACAGTATTCAGCCCGCCCGCGGAAAATCCGCTGGCTTCCGCCTTCAGGTCGTATTCCCCCGGCGGCAACAGCACAAAGCGATACAGGCCGTCTTCATTGGTGGTGGCCTTCAGCTCGAGTCCCGTTCTCTTGCCGACGGCGGTGACCGTGGCGCCGGCAATCGCGGCGCCCGCATTGTCGCGCACGGTTCCGGTGATCTGCCCCGTGCTGGCCTGCGCCTGCGCGAACGCTTCCTTGCTACCGCACACAACGCACAGTGCAAAAAGCATCGCCGCGCAGAGCAACCGATACGAATTTGACTTAAACATATTTCTCCCTCGCTTGAAAAATGAGCGTTACAGGTGAATGGGCAGACGGACGGTTCGATTGCCGCCGCTGCTCACAACGAAAAACAAAATTGCAAATGAATTCATCCCGCTAGTGTAGTTATTTGGTCGGAATTCTGACGAAGTAGAGGAAAGGCTAAATCACGCGCCCAAACTGGTCAAGTTAAGTTCGTGTCATCTCCGCCACAAGACAAAAAAGTAACGTAACTGCTCAGCCCTCCGGTAGCGGGGATATGGGCTGACCAGCAAAAATGCTGCTTAACGCCGCCAACACATTGCGGCCTTGTTTTTTGATAGTCGAAATGTAGCCGCGAATTCGACAAAAAGCCTTCGCGCCGCCGCTT
>JAJNQA010000102.1 GCA_021155085.1 Heliomicrobium sp. | reverse complement strand
GCCTGTTTCCGCAATCCGCAATCCGCAATCCGCGATGTTAGAGACTGATTTGTTTGACCGAAATCACGTGCTCGGACTTGGCCAGTTCGGCCAGCGTTGCGGCGTCAAGCGCGCTATCCACCTGATAAACCGCCAGCGCCGTGCCGCCCGCCTTGTTGCGGCTCAGATAAAGCTGCGCGATGTTGACACGGTGATTGCCCAGAAAGGTTCCGACGCGTCCAACGACGCCCGGCTGGTCGGCATTCAGCAAAATCAACAACTGACCTTCCGGCGCAGCATCCAGCCGGTAGGAATCAATCGCCACGATGCGCAGTTCGCCTTTGCCAAAGAGCGTTCCGGCAACGCGGCTTTGCTGCTTGTCGTTCTTGACGATGACTTCAATCAGACTGGTGAAATCCTGCGCGGTCAGGGCCTTCGATTCAGTGACGCGCAGGCCGCGCTCTTCGGCAATGACCGAAGCGTTGACCTGATTGACGCGGGAGCTGACGCCTTTCAGCAAGCCGGTCAAAATCGCCTGTGTGATGGGGCGCACGTCGAGTTCGGCGACTTCGCCGTTGTAATTGATCTGCACTTCGCCAACCGGCTGGGTGAAATACTGCGCCTGGAAACTGCCGAGCTTTTCGCCCAGCGTCAGGTAGGGCTGGATTGTCTGCAATGCTTCCGCGCTGACCGCCGGAACATTTACCGCCCCGGCAATCGTGCCGGTGGAGAGGAAGTCCGCGACTTCTTCGGCGGTCGTGATTGCGACAGAATCCTGCGCTTCAGTGGTCGAAGCCCCCAGATGCGGCGTCATCACCACTTCATCCAGGGTCAGCAGCGGGTGATCTTCGGCAATTGGTTCCTTGACAAAAACGTCCAGCGCAGCGCCCGCGACCTTGCCTGCTTTGATCGCGTTGTAAAGCGCGGTTTCGTCCACCAGACCGCCGCGCGCGCAGTTGATGATCCGCACTCCGTCTTTCATCTTGGCGAAGGCGGCTTCGCCGATGATGCCGCGCGTTTCCTCAGTCATCGGCGTGTGAACCGTGATGAAGTCAGAGCGCCGGAACACATCATCCAGATCCGTCAGTTCAATGCCCGCCTTGGCGGCGACTTCCGGCGAAGTGAATGGATCGTAGGCGACGGCTTTCATGCTCAGGCCGATGGCGCACTGGGCGACGATCTTGCCGATGTTGCCAAGCCCGATAACGCCCAGCGTTTTGCCGCGCAGTTCAGTGCCCATAAAACTCTTCTTGTCCCATTTGCCCGCTTTCAGCTTGGCGTGCGCCTGCGGAATTTTGCGCGCCAGGGACATCATCAAGGAGATGGTGTGTTCGGCGGTGGTTACGCTGTTGCCGCCAGGAGCGTTGACAACCACGATCCCGCGCGCCGTGGCCGCTTTGACATCAATGTTGTCCACGCCGGTTCCGGCCCGTCCGATGATCTTCAGATTGTCGGCGGCGGCGATGATGTCGGCAGTGACTTTGGTTTCGCTGCGGACGATCAGGGCGTTGTACTGGCCGATGATTGATTTCAGTTCTTCCGGCTTCAAACCGGTATTGACGTCCACCTGAAACTCTTCATGACTGCGCAGAAGCTCTACGCCTTGTTTGGAAAGATTGTCGCTAATCAGGATTTTCATAAGCTATGAATCCAGCCTTTCTGTGTTTTGAATTGTGGTGAATTGGGGTACTTGCCGAAAGGTGCGCGCTCAACCACCACGATTACCAGGACCACGAATGTGATGATGATGATGCGCAACGCCATGAGCAGGAACAATGACCGGCGGGGCCAGCAGGGACTGGTGATGATGAATGACTGGCGGCGAATGCGAGCCGATATAAGCTGCGATTCAAATTGTAGTTATGATCTCCGGTCATCATCCGCGTTTGATTCTTTGAATATAAGTTAGAAGGAAGTTGCTTTCGGCGGGAAATGCCTTGTTACGGCTGCCGAAAACGCGGGCATCATACGTGTGGCAGCCGTAAAAATCAAATCGAACGCTGGCGGCGGCTCGTCAGCGGATGCGTCATTTTTTTGGTCTGACATTGCGCGCTTGACACTTTCCTGGACAGGAACTACGCTCTGCGCCACTAAAACTGAGACCAAAGTAATACCAACGATAAAATACACAAAACAAAAAAGATCAACGCTTGGGTTGGAAACTGGCTGGCTGGGCTGAAGAGTCGAAATCTTAATGAAAGCGGTAGCCTTTCAGGTTGCCGTGTCTCTACCAACAACATAAGAACAGCACGAGGTGATGTGATGAGAATGATTCGTCAAGCGATTTCTCTTCTATGTCTATTACTCCTGACTGTCAGCTTGGCTTTTGCGCGGTTGAGCGGCGGATCGCTGACGGGAACCGTCACTGATCCCAACGGCGAAGTGGTCGCCGGAGCCAAGATTATCGCCGGCGGCATTTCCGGCGGGCAGCGTCGCTCCAAGAAAATCCTGATTGACGGGGTGAAGGCGACGAACCCGGAATCGGGCGGCGTGGATTTCAACGGCTTGCCCGCCGACGAATCCATCGGCGAATTCAAGCTTTACAACCACGGCGCCGTCATCGGCGGCTTTTAAATTCATACGTTTGGAGGAAAAGATTATGCTACTGAAGTCTCTACTTTGCTTCGCTATGCTGGTGTTGTTGATAACGCCGGCCGGCGCGCAACAAAATACCGGCTCGCTGGCAGGAACAATCACGGACCTGAAATCGGGGGCCATCGGGTCAGCAACCGTAACGGCTACGCACATGGACACCGGCTTGAAAACCGAGACGGTGAGTACCGAGGCGGGCGTGTATGTGTTTGCCAGCCTCCCGGTCGGCATTTACGACATATCGGTCGAGAAGCCCGGATTCAAGAAGTTGAATCGCAAAAATATCGAAGTCCGCGTGGCGCAACGCCTGGCGCTGGACCTGCAGTTGGAAGTCGGCAACGTCACGGAGAGCGTTGAGGTGACAGCCCAGGGACCGCTGCTTGAAACGGAGACCAGCGAGAAGGGACAGAGCTTCTCCACCAAGTTCATGAACACGCTGCCACTGTTCACCGGCGGCATTCGCAATGCCGAAGCGTTTGTCACGTACATGCCCGGCGTAAATGCCGCGCGCGGCGAGACCAGCATCTCCGGCTCCGGCGGACGTGGCAAAGAGGTCATGATTGATGGCGGGAGCCTGACGATCCCCGAATCGGGGGGAGTCGTGTTCAATTTTCCGGGCACTGAAATGTTCCAGGAGTTCAAGCTGCTGACCGGTGCCTATTCGGCCGAGTACGGCCGGTTTGGCGGCGGCGTCGAGACGTTTGTGTCAAAGTCCGGCGGGAACGACATTCACGGAGCGGCTTTCTGGTATGCGCGCCGCGATATTTTCAACGCGAATAGTTGGGCGAATAACGCCGCCAACCGGCCCAGGCCGAAGGAGCGGTTTAACGAGGCTGGTTTTGCCGTGGGCGGCCCGGTTTGGGTTCCCAAGGTTTACGATGGGCGCAACAAAACCTTCTGGTTTGTCACGTACTCACGCGACCTGCGTCCGGCATCCATCTCAACCGTGACCTCAACGGTTCCGACAGTGAAGATGAAAAACGGCGACTTTTCTGAAATCGGACGGGCGATCTATGACCCGGCGACGACGGCGGGGAACGTCCGCCAGCAATTTGCCGGCAACATCATCCCCAACAATCGGATTAGCGCGATTTCCCGCAAGTTTCTGGCTGCGCTGCCCGATCCCAATCTGCCGGGCGTGACCAATAACCTGGCTTTTATCAATGAAAGCCAGGTTACCAACGACGTTTGGAGCCTGAAGCTGGATCATGCGTTCACGCCAAACAACCGCCTCTCTTACTTCCACACGCTGCAGGAAATTGACACCGCCAACATCACTGCGCTGCCCGGACCATTGGGCCAGGGGCTGGGCGCCAACCCGAATAAGCCGCAGAACTTTCGTGTCAATCACGACTGGATTCTGCGCCCCAACTTCCTGATCAACACGACGTTTGGCTTCAGCCGGACGCAGCAGTTTTGGGACAACCCCGCGCAAAAAGGCTTTGCTTCGGTGGTCGGCCTGACAGTCCCCACTGACGCCACGCCGCGCGTCAATTTTGCTGCTGCTGATGCCCTGACAGCTTGGGGCGTGCAGGACGGCAAAGTCAGCGACGGCAATCAGCTTAACTGGACAACCCACGTCAGCCAGAACATCAGTTGGTTGACCGGCAAGCATGAATTTCGCATGGGCTGGGACATTCGGCGGCTCAGAACGATGGCCACGGACGCGGCTGGCACCAATGGCCAGTTTCTGTTTGAGCGTGCTCAAACAGCGCTGCCGACCGCCACTGGCACCACCGGACATTCGTTCGCCAGTTTCCTGCTGGGAGCGCCCAATTCGGTGTCCTTTGCCACGCTGCCCGTTCCCGACGTTCAGATTCGTTACGGCTACCACGCTGGTTACTTCCAGGACAATTGGAAGGTCAAGCAAAACCTTACGCTGAACCTTGGTATGCGCTATGAAGTGCCGATTGGCTTCCACATGTCGAACTTCAATTTCTCGGCGATGGATCCTAACCTGTCGAATCCGGCGGCTGGCGGTCGCGCCGGCGCGATGATCTTTGCCGGTCCTGGGCCGGGACGCACCGGCGAGAAGCGGTTTTACCCCACCGATTTCTCAAACGTCGGACCGCGGCTCGGCTTCGCTTATCAGGTTGCGTCAAAGACCGTGGTGCGCGGCGGTTTCGGTATTTATTATCAAACGCTGGGCAACGGCGGTTGCGGTTGCACGCTCGGATTTGGCGGGGTTCCGGGAACCATTCTCGCGGACGGCGTCAACCCGGCTCTGCTGTGGGACGCTGGCGTGCCGATTCCCCAGGGCGCCAAGCCCCCGTTTATTGATCCGGGTCTTGGCGTACTCACGGCGGGCACCCTCGACCTGCTGGGCCCCGATTTCGGCAAGGCCCCGCGCATCTTCAACTGGAGCCTCAACGTCCAGCACGAGATCAAGAACTTCCTGATTGATATTGCGTATGTGGGCAACCGTGGACGCGGCCTGAACTCCACCTTGATGGCCAACCAGGTTGACCCCAAATACCTGTCGCTCGGACAGCTTTTGCGTCGTCGCATTGACGACCCGGCAGTGATCGCGGCGGGTTTCACCAAGCCCTATGCCGCGTTCCCGAACAACCAGACGCTGGCTCAGGCATTGCGTCCGTTCCCGCAGTACCAAAACGTGTTTGACCGGAATTCCGGCGACGGCCAATCCTGGTACGACTCGCTGCAAGTCAAGGGCGAGCGGCGCTTTGGCGCGTGGCAGATGATGGCCGCCTATACCTGGTCGAAATCAATCGGCCGGCTGCACTTCCGGCAAATTTTCAGCCAGACAAATACGGCGGTGCAGGCGCAGAACAACTACGATCTGAGCGATACCAAGACGCTGCTGCCGTTCGATCAGCCGCACGTGCTCAACGTTCTGAACTCGATTGATCTGCCGTTTGGCAAGGGCAAAAAGTTCTTCGGATCAAGCAATCGCGCGGTGGATACCATCGTTGGCGGCTGGACGCTCGGCTTTATCGGCCGTTATGTTTCCGGCGGCACACTTGAGATCCTGGCGCCGAATACCCTGGGCAATGGCACTCTGTTTACGCTTACCAAGAAGGCCAATTTGACCGGCGTGCCAATTCGCACCGGAATTGACCGCACGAAGCTCGATCCAAACGACCCGAACGCTCGCTGGTTTGGTTGTCAGCCGGTACCCATCGCAGGCCAAACCGGCCGGTTCCAGTGTGCGCCGAACTCAACCCCCTTCAGCATCCCCGGCGAGTTTGAGTTTGGAAGTGCTGCGCAATCCATCAGTGCTTTTCGGCAACCGCCAGTCTTCACGGAGAACATCTCGATTGTGAAACAGTTCAACCTGACGGGAGACGGCCGCGTGAAGTTTATCTATCGCGCCGACATGTTCAATCTGTTCAATCGGACGAATTTCGGCGTGAACGGCACGATCGGCAACGCCGACTTCGGAAAGGCGACCGGCCCACAACAGGGCGCCCGTATTATCACCATGGGTGGGCGACTGGTGTTCTAGTGTAACGGCCTGGAAGTCTTTCGCCTGGCGAAGTGGGACAATTTGGCAAATTGTCCCA
>JAJNQA010000097.1 GCA_021155085.1 Heliomicrobium sp. | reverse complement strand
GGCTTCTTCAACTGGCTGCAAAAGAAAACCCAGATTCACCACGCCAGCGCGGTACGCTCCGACGATGCACTGAAAATCCATTGCTGGGGCAAGCTGACCGTTGCTTACTTGATTTTAGTTTTTAACCCCTGATTCACATATGTTTGAACGACGGAATGACGTTCAACAAGTCAATGACGATCGGCACAATCGCAATCACGCGTTTGTCCACGGCAGCCGTAGTCCAAGTCGTCCAGCCGCGCTTCGATCCGCCCGTCACAACAAAGCCGTCAATCTTGGCATTGCCGCCCTCCGCGCTGCCGCAGAATGAAATCACTGTATCCATCGCCCGCACCGCCGCCTTGGTCATCGGCAACCGGGCTGGCCAGGACGAATCGCCGGTCTTCAGATATTTGTCCCAGGTGTAGGCGATCATCTCGTCTTCCGTGCGCGGCTTTTTGTCGTCGCTGAAGGTGAGCGGCTGATTCGGCACCATCCGCAATTCGGTCACCACGGACTTCGTGGACGTGGCGATTTGAATGATCGAGCCATCGGCGTCTTTCGGCGCGGAACTGTTGTTGTTGCCGCCGGCGATGTACAGCAGCGATTTGCTGCTCGTCACTTCGTCCGGCTTGACCAAGATCATCCAATGCCACCAGACGTTCCGATCCACTTCGCTGGTCGAACGCCAGGTCTGCGAAGTCATCTTGATGATAAAGGTCGTGTAGCCCTTGCCCGTCACCTTGTTGACCAGTTCGTACTTGTAGCTGGGGTCGGGCGCTTCGACGTATTTGTCAAGCGCGGTTTTCTCGCTCGCTGGCATCGGCGCTTGCGCCAGCGCGGTGATAGTCAGCAGGGTAATAGCGAAAAGCAGAAATGAGGTTTTCAGCAGTTTGGTCATTTTCTTTCCTGGGGTTTGGTGCATTGATGTACTCCGTGTCTTACAGAACAAAGGGCAAAAATTAAGCGGCGGAAAAATCGGTGTATTGGCGAACTTCCGGCGGATGGAAGGCGAGCACGATGTCTTCGTGCGGCACGCCTGCTTCATGCATAGCGTCGGCAACAGGGATGAATTGAAGAGTGATGTATGCGCCGCTCGCCCTCCCAGACAACGCGAACAACTTCGTAATGATCTATATCAGGATTGACCACCACATCAGTTTGGACCTTCCCATTCTTCTGGAACCAGCTTCCGTACTCCTGAACAATATGCTTCACGATCTCACGATAACGATTCATCTTATCCATTTGTCCGCCATTGTTTGCGCAAGTACAGCCGGCGATCATCTCACAATCTCAGCAATCGCTTGATTCTGTCCTCGACGGTAGCCATCGTTTGTGCCGTCACAGCGCCAAGTTTGTTCAGCAAGCGTTCCTTTGAAACCGAACGCACATCCTCACATTTGATAAAGCTCGGCTGACTCAACCCACCTTCCGGCGGCGTGACTACAACGTGTAATGGGATGCCTTTTGCTTTGGAGGTAATCGGAAGAATGACTACCAGTTCAGCCGGGGCGTGATTGAATTGGTCAACCGATAAAACAAGAGCCGGGCGTTTCCCGGCCTGTTCCCGCCCTTTCGTCGGATCGAGGTTGATGATCCAAACTTCGCCACGTTTAGGCCGAATAACGTTCATTCCGTCTCAACTCCATCGGCGAGGGTCTGTTCCCAGAGAGTGCGTTCGGCTAGTTCTTCAGCCCAGGCTTCAGGCTTGGTCTTCAGCTCAGCATAGGCTTCATTGGTCTGCTTCCAGAAAAGTTCCCGCTGATAGGTTTCCAGCGCGCGATCAAGCACCACATCCGCCGAAGTCTTTTCCATCTCGGCTAGTCGCAACAGAAGTTGATGCGTAGTTTCGTTGATTGTCATGGTTTGGGTTTGCATTGCTCGACCTCCCGCGTCGCATCATAGCCAGCGTCAAACTCTCAGGCAAACATCTTCAGCACCGGATCGCCGCCAAAGTTCGTCAGCCGCTGCTCGCGTCCACCGTAGTAATACGTCAGCTTTCGGTGATCCAGTCCCATCGCGTGCAGGATCGTCGCGTGCATGTCGTGAACCGAGTACGGCTCCACCGCCGCCTTGTAGCCAAATTCATCCGTTGCGCCGATGACCTGGCCGCCTTTGACGCCGCCGCCGGCCATCCACATCGTGAAGCCGTGCGGATTGTGGTCGCGTCCGATGCCGGATTGCGAAATCGGCATGCGGCCAAATTCTCCGCCCCAAACGATCAAGGTCGAATCCAGCAGGCCGCGCGCTTTCAAATCGCGAAGCAGGCCCGCCATCGGTTTGTCGGTTTCGGCGCAATGGAGCGAGTGGTTTTCGTGCAGGCCGTAATGCGCGTCCCAGGATTCCTGCTGGTGGCCGCCGCCGCTGTAGAGCTGAATGAACCGGACGCCGCGTTCGACCATTCGGCGGGCGATCAGGCATTGCTTGCCGAAGTAGTCCGTGGTCTTTTCGCCGATGCCGTATAGCTTTTTGGTCGCGTCGGATTCTTTCGCCAAATCCATGGCTTCGGGGGCGTGGGTCTGCATCTGGAAGGCGAGTTCGTAGGAAGCGATGCGGGCGTCGAGGTCGGAATTGCCTCCGTGCGAAGCCAGATGTTCCTGGTTCAGTTTCTGGACAAAATCAATTTCGGCGCGTTGCAGGTGCGGATCAACCCATTTCGGCGGGTTTAGATCGGCGATGGGCGTGCCGCCGGAACGAAACGAAGTGCCTTGATAGGCGGCGGGCATGAAGCCGGAAGCCCAGTTCGGCGCGCCGCCAATCGGACCGCCGCGCCAGTCGTACATCACAATGTAGCTGGGCAAATTCTCGTTTTCGCTGCCCAGCCCATACGTCACCCACGACCCCAGGGACGGATTGCCGGGACGCATATTGCCGCTGTTCATCTGGAAAATCGCAGGCGAATGGTTGTTGCTTGTGGAATAGACAGACCGAACCATGCACAAGTCGTCCACGTGACCCGCGAGGTTCGGGTACAGTTCGGAGACTTCGATGCCGGATTGGCCGTGCTTTTGGAACTTGTACGGTGAAGCCATCAGGTTGCCAGGATTGCCGAAAAAGACATCCACTTTGCCTTTGTTCATCGGCTTGCCGTGATTTTTGGTCAGTTCGGGTTTGGGATCGAACGTGTCCACGTGGCTGACGCCGCCGTACATAAACAGAAAAATTACGGATTTCGCCTTGGTCGGGAAATGCGATGGTTTCGCGCTCAGCGGGTTGACGCGTTTTTGTTGTCCAGGCTCTGCGGCCAGCAATCCGTCTTTATCCAGCAACGAAGCCAGAGCCAGGCCGGAAAAGCCTGTTCCGGCGCGAAAGATCAATTCTCTGCGTGATAGTTTCGAGTTGTTTTCAGTCATTTGGTTCCTCTCCTGCGTTGTCGGTAGAAGTCACTGTAAGAAGCGGCAGAGTAATAACTCAGCCAACCTGCGAGATGAACCCGCCGGACAGGAAAATAAGGGACAGGAAAATGAAGCGCCTGCATGGATCTGGTTCGGTATTTTCCTGTCCCTTATTTTCCTGTCCGGGTTGTCAGTCCTCATCACACAATCAGGCAAACACTTTCAAAATCGGATCGCCACCGAAATTCGTCAGGCGCTGTTCGCGTCCGCCGTAATAGTAAGTCAGCTTGCGATGCTCCAGGCCCATGGCATGCAAGATGGTCGCGTGCAGGTCGTAAACCGAATAGGGTTCGACCGCAGCTTTCAGGCCGAACTCGTCGGTTTCGCCAATCATCTGGCCGCCTTTGACGCCCCCCCCAGCCATCCACATCGTAAAGCCATATTGATTGTGATCGCGTCCGATACCGGATTGCGAAGTTGGCATGCGGCCAAACTCTCCGCCCCAGACAATCAGGGTTGAATCCAGCAAGCCGCGCGCCTTCAGGTCTTTGATCAACCCCGTCATGGGAATGTCCGTTTCCGCGCAATGCAGCCGGTGATTTTCATCAATGCCGAAATGCGCGTCCCAGGATTCCTGCTGGTGGCCTCCGCCGTGATAAAGCTGAATGAAGCGCACGCCGCGTTCGACCAGTCGCCGGGCGGTCAAACATTGTTTGCCGAAAAAGTCTGTCTGCTTCCCGCCGATGCCATACAGCTTTTTGGTCGCCTCGGATTCCTTGCTCAGATCAACGGCTTCGGGCGCGTGCGACTGCATCTGGAACGCGAGTTCGTAGGAAGCGATGCGGGCGTCCAGATCACTGTTTTTGCCTTGCTGCTCGCGATATTCCTGATTGAGCTTTTGGATCAGGTCTATTTCCTGCCGCTGCAAATGCGGGTCAACCCATTTGGGAGGATTCAAATCAACAATCGGTGTGGCGCCCGGACGGAAAGAGGTTCCCTGAAAAGCGGCGGGCATAAAGCCGGAAGACCAGTTTGGCGCGCCGCCAATTGGGCCGCCCCGCCAGTCGTACATCACAATGTAAGCCGGCAGGTTTTGATTCTCCGTTCCCAATCCATAAGTCACCCACGATCCCAGCGAAGGATTGCCTGGGCGAATGTTGCCGCTGTTCATCTGAAAGATCGCCGGTGAATGGTTGTTGCTCAGGCAATAGAGCGAACGAATCACGCAAAGTTCATCGGCGGCGCTGCCCAGATTGGAATACAGTTCGGAAATGTCCAGACCGCCGTGACCGTATTTTTTGAACTTATACGGCGAAGCCATCAGGTTGCCGTTCTTGTTGAAGGTTTCCAACTTGTCCAGATTCGGCAGCGGCTTGCCGTGATTTTTGGTGAGTTGTGGTTTCGGGTCGAACAGATCAACCTGGCTTGGGCCGCCATACATAAACAGGAAGATGACCGACTTGGCTTTGGCTTTGAAATGCGGGGCTTTTGGAGCCAGCGGATTTTCGCCTATTGGACCAAGCGGCAGTTTCGACGGTGCAGCCGCCAGCAATCCATCCTGATCCAGCAACGAACTCAATGCCAGCCCTGAAAAGCCTGCTCCGGCGCGAAAAATCAGATCGCGGCGTGTCATTTTTTGCTCAGGTTGAAGGATGGGGAGCGAGTCTTTCTTGTTCATGCGCGGTTATTTCCTCTCGAAGATTGAATGCCAGTGATGTGAAAAGGAAGTCCTGGAACGACCAGAGTTTTATCCTAACGCGACTTCCCGCCAGGTGTCATGTCGTTCGCACCTGCATGCAGCCGTCACAGCTTTAATTTGCCACACCGAAATTCAATTTCGGGATTCGGCGTTCCCAAATCCGCACAATCCAACAGCGGAATATTTTTTTCCGGCTGAAACAAAACGCGCAATTGTTGCACTTACTTGCCGTGCCGCAACTGGCACGAAGTTTGGTTATCCACCAATTACCCAACATCCACCACCTGACGAATTTGGAGGAATATCGAGATGATTACTCGCTTCAGACTTTTCGTTGCTGTCGCGCTTTTGCTCGCGCTGCCAATTCTTGCTTCCGCTTTTCAAGGCCGCGAATTCAGAAGAACGGTTGATTTTCAGCCCGGCGGTCAATTGTCCATCAAAACCGATCTTGGCAGTGTGAAGCTGACTTCCTGGGATCAAAATCAGATTGAAGTGTACGCGCGCATTGAACCGCCCAAAGACACAGACAGCAGTTATGCCGCGCGCGCTGTCGCAGCCGCCAGAATTGAAATCACCGGCGGCACGAACGCAATCACCATTCGCTCGGATTTCGAAAGCGTGCCAACCATGGAATGGAACTCCCGCCGACTGCCAAACATTCATTACGAAATCCGCGCGCCTCGCTCGCTGAACCTGAACCTGGACGCAGACCGCTGCAAAGTGGATGCTTCCGGATTTGCCGGACGAATCAAACTCAATACCGACCGGACGACGGTCGGCGCGCGCGACTTGAGCGGCGAAATCGAAGTCCACATGGATCGCGGCGAAGCAACGCTTTCCAATTTACAGGGAAGTCTGTCTTTCCAATCCGACCGTACCAACAGCCGCCTGGAAGCCGTTCGCCTCGAAAATAATTCGCGGCTGGACATTGGCCGTGGCGAGTGCGAACTGCGATTGCCTGATGCACAAGGCTTGACGCTTCGCGCCAACGTCGGACGGCGGGAGCACTTTCAAACCGACTTCGCGGTGGCGACAAACACTTTCGACAAGGAACGGATCGAAGGAACCATCAATGGCGGCGGCCCGCAACTGACCATCAATATGGATCGCGGCACGGTTCGATTGAAGCGTAAATAGAACGTACAGCCGACTGTTAGTCGGCTGCGGTCTCCTTGAAAAGGCGATTGGCCGAAACTACAGCCGACTAACAGTCGGCTGTACACTTTTTCCCGGAGAAAACTCATGGAAAAGCTCTGGCAGGATGTTCGTTTTGGCGTGCGGATGTTGGCGAAACATCGCGCGTATTCGCTGGTGGCGATTATTGCGCTGGCGCTGGGCATTGGCGCGAATACGGCGATTTTCAGCGTGGTGCATGCCGTACTGTTGCGGCCGCTGCCTTATGTGGACGCCAAACGGCACGTTGTCATCGAAAGCGGCAAGCTACAGGACGATCCGGCAAAATACGGCGGCGTCTCCCCCGCCGATTTCTGGGACTGGAAAGATCAAACCCAGAGCTTCGAGCAAATCGCGGCGCTGCGAGGGAGCGGTTTTGAACTGACCGGCGTGGACAATCCTGAAACCTTCTCAGCGACCGGGGTGTCAACAAACTTTTTCCAACTCTTCCATGCGCAACCGCTGCTGGGACGAACCTTTGTCCCGGAAGACGGCGTGCTGAAAGCGGCGGGAACGATCATTCTCAGTCATCGCCTCTGGCAGCAGAAATTTGGCGGCGATCCGGCGATTATTGGCAAAACGCTGGGAAACACAGGCGTCGAAGTCATCGGCGTCATGCCGCCGGATTTCAAATATCCCGCCACCGCCGAACTCTGGCAGCCGCTGTTGCGCGATTCCGCCGAAATGACCAATCGCGCCAACCGGTATTTTAATGTCATCGGCACAATCAAAGCCGGCCAATCTCTGGAATCCGCGCAAGCCGAAATGAAACTGATCGCCAGCCGCTACGAAGCGCAATTCCCCGCCACCAACAAAAACATCACCGTGCAATTGACGCCATACCGCGACAGGTTGGTGCGCGATGTCAAAACTTCGTTGTTCGTCCTGCTGGGCGCGGTAACGCTGGTGCTGTTGATTGCCTGCGCCAATGTCGCCAATCTGCTGCTGGCGCGCGCCACTTCGCGGCGCAAGGAACTGGCCATCCGTCTGGCGATTGGCGCAACGCGCTGGCAACTGATGCGGCAGTTGCTGACCGAAAGTCTGCTGCTGGCCATTTCCGGCGCGGCGGTCGGCGTGCTGCTGGCAATGTGGGGCGTTGAAGGGCTGATCCGACTGTTGCCCGAAAGCTACGCTTATTTGCGACTGGGCGATGAAGTCCGGCTGGATTCCACCGTGCTGCTGTTCACGCTCGGCATCACGCTTTTGACCGGTCTGCTATTCGGGCTGATTCCGGCGTTGCAAGCATCAAAAATTGGCTTGAACAACTGGATGAAAGACGGCACGCGCGGTTCCGAAGGCTCGCAGCATCAGCGCGCGCGAAATTTCTTCGTTGACGCGGAAATGGCGCTGGCGCTGGTGCTGCTGATCGGCGCGGGGTTGCTGATTCGCAGTTTCGTTCTGTTGCAGCAAACCCAACTGGGCTTCGATCCCAACAATCTGGTCAGCGCCACGCTGGCCACGCCGTTTTCGCGCTATCCGAACGACGAAGCGAAGGTCAATTTCTACCGGCAAATTCTGGATCAGCTTGCGCAAACGCCCGGCATCGAAGCGGCCACGCTGACCAGCGGAACGCCCTTTTCGTATCTGCACTTCCCTTTCAACATCGAAGGCAATCCGATGCCGAATCCCGCGGACGCGCTTTACGATTCGGTCAGCGCGAACTACTTCCGCGTGATGAAAGCGCCAATGGTCATCGGACGCGAATTCAGCGAACTGGATTCACTCAATTCGCCCAAAGTCGCCATCATCAACGAATCGCTGGCACGGCAGTATTTCAGCGACGGAACTTCGATTGGCAAAGTGATTTCGATCAATTACCTCGGCGCACCCACCAAGCTCGAAATCATCGGCGTCGCTAAAGACCTGAATCAGGGTGAACCGGGCAAGGTCTTGCCGCAGATTTATGTCTCGAACCGGCAGATTCCCTGGCTTTCGACGGCACTGCTGATTCGTGCGGCGACCACTCCGACGGCGGTCAAACAGGATGTGCAGCGTGCGATTTGGGCGGTGGATGCCAAACAATCCGTCTCGCGGCAGAAAAGCGTCGCCGAACAATTGAGCGGCGCATTGTCCGAACCGCGTTTGTACACTCTGCTGCTGGGGATTTTCGCCGCGCTGTCGCTGCTGCTTTCCGTGGTCGGTATTTACGGTGTGATGGCCTATTCCGTCGCCCAAAGAACCAACGAAATCGGCATTCGCATGGCGCTCGGCGCGCAAAAACGTGATGTGGTCAAGCTTGTCATGAAACAAGGAATGAAGCTGGCCGTGGCCGGTATAGCCATTGGCCTGGCCGCGTCTTTCGCGCTGACACGGGTGATGAAAACCCTGCTGTACAACGTCAGCGCGACCGATCCGCTGACGTTTGCGTTGATTGCGTTGCTGCTGGCGACCGTGGCAGCCCTGGCTTGCTACCTGCCGGCTCGAAAAGCGACCAAAGTGGACCCGATGACAGCGCTTCGCTTTGATTAACAGCGTTTGTAGTCCCGCCTTCAGGCGGAAAAGTTCATCCTGGAACGATTTCGCCTGAAGCGGGGACGACAAACACGGACTTGATTTCCCTTCCATCGCAGTAGACTATCGGGCCTCATCAAAAGCCGATGGTCACACTTCTTCATCCAATCTGGCTGGTGCTGGCAATTCCGCTGCTTGTGGCGTGGTGGTTGTGGAAACCTGCGTCGAAGTTCCTGCGCTATGCGCGGCTAACGACACTGTTGCTCATTTTGCTGGCGCTGTGCGGACTGGCGGTCAGACTTCCCAGCCGCGCCGGAACCGTCGTCGTCGTCGCCGACCGCAGCCTTTCAATGCCTGCCAATGCGGAAGCCGCTGAGCGCGAAGCCATCGAATTAATTCAACGCGCGATGAGCAGCGATGACAGGTTGGCAGTCGTTTCCTTCGGCCAGACCGCGAGCATCGAGCGTTCCCCACAAACAGGTGCGTTCGCAGGCTTCACGAATCAGATTTCCCAGGATGCCTCGAACCTCAACGAAGCGGTCGAAAAAGCCTTGGCGCTGATTCCGGCCAGTGCTCCCGGTAAAATTCTGGTCATTTCCGACGGACGCTGGACCGGCAAGGAACCTTCGAGCAGCGCGGCGCGTGCAGCATCGCGCGGGATTGCGATTGATTACCGTTCGCTGCAGCGTTCGACGGCGAACGACCTGGCCATCGCGCAAATTGACGCGCCCGTCACCGTTACCCCCGGCGAAGGTTTCATGATCACGGCCTGGGTAAAATCGCCGTTTTCGCAGGAAGTCAATTTTGAATTGCGGCGCGGCGGGCAGACCCTGGCGGCGGGGAAAACGGCTGTCAACGCGGGATTGAACCGGCTGACCTTCCGCGACCTGGCCGAAGCGCCGGGCGCGCAAAACTATTCGCTGAAAATTTCCGGCGGTCACGACGATCCGGTTCCTGAAAACAACACGGCGAAGATTCTGGTTGGCGTGCAGGGACCGCGACCGCTGCTGATTGTTTCGTCAGCGGAAAACTCCGGCCTGGCGCGCCTGCTGACCGGCGGCGGACTGAAAGTAAAAATCTCAAAACCGGAAGATTGCGAATGGTCGCTGGAAGCATTGGCGCAATTTTCCGGCGTCGTCATCGAAAACGTCCAGGCCGATAAAATTACCACGCGCGGCATGGAAGCCATTTCCGCCTGGGTGACGGAAACCGGCGCGGGATTGATGATGACCGGCGGCAAACACGCTTATGGCCCCGGCGGATATTTCAAATCGCCGCTCGAAGCCGTGCTGCCGGTTTCGATGGAACTGCGGCAGGAGCATCGCAAACTGGCGCTGGCCATCGTCGTCGCGATGGATCGTTCCGGCAGCATGTCCGTGTCCGTTGGTGGTGGACGCACCAAAATGGATTTGGCGAATCTGGCCGCCGTGCAAGTGCTCGATCTGCTGTCACCGGTGGACGAATTCGGCGTGGTCGCGGTGGATAGCTCTTCGCACATCATCGCCGATTTGAAACCGGTGGAAGGCAACGCCGCGCGCGTTCGCAGTGACATCCTGAAAGTGGATTCGCAGGGCGGCGGCATTTTCATTTTTGAGGCGCTGGCGACTTCAGCGGAAATGCTGCTCAAAGCCAAAGCCGGAACCCGTCACATCATCCTGTTCGCCGACGCCTCCGATTCCGAAGAGCCGGGCAAATACCGCGAATTGCTTAATCAGTGCGAACAGGCCGGCATCACCGTCAGCGTCATCGGCCTGGGGAAACCTTCGGACATTGACGCCTATTTGTTGCGCGACATTGCCGCACGCGGCAATGGGCAAATCTATTTCACCGAAAGCGCTGAAGAACTGCCGCGATTGTTTGCGCAGGACACCATCGTCGTCGCCCGCAGCACCTTTCTGGAAGCCACAACGCCCATTCAGGCGACCGGCGGTTTGGTTACACTGACCGGAAAGCAGTTCGCCGGATTGCCGCCCATCGGCGGTTACAACCTTTGTTATCTGCGGCCCAACGCGAATCTGGCGACAGTGACGACTGACGAATACACCGCTCCGGTCGTGGCGTCGTGGCAGGCGGGCAGCGGCCGCGTGCTGACGTACACGGGCGAAGCCGATGGTGATTACACCGGAGCGATTTCGGGCTGGACCAATGCCGGAGAGTATTTCACCAGCCTGGCTCGCTGGGTTGCCGGAGACACCGCCAATCTGCCGGGTAACATGCTGCTCACACAGGAAGTGAAAAACGGCGTCAGCGTCATTCAACTTCATCTTGATCCGGATCGGGATGAAAGCGGACAGGATGTCCGCGCTCCCAGTATGGGTGGACAGGATGTCCGCGCTCCCAGCGGCGCTCCCAGTCCCAAAGTCACCACGCTGCGCGGCACGCCCGGCGCAAAACCGGCATCAGAAAAAGCCGAAATGCGATGGTCAGCAGCGGACACGATGGAAATTACGATTCCGCTCAACGGCAGCGAGACGGCGCTTTCCACAGTCGAAATTCCCGGCGTTCACCCGGTGACGCTCGCGCCGGTAGCGCTTCCCTACTCGCCGGAGTTCAAGCCATCGGACGCGGATGAAGGTCAAACCACGTTGGAACGACTGGCGCAGGCCACCAGCGGTAAAGAGCGACTGGAGCTTTCCGGCGTCTGGAAGGATTTGCCGCGCCAGTCGCGATTGATCGAACCGGCCCCGTGGTTGTTGATGACAGCAATCCTGTTGTTGCTGGTCGAAGTGCTGGAACGTCACACGGGCTTGCTGACGGCGCGCGTGCTGCCGTTGCTGCCAACCAAACTCCAGCGCGAACCGAAGCCCCTGGCAGCGCCGGTCGCGCCCATACCTGTTCCGCCAGTAACCAGAACGCCCGATTCGCCGCCGCAGGAAACGAAATCAGCCGAAGCCCGCGAACAGGCGGAGCCAGCCGCCATCTTCAACGCGCTACAGCAGGCACGGCAAAAAGCCCGGGAACGAACCAAACGGTAAGAGTTTTTGCACTTTTCTTCTGGTGAATATTCGAGCTATCATCCCGCTCGCCCAATTCTTCAATCTGGCGGTTCTCCAATACGCCCATCGGCCGCCTCCAGACTTTGACAGTTTCCCAGACGACGATTCGCCCCATCTGAAAACGTTTTTGCTGAACGGTGTCTACAGCAATTCATCATCATCGAGGTTCACAGATGAAGCGCCTGACCTTGCTACTGCTGCTTGTCTTATCACTTCCGATCATATTGAGCCGACAGTTCGCCTTTCCGACCCGGGCACAGCAAAGTTCGATCACGATGATCATTGCGTCTCCCACACATAATGGATTGAGTGACACCACTTTATCCGTCGCGGTACTTGTCAGCTCCACCTTCCAGGTCTCTACGGTCAAAGCGAAGGTGGAAGACCGCGAATCCATGCTGGTCTTTTCCGCCTGTGCCCACAGAACCCGGGGAGGAGATTGTCAGCCGGGCTGGGCGGGAACGATTTCCCTGGCGGGATTGGCGCGTGGTTCCAGACAGGTCGTTTTCACGACTACCGACATTTTCAATAACGCGGCCACCGCGCAAGCGACATTCATTTACGATCAACCGGCCCGTTTGACAGTCAGCGGGCTGGTCAATAATTCGGTCGCCAGACCGACGCTGCGCGTGAAGGCGAGTTGCACGGATGACGATCCTGCCGGGTGCAAAGAACTGGATGTGATTTTCAACGATACTTCCTACGTGACGGGATTACCCAAAAGCTTTGACGGCGAAATCTCACTTCTCAAATTCAATGGCCAAAGTGGCAATCTGTGCATTCGTGCGACCGACTCAGCCAATCAACGGACGCTGTCCTGCCAGAACATTTATGTCGAAGCCAGCCCGATGTTGATCGAAACCCTGAGCCTGAACGGCCTGATTTTGGACGTGCAGGAAAACCTGATTCTGTTCAACGAGCCGAGAAATGGCCGCGACGTGCTCAAGGTTCACAATCGCCTCACCGGAGCGGAGACCGAACTGGCAGCATTATTGGACGGCAAGTTGCAGCCTGATTACCTCAATCAGACGGCTTTTCTGACTCCCACGGGCGCGATCTTTTCCATGCAGTTGGACGGCCTGGACGGCTTGCCTGGCAATTCCGTCCTGCGCGAATCGCGCGACGGCCAGTTGATGGATTTGGGCCCGCTCAATTCCTCCAACTCGCTTCAGGTGGCAGGCAAATATGCAATCTGGAATTCGCCCGCGCTGTTCCTGCGCGATCTGACATCGGGCACGACGAAACCGATCAGTTCAACCGGAAGAATCGGCAATTGGATGAATTCGTTGACACCATCCGGAGAAATTATCTTCTGGGCAGGCAATGACATCGTCTATCACATTTACCGCTACCGCAACGATCAGGTGACACAATTAACCAGTAAGGAAGGCGTGCGCGATGTTTATCCGCTGACGGATGGCAGGAACATAGTTTTCATACGTTACAGCGGCCCTGTTTCCCAGCCGGCTTATGAAATCGTCCTGTTGACGGACTCCGGCGAAACAATCCTCGCTTCCGGAACTGGCAATTTGGGGAGACGTAATTTTCTGCTCAACAATGGCTGGGTCGCTTATTCCAAACCAAACTCCAGCGGCGCGGAGCCTCTCTGGCTGCGTTCACCATCCGGACAGGAAACGCAAAAGAGTTTTCTACAAGCTCCGACGGAGGCGGATTCACTGAGCCCCACCGGAGAAGTGACATTTACCAACAACAGCCTCAACCGGCGCTATCTGCCGCTGCCGGGGCAACCGCCGATTGAAATCGGCACGCTGCTGGGACGCCCCTTCTGGCAGAACGGAAAACTGTTTCTGACGATCGGGCGTTCGCTGTTCCAGTATGCGCCGCTGGCCAGCGTCTCAGCCGCCAGCTTTTCCGGCGCAACGCTGGCAACCGAAGGAATCACCGCCGTCTTTGGTTCGCGGCTGGCAACGGCGACTCAGGTAGCCGCGACACAACCGTTGCCGACTTCGCTGGCCGGAACCAGTGTGATGGTCAGGGACAGTTTGGGAATGCAGCGAGTGGCTCCGCTGTTTTTTGTTTCTCCGGGACAGATCAATTACCAAATTCCACCAGGCACCGCTGCCGGACAAGCCCTAATTACCATCACCGGCGGAGACGGAACTGTTTCCAGCGGGACCGCGCAAATAGCCGCCGTCGCGCCCAGCCTGTTCACGGCCAATGCTTCCGGGCAGGGACTTCCGGCAGCAACCCTGCTTCGCGTCAAGGCCAATGGCGAACAGGTTTATGAACCGGTCGCCGTCTTCGATTCAAACTTAAATCAGTTTGTCGCGCGAACGATTCAGCTTGGCCCGGAATCGGAGCAGGATTTTCTGATTCTTTTCGGAACCGGATTGCGGTACCGCAGCGCGCTGTCGAATGTCACTGCGACCATTCGCGGCGAAAGCGTTCCCGTGCTTTACGCCGGGCCGCAACCGGATTTCGTGGGATTGGACCAGGTCAACATCGCCTTGCCTCGCAGTTTGTTCAATCGGGGCAGTGTGGACGTTGTGCTGACGGCGGATCAACGAACCACGAACGCCGTCAGAATCAGCATCAATTAGTTTTTGGAGTATCAATGAAGGTTGTTTTCTTACTTCTCGGAATGTTCTTCATCATTCAAGGTGCTGAAAGCCCGGTTCGGGCTTTCGCACTTTTGCAAACGGCTAATCAACAAGACGAAGCGCTGAAGCTTCTGGAAAAGGGCTTGGAGCAGCGGCGCGCCGGTCAATGGCAAGCGGCCATCGAAACCTTTCAAAAAGCCGCCGAACTCAATCCCAAACTCGCCATTGCGCCCCACTACGCCGGCGTGGTGTATGCCGAGCAGCAAAAGTTCGATGAAGCCATTCGGTCGTTTCTGAAGGCATTAGACCTGGACGCCGATTTTGCCGAAGCCTATTCCTCGCTCGGCCAGGTTCATCTGGCTATACGGAATTACGATGCGGCGGCGCAATCGCTGGAACGCGCGCTGAAACTGAAACCGGAATTGCCCATTCGCGAAGCTCTTGTCTTCGCCTACAAACAGTTGGGCCGTCCGGCGGATGCCTTGCGCGCATCAAAGCCCCAGCCGCTGACGGCGCAGCAACTTTATGGTTTGGGCCTGAACCTGTTTCATCAAAACAAGTATGAAGAAGCGGAAAAGAATTTCCGAATGGCGTTGGAGTTAGAACCGAAGCATGAATGGGCGCAGTTTCACCTGGCCCAAAGCTACATGCGCCAGGAAAAATTCAAAGAGGCGATTCCGGCCTACAAACGCACAATTGAGTTGAAAGGCGCCAGGGTGGAAGTTCTCAGGGGTCTGGCTTTTGCCCATTACAAACTGAATCAGTTTGCGGAAAGCGCCGAGGCGCTCAATGCCGCTCTTAAACTCGATCCGACACCAGCGGAAAAGGTTGAAATTTATGATGCGCTAGCCCAGATCAATTTGCGGCTTGGCCGGTTTGAAGCCACGCTGGAAGCCGCCACACAATTACTCAAACTTCGCCCCAATGACCCGAAAGTCCTTCAGCATCAGGCCCATGCCTACGACGAACTGAAACGGCATCAGCAGTCCGCTGAAGTCCGCAAACAAATCGTCAAACTGAACCCGAATAGCGCCGATGCCTACAAGCTTTTGGGGATTTCCCTGATGCTGGCGCATAAGATGGAGGAAGCCATCGCGGCGATGCAGCAAGCGCTAGAAATCAACCCAAATGACAAGGACATTCGCGCCACGCTGGAAAACTGGCGCAAGATGCCAAAGACGATTGACCTGACGCCGCAGGAGGAAAAAGTCCGCCGGAATCCGAACGACCGTAACGAGGTGTTTCGGCTGGCGGGCATGTATGCCTCAGCAGGCAGATATGGAGATGCAATCAACGCTTACCGGCAGGGCCTGCAACTTGATCCCACAAGTTACGAAGGTCATTTGTACCTTGGGTTCGCCTACGTTGAAAGCTCACGTCTGAACGAAGCGGTGGAAACATTCAACCAATGCATCAAACTGAATCCGGAACGACTGGAAGGGTATCTGAATCTGGGCGGAACACTGTTCCAGCTTAATCGGTATGAAGAAACCATTGCGGTTCTTAAAGTGCTTGTGCAGCGGAAGCCGGATGCGTCAATGACCTATTATCAAATTGGCCTGGCACACAGCCGTCTAAAGCAGTATCGAGAAGCCATCACTGCCTATAAGCAGTCTCTCAAGCTTCGGCCGGATCTGGTCCAGGCAATGTTTCAACTGGGAATGGCCTACCTGGAAATCGGTGACCGTTTCGCGGCATCGGAACAGGGGCAGGCATTGAGCAAACTCGATGCGAATCTGGCCCGACAGCTTGAGGAACTGCTGAAGCATTAAGCATTGTCGCAAGGTAGCTTGAAGCACAGAGGCGTCTGCGTCCCGTAGGTTTCGGGGCTGGTCAGCCCGTAGCCGTTGTACTGAACCCCGGTCGCGTAGTTCGTGCCGGCGATTCCGCCCAGGTTTCCGGTGAAGCTGTTCAGCCGTCCGGCGGCGTCGTAGCCGTAATTGACCGTCCGGCCTGACGGGTAGGTCTGCGTTTTGACATTGCCCGCTAGGTCATACGTGCGCGAATAGCGTCTAAATTGATCATCTGGTCGCCCAAGGGCTTGTAATCGGAGGTCTATACAAATAATTTCGCTATCACGCCGTTAGTGCGGATCAAAAGTCTTTCTGCCTTACTCTGATGATGGCAGGGAGCTGAATCTGGCTGACGATCTAGCACAAACAAATCCTTTCACCTACCGAATGAACTCTTCCTCACTAAAAGATAAATCTATCTGCTTATTATCCTTAACAAGGGAATACCCCTTCGAATGCAAAAAATATAACACTGCTCTCCAAGCGTCCAAAGCGTACTCTCTATTTTCTTCGGTAAGAGAATACTCTTCGGTCAAATCAGTATTTTGAAAATAATGATTGCTGTTGGGATCATAGATTTGTTCTCTCTCGTGAAGAGTAGCGCTAGTGAATAAACTAAAAAGTTCTTTTTGATCACTATCACTTAAAATAATCGGTTCGTAAGAAGCTTCCATTCTAACTCCTCAATTCAAGGTATAGGGTAACCCGTTCTTATTAATCCGCTTGCACTTTCTATTACTCTTACTCTAACTGACTGGCCTCCAATATCAACAATAGCTTCATAAGCCATCCCCCCGTTTCTAGTTGCTTCTGAAGCTCCTGCTTTCTTAGCAATATCTCTAACATACCCTAGTATTTTAGCGACGTCATCAGAGCCTAAAGCGGCATCATACTTCTGAAAGTCCTTCAAATGTTTGGCCGCATGTCCCATTTTCGCGAGAGGCCGGAGCACATTGAATAATCGCCATCCAGCCCCTCCAGGAACCGGCACAATCGCCATCAGTACTTGCCCTTCTGTACTGTTAGAGAAATCCATATAGCCGCTGACTATTGGTATTAGCTGTGGCACATTTCCTGTCGGAATATTTTTTAGCGTTGAAGGATCAATTCCTGGTGTGGTTGAAACAAGCTGCGGCGCCATTGGTATGTTTTGTTGGTGGCCAGGCTCAATACCGCTTGATCTAATTACTGTTTGAGCTTCAAGCTTGTTTAGATCATAGCTCTTACCATCGTAGGTTAGAACATTATTTTTGATACCAAAATTCTTAGCGTTGTCACAAGCAACCTGTCTCCCATTTTGGTAGTAGCAAGTTTCCCTGCCGTTCGGATCGACACTCGATAGCGGATTATTCCGAACATAAGAGTAAAGATTCCAGCTCTGCGGTTCATCCTCATATTGGTCGTATAGTACTTCATCTGAGGAGGTAAATCGTCCCTGTACGGAAGCAAGGTATCTTGCTCCGAAGTAGTCCAGACCAGTCTCTGTGTCTCGCTCTTTCTCAGTAAACTTTTGTTGGATGTTGCTTGCGGGCGGTTCATGCCCAATCCCGCTTCGCTGTGCTCCCGTGCTCGCCAGTAACTCCTCTCCAAATGGCAAGTAATCGTGCCTTGTCATCCCCGCCAAGCTCCCACTCTTGTCCGCTTCCATCCGCGTCGACCCCAGATGATCCGTCACCAGCCACTTCAGCACCTTGTCACCGGTTTGCGTCCCATCCCACACCACCAATAGTTTTCCATTCAGGTAGCCATACTCTTTCTGCGGCGAGGAAGCCAGTGGCGCAGTCACTTGGTTGTAGCTGTATTCCGCCACCAACTCGCCCTCGAAGCCGTACAGGAACCACGTCTCCGTCCCACCCCAGGTCTGCGAACCGTTCACGATTCGCCGCACCCGCTTTCCGTTCGCGTCGTAAAAATAATAGTGCGATTGCCCGCCCTGCACCGCCTTCGTCATCCGGTTCTCGGCGTCGTAGTAACGATCCCCCGTTCCGTCGTTGGTCTGGTTGCCGACGGCATCGTAAGTCATTCCCACACTATCCACCGAAGTCAGCCGGTTGGTTGCCGTATCCACCACGAAGTTCTTCCGCGTCACGCCCGCCACGCCATTGGTCGTCGCGCCCAAATTGATCGTCCGGTTGCCCCAGCGGTCGTAATCAAAAGTCTGCGTGAAGACGTTGAACGTCCATGCCCCGCCGCTGTTCATCTGCGCTTCGGTTACGGATTTAACCCGGTTCAAACTGTCGTAAGTGTAATCATCCAACTGCGGAATGACGGTCCCGCCGCCACTCAGGGGAACATAATTCACCTGCCGCAGCACGTTGCCGTTGTTGTCCGCGCTGTTCAAGAAAGGATCCCAGCCGGTGAGCGCTGTAGTGCCGTAGTAATAAATCAACGCTCCCCGGTTCGCGTTCCATTGGTCCGCGGAACTGTCGCCCAGGCGCAAGTCCACCATCTGCAGCCGGTTGTTGTAATGCAGATTCAGGTAGAGTGGCGTGTTTGTCCCGTACGTTTCGCGGCTGGTCAGCCCGTAGCCGTTGTACTGAATCCCGGTTGCGTAATTTACATCCGTGTTGCCGGGGCCCGTAATTCCGCCCAGTTTCCCAGTGAAGCTGTTCAGGCGTCCGGCGGTGTCGTAGCCATAATTGACCGCCCGGCTTGACGGGTAAGTCTGCGTCTTGACGTTGCCCGCCAGATCGTAAGTGCGTCCCAGGCTGTAAGGTTTCCACTGTCCCGCGCCACCTTCGATGACGTAAAAGTTCTGCGTCTGGCTCAGGGGGCGTCCCAGCGGATCGTAGCTGTTGACGACGTTGTGATGGTGCGCGGCGTTGTCAGTCGGTTTTTCCCAGCGGTAGTTCCAGGCGATGTCGTAATGGAACCGCCCAATGCCATTGGCAATCAGGCCGTCGTAATGACGCTCAACATAGTAGCTACCGTTCGGATAACTGCTGTAGGTCATCAGCGTGTTCCGGTTCAGCGCGTCGTAACTGTAGCTGGTCGTGATGTTGCGCGCATCGGTCTTGGATTGCAGGTTGCTTGCTGCGTCGTAGTTGTAAGCCGTTGACCAACTGCTGTTGCTTTCGGCTCCGGCAGTGACGGTCACGCTCGGCGTAAAGCTGTAGGTGCTTTGTTCCGGGTTGCGCGCCCGGATCAATCGGGAAAGCGAATCATAAGCGAACCAGCGCCGCTGGCTGCCCTGCGCCACCCAGGTCAGGTTATTTAGCGTGTCGTAACTGTAACTGGTCAGATTGGCATTGTAGGTTCCATTTAGATCGGATGTAGTGGAGCCGGTGAATGTGACCTGCACTTCGCCCGAATCCGGCGAGGTTATTTCCCAAACTTTGGCCAATTGCCCCAGCGCGTTGGTCTCGGTCAACCGTTTTTTGCCCGCCTGATCGCCGACGATGACTCGATTGCCGCTGTAGGCGGTTTTGACGGCGGCGGTGTCCGGCGTGGTGACTTTGGTGACACGGCTGAGCGCATCGTAATCGGTCGTCGCCCATTCCGATGGGCTGCTGGTCGTCGCGGGATCGGAATTGCGCCAGGGATTGGAAGTCTTCCAAGCTCGCCCCATCGCGTCGAACTGTATATCGGTCAGCAACCAGGTATTGCCGCCGCCAGTGTTGCCTTCATAACTCGCCTGTCGCCAGGTGCGGCCCAATCCATCGTACAAAACCACTCCCTTCAGTCCCGCGCCGCCGTTGCTTTCCTGGTACGTATCCTTGTCGCTGATGGTGGTGATGGAGCGCGCTGGGTTGCCGTTCACGGCGCTGTTGCTGTCGTTGTAAACAATCAGCGTTTGAGCGGCGGCGGCTGTTCCGATGGCCTGAATGCCTTTGGTCGGGCGCTCCAGCGCGTCGTTGTAATAGACACTGGATTTAACGCCGTTCGCGTCCTGCGCATCAATCGGTCTACCCAGGTAATAATCGTATTGCGTGTAAGCTGTGTGGCCGAGTGGATTCGTTACCTTGAATGGCACTGCGTATGCATTCTGACTTACGCTGCTCAATTCCGAGGGCGACGAGTTCAGCGGAAGGCCGCCGGATTGCGTTCCTCCATCCGGGCTGGTTCCGAAGTTGTCACTGTAATCGAAGCTTGTGGCAATCAGATTGGACGTGGTGCTGCGGGGATCAAGCGTTTTGACCACGTTCCCCGCGATGTCGTATTGCGCGTAGCCACTGACCGAGCCGGTGATGTTCCCGCCGCTGTCGAGTAATTGCCTGGTCGTTTTGGTCACGTTGCCGCGCGTGTAATACGAAGTGGTGAAAGCGGTGTCTAACCCGCTGATGTTTGTGCGATTGGTCAGCGCGTCATGAAAAGCGTCCGGAGTCCCCTGGTTGTAAATGTCGTATTCGTAATCGGTTTGCGAACGCAGCGTGCCGCCCGCGTCATGGACCTTTTCCTGTGTGGGCAAACCGCGCAGATGGATATTCAGATTAGTGTCGTAACTGTTCCCTAAATACTGCATTACCCGATACCTGGCCAGCGCGCCGGCTGCGCCGGAACCGTAGCCGTATTCGTCCACTCTGGTCACGTTGTTATATGAACCGTATGTATAAACCTCTTTGGCAACCAGCGCCGGGCTAGTGTCGGCCAGCGTGGTGATTTTTTCGCTGACGCGGGTATCCGAGGGCGGAGCAGGCGTCCAGAAGGTAGCCGTCCATACCTGCTGCAATTCGCGCAACAGACTGGTCACACTGGAACCGGAAGTATTGTACGACTGCGTCTTGTGTTCGCGTCCTTCGTCGTAGGGTCTGTTTTGAAACGGTGTCCAGGTGAATGTTGAATACAGCGTGTTGTAATAGTAATAGTGCCTGCTGTGCGCCAGCAGGTTGTTGGCGGAATCTCTCTGCTCCGTGAAAAACCAGGAATTGTTTGGATCCGAGGGCGTTTGATTGTCCGAAAAAACAGTCTTCACGGAAAACGACGATCCCTGTCCGCCATTTGGGTAAACCCGTTTTTCCGAAACGCGGCGCACAATGTCCGAGTTGCCAGTGACATATCCGATCCAGTCATATTCAAACGCCCCACCTGTTGGCAAAACGACGCGCGCTAATTCTCCATAATAGTTGTAAAAGAACTGATAGCTTCTTCCGTCCGGCAATTCCACGGAAGCGGCGCGAAGCGGATTGTGAACCGTCTGAGTGCTGCCTATCCCGAAAAGGTAGGTAAGCGTTTTGGTATAAGGCGCAGTTCCGACTTGATAATCGGCGCGCAGCACTTCCTCAAGCGGTCTGTACCAAATCTTGATCTGCCGATTCGCGCCGCCGCTGCCCTTGTAAGTGATCAGATCATAATACGAAGCTCCCTGACTCTGAGTGGTGATGGTGACTTCGCGGTTCAGAGAGTCCTTGATCACGCCATTCTGAAAATCCAGGCGATTGCCATTGCGGTCTCTCATCCAGGCCACCACACCATTGACGATTCTGTACATCGTCCCATCGCGCCACATCAGGTTTCCACTGGGAAATATGTAATGTTCCGCAGCCCCGGTCCAATCATAAATATCCGCGTCAGAAATGAAAGTCGCCGCTGATCCATCCACGGCATTGAAGATTTTCTTGCGGTTGAAAGGGTTGTTGTAAATGCCGTGCGGGTAGCAATTGCCGTTTTTGGACTCGCCCCTGCTTTCCTGGTCGCGAAATTCGACTTCCGTTCCATTTGGCGCGGTGAAGTACAGCCTTGTCATTTGATAACCGGCATAAAACATGTCGCCGCATGCCTCATTGAGTTGCCTGCCCTCCATGACGCCCGGACCATATCCCGGCTCAATTCCAGTCCACCAATGAGCCACTGGCGTGTAAATTCCAAAAGCCGCGCTGTAACCGTCCACCTGCCACCGTTGTTCGATTCTCAAATTGATTGTATGGCTGACGCTGCCGCGCCCCTTGATAGTCAGGATGGGCAGGCTGAAATTCATGTTTCCGTTGTAAAGATTGACCGTGTCGAATCCGTCCAAAGGGTAAGTCCCGGCAGGAGTTCCAGGCGTCAGTAATGAAGGCGTGACGCCAGCCGTCCTGTCGTACTGCGCATTTGCCTGGCCTACGGCTGCAATCAGGAAAAATAGCGCCGACAGGAAAGTAATCGTGCGGCTGAGAAAGAACCGATTTTTGATGAAGATGAACATGGCACTCTCCGGACAATGAATCAGGAACAAAAATTGATGGAACGATTTTGCGGCTTCACGGAAATGACCGCGCTCAGCGAGGCGTGATCGTGATGGTGCAAACCGCATTTGGCCGATCTGCAACCGTCAGAACATATTTTCCTGGGGGCAGGTCAACTTGTTCCCGCCATGCCCGTTTTCCCGGAGGCAGTTTCTGTTCGCGCACTTGACCGCCCGTAAGACGGCTGAGAACAAGATCGGCCTTGTTGGCCCCAATGCGAGTGTCCACTGCGAGAAAGAAGGGACCGGCGGGGCGAGTAATTTCCGCAGGCTCAAATCCCCGTTCTCTCAGCACAATGACTTCCGCTTCCAGTTTGGAAGGAGTCGGACGCTGTTGCGGCATCCCAGCACTGAGGTCACGCCTTTCCGATTTCAGACCTTTCAACCCAAACGAAAAGGCAATAAGCACAAAAGCACACAATACAAAAACCGATACCAACAGTTGTTTTCCAATTCCAGTGATTCCTGATCGTGCGGCCTTGGCTGCCAATGCGAAACTCATTGAATAACTCATGCGATTTTTCCTTTCAGATAAAAACCCCGCTTCAGAGCTGCAAAGAGCACACGGGTCCCTGCCAAGCTTTCGCCCGGCTTCTCAAGCGGCATTTCGGTATTACAACAGACGCATTTCTCTTTGAAATGTCACCTGCACAAACCTGCACCAAGACCGCCGCCTAACGAATTTTTCAGTCAGAGGGATGACGCTTGAAGTAAAGAACTACTGCGCAGATGGCCTGGCAAGGGATTCAAGCGTTAAGGGCAATTGAAATTTTTCCGAGAACGATTTCGCTTTTTTGTGGTGAATTGTTTACTTAGCTTCACGAAGTGTAGTTTTTTTTTCCGACCTGTCAATCCCTTTTTTGAGCTTTAACGCAAGCCATTGCTTGGCGTGGAAAAACAATCGCGCAGCGTGGGACGGCAGCAGCCTTCCGCGTCCTTCATGCTAGGATGCGAAGCACGCAGGCCCTGAATTCAACACTTGAGGTAAAACCATGTCAGCAGTAACGGCATTCCGCACATTCACGTTGTCAGTGATTTTGGCCCTGGCGCTTTTTGGAATTTGCCAGTGGCCTTGGCCAAATACGTCCGCGCAAACAGCAACGGTTCCGCCTCCGCCCGCATCCCGCGCGGACCGGTTCGGGGTTTACCACTGGAACATCAACAATGCTGCCATGCCCACGGATGGTTCAACCAATGAACTCAACTGGGGCGCGGATTTGGTGGCCGAATTGGGCACACGAACAATTCGCATCGCCCTGGTGACGCGCGACGATTACCGGCTGAATCCGGCAAACAATCTCGATCTGGTTCAACTGGCGCAATTGCCCGCCTACGACAAAGTGCTGCGCGATGCGCGATTCCGCACGATCATGCTGACGACGTATTCACGGGGCGACATGGCCAGCAACTGGTCTGACGGTTACACCCGGGCCGAATATGACGCCGAACGTGACGAGATTCGCAGACTCGGCGAATACCTGCTGGGCAATCCGGCATTCGCAGGCAAAACCTTTATCATTTTGAACTGGGAAGGCGATAACGCGATTTCCTTGTGGCCGAACAAACGCACCATCTGGGATGCGTACACCAACTGGATTCGCTCGCGCGTGGAAGGCGTCAAACTGGCGCGGCAGAAATTCCCTTCAAGCCATTCGGCGGATCAATCCGCCAACAGCGCTAAACTTTTTTCCGGGCTGGAATTCACGCAATTGCGAAGCTGGCAGACCGGCGAACTGTGCGGCGCAACGGCGGGCGATCCGGTGCGCACCGATCCGTTGCGGAACCGCTGCGTTCTGGATACCGTCGCGCCGCAAGTGGAGGTGGATTATTACTCCTATTCCTCCTGGCGCAGTCTGGACGACAAAGTCGGCAACCCCGCCGAAAACTTAAAACAGCGGTTCAAATCCGATCTGAACTTCGCGCTGTCGCTGATCAAGGCGAAGCGCCCGGAAATTGGCGAGCACAACTTCATCATTGGCGAGTACGGCTTCGAGCGCGCACGCTACGGCGAATGCCAGGCCGCCAATCACACCAGCGAGATGTTTGACGCCCTGGAAGGCGAGGGCGCGTTTCAGGCTTCCTACGCCATTTTCTGGCAAATCGTGGACAACGCGCCCAATTACGGCGTCGGCGTGGGACTTTTCGGATTGCATAGAGTTCGCGAAGGAAGATTAAGCCTGTCCCCCATCGGAGAGAATTTCCGTAAGCGATTGGCGGGAGAAACCGCGACGAATTACACAGGCTGCCCGCAAATTCGCACTTCGCCTGGTCCCGGCGTCTTGAACAATCAGGGCCTTCCCAATTTTCAAATTGATCCGGACACCGTCATTTCCATCTACGCACAAGGCTGCTGCACGAACGTCACGACGCCATTTTCGCCGATGGACAATGTTGTTCACTTCAACCAGACTGCCCGGCAATTCAGTTTGCCCCGGGATAACGCCGAGGCGTTTTACGAATCGCCAACACAAATCAATTTCTCCATGCCGGCGGAAAGACAGACCGGTTTTGCGCTGGTCTTTGTCACGGACGCGCGCGGTTACGATTCCAATTCGGAAACCATTGCCGTCACGTGCGCGGACTGTCCACGATTTGCGTCTTCCTGCGGCCTGCTGGAAACGGTCTATCAAACGCTGCACATCGCGCCCGGCGACGCCATCACCGTGACCGGCGAGAACTTTTCCACAAGCGGCAACACCATCGTGATCGAGCAGCGTGTGACGCAGCACACTTTTCAAAAATGGACGTTGCCGCGCCAGAACCTGCTCAGCGAATCTCCGACGGAAATCAGAGCCAAACTGCCCGGCGACCTTGTCCCGGACCGCGACACCATTCTTTCTGTCATCAATGCGCAAGGCCGCGAATCATCGGAATCCATCATTCCCATTTCACAGCCTTGTCAGGGCAATGACTGCCCGGCGCGGCTGAAGCCCTGCGGCGCGATTGCGCCGGATTCCGGAGCGCTTTTTACTGCCGGCTCGCGGGCTTCGATTTCTGGCCGCTTTTCGACCGGCGGCAACAAAATCGTTCTCGAACAGGTGGATCAACAGAATCGCGTTTACCGGTATGAACTGGCAGCGGGCAGCCAGTTCTGGGTGGAAAGCGACCGGCAAATCCGGTTTTCCCTGCCTCCGGCGATGTTTGCCGGCAGGGCGCTGTTTTACGTCATTGATGCGCAGGGCCGCGAATCGCGCGCGCAGGAGTTTCTGGTTTCCCAGGGTTTGCTGACCGTGGTTTCGGCCGCAAACTATCGCGGCCAACAGATGGCCGTCGAATCCATCGCCACGATTTTCGGCGCGGCCATGGCGACGACCACGCAAATTGCAGTGACAACGCCGCTGCCGACAGAACTGGCTGGAACGCGCGTCGTCATCAAAGACTCCGCTGGCGTCGAACGCACCGCGCCGCTTTTTTTCATCTCGCCAAACCAGATCAACTTTCAACTTCCTGCTGGAACAGCCACGGGCACGGCAACGGTCACTGTCTTCAGCGGCTTTGGTTCTTCATCTTCCGGCATCCTGCAACTTGTGAATGTCTATCCTGGCCTGTTCGCCGCCGACGCCAGCGGCAAAGGCGTGGCCGCAGCCGTCGTGTTGCGTATCAAGCCCGACGGCACACAAACCTATGAAACCGTCGCCGATTTCGACCCGGTGCGAAGCGCCTTTGTGCCCCGCCCGATTGACCTCGGTCCGGAAGGCGAACAGGTATTCATCGCGTTGTTCGGAACCGGCATTCGCAATCGCAGCAGTTTATCCGGCGTAAGCACGCAAATCGGCGGAACCAGCGCGGAAGTGACTTACGCAGGATCGCAGGACACCTTCGTCGGGCTGGATCAAATCAACGCGCGGTTGCCGCGCAATCTGGCCGGACGCGGCGACGTGGACGTAACGGTGAGTGTGGATGGATTGTTCGCCAACATCGTTAAAGTCAGCATCAAGTAAATCCGGAGTGGGAATAGACCCACCGTCGCAAGGCATTTAGCCTGTGAACGCGCTTCACCGCGTGGATTTCGAGACAAGAAACAAGGATTGAAAATTTTCGGAGGGAAAAATGTCTTTTACGTTCGCCAATGTTATGCGCCCTGTTCTGCTGATTGCGTTGATCGCCACGGTCGCCACCGTAGTTCGTTCAGCATCCGCCGCCGTTGATCCAATCAACAAGAATATTTTCGGCACCGCCCTCAAGGGCTATGACGCGGTCGCCTATTTCAAGGAAAGCAAGCCGGTCAAGGGCAAGGACCAATTCCGTCACGAGTGGATGGGCGCGAAATGGTATTTCGCCAGCGCCGCCAACCGCGACGATTTCGCCAAAAACCCGGAAAAGTATGCTCCCCAATTTGGCGGGTATTGCGCCTGGGCGGTGGCGCACAACTATACGGCCAGCATTGATCCGGAAGCCTGGCGGATTGTGGATGGAAAGCTATACCTGAATTACAGCAAGGACGTGCAGAAGAAATGGGAGACAAACATTCCTGGATTTATCAAAGCAGGCAATGAAAATTGGCCGAAGTTGAAAAAGTAAATCTCAAACTGGATTGCATCTAAGCCGGGGAATAAATTCTCCGGCTTTTTTCGTTGCCGGTCTCCAAGCACAAGCAAAAGGCCGCCGGGAAACTCTTGCCAGTCATCGAAGGAAGAGTTTCCCGGCGGCCTGAATTCCCAAGCAGGCTAATGTTCAACCCGCTCAGTACCGTGACCGTTTAGAATTGCACGCGCAAACCCATCTGGATACGTCGCGCGCCCGGGCTGTTGGTGCCGCTTTCGGCACTACCTGGTGTGAATTGCAGGAAATTCGCTGCCGTGAAGCCCGTCACCGGCGCACCCCAGTTAGTGTGATTGAGGACATTGACCATTTCCAGACGGAATTCCGGCTGGAAGCGTTCTTTTACGCGGAATTGCTTAAACAGCGAGAGGTCAGCGTTCCACACCCGGGGACGGCGGAATTGGTTGCGCACCGAAGTGCCGAAGCCGTCCTTTCCAGTACCGGTCGGCTGCGAGAACAGGCTCTTGTCGTAGTAGGTTTCAGTGGTATAGGCCCCCACCCTGCCAATGGGTTTCGGATCACCACTGAAGTTGATGAGCGCGCCGCCGCAGCTTACGCAATTCAGCGCATTATTCGTGCCACCGATGCCATACGGTGTACCGGAATACCAGGAATGAATGCCGTTGAGCTGCCAGCCGCCGAGCAGCTTGCCCGTCAGGTTGCTGGTATCTTTGAAGAAGGGCAAGCCATAGACAAAGCCCATCTGCCAGACGTGCGTACGGTCAAAGCCTGCCAGCGCGAAGTTATCTTCGAACTTCAGCGGGTGGTTCCAGGTCAGTCCCGTCCAGCCGTCTTCGTCGGCCATGTTCTTGGCCTTGCTCAGCGTGTAAGCGCCCTTTAACAACAGGCCATTTTGGAAGGGCCGGTTGATGGAAACTTGCAGTGAGTTATAGCGGCTGCGGGTGCGCGCGCCCCAGTCGTTGATGGCAGTGGTGCCAGCCAGAGCGAAATACTTGAGCGCACTATTGCCGCCGCCCGGCTCACCATAGTTTACGTTCAAGTCGGCATAACCACCGTCGGTGCGAGTGCCCACATAACCGGCCTCGACAATGATGTTGCCAGGCAGTTTGTGTTCAAAGGTGAGGTTCCACTGTTGAATGACGGCCCGATCAAGCCCCTTGCCGGAGCCAGGGAAGGCTTCGACACCATTGTTCGGTGTCCGCGTGAAGAGGTTGCGCGGCAACGTCACACGGCCGGAGCTGTAGTCCGGGACCGTCAGTGTGGGGATGCCGGCGGCCAGCGTCGTCACCGAAGCGAATTGTTCGGCCTGGTTGTTGAAGAAGATGTCGTACGGGAACGCCCCGCGCAGCGGGCGCGACCAAGGTAGCGGATTAATGGTGCGACCGTAGCCAGCCCTCACGACCGACTTGTCGCCGAGGCGGTAGGACACGCCAAGGCGCGGTGCGAAGTACAACGTTTTGAGTTCCAGCCCGACGTCCTTCGGTACGTTGCCACGGCCACCCAGCAGCAGCGTGTAGGTGCTCAGATCAAGCCGCTCGATACCGCTGTTGGCACGCGACATCAGCGGGTATTGTTCGAGCCGCAAACCCAGGTTGAGCGTCAGGTTCGGTGTGACGCGCCACCTGTCGCGCAAGTAATACGCAAACTGCCACTCACGACCGCTCATGTCCTCGGTCTGAACATCCTTGGAAAAGAAATTCGGACGAGCAAGCAGGAAGTCCGCGAAGCGGTTCCAGCCCAGCGAGACGTAGTTGGGCGCGCCCGTGACCAACCCGTCGAATCTGAACCCGCCCTTCAAACCATAGGGGCCGAACTCGGCCTGGCGGTGGTTCAATTCCAGCTTGACGAGGTCAAAGCCAGCTCTCAGCTCATGCTTGGCGAAGACCTTGGTAAGCGCACTGCTGAAGCTGTAGTTGACCTCTTTACGGAAAAGCGGCATCCAACTCGGCGTCGTGCCGATGTCGTAGAAATTGGCAAAGGTGGGCAGGCCGCTGGCGCGGATGTCATTCTTATCGTTCACGCCGGGAATGCCCAGCTCAATGCCGAGGTTCTGGCCGTAATCTGGGCCGGTGACGGTCTGATCCTGGCGGTTGTAGCCGAAGTTGCCGTCCAGCAGCAGGGTCGGACTGAGCGTCCAGGTGTGGCCGACGCTGACCACGTACACCTTCGTGTCACCCTGGCTGCCTTCGTCAAAGCCCAGTCTGTACTCGTCCACGTTGCCGGAGCGCAGCGTGGAGAATTTGCCCCAGATCGAGTGTTCTTTGGTGCGCTGCCAGGTCAGCTTCCCGTCATAATTGCCGCGATCCACCGTGACCGAGCGCTGTTGCACAAAATCATCCCGGATAAAGTTGTTGTTCAAGTCGCCAGCATTCACTTTGGGGTAATAGTTCATGACTGCCCTGGCAATCGGACTGATGCGGGCTGTCGGGATCGCGACATTGCTGAACTGCGTCCGCCCTACGCCACCAGCGCCACCGGTTTCTGGGTCGTAGAGTTGGAAATTGGGATAAGCGAGGCTGCCATCGGTTCTTCTGGCAGCGAGAACTTCACTGAAATCGCCGAGGCGCATCTTGTCGGTCGGGACTGCATAGGCGACGTTGGAAGTGCGGCGGTCGCGAAAATTCTCGTAGGAAGCGAAAAAGAAGAGTTTGTCTTTCTTGATCGGGCCACCGATTGTGCCGCCGTAAGTCTGCCGATTCAGCGGCGTGCGCGAAAGCCCGTTCGCGTTGTTGAAAAAGCTGTTTGCGTTCAGCTTGTCACCGTTGAAGAACCAAAATGCCGAACCGCGAAATTCGTTGGTGCCGGACTTGGTCACCACGGTTTGCGCCGCGCCACCTGCCATACCAGTGTCGGCGTCGAAGTTGTTGGTGGCAATGTTGACCGTTTCGACGGTTTCTGCCGGTTGAATGTACCCCGCGTGGTGCGGCAACCAGACATTCACCGACACGGCTCCGTCCACGCGCGTGGTGTTGCTGTTCGGTTGCGTACCATTGACCCAGGTGCGCAAGCTGCGTCCCGGTGAATCAATTTCCGCATTCTGGAACTGAACAGGCGTTGCGCCTGGCACCAGGTTAAGCAACGTCTGATAGTTGCGGTATTGGTTCAAAGGCAGCGAAAGCACCTGTTTGGAATTGAGTTCGGTATTGAGGTCGGCCTTTTCCGTTTTCAAGGTCGCGGCATCCGCCGTCACTGTAACCGATTCCGTGGCCCCGCCAATTTGCAGCGAAGCGTCCGCACGCTTTGGGTTGCCAGCCGTAACCATGATTTCGGATTGGCGTAGCTCCTTAAATCCCTTGGCCTGCAAGGTCATGTCGTAAGTCCCCGGCAACAGGTTGCGGAACACATAACTTCCAGTGTCGTCGGTGGTTGTTTCCAGCGTTAAGCCGGTGCCGGTGTTCGTAATTTTGACAGTCACGCCCGGCAGGACCGCCCCTTGTGGGTCGGCCACACTGCCAACAATGCTGCCGTAAAGCGCCTGAGCGTCAGCACGAGATGTGAGCAATCCCGTCGCCAAAAGTAGTGCGAATATCAGCCCTTTTAAGAGGTGTGATGCACTGACGTTGGTATCTTTTCGCATGGTTGTCTCCTTCGATTAGGGGTTAGCTCTCCGGAAATTACCGCTGAGAGAAATCAACAACAATTCCGTTGAGCAAATCAGCGAACTTAACTTTTTGTTTTAATTGTCTGCGGCGTTTCCAGGAATTGGATTGTCGCGATTTATGACATTCTCACTGGCAATGCCAATAAGGTTAATTAACTACAAAGGAAGAGCCGTCTCACCCATCTAATTGTGCGGGCTTGATGATGTGACAATTGTTTTGTTTTTATTACTGTGAGCTAGCCTAATGGGGCAGAGTCTATTCGCTAAGGCTAAATCCGTCAACGGCTAAAGTCGGGAATTTACATCAATTACAATTGATTTGATGGTTTGGCTGCTACTGTTGGCATTTTTTGTGAGCATCAGGCTGGAGCGGTGTAACGCCGTTCAATCGCGCTCAAAATTTGCTTGCGACCGTCTTTTGCGGAAAGAATCTGTCGCTCGACCTGAGCAGTTTCATCCGCCAGTTCTTCGTCCCTGATAATCCGGCGAAACCAGTCGGAATAATCGCCGCGCTTCAAATGATGAAGCCAGGTTTCATCATCCACCCCTTCCGCCAATTGCATAAACACCACCAGATTTTGCGCGCGCAGGTTGAGTTTTGCCTCCGGGCCGCGGAAATAAAAGCTGTTTTCCGGCGGGATTTCGCCTTCGGCATATTTGCGGTGATGGCGACGGCGGCGGCCTGTCGGCGGCAGGCTGCGAAACCAGATGGGCGTCTTTTGATTCCGCGGAGAATAGAGCAGCGCCTCGCCTTTTTCCAAATCTATCGGTTCAATTTGTGGTGGTTCCTGGCCAATCGCTTCGCAAAACTGCCTGATCGTTTTATCGGGAGCTTCACCGATGGCAATGGCCGTATCCACGATTGACAGGACTGCCGCCGAGGAATGTTCCGGCTCCACCATAATCAGCATGACGCCGTAAGTATCCTGTGAAAGGGTAAGTGAGGCCGGATTCCAATCTGAAGGCATCATATGGTGCGTTTCGTCCACGATGATCCAGTGCGGATGGCCGGTGTGTGCGCGCAATTCCTGCAACCGCGGATAAAGCTCGGCAAAAAACGCCGGACGGTGCTCCAGCCGAATTCCCAGCAGGTTAATGACGATGTTCTGTTCCGGTTTGGCCAGCAACTCAATCGCCTCGCTGGTGCTGGGTGGGCGGTTGCCATCGCCGAGTACAACCACTTTCTCCAACTCGGAATAATCCCCTTCCGGATCAATGATGCAAACCTGATACTCTTTTTCGATGATGCGCTCAATCAATCCGGTCGCCAGAGTCGTTTTGCCGCCCTGGGAGGATCCCGCCAGCATCACATTTGTGCCATAGGGTTTGATTTGCAACTCATGGCCCGCCGCATCGTGACCGAGCGCGATATCGTATCTCGCCAGACTGCCTTCAAGCTCGCTCAAATCCGTACTGATTATTCGATCAATCAATTCTTCCACGCCTTTACCGTGATCGCCCGCCGTGACTAAATCGGTTTTCTCTTTGACCATGGGCAAAGCATTGGCGACGGCGACGGCGCACTCACACAGATGCAGAAAAGCATGATCATTCTCGGCATCCCCGACGCCTACTGTGTTATGTGGCGAAAGCCCCAGGTCGGCCAGGGCGACGCTCAGCCCGGTCGCTTTGTTAATCCCGCCGGGAAGCACCATTACCGCACCTTTATTGAAAATGACCTGTAATTCCAGGCCGAAATCGCGGATTGTTTCGAGGACAGTCGTTTCGTGCGGTTCCCAGGTGGCGACAATCACGCGACCGACGGAAGTCGGCCCCACTCCGCGCCGCGCCAGGTCGCGAATGAAATCTTCTGAGGGACGTTCGCCCAACAGCTTCTCTTCTTTCGTCGAAGGCGTGTAAATCAATGCGCCGTTTTCTGCCACGATACGGTCAAACAGGTCGAGGCGAGAAAAAACTCTCATCAGGTCATCCAGTTCCCTCCCTGTCACTAAAATCAGCTTTCGTCCGGAATTTCGCAGACGAACAAACGCTTCTATCGTCGTATCGGCGACTCGCCCATCATGTGCAATCGTCCCATCGTAATCACAAGCCAAAGCCAGATAACGCATTTTTCCCCTCCCAACCTTTGTCACTCATTACGCCGACCAAGATTTAATACTCCGGCGCCAAAACCAACAGCTTGATTACAGAGACAAGTTGTATGCCTCGCGATAAACCTCCGGCAACAGGCTCAAGTCCCCGAATGCAAAGAAAAAGAAGGGATTCCAGAATTGCGAAAAGGCAGTAAAATGCGATCCGCTGACCACGGCGTACAAAATCAGAACAACCGTATCGCCAAATGACAGCGCGTCACAAACTGTTGAAGAGTTTTATTTCGGTTTCGAGGTGGATGTGGAAGCCGGCTTGCCCCCCCCCGGCTTCAGATCGAAAGTGATCACGCCGCTGACCTGGACTGGCTGACTATCCAGCGTCGCCGGCTCAAACGTCCAACTACGCGCGGCAACAATCGCAGCGCCGTTCAGATCCGAGCGACCGTCCACAATGTGCGTAAAAATGACTTTTCCCTGAGTTGAGATGAGTACTTCGACTTTGACCTTGCCCGGCAAATACGCAGCGGTCAAGGCGCCCCGGCCAGTGCCAAGCGAGTATGCGCCGCCATCCGATGTGACTCCTTTCCCCGAAGGCTCTTTCGATTCAACCGGATTTTTTGATGGGCGCACACTGGGGAACCTTGCCTGTAAACGTTTTATCGGCCTGCCACCCTCTAAGGCTTGCAGCATGGGACCGGCGAAGGTCTCATCGTCCTCTTTGTTTTGCGCGAATTCCGAAATGCGAATGGTGGGAGAGTTGAAATCCGCGGCGTCAGTAATTTTGCTTTCCGGTCTGGCCATCGTCAGGGCCATCTGCAAATCTTCAAGAGATTTCCGGCGGTACTCCTCGGCCTTTTCTTCCTTGTCATCAGCCAGTGCGGCTTCGGCGAAAAGCAGGTTTCGAATGTTGTAGGCGTCGGCAAAATCGTTTCGGAGTTCCAACGCGCGCTCGGCGTGTTTAATCCCATCCTCAATTTTCTCTTTCGCATCATCTCTGTCTTCATCAGGCAGTTCGTAAACAATCCTGCCGTCCTTCAGCGCGGCATGTGCGGCAATCAAATCGTGTGCTTCACGCCAGCAGGTCATTGCCACTCGTTGAAAACAATATGCCTTGACCGATTCCCGCTGGCCGGACAATTCCGCTCGCCGAATCAGGTATTCCCGGGCCGAAGCCTGGTTGTCCAGACGAAAAGCCGTCTCCGCCGCCAACCCCAGAGCTTCATCATTTTCCGGCTCCTGCTTCAAGGCAGCTTCAAACTTCGTCAGCGCAGGGCGAAATTTGGCCGTTCGATAAAGTGTTTTGCCTTGCGCGATTAAAGTCGCGACGGGAGTTTCTTTCTCGCCCTGCGCCTGAGCGCCGACTTGAATTCCCGCCAAACACAAAACGAAAACGAGGGCGACGAAAAATGTATTTATCGGTTTCATATTTACCTGCCTGGCTTGCCTGCCCAGTTTGCTTGTTCAGCCTGATGGTTACGGCTTCAAACTCTGGCTCACCCGTTTTTGATACTCGCGGGCGGATGCTTTGACAGCGTCTTCGTCCATCGTCAACAGGCGGCGATTGCGCATCAGAACACGGCCATTCACGATGGTGTCGGACACGTCGGAGGCTTTCGCCGCATAAACCAGGTGAGAATAAAAATTATACACCGGCGTCAGATGAGGCGCATTCAAATCCACAATGATGACATCCGCGCGCTTTCCCTTCTCAATTGAGCCAATCTCCTTTTCCTGATGAATCGCCCGCGCTCCGCCGATGGTTGCCATTTCCAACGCCTGCGCCGCCGGAACGACGGTCGGATCATTGGCAATCAGCTTGTGCAGTTTGGCCGCTGAATCAATCTCTTCCCACATGCTCAGGTCATGATTTGACGCCGCGCCATCCGTTCCCAGGCCAATGCGCACGCCAGCCTTGAGCATTGCCGGAACCGGGGAAGTGCCCGAAGCCAGCTTCATGTTCGACTGCGGACAATGAGCGACGCCGACTTCACGCCGTTTGAGCGTGGCAATCTCTTCGTCGTTGACGTGAACCACATGTGCAGCCAGCACGCGCGGCGACAGAAAATTGATCTTTTCCAGGTAAGTTGCCGGACGCGAATTATAGGTTTTGGCCATGAACTCCGTCTCGGTCGGCGCTTCGGCCAGATGGATGATGATCGGCGCGTCCAGCTTTTCGGCCAGCGCGCGAACTTCGTTCAGGTGTTCGGTATTGACGGTGTAAGGCGCATGCGGCGCAATTGCGGCGGTAATCAGCGAATCGCCTTTCCAGCGCTGAATGAACTTTTCCGCGTAGCTCATCGCTTCCGCCCACGTTTTATTGTCCGGCACGGGAAAGTCAATCACCGTTTCGCCCAGCACGCCGCGTAGGCCGGCTTTCTTCGTCTCTTCGGCGATGGCGTCCTCGAAGTAATACATATCGGCATAAGTCGTCGTGCCGCCACGAATCATTTCCGCCAGGCCGAGCCGCGTTCCGGCAACGACAAATTCACGCGTGACGTTTTTTGCTTCCGCCGGAAAGATGTATTTCGTCAGCCAATCTTGCAGGTTCAAGTCGTCCGCGATGCCGCGAAATAGCACCATCGGGATGTGCGTATGCGTGTTGATCAGACCGGGCAGAATGACTTTGCCGCGCGCGTCAATTGTCTGTTTGGCGCGATAGCCTTTCGCTTTCAACTGCGCGGCGTTGCCAACCTCGACAATTCGTTCGCCGCGAATGGCGACAAAGCCGTTGTCAAAAATGCGCCGCTCTCCATCCATCGTGACCACTGCGCCGCCGGTGATGAGCAGATCAATGCCGTTGGCCGTCGAAACCGCATCCCTTTGCGCCGATGCGGGAACAACGACTGACAACAAAACGAGAACGCTCAAAAGCTTTTTCATACGTTTATCAATCTCAGAGTAAGAACCCGTTTAATTGTGCTTGCAATCAAATTGCCCAGCAGCCAAGAGATTCTTTCCAATTCCAACTACCATCCTTTTTCTCGAAGAGGTAGTACCCTCCCTCCCCACAACGGGCACCACACTCTATAGTCATATAGACCCAGGCTACAGTTTTATCCGCACTGTATCCGACCTGTGAAAGACCTATGACGCCCAATGAATTTAAGTATTTCCCATAGAAGACATCCCACTTTGCCGAACTACTTTGGCGAATTTGTGAGAATTCCTCTTGGGAAATCAAAACGTAGTTTTTTTTGAGGCTGAACTTTTTGCTTAAGGGGATGCTGATTTTGTCCTTCTTTTCCAGGTCTGCAATGGCTGACTTCACCTCTGCTGCAAGCGTTGTTTTCGCGGTCTCGAGCCTCCCCTCCGGATTGCAATTTTTGCCTGATCTTAACGTCATTTCAGCAATGACGAATTGTTCAGTCCCAGGGTATTCAAGCTGATTGAGCAACAGAGAGTAAATCAGGTAATCGTCAGATTCGACAGGTTGACGCCCAGCAAATTGCTGTTGGCAAGATACCGAAAGCATAGCAAACAGAAAAATCACGATGACGTACTTCATGGAACCTCCCACTTTTGAAAGGGCCAAGCAGGCTCAACGCAGGTGAAAGACATTCTGCACAATCTGGCTGCCCTTCTTTTCCACGCGCCGCCACGAACTATTGTCGTTCATCGAAATCCAGCGGCGCTCTTCGACGCGGTAATGCCAGTCCTTGTCCGACTGGTAGAAGATTTGCACGCCGCGCCCTTCGATGATGTTCAGGATTTCGTTGTCGTGATAGTTGGATTGGTCGAAATCCGTCACCGCCCGCTGTCCCATCTCGGAATAGACTTCGTGGAGTTCCAGCAGCAGCGCATTGGTGTCGGCATCGAGCGCCGTGGCGTTCAAACCGATGCGTTGCGCTTCCTTGATCGTGATCGGGTAGGAATGCCAGGGGTAATCGGCATTGAGTATCTTGCTGATGCGTTCGGCTTTTTTCTTGTCGGTCATGTGGTACGAAAGAATTTCGTTGCACAGCCGGATGGAAAGCGAACTGCTGCGATCCACCGCGCCGATCACCAGCGGGTGAATGTGGTTGAAGACAGAAGCATAGGGATTCGCGCCCTCGTCTTTGGCTTCTTTACGCCACAAATTGATGATGCGCGTCAGTTCATCGAGGCTGACGCTGACACGGTTGTTGTTGATGTCCACGGGCGACAGGTCGTGCGTCAGCGAAGTATCCACCGCCGATAAATAGGCCAGCGGCCCCATCCGGACTTCGTCCGCGCCGAGCGCAATCATCGTCGCCGCGGAAACACAGTTCAGCGGAACCAGCGCCGTCACCCGTTCGCAATACTGGCGCAGCAGGTGAACGATGCGCAGCGAAGCCGTCCCCGTCCCGCCATCCGATTTGATGAAAAGCGACAGGTCTTTCTGCTTCCCCAGATGCCGCAACAGCGCATAAAACGTCACCACGTCGTCGTGGCAAACCGAGCCATTCGGCGCGTCCCAGTAGACGATGACCGTCGAGCCGAGACGTTTTTCGAGCGTGGTGATGATCTTCTGGGTTTCAGCAAACAGAATGGGCGGTTTGTTGATTTTCGGTTTTGCTTTCATCTGGATTCTTTTGACGTACCGCAGACTGTCAGTCTGCGGGCGCTCGCTGACAAGCAACTCTTACGGACACCAAGGGCTTTGCCTATCAGTCATCAGCCGACTAACAGTCGGCTGTACATTAGAGAAACGTTCCGTCGAAGGCTTCGGGCAGCAGTTCATCCACGGTATGGGTTTCGATTTGCCCGCGCAGATTGACCATGACGATTTCAGTCTGTTTGCCGCACAACTCTGAGATCACCTGGCGGCAAGCCCCGCAGGGCGGCACCGGCGCGTGCGCATCAGCGATGACGGCCATCCGGATAAATTCGCGCCCGCCTTCGGAAACCGCCTTGGCCAATGCGTTTCGTTCCGCGCACATCGTCAATCCATAGCTGGAATTTTCGACGTTGCAGCCCGTGAAGATTCGCCCGTCGCGGCATTCGACCACCGCGCCGACCTTGAACTTCGAGTACGGCGCATAGGCAAGTTCGCGAACCTGTCTGGCCAATTCAATCAACTCTTCTGCTGTTTTGCCGGTGTGATTCACGGATTTTGTTTTGCCAACTCCATTTGTAACTGCGTTCGGATTTTCCCGGAAATCAGGTCAATGCCAACTTCATTGTAGCCGCCTTCGGGAATAATCACATCGGCGTGCCGTTTGGAAGGTTCGACAAACTGCTGATGCATCGGGCGGACGGTTTCCAGATATTGTTTGATGACCGATTCGACAGTGCGCCCGCGCTCATGCACGTCGCGCTGCAACCGGCGAATGAAGCGCAGGTCATCGTCCGTGTCCACGAAAATCTTGATGTCCATCTGTGCGCGCAACATCGCATCCACAAAGATCAGAATGCCTTCGACAATCAGAATCGGCTTGGGTTCGATATGGATGGTTTCAGCTTTGCGCGTATGGATGGCGAAATCGTAGACGGGCATTTCAATTGCTTCGCCCGCGCGTAAAGCCTTGACGTGATTGATGAACAGGTCGTTATCGAGCGCGTCAGGATGATCGAAATTGATCGCCCGCCGCAAATCTACCGGCATGTCGCCGAGATTCCTGTAATAACTGTCCTGCTGCAAAAAGACCACTTGTTCGTCGCTGACGCATTCCAGGATGCGTCGCGCGACGGTGGTCTTGCCTGAGCCTGTGCCGCCACAAATTCCTATAATCATCAGCCCTGGGAGCGCGCAGCATCCTGCCCGCTTAGTAAGATGGAAGCGCGAAGCTTCCTTTCGTTTTTGCCTTGGCCTTTACAGTCTGACGATGGTTTTCGCCAGCAATTCGCAAAACTCCTTGCTGACGCGCTGCCCCATTTCCATCACTTCCGCATGATTGATCGGAGCGTCTTCCATCCCGGCGGCGGCGTTGGTGATCAGTGAAATGCCGAGTGTCTGCATTCCCATCTGCCGCGCGACAATGGCTTCGGGCACGGTGGACATCCCGACCGCGTCCGCGCCCAGCACCCGCATCATCCGGATTTCCGCCGGCGTTTCGTAATTCGGCCCCTGCAGCGCCATGTAAATTCCTTCCGAAAGATTCATTCCCAGTGCCGCTGCGGACTCTTTGGCGATCCGCCGATATTCGCGGGAGTAGACTTCGCTCATATCCGGGAATCGGTCGCCCAGCCGGGAATCATGAACGCCGCGCAGCGGGCTGATCATCATCAAATTGATGTGATCGCTGATCAACATCAAATCTCCTGCCTTCATTCCCTCGCGAACGCCGCCCGCCGCATTGGTCAGCACCAGCTTTTCGACGCCCATTGCGTGGAACGCGCGAATCGGCAAGGTGACTTCATCCAGCGAATACCCCTCGTAGTAATGAAAGCGACCCTGCATCACCGCGACGTTGATCGAAGTTCCCGGCAGTTTGCCGACTACCAATCGCCCCGAATGCCCCTCAACCGTCGAACGCGCAAAGTCGGGAATCTCTTCGTAGGGAACAATGATTCTGTCTTCCAGCGTTTCGGCAAAGACTCCCAGACCGGAGCCGAGCACAACGGCGACATCAACACTTGTGTTAATGCGCTCTCGAATAAACCGCGCGGAAGTCTGCGCGCGATCAAAAATGGAACCTGTCATTCTCAGCATTTCTCCTTCATCTGCATTCTTATTCTTTTGCATACGCAACGCCCAGAGCCTTCGGCGGATCGGCGCGGCGAATCAACCCGGCCAGCATGACAATCGTCAGCACGTAGGGAATCATCAAAATGAACTGGTTGGGAACATTGACCGTTCCCTGCATGCGAATCGAAACAGCCTCGGCCAGACCAAACAGCAGGCATGCCATCAGCGCGCCGACCGGATGCCACTTGCCGAAGATCAGCGCCGCCAGGGCAATGAACCCACGTCCGGCGGTCATGTTCCGCGTGAATTGCGAACTCTGCCCGATGGACAGATATGCGCCGCCAAGCGCCGCCAGTGCGCCGGAAATCAGCACGCCTGCCCAGCGCATCCGGATGACACTGACGCCCGCCGTGTCCGCCGCTTCCGGGTTTTCGCCGACCGCGCGCAGCCGCAAACCGAACGGCGTGCGGTACAGCACATAAACCGAGACGCCCACCACCAGGAACGCCAGATAGACAATCGGCTTCTGGTTGAAAACCGATGCGAGCATTGGCGAGTTTTCCGGACTAAAGATCATCAAATCTGGCAGGACTTCGTCTTTCGATAATTGCCGCGTTGCTCCTGTGGACTCAAACAAGGCGCCGGAAAGCAGCGCCGGAACGCCCAGAAACAGAATATTAATCGCCGTTCCGCTGACGACTTGATCGGCGCGATAGTTAATCGTCGCCACCGCGTGCAGCGCAGCCACCAGAATTCCGGCCAGCACTGCCGCCAGCACGCCGACCAGCGAACTATGCGCAAATACTGTCACCGCCGCCGCCGTGAACGCTCCGGCCAGCATCATGCCTTCCAGCGCGATGTTGATGACACCCGCGCGTTCGGAATACAACCCGCCCAGGGCGGCCAGAATCAACGGCGTGGACAACCGAATCGTCGAAGCAATCAGTGTGTAGTTGATGATGTTTCTGAACATTCACTTGATCCTTTTGCCATTCAGACTGCGATTGCCGAAATGCGCCGTCAGTTCGTTCACCGCGCCCTTTTCGTCCTTGAGGAAGACAATTCGAATATTGTCGGTCGCCAAAAAGTATTCAGTCTCCGACGATGCAAAAAGCTCTGCCTTCGGCTGGCCCGGCGGTTGAAGATAAAGCTTTCCGTTTTCGGTCGAGATTGTCACCGTGCCATTGACGCTGTATTCGCCCACATACGCCTTGAAAACTTCAGGGTTCACTTTGGCAATGGCGCGTTCAGTCGGTTTGTAATCCGGCCAGCCGTATTCGCGGGCGATGCTGCGCAGGATTTCATTGGCCAGCGGACTGCCCTGATCGCCGTTGGTCATCACTACCGCGCCCTGCCCGGTTTCGGCATAGGCAAACAGCATGCATCTGAAGCCTTCGTTCGAGCCGCCGTGAGCGAAGGTAGCGGTTTTCCCTTCTCCGCCAAGACCGATGCCCAGCCCATATTCGCCGGATTGTTTGGTCAGCATTTGGCTGACCATCCCTTGTGACAGCACCTTGGCGGACTTTCCGGCTTTGGCCTGTTGCAACTCGATGGCGAATTTGGCCAGGTCGGTCGGCGTCGTCCACAAACCGGCGGCGGCCATTTCCGGGTAAGTATGCCATTTGCCCTTGATCATTTCGCCATTGCCGCGATGACCGCTCGCCGCGCGCGAAGCATGCTCTGAAGTCAGCGGCTGGTCGTAGGTGCTGTTTTTCATGCCGATTTTGTCCAGCACCAGTTCGCGCATCAGCGCCGGAAACTGCTTGCCGGTGACATCGGCCATCATCAGTTGCATGACCGTGATGCCGCCGCCCGAATAGCGCCACAGACTGCCGGGCAGAACATTCACGCGGACCGGCGCGGAATTGGCGGGCTTCTGGCCGTCCAGCAATTGCACGGCGGTCGGCACGGCTTCGTCGGCGGCGTAGCCTCGAAAACCATGAACCGTCAGCCCGGCGCTGTGGCTGGCCAGCCGCCGCAGCGTGACTTTCTGCTCTTTGGTGAATTCGTTATCCGGCACTTTCCAGGATTTCAATTTGGAGTTGGCTTCTTCGTCCAGGCTGAGCAGTCCTTTTTCAACCAGCGCCAGCGCGCCTGTTGCCGCCACCGGCTTGCTGATTGAGGCCGCTTGAAACATCGTCTCCGGCTTCACTGGCGTAGAGCCGCCTGCTTCGGTCACGCCATAGCCTTTCGCCCATTCGATCTTGCCATCATTGATAACGGCGACGCTGACTCCCGGCACTTTATAATGCGCCATCCGGTCTGCAATCGTTAACGCCGTGGACTGGCCCTTGATCACAATCGCAGGCAGCAAGCCTTTTTCGACGCGGGCGATGCGTTCAAAAACCTTGTCCGCATTTTGGCTCGCCGTGCTCGGACGGTTTGCAACTGCAATCAGCGCCAGCAAAACCAGCAAAACACTCAACCAAACTTTTCGCGTCATAAAGTTTTCCCTCCGCTTCATAGACAGGATTGCTGAGAAGTGGAAAGCCGGATGCCTCTCTAAATCTCCTGTGAATCTTGAGAAAAATCCTGTCAATCCTGTCTATGCCGAAATCATTTCACGCCGTAGCTTTCTTCAGGCCGGGAATGAATCGGCCCAAACCGCGACGGAACATCCATTCCATCGCCACAAACAAGATGATGATCCCCTGCAGCACCTGCACCAGATCCTTGGAGACATGGTCGGTGAAAATGTCCACGAACAATCCGCCGCGAATCAGCGCGCCAAACAGAATCGCCGCCAGCACGATTCCCACCGGATGATTCCGCCCCAGCAGCGCCACGGCGATTCCGGTGAAGCCGTAGCCGGGCGAAAAGTCGTGATAGTACCGGTAGCGATACCCCAGCACTTCATTGATTCCGACCATTCCGGCCAGCGCGCCTGATAGGGCCATCGCCAGCACGATTTGCCGCTTGACGCTGATGCCGCCGTATTCCGCCGCCAGCGGGCTCATCCCGACCGCGCGAATTTCATATCCCCACTTCGTCTTCCACAGAAAAACCCAGACCAGAAAACACGCCAGCAGCGCCAGCAGAAAAGCCAGATTCAGCGGAATGCGATTCGGGAAGTTGATTCCAAACGGCGACAGCAAGGTCGAAAACCGCGCGATGTGCGCCTGATCGGCAATCGGAACGGTCTGCATAATCGGGTCGCCAGTGGCTTTGTAGCGGCTTTGCGTCAGGTAGCTGACCAGACCCACGGCGATAAAATTCAGCATGATCGTATTGATCACTTCGTGCGAACCGAAACGTGCTTTCAGCAGCCCCGGAATCGCTCCCCAGGCTCCGCCTGCGGCAATCGCCGCCATCATGGCAAAAGGAACCAGCACCATCCCCGGCAAGCCCGTAAAGGTCAGCCCGACCCAGCCCGCGGCGAAAGCGCCAACCACCAACTGCCCTTCCGCGCCGATGTTCAGCAACCCGCATTTGAACGCCAAAGACACTGCCAATCCGGTAAAAATCAGCGGCGTGGCGTTAAACAGGGTGTAGCCCCAGTTGTCCCAGGTGAAATTGCCCATCGCGTCAAACAAACCAAACGCGCTGGAAATCATCAGCCGGTACACGGTAAACGGATTGTCCCCGATGGCCAGCACAACCAACCCACCGATGACAAAAGCGGCCAGCACGGCGATAAAAGGAAAAAGCAGTTCGCGGAGGAGCGTTTTCATAGTCTCAGTGTCCGGGGCCAAAGAAAACTGCGTTGAGAAACATCACATTCAAGCCATCCATAAACGCGCGATAGTTCGGGTCTTCGGCAAACCCGACGACGTTGCCCCGACCGAGGCGGGCGTGCATCAGATAGGCCTTATTTGGAATCTGTTTCCTGGCGTCATCCCACATAAAGCCGCTGGCGAAGAACCTGTCTTCCGGCAGATAGACCGCGACATTTGTCCCGCGATCCAGTTTCACCAGCGAAAAGATGCGGTTGCTGTCCGTCATCACGGTCGTGGTTTCGCCGTAACCGAATCCCAGCCAGTGCGATTGATTCACTTTGACGCGCAGAATCGCGCCAGGCGTCGAACTGGGAAACTCGTCCGCGGGTTCGATGGCCTTCTCCACCGGATCAGGTTGCGGCTTGGCTTGTTCGCCCTCTTTCGCTTCCGCCCGCTCCTTCCCGGTCGCGGTACTGCCAGTTTTTTCCCGCTTCTCGCGTTTGGTCGCCAGCAGATTCACCTTTTCATCCGCCAGCCAGCCCGTCGCGCCTCCGATGCTGATCAGCGTTCCGCCGCGCTGCACCCATTCGCGAACGCCCGCGCCATCGCCGAGTTGCTGCGTGTAGCCGCCAAAGGTGTCCGGCAGAATCAACACGTTGTAACGGCTCAAATCCGTTCCACGCAGTTGATCCGCGCGAATCGTCGTCACCGGATAGCCGTAGCGTTGTTCAATCAAATACCGCAGCCAGCCAACCGAATTGCCCGAAACCGGCGCGTTGTAAGCAATCGCCACGCGCGGGCGGGGCAGATAACTGACGTTGTTGCTGCCGAAATTCGGCCCGTCTTCCACCCAGGCAGTGTCCGTCGGATAAACGTCCACACCGTGTTCGGCGGCGAGTTTGACCATTCTGTCATGCAAATTCGCCGGATTGTCCTTCAGCTTGACGATCAGCGTCCCAGCCGGAAAGCTGACACCGTTCAACTTGAACCCCTTGTCATAGCTGTGAATGCGCACATCCTGCCGGAACAGATCGGCCAGCGCCGATGCCGCCGATTGTGTTCCCCAACCGATGACATAAGCCAGTTTTGCCGGTCCGCCAAGGACTTGCCCGGCAGGTTTCGGCAATTCTTTCAGCAAAGTCGCCTGCACCGTCGAAGCCTGCTCGGCCATAAAACATGGCACATCGAACAAAAACGGGAGCGACCAGCCCGTCACGTCGTAAAACTCTTCGTTCTGGCGTTGTTTATTGCGCTGACGCTGTTCGTCCAGAAACTCCTTGTCCTGATTGGTCTGTTTGTCCATCAGCGTCTTGGCCAGACGCTTGGCCGGCTGCGCCAGCGAAACGATGAAGCTGCCCGCCGGAAAATCGCGCTGCTGCAACTGGCCTTCGTTGTAATCGCGCGTTTTCGGATTGCTGAAGGCGGCTTCGGCGCGTTTGACTTCAATGCCGGACATCATCAGCGTTGCGGCCAGTCGCCTGGCGCGGTTTGGGTCGCTGCCCGGGGTGATGATGAATTCCTTGACGGCTTCGGTCCTCCCTTCTTCCAGCGCGGTGCGGCGATGATCGTAAAAAAAGCGCAGCAAATCGGCGCGATTTTTGGCCGTGCTTTCAATCGTCGCCAGCGCGGCGATGAAGTGATGTTGCACCGAATCACGGTAATGCATCGTTGTCTGATCATCGCGATTGGCAACCAGACCGCGCACCGAAGCCTGCTCGTAAGTCATCCCGATCGAACCGTGAAACAGCGGCCAGCCTTCGCCGTAGCCTGGATAAAATGAATCGTAGCCTTCGCGCGTGAAGTAATCGAACTTGAAGCGGTCAAACCAGGCGGCGTTGTTGCGGCCCATTTTCGTCAGCCAGTCGAGTTGGGTTTTCGTCAGGTTCGGGTTCCAGGGCAAGGCCGGTGGCGCAAAATAAAAACTGCTGTTGGTTCCCATCTCGTGCTGATCGGCGACCACCTGCGGAAACCATTCCAGGTAGGTTTTGGTTCGCCCGCGCGTTTCCGGCTGCGATTGCGTGAACCAGTCGCGGTTCATATCGAATAGATAGTGGTTGGTTCGCCCGCCGGGCCAGACTTCGTTATGTTCGGCGGACTGCAAATCGCCATCCGGAAAACGCCCGACGTTCTGGCGAAAGTAATTGATGAAGCGGTCGCGCCCGTCCGGGTTCTGCATCGGATCAATCAGCACAATGGAGTTTTTCATCGCCGCTTCGACCACTTCGTCGTTGCGCGCCGCCAGCAGGTGGTAAGCCGTCAGCAGGGCGGAATCCACGCTCGAAATCTCGTTTCCGTGAACGCCGCAAATCAGCCAGACAATCGAAGGCAGCGAATTGATCAATGTCGCCGCCTCGTTCGGCGGCGTCAATCGCGAATCGGCCAGCCGCTGCATTCCCGCCTTGATTTGATCAATTCGCGAAACGTTGGACGGCGAACCGATGACCATCACATACAGCGGACGGCCTTCCCAGGTTTCCGCGTACTTGACGATTTTCAATCGCGAACCGGCGGCTTGCTGCAAGGCAAACAGATACTTCTCCGCTTCGTGATGCATCGTGATTTTTTCGCCGAAATCGTGGCCCGTGACCTGTTTCAGCGTGGGAATGGCCGGGTCGTATTTCGCGCCAGGAAAGAACTCGAAACTTTGCGCGCTGATGGCGGACGCCAGCAGTAAAAGACAGAAAACCAGCCTGACGACCGAACGAATGCCGGGGGATCGAGACACTATGAAATTCTCCTGTATTGAAATGTATGCGAGTGGTGCAGTGAGTACCACGCGGCTGCAAATGCGTCAAGATGGAGCACTGGACCTGGCCTAGCTCCCGCCGTATCTGGTGTAATCCACCGAGCCATTGCCGCCGCCCGCGATGATCAGCGTCAACGCCATTGCCAGCAATGCCAGCGTGTATTCAAAACCGCCCTGGGTCAAAAAGAATCCATTTTTCCAATGCACGGCAGCCAGGGCGACGCCCATCACACAGGCGATCATAAATGCGCCAACCCGTGTCATGAATCCCAGCATCACCATCAACCCGCCGATGAACTCGGCAAAGGCTGCCGCGCTCAGCCAGGCCCAGGCGGGCTGCAAATTGTATGGCGCGGCTGCAGCCGTCCAGGCGGTCAACCCTTTCCCGCCCCAGACGCCGAAAATCTTCTGCGCGCCGTGCGCGAAAAAGATCGCGCCCAATGCCAGTCGCAACGGAAACAAAGCCCAAGTGTTAATTGTCGCAGTCAAACGTCCCATTACTTTTCCCTCTCAAAGATATTGGGCGAATTTTCAGTTTCGCCATGAATTTTCGATCATTACCATCAGATCGCAATATATTTGTCCAATGATCTTTGGCCGGGCGTTGCCGCAAGTTTAGCCGCTCACCAGCGATTGTGTGTAGCGCGTTGACCATTTTTTTCAGGCCAGGCTCTTCCACTATGTGAAAGACGGCGGGTAAGCCGCTATACTCCCGGCATTGTCAGCAAGAGATAAGGAGACCAACAACACAATGCAGATTCCAAGAAGACAATTTGTCGTTTCCCTGTCCACCGCGCTCGTCACCACGACGCTGGCGCAAAATCCGGCACCGGGAGTTCTCAAATCCGAATACATCTACGAAACCGCTCCGTTTCCAGAATGCCACGCTTCGACCATTGCCGAATCCAAAGGCACGCTGGTCACTTCCTGGTTTGGCGGAACGAAAGAAAAACATCCCGATGTCGGCATCTGGGTGTCGCGCTGGGAAAGCGGCAAGTGGACGCCGCCTGTCGAAGTCGCCAACGGCGTGGAATCCTCCGAAAAACGTTATCCGACCTGGAACCCTGTGTTGCATCAACCCTCAAAAGGGCCGCTGCTGCTGTTTTACAAAGTCGGCCCCAGTCCTTCGACCTGGTGGGGAATGCTGACGACTTCGGCGGACGGCGGAAAAACGTGGAGCAAGCCGGTTCGTCTGCCTGATGGCATCGCCGGGCCGATCAAAAACAAACCCGTCGAACTTTCGAACGGTGAACTGCTCTGCCCGTCCAGTACCGAAGACAAGGGCTGGCGCGTGCATTTCGAGCGCACCAGCGACCAGGGGAAAACCTGGAACCGGACAGAACCCATCAACGACGGCAAGGAGTTCGGCGTCATTCAACCAACGGTCTTTTTTCACAAAGGCGGCAAACTTCAAGCATTGTTCCGCAGCCGGCAGGGCAAAATCGTTGAATCATGGTCGGGCGACAACGGCAAAACATGGAGCAAGCTGGTGGCGATTTCGCTTCCCAATCCGAACTCCGGAATTGACGGCGTGACGTTGAAAGATGGCCGCCATTTGCTGGTCTACAACCACGTCACGGTCAAACCCAACAAGTGGGGAGACCGCGCTCCGCTGAACCTGGCGGTCAGTGAGGACGGCAAGAACTGGAAGGCCGCGCTGGTGCTGGAACCCGGCCCGCCCGAAGCCGAATACTCCTATCCGGCAATCATTCAAACGGGCGATGGTCTGGTTCACATCACCTACACGTGGAATCGCAAAAAGGTCAAACACGTCGTGGTGGATCCGCGCAAGCTCAACTTGCAAGCCATGAAAGACGGCGCCTGGCCCGCCTGATTAAGGAGACGGCATGAAACTGGCAATTCGCCTGGCTTTTCCCATCCTGAGTTCGCTTTTTCTGATTGCTGTTTTTGTTGCCGGTCCCGATTCAGGGCTGGCCCAAAAACAGACTTCCGCCGTGCGTGTGATGAGCTACAACATCCGGTACGGAACGGCCAATGACGGCGACAATCATTGGGATAAACGGAAAGACTTTCTGATCGAAACCATCAGGGCGTTCGATCCGGATTTGCTCGGCACGCAGGAAACACTGGGATTCCAGCGGGATTACCTGGCCGCAAAACTCAATGGGTACGACGTGCTGGGCGTCGGCCGCGACGACGGCAAGGACGCGGGAGAAATGACCGCGTTGTATTACAAGCGCAGCCGCTTTGAAAAACTCGACGGCGGGCATTTCTGGTTGAGCGAAATGCCCGACCAGCCCGGCAGCAAAAGCTGGGACACTTCGCTGACGCGAATGGCCACCTGGGTCAAGCTTCGCGACCGGCTGCAGCCCAAGGCCAAACCAATCATTTTTTTCAACACGCATTTCGACCATCGCGGTAATCAGGCCCGCGTGGAATCCGCCAAACTGATCCGGCGAAAAATCGTGGAGGCTTCGAAGACCTGCCGCGTCATCGTTACCGGCGATTTCAACGCGGGCGAAGACAGCGCCCCATACAGCGCGTTTTTCGGAGCCGATGAAAGTGGAAAACCGCCGGTGCGCGACGCTTACCGGATCGCACATCCCACCCGCGCCGCGAACGAAGGAACGTTTTCCAGTTTCAAAGCCGAGGCGACCTCCGGCCCGCGCATTGACTGGATCGGCGTTTCGCGGGAATGGCAGGTTCTGCAATCCACGATTGACCGCACTGCGCGCGAAGGCCGCGCGCCATCCGACCATTTTGCGATGCTCGCGGTTTTGCGCCCCCTCTGATTTCCAGAGTTTCAACCGAAGGTGTTTTATGACAAACAGATCATTGGCGACCTTGCTGGCGCTAACCCTGTGCGCAACCACGTTTGCCGGATTCGCGCAGGATAAGAAATCTCCCGTCACCAAAGACGAGATTCTGACATTCCTGAAAGCCTCGCCCGGCCGCCGTATCGAACAAGCCGATTTGGCTGGTGAAATCGCTCTGCGCGGGGTGGCGTTTCCGGTGACCGAACAAGTCCTGGAAGAAATCCGGCAGGCAGGGGGCAGGTCGTTCCTGCTTGACGCCATCCGAAACACTCTGAAGAAGGAAGAGCCGCCGGACCTTCCGCGATTGAAACGTGCGGACGCCGCCGAAGCTTCCCAAACTGGCGAATCCGGCGAAGCCACTCCGGAATCGGAAGCGGCCAGGGAAAAAGCCCGCGCCGAAGCCTTCGCCAGACTGCCGTTTCTGGAACAGGCGCGCTTTTACGCGCTGCAATACGAGGAAGAATTGCCGGATTTTACAGCCACGCAGTTTGTCGCCCGCTACGCGCAAAAGCCCGGCTACAAGGATTGGAAGCTGGAAGATAAACTGGAAATCGAACTGACCTACCGTATTAAGGACGGCGAAAAATACAAGCTGCTCAAGATGGACGGGAAGCCGACCACCATGAAATACGACAATCTGGGTGGTTCGACTTCGACCGGGGAATTCGGCTCGCTGCTGTCGGCAGCCTTTGAGCCGGGTTCCAGAGCGGAGTTCAAGGAACTTCGGCAAGAAGTTTTTCGCAAGCGCAAAACCATCGTCTATGACTTTCGGGTAAAAAAGGCGTTTTCACGAAATGTCATTACCGACAAAAACACTGCGCAGACTGTAACCACGGGCTATCAGGGAACGCTCTGGATTGATGTCGAAACCAAACGCGTGCTGCGCATCGAACAGGCGCAGGAAGGCATGCCCTCCAATTTTGCAATCTCCCTGGCAGAAACCGCCATTGAATACGATTGGATCAAGATTGCCGACCAGCCTTATCTGCTGCCGATCAGCGCCCAGGTGCTGCTGGGCCGCGACCGGGATCGCTATTACACGCGCAACGAAATCGAATTCAAGAACTACCGGAAGTTCGACAGCGACATCAAATTCCTGGAGCCTGACAAATAAGCAGAGTTTTGGAGTGCTGCGACTCGTCGCAGCTTTTCATTCACGGCCAGCCTTTTGTTGGACAGCCAAGGCTCTGGCAAAGAACGAAAAGCGGTGACAAGTCGCGCGCACTCCACACGATACGCCCTTCAATTGAAAACTATCTGCGCAACCTCGGCGACATAAGCGCGCGGACGACGTTTCAGCTTCCGGAAATCATCCGTATTGAATTGCACCGCGATGGCGGCTTTGTGATGCGGAAAGTATTCCATTTCCGACAAGTAACCCGGAAACCAGCCGCCATGGCCGTAACTGATTCCCCACGCGCTTTCCCGAACTTGCACGCCCAGGCCGTACTTGTCGCCCTTGCCCGTTTTGGCCGGAACCGCTTGCAGCAATTCATCCAGGCTGGCGCGATCAACGACTTTCCCTTCGTATAGAAACTTTGCCCAGCGCGCCAAATCCTGTGCCGTCGAAGCGAATCCGCCGCCACACCATTCCATCTGCGGATTGACCACGAATTTGCCTTCGATGATCGTCCTGCCTTCAAAGCCGAACGGGCTGCCGACTTGCGAATAGCCTGTGATCAAGCCTGGAATCACGCGGCTGTCGGAAGGCAGCGTTTCTTTCAACTTCAGTTTATTCAGAATCCGCCGCTGGACTTCGCCGTAAACCGTCTTCCCCGAAGCCCGCTCGAAAATCATGCCGGCCAGAATGTAATTCGTGTCGGCGTACGACCAGCCTTTCCCGGCTTCAAACAGCGGCTTGCTGTCCAGAATGTAGGCCACCAGTTCCTCCGGCTTCCAAACCTTATCGGGCTGTTCGCGCAGCGTTTTAACAAAATCCTTGTGCAGCACATGCTCCGAAATGCCGCTGGTGTGATTCATCAGCATTCGCAGCGTGATGTCCTTCGCATTCGGCAAGCGCGAAAACCAGACTTCCCGGCCCAACCATTTTTCGATCTTGTCGTCCAGGTCAATGCCCCCTTCTTCGGCAAGCTGCAAGGTGATGGCGGAAACATAGGTCTTGCCGATGCTGCCGGCCAGCATGCGATCTTCCGGCTTCAATGCTTTCTGGCTTTCCAAATCCGAAAAGCCGACCGAAACGCTCATCGCCTTGTCGGTGCCCCACACGATGCCGATGCTCGCGCCGGGAAAATCGGCGTCCTTGCGAAGCTCCAGGAAGCGCGTCTGGATTCGTTTGGCGACGCCGGAAACATCATTAACTTTGAGCGGCGTGGAACGGGCGTTAGCCTGTTCCTGCGATGCGGACAGACTAAAGTCCGTCCCACGGCCACCAATCGTCAACATCCCCAGAATTACGAGACCGAGAAACAATGACTTCAGTAAAATTCGTTTGTTCATTTGTTTTCCTCCGGCAGCGGCCCCGTGACATCGAACACGATGCGCCAATCGCCATTCGCATCGCGCTTCCAGACGCGGGCGTAATATCCTTTTTCCACTTTCTCGGCTTTCAATTCATATTTCCCGTAGGTGTAGCCCCAATCTCCGGATTGCGCGACATCCGCCTTGATTGGGTCTCCGCTGATTGCCATCGTCTGTTTGGCGCTCCACATCTGAAGATCGGATTTACCAATCACGGGCATCATAAAATTGCGATGGATGCGGGCATCATCGCTCAAATACTTTTGCCAGGCTTGGGAAGCGGGGCCGCCTTTGGCGCTCCGGAAAAATTCCAGATCGGCTCTGAGGAGCGTCGCTGCCTGACTTCCAGATACTTTGTTGCGCCCGATGACTTTCCACTGCGGCGCGGCCTGGAACGGCGCATCCAGCGGCGCAACAGCGGCGTTCAGTTGAATGCCCATATCGAGCACGACTTTCCAAACGCCGTCTGCCTGTTTCTTCCACACCGAAGAATACATTCCATGCCGCGATGGCCGTTTCGCCGGACTGCGATCTTCGACCAGAAATGGTCCGGTCGTGAAGCCCAAATCGCCCGACAAAGCAATGTCTCCATAAATCGGCGCCCAGTTCAGCACGGGCAACGGCGGCGCACCTGGTTTGGGAGCGGGAGGCGGATTCTTGCGGTACGCCTCGCGGATGTTGACGGGATGCGGCTGAAAGTTAACGCCGTCTTCGGCAAAGCTCTCGTAAAAAGCCACGGGCACGCCTTTGTCCACGGACATTTTGGCGAAAGCGCGTTCGGCGTTGGCCAGGTTCAAAAGCTCCGATTTGATTTCTTTCTCCTGCGTGAAGGCGGTCAGCCCCAGTATGCCCGCGATGACGAGAGCATGAAAAAGTCGCTTCATGATTCCTCCGTTGGTTTTGTGCAGGAGATGCGGTCAGGCAAGCAGAATTTGTTATAAAGAATCACCGGTCAAGGTTGCGAAGTCTTTTTACCCGATCAACGTTCGTCCAAGCAAACGCAACTTGTCGAAAGTCGAAATCTTGGGCCGCTGATTGAGCGTGTCATAGCCCAGTTCTTCGACCCGTTCCAGGATGCGCGTTCCGCCAAACCAGGTCAGCCGGAGTTCGTATTTCAACCGTCCACTGACCGCTTCCGGCAAGGGCCGCCCGCGCTGAAAGAATTCCCAGGTTCGTTCAACCTGAAATTTCAGCAGCGCGCCGTACCGGTCGCTGAATTTGTTTTCCCGTAGTTCGTCAACACTCACGCCGAATTGCGCCAGCTCATCCTGCGGCAGGTAAACGCGATCCTTGCCAATGTCCACGGCCACGTCCTGCCAGAAATTGGCCAGTTGCAGCGCCGTGCAAATCTGATCGGAAAGCTGATGCAGCCGTTCTTCGCGATAACCGAACAGCAGCAGAATCAACCGTCCGACCGGATTGGCGGAGCGCGTGCAGTAATCCAGCACTTCGTCGAAGTTGGCGTAGCGGCGTTTGACCACGTCCTGTTTGAAGGCGGAAAGCAGATCGGTGAAAAGCTTCTTTGGCAGATTCAATTCCTTCACGGTCGCGGCCAGTGCGATGAAGATGGGATGATCGGCCTTGCCTGAATAACAATCTTCCAGCTTCTGCTGCCAGTCATCCAGCGCCGCCAGCCGCTGCGCTTCATCCGGATTGGCGGACAGGGATGTCCGCGCTCCCAGGGTTTCGTATCCTTCATCGGCAAAATCGTCCGCCGTACGGGCAAAGGCGTAAATACTGTACACGTGTTTTCGCAACCGCTTCGGGACAAGAACCGAACCGACGGGAAAGTTTTCGTAATGCGCCTGCGCCAGCCGCTCGCAATAAGCGAACGCCTCTGCCGGGCTGCAACTAGGAACTGGGGTATGTGAGTGGTTAAGCGCTACTGTTTGTGAGTTCATGAAAGTCATCGGTTGTGCCGCAAGAGCGGTGAGAATAGCAAGAGAAGCCCTTGACGGGCAATTTGCCAAGTTTTCGGCTTATTGCTACTCTTGCCCCCGTTTTACACCGCGATGAAAATAATCCCTAAACACACCCAGCGCTTTAATTTACCGGCCCGGTACAGTTTGCTGACCGGCGCGCAAACATCTCAACGGAGGAACCGAATTGGACTGGTTAACCGACCCGCAAGCTTGGATCGCTCTGCTGACTCTGACTTCGCTGGAAATCGTCTTAGGCATAGACAACATCATCTTTATTTCGATCCTCGCCGGGAAGCTTCCTGGCGAGCAGCAGAAACGGGCGCGCATTCTGGGGCTGCTGGCGGCCATGGTTTCGCGTCTGTTGCTGCTCTTTTCGCTGACCTGGATTATGCGGCTGACTTCGCCGCTGTTTGGTGTATTTGGTCAGGAAATTTCCGGGCGCGATTTGATCCTGTTGATCGGCGGCCTGTTTCTGATCGCCAAGGCCACGCACGAGATTCATAACAAGCTGGAAGGCGTGGAAGGCGAATCGGACGCGAAGGTGGGATCGTCATTTGCCGGCGTCATCGTTCAAATCATGATGATTGACATTGTCTTTTCGCTCGATTCGGTAATCACGGCGGTCGGGATGGTTCAGAACATTTCGATTATGGTGGTTGCCGTGGTTATTTCCGTCGGATTCATGCTGTTTTTTTCCGGCGCGATCAGCGATTTCGTGCAGCGGCATCCGACGGTCAAGATGCTGGCGCTGGCATTCCTGATTTTGATCGGCGTGAACCTGATGGCGGAAGGCTTCGGCCAGCACATTCCCAAAGGCTACACGTATTTCGCGATGGCGTTTTCGGTCCTGGTGGAGATGCTCAATTTGAAGCTGCGTAAAGTGCCGGCAGAACCGGTGCATCTGCGCCAGGAATTTACCGAGAAAAGCCAATAATTAGGGCACAACGGAGATTTTGTGGGTAAGAAATGCTTCTTTCAACACAAAGAGGCAAAGGATCAAAGAGGCAAAGTTTGTGGAGAAGGAGAAGCACATTCCCCCATCAACCCCTTTGTTCCTTTGACCCTTTGTCCCTTTGTGTTAAAGCTGATGACCTATTGATTTTCTCGTAGTGCAGTTTTTTAAGAGGTATCCGCTTTGCTAAAAACACTTTTGCTCAATCCTCCTTCGTTTGAAAATTTCGACGGCGGCGCCAGTTCGCGCTGGCCGGCGACGCGCGAGATAGAAAGTTACTGGTATCCGGTGTGGCTGGGTTATGCGGCGGCAATGATCCGCGACCTGGGCGGCGAATCGCGGCTGCTGGACGCGGGGCCGCATCACATCGGGCCGGAAGAAACCGCGCAGATTGCCAAAGACTATGAATTCGTCGTGCTCTTCACCTCGCATGTGGGATTTTCGATTGACGTGAAAATCGCCGAGCGAATGAAGGAATTGAATCCGGCGCTGAAAATTGCCTTTGTCGGCCCGCCGGTGACCACGCATCCCGAAGTCGCGCTGACCGCCAGCCCCGCGATTGATTTCGTCACGCACAAGGAATTCGATTACCAGGTCACTCGCTTTGCCGCCGGCGAACCGCTGGACAAAATTCCCGGGGTTCACTTCCTGCAAAACAACAGAATGGTTTCCACGCCGCCGGAACCGCTGGTGACGGATCTGGATAAATTCCCTTGGGTGACGCCCATCTACAAACGGGACCTCGACATCACCAAATACAACGTTCCGTTCCTGCTGCATCCGTACATCGCGTTTTATTCAACGCGCGGCTGCCCGGCGCAATGCACTTTCTGCCTGTGGCCGCAGACCTTCGACGATCACACGCAACGCAAACGCTCGGTTCAGGATGTCGCCAACGAAGTCGAATGGGCGCTCGACGCTTTCAAACCGGAAGGCTTGCAGGAAATCTTCTTTGACGACGACACCTTCGCCTATTTCCGCAAACGCATGGTTGAAATGAGCGCGGCCTTCAAACCCTTGAAATTCCAATGGTCCAGCACCGCCCGCGCCAGTCTGGATTACGACACCTTGAAGGTGATGAAAGACGCCGGCTGCCGCCTGTTCATCGTCGGCTTTGAATCCGGCAATGACCAAATCCTGAAGAACATCAAGAAAGGCATCAACGCCGCGCAGTCATTGCAGTTCGTCAAGGACTGCAAACGCGCCGGCATCAAAGTCCATGCCGATTTCATCATCGGCCTGCCCGGCGAAACCCGCGAAACGATCAAGGAAACCATTCGCTACGCCAAGGAAATGGACGCCGAAACGCTGCAAGTTTCCGTCGCGCACGCCTATCCCGGCACCGAAATGTACGAATGGTTCCGCTCGAACGGCGTCATCCTGAACACGACCATGTCCGATGAACTCGGACAGCAATTGCCGATGGCCAACTTCCCGCATCTGTCCGGCGCGGAGATGCTGGATTGGGTTCATAAGTTTTACGACGAATATTACTTCCGCCCAAAGCCGATCTACCGCATTGTCAGAGGGGCGATTTTCAAACCGGCGGAGCGCAAACGGCTGTACAAAGAAGCCAGGGAATTTTTAGCCACGCGCGCGCGCAGGCGGGAAATCACCCGCAGTGGTCAGATTTAATGTCTTGATCGCCGGGAGCGATAAAATTCTTAAACGTTCCCGGCGGCCAGTAAATATGCCGTTCTCAGCCCGATCATTGATCAGGAATCAGGAGTCTTCATGGGCGACGTGTTCATCAGCTATTCACGAAAAGACAGCAGTTTCGTGGATCAGCTTATACGGGATCTGGAAAACGCAGGCATAGAAGTTTGGATTGACCGCGAAGACATACGAGGCGGCGACCGCTGGCGTCCCGCCATTGTTGAATCAATTCGCAACTGCCAGGCGTTTTTGCTTGTCCTGTCGCCCAATTCCGTGGCTTCGGAGAATGTTTCCAAAGAGCTTTCGATTGCCGAGACGCATAAACGGCGGATTGTTCCGATTGCATATCAACCCTGCATTATTCCGGCAGAGATGGAATATCAGCTTGCGGAATTGCAGTGGATAGATTTTTCCACGCTCAGCTATCAATCCGCACTTGGGCAATTGACCCAGGTGCTGGGCAAGGCGCATGTTCAGAAACCAGCGCGCCCTTTGCAGGCAGGGGCCTCCAAACCAGCCGCGCCCAATGGCAATACACGCCAACTACAGTTGGCTGCCGTCATCGGAGCCGTCATTGTTTTGGCCGGAGCGATGTTTTGGTTTCTGCGACCTCAACAAACCATTGATCCGGGGTTCTCATCGCCAACTCCAACGGCTTCCAATTCACCGCAAGCCTCGCCTGCTTCAAGCTACAACCGAAATGAAGCCATCCGCTTAACGGTGGATGGCGTGAACGCCTTTTACAACGAAGACAACAGCCGTGAATCGGTCATCCTCTTTTTCAACGAGGCCATCAAGAAGGATCCAACCTACGCCGACGCCTACTATTATCGCGGACAGGTGTTTGTCGCCTTGAAAAGAATCGAGCGGGCAATTGCGGATTTTCAGAAAGCGCTCGAATTGGAATTGGAACCGGACCAGCGTCAAACCACACAGGAATTCCTGGCAGGGCTGCAAAAACCGCCTGTTCAGACAGGCAGCGGTTCCGCTCCCGTCCCCGTTCCGGCTGCGACGGTGCCCACTGTCGGCGCAACGCCTCCCATAACTGGGGCAACACCAGGCCGTCCCTTGCCTGGGCGCATACCCACGATTGTGGCAAGCAGGCCAACGGTTCCCAAGGTCGTTGTCCAAAGCCAGGTGGCTGACCTGTTCAGTTCGGATAAGGGCGTTCGAATTCAGGCGACGACGCGATTGATCATTGATCAAAAACAGGATGCCGAGGTCGTTTCGATGGCGATTTCCTCGGCGCAAAAGCAGCTCAGCAATAAATCCGGCGTCATCAATACGCTGGTGTACCTGGAGAATGTCCCTCCGCCAATACTCAAGTCCAAACAAAAAGAGGTTTCGGAATTTCTGAACGCTGTAAGAAAGACCAGTCCTGGCAGCCAAACCGCTGATCACATCAATAAAGTGGAGGAGGCGTTAAAATAAGACATAGCGATGACCGAAGATTTTTATTGCGAGGAAGCATTAAGCGGGCGCACTCCCGTCAACAAGGTGTTTGAGACAGACAATGTTCTGGCGTTTCATCATACGCGCCCGTTCTGGCCGGTGCATATCGTCGTCATTCCCAAACGACACATCAGTTCCTTGCTGGCACTGAAACCGGATGACAACGAATTGCTGATTGAATTATTTGCCACGATCAAGCAAATCGCCGCGCAAGTGGTCGAAACGCATGGTGCGGCGCGGGTGCTGACCAATCTAGGACGGTATCAGGATTCAAAGCATCTGCACTTTCATATCAACTCCGGCGAGCCGTTGCGTTAACGCCAATATTCCATCCCCACAAAAATGTTCAGAAGACTCTTCTCCATCTTGCTGACACTACTTGCCTGTTCCGCCGCAAGTCCGGCGCAAGCCCAGCCGTCCACTTCCGCGATTCAGCTTCCGGCCAAATTCACGCTGCCGTCGAATCCGATTGAACTGACGCGGGCAGCCAGACCGAATGTCTATTTCGATGCGGTCGGGCGCAAGTCGGCGATCTTCGGGCACGAATTGGGCGTCTTTGAAGCCTGGGCGTTTCCGATGAAGCTTTTCCACGGCGCGCGGCTTTCGATCCTGGTCGAAGGGCAGGATTCGCCGGTGGATTTTGCCGACGCCGTCGAACGCATCATTGCGCGGCCTGAATCCACAACGCTCATCGCCGCCAATCAACTCTTCACGATTCGCGCGACGTTCTTCTCGCCCATTGACGAAACCGGTTCGATCATTTTGCTGGATGTGGATTCGCCGCGCGCGCTGACCATCACGGTCAGCTTCGTGCCGGATTTGAAACCGATGTGGCCGGCAGGCCTGGGCGGGCAAAGCGCTGGCTGGCGCGATGACCTGAAAGCCTTCGTCATCAGCGAAAGCCGACGCAAATACAACGCCTTTTTCGGCTGTCCGGCGTCGGTGAAGGGGATTTCAACGCCCGCGCATCAAATCGCTTCCGGTGGATTGCGCTTTGACATCAAGACTGATCCGGCCATCTCGAAGCAGGTTTACTATCCGCTGATCATCGCTGCGGGCATCAATGGCCGCCAGCCGGTGATTGATCTTTACAACCGGCTCACCGGTTCCGTCGCCGAACAATACCAAAAGACCTTCAATCATTACCGCCGCTTGCGCGATGAAATGCTGAGCATTGAAACGCCCGAACCGCGCTTCAATCTCGCCTTTGAATGGGCGAAGGCGGCGATGGATAAAGGAATGGTGGACAATCCGGAACTCGGCCTGGGTCTGGTTGCCGGTTGGGGCGCAACCGGCGAAGGCGCGCGGCCCGGCTTCGGCTGGTTCTTTGGCGGCGATGCGGCAATCAATTCGTATGCGATGACGGGATATGGCGATTTCGATTCGATGCGTGCGGCGTTCAAGTTTCTGGCCAAATTCCAGCGCGCCGACGGCAAGATCACCCACGAGATTTCGCAATCGGCGGGGATGATCAAATGGTTTGAAGAGTTCCCGTATGCGTTCTTTCACGCCGACACGACGCCGTTTTACATCGCGGCGGTTCACAACCTTTACCGGCAGAGCGGCGACAAAAAGCTGATCGAAGAACTTTGGCCGACGCTGAAAAAAGCCTATCAATTCTGCCTGGAAAACGATTCGGACGGTGACGGCATTCTGGAAAATTCAAAAGCGGGACTGGGCGCGTCTGAACTCGGTTCGCTGCTCGAAGATCTGCACCAGGACATCTATCTGGCGGCAACCAACCTGGAAGCCTCGAAAGCGATGGCGGAATTCGCCAGGTTAATGAATGACGACGCGCTGGCCAAGCTCTCGCTCGAACGCGAAAGCAAGGCATTCGCTTCGATCAATGAACTGTACTGGAATCCGCAAATCAATCGTTACGCATACGCGCTGACCAAAAGCGGCAGGCAGAACAACGAAGTGACTGCCTGGTCCGCCGTTCCGATGATGTTCGGCCAGCTCAACGCCCAGCGAGTCGCCGAAACCATCAACGGCTTGAGTTCTTCGCAACTGAGCACGGACTGGGGCGTGCGAATGCTGGGCAATCAAAGTCCCGCCTACGATCCGATTGCGTATAACAACGGCGGCGTCTGGCCTTTCCTGACGGGGTTTGTCGCCTGCGCTGAATACGAATATCGCCGTCCGCACTCCGGCGTCGCGCATCTGCGCCAGCTCGCCAATCTTGGTCTTGACCATTCCCTGGGCGCACATCCGGAAATTCTCTCCGGCGATTTTTACCGCCCGCTGGATGAATCCGTGCCGCATCAACTGTTTTCGACGGGAATGGTCGTCACACCGTTCGTTCGCGGTCTTCTTGGGCTGCGCGCCGATGCGGCAAACCGCAGCCTGCGCGTTGCGCCGCAACTTCCCGCCGCCTGGGAATCGCTGCGCGTGAAGAATTACCGGATTGGCTCCAGTTTGGTGACATTCAGCATCAGGAGACCTCAGATTTCAAATTTGAGATTTGAGATTGAAAAACAGGACGACGAACAGTTGAAATTGATGCTGGCTCCGGCGTTGCCGGCATTGGCCAAAATCACGCGCGTGACGGTGGACGGCAAACCGGTCAGATTCTCACCTGCGTATTACGGCGCAAACACGGTTTGCCAGTTTGAAACAATGCTGAAACGACGGGCGATCATCGAAATTAGTTACAAAGATGGAATCGAAATTGATGCGCCGCTTCCGCAAACGCAGATCGGCGACCGAACCAGTTCGTTAAAAGTCCTGGATGTGACGACACCCGCCCCCAATCGGATGACGGTGAAACTGGAGGGATTGGCTGGGCGCAATTACCTGTTACGCCTTCGCGGTGGAATGTCCGTCTTATCGGTTCAGGGTGGAACTCTCAAAGGAGAGAACAACGGCTGGAAGCTGATTGAAATTGCCTTTGCGGCGTCCGACAACAAGGAATCCTATCAGAGCCGGAACCTCGAATTCAGCCTGAAGGAGAGCGGGAAAAAATGACAGACCCGACCTCCGAGCCAGTAGAAAAGCAGGGCTGGTGGACTCGCGGCAGAATGATCTTTTACGGTCTGGCCGGCTGTGGGCTGCTGCTAGCGATATATGCCTTCGTCATCGAACCCAACCGCCTGGTCCTGCGCGAAACGGCAATTACAGTCCCAGCCTGGCCGGAAGAATTCAGGAGCTTGCGGATTGCCGTGTTCTCGGATTTGCACGCAGGCTCGCCGCACATCACGCTCGACAAAATCCGGCGCGTGGTAGATCTGACCAATGCTGCGAAACCGGACCTGATCCTGCTGCCCGGAGATTTCGTCATTCAGAACGTGATGGGCGGCAAATTCATTGAACCGGAACAATTCGCGGCGGAACTAAAAAATCTGAAAGCCCGGGATGGGGTCTTCGCCACTTTGGGAAATCACGACTGGTGGTATAATGCCGCGCGAATCAGACAGGCTCTGGAAAAAGCGGGAATTCGAGTTCTTGAAAATCAGGTAGAAAAGATCGAACGTGGTGGCAAAGCAATTTGGCTGGCCGGATTCGCCGACTTGTGGGAAGGCAATCCGAAAGTTGCAGACACATTGAACCAGATTACAGACAACGCGCCGGTCATCGCCTTTACTCACAATCCTGATCTTTTCCCGGCAATTCCCTCACGAGTTGCACTAACCATTGCCGGACATTCGCATGGCGGACAGGTCTTCCTGCCGCTAATCGGACGACCCGTTGTTCCCTCCAAATATGGCCAACGATACGCGATAGGTCATATTGTCGAAAATGGCAGGCATTTGTTCGTGACATCAGGCATCGGAACCAGCATCTTCCCCGTGCGGTTTGGAGTGCCGCCTGAAATTTCAGTAATTACAATCAACTAAAATAAAAAAATGACAGAAAAGGTCCTCACACCCCCGACTTATTAACGCCCCTCCCCTGGGCAAGACCAAAGGATATTTGATGCAGCGAGCTATTACAGCGGGATTACGTAAACTGATTGCCGCCCCGGATTTGGCAATTGATCTTGGTACCGCTAATACGCGCCTGTACGCGCTTGGTCATGGGTTGATTGCGGATGAGCCCTCGCTCATCCGCATTCAACCCGAAACCGGCGAAGTCGAGGCTGTCGGTGCCCATGCCGCCTGGCTGGCCAATGTTGATCCTTACTCTTCATCCGTTTCTCCGCTCCACGCCGGCGTTGTCGCCGACATTGAAGCCGCGAGTTCCCTACTCAAACCATTTCTGAAACGCGCCCAACGTTTTGGGCTGTTCAAACCGCGTGTGCTGGCCTGCGCTCCAACAGGGGCCTGTGAAGAAGAGCGGGCGGCCCTGGTTGAGGCCGCTCAGCGAGCCGGCGCTTCCGAAGTATTCATTGCTCCTGAACCGATGGCTGCCGCGATTGGAGCGGGACTGGATATTTCCTCTCATTATGCGCAGATGCTGGTGGACATCGGCGACGGCGTCACCGACATCGCTGTCATCCGCTCCGGGAATCTGATTTTGACTTCCGCCGTACGGACAGCCTGCAGCGATCTGCGCAATGCGGTCTCGGAGATGGTTTCCTATCGTCATGGCGTGCTGCTCTTTCCGCAGGAAGCCGAACGGCTGATGCATTTGATCGGCGCAAACTTCGACTATTCCCAGGAAGAACTGGTCGTCGCCAGCGGAACAGATTGGCTGACCGGCGAGCCGCTGCAACTGTGCGTCAGCAGCTACGAGTTGAACGAAGCCATCGAACCCGTGCTCGATACCATTGTCGAAGCCATCCACAGCGTGGTCCGCAAACTTCCTGAGGAAACGTCGTGCGAAGTAATCGAAAACGGAATCTGTCTGACTGGCGGCGGCGCCATGCTCCAGGGCTTGCCGGAAAGATTGGCGGCCGCGACTTCACTGGAAGTTCGCGTGGCGGAAGATCCGATGATGGCTGTCATCAACGGCGCCAGACAGATGCTGGATGTCGGCATTGCGACGGATGTCTGGCAAAACTGACCTGAATCTGGCGAAGGTTTTCCCGATCACGGAACCGGTTGTAATTTCGGATGATTCCCTTCGGCGAGGGCTTTTGGAAAGCCCTGCTTATCCGCCGCAATGACGCGACTGCCATCGTCGTAAACGAGCAGGTTGCTTTCCTTTGCCCATTCACTGGGAAGATTGACCATCATCTCCACGGAAAGTTGCAATTGTGCTCCTCCGAATGCTTCGACCAGAAACAAACGGCCATAACACAAGCCGGTTTCCGAGCAGGACTGCATTGGATTGAAGATAACGTAGCGGCCGTCCGACGACCAGGCGGCTTCAATCACCCGCCGTCCCCCCTCGGTTTCGACGGACTCTTCAAATCCCCCAAGCTGGTACAAATTGGTGATCTGCATCCGCGCGCCGGTTTCGACGCTGGCCACAAACAACTCCTCCCCCAGACCGACAATCCCCTTAAACAGAACCCATTTGGCATCGGGAGAGACGGACAGTTCTCCAACGCTGCGGATCACCGGCGGGCGCTCCGGGAGCATGGCATTGAACTGGTCAATTGCCAGTTCGCGGGCTTCGCGCTGCCCAATCGTCAGGGCAAACAACCTGGCGGCGGCATTGGCATCAAGCGCATTGATCAAGATCGTCTTTCCGTCTCGCCCCATTTCGATCCGGTCAATAGTCACTCCCGGCGGAGCGGCAAACTCGCCTGCGCTGGCAATGTTGCTGGTTTCAATGACAATCTCAAAAAGTTGCATGCCAACGCAGTAGTAAATCCGGCTCCCATCCACCGACCAGACAAAATCCTGAATTGTCTCGCCTTCCGCCGCCACCGCCAAAACCCGTTCATCCGACCCGTCGCTGCGGATCACCCACAAATCGCCATTCTTCAAATAGGCAACAAACGGTTTGGGTTTGGGAGTAGGGGATGGCGCGGCTGAATTCGCGCTCTCTTTTGTCTTGTCCGGTTTTGAATGACAGGCGGAAAAGCAAAATGCGCCGGCACAAACGGCGAGAATGGATAAATAATGGCTCCAGGGCTTCATCAAAAGAGTAATCAATTTATGCAGGATCTTCAGTAGGGCGTCATCTTGTCCGAGCGGCGTGCAAAGTTCAAGTCACAAATTTTGTCGCCGGCAAGATTGTGAGAAGCTAAATGTATCGTGTAAACTCCGCTCACGTTAAAAAGCTTCCGCAATTAGCTGGGAGCCACTTGACCGAAACAAACTCTTACATAAAGCGAGATGAACCGATGAAAATGCTTTTTCTTCTTAGTCGTGGCGCGCTGGTTGTACTAGGAGGGTGTTTGGCTTTGGGATGTTCGAAGCTGGCTCCTTCCAATACGCAGGCACTTCCCGTAACTGCAACTGCGTCCAGTCCTGCCGCCCCGACCCCAGTTCCGACACAAAACCCTGAAGACAAAATGCCGCGCATCAATGCACAGGAAGCAAAGAGCCAGGTTGACGCGGGAAAAGCAGTGATCATTGACGTGCGCGGCACTGAAGCCTACAAGATTTCACATATCAAAGGCGCGCTGGATTACCCCCTGGCCAAAATCGAGGGAAAGGATTTTAGCGGGCTTCCAAAAGGCAAACGCATCATTGCGTACTGTACCTGACCGTCCGAACACACAAGCGCCCGTGCGGCGTTCGTACTTGAGCAAAACAGCGATTTCAAAGACGCAGGTGCATTACTTGGCGGAATGAGCGCCTGGCAAGCGGCTGGCTTCGAAGTGGTTCAGGCTCCGCCCCCGCCCACTCCGGCTCCGTCAAAGAAACCTTGAGCATAGACCTGGGCTTACGCCGGCTTTCCAGACCCAAAGAGCCTGCCTGTCACGACCACCGCCGACTAACTGTCGGCGGTGCATTTCTTTTTTTTGATGGCCATCCTAACGGTTGAGCTGCAGCCTGAATCGCGAAAACTCTTTCCAGCTTCCGTCTTTTTGGCGAGTGGAATCCACAATCTCCAGCGACTTGTCCGCTTCATTGACTCGATAGGTTGATTTGCCGTCGGCCTGGCCTGCCTCGCCCCACAACGAAGTCAGCGTGTTGCCTTCCAGCGTCGCTCGGACAGGATAGGCATTGCCCTGCGAATCGAACCAGCGGCCTTCGTATTGGCCATTCCCCTTGGCTTGATAATAAGCATGGCCTTCAAAGGTCTGTTTCTTTCCATCGGACGACCGCATTTCATAACTCACCACCAGGCGGAGAAACTTTCCCGCCAGCAGCCACTCCCATTTCGATTGAACGGTCGCGTCCATTCCAAAGAACTTTCCTTCGCCCTGCCAGTGGCCAGCGAAGCGTTTAAGCGGCTCATCGCTGGTCTTTTCGATGGCGGCCCCGGCTTTTTCCTGACCGGCACTGTCCGCCAGTACAGGCAGTGATAACGCGCCCCAAATAAATACTGCAATGAGTGGAAGAAGACGGGATTTCATTCGTTGCTCCATGGAAATGGCGTTAGCTTTTGTTGATGTTCGCGCCGCCGATGGCAACCCCGGTGGCGTACGTTTCGTGAACTCTTCCGCCCTGCGGTTTAAGGTGTGGTTTTCGTTGAGGCGATGGCGGTAATCGCCCACTTTCCGTTGCACTTTTCGTACGTCTCCAGCCAGGCGAACACAGCCGCGTCCTGCCGTGAATCCCCTTTTTCATCGGGGGCTGTAAGTCGTACTCGCTTATGGACAATGACAGAAGCCATACTGGCATCATCAGACACGCGAATCACCGGTGGAGAAACATCATCCCATTCCAGAAAAGTCGAACGCTCCAGATAAGGCCGGAACCGTCGCAGACTTTCTTCCCTGCTGGGTTTGGTGATTTTTCCGTCCGCGACATTGATAAAATTTTCAGCCAACAGGGAGACAAGCAATTCCGCGTTTTTGCTCAAATGAGCGACCCGCTGCTGTTCGTGCAACTGGAGCAATTCATTCATCGCCGCGATCTTTTTCGGAATTTCGAAGATGTGCTCGTCCGCCTGATTCAGGCTGATCTTGTTGAAGTGCAGCGTGAAATCGCCGGTGTCATCGGTGGCAATCACTTTCGAGGGAAGCTTCACCTTGCCGACCCGCCTCCACTCCTTGAAAACGATCCGCACGCTCCTTGGCGTCTCGAAGCGTGGATCGGTGACGACCAGTCCGGCCATCAGTTTTTGATCTTCCCGAAAATACAGATGCGCCATTTTTCCAAGCTCGTCAGTGGCGCGTACCTTGAGACATCGGGCTCCACCGAAATCTTCGTACCCCTCAAATGCCGGACTGTTGTACCGCTCAAGTGGTGACAACGCGATCAACTGAAACTCGTGACTGCGAATCATTGCGGCCAATTTATTGTCCGCCAAACTCACCTGCCTGGTCGCTTCATCCTGCGTCCAAAAGTGATGGCCATTGGCAAAAGCCAAAAAAGGCTTCCCTTGAGAACGTACTTGTTTGAATTTCAGGCGGTCGCCGCGCGCCGAATGGATTTCGGTTGTGTATGGGCCCTGCGGCGAAACGCAATCAGCAATGGCGGTGATCGTGCGAATGGAGTGGAGCGCATTTCTTCCTCCCATCGCCACAATGGAACGCTCGACAATCGCTTCAGGCGACGGCGGCGGCGACTGCGCCAGGCCGCAGACTGGAAACAGCGACAGTAAAACCAGTGCGAAGATTGTCAGTTTGAACATGGATTCTCTCTTCCAAATTCTCGCCAGCGGCGGCCAGTCCTACCCTTGCCACTGTTCGAAGCCAGGCGTTGTCTCTGCCTGAACCGCTTTCAGAGTTTGCTGCGCAAGCTGCCAGAACGAATGGATGTGCGATTCTTCCGTCCGCAGTTGGCTGATCACCAGCCGCAGCACATACCGTCCGGAAAGTTTTGTGTGCGATAAAAACGCCTGTCCGCTGCGATTGATGGCTTGCAGCAATTCTTCGTTCAGTTGATTCAGGCTTTCCTCGTCATCCATTCCCGCCGGATGCGCACGAAAGCAGACCGTGCTGAGCGGCACGGGCGCCAACCGTTCAAAATTCATATGAGAATCAACCTGTTCGGCAAACTGCCTCGCCAGGGCGAGATGCTTGCGGATGCGCCCGGCCACCCCTTCAACCCCGAAATAACGCAAAACGAACCAGAGCTTCAAGGCCCGGAAGCGTCTGCCCAGCGGGATGCCGTAATCCATGTAGTTCGTCACCTCCTCGCCCTGCGCCGTGCGCAAATATTCAGGCGTCAGGCTGAACGCACCGCGCAGCGCATCGCGTTTGCGCGTGTAGAGCACGCTCAGGTCCAATGGCACGAAAAGCCATTTGTGGGGATTGACGACGATGGAATCCGCGCGCTCCCAGCCTTCAAAAAGAGATTGCATCTCCGGCAGAATCGCCGCCGCGCCACCGTGCGCGCCATCCACATGCAGCCAGAGCCGTTCGCGTTCGCAGATGTCCGCAATTTCGGCAATCGGATCCAGGCTGGTGCAGGAAGTCGTGCCGACCGTTGCCACCACGCAAAAGGGCAAAACCCCTGAGCGCCGGTCTTCGCCAATGGCCTCGTCCAAAGCGTGCGGCAGCATTCGGTAAGCGTCATCAACGGCCACGCGTCGCACGCTTTCCAAACCCAAGCCCAGGGCCACGGACGCTTTATCAATCGAAGAATGGCCATGTTCCGAAGTGTAAATCCGCAACCGCGGGACTTCAGGGCGACCCGCCAGGCCAAGTTCGCGAATCTTCAAATCAACAAGTTGTTCACGCGCGGCGGCAATGGCATGCATCGTGCTGGTGGAGCCGCCATCGTAAATCACGCCCCAGAATTCGCGCGGTAAATGCAGCATTTGCCGCAGCCAGTCCAGCGTCACTTCTTCCAGTTCGGTCGCTGCCGGACAGGAATGCCAGAGCATACTGTTGACGTTGAAAGCCGCACTGAGCAATTCGCCCAGAATGCCTGGGCCGCTGCCCGACGAATTGAAATAGGCGAAGCAACGCGGATGATTCCAATGCGCCATTCCAGGCATCACAACCCGATCAATGTCAGCCAGGATGTCTTCCATCGTCTCGCCTTTTGCGGGCGGAGTGGTTGGCAACTTGCGTTGAATGTCCCGGGGTTGAACATCTGGAAAAGCAGGAATGTCGTTGATCCGGGTCAGAAAGTCCGCGACCCATTCAACTAATTGATGCCCATACTGCCGAAATTCTTCGGCAGGCATATCGCCCATTTCATCCGCCGTCAGTTTCATGTCGAGCCTGTGTTTCGTGGAAGGTCGAACGTCCCGCCTTCCATTTGCCATTTACCAGTGGTTATTTCTCGTTCTTTTATTGGCACAGGAAGGTGACTCCTCCACCGCTTTGGCCAGGCAAACGGAATTGCCCAAACTGCCGAAGCTCGATGATTCGATGTAAATCACGGCGAGGCAAAGCGCCATCACCAACAACAAAACACTGGAAGGCGTCACAACCTTCTTGCGCATGATTGGCTCCTGTAAGTTATCGTTTGTACCGCGAGAGATGATCCAGCTCGCGCGCATCTTAGCACGCAGGCTGACTGGCCAAAGGGCCGAGCCGGCACTGCAAGTCAAAATTGCCACGATCCGAACGGTTGCCTCAACCTGCGATCAAATCGTCTGTATTTCTTTACAGTCAGAAGGACAAATGCGTCGTTGGCGAATGGCTTGACAAGCCGGTTTCGAGCCTTCAGGCTTCGCGCTTCTCGTCGCCGCAGGGGCGAAAACAACATCAAAATCCATTTGGCAAGGTGCTTTGATATGGCTACTCCATTGACTCGCGTTGAAATCGTCCAAAACAGATTGAACGATTATCTGACGGCGGCCGAACCGGCCGCCGCCCGTCTGGCATCAACGGATCCGCTGCGTCCCGGCAGCGGATTAACAGTCGAACAGGCGCTGGAAATTTTTGAAGATCAGGTGATGAGCCGGTTGCTGGATGTCGCCGCGCGCGAACTGAAGCGGCGCAACGAAGGGTTTTACACCATCAGCAGCGCCGGTCACGAAAACAACGCCATCGTCGGCGCGCTGCTGCGGCTGAATGATCCCTGCTTTCTGCATTACCGCTCCGGCGGATTGATCAATGCGCGTTCGCGCAAGCTGCCGGGAGTTGATCCGATCTTCGACACGCTGCTGTCATTCTGCGCCTCGAAAGACGATCCGATTTCGCAGGGCCGCCACAAAGTCTGGGGCAGCCGTCCGCTTTGGATTCCGCCGCAAACCAGCACAATTGCTTCGCATCTGCCGAAAGCTTCCGGCCTGGCGTTTTCACTGCGCATGGCGCGCAAGGCCGGAAAAGCAGTGGATTTCAGCGACGATTCGATCGTGCTGTGCTCCTTCGGCGATGCTTCCGCGAACCACGCCACGGCGCTCGCCGGGATCAATTCGGCACGCTACGCCGTCCGGCGTGGCGGGGCAGCCCCAATCCTGTTTCTATGCGAAGACAATGGCATCGGCATTTCCGTTTCGACGCCCGCGAACTGGATTCATGATTCGTTCAGTCATCAGCCGCACCTGAAATACTTTGAAGCTGACGGCGCAATTGATGAGATTTTTGATGTCGTCAGCGAAGCGGTCAGCACCTGCCGCCGGTCGCGTCAGCCGGTTTTTCTGCATCTGCACACCACGCGGCTGTGGGGACACGCCGGAACCGATGTCGAAACCACCTACCGCAGCTTGCAGGAAATCGAAGCCGAAGAAGCCAGAGACACCCTGCTGGTCAACGCCAGACGTTTGATCGAAACCGGCGCGGCGACGCCCGCCGAACTGCAAGTCATCATCGCAGACGTTCAATCGCGCATTGATGAAGCGATGGAAAAAGCGATTTGCCGTCCCCGGCTGACGACCGTCGCCGAAGTCATCGCGCCGCTCGCGCCCTATGCCGAAGAAGCCATTCGCGCCACCACTACCATTCAAGCCGCCGCCGAAGCCCGCGCCAAACTGTTCGACAACGCATTGCCCGAACAGACCGCCACGCCCACCAAACGCACAATGGGCGCGCACATCAACGCGGCGCTCGCCGATGAAATGCTGCGTTTTCCGGAAATCATCGCCTTCGGTGAAGACGTGGGAAAAAAGGGCGGCGTGTATTACGTCACCGCCGGATTGCAGAAAAAGTTCGGCGTCGGCAGGGTTTTCGATACCTTGCTCGACGAAACAACGATCCTTGGCGTGGCGCAAGGCGCGGCGATGGCCGGACTGTTGCCGATTCCCGAAATCCAATATCTGGCCTACATCCACAACGCGCTCGACCAGATTCGCGGCGAAGCCTGCTCGCTCCAATTCTTTTCGTCTGGACAATTCTCGAACCCGATGGTCGTCCGCGTGCAGGGACTGGCCTACCAGAAAGGCTTTGGCGGGCACTTTCACAACGACAATTCAATCGGCGCGCTGCGCGACATTCCGGGCTTGCTGCTGGCCGTGCCCGCGCGAGGCGACGATGCAGCGCGAATGCTGCGCGGCCTGGTCGCAACGGCGCGAACCTGCGGACGCGTCGCGGTCTTTCTGGAGCCAATCGCGCTTTATCACGAAAAGGATTTGTACGAAGACGGCGACAATCTATGGCTGAGCGATTACCCCGCGCCAAACGGCAAAGGGGACGGCGATGGCTCCATGCTGCTGCCCGGCGAAGCCGGCATTTACCACCCGGAAGCCAGCGATGTGCTGATCGTCAGTTACGCCAACGGACTGCGCCTGAGCCTGCGCGCGGCGAAGAAACTGAAGGACGCCCACGGTATCAATGCGCGCGTGCTGGATTTGCGCTGGCTGAATCCGCTGCCGCTGGAAGCCGTCCGGCGGCACGCCAATGAATGCGGCCGCGTCGTCGTTGCGGACGAATGCCGAACGACAGGCGGCGGCGTCGCCGAAGCAGTCATTGCGGATTTAGCCGAAACCGGATTTGAAGGCCGCCTGCATTCGGTTCGCGCCGTGGATTCTTACGTGCCGCTGGGTGCGGCGGCGAATCTGGTCTTGATCTCTGAACAGCAGATCACAGAAGCTGTGAAAGCAACCGTGGCCGGATGAAAGACCGAAAGTTCGTGGTTGTCACAGGTCAATTGATAAAGCGAAAGGAATTTATGCTGGAAATTCATCCTGCGGAAATCACCCATCTGCTGCAACTTGCGCGGCAAGGCGATCCGCAAGCCAGAGAAGAACTCGCGCCGATTATCCAGGATGCGTTACATCATTACGCGCGCCTGCAACTCAGCCGCGAGCGCGGCAACCACACCCTGCAACCGACAGCGCTGGTCAACGAAGCCTGGATGCGCCTGTTCCCTTCCCATGCTCAGCCTGGCGAGCCGGGCTATGAATGGCGCGACCGCGCACATTTTCTGGCAGTAGCTTCGCATCAGATCCGCGAAATTCTGGTGGATTACGCGCGCACCAAAAAAGCAGCTAAACGGAGCGGTCAACAAGTGGAACTGGCGGACGATTTGATCATCGAACTGCCGAAGCAATTCGAATTTCTGGCGCTGAGCGAAGCGCTCGACCGTCTGACTGCCCAACTGCCGCGTGCCGCCAAAATCGTTGAAATGCTTTTCTTCGGCGGCTTGACGTATGAAGAAGCAGCGGAGGTCCTGGGCATCTCCCTGTCCACGCTCAAACGCGATTGGAAATTCGCCCAGGCCTGGCTGTTCAAGGAACTTTCCGCTTCTCTGTCGGAGAATCCGCCAGAGCGCGATGAAGCGACCGACTGAACGGTCTGACCTCATCGCAGCTCTTCGCCGGAGCTGAGGACGCAAGTCATAGCCGTCAATTTCCGGCCCGCGTTTCTACAGGAAAACTGTTTTTGCCAACTTCAATCTTCCTGCCACGCATTTATCTGTTCACTGGTAAATGCGGAAATCGAGCGCAAAACAGGTCACACTCTTGCAAAAAATCCTTCAGTAATTTTTTCGGTGATCTCTCAGCGGCTTTGCCGCCTGATGTGCGGAAGTGCTTTGCACTTCCGGCGGCGCTTAATTGGTTTCCGGGCTACGCCCGACTCAGCGGGCGCAGCCCGAAAAGCGGTCGCTGATGTGCGGCGAGTCTGTGACTCGCCGCACATCAGGCAAAGCCGCAAAAGTCATCACCGAATTATTTGCGTGCGTGTTTGAGCAGGTCTTGATCCGTGGCGGCGCGGTAAAGGCGGACGGTTTTATCCCAACTTCCGGTCACCATCGTATGCCCGTCCGGCGTGAAGGCGACCGACCAGACTTGATCGGTGTGATCTTTCAGGGTCAGGACTTCCTGGCGGCGGGCCACGTTCCAGAGTTTGACCGTGTGATCATTGCTGGCCGAAGCCAGACGGCTGCCGTCGGGCGTAAAGGCGACGGAAAAGACTTCGTTTGAGTGGCCAGTCAGCGTTGCGACTTCGCGCCAGGTGGCCGTATCCCACAACTTGATGGTGCGATCGTGGCCGCAGGTCGCCAGCAGTTTGCCATCCGGCGAAAAGACCGCCGCCCAAACATACCCGGTGTGACCGGTCAGCGTGGCGATGAGGTTGCCGGTGGCGAAATCCCAGATTTTGGCCGTGCCTTCCATGCTGGCGGTGGCCAGCAATTTGCCATCCGGCGAAAAGCGCAGCGAAACAACTTCGGGTTCGGGTTTGTTGGGCAAATTATGCGCCATAAATTCGCGAAGCTGCCGGTTTTCCCCCCAGTCCCAAAGCTTGACCCGACCGTCTCCGCTGCCAATCAACAACGTCCGGCCATCCGGCGAGAACGTCAAAGAACGAATAGTGTACTTGATGCCGGGGGGCGGCTGCGCAGGCATGTTGTTAAACCTTCTGCCGATTTCCTGCCCTGAAGCGACATCCCAGATAATGACAATCCCTTCGTTGCCACCCGTCGCCAACAGCTTTCCGTCCGGCGAAAAAGCCGCGACAAACACTTGATCCTTGTGACCGCGCAACACGCGCCACTCGCCCGTGACCAAATCCCAAAGAATCGCGGTGTGATCCTTGCTGACCGAAGCAATGTGCTGGTTGTCCGGCGAAACTGCCACCGCGTAGATATAATCCCCGTGACCAGTCAGCACAGTCGGCTGCAAGACGCTGGCCAAGTCCCAGACTTTCAGGATGCGGTCGTTATAGCCCTGACTGATCAATCGCCTGCTATCTGAAGTAAAACCAGCGGTATCAACTTCACTGTCATGTCCTTTCAGCATCACCACCTCGCATCGCGCGGCCACATCCCACAGCTTGATGGTTCGATCATTGCTACTGGATGCCAGCCATTTGCCGTCCAGCGAAAACTCCAAATTACGAATCCAATCCCGATGACGACCGGACAGCGTTCCCAGCTCGCGCCCAGTCGCCATATCCCAAAATTGAACGCTTCCATCCAATCCGCCGGTCGCCAGCAGCGTTTCGTCCGCTGAAGCCGCCCCAGTCATCACACCTTTCTGACCTGCGGTAATTCTGGTAATAAGCCTGCCTGAGCGCAGATCGCGCAGCGACAACTGTGAACTTTTCAATTTGAGATAGAGCCTGGTTTTGGTGGCCCCGAATCCTTCAATCTCATCAGGTTCCGCAAATGAAACCGCTAAACGTCCGGTTTGCCATTCCCACAAAGTAACAGTGTTGGAATTCATGGACGCAAGGTACGCTGAAAAGAGGTTGATCAAGGCCTGAGAATTGGCCGGAATGTGAAAGCCGCGCAGGGTTTTCGCGGTGTGTTGATCACGGGCTTCGATCAGCCCTGTTTCATCCAATGTGAAAAATTCCCGCTCATTGATAGGCAGAATTTGCTTGAACGGCGCGCCATCGTCTCGAAATGTATGGCGCCGCTGACCAGTGCGGAGATCGTAGGTATTGATCTCGCGCCCGTTTTCGATGACTCGAAGTCCATTCTCGTGGATAAGGAAATTACATCCCTGGCAAAGCCGAATCTGGAAACTGAGTGCCTCTTTTCCGGTCGCAAGATCGAAGACTTTGAACTGATTTTCGCTTCGAAGAGCAAGTTGCCGCTCACCTTGAAACAAGAACTGATCAAGGATTCTTTCGGGAAATTCGATGGTTCGTTCATCCTGATGTGCCAGCCGCCACAGATAGCGCCATTCAAAGCCGCGCCAATCTTCTTCGCTTGGCTTCGGCCAGTATTTTTCCAGGGTGGCATTCATTCCGGCCAGATCGTTTTCCTGCCACGCCTCCAAGGCGCGGTCCATATCAAAAGCGTAAATCTGGCGGTTCCGTTCATATGCTTCCGCTTCTGCGCGGCGGGCGCGGCGCATCTCGTTCGCCAGCATTCCCAGCAGCAGCAGCAGCACAATCGTCGCGGCCACGACGGCGGTTTTATTCCGCCGCAGGTATTTGCCAGCGCGGTAACGCAAGGTGGAAGGCCGCGCGAGAATCGGTTCGCCCGCCAGAAAGCGCTCGACGTCTTCGCGGAATTGTTCGACGGTTTGGTAGCGTTGACCGGGTTCTTTGCGTAGCGCCAGCAGGACGATGTTGTCCAGATCACCGCGCAGTTGTTTGATACGCGAACTGGGCGGCGGCGGGTCTGCTTCGCAGACGATGCGGATAAGATCGTGCATTGGGCGCTCTTTCAAATCGTGCGGATGCGAGCCGGTCAGCAGTTCGTACAGCAGCACGCCCAAACTGTAAACATCCGTGGCGGTGGTCAGGGTTTCTTCGCGCAATTGTTCGGGGCTGGCGTATTCAGGCGTCATCGGCAGAAAACCGGTGATGGTTTGCTGCTCCGCCAATCCCGGCGCAAGCAGTTTGGCGATGCCGAAATCGAGTAGTTTCACCGTGCCGGTTTCTGTCACCAGAATATTGCCCGGTTTGATGTCGCGGTGAACGATCAGATTGCGGTGTGCATAAGCGACAGCGGCGCAGACGGTTTGGAACAATTGCAGGCGTTCAACAATTGGCAGATTTCGTTCCTGGCAATAACGGGTGATGGATTGACCGGCGATGTATTCCATGACCAGAAAAGGCGAACCGTCTTCTGTCGCGCCGCCATCCAGCAACCGCGCGATGTTCGGATGATCCAGCGAGGCCAGAATCTGGCGTTCCTGTTTGAAGCGGCGGCGAATTTCTTCGCTGTGGGCGCTGGACCAGACCAGTTTGAGCGCGACCTGCTGCCGGTATTCGCCGTCCACGCGTTCGGCCAGATACACCGTTGCCATTCCGCCGTGCCCAATTTCTTCCAGCAGGCGGTAGCGACCAATCACTCGCCCAGGCTGTGAATTGGATTGCAGTTTGAGTGTGGCGGCGGACAGCAGTGGGGTGGCGAGAAAATCTCCGGCCTCGGTTTCGGCGGCGAGCAAGGCTTCGATCTCCGCGCGTAATTGTGGTTCCGAAGCGCATTCCCGGTCCAAAAAAGCCGCCCGCTCAATCGGCGGCATTTCCGACACCTGATCGAAAACCTGTTTGACCTGTTCCAACCAATTCATACACGCAATGCCCTGCCCTGATTCAAGTTGGGTCCCGTTGTCTGTAACTGCGTAAAAATTGAGGAAAACAGTTCAGCCGAGTAATGGCTCAGTCTGAGAAGGTTGCCAGACTGGAGCGCGGACATTCCGTCCGCGCCGGTTCTGCACTGAAGTGCGGATGGAACGTCCGCGCTCCAATTTATCGTCTCCCTGCTTTGAACCACCACTCATTGCCGAAATACTCCGGCAGCGGAAGGGTTGGGCTCAACAACTCACGCCCAAAGCTTCGCCGCCCCAGATGGCGACGCGCTCTTCGGCGGTGATTCGCTGCGCGCCGACTGGCTGATAGTGAAATTGCAAGGCGCGGCGGCGCGAAGAGGTGAAGTTGCTGGGCGTGCCGTGCGGCAAATAGCTGTCAAAAATCAGACAGCCGCCCGGTTCCAGCGGCACGGCGACTCGATCCGCCTGGAACCCTGCCATCGCGGAATCGCAAATCTGCAAATCGCGAATCTGGAAGTGAGGATATTTGCCGCGCCGCTGCCAGCCGGGCATTACACGCATACAGCCGTTTTCAATTCCTGCGGGGTCGAGCGCGATCCAGACGCCGACGACTTTGGTTTCCGGCGTCAGTTCAAAATAGGCGTGATCCTGATGCCAGGGTTTTTCGCGGCCATTGGGCGGTTTGATCAGGGCCATGTCCTGAAACATACGGCTTTCCGCGCCGAGCAAACGGCTGGTCAGCGCCAGCAATTTCGGATGATGAGCGATGGCGTTCGTGCGCGTTTCGTAAGCCACGAAATACAGCAACCGCCGCACGGAATCCTGCCGCTCTTCAAAACTCAACTGGTCCAGCCGGTCGCGAACGTCGGCGGTGAATTGAATGTTTTGGAATTCAGGGACGCGGCCCGCGATCAGTTCGGCCAAGCCATCGAGTCCGGATTGAACTTCGGCGGGCGTGAACGCATTGCGAATGGCGAGAAAGCCCTGCTCGTGGTAGCGCGCAAGGTCTTCTTCCGTAACGGCGTCGAAACCGTCAATCGTTTCGGCGATGTCGGCGTAATCGTACAGGTCTGGCGCGTGCGGCGTGACTTCGCCGTCAAAACTGATTTGGTTGGGGACTGGCATATATGGGTCGGTTAAAACGTGTCTGGCTTTTCCAGGGCCTGCTGGGTGAATAAATCTTCCTTCAATCCGGTGTTGAATTTGATTTCATCCACCATCAAAACGGTTCGGGTCGCTTCGGTCGGTGAACTCATCTCGATTCGTTTAGCCACCCAGATGTTGGAAATCTTGACCAGGTCGCTGGCTTTCAGCACGCGCAGCCGTTGGCCGGTTTTGTCGTACATTTCGACCAGCACGGAATACGGCACGTCCAGCGGCACCCAAATGTAAACATAGGCATACTGCGATTTATCGGGCGAGACGGGGCGAGCTTCGATCTTGTAGGTTTTGCGCCCGTCCACGACTTCGCCTTCGCCGAGCAACTTGTAGCTGTAATCGTCCAGCACGCGCTCGGCCATGTCTTCGTTGGTGAAATCAGTGCCCAGGAAACGCTGGCGGCGTTCCTGCGCGGCGATGCGGCGGACGCGATTGATGGCGGGAGTAAACAGCCACTGGCGGTCAGCCGTGCCGCTTTCGTTGATTGAAAGCAGTCCCACGCCGCGCACTTCCGCCGGATCGGTAAAACGGATCAACGTCTTGCTGTTGCCCAGTCCGCCGAGTTTGCGCATCGTGAACTTCTTGCCGCGCACATTCCCTTTCTTGTCGAAAACATCCATTCGCGCGCGCCAGGTGGTGTCGCGGCTGGAATCCTGCTTGTAGACGCTTTCCATCACCTTTCGCGCATCCTGGGCCTGAACGCCGTATGCAAAGGGTAAAAAGCAAAAAGCAAAAAGCAATAATCTTCCGGTCATTGTCTCTTTTTCCAGGTTTAATCGGTTGACGGGAAAGCGTAGCGGTGGCCATTCGCCTTCGCGTCAACCATTTTCAAGGGGTTAGTTTTTCTCTTTCTTGTCAGGCGTAACGGCATCTTTGATTTTACTACCGAGCTTCTTGGCGCCTGATTTAACGTCGCTGCCAACTTCCACGGCTTTTTCGCCGACTTTTTTCGCGCCCTTCTTGGTGGCGTCGCCGACGTCTTCTGCTTTATCGCCGGTTTCGTTGATGCCGGTTTTGACTCCGGACTTGGTTTTACGCGCCGCCGTGGAAAGCGCGTTGCCAGTGGCTTCCATGGATTTTTCGATCCAGTTCTTGTCCTCGACTTCCACGTCTGACGAATCAGCGCGATATGTGACGCGGGCGGTGCGTGTGCCCGCCGCCGAAGTTTCGCGCGTGACTTTGGCCAGAGTTCCATCCTTGAACGTGCGCACCTCGGTCTTGGAACCGTCGGAATAGGTGGTCACCAGGGTGGTCGAACCGTCCTTGTTTTCGACCGTGCTGGTTCCCGTAACGGTGCGCGCCGCAACAGCAGGCGTTTCCACTGGAGTTGCCGTGCTCGCCGGCGTGGCGGTGGCGGAGGCCACAGGAGCGTTCGTGGCCGAATCCGAACTACAGGCGCCAAGCAGTGTTCCCACCACGAACAGTGAACTGAAAATAAAAGTTTTTCGCATCATTTCCTCCTAAAAAGCGGTTGGTTGTTTGCAGATAATTCCTGCGCTTCGTTAACGCAATGCCCGGATAGCAAGCAGCAGGCCAAAATTCCCTGACAAGTGGATTGAGGCAGAGCATAGTACGTTTTCCGCCGACAAAGCCAGCATCCGCCAGCTTTCCAGAACATTTGCGATCCGCCATCCGCGGGCTGCGTTCAGCCCGCCGTCATCGTCCAGTAAGCAGACCCAGTGCAAGGCCAAACATTCATCTGACGCCTTTCCTATGCTATAGACTTCAATACAATAAAGTTCCTCGTCCCGCCTTCAGGCGGAAAGGTTGGCGTAAGAACGCTTCCGGCTAAAACCGGGACAACGAACAAAACATTTTTTTGAAGGCGATATAGACTGCCGCAATGCTTAAACTCCCGTCAAAACGGTTCGCCGTAATCACCATTCTGATTCTACTGCCCATTCTTTATTTTTATCCGGCAGTGATTGGCAAAGCCGGTTTACTGGACGGCGACGGCTGGAACTATGCCCTTGGCCTGCGCATTCTGGTGGCGCGAATGGCGGCCAGTTGGACGCTGCCGCTTTGGAATCCCTACACCTTCGGCGGAATGCCGCTGCTGGCGACCGTTCAGGTCGGGGCGCTGTATCCGTTGAACTGGCTCTTCGCGATTTTCCCGGCGGGCGCGGCGACGAAGATCATGCAGATTGGCAATTTCCATCTGGCGCTGACCGGAGCATATCTTTACGCACGCAGCATCGAACTGAATCGCGTGAGTGCGCTCATCACCGGAATCATCTTCGCGTTCGGCGGATTCATGGTGGCGCACATTGAGCCGACGAACATCATCGCCACAGCGGTCTACCTGCCATGGATTCTGCTGGCGATCGAACGGCTGCGACAGCAGGTGAACTGGCGCTGGATAGTATTGGGAAGTTTGTTTCTGACATTGCAAATCATCGCCGGGCATCCGCAACCAACATTCTATTCTTTTCTGGTTGCGGCAGCCTACGCTGTCTTTTCGCTGTTTGCGCGCGCCGAACCGAAGCAGCGCCGGCGATTTGCCGCCGCCTTGGCAATGGTTGCGGTCTGCGGCCTGCTGCTGTCGGCGGTGCAGTGGCTGCCCGCCATGGAATTGCAGCGGCAGGGCGAACGAGCGCAAGTCAGCTACGAATTCTTCAGCGGATTCGCCATGCCGCCGCGACGATTGCTGACGCTGATCTTTCCCTTTTTTTTCGGCGGGTACGCGCAACCGCCTTACCGCATTCCGTTTTGGGATTCCTGGTGGGAAACGAAATGGGTTTGCGGTTATGCCGGACTGCTGGGCCTGCTGCTCGGTCTGGTTGCGCTGCTCCGCGCGCGGCGCAACCGGCTGGTGTGGTTCTGGGCGGGTGTGGCAGCCGTTTCGCTGGGGCTGGCAATGGGGCCGCATCTGCCGTTCGGAATCAATTCCCTGCTGTATCGAATTCCCGGACTGAACCTGTTTCGCTGTTCCTACCGGCATTTGTACGAATTCAGCTTTGCGCTGGCCGCGCTGGCCGGCATTGGCGCGAATAGTCTCGCCCGACTGGAACCCCAGCAGGCGAAACGAACTGCCCGCCGAGCCGCCTTGCTCCTGACGGCGCTGGTTGCCGGAACAACGTTGATGTACTGCTTTTCCCTGAACCGGCTGGGAACGCTCACGCCACCGCCCGTAAACGCGGGTTCGCTGGCCAATGCCGAAGCATACCTGCCGCTGATTTTTTTCGTGCTGAGTCTGGCCGCGCTCTGGTTTTACGTCTGGGTACGCAGCGCTTCCAGCGTGCATCACCGCGAGTCGCCGCTTGATTCGGGAAACGTCCCCCGACAAACCCGCACGCTGGAAGCGATGCGTACCCATTTGGCGGGCGCGGGATTGATTGCCGTGCTGCTGCTGGATCTGGCGTCATTCGGCCATTTTATGTACTGGCGGACGCTCGATCCGCACATCGTTGACCGGCTGGCGGATTCGGCAACCACAAGTTACATCAAATCACGCGAAGCGGGCCTGAACGTCTTTCGCATCATGAGCCAGACCAAAGGCAACAATCCGGATTTGCTGAACAGCCCGAACATTTCGATTGCGCGCGAATTGCAAGTCCTGAACGGGTACGACCCAATGCGGCTGTCTGAATTTGCCGATCTGGCCGGCCAGGTGAACGAATTCGGCGTGGCGCAGGATTTGAGCACCTACACGCTGGCGGATCAGGGATTGAATTTGTTGAATGCGAAGTATCTGCTGTATGAACGCGGCGGCAGACCTGATCACAAATACGACGGCATTGGCTTCGGCCAACTGGAAATGAATCTGGCGCTCAAGCCCGGTGTGCGAGAAGAGATTACGCCAAACGGTGTGATGGCCACCGAACTGGCCATCGTTTCCATGCTGGGCAATTCCACGCACCTCGCCGAAGGCACGCCGGTTGTGCAGGTCCGGCTGCATTTGAAAGACGGGCCAATCGTTGAGCGGGAGATTCAAGCCGGGCGCGATACAGCGGAATGGGCCTATGACCGCGCCGATGTCAAAACCGTCATCAAACACCAACGCGCGCGCATCGCCGAAAACTTTGACGCCGAAGGCTTCCAGGCGCATCGGTATCTGGCGCGGCTCGCTTTCGAGCGGGCGGAAGTCGTTCGTATCGAATTCAATTACGTTTGTCCCGACGCGGGCTTGTACATCGCGCGCGCTTCCCTGCACGACGCAACCACCGGCATCTCAACCCCGCTTGACCGTCTGGCACTGCCGCCCGAACGCTGGCGCAGACTGGAAAGCTTTGGTGAAGTGGACGTGTATGAAAATCTGAAGGCGATGCCCCGCGCCTGGTTCGTTTCCCGGCTCATCCAAAAGCCGCGCGCGGAAGTATTGCGTGCGATCAAGGAAGGCAGGATGGCGGATGGTACGTCCTTCGATCCGGCGCAAACAGCGCTGCTTGAAACTGAAGCTCAAACGCTTCCATCTCTGATGAGCAACGCTGCGGACGCCCAGGTGAAAGTCACCAACTATCAGCCACAACGCATCGAGATGGAAACCAGTAACCCAAAATGGCAACAGGGGCAACAGGGGCAACAGGGGCAACAGGCGGGATTTCTGGTGCTGAGCGAAATCTACTACCCCGGCTGGGAGGCGGAAGTGGACGGCAACCCAACGGAGATTTACCGGACCAATTACAACTTGCGGGGCGTTGCCGTCCCACCCGGTAATCATCGCGTCGTGTTTACTTACTGCCCGTCCTCTTTCCGGCGAGGAATACTCTGTGCGGCAATCGGCGTTGCACTGTTGCTGGCCGGCGCGGCCTTTCAACGCCGTCAGAAGCGGGCGTAAACAGATTGGTTTTCAAGCAGGCAGACGGTGTATGCGGTGCGGTCGCGCGTAGTGGATTTGAAGCTCTCCATTTGCCGTGGCAGG
>JAJNQA010000089.1 GCA_021155085.1 Heliomicrobium sp. | reverse complement strand
ACTGCCCCCCCCCCCCCCGGCTACAAGTAGAATTGAAATTCGCGGAAAACCGGGCGGCCAATTGGCAACACACTTGGTTTCACCTGGAATGCCGCAGCAATACGGCAACCGCTGGTTCCGCAAAGAGGATCGCGTTTATCCCGGCAATTATTTCCGTCGTGCAGGGCCAGACGAATCAAGCCACTTACTCGCTGGACGCGCCGCGCCGCGTCAACATCGGCAGACTAGAATCAGTGAGCGACAAACAGGGCGTCCTAAAACGCCGCAACCACATTGCCTTCCAAGATGATAGCAACGAGATCAACCGCTCCGTTGGACGTGAGCATGCGCACTTGAACTTTGATTCCGAGACCGGCGAATGGCGGCTTTTCGCGGAAAGCCAAAATACAAACACCAACATTGTTCGCGAAACCGGCGCGATCCGCGTTCTACCGCGAAGCCGCCGCGGAGAGCGTTTACAACACGGTGATGAAATTATCTGCGGTCGCGCGGTCTTACGATTCGAACTAGTCGCGGAACCGGCTGAAGATTAGCCGAGGTAAAATTGTGCTCATTCTCGGAATCGAAAGCTCCTGTGACGAAACCGCCGCCGCCGTGGTCGAAAACGGCGCAACGGTTCGTTCCAACGTCATCTACTCGCAGATTGCCACGCACAAAAAATTCGGCGGCGTCGTGCCGGAACTCGCGTCGCGCGAGCATCTGGAAAAGATCGAAGGCGTGGTGGACGAAGCGCTGAAAACCGCTGGCGTGACATACGCCGACATTGACGGCATCGCGGTTACGCAAGGCCCCGGTCTGGTCGGTTCGCTGCTGGTCGGCATCAACTTCGCCAAAGGCGCCGCCTTCGCCACCGGAAAACCCATTGTCGGCGTCAACCACATCGAAGGGCATGTTTACTCCGTCGCCTTTGAGTTTCCGCCACCCGAATACCCTGCGCTGGCGCTGGTCGTCTCCGGCGGGCACACGAACCTTTTTCTGATTCCCGAACCCGAAAAATACAAACTCGTCGCCCGCACGCGCGACGACGCCGCCGGCGAAGCCTTCGACAAAGTCTCGAAGCTGATCGGCCTCGGCTATCCCGGCGGCCCGGTAATTGATCGCCTAGCCAAGCTCGGCAACAAACGCGCGATCATTTTCCCGCTGGCCGAAATCAAGGAAAAAAACGGCAGCGGTTTGAGCCTGGATTTTTCTTTCAGCGGATTAAAAACGGCGGTGTTGCGTTACGTTCGCGAAAATCACATTGAACCGGTCATTGACCCTGAACATCCTTCTGAACAAATCCTCGACCTCTGCGCCAGTTTCCAAAACGCCGTCGTTCGCGCGCTGGTCCGCAGCCTGCGCAAAGCCGCTCAAAAGTATCAGCCGAAAACGATCCTGCTGGCCGGGGGCGTCGCCTGCAACAGCGAACTCCGCGCGGCGGTCAAACAACTGGCCGGCGAACTGAAGATTCCCGCCTTCATCCCTTCGCCAACTTACACGACTGACAATGCCGCGATGATCGCCGCCGCCGGCTATCCAAAGTTGTTGCGGGGCGAATGCGCTTCGTGGGAGATGAGCGCTGATGTCAGTCTGCGGCTGCCCAACGTGGATGTCGAAGCGGCGACGCCGAAAAAGAAGGCGAGATACAAATTGTAAGTCAGCGGTTTTGAAACGGCTCAAACCTGTTCGGGATCAAGACCCAATTCGCGTAATTTTTCGGCCAGCCTGGCGGCGCGGTCTTCGGCACTGGCGGCGCGGTCTTCGGCATTGGCGGCACGGTCTTCGGCTTCCTGGCGTGCGACGGCTTCCTCCGCGGCGCGTTCTTCGCCGGTCTGAAGCAAATTTCCCTGGGCGTCGCACCAGCGCAGCCAGGTGTCGTAATGGTCTTCAAAGATGCCGTCCCAAAGCGTCAACCGCAATCCAAGCCGCGCAAGCAGCGGCTGTTCCAACAATTGATACTCGCCGTCACGCAAAACAAAGACCCGCAAGACGTCATCGCTCAAATAGCGTTGCGAATCATAAACGACGTAATACAGCACCCCGATTTCCGCATAAGTTTCAAGCTTGCGGCTGTCCTCGCCGCCTACGCGATTGGAGACGATTTCGACCACGGCTTCCGGTATCTTGCCGAATTCCCAGATGAAGTACGAACGGTGTTCTTTGGCGCGCCAGTCCGGGTGCGGTTTCACATCCAGGCTGATCAACAAATCGGGAACCAGCGGCGGCTGCGACTTGGCGAAAAAGAGGCCGACGTTGGCCGTCGCCAGAAACAACCGCCGCTCATCAGGCGACTGCTTTTTTCCGGGGGGCGGCGTCCATGACGCATAAAGCGTTTGCGCCAGCAATCGCTGCTGCTTTTCGGAAAAGAGATTGTCCACGGGTTCATCATCCTCCGTCACCACCTGCTGGTAGTATTCATCGAAACTGGCCAGAATTTCCGGCGATGGTTGGTAAGGTGTTTCGGTCACTGTTCCTGACATATCGTTTCCTCGTGGTGTAAGCTGAACACTCGTTCATTCGAGTGGCGCGCGCAGTCTAACTCAGAGATTTGGTGGCGCTCAACACGAACGAAGCACATCATCCGTATCCTGAATTTGGCAAATCTTTATTTGGCTATGAACATTACTTTTCTAGGCGGCGGCAACGAAATCGGCGCCAGCAGTGCCATTGTCGAAATCGGTTCTTCGCGCATCTTGGTTGACTGCGGCATGCGAATGAGCGGCGAACACCGTCTGCCGGACTTGGCCGCCATTCAAAAGACTCACTCGGGACAACTCGACGCCGTCTTGCTGACGCACGCGCATATGGATCACAGCGGCGCGCTGCCCGTGTTGCACCAGCATTTTCCCGGCGTGCCGGTTTATGCGACAGCAGCGACGCGCGGGTTGGTCGAAGTCCTGCTGCGCGATTCGATCAACATCATGCGGGCCAAGGCTGAAAGCGAGCAGGAATTGCCGCTCTATTCGCCGGCGGCGGTCGAAAGCCTGCTGGAAAAGATGACACCGGTTCCGTTCGGCTCGCCCTTGGAACTGGGAAAATCGGGCGTGACGGCGACGTGGTTTCCCGCGGGACATATTCTGGGCGCGGCTTCGGTCGGCATCGAAGGCGTTGAGCAGGGGCGTTCGATTCGCATTTTATTTTCCGGCGACATCGCGGTGGGAGATCAATTGACTGTGCCCGGCATGCTGCCGCCCGCCGGATTCAAACCCGACGTGCTGGTGATCGAATCGACCTACGGCGACCGGCTGCATTCGCCGCGCGAACTGGAAGAACAGCGCCTGATCGAAATGGTCGCGGGCGTCATCGAAGGACGCGGCAAGCTGCTGATTCCCGCCTTCGCCATTGGCCGCGCGCAGGAAGTGATGCTGATGCTGCTGAAACAGTTCCGCTCGAAAAAGCTCGGCAGCTTCCCGGTCTGGATTGACGGAATGGTCAAAACCGTCTGCGGCGTCTATTCGCAATTCCCCGCGCATCAAACGCCCTATGCACGGCGGCTGATCGAAAAGCACGGCAATCCGTTTTTCAACGTCGTGGATGAAATCCGCCCGGTCGCTTCACCCGCCGAACGCGAGAAGGTTTTGGCGGGCGCTCCCTGTGTGATCATCGCCAGTTCCGGAATGCTGACCGGCGGCGCTTCGGCGTTTTACGCTCCGCACCTGGTCGGCGACGAACGCAACGGCATCGCCATCACGGGCTATCAGGACGAAGAGTCTCCGGGCCGTCAACTGCTGCAACTGGCCGACGCCGAAACCCGCGAAATCAGCGTGGCGGGCAAAACGCTCGAAGTGAAATGCTCCGTGGCGAAATACGCGCTTTCGGCGCACGCCGACTGCAACGAAATCTCCGGCCTGATCGAAGCCATCAACCCGCGCGAAATCGTCCTGGTTCACGGCGACGGCAACGCCCGCGAAGCGCTGCGGGATTTGCTGCGACGGCAAGGTACACGCTACCGCGCGATTCATCTGCCGCGCACCGGCGATACGGTCAGCTTCGGCGCGAGCAGACTCCTCGCCAAATCCGCAATCCGCAATCCGCAATCCGCAATCAGTCAGGGCGAAGCACTGACCGCCGCCGGTTTGCAACAACTGGCGTCATTGCTGCGTGAACGCGGCGAAGAGGGAAAGCTATTCAGCGAGACCGAGTTGCTCAATCTGTGGTACGGCGCAAATACCTGGGACGAAGAGCAGTACGGCGAATTGATGCGATTGCTGGACGACAGCGAAGACTTCCGCCGACCGAAAGCCCGCCCGCATCGTTACCGTCTGCTCGTGCCGGAAGAGAAAGAAGAGCCAAAAGACGGAGTGTTTTTCGCAACGCCCCAGGAAGTGCTGACATGCACAGAAGCCGCGCTGCCACCAGAAACCGGCCTCTATCACAAAGGCTACGACCTCGCCTCGCACACTTTGCGGCTGATGTTCGAGTTTCCAGACGTGGCGCGCGAACGCTACCGCCCACAATGCGAAGCCATCGTCGCCGGCACCGGCTGGACCTACACCCTCAACGATAAACCGCATCAGGCCCGCCTCGCGGAAGTCGCGCTGGAATTGCTGCCGCCGGATGCCCAACGATTGAAAGCGCCAGCCATTCACCTGGAAAAGAAAGAAGTCGCCATCAAGCTGGAAGCCGCCATTGATGAAACCATCGCGAATACAGCAATGACGACCTTTCACGAACGCACCGGTTTCCGGCTGCGCTTGCAAATGCCTCAACCCGCGCCTGCCGCTCCGCCGGAAGCGCCGGTAGCGGCAAAGAGCACCGTGGAAGCCCCGCCGATTCCACCGCCGACTCTTCCCGAGGAAGCCGAATTGGAATTCCTGCCCGCCGCCGGAGGCCGCCCGCTTCACGAAAAGCGCGCCGTTCTCATTATCGAAGAGGCCTTCAGCTTCGCGCCCGAAACCTGGCAACCTTCCCGCGTTAAATTGAAAAGCGACGAACGCGGCGAATATCTGGAACTGGCGTTTCTAACGCCTGAACTCGGCTTGCGGCAAAAACGCACCATCCAGGCCATGGCCAACGCCACCAGTAACCGGCTGCGCATTCGCCCCAACGTGAATACTTTTGACCTGGTCGAAATCGCCAAGAAACTCATTCCCGCCGAATGGCGCTTGCTGAAACAGCCGAGCCTGCACCGCGACCGTGGTCTGGTCGAAGTCCGAGTCGCCGCGCCGCCGCCGCCGGAAGAGTTGGCCGAAGTCTGCAAGCAGTACGATGAAATGACCGGGTTTCGGTTGTTGGTGATTGTGTAAGCGCGAAAGCAAGGTGCGGCGTCTGCTGAAAATCTTTGCTCATCGCGGACAAGGTTCTATACTCCGGCAATGGCAAGAGATTTGATCCACAATGCGGTGAAAGAGGAGGTTGTGCAATGGATAAGCTGACGAATTACCGCAACATCATCAAACATATTCTGAGCACGCGTCTCGAACGCAAGGGTAGCAATCCGCAGCCGGAGATCGAAGATTTTATGATTGCCGACGAAGCCCGCGATCACTATCTGCTTTTCAGTCTGGGCTGGTGGGAGCGCAAACGCATCCGAAACTTCAGCATCTACCTCCGCATCGTGGACGGCAAATTCTGGATCGAACACGACTTGACCGAAGCCGGCATCGCCACCGAACTGCTCGAAACGGGCGTGCCTAAAGAGGACATCGTGCTCGCTTTCCACGCGCCGGAACTGCGCGAACTGACGGAATTCGCCGCTGCCTGAAACCCGATGATTGCCAATTGAAGCTATGACGCCTGAACCGAATCCGCCCAAAGTCTTCATCAGCTACAGCCACGATTCGCGGCTCCACCTCGACCGCGTTCTGGAACTGGCCGACCGGCTGCGCCAGGAAGGCATTGACTGCAACCTGGATCAATACGAACCCGCGCCGGCGGAAGGCTGGCCGCGCTGGATGGACAGACAGTTCCAGGACGCCGACTTCATTCTGGTCGTCTGCACCGAAACCTACTGCCGCCGCTTCGAAGGCCGCGAAGAGCACGGCAAAGGTCAGGGCGTGAAGTGGGAAGGCGCGATCATCACCGACGAACTTTATAGCAACGAATCGGTCAACAAACGGTTTATCCCCGTCCTGTTTTCCAATGACGAAGTGGTACACGTTCCACAGAAGTTGCGGCATTACATGCGTCATCTGCTGGAGGGTGACGAAGGTTACGAAGAACTCTACCGCCGGTTGACCAATCAGCCGCGCGTTATCAAACCGTCGCTGGGCAAACTGCGTTCGTTCGAGCCGGTCAACAAGCTGCGCTTGCTGCCGTCGGAAGACCGGCAGCAAGAGTTCGCGCCAATTGAAGAAAAGCAGCCGCCCAAACCACACCGCAAGCTTGTGACACCGGAGCTGGTCATCGTTCCGCCACCGCCGCCAAAGCCGCGAGTTTCTCACCAGAACTTCACCGAAGACCTCGGCAAAGGCGTCAGGCTGGAAATGATCGCCATTCCCGGCGGCACTTTTCAGATGGGATCGGATGAGTATGACAACGAAAAGCCGATTCATCCGGTGACGCTTTCGCCGTTCCACATCGGCAAATATCAAATCACGCAAGCGCAATGGCAGGCGGTGATGCTTAATAATCCTTCGCATTTCAAAGGCGACAACCTGCCGGTTGAACAAGCGTCTTGGCAGATGGCGACCGATTTCTGCCGGAAGCTTTCGGAAAAGACCGGCCAAGAATATCGCCTGCCGACCGAAGCCGAATGGGAATACGCCTGCCGCGCCGGGTCCACCACGCGCTATTGTTTCGGCAATGATGAGGCATTGCTTAAAAAGTACGCTTGGTATTCAAAAAACGCTGAAAGCAAAACACATCCAGTTGGAGAGAAATGGCCGAACGATTGGGGCCTGCACGATATGCACGGCAATGTCTGGGAATGGTGCCAGGATTGGTACGACGAAAACTATTACCAGCAAAGTCCGAAAGAGAATCCGCAAGGGCCGTTATCGGGCGAATATCTAGTGCTGCGTGGCGGCTCGTGGAACATCAATATCGATTGTCGCTCCGCCCTCCGTCTCTGGCTCGATCCCAGCTACGTCTATCACTACCTCGGTGTTCGTGTGGTATGCGTTGCGAGAACTCCATGACCCTTGGCACTTTTGCTCTCTGCGCCCTTTTTCTTTAACCTTGCCACCCCAACAAGGAGAAAATTATGAGCATTGTGATTTCCGAAGACATCGTACAGTCCACGCGGCTGACGCCTGCCGAGTTGATGCAAGAATTGGCAGTCACGCTCTTTCAGCGGGATAAGTTGACGCTGGGCCAAGCCAGTCGTCTGGCAGCAATGAATCAGTGGCAATTTCAGCAACTGCTGGCCAGCCGCGGAATTTCATTGCATTACGGCGTGGCCGAATTTGAAGCCGACCTGCAGACTTTGGAGGTAGTGCAATGAGTTTAGCCGTTGAAGCAATTTATGAGCGAGGCGTTTTGCGTCTGCTCCACACGCTGAAATTGGCGGAAGGCGAGAAAGTGTCAATCATCGTACTGGAACCAGTGGCGGCGAAACTGGCGAAAATGCGCGAGGCGATGAGTGACCCGATGTTTCTGGCCGACCTGCAAGAAGTGGCGGAAGATTTTCAGCACGTTGATGTCGAGGAAAATGTGCAATGAGCATCGAGCGATGGAGCGTTTGGCAAGCCAACCTTGATCCGGTCATTGGTTCGGAACAGGGAAAGACGCGTCCGGTGCTGATCATCAGCGAGACCACGCTCAACGACATTCTGCCGGTAATCAATGTCTTGCCCATTACCTCGCGCAAACCCAGCAGGCGTGTTTATCCAAATGAAGCATTGCTACCGAATGGAACGGCTGGCCTGACGGCGGACTCGCTGGTCTTGTGCTATCAAGTCAGGACGATTGATAAACGGCGGCTGACCCGATTCTACGGAAATCTCATTTCGACAGCGCTTCAAGAAGAAATTCTGACGGCGTTGTGTTTTCAGTTTGGAATTGTACGATAACCTGGATGAAGCTTCTTATGAATTTGGCAAACTTTCATCTTTTCAACTCGGCCTTCCGGCGCTCTATAAATTTGGTGTTGATCACCACACTGCTTGCTGCTGCATCAGTTATGGCTCTGGCTCAGCAAACGGCTCCAGCCCCCTCGGCAGTTCCGGTGCAATCAAAACCGCCCGGCGCCTCACCTGAAAGCATTTCCGCCGCCGAGTTTTCCAAAATGATCCGCGAGATGTCGGAAGAGGGCGGCTATTTCCTCTCGGACAATTTCACATCGAACGAGACTTCCTATCTGCACATTGTGGACAAGTTGCGACAGGTGGGCACGACGGGCGGAGCGTACATCGGCGTTGGGCCGGAGCAGAATTTCACCTACATCGCCAGGCTGCGTCCGCGCATTGCCTTCATCGTGGACATTCGGCGGCAGGCGGTGATCCAGCATTTGATGTACAAGGCGATTTTTCATCTGTCGCCGACGCGCACGGAATTTCTGTCGCGGCTGCTGAGCAAGCCTTTGCCGACCGAATCAAAAGAAGCCCTGCCGAAAGACAAGGCGGAATCGCCCAAACCAGCGATTCCCAAAGCTGACGCGCCCATCGAAACCTTGCTGGCGTTTTTCGATAAGATCCAGGCGACGGATCAAGCCTACGCCGCGAATCTGGCCGAAATCAAAAAAGTAATTGAGACGGAGTTCCAGTTCCCGCTGCTGGCGCAGGACAAAGCCAGTCTGGATTACGTCTACAAAAGCTTTCGCGCCGAAGGGCTGGAAATCGCGTTCCGGCTGGACAGCAATTGGGGCGGGTATTTTCCTTCGTTCCGGGAATTGATCGTGCAGACGGATTTGAACGGCAAGGCGGGCAATTTTCTGGCGGTGGTGGACGATTACAACTTCGTGCGGGAGATGCATCGCAAAAACCTGATCATCCCGATTGTCGGCGATTTCGGCGGGACAAAAGCTTTAGCTGCGGTCGGCGATTACCTGCGAAAAAGCGGATTGACCGTGACGGCGTATTACCTGTCAAACGTCGAGCAATATCTGTTCGACGGCTCTTCGTTTGAAGGTTTCGCCAGGAACATCAAAAAGCTGCCGCTGACGGACAAGAGCCTGTTTATTCGCGCGGTGTTCAACATGCGTTACTCGCATCCGGCGGGATTGCCCGGCCACCTTTCCACCACCTTGCTGCAACAGATGAAAGTATTCGTAAAAGATTTTGACGAAGGTGCGTACCGCAGCTACGGCGACGTGATTTTCAAACACTACATTGCCGCCGAAAAACCCTGACCAGGAAAATCAGGCATTAGGCACTAACCATTGACCATTACACGACAGGGGGAAAACTCTCCTGATGGATAATGGTCAATGGCCAATGCCTAATGGCTAATTTGGTTCACGGTTACTGGATGCTATTTCTTCTTCTTTGCCGGAGCCGTCGCTTTCGGCTTCGCGGGCGGCGCGCCGGTGTTCAGATCAACCGGCGCGGGATAACCTTTTCCGGCCAGCGCGGCGATGGGAATCACTACTTCTTTCTTGCCTTTGACCGAAGCGGTCAGTTTCTGGGCTTCGATATTCTTCGCCTTTTTCGCTTTCTTTTCGGCTTCGGTCAGATTCGCGTCGGCGGCGCTTCCGCTGGGATGAGAGCTCATCAGATCAATGATTTTCAAGGCCTCGGCTTTTTCCTTAACGGTCAAATCGTCCATCGTCACGCCATTGGCCTCCAGCACGGAGCGCAGATTCTCTTCCGTGTTGGTGTCGCGGTCATAGACGTCGCGGTAAATGTGCAGCGCACCGTCGCTGACGACAATCGTGTCGTACCGAAATTCGACTGGGACCGTTTGTTTCAACTTGACGACTTTGGTTTGGGTAGGTGTTTTTTCATAAGCGGCGATTTGCTCCTCCGTCAAATCCGCGCCGCCAACCTGCGCCAGATATTTCGTAAATTCCTGAACCTGTTTGTTTGTCAGGCCAACGCAGCCGTGCGAAGCGAATGCGCCGATGCGCGCGGGTTGTTTGCCGCCGTGAATCAGCGACGGCATGCCAATCGGAATTTTGATCACGCCGAGCGGATTCAGCGCGTCACCCGCGGCGACCTTTTGACCGACTTTGACCCTTTTGGAAGCCTCCACCCACGGTTCGTCGGGCGGCGTCCACGTCGGGTTGAAAATAATTGAGCTCGCCTTTCGCATTCCGTCCGGCAGCGGGAATTCCGGATAGCCGATGCCGATCTTGTAGGATTTCAGAAGCTGGCCATTTTGGAAAACATCCATCCGGTAAGCGGGCGCGTTGACGACGATTCGCGTATCGAGCGGGATGTTGTAAGCAGTCGAGGCTGCTGGCGATGGTGACGGAGATGCTCCCGGAATAGCGGACATTGGCGGAACGCTCGTTTCTGCCGGAGTCGTAGAAGGCATTGGAATCGGCGTTTCAGAACCGGAAGGCGAAGGACTGGGCGAGGCCAGCGCCAGATCGTTTTCCAGCCCGCTGCGCAATCGTTCCAGCGTCAGATCGGAAATCAATCGCGCTTTTTCCGCGCCCACCAATTCCGTCAGCTTCTGCGTGGCCAGTTCTCCGGCGGCTTCGGTGGTGGTGGTGGATTCGCCGGATTCGTCTTCGCGGAGTTTGCCAGTCTCTTCGTGCGCCAGGGTTTTCAGTTGCGCAATTTGCTCGTCGGTCAGTGACGCACGCGTTTTCAATTCCTGCGGAAAGCGTTCATCCAGTTGCAGCAGCGCATCCAGCATTGGCAGCGTCACCGGCAGCGGAGCCATTTTGATGACCGGCGGCGGTGTTGGCAGAGGCGTGGCCGCGGGCGGTGGTGGAGGTGTGACCACGGCAGTTTCTTCTCCAAGCAACAGGTCTTTGCGTCCGGTCAAAACCAAACCGCCCACGATCAGTGCGGCGACCACGGACAGAAAAGCGATGATTCGTAACAGCGTCTTCATTTTGGATTCCTTAAGAGGGGAAACGGGTTGAGATTTTCTCCATCCCAGTATTTCTTCGGGTCGGGGACGCGCCAAATGGCGAAGTGTAAATGATAGTTGCCGGGAACCGCGTTGCCGGTATCTCCGACGTAGGCGATGACTTCGCCTTGTTTGAGCTGTTTGCCGTCTTTGATTCCATCGGCATAACGTTCCAGGTGCGCGTAATAAAAGATGAACTTCTGATCTGGGCTGAACTGATACAGCGTGATGCCCCCCTTGTCACTGGTAAACAGCCGCGCGATGGTGCCATTCGCCACCGCCATCACTGCCGCGCCACGCGGCGCAATAATATCAATCGCGTCGTGACTGCGGCCTTCGGAACGCGCATCGGTAAAGGTGTCGCGCAGTTGATCCGAACGAATGCCAGCAACGGGAACGATCAACCGATATGGCAGCGAAATTACCGAATCCAGCGGTGGGATGGGCGGGATCGCCGGAACAAGGCTTGGCGATGGGAAAGGTGACGGCGCAGGCATCATCGTGGCTGCCGGACTGACCATCGGAGACGGAAGCAAGGTTGCGCCCGGTTCAGGCGCGGGAGTTGCGCTCAGACTGGCATTGTCCCTTGTTCGGCCAAGGTTGATTCTGATCGTCACCAGCACGACGAGCAAAGTAGCGCCTGCGAGAAAAAAGCTGACCCGCACCAGCCGATGCCATTTTTTAGAGGCGTCCGCCATAAGCTTCCCTCATCCACTTCACTTCCGCGAAATCACCACCCGGAATGACGGCGGGAGTTCGTGCAATTCGCTGCCGGCAAATCCGGCGTTGCTGAACATCCGCTGCAATTCCGCGAAGGTGTAGGCATCGCCCGCCGCCGTCGAAGCCAGCATTGTCAGCGCGAATCCGGCGTGCATCGGCGGCGACACGCGGTCGTCGTTCGGAATGAATTCCAGCGTCACTACCTGTCCGCCGTCTGCCAGAGCCGCGTGGATTTTCTTCAAGAGCGCTTCGTTCGTCGCAGCGTCGAAATGGTGCAGGAAATTAGTCAGCAGCACGATGTCGTAGCCTGCGCCGAATTCCACCTCAAACGCGCTGCCAGGCAGCCAGTGATACCGATCCACCACGCCAAACTTTTGCGCGTTCTCCCTGGCGACTTCCAGCACCGCTGCCCAATCCAGCGCTGTCACCACCAGATTCGGATTCGCCTGCGCGAAGCTGATGCCGAAAATTCCGTGGCCAGCAGCGATGTCGAGCAGTTTCACGTTGCGGTTCGGGTCCGTTTTGACAAGTGCAGCCATCCCCTGCGCCGCAGGCATCATCAGCGGCATCATCGCGCGCGCGAATTTCACCCAGACGGGGTTTTCCGGCGACACGCTTCCTTCTTCGCTGATGGTGGTTCCACCTTTGCGGACCGCACCGGCAATGTCGTCTTGTCCGGCCAGCATCATCGGATCGAGCAGGAATTCAAGCGCGCCGCCCAGATATGCGGGCGAACGTTTGTCCAGAAACACAGCCGAATCCGGCGTCAGTCCATATTGCCCGTCCTGTTTCGTCAAAAAGCCCATCACCACCAGAAAATCGCTCAAGATGCGCGCGCCGCGCTCGGTTGCCTGGCAGCGTTCGGCAATCGCCGAAGCAGTCGCGTTGCCTTCAGCGATGGCGGTGAAAAGATCGAGTTCAACCGCGGCTTTGATGGCGGCGGTGGCTTGATAGGCATTGACGGTTGAAAAAAAACGCTCCGGCGAAGGTTGCGCCGCTGGAAGACTCATCGTCGTAATCTCCTGTCTGCTTTTTGTTGATGGGGAGTGATGTTGATTGAACGCGGACGAAGTTACCCCACTTCCGGCATGGCTTGCAATCAAGCGGCGGTCAATGGGAGACTTTCGCGCGAACAAACACCCAATGATTCGACTCGATTTCGCCAACTCCCTGTTGCGTTCTCCGGCAGCCTGCCTGTTTTTGCTGCTGGCGTTTACGTGCTCCGGCGCGGCGCAGGAATTCGCAACCGGCCAAATCATCGAAAAAGTCGCGGCGCGAAAAGACGAAAAACAGAGTTACGCGCTTTACCTGCCGGCCAGTTACACGCCAGCGAAACGCTTTCCCATCATTTACGCCTTCGATCCCGGCGCGCGCGGCGTGCTGCCCGTTGAACGGTTTCGCGAAGCGGCGGAAAAATACAGTTACATCGTGGTCGGATCGAACAATTCGCGAAACGGCCCGGAGGTGAAGCTGTCGGAAATCATCTCCGCCTTGCTGGAAGACACGCAAGCGCGGCTGGCGATTGATACCAATCGCGTTTACACCACCGGTTTTTCCGGGGGCGCGCGTGTCGCCGGGTTGATTGCCTTTTCGCTGAAAGGTCAGATTGCGGGCGTAATCGGCTGCGGCGCGGGTTTTCCATCGCAAGGCAAACCGACGAAGGATTTACCATTCGCTTATTACGGCATTGCCGGCAGCGACGATTTCAACTTGACCGAAGTCAGGCAATTGACGCGAACGCTGGGCTCGCTTGGCGCAACCGTCCACTTCGCAGTCTTTGAAGGCGATCACGTCTGGCCGCCTGCCGCGTTTTGCACCGAAGCCATTGAATGGATGGAATTGCAGGCGATGAAATCTAGGCGGCGGGAACGCGACGACAAACTGATTGCCGAACTGCTCATCCAACAATCCGAACGGCTGCGTGCGGACGAAGCGGCAAAAAAGACGTTTGACGTTTACTTGAAAGCTGATGCCCTGGCCAAAGACTTTCAAGGTTTGGCCAATGTCGCCGAATTCGCCGCCAGAGCCGAGCAACTGAAAAACGCGAAAGAGGTCAAGGAAGGCTTCCGGCAGGAAAAAGCCGGCGAGCAGCTTGAACAGAAAACCCTGCAAGAGTTTTATGGCCTGCGCGAACGGATGAAAACCGAAGAGTTGCGAACGGCGGTGCTCGGCGAGTTGCGTTCGTTCCTGACCGGACTGCGCAAAGATTCCGAAAGCATCGCGCCCACCGGCAAACGCTCCATCGCCCGCCGCGCGCTGGCCAGCTTCTGGGTTTCGCTGATGGAAGAATCGGCGCAACTTCGCTTTCAGAAAAAACATTCTGAAACCGCGGCAACGCTGACGCTTGCGGCGGAAATTCGTCCTGACAATCCGCAACTCTTCTTCGGCATTGCCCGCGCGCAGGCGTTGGCAAGAAACAGGAAAGACGCCCTTGAAGCATTGAAGAAAGCTGTTGAGAAAGGCTTCACCAATCTGGACGAGCTAAAAACAAATGCGGATCTCGAAACGGTTCGCGGCGAAGCGGCGTACAAGCAATTGATCGAAACCTTATCAAAGAAAAACGCGAATGCGTCCGGAGCAAGCAACAGCGGAGGAAGCCATGAGCAATGACCTTGATCTGATGCTGGGCCATTACGATGCCGGAATTCGGGAACTTGCTCTGCAGGCGCGCGATATGGTCGCCAAGGCGGTTCCGAAAGCCGAGCAGAAAGTTTACGTGGGTTGGCGAACCATCAGCTTCAGTCTGGACGGTTCAATGGCCAGTCAGTTCTGCGCCGTCGGCCCCCAAAAGAAATACGTCAACATCTACCTGATGCGCGGTACCGAACTCGACGATCCAAAAGCCTTGCTCGAAGGCACTGGCAAAAAAATGCGCCACGTCAAAATCAAAGAGGCCACGGAACTGAAAAATGCGGCGCTCAAGACGCTGATCAAAGACGCCGCAAAACTGGCGCAATCGGCCTCGAAGAAATAAGCCTGCGACATCAACACCTGGCATAAGCACACAAATTGTTCAATGGATCGGAATCCAAAACTATGGTCGAACCTCGCCAGACGCGAGTTCGTTCTCATAGCCTCAACAAAGAAGACAAATAGCTACAGTACCGGGAGCGGTAGCGACCGGGTTGCCTCATTCAGAACATCCGGCAGCG
>JAJNQA010000011.1 GCA_021155085.1 Heliomicrobium sp. | reverse complement strand
GGCGGCGCGAAGGCTTTTTGTCGAATTCGCGGCTACATTTCGACTATCAAAAAACAAGGCCGCAATGTGTTGGCGGCGTTAAGCAGCATTTTTGCTGGTCAGCCCATATCCCCGCTACCGAAGGGCTGAGCAGTTACTTTTCTTTTATTGTTTCTCGATTGCCGACAAAGCTTTTCCAACTACTAACACCGTTACCGAAGAATTCAATTCGCGCGAACGGTAAATGCGCTGGGTGGCTTTCTGAAAGTCTTCGGCCTTGGCCCTGGGAATATCCACAAACTTCTGCGGATTGCGATCCACCAGCGGGAACCAGGAACTTTGCACGTGAATCATCACCCGGTGGCCCTTGCGGAAGGTGTGATAGACATCCGGCATCGCGAAGTTGATGGCCGCCGGTTTGCCGGGTGTAAAGGCTTCCGGTTTTTCAAAGCCGTTGCGGAATTTGCCGCGAAACGGTTCGCCGCGCACCAGTTGCTGGTAGCCCCCCATCCGCACGGAATTGGACGGAACCGGCTGCCCCGCAGCACTCTGTGGTTGCGGGTAATCGCCGGGATACACATCAATCACTTTGACGACGAAGTCAGAATCCGTGCCGGTGGTCGAAACATTCAAGCTGACTTTGACCGGGCCGGCGATGGTCAGGTCTTCGGTGAGCGGCGCGGTTTCGTACACCAGCACATCGGGACGCTGGGCGGCGAAGCGCTGATCTTCGGTCATGTAATCGCCGGTGAAGCCGCGATTGATGTAGCCCAGATGCGGCACGGGACGATGCGGATCGCTGACGTATTCGTCAAACGCAGCGCTTTCCGTTGGCGATTGGGTTCCCAGTTTTCCGCCCGCTTGAAAATACAGCGTCGTGGCTTGGGCTTCTTTCGGCGGCCAGGCTGGCAGTTTTCGCCATTCGTTCAGGCCGGTCAGGAACATGAAGGCTTCCGGTTGTTCTGTTCCTTTGTCTTTCAGATGGCGCATGAAAAAGGCGAACTGAATCTGTTCGCGGAAAATCGCGCCGGTTTTCACTCCGAAATTAACGTTGCCGAGTTTGTCGCCGTCGCCGCGTGCCCAGCCTCCGTGCGACCAAGGCCCCATCACCAGCAGGTTTTCGGTGCCGGGATTTTCTTTCTCGACCGCATTGTAGGTGTGAAATGGCCCCATCGGGTCTTCGGCGTCGAACCAGCCGCCGACGTTCAGCACGGCGCATTTCACGTTTTTCATGAACTTCCAGAGCGAACGCTTCTGCCAGAATTCGTCGTAATTCGGATGGTCAATGATTTCCTGCCAGTAGGTCGCTTCGCCGCCGAACATTTTTTGATTCCACTCGGACATCGGCAAAGGCAGTTTCAAATAGTAGTCATAACCGTCCGGTGTTCCCATATCGAATTGCACGCGCGGTTGCGGCGGTTCGGGCGCGCCTTTGCGTGGGCGGAAGCCGGAGTAAAAACCGAAGTTCGCCGACAGCATGAACGCGCCGTTGTGATAAACGTCGTCGTTGATGTAGTAGTCGGTGGTTGGCGCTTGCGGCGAAGCGGCTTTCAGCGCCGGATGCGAATCAATCATGCTGGCCGCGACGTGAAACCCCGGCTGCGAAATTCCCACCATGCCGACGCGGCCATTATTGTTCGGGACGTTTTTCAACAGCCATTCGATGGTGTCGTATGCGTCCGTGCTTTCGTCAATGTCCTTGTTGCCGCGTTTGACGGGGACATGCGGGCGGACTTGCTGAAATTCGCCTTCTGACATGTAGCGTCCGCGCGCATCCTGATAGACGAAGATGAAACCTTCTTTTTCAAAGTGTTCGGATGGCCCCAGCGAGGCGCGGTAAATGTCTATGCCATAAGGCGCGACGCTGTACGGGGTGCGGGTCAGCAGAAACGGATATTTTTGCGAAGTGTCTTTCGGCGTGTAAATCGAAGTGAAGAGCTTGACGCCGTCACGCATCGGCACGTGAAATTCGTACTTGGTGTACCGCTCGCGCACGCGGTCAGCGCCTGATGGCGCGGGTGTTTGCCCTGACACGGGCAGGAACAGGAAGACGAGCAGCGCGATTGCCGTCGCACGTTTGATTGAATTCGCCAAGACTTTTCCTCCGGAATTTATGTCCACAGTTGTTGCGCCAGCAGATTCAGGAAAGTGCCAACATCGGTGACGACTCCAACCGTTTGCTGCGAGCCGCGATCTGACAGCTTCGTCACGACCGCCGGGTTGATGTCCACGCAAACCATGCGCACCCACGAAGGCGTCATGTTGCCCGCGCCAATCGAATGCAGCATGGAAGACAGACAGATCAGCATTTTTGCGCTTTCAATTTGCCGCGCATATTCTTCCTGCGCTTTGAGCAAATCCATTTCGGTGTCCGGCAGCGGGCCGTCGTCGCGGATTGAACCGGCAAGCACGAAGGGCACATTGTGCTTGACGCATTCGTACATGACGCCGTGACGCAGCACACCGGCTTCGACCGCGCCGCGAATCGAACCGTAGCGGTTGATGGTGTTGATGGCGCGCATGTGGTTTTTGTGGCCTTCTTCGATGGGAATGCCGCGTTCCATATCCACGCCCAGGGACGTGCCGAATAGTTGATGCTCGATGTCGTGAACGGCGATGGCGTTCCCGGCCAGCAGGGCGTCCACGTAACCGCGCCGGATGATTTCGCAGAAGGCCTGCGTGCCGCCGGTGTGAACGACGACCGGCCCGGCGACGAATACGATCCGCCCGCCTTCGGCTTTGACCTGCCGCATCATCTCGGCGATTTTGCGGACGGCGGTTTCGGTGCGGCGTTCGGAGGAAATGTCGTTGGCCATAAAGGCAAAGCCCAGCCGGTCGCGTTCCTTGAATTCCGGCTGGATGCGAATGCCGTTCGCGCCGCAGACGACCAGATCGTCTTTTTTCACATCGCGCAGTTTGCGGCATTCGGCTTTTTGGGCAGGACGGAGAGAACCGGTGGCGGACGCAACCGGTGGCGCGTCCGCCGCCGCGCTGACGACAATGACTGCGTCCATGCGCTGCTTGCTGACTTCCGTCCAGGCGCCGCCGACACGTGCAAACGTCCGGTGATTGGTGGTCGAATAAAAATCTTCGGGCACGACGCGATCCATCGGCGCGGGTTTCAGCGTGGCGTCAGTGATGTGCGCCTGATAGCAGCCCAACTCAACCAGTTCTTCCAGCGTTTTGCCGAGCAGTTCTTCGCTCGGCGCAATCACGCGCAGTTGGAGCTTTGAAAACTCTTCGTTCGTGCGGCCCAGTCTGAAATCAATGACTTCATACACCGCGCCGCATTCGATCACGCGATCCATGATGTTGGCCAGAATCTGGGAGTCCACCAAATGGCCTTCGGCCTCGACAATTTCGGAGTAGTCCATAGTCTTTTCGGGTTCGGAAGTTTTGATTTGGGAGTTTAGTCAACCAGAGCGTCAATCTACCGAGTCGTCCCAGATAAGTCCAGCCAGACAGGGCCAGCATTGCCAAACGCACCCTCTTGCCTGAAGATGAGAATTGGAGCCGAATTTGATTTGTTCAGTTGATCACGGAGACTTTCAATGACCTTTACTCCATTGGCTAAAGCTTCCCACTGGAACCCGCCCGCTGACTGGCACAAGATCAAGACAATTGATGCGCACACGGAAGGCGAACCGTTCCGCGTCATTGTCGGAGGTTTTCCTGATCTCCCAGGGGAGACGATTCTGGCGCGCCGCCGCTATGCCAAACAGCATTTCGACCATCTGCGCACGGCGTTGATGTGGGAGCCGCGCGGCCACGCGGATATGTATGGTTGCATCGTCACGCCGCCCGTTTCGCCGGAAGCCGACGCCGGAATCCTGTTCATTCATAACGAAGGTTACAGCACCATGTGCGGCCATGGCATCATCGGTTTTACGACCGTTGCGCTGGAAACCGGCATGTTTCCGATGGTTGAGCCGGAAACCACCTTGCGGATAGATTCGCCCGCAGGGCTCGTGACGGCGCAGGCCCGAATCAGAGAAGGCCGCGTCGAACGCGTTTACTTTCACAACGTGCCGTCATTTGTGCTGGAGCTTGATGCTGAAGTGGAGGTGCCGGAACTTGGCCGGGTTCGTTACGATTTGGCGTTCGGCGGCGCGTTTTATGCTTACGTCAACGCGTCGGAAGTCGGTTTGCGCTGTCGCCCGGAAGACTTTCGGCAGTTGATCGAGAAGGGAATGAGGATCAAACGCGCAGTGATGGCCAGCCGCACGATTCCCCATCCCTTTGAAGAAGACCTGAGTTTTTTGTATGGGACGATCTTCGTGGGCGAGGCAGAAGACGCGCGCTATCACAGCCGCAACGTCTGCATCTTTGCCGAAGGCGAAGTGGATCGTTCGCCGACCGGCACCGGCGTCAGTGGCCGACTGGCGATTCATCATGCGCGTGGCGAACTTGGAGTTGGTGAATCCATCACGATTGAAAGCATCATCGGCAGCACATTTACTGGACGTGTGGCGCAAGAAACCACCTTTGGGCCGCACGCCGCCATCATTCCCGAAGTCGAAGGAACGGCGCATATCACCGGGCGGCATGAATTTCTGATTGATCCGGCGGATGTGTTGCGAAATGGATTTTTGCTGCGCTGAGGCCGGAGGAAGGTTTTGAAATCAGGACTGGCGATTTCGGCGAAGCCATTCGCGAAATTCCTTGGCCGTGGTTTTGCTGCTTTGGGTGGCTCCTTTTTCGACAAAGGCCGAGAGCACGTCAGCCGTCAGGAACGGAAACGCGAGGCTATTTGTAGATTCTTCGTATTGACCATGCTTCAACAACCAGATGCGCACAGTTCGTCCATAAACGCGCCAGAGTTCGGCAACGCACAATCCGGCATAGATCGGAAATCGGTTGAGCGAAGAACTGCTGCGATCAATTTCCACAACCAAGTCCGGCGGCGGATCAAACGCCAAATCCAGATTTTCATCCTTGCCAATCACCGCAGCGGCGTTCCGGATGTAGAACGAATCATCCGGCTCCGCACCTTTTGCCTTCTTTTCTAATTTGTAGGTTGTCGAGCCAAATGACTCAACGTCAATGTCCAATTCGTCTCGTAAAATCACAATCAAATCGTGAAGAACATTTTTTGGCTGTTCGTGCATTGAAGCTGGCGACATGATTTCCATCCTCCCTTGATCGTAAAAAACCCGCACGGAATAGGACTCGCCCAGGTCGGCTAGCAATTCCTCGTAATCATTCCAGGAGACGTTGTCCATCCGCAGAGACGAATCGGACGGCAGTTGGCTGATGGTTTCGACGAAACTGGGCGCTGTTGCTGCTGCTGACATAATCAACCTCCGGTTGGATTCGATAGATTAAGCGTTGAAGACACCGCGAATGCTATCACAGGAAAATCGGCGGGCTAAAGCAGCAAAGAACTTCCGGCGCAGCTTTCAATCTTGGCGGAGATGGTTTATAGAATTGTTCGCATCATCACCAAGCACTCCAAAACCCGAAAGGAAACGAATCTATGAACCGGAGAACTTTTCTCGAAGCTGGACTGGCTTCCGGCGCGGCGGCGATTGTCGGCGCGCAGGGGACTGAGACGTTGGCTGAAACCCTTCCGATGACGCCAGGCGCGCCAGTGCGGAAATTCAAACTCAACTACGCGCCGCATTTCGGCATGTTTAAAAATCATGCAGGCGACGATTTGGTCGCGCAACTGCAATTTATGGCTGAGCAGGGTTTCACCGCGCTGGAAGACAACGGTGCCCCGGATCGCCCAGTTGCTGACCAGGAAAAGATCGGCAAAACGCTGGCCGATCTGAAAATGACAATGGGCGTGTTTGTGGCGACGAAGGATTTCAACAATCCGACCTTTGCCGTCGCGACCTGGAAGCCTGAAGTTCGCGAACCGATCTTGAAAGACATGCGCAATGCGGTGGAAGTCGCCAAGCGGATCAATGCCAAATGGTGCACGGTGGTGCCGGGATGTCACGATGAACGGCTGGATTGGGATTATCAGACCGCCAGTGTGGTTGATATGTTCCGCCGCTGCGCCGAAATTGCTGAAAAGGCTGGACTGGTGATTGTCATGGAACCGCTGAACACGCGCCGCGACCATCCGAAACTTTTTCTTACCAAGATCAGCCAGGGATATTCGATCTGCCGCGCGGTCAACAGTCCTTCGGTCAAGATTCTTTACGATATGTATCACCAGCAGATTACCGAAGGGAACATCATCCCGAACATTGATCTGGCTTACAGTGAAGTCGCTTATTTCCAGGTCGGCGACAATCCGGGACGTAAAGAGCCAACCAGCGGTGAAATGAATTACCGCAACATCTTCAAGCATATCCACTCGAAAGGCTTCACCGGCGTCGTTGGCATGGAGCACGGTAACGCCAGGCCAGGCAAGGATGGCGAGAAGGCGCTGATTGATGCTTACGTCTGGTCGGACAGCTTCGACAAGCCGTTGGTGTAATGGAATTGAAAAGGAATCAGAAATGAAATTGATCGAAATCGCGCGCGGCGCGAAATTCAGCGTTGCCGCGCGCGGCATTGCTCTTTGTTTGTTGTTCCTGGGACTGACGTTGCAGGCTTCGCCGCAACAGCGAAAGACGCTCTCCAGGTCGAAAGCGAAACCGGGCAAGTCCGCCATTGCGCCGGATGTGCAAGCCGTGCTGGATCGAATCTCGGAGGATTCGCTGCGCGGGCATCTGTCATTCATCGCTTCGGATGCATTGGAGGGGCGCGCAACGCCTTCTGCCGGGTTGAATGTCGCCGCGGAGTACATTGCCGCACAGTTTCGCCGTGCAGGCGTGGAGCCGGGGGGCGATGCCAATGCGGCAGGCGAAAAGAGTTATTTTCAATCCGCCGTCTGGAAACTGGAGGGGAAGAACAACGACAACTTTGAGGCCGTGACGAGCGATGGTTCGACAAAAATGCGGCTGCGCAGCGCGCAGGTGGATCAATTGGTTCAGACGGGAGTGATCAGCAAATACACTTCGGCGACGGATCAGAAGGAAGTGCAGACCTTCAAGACCAGCAATGTCGTTGGCATTCTGCGCGGCTCCGATCCCGTCTTGAAAGACACCTACGTACTGGTGACGGCGCATTACGATCACATCGGCGTGCGCACTGGAACGGCGGGCGACACTATCAATAATGGCGCGAATGACGACGGCAGCGGCACGGTTTCGGTGATCGAACTGGCTTCGGCGCTCTCTTCGATGAAAACGCGACCGAAGCGCAGCATTGTTTTCGTGACGTTTTTCGGTGAGGAAAGAGGCCTGCTCGGTTCGCGATATTACGGCAAAAATCCGGCTTTCCCGCTGGAAAAGACCGTGGCGGATGTGAATCTGGAACATGTGGGCCGCACGGACGACAGTGAAGGCGACAAGACCGGCACGGCGACTCTGACCGGCTTTGATTTTTCGGACATGGGGCCGATCTTTAAGAAAGCGGGCGAACTGACCGGCGTTAACGTTTACAAGCACGAGAAAAACAGCGATTCATTTTTTGGCCGCAGCGACAATCAGGCGATGGCTGACGCAGGGGTTCCCGCGCATACGCTGTGTGTGGCATTCATTTTTCCCGATTATCATAATGTCGGCGATCATTGGGAGAAGATCAATTATCCCAATTTGGCCAGGACCAATCGGATGGTTGCACTGGCGCTGACGATGATTGCCAACAACGTGGAAGCGCCGAAATGGAATGAAGCCAATCCGAAGACCGCACGATATGTGACGGCCTGGAAAAAGCTACATGGGAATTGAAACGCCAATGCGAGAGTCCGCACGAATTCAGTCCGTTCAGTCGCCGATCATTCCTGTCATCGGCCAGTTGATCCGCGAACATCCAGGCACGATTTCTCTGGGCCAGGGCGTGGTCTGGTATCCGCCGCCGCCGCAGGCCTTTGAGCAGATCGGCGCGATGCTGGCCGATCCTTCGCAGCATAAATACCAGGCGGTTTACGGAATTCCGCGACTCGTCAAATTGATTGAAGAGAAGCTGCGCGCCGAAAATGGTCTTGAGGTTGAGAAGGGAAGGCGTGTGATGGTGACGGCTGGCGGCAACATGGCGTTTATCAATGCCTTGCTGGCGGTGGCCGACGCTGGCGACGAAGTGATTCTGCAAACGCCGTATTATTTCAATCACGAAATGGCGATTACGATGGCCAACTGCCGCGCGGTGCTGGTGCCGACGGACGCGAATTATCAGCTTCAGCCGAAACTGATCGCCGAAGCCATCACCGAAAAGACGCGGGCAGTGGTGACGGTCTCACCAAACAATCCGACCGGAGCCGTATACAAGGAAGCGGATTTGCGCGAAGTGAACGCGCTCTGCGTTGAGCGGGGCATTTACCACATCAGCGACGAAGCCTACGAATACTTCACCTACGGCGCGAAGCATTTTTCGCCGGGTTCGATTACCGAAGGTCATGAGCACACCATCTCGCTTTATTCGCTGTCGAAGGCATATGGCTTCGCCAGTTGGCGCATCGGCTTTATGGTGATTCCCGAACATCTGTTCGAGGCTGTCAACAAGATTCAGGATACGATATTGATTTGCCCGCCGGTTGTTTCGCAGTTTGCCGCTGCCGGAGCCCTGGAAGTTGGCGCTGATTATTGCCGTGAACATGTCAGGGAACTTGCCCAGGTGCGCGAATTGGTTTTGCGTGAACTGGAGCAACTCAAAGACTGCTGCGTTGTGCCAGAGGCAGAGGGCGCATTCTACTTTTTTCTGAAGTTGAATACTCGGATGGAGCCGCTGGCGCTGGTGGAAACGCTGGTTAAGGATCACCGCGTTGCCGCGATTCCTGGAACGGCATTCGGCATGTCCATTGAGGATGGCTGTTACCTACGGGTGGCATATGGCGCATTGCAGCGGGAGACGGTTACGGAGGGCGTCGGACGGCTGGTTCGCGGCGTCCTCAAGATTTTGGGAGATTCCGGGAGCTGAAACATGAAGATCATCGGATTGCAACTCGATACTGTCTGGGAAAACAAAGCGGCCAACCATCAGAAGGTTTTGGCGTTGCTGGAACAGGCTCCGCCGGTGGCCGGTTCGCTGGTTGTGTTGCCCGAAATGTTTGCCACGGGCTTCAGTATGAATGTTGCCGCCGTTCAGGACAGTGATTCGCGGCAGACGCAGGACTTCCTTTCGCAGGTGGCAATTGACTACAGCATCTTTTTGCTCGGTGGAGTGGTAACAAAAGATCAAAGCGGCCGCGGACGAAATGAAGCTGTGGTTTATTCTCCCGCAGGCGAGGAAATTGCCCGCTATTGCAAATTGCATCCATTTACGCTGGGTGGGGAAGCGGAGCATTACGTGGCAGGCGACAACGTCTGTTTGTTCAACTGGCAGGGATTCACAGTTGCGCCCTTCATCTGTTATGACCTCCGATTTCCTGAGATCTTTCGTTCGGCGACCAAACAGGGAGCGAATCTTTTTACAGTAATCGCCAGTTGGCCCTCGCTTCGGGAGGATCATTGGCTATCGCTGTTGAAAGCGCGCGCAATCGAGAACCAGGCTTATGTCATCGGAGTCAATCGTTGCGGCCAGGATCCAAAGCTTTATCATTCCGGCCACAGTGTGATTTTCGAGCCCAGCGGAAAACTGCTGGGTGATGCGGGCACCGAAACGGGAAAAGTGGAAGCTGAACCCAGTCTGGAATTCATTCTAAAGTACCGCCGTGACCTGCCTTTTCTTAACGATATGCGCAGCGAGTACGTGGGTTTTTGAAGTTGGTTTCGCAAATATGTCCGAGATTGACTGGCGAAGTATTGCAATGCCAGGGGGCTTTCAGTATACTGCGCCGCGTGATCGTACTTCCTTGCCTCAGAAGTACCAAAGTAGGTCCGATCATCCTTACTTCGATTGATCCAGACGGTGAAATCAAAAACAATAGATTATCGTGGCTTGATGAATGGCATCGTTCACTGCCTACGCGGACTTAAGACTCTTTCTTCACTGGAAAATAGGTTTTATTGCAGAGCAGATCGTTCTGTGCTTGGCCCTACCTCAAACGAACAATCTTTGGCTCCGGCGCGGGGAGTTGATGGGCGTTCGGCATTTCAGTTTGCCAATTAGGTTTTCCAAGGGGGGATGCCCGAGGATGTTATGTTGGCATAGGCTGAGGTTGCTGTAATTGTCCGAGCAGCGGCTGTGTGGCGATCAAAAAGTTGCACAGATGTTCTTTTGTTAAAGCTGCCGAAGAGGCTGAATGCGACACTCACACAACACTACACATACGTTCGGAAGAAGTTCTTTCCTTTATCTTAATTCTTTATGCCGAGAATTGCGCCCCGGTGCAGCAAGTGGGGTGTGTTCAAAAAGCTTTCTTCGTAATCTTTCCTCTCCCGCTGAAAAGTTTACCTCCCAATTGGATCAAGATGCATTTGCCCCGTTCGGCCCGTTTAAGATGCACGCCATGCTAGTGAAGGCAATGGTGATTCGGGCCGGCGAGATTGTGAGCGGTTCCCTCATTCCGCCGCAATCATCCGTCACGAAAACAATCACACTGCAGACGCCTTACCCTGAGCTGCATTCATCTCGAACCAATCAAGAGAATGTAGCCGACATTAAATCGAAATTTCAGATATCCACTCGTGTGAGGCCCAGTCAGCCTCACGGATTTTCAACCATCTAATACAGGAGAAATCCGATGCGAACTACACACAAGCTTAACCTCACAACCGCTCGCGCCATTTGGGCCGCGAGCGTGCTTTTTGTGCTGGCTGGGCTGGTTTTTGCTTTCGCGCCCATGCAGCCTGTGGCTGCTGCTCGCCAATCTTTGGCGGCACGCGTGAATGCGAGCCCAACTGCCAATAAGATTCTGTCCATCGCACCCGCACCGGTGCGGACTGCAATCAAGAAACGTCTGACTCCGGCGAATCCAGCGTATGCAGCAAGGACTACTGCCGCCGCCGCGATGTTCGCGCCGTATACGGTGACGAAGACTGCGAACCCAATTGATGGGGCAACAGTTGGTCAAGGTCAGACCATTACTTATTCGATCGCGATTACCAACACCGGCGCCACCGATGTGACCGCTGCCGGTGGTTTTCTGCGTTTTGCGGATCCCAATCCGGCGAACGTGGTTTTCTCCGCTCCAACAGTTACCACCCAACCAGGTGGTGGCAGTTCTGCCTGGTCCTGCGTCATCAATGGTGGCGGAGATTTGGACTGTCAGGCAGGCGATGGGGTTGGCGCTGGCGTGGAGAACTTCGCCGGTGGAGCCACCGTGGTTTTGCAGGTGACGGCGACTGTCAATCAGAACGCACCTGCGAATTCCATCATCAGCAATTCTGGCACCTTCGAGTACCAGGATGATGCAGTTGGGCCGCAGAATGTGGTTCAGAACTCCAATACGACAAATCATTTTGTCAGCCCGGCGGTGGATCTGGCGATTTCGAAATTCAGCCAGACCGCACAACCGCTTCAAGACACCCCTCAGAATGGTGTGCTGGCAGGTGGCAACTCCGTGACGCTGACCAGCACTGGAGATGTCGGCAACGAAGGACGCGGCAATATCAGCTATGTTCTGACGTTCTCCAACCTGAGCAGCAACAATGCGGCCAACACGACAATTGAAGACACCGTGCCGGCTGGCCCGGGGCAATTGCAAAACGCTCCTCCGCTGCCGAATGGCGTGGCAGGATTGGTTCCCGGACCGGTTCCGGGGCAGCCGATCATCCCTGGCTTTGCAGGTGTGACCAGCATTTCAATCAATGGTGGTGGTTCGGCGTCTCAGTTCCGATTCAATTGTATTGGTTTCGGAATGGGGCTGACGTTCACTTGTACGCCAGCCGACAATACCGCCATCAATGGAACTTTTGGTCCGGGAACGCTCCCGGCTGGTTTCCAGGGACGGATCGCATACCGTCTCCGCATTGACCCGGATGCTGTTGCCGGAAACATTGTCAACAATCAGGCGCGCATTACCACCAACGGCGCGGTTGACCTCAATGGCGGCAACAACACTTCGCTGCCGGCGCAGAATGTGATCTACACCAGAGCCGATCTGGGCATCACCAAGGTTACCTCGAATCCCACCCCGACAGCGGGCGGCGCTGCTTTCAGCTACACCTTGACTGTCAGCAATGCCAACACTCCTCTCGGTTCGTCGGATGCGCGTAACGTCATCGTTACTGATCCGCTGCCTCCGGGCGTTATTTTCCAAAATGTGTCGGTGGTCAACAATCCTTCCGTTCCTGGCTTTGGATTGACTTGTTCGGGGCCGCCGGTCGGCACGAACGGAACCGTCACTTGCACCGGCACACTGCCCGGTTTCAATCAAAATCTGGGTACCACTTCGGTCTCGACGATTACGATCGTTGCCCAGATCGTGGCGAATGTTGCCAGTGGGGTAAGAACCAACACGGCATCGGTTGCTTCTGACACACAGGAGTTTACTCCTAACGTCGCGCCAAACACCGCCAGTGTTCAACAGAACATTCAGGTGGATGCGCCGCTTTCGATCACCAAGGCTGGTCCGGCGACGGTTTGCGCTGGCGATACCTTCACTTATCACATCACTGTCAACAACGGCGGATCCAGCACGGCGCTGAACGCGACGATCTCCGATCCGCTGCCTGCCAACACCACGTTCCTGAATTTGAGCGGAACGGGCGCATTTGCCACGGGCTGCTCGCACAATGGCGGCACGCCCGGAACGGTGACCTGCGCGGCTGTTGATGTTCCAACCGGTCTGAGCACGCTGGATATCACTGTCAGGCTCGCACCCAACGCCCCGAGCGGACCGTTGGGCAATACGGCGACGATTACCACTGCCGGCACGGGCACAATCGCCGTGGGCAATTCGACGACCACGGCGACGGTCAATCATTGCTCCGATCTGGAAATCACCAAGAACGATTCGCCGGATGCGGTTCTGGCTGGCCAGGACATCAACTACACCATCGCGGTCAAGAACATTGGCCCAAGCGACATTGATAACATCCCGGCGGGTGAATTCGTCGTCAACGATGCGCCATTCCCGCCCGCGGGCACGACGCTCAAACCTGGCACGGTCATCAATGCGCCTGGGTTCAATTGTCACCTGGGTGTGACTTTCCCATGCACGGCTACTGCTCCATTGCCGGCGGGCGCCACGGCGACCATTCAGTTCACGGTCACCGTCAATCCGAACTTTAACAACGGTCAGCCGGGCGGGTTCATCACGAACACGGCCACGGTTGCCATTGTTGCTGGTTCGAATGCGGTGGATGCGAATGCGACAAACAACTCTTCGACCACCAACACTCCGGTCGGTCCGAGCGCTGATCTATCCGTTACCAAAGAAGCCCTGACAGTCGCTGGCGGCGTCTTTGGCGCGGCAGTGACGGCGGGCGGCAATGTCGCCGCAGGCTTCGGCATCGGCAATGTCGGACTGGGCGAAATCGAATACACCCTGACCTACCGCAACAGCGGCTTGGGTGATGCGACCAATGTTCACGTTCGTGACGTGATTCCGGCCGGGACACTGCTTGATCCAACCTTCCTGCCCATCGGTGTGGTCGTCACGCCCATCGCGGGGCCGGGATTGACCTGTCAGATCCTGCCGACACTGAACACATATCAACTCGACTGTACGCCGAACACCGCCAATGGCATCCTGCCTGCAGGCGCGAACGGAACCATCCAATTCTCCGTGCGCGTGCCGGAAAACATTTTGGATGGCGCGGTGATCAAGAATGTTGCGACCATCAATTCGGAAGGTGCGGGGGCCACGCCTGCCACGCCAGATCCGAACGGCGGCAACAACACATCCGCTGAAACGCAGAACATCGTCCGCACCAGCGCTGACCTGGCCGTCACCAAGACCGGCCCGGTCAGCATCGTTGCGGGAACCAATATCACTTACACACTGACGGTCACGAACAATGGCGTTTCCGACGCGCAGGATGTGCTGGTTAAAGACACCCTGCCGCCGAACGTCAGCTTCGTGTCGTTGGGAGCGGGTTCCGATCCGCGTTTTGCTTGTGCGCCGGATAACGGCAATCCGGGAATCGTCAATTGCACGGCTGCGACACTGATCGCTCCGGCGATCAACGCGCCGCCGATTATTCCGCCACGCAATGGCGCCAATGTCGCCACGATCATCATCGTCGGCAAAGTCGCCGCGAGCGTCCCAAATGGAACGGTGCTGACCAATAACGCCAGCGTCTCCGCTTCCACGCAAGACCCTGTTCCTGCCAACAACGCTGCTGCTCCGGTCAATACGACGGTTGCGACAGAAGCCGCCGTTACCATCGTCAAGACGGACAACCCGGATCCGGTAGTTGCGGGAACCAACCTGACCTACACCATCACGGTTGCCAACAACGGCCCGTCCGACGCGCAGGCGGTGAATGTGGTTGACACATTGCCTCCCGCGACTCAAGTCCAGTTCCTGTCCGCAGTGGGTACCGGCGTTTTCAGCGCCGCCAACTCCTGCACGCAAGCGGCGAATGTGGTGACCTGCACCGCGATTCCTGGCGGAGTTTTCCCGGCGGGTGCGACTGCGAACATCACGATCACAGTGCGGGTGCTCCCAAGCGTTCCGGCCAATGCACTGCCGCAAAACCCGAACGATCCGGCCGGGTTGTTCAACACCGCGACGATCAACTGGACGGACAGCAATGGCGTGGTCGGCGCGTTGGTTGCGAATGCGGCAACTGACACTGAATTCACGACCGTCCGCCACGAGTCGGATATGGCGCTCAAGAAAGAAGCTCCGGACTACGCAATTGCGGGTTCGCGCTATGACTATCGCCTGATCCTTTCCAACCTTGGCCCAAGCGACGTGTTGGGCGACAATCCGCCGCAGGGCAATCCGCCGACCGGCGCTGGTTCAATCATCGTTCGTGACGTTTTGCCGGCTGGCACTTCGCTGGCAGCATTCGTCCCGAATCCGTTCATCGCTCCGGGCGGTCCAGGCAACTTCACTTGCACATACACCGCGGCAACCCGCGAAGTACTCTGCAAGAACGCTCCGGGCGCGGCTGGCAATTTCTTCGCTGGCGCAAATCTCGAAATCATCATCAAGGTCGAGATTGATTCGAACGTGCCTGACGGAGCCAACCTCTACAATTGCGCGACGGTGACGCTGCGCAATACCAACCCGACGCCGGAATTTGATCCGCTCGGCGGCGGTCATCACAACGACGCTGATGTCGTGACTCAGGCAGCCAGCGGCAACAATGAAGCTTGCGACGGCACGGTCGTTCGCACTTCTGCTGATCTGGCGATTGGCAAATCGGCTGTCCCGGTGGTTGATCCGGATGGCGCCGGTCCTCTGGTCGCCGTACCGCTGCCGATCGTTGGCCCGAACGTTCCTCCGGGATCGGTCAATGCTGGCGGTTACATCCGTTACGACGTTCCGTTTGGAAACAATGGTCCGTCGGATGCGCTCAACACGCTGATCACGGATCAGATTGCTGGCAACACGGCCTTCGTCGGCGCGTTGGCAACCGGTGGCGTGTTCGTCCCGGCGGCTCAACCTCCCGCGGTTCCGTTTACGTTCACCATTCAGGCAGTTGACACCGTCGCGCCACTCGGCCCGAACGTCAATCTGACCTGCACGGTGTGGCAGGCGGCTGGCACACAGAGCATTTACTGCCGTCCGCAAGGCAACACTGGTCTGGGCGCTCCCGGCCCGTACGCCGATGGCACTTTGCCCGCTGGCTACAGCGGCACGTTGACGTTCTTCGTCAAGGTGAACGAGTCTGTTGCCGGTGGCACCATCGTCGCAAACCCGGCGAACATCACTTCGGGACTCTGCCCGAACGCGGCGCCGAACGTCTTCCCGCCGAGTGCCTGCGCCAGCACCAGCGATCCGAACACGTCGAACAACACCACGCTGCCGACGCAGACAGCAGTCATCGCATCGTCGAATCTGGCGATCACCAAGATCGTTCAGTCAGCGGTGACGGCTGCCAGCAACCCGAATCAGACTGGTCCGATCGGTCCGGCGACGGCTCCGAACGGCACTGGCACTACGGGAACGGCGGTTCTGCCGGGCACGTATCTGACTTACCGCGTGACGGTCACCAACAACGGTCCGTCGGATGTCTCGAACCTCCGCGTGACAGACCTGCTTCCCTCCGGTTTGGAAACGCCTCCTGGCCGCGTGCTGGGTGCGAAGTATATTTCGGTGGTTCCGGTGCCGGTTCCTTCCGGTGTGACCTTCACCTGCGCTGCTCCGACCGGAGTCAACCCGCAAAACAACCCGCAGGGCAATGGCGGTTCGCTGGCGTGTACTGCGCCGATTCTGTCCGCCAACGCGCCGAACAACACAGCGGCGATTGACATCACGGTCTTTATTGATCCGGCCACCAAGGCCAACCTGGTCAATACTTCGACCATTGATGCCACGATCAATAACTTCAACCGTCCGGTTTCCGGCACGGCGGTGTTGACCACGCCGGTCGCGCCGACTTCCGATCTGGCTCTGACCAAGACGCACACGAACGCCGCCGGCGTGGTGGGTGGTCCGGTCACGGCTGGGACGACCTTCCAATACACCATCACGGCCACGAACAATGGCCCCAGCACGGGACAGATGTTCAACCTGGTTGACACCTTCCCGCCGTTCCAGCGCGTGACCAACATCGAAATTGGCCGCCTGGATGGTCTGGGTCAGTTCGTCGTGCCGAATGCCAAGGATGGCAACGGCAATCCGAACGTCACCTGCAATGCTGTTCCGGCAGTCGGTACTCCTGGCAATACGACCAGCATGACCTGCACGGCTTCTGAATTGCCGCCGAACAAGAATCCGGACAACACGGTTAATCCGGCGGGCACGGTCGTCTTCCGTCTGACCGTGGTCCAGGATCCGTTCACTCCGCAACCGACACCGACCCAGTATCAGAACTGTGTGACAGCGACTTCGATGTCCACGGATCCGGTTCCTGCCAACAACACCAATGTTTGCGACACTGTCAACATCATCTTCGCCGCCGACTTGTCTGGCACGAAGACGGATGTTCCTGATCCGGTGATCGCGGGCAATAACCTGACCTACACGATCACGGCGAACAATGCCGGACCGAGTGCGGCGTTCAATCTTTCGATCACGGATCCGCTTCCGTTGGGAACGGTCTTCGTGGCGGCGGTGGCTTCACCGGGCGCGACCCTTGTGACGCCTGCGGTCAATGCCAATGGCGTTGTCGTGGCCACTTGGGATGCGGCTGGCGGCACTCCGGGCGGTCTGACCGGCCCAGGCGTTGTCCGTACGCTGACCATCACCGTGCGTGTGTGTCCGGACTTCCAGCAGATTTTGAATCTGACGGATGCTCAGATGTGCGTGCCGAACCTGACCAACACGGCGACCATTGCTTCGCTTACGCCGGATCCGAATCCGGGGAACAACACTGCATCGTCCATCACAACGGTGCAGGCGCAGTCCGATCTGTCAATCAGCAAGTCTGATACGCCTGATCCGGCAATCTACAGCACGTCCGGCACACCCTCGAATGTCACCTATACGCTGACGTTCGCGAATGCCGGCCCGTCCAACGCGAGCGGCGTGACGATCACCGACATTCTGCCGAAAGGCTTCACGGTGGTGGGAACACCTACCTCGACCGTTCCGGGAACCACGTTCACAATCACTACGGATGGAAATGCCATCACCACAGTGGTTGCCAATCTGGGTGTGCTCGGCGCTGCCAATCAATGCCAGTTGACGAGACCGACCAGTGGTACGGTCACCATCGTCGCTCGCATCCCGATCAAGCATCCGACGATCACCGTCACCAACCAGGCGACGATTGCCTCGACCAACTGCCTGCCCGAAACCGGCACGCTGGCGGTCCAGACCAATCCGTTGTCAGGCAATCCGGCAATCATCACTCCAGGTACGTTGATGCTGGCCAACAACCGGGCATTTGCCGATACGCGCATTGTTCCTCCGGGAACGACGCCTGGTGTGGCCTATCCCGCGCTGGCCGAAGTGAGCGATCAGAAAGAAGGCTCCGTGCTCTTCTATCCGATCTACACTTCCGACGCGGTCAATGCCAACCTGCAGAACACACGCATTGCAATCACCAACACTTCGCTCACTGAAAGCGCGACCATTCACTTGTTCGCGGTTGACGGAGCGAGCTGCGCGGTGCTCGACGCGTTTGTCTGCCTGACCCCGACTCAGACGACAGTGTTCCTGGCTTCGGACTTCGATCCGGGCAACACCGGCTACCTGGTCGCCGTCGCGGTTGACGATGAAACGGGTGTTCCGAGAGCGTTCAACGAACTGATCGGTGATGAATACGTCAAGTTCCAAAGCGGCCATCAGGCCAACCTGGGAGCTGAAGCCATCGCGGCGTCCATGCAATTCCCGGTCGGGCCAAACCCGAACGTGACGACTGCGACGCTCCGTTTCGATGGCGTCAACTACAACCGCCTGCCGCGCGTCCTGGCTTCGGATAACATCCCCAGCCCGGCGGACGGCAACTCGACGATGTTGATCATTGACCGTGTGGGTGGCGATTTCACCACCAGCGGCGCAACGATCGGCGCCTTCACCGGCTTGTTGTATGACGATTCCGAACAGCAATTCAGCTTCACGGCAAACCAGGCGGTCTGCCAATACCGTACCATCCTGTCGAACAACTTCCCGCGTACCTTTACTCCATTCACTCGCGTCCTGCCCGCAGGCCGCAGCGGCTGGATGAAGTTGTACACTTCGACGGACAGGGCGTTGTTCGGTGCGCAGATCAACTTCAACCCGGACAGCACATCGAACCCGGGCGCCTTCAACCAGGGACACAACCTGCATAAACTGACGCTGACCGATACGGTCACGTTGGTGGTGCCGGTCTTCATCCCAAGTTGTTAGTCGTGTGAGAAGTCAGGCGGGGAGCAAGTATCTTCACTCTTGCTTCCCGCCTGAGATTTGGGTCTTGATCCAAAAGTCCTTGTCTTGAATCACAATAAGTGTATGGCGCTCGATTTCGAGCGTTGGCGAGTAAACATCCCAGCCCGAGTCGGCGCTATGAACAAGAATTACTTCTACGCATCTGCGAGTGGATACTTTGGAAGGTCAGGGGACACCCCTGACCTTCACTCTCATCGGCTGATCGGCTCGCAAGGCTAAAGATGGATAAATTGCCGGAGCCAAGCGCTTATTCAAAGGCTGGTAGAAATTCCTGGCAAAATCGGTTTTGTCCCTTCAGGAGCGCAATGCAGTCCTCACTGACAGTTGCATTGTGTTATGCGGTTTTCGCGCGAACATTTCCTGGTGCCCTTAAGTCGCTGCCCCGTTGGGCGTAAGTTCTCTCTCCCTCACGTGAGCGGCGCAGCCTGATGGTTCCCTATGGATACCGAAACCTCTCTCGACCAGAGTCAAGGAGAAAATATGAAGAGCGATAAACACCTCTTGTCGAATCGTTCGAACTACACACGCACAAATTTATGGAAGGCGATCAGATTGTCAAAACATCGGATTGCGTTGATGGTTGCCATTGCGATCGTGGTTTTAGCGAGTTCGGCACACTTTCTAACACGTCAGCCAGCCTCCGCGGCCGGACCTGCCAACATCATTTATGCCCTTACCAATAACAATCAACTGTTGCGTTTTGCGGCGGGAAGCCCGGGCACATTGATTGGCGCTGCGATTCCCGTGACCGGGCTTCAAGGCGGGGAAAATTTGGTGGGAATTGATTTTCGTCCTGCCACCGGCGGGCTTTATGGATTGGGTGTGAATGGAGCCGTTGGTCGGCTCTACCTGATCAATCCTGTGACCGGCGCTGCGATTCAAGCGGGAGCCGCCGGAACGTTTGCGCTGCCGCAATCCGGTGGCGTCGCCGCCGGCACGGACTATGGATTTGATTTCAACCCGACGGTGGATCGCATTCGTGTGAACGCCAATTCGCGCGACAATTTCCGTCTTCATCCTGACACTGGTGGAATCGCTGGCGCGGACACTGCGTTGACGGCGGGCGCACAGATTACCGGGGTTGCTTATGACCGTAATTTTGGTGGAGCCACGGTGACCACGCTCTTCGGCATTGATTTCAACACCGACCAGCTAGTGCGCATCGGCGGAGTTGATGGCGCTCCTACGCCCAACGGCGGGGCTGTGACCACGGTCGGCAATCTGGGCGTTAACACAAACCAGGAAGTTGGCTTTGACGTTGCCGGGGACGTGGCCGGGTCGGCATATGCTTCGCTGGTGGTGGGTGGAACGTCGAACTTCTACACCGTCAATCTAGGCACGGGCACGGTCACACTGGTGGCTGCCATCGCCGGTGGAGCGACTGTCAGAGACATCGCTGTCGCTCCTGGTGGGGTGCTTCGCTTCACCACGCCGACTTACACTGCCATCGAAAATGGAAATCTGGCCACAATCACGGTCAGCCGCACCGGTGGGGGATTCGGAGCGGCTTCAGTAACGGTCAGCACGGCGAATGGTTCGGCCACCGCCGGAACTGATTACACCGCGACCACCACGACGTTGAATTTCCCGGATGGTGTAACGACCCAATCTTTCAGCATTCCCGTTCTGAATGACACGACGGTCGAAGGGAACGAAACGGTCATCTTGAATTTCAGCAATTACAATGGCTGTGGCCTGACGGGCGCCGCCGGATTGCTGACGATTACGGACGACGACGACGGCGCGTCCATCATTTGGGCAATTGACAGTAATAGAAATCTGCTGCGTTTCAGCGCGGATACCCCAGGCGTGATTATCAGTTCCGTGCCGGTGACGGGGCTGCTGGCAGGTGAGCGATTGGTGGGAATTGACTTCCGTCCGGCCACCGGCCAACTGTTTGCAATGGGCGTCCTCAACACAGGCGGACGTTTGTATACGTTGAATCTTGGCACCGGCGTGGCGTCACTGGTCGGCGTCGGATTCGCGCTGCCTCAATCCGCAGGAGTCGGACTCGGAGTGGATTACGGTTTCGACTTTAACCCGACAGTGGATCGCATTCGCATCGTGGCGGACTCGCGCGACAATTTCCGGGCGCATCCAGACACGGGTGGAATTGCAGGCGTTGATACTGCAATGACCGCAGGATCGGTTGTAGTGGGCGCTGCCTATGACCGGAACTATGTCGCTTCCCCGCAACCTGCGACCACGCTTTACGGAATTGATTCGAATACCGATCAACTGGTGACGATTGGCGGCATCAACAGCAACCCCTCCCCCAATGGCGGCGCGGTGGCGGCAATTGGCCCGCTTGGTTTCAACACCAGCAACACAGTCGGTTTCGACATCATCAACGGCGCGGAAGGCACGGCGTACAGCTTGCTGACGGTTGGCGGGCAACCCGGCCTGTATTCGATCAATCTGGCTTCCGGAGCAGCCATTCCAATCGGGTTGACCAACCCGGCTGTGCAAATTCTTGATATTGCCGCCGCGACGGCTGGTACGGTTCAATTGAGCACCAGTGGCCAGACTGTTTCCGAAGCGGCCGGCACCGCCACCATCACGGTGACGCGCACCGGTGGAGCCAATGGTTCCATCACGGTTACGGCTTCCACCAGCGATGGCACGGCGAGCAGCGCCGGCACGGCCACGGATCCGGCGGATTACACGCCGACCACGGTGACGCTGACTTTCCCTGAAGGCGTGACCAGCCGCAGCTTTACCGTCCCGATCATCAACGACAATGTGGATGAACCGGACCAGGCGTTCAACGTTACTCTGAGCGCCAATGTCGGTGGACGGATCACTGCTCCGCTCACCCAGTTGGTGACGATTGCCGATGACGATAGCTCGTCGGTTTCGATCAACGACATCAAATTGGCCGAAGGAAATGTCGGGATGACGAATGCCGTCTTCACGGTCACTCTCTCGAATTCGAGCACGTCCAACATTACCGTTGACTTCGCCACAAGCGCTGGAACGGCTACTGCGAACAACGACTATCTGACCACGACAGGCACGGTGACTTTCGCGCCGGGCGTGACCAGTCAGACCATTTCGGTTCCGGTCCTCGGCGACACCAGCTTCGAAGCGGACGAAACCTTCTTCGTCAACCTGACAAACAATTCCTTCATTCTGGATGGACAGGGACAGGCGACGATTGTTAATGACGACACCAGGGTGGATGCTCCTGGCACCCCCCTGCTGCCGGAAAATTCCGTTGTCAGCGACCAAAAGGCCGGTTCGATTCTGATTTATCCGGTCTACACTTCCGGTGCGACAGACGGCAATACGCAGAACACACGGTTCAGCATTACCAACACCGACGCTGTACGCCCGATCAACGTCCACCTGTTTTTGGTGGATGGCGCGACCTGCTCCGTCTCCGACACCTATATCTGCCTGACGCAAAATCAAACGGCGTCTTTCCTGGCTTCGGATCTCGATCCCGGACAAACGGGCTACATGATCGCAATTGCGGTAAATGACGATGGCTGCCCGATCATTTTCAATGCGTTGATTGGGGATGCTTACGTCAAGTTCCCGACCGGCCACGCGGCCAATCTGGGAGCGGAGGCAATCGCGGGCATGGCGGGATTGGTCAACAGTCCGCTGTGTAATCTGGGTACGCCGTCGGTGGTGATTCCGTTTGACGGAAACATTTATCAGCCGCTGCCCCGCACATTGGCGGCTGACAATCTGCCGGATCGTGCCAGTGGCAACGACACCCTGTTGATCATTGATCGCATTGGCGGCAACCTGAGCACTGGCGCGGCTTCGCTGGGCGCAATTTTCGGCATTCTTTACGATGATGCCGAGGTTTCGGCCAGCTTTGGTTTCGCGACCAGCCAGCACCAGTTCCGGTCGTCATTGTCGAACACCTTCCCGCGCACCACGCCGCGGTATGAACAGTTGATCCCGGGCAACCGCAGCGGTTGGATGAAACTTTGGGGAGATAGTGACATTGCGATTGTCGGCGCAACGATCAACTACAATCCAAATACAGCCAGCAACTCGAATGCGTTCAACCAGGGACACAATCTGCATATCCTGAAAACCACTACAAGCGCGACGTTGACCATTCCGGTCTTCCCGCCGTCTTGTAATTAAAAATGCGCAACGCAAGTTGCGGCATATGGAAGTCGAAAGGTCAGGATGCATCTCCTGGCCTTTCGCTTTTTCAGGCGTAAAATCCTGCTCGCTATGACAAAACTGATTTGTGTCTTGATTGGTGGCGCGTTCGGAACAGGATGCCGTTATGGACTCTCCCTGTTTGTTCAAAATGCCTTCAGCGGGCAGGGCGCGGATGGGAAAACGCCCTTTCCCTATGCCACGTTTCTGATCAACGTCACCGGCAGCTTTGTGATCGGTTTGCTGGCGGAACTCTTCAGCGCGAAAGTGCCGGTTTCGCCTGTACTGCGCGCGACCTTGTTGACTGGTGTGCTGGGCGGTTATACCACCTTTTCCAGCTTCTCGCTGGAAACGCTTTCACTGTTGCGGGATGGAAAATGGGGATCCGCATGTGTCAATGCCGTAGGAAGCGTTCTGCTTGGGTTGTTGGCTGTGTGGTTGGGCGTGCGGGTGGCTCAGATGCTGTAATGAATCGTTCAAATCGCCGTTTTGTGGTAACTTCACCTGCCAGGCGGTTCCAAATCGTAAAATATAAAAGCGAACTATTTTTTGGAGGAGACACGGATTTATGCCGGACAAGACGATTCTCTGCATGAGCAGCTATGAAAAAGGGCAGGAATTTCTGCGTGAAGCCAAACGGCAGGGCTGGCATGTGATTTTGTTGACCAATGATGCCCTGAAAGACGCCGACTGGCCGCGCGACCATATTGACGAAGTTTTTCTGATGCCTGATCTTACCGTCCGCCAGCACGTCATCAATGCGGTCAGCTATCTGGCGCGATCGAACAACATTCAATGTCTGGTCGCGCTTGATGAATTTGACATCGAAATGGCTGCGTCGCTGCGCGAGCATCTGCGCCTGCCGGGAATGGGAGAAACCACCAGCCGGTATTTTCGCGACAAACTGGCGATGCGTTTGCGGGCGGATAAAAAAGGCATTCGCGTTCCCGCCTTCTGTCACGTGTTGAACTACGACAAGCTGCGCGAATACATGAGCAAGGTCCCGGCTCCCTGGATGCTGAAACCGCGCTCGTCGGCATCGGCCATCGGCATCAGCAAGCTTCATGACTCAGAGGAACTATGGCGAACGCTTGATCGTCTGGGCGATGAACAGTCGAACTACGTGTTGGAACAATTCGTTCCCGGCGAAGTCTTCCACGTGGATTCCATCGTCGAAGACAAAAAGGTTCTGTTTTCCGCCGTCAGCAAATACGGTGCGCCGCCGATGAATGTCGCCCACGATGGGGGCATTTTCACCACGCGTCTGCTGCCGCGCAAAACCAGGGAAGAAAAAGACCTGAAGAAGATCAACAGGGAAGTAATCAAGGAGTTGGGCCTGGTCCGTGGCGTCACCCACGCCGAATTCATCAAGGGGCGCGAGGACGGCAAGCTCTACTTTCTGGAAATCGCCTCCCGTGTCGGCGGCGCGAACATCGCTGAAACCGTGGAAGCTGCCACGGGACTGAATTTGTGGGCGGAATGGGCCAAGCTGGAAACCGCGACGAAAGATCATCCTTACGAGCTGAAAGAGCCAACCGATCTTTATTCCGGCATCATCATTTCCCTAGCCCGACAGGAATGGCCCGATACTTCGGGGTACACGGATCCGGAAATCGTCTGGCGAATGAACAAACGCCACCACGCCGGTTTGATCGTCGCGGCCAAAGAGCCGGAGCGCGTTGAAGAGTTGCTTAATTCCTATGTCGCGCGGTTTTATCAGGACTTTCACGCGACGGTGCCATTGCCGGATAAACCAACCAATTAGGTTTTGTGAGCCGGATTGCGGGGCATAGCCGCCCGCGATCCGGCGAAGTTCAGTGAAAAATGCCACTGGCTAACTCCGCATACTCTCTGTAAAATCCCGGCCATCCCCAGGCTTCGTCAGTTACTTTTCAAGCCCCAAAACTCAATAAATCTAAAAGGGTGGTTCAATGAAAACTGTATCTTCGTTTCACGCGCCAGCCGCAGGCCAGCGGAGGGCTTCCTCGTCATACATTTTGAGTTTGATTTTCCTGGCGGTTTTTACCGGAAAGGCGAACGCGCAAACGTCGTTGCCAGGTTACACGCCTCCAGCACCCAAACCCGCGCCGGAATTGTCACTGAGTGAAAAGGCCAGGCGCGGCACTGCGCCGCTTAGCCGCCTTTCCCCGCAGATCAAATTGGAGTCGGTGCGACTTCATCGGCTTCCCGCGCTTGATGTGCGTGAGATGCGTCCGGAACGAAAGTCCACCCGGTTGCGAATCGGCGCGGTGCGGCAATTGAATCAGCCGCTCAGCACGGCAAAAGACGGCACGACCTTTCAACTTCCAGAAGGCAAACTGTTCTTGCTACGTGTGGCCACGGTGGGCGCGGCAATGGCGCGGCTGCATTTCAACAACGTCGCCTTGCCGCCGAGCGCGCGATTGTTTGTTTATTCGCGCGCTAACCCGGACGAATCGCATCCGCTGCATATTCCGGGCGAGAATGGCCTGAATGTGATTGGCCAGCGAGAATTCTGGACGCCGCCGATGACGGGCGAGGAAATCGTTGTGGAATATTTCGCGCCGGAAAGCGGCACGAAATATTCCGCTGCGCAGCCCTTTGTCATTGATCAAATTAGCCACATCTTTATTGATCCGCGTTCCACCCAGCAGGATGACGCGGCGGCGTGCAATCTGAACGTGCCTGCCGAATGGCGCGAAGCGGCTACATCGGTCGGGCTGCTTCAATTTGCCTCAATCAAAGGCGAGTTTGCCTGTAGCGGTGTGCTGCTGAACACTTCGCGCAGCGATAACCAGCCATTTTTCCTGACCGCCAATCACTGTTTGAGCGAAACCCGTTTTGGTTCCAGCCTGACGGTAAATTGGCTTTATACGAGTGGCAATCAACCTGGCAGCGGGTCGCCACAAACCCAGGGTGGTACGGTAATCGCAACTGGCATTGCGGGCGACTTTTCGCTGATCGGATTGAACTTTATCCCGCCCGGGGTGCGCCGGGCCGGTTGGTCGGCTGAGCCTGTGGCGGCCGGCACGCCCATCACCAGCGTTCATCATCCGAAAGCCTCTTATCAGCGTTTTGCCGCCGGACAAACGCTGGCGAGCAATTGCCCCAGCGGCTTGCCCGGTGTTTGCGAACATTTTCTGCTGGTGCGTTGGCAGCAGGGAATTACCGAACCGGGGTCGTCGGGTGGGCCACTGTTTGCTGGAACTCCGGATGATCCGCGCGTTGTGGGGACGCTGTCTGGCGGATTGTCTTCCTGCAACAATCAGCAGGGCCTGGATTACTTTGGCCGTTTCGAGGTGGACTTCCCTGCAATTGTGCCTTATCTAACCGGCCAGGATTGCCTGTGGTTTCTGCAATCATCCACACCGAGCGGCTTCTCGTTTGAAGTCAAGACGCAGGAAATTTTCAGCCCCGCTGGCGGCGACGGCAAAATCAAGTTGCGCACGAAAAGCTCCGGCAACTGCAATTGGACGGCGCACAGCGAAGCCGATTGGATTACGTTGACTTCGGCGGCGGCTGGAACTGGCGAAGCACTTTTTACTTACACCGTTGCGCCAAATACCAGTGGCAGTCCGCGGTACGGCACTTTGCTGATTGCCGGAAACCGGTTGGTGGTTTCGCAAATGGGGGCGGATAACTGCTCGACCGCGGGCACCGCCGAAATCGGGCAGACTGTCAGCGGCGAGTTAAGCAACAGCGATTGCCGCTCGGCGCTCGGTACGGGCAGCTACGTGGATCGTTACACCCTAAACGTTCAGACTGGACAGCGATTTTTCCTTGCGCTCAGTTCTTTGGCCTTCGACACATTTTTGGCGCTTTATGGTCCGGATGGGAAAGTGATTGATTTCAATGATGACTTTCATCTTTCCACCAACTCCAGTTTGTCCGTCGAAGCTGCCGCCGATGGTGTTTACACGATCGAAGTCAGTTCATTCTTTGAGCGCGAAACCGGAAATTACCGGCTGGCGATTGAGCGTTACTGTCCAATGACTTTCACACAGGAACCGGAATTTTTACCGGCGGCTGGCGGGAACGGACAACTCAATGTCAAAGCGCCCCCGGGTTGTCAGTGGACCTCGCAAGTCGTTGGCCAGAACTGGCTGACACTCACGTCAAACAGCGGCAACGGTCCGGGGGTGATTACTTTTACGGCGACGGCGAATCCAACGGTCGCTTTTGACCAGAGCGCCATCCCGCGCGGAGCGCAACTGAATGTCACAACGAACGGCAACAATAATAGCAACACCTACAGGCCGAATGTGATTCAGAACTACGGTTGCGGTTTCCAAGCTATTTTGAGCAGCCTCACCATTCGGCCTCAAGAAATCATTTACGGCTCGCAATCACAGCAGCTTGTCGGCGTCAGAACGGGTAATAACTGCCAGTGGACGGCCAGGAGCAATGTGCCCTGGATGGAGTTTTACAGGCAAGGGCCGAATTACAGTGGAATGGGAACCCAGGCTCTGACGCTGGGCTTTGACAGTTTGAAACTGGGCGTCACGCCGCGCATCGGCACCCTGACAATGGCCGGGCAGACCGTGACGGTGACACAGGAATCTCTGGGAACTATTTGCCCGCTAGGCGAATTGAGTGTCGGGCAAACATTGGTTGATTCGCTGCTGCCCAACTGCCGCTCCATCAGCCTTGGTATTGGCCATGTGAAACAGTACAAATTTCGCGGGCGCGCCGGGCAGCGCGTAGCAATTACCCTGAATTCGATTGAAACCTTCCCGCGCATCTGGGTGCGGCGGATGCTCGGCGATGACGAACTGGGGCTGACGTTTCGGGAAGACCGCGACTATGGAGAATTGCTGGAAGGCAAAACGTTGCGCGTGCCCGGCGCGGGCTTTATGACGCTTCCGGCGGACGGGATGTACTTGATTGACATTGCGCGCGGAACCTATTCGCCTGCGGAAGCGGGAACGTTTGTCATCAGTCTGACCGACGCGGATGCTGTTCCCTGCGACCTGACGCTTTCGAGCAATCGCGCCAGCGTGTTTGGGAACGGCGGGCGCGGCAGCGTCAATGTCAGCAGCGCTTGCGCGTGGACAGCGATCTCGGCTTCGCCGTGGATCAAAATTACGAGCAGTGCCGATGGAAAGGTCGAATACACGGTGGATCCCAATCCTGGCGCCTATCGCACGGGCGCGATTTCCATCGGGGGGCAAAATCTGCTGATTACGCAAACGCCTGCCAATGCGCCAATCAGCGTGGTTTCCGCCGCGGATTACCAGCCGGTGTTGACCCTTGGCGGGATTCACGCTGTGTTCGGCAATGGTTTGGCAACGCAAACGCTGGTCGCGGCCACACAGCCGCTGCCTACCACGCTTGACGGTACGCAGGTCGTTTTAACAGATGAAAGCGGGCGCGATTACGGCGCGCAACTTTTCTTTGTTTCGCCTGGCCAGATCAACTTCCGCGTGGAACTGAACGTCCCTCCCGGCCCGATGACCCTGACGGTGAAACGCAACGGACAGCCGGTTGCCTCAATGCGGTTTGTGCTGAACTACATTGCGCCCGGCTTGTTCACCGCTGATGGCAGCGGACGCGGTGTTCCGGCTGCCTATCTGCTGCGCGTGCGACCCGACAATTCACGCATCGAAGAGCCGATTTACGACCACGACGCCACGGGCAGAATCACGCCGCGCCCGGTTCGCCTGACCGACGATGAAGTCGTGTATTTGATCCTTTACGGCACAGGCTTCTATGTGCCGTATCCGAGTGCCTGGGAAACGGAAGCGACCTTTCAATCGGCGAGCGGGCAAACTGTGCAAAAAGGAGTTGCAGTCGCTGCGCCGGGTTTTGCCGGATTGGATCAGGTCAATCTGCTGTTACCGCGCAGCCTGCGCGGGCAGGGAGAGGTGACGCTGACCATCAAGCGTGGCGGTGCGGGGACGAATCCGGTGACGATCCAAATCGCTCCGCAATAACTGCAAGCGAAGAGCGCCGGCCACGATTGACCAGCGCTCTTCGTTCAGCGCCTGAATACTTTTCTCGCCAGTTCGCCGCGCCTTTCATCTGCCTTGCCATTTGCCATCACGTGCGACAAGATTCCAGCCTTAACGGCACGAAATCCATTCAATCAAACTTATCAAATTCAAAGTCGAAACAATGAGTCAACAACCTGACAAAGTTATCTATTCCATGGTCGGGGTCAGCAAGTTTTATGACAAGAAAGCTGTCCTCAAAGATATTTACCTCGGTTACTTTTACGGCGCGAAAATCGGAGTGCTCGGTCTGAACGGCTCCGGCAAATCCTCTCTGCTGCGCATTCTGGCCGGCGTGGACAAGGATTTTCAGGGAGAAGTCGTCATCTCGCCCGGCTATTCGGTCGGCTATCTGGAGCAGGAACCGAAACTGGATGAATCCAAAACCGTCCGCGACATCGTCGAAGAAGGGGCGCAGGAAGTCGTTGATCTGCTGAAAGAATTCGACCAGATCAACAATATGTTCGCCGAACCGATGGACGACGACGCAATGAATAAATTGCTGGAACGTCAGGGCGAAGTGCAGGAAAAACTGGATCATCTGGGCGGCTGGGATTTGGATGCGCGACTGGAAATGGCGATGGAAGCGCTGCGCTGTCCGCCAGGTGATACTTCGATCAAAGTCCTGTCAGGCGGCGAACGCCGCCGCGTCGCGCTGTGCCGTTTGCTGCTGAAAAAACCTGACGTGCTGCTGCTGGACGAACCGACCAACCACCTGGACGCCGAAACCGTCGGCTGGCTGGAACAGCACCTGCAAAAATACGAAGGCACGGTCATCGCCGTCACCCACGACCGCTACTTTCTGGACAACGTCGCCGGCTGGATTCTGGAACTGGATCGCGGGCAGGGCATTCCGTGGAAGGGGAATTACACTTCGTGGCTGGAACAGAAACAGGAACGGTTGCGCAAGGAAGAACGCGCCGAATCGCAGCGCCAGAAAACCTTGGAACGTGAACTGGAATGGGTGCGCATGTCACCGAAAGCCCGCCACGCCAAAAGTAAATCCCGCATCAAGGCGTACGAAGAATTGCTCAGCCAGGAATCCGACAAGCAGTCATCCGAGCTTGAGCTTTACATCCCGCCAGGACCGCGGTTGGGCGACATCGTCATCGAAGCCCACGATGTCAGCAAAGGGTACGGCGACCGACTGCTGTTTGAAGGCCTGGAATTCCAACTGCCGCCGGGCGGCATCGTCGGCATCATTGGCCCGAACGGCGCGGGCAAAACCACGTTGTTCCGATTGATCACGGGGCAGGAGCAGGCCGATGGCGGCGTGTTCAAAACCGGCGCGACAGTGCAACTCGGGTACGTGGATCAAAGCCGCACGCTCGATCCGGACAAAACCATCTGGGAAGAAATTTCCGACGGGCAGGATCAGATTCAGCTTGGCACCAAACTGGTCAACTCGCGCGCGTACGTGTCGCGCCTGAACTTTTCCGGCAGCGACCAGCAGAAGAAAGTCGGCATGCTTTCGGGCGGCGAACGCAATCGCGTTCATCTGGCCAAGATGCTGAAGTCGGGCGCGAACGTCCTGCTGCTGGACGAACCGACCAACGACCTGGACGTGAACACCATGCGCGCGCTGGAAGAGGCGCTGGAAAACTTCGCCGGTTGCGCCGTCGTCATCAGCCACGACCGCTGGTTTCTGGACCGCATCGCCACGCATATTCTGGCCTTTGAAGGCGATTCGAAAGTGGTCTGGTTCGACGGCAATTATTCGGAATACGACGCTGACCGCAAGGCAAGGCTCGGCGCGGATGCCGACCAGCCGCATCGCATCAAGTACCGGCAGTTGACCCGGGCTTAAATTAGATCGCGGACAGCAGCAACACCATCGCGAACTTTCGACGAGATTTTCCTGACACCTGAAACCTAATACCCGATCCCTGATTTCAAGAACAATTTCCTGTGTCGGATAGGTTTACTTGGGATTCAGGCATCAGGTTTTAGGTTTCAGGGTTCAGGTTCGATTTTGCCAGCGGCTTCCGCGCCGCGACGAAAAGATGGCCACGAACAACTTCAGGAGATTCCATCAATGACCAGCAATCCGACACGCTTTTGTTTGTTGATCGTCGCATCCATTTTCCTGTTTGCGGTAACACATTCACCGATTTCTCGCCCAGTAGTTGCGCAAGCGTCTCAATTGCCGAAGCTAGCCGGGCTAAAAGACAAAGTCACGGTCCGGCGCGATGCGCGCGGCATTCCGTACATCGAAGCCGCCAACGAACACGATCTGTATTTCGCGCAAGGCTATGTCGTCGCCAGCGACCGGCTGTGGCAGATGGATTTGCTGCGGCGGACGGCGCGGGGCGAACTGTCGGAAATCTTTGGCCGCGTGGCGCTGGAAGAAGACAAGCGCCGCCGCACGTATGGCTTTGCCCAAGCCTCGGAGAAGATTGCGGCGAACGTGACGGGCGACGCGAAAGCCTCGCTGGATGCGCTGGTGGGCGGCATCAATGCTTTTATCGCTTCGCGCGAGGAAAAGGATTTGCCGCCGGAGTTCCGCATCCTGAAATACTCGCCGCGCGCGTGGACTGGCGCGGATTCGGTGGTCATCGGTTTGCTGATGCACGAAAGCCTGTCCAGCACCTGGCAAACGGACGTCATGCGCGCGGCAATGGCTTCGCTGCCTGCGGCGCAGCGCGAAGCTTTGCTGATGGAGTATTCGCCGATGGATACGCCGGTGGTCGGCAGCGACAACGTCAAAGCCAAGGGTGCAATGAAAGCCGCCAACGTGCCGAAAGTGAGCAGTGAAATTCTGAAGCTGGCGATGGCGGATGAAGACCTTCGGCAGCGTTCGGCGGATCGCATCGGTTTCGGCGCGGAAGACCTGGCAGCGTCAAACAACTGGGTAGTCAGCGGCAAACGCACCGCTTCGGGAAAACCGTTGTTGTCAAACGATCCACATCTGGCGGCGTCTGTGCCTTCGATTTGGTATCTGGTGCACTTGAGCGCGCCGGGCGTGCGGGTTGCGGGCGTGACGATTCCCGGCGTCAATGGCGTGGTGATCGGGCACAACGACCGCATTGCCTGGGGCATGACCAATCTGGGGCCGGATGTGCAGGATTTGTATCTGGAAAAATTCGATCCGGCGAACCTCCGTCGTTACCAGACTCCTGGAGGCTGGAAAGACGCAGAGGTTCGCCGCGAAGAAATCAAGGTTCGCAAAGCGCCAACCGATCCCGCGACTGAAACCATTACGCACGAAGTCACGGTCACGCGCCACGGCCCAGTGATTTTGCAACGCGGCGAGGAAAAGTACGCCCTGCGCTGGACGGCGCTGGATACTTCGCGGGAGATGGTCACGACATTTTACAAACTCAGCCGCGCGGGCAACTGGAAAGACTTCACCGCTGCCATCAGCAGTTATGCCGGCGCGACGCAGAACTTTGTTTACGCCGACGTGGACGGGCATATCGGCTATTACGGCGCGGGCTATATTCCGATTCGCAAGGCCGGCGACGGCAGCGTGCCTTACGACGGCGCGACCGATGACGGCGAATGGACGGGCTATATTCCCTTCGACAAATTGCCGCACGTTTACGATCCGCCTTCAGGAATGATTGTCACCGCCAATGCGCGCGTGGTCGGCAGGGATTATCCGCATCACCTGACGCACGCCTGGTCCGCGCCCTACCGCCAGAAGCGGATCAACGATCTGCTCAAAGCCAAAGCCAAACTGACGATTGACGATTACCGAATGGTGCTGGGTGACACTTACGCCATTGGCGGCGCAACCTTTGCCCGCGAAGTCGTCAAACTCTTCAACGGCGATGCGAAGTTGGATGACAAATGGAAAGCTTCGCTGAAACTGCTGGCCGATTGGGATGGCAAAGTCACGGCGGATTCGCGCGCGGCGCTGCTGGTTCACGAAATGCGGGATATATTTTCAAACCGAATCGTTTCCGCCGCCATTGGGGAAGAGAAAGCCAGACAGTACCGCTGGACCAATCGCCACGCACTGATGGACAAAATCGTCACGGAATGGCCGGCGGCGTGGCTGCCAAAATACCATCCCGATTGGAAAGACTTCGTAAAGTCATGTCACGACGCAGCGCGCGCCAATCTGGCCAAACGCTTGGGGGACGACGAATCCAAATGGGCGTTCGGCCAGGATGTTAAAATCCGCTTCAATCATCCTCTGGCGAGCGCGCCGCTGGTTGGCAATCAATTCAAGATCGAACCCATTCCGCAAAACGGCAACGGCTACGCGGGCGGACTGGGGCCGACGGTGAATGTCGGGCCAAGCGTTTCCATGCGGCTGATCGCCGATCCATCGAACTGGGACAATTCCCAGCACGGCATCACGCTGGGCGAGTCGGGACATCCGCAAAGTCCGCATTACAAGGATCAACTTGATGATTGGCGCCATGTCACACCGCGCGTTTTTCCCTTCAGTGTGGCGGCCGTCAGCAACGCGGCAAAGTCCGTTACGGTGTTGATGCCATAACGGCCATTGCAGCTTCGCCGGAACAGAGAAAAGGATTTTCTGGGGAATTATTGATGACACCAGCCAGAGCACACGAATCCGCTGATATTTACTGCCGGGGCTTGCAGCATTTGATCGGGAATACGCCATTGCTGGCCATCGGCTATACGCTTCGCGGGCGCCGCCGGGTGATCTACGCCAAAGCCGAGTATTTCAATATGACCGGCAGCATCAAGGATCGCATGGCGCTGCACATTCTGACCCGGGCCTACCGCGAAGGGCTGATCAAATCCGGCGACATGATTGCCGAAGCCACCAGCGGCAATACCGGAATCTCGTTTTCGGCGATTGGGCGAGCCATGGGCCATCAGGTGACGATTTTCATGCCCGACTGGATGAGCCGCGAACGCGTGGAAATCATTCGTTGTCTGGGCGCGAAGATCGTTCCCGTATCCACTGGTCAGGGAGGATTTCTCGGCAGCATTCGATTGACCGAAGAGATGGCCGAATCGCAGCCGAACGTTTTTCCGCCGTGCCAGTTTTCCAATGATGCGAACATCGAGGCGCATGCCACGACCACCGGGCCGGAAATCTGGGAGCAGTTGCAATCGCGCGGGCTTCAGCCGGATGCTTTTGTGGCGGGCGTTGGGACGGGCGGAACGGTCATGGGGGTTGGCCGGTATATGCGCGAACGGAGTCCCACGATTCGTGTTCACCCCCTGCAACCTGCCGAATCGCCGACACTGTCCACCGGCCATAAGGTCGGCCATCACCGGATTCAGGGCATCTCGGATGAATTCATTCCGGCAATCGTGAATCTGGAAGAACTCGACGAAATCATCAGCGTCAACGATGGAGACGCGATTTTGATGGCGCAAAAACTGGCCGCGCAGTTAGGTCTGGCCGTCGGAATTTCTTCCGGCGCAAACTTCGTCGGCGCGATTCTGGCGCAGCAGCAGTTGGGTGATGATGCTGTCGTTGCCACTGTTTTTCCGGACAGTAATAAAAAATACCTGAGCACGGACCTGCTTCGGCAGGAGCCTGTCAGGGAAGGATACGTTTCGCCGGAAGTAGAGCTTGGCGGCCTGGATGTGATCCGGCGCTGCTGGGAATAACTTCGCCCGGGCTTATCACCATAGGAGGCCACTCTCATGGATTTTCAGGCAGTGATGAAGCGGTTGGAGGAGATGGGAACGGCGCAGAACCGCAAGGTTTACGCCCGACACGGCGTGGGCGAAAAGATGTTCGGCGTCAGCTTCGCCAATTTGGGAAAGCTGCAAAAACAGATCAACGTGAATCATGAACTGGCCGGACAGCTTTGGGCGTCGGGAAATCATGACGCGCAAGTGCTGGCGACGATGGTTGCCGATCCGCAGGCGCTGACCGACAAGCAGGCCGAAGCCTGGTTGAAAGGATTCGACAATTACACACTGTCCGAGATGTTCGGCGGTCTGGTGGCGAAATCGCCGCTGGCGTTGAAAAAAGCCGAAAAGTGGCATAAATCCAAAGACGAATGGGTGGCCAGCACCGGCTGGCGGATGATTGCGCAACTGGCACTGAACAAGCCGGAGTTGCCGGATGAATACTTCGATCCGTATCTGGAACAGATTGCCAGCGGCATTCATCAGCAGAAGAACCGCGTCCGCTACGAAATGAATGGTGCGCTGATCGCAATCGGGCTTCGCAACACGGCGCTTGAAAAGAAAGCCGTAGCCGTCGCCAAAAAGATCGGCAAAGTCGAGGTTGACCATGGCCAGACCGGATGCAAAACTCCTGACGCGGCTGAATACATTGCTAAAGCTCTGGCGTACCGGCACAAAAAGACCGCCAAAGCGGCGGCCAAGAAGTGAACAATTCCAGGAATCAATCTTTTGGAGCGCTGAAGATGGACATCAAACGTGAATTCGAGAAGCACCTGACCCGCCGTCAACTCTTCGGTTTGGCTAGCAAAGGCATTGGCATTGCCGCGCTGACCTCGTTGATGAAGGAGGACGCCCTGGCAGCGGACGAGGCCAGAGACCCAAAAACGGGCGGGATTGTTGGCTTGCCGCATTTTGCGCCAAAGGTGAAGCGGGTGATCTTTCTGCATCAATCGGGCGGGCCATCCCAGATTGAAACCTTTGACTACAAACCGGCGCTCGAAAAGCTCCATGGCACGGAACTGCCAGATTCGATTCGCAAGGGGCAGCGCATCACCGGCATGACTTCCGGCCAGACGGCGTTTCCCTGCGTCAAATCCATGTTCAAGTTCGCCCAGCATGGCCAGTCCGGAATTCACGTCAGCGAACTGCTGCCGCATACAGCCAAAGTGATTGATGACCTGACCGTCATCAAATCGGTTTTTACAGACGCCATCAACCACGATCCGGCAATCACCTTTTTCCAAACCGGGTTTCAGCAGCCGGGACGTCCCAGCTTTGGTTCATGGGTGAGTTATGGTTTGGGCAGTGAAAATCAAAACCTGCCGGCCTTCGTCGTGCTGCTTTCGCAAGCGCACGCCCTGAACACGGATCAACCGCTTTTTTCCCGCCTGTGGTCGAGCGGATTTCTGCCGTCCTCCTATCAGGGCGTGCGCTTTCGCGGTGGCTCGACGCCGGTGCTTTATTTGAATGATCCGCCAGGCGTGGACAAGACTTCGCGCCGCCAGATGCTTGACGCCGTCGCCAGGCTCAACAAGCTGAAGTACGACGCTTACGGCGACCCCGAAATCGAAACGCGCATCTCGCAATACGAAATGGCGTATCGCATGCAGACCAGCGTGCCCGACCTGATGGATTTATCGAAGGAACCGGAAAAGACTTTTGAAATGTACGGCCCTGAATCGCGCAAGCCCGGCACCTATGCGGCGAATTGTCTGCTGGCCCGCCGTCTGGCCGAACGCGGCGTGCGATTTATTCAGCTTTACCATCGCGGTTGGGATCAGCACGGCGAACTGCCGCGCGATTTGGCCCTCCAATGCCGCGGCACCGATCAGCCGACAGCGGCGCTGGTCGCCGATTTGAAACAGCGGGGCCTGCTGGATGACACGCTGATTGTCTGGGGCGGCGAATTCGGGCGCACCGTTTACTGCCAGGGCAAACTGACCGAGGCGAATTACGGACGCGATCATCATCCGCGCAATTTCGCCATGTGGCTGGCCGGCGGCGGGTTGAAAAAAGGCTTCAGTCTGGGAGAAACAGACGATTTCAGCTACAACATCACGGCAGACCCGGTTCACGTCCACGATCTGCAGGCGACGACCCTGCATTTGCTGGGTATTGATCACAAACGGCTGACCTATAAATTCCAGGGACGTTATTTCCGGCTGACGGATGTCCACGGAGAAGTGGTGGAAAAGGTGTTGGCTTAGATTCATCGGCAAAATAAATTTGGCACATCGTTTTCCATCTTTGATTTTCCAATTGTCATTTTTCATTTTCCCCGGTTCCGTGTGGAAGGAACTCCAAGCAAAGACACCCAAGCAATGGCAAATGAAAAATGACAATTGAGAGATGGAAAATGATGAAAGTGGTGACACCGGATTGTTTTTGGCAGCCAACTTAGGTTTCCTTGACAACCTGTCTGCCTGCTCATACCCTTCAGTCTGACTTCAACACCATTGAGCATCTGAAGTTCCAAGCTCAACCCCGCAATTCAACGAAATATTTTCTGGAGACGCACCCGTGCCTTTCTTTTTCGATTTGTCATCGTTGATTCCGCTCGTTGAGCGTAATCCGTTCCAGCCTCCCGTCGTTCCGGATGTTTTACGCAATGCGTTACTCAATGAATCCGCTGCCGAAGCGATTGAAACAGAGACGGAAGTGGCCGCGGAACCGATCGTGGATACAGGGTTGCCGATTCCGTCGCATTACGATTTCGATATGATGCGGGCGATTGTGCAAGACCCGTTTCGACTGTTTGTCTATTGGCAATTGAAAGATAACCCGTTCGACCGGCTGCGGAAAATGTTTCCTGCCGCCGAAGCCGATGGCTTTCACACGGTGCTCAAGCTGGTGGATGAAACGAACAACATTTCGGTTTTTTTCAACGCCGCCTATGCCCGCGAACACTGGTTCAGCGTCTTTCCGGATCGCAGCTATCGTGTCGAACTGGGGATGCGTTCGCCGAAATATGGCTTTATCAAACTCTTGAATTCGCAACCTGTCCGCACGCCGCGCGGTGGCCCGTCAGATCAGTCTGCGCCGGAAGAGCAGTACGCGATTGCGGCGGACGAATACCTGGAAGTCCTGCGCGAAAGCCATCTGGTTCCCGAACGGGCCTTCACCGTGGATGGTCTGCTTCCGCAGGCGGATGCCGCGCCCGCCGAAGCTCGCAACGCCGTCTGGGAATCGCTGCCGCCATCGTTCCGCCGCACGATGGTCGCCATTGGCGATATCCAGGCCGGTCGGGATTACGAGCGCTGGTGGGAACGATTGGACAGGGAAGATCTGGCCGGGATGGTCAAGGAATTCCTGAAGATCGTTGCGGAAATGGGGGACGGCGAACTGGGATACATGCTTCTGCTGCGATACCTGCCCGAAGTGCTGCGCCGCGCGATTCTGGCGGAGATGCAAGGTGACAGCAACAACGTCGAATTGCAAATTGACAAGCCGATCACGCTTTACCTGGCCGAGCGCCTGGGGCAAGTCGCCTCGGAAATGAACGTCACTTCCTCCCCGGAAAATGCACATCCGCCGTTCGGCGGTGCGAATCAACCCACCGGCCATCCAATCGGGCAGGGAAGCGGGCAAACGCCCTGGCTGCCCAGCCTGAATTTGTGAGAAGAGCCGGTTGACCCATACGAAATACTGCGTGTAAGCTGACTTCGGTTGATGTTTCGCAGTGAACGCCTCCTGCACTGCATGCGTGACCGGGATTTGATCAGTTTGTATTTGCGCACAGGGCAGATTTTTCATTCTGCCCCGAATACCGCATTGATAGCGTATCGGCGGGTGAGAAAACCCGCCGCACACGTATTTGAAAACTGATCCTGGTTGCGCAAACCTCCATCTAACTTTTTCAATTTGTATTATGAAACGGATAGATAGACGTACGTTTGTCGCAGGGATTTTTCGACAGGGAATAGTCACAAGCGCAATCCTGATTCTTTTCCAAATCCTGGCAACGCAGGCGCAGGCCCAAACGATCCTGCCCATGGCTGTCGAGCATTTGTTGGAACAGAACGCGATTCGGATGGAGAACGAGCCTGAAAGCTTGGCGTCCGGAACCCATATTCAGAATCTTGATACAGCGCTTGCCGGATTGTGGAAAGCCAGTTTTTCACTGGAGAAAAGCGATTCTGATTCCGGAGAAGATGATGGGCGAAGTGACGATCCGACAGAGGAAAAGAAAAAGCGCGGATCACAGACCAATCCTCCTGGGGCATCTGGCGATACGCAATTCCCACAGTTCAACGATGAGCGTTGGAGCAAGCGCGGCGGATTCAATTGGGACGGTGCGCTTAAACAGTCTTTTCTCTTTCTGGGAGTCCAGCACGCTTTTCGCCTGGCGACCGAAGAAGGCACGCGCGCGGAACTGAAAGGGCCGTTTTTCAAGGATTATTTCAGGTCGTTGCGCAGCTTGCGCGGGTGGGGCGATGGCGATCCATTTCTGGTGAACTACATCGGGCATCCAATGATGGGCGCTGTTTCCGGCTATATTCAAATTCAAAATGACCCGAAAGGCGTTCAGGAAGAAGTCAGCTTGAAAAAGAGCTATTGGAAAAGCCGTATGAAGGCGATGGGCTGGAGCTTCTTTTACAGCACGCAATTCGAACTTGGCCTGGTCAGCGAAGCGACGCTGGGCAATATTGGCATCCGTCCTTACGGCAAAGCGAAAAATCCAATGGCGTATGTTGATCTCGTCGTCACCCCGGTCGTGGGCACGGGCTGGCTGATTGGCGAAGACACGCTGGATAAATATTTCATTCGTCGCTACGAAGACCGTCTCCCCAATCGCGCATCTGTCATGCTGTTCAGAAGCTTTCTCAATCCGACCAGAAGTTTCGCCAACGTAATGCGCGGCAAATGGCCGTGGTATCGTGATAATCGGAAGTAGGAAACGAGGAGAAGAGGGGACTGGGAGACAAGGAGCATCCTGATGAGCGGTGAGTCCAAGAAGATCACCAGGCACTTTGAACTGGATGTTTATAAGAAATCTTTCGCAGCCGCGATGAAGATATTCGAGTTGAGCAAGAGTTTCCCTGCGGAAGAGAGGTATTCTTTGACCGATCAGATTCGTTGTTCGTCTCGTTCCCTATGCGCTAATGAAGCAGAAGCTTGGCGAAAACGGGTCTATCGTGCTCATTTTGCAAGTAAATTAACGGACAGTGAGGCAGAGGCTGCTGAAACGCAAACATGGCTACAATTTGCTGCGGAATGCGGTCATTTGAAGCGCGAAACGGCGCAAGAACTTTATCAGGAATATGAATCAATCATCGCAATGCTGGTTTCAATGAGAAACCATCCTGAAAATTGGTGCATTGGTTGAAGGCACCCGTCTCCCTGTCCCCCCTTCTCCTTGTCTAAAAACTATGGCGACCGGATACCTAAGCTTAGTCCTGCACGCGCACCTGCCGTTTGTGCGTCACCCCGAATACCCGGACTTTCTTGAAGAAGACTGGCTATATGAGGCGATCAGCGAAACGTATATTCCGCTGCTGGTGGCGTTCAACCATCTGCGCGACGAAGGCGTCAAGTTCCGGGTGACGATGTCCATGACGCCGCCACTGTGCGAGATGCTGAGCGATGCGCTGTTGCAGGAACGCTACGTTCACCATCTGGACAAGCTTTGTGAACTGTCGGAAAAAGAGGTTGAGCGGACGAAGAAGGAAGCGCCCAATTTTCATTCCGCTGCGTTAATGTATCGCCGCCATTTCAATGAATGCCGCGAGCTTTTCGAGAACACCTACCAGCGAAACATCATTCAGGGTTTCCGGCAGCTTCAGGATGAAGGGTACCTGGAAATCATTACCTGTTGCGCGACACACGGATATTTGCCGCTGATGTCGAGCGAAGTCGCCAAACGGGCGCAGATTCAGATCGCCCGCGAAAATTACATCAAGCATTTTGGCCGTCCGCCGCGCGGTATCTGGCTGGCGGAGTGCGCCTTCAATCCCGGCGACGACCGTTATCTGCGCGAAGCCGGAATTCAATTTTTCATCTCTGACGCTCACGCCATTTTGTATGGCACGCCGCGCCCGCGCCGAGGCATTTACGCGCCGGTTATTACACCCGAAGGCGTCGCCGTCTTTGCCCGTGACACCGAAACCAGCGAACAGGTCTGGAGTTCAGACATCGGCTATCCCGGCGATCCGAACTACCGCGAGTTTTATCGTGATTTGGGATATGACGCGCAGGATGAGGAATACATCAAGCCCTATCTGCATGACGATGGTGTGCGCCGCAATGTCGGTATCAAATATCACCGCATTACCGGCAAAGTCGGTCTGAATCAAAAAGAACCCTACGTGCCGGAATGGGCGACTGAACGCACCACCATGCACGCCAGCGACTTCCTGGCCAACCGTCAGGCGCAAGCCCGGCATTTGAACAGCACGCTGGGCCGCGCGCCAGTCATTCTTGCCCCCTATGACGCTGAATTGTTCGGCCACTGGTGGTTCGAGGGTCCGCAGTTTCTCTTTTACCTCTTCAAAAAACTGTACTACGACCAGGACGAGATTCAGCCGATCTCGCCGATTGATTACTTGGCGCTTCATCCGGACAACCAGCAGCAAACGCCATCTGCTTCGTCCTGGGGGGCGGAAGGCTATAACCGGGTCTGGATCAATGCGCAGACCGATTGGATTTACCTGCATCAGCACGCGGCGGAACGGCGGATGGTCGAATTGGCGGAGCGTTTTCCCCAGGCGGATGGTTTGTTGTTACGGGCGCTGAATCAGGCCGCGCGCGAGTTGCTGCTGGCGCAATCCTCTGACTGGGCCTTTATCATCACGACCGGCACGATGGTGCAATACGCGGTCAAACGCTTCAAAGACCACATCCACCGCTTCACGCGAATCTATGACATGCTGATCAAGGACGGGCAGGTTCAGATTGACGAAGCCTGGCTGGCCGATGTCGAGCGCAAGGACACCATCTTTCAGGAACTGGATTACCGCGTCTACCATCCCGGAACGGTTCAGTAGTGTCAGTGGTCATTTTAGCTCCTGCGTGCGCCGGGCTGTGGCCTGCTGACTAAACACTCACTGTTCTGAATCTACTCTGGCTGTTTTTGCTGCCGGAAATGTTCGATGATGCGTTCGGCCTGCCGCTGCCCGACGAAGGGACGCAATTCTTCGAGGCTGGCTTCACCGACTCGTTTCAAACTGCCGAAGTTCCGCAGCAACCGTTCTTTCAGCTTCTCGCCGACGCCGGGGATGGAAGTCAGTTCAGATTGGAAATCTCGCATGGCGCGCCGTTGCCGGTGGTAGCTGACGGCATAGCGGTGCGTCTCGTCGCGAATCATGCGCACCAGCCGCATCACCGGCGAAGTCTTTTCCAGAAAGACCGGTTCGTCTTCGCGGCCTTTGACCAGCAAATGGCTGATTTCTTCGTGCTTGCCGCGCGGTTTGACGATACCCGCCATCGGCACGTCGGCGAGGCCAAGTTCGTGCATTGCCGCCGAAGCCGCCGACAATTGCCCCTTGCCGCCGTCAATGAAGACCAGATCGGGCAGTTGTTTTTCTTCCTTCAGCATTCGACCGTAGCGCCGCCCGACGGCCTCGCGCATCGAAGCGAAATCATCCGCGCCTTCGACCGTCTTGATGATGAACTTGCGGTAATCGGATTTCTTCATCTCGCCGCCTTCGCAGACGACCATTCCGGCGACGTTTTCCGAACCCTGAATGTTCGAGATGTCGAAGGATTCGATGCGGTGCGGCGGGTTCGGCAAACCGAGCAGTTCCTGCATCTCCACCAGCACTTTCGACCAGTCGGGTTTGATGACGCGGAAACGCTGGTCAAAACCGATTTTGGCGTTCTTTTCGACCAGGTCAATCATCTCGCGTTTGGAGCCGCGCTGCGGGTCCAGAATGCGGACGCGGCGGCCACGTTTTTCGGTCAGCGCCTGTTCCAGCAGCGGGCGGTCGTCCCAATCCACAGGCACATGGATTTCCAGCGGGATGTAATTTCCGATGGTGTAATACTGCGCCCAGACTTCGCCGAGAAACTGCCCCGGATTGAACCCTTCAACGGGAATGTCTTCCCAGTAAAATTCGCGCCGCCCGATGATGCGGCCTTCGCGCATGGTGAAAAGCTGCAAGGCTAACTGATTGGCGTCGCGGTGATAGCCGAAGATGTCCACATCGAGTTCCGTGTCGCCCATCATCTTCTGGTTTTCGCTCAGGGCGCGAACTGTCCGCATCAGGTCGCGATACTTCGCCGCCAGTTCAAACCGCATCTCTTCCGACGCCTTCAGCATCCGCGCTTCCAGCTTGTCGGCCAGTTCCTTGTCCTTGCCGTCCAGCAGCAACTGCACGTCATTGACTGTTTCGCGATACTGCTCCGGCTTGCACAAATCTTTCTGACAAGGCCCGGCGCAGCGCTTGATCTGATATTCCATACAGGGCCGCCCGGCGCGTTTGTAAATCTCGAAGACTTCGTCGGAACAGGTGCGAAGCTGGAATTCGCGGTTGATCAGCCGGACGGTTTTGTCCGCCAGCGAAGCGGGCAGGTACGGGCCGAAATACGCGCCGCCGTCTTTTTCGACCTGCCGGGTTTTGAAAATGCGCGGAAGCTCTTCGTTGACGGTCAGCTTCAGATGCGGATAGGACTTGTCGTCCTTCAGCATCACGTTGTAGCGCGGTTTGTGCTGTTTGATCAGGTTGGATTCCAGGACCAGGGCTTCGACTTCGGTGTCGGTGACGATGTACTCCAGGTCGGCGATGCGGGCGACCAGTTCCTGCGTCTTGGCATCCATCGCGCGCGAGCTTTGAAAATACTGGCGCACGCGATTGCGCAGGGATTTCGCCTTGCCGATATAGATGATCTGGCCTCTGACGTTCTTATGGATGTAAACGCCGGGCTGGATGGGCAGATTGTTCAGCTTTTCGTCGAGAGTCATTACTACGGTACGCAAGCGTAAGCGAGCGCCTTGCGATTGGCTGATGCCGCTCGCTCACGCTCGCGTACTGCATCGGGTCTCAAACATTGAACCGGAAGAGCATTACGTCGCCGTCCTGCACCACATATTCCTTGCCTTCCGACCGCATGACGCCTTTTTCTTTCGCGCCTTTCCAGCCGTTGTTGGCGATGAATTCGTTGAAGGCGACGGTTTCCGCGCGGATGAAGCCGCGTTCAAAGTCGGTGTGAATGACGGCGGCGGCCTTGGGCGCGGTGTCGCCCTGATGGATCGTCCAGGCGCGGACTTCTTTTTCGCCGGCGGTGAAATAGGTTTGCAGCCCCAGCAGGTGATAGGCCGAACGAATCAGACGATCGAGGCCAGCGGATTCCAATCCCAGCGACGCCAGAAATTCGGCGCGTTCGTCCGGCGACAGTTCGGCGAGTTCCGCTTCGATCTTGGCCGAAAAGCTGACGACTTCGGCGGGCTCGCCTTCTTTTTCGATCACTTCGCGCAAAGCTCTCACGTACTTGCCTTCTTCTCCGGACAGTTCGGCGTCAACGACGTTGGCGGCGTACAGCACGGGTTTGGCGGTCAGCAAACTGTAGGATTTCAGCGAAGTCAGCAGGTCTGGATCGAGCTTGGCGGAATTGATCGTTTTGCCTTCGCTCAGGAGTTCAAACACGACTTCCAGGGATGCGACTTCGGCTTTGGCGTCGGCGTTGCCGCTTTTGGCGGCTTTGCGGGCGCGGTCGAGGCTCTTTTCGACCGTGGCCAGATCGGCCAGCGCCAGTTCCAGGTTGATGATTTCGCGATCGCGCACAGGGTCCACGGAACCCGCGACGTGAATTACATCGTCATCGTCGAAACAGCGGATGACGTGAACGATGGCGTCGGTTTCGCGGATGTTGGCCAGAAACTTGTTGCCCAGGCCTTCGCCCTGCGAAGCGCCTTTGACCAGGCCGGCGATGTCCACGAATTCGACGGCGGCGGGAACGACGTTCTGTGGTTTGACCAGGTCCGCCAGTTTTTGCAGGCGCGGGTCGGGAACTTCGACGATGCCAATGTTCGGGTCAATCGTGCAAAAAGGGAAGTTGGCGGCTTCGGCTTTGGCCGAGGTCAGGGCGTTGAACAGCGTTGATTTGCCGACGTTCGGCAAGCCAACAATACCGGCGCGTAACATAAATTGATGATTCCTTGATTCGGATTGAGCGGTAAGTGTGAATTTACCTGATGGAAATCAGGTTGTCGAACATCTCAGCCAGCTTCAGATTTGAGGTAAAGCTCCAGAAAGCGGCCCTGAGTGCCCAGATTCCCCGTATCCTTCGCGAACTCCGGTTTGATGCCATTGACGAAATACATCTCAATCTCGCCTTTGTTTTTGGCTGTGATCGCGCCGCGATACTCACATTCGAAATAGTCTTTGACCAGTTCGTACGTGTCGTGGGAAATGTTGATACGTCCCGGCACACCAGAAGATTCCATGCGGCTGGCGGTGTTGACCGTATCGCCCCAGACATCGTAGCTGAACTTTTCCTGGCCGATGACGCCCGCCACCAGAGGGCCGGAATGGATGCCGATGCGGATGGGCCAGCCGGACAGCCCCAGCGCATTGCGGCGGATTTGTTCGGATTCAATGTAGGCTTGAAATTCCAGCGCGGCCAGCACGCAATCCACGGCGTGTGTTTCGTTGGGGGTGGGCAACCCGCCCGCGGCCATGTAAGCGTCACCGATGGTTTTGATCTTTTCCAGATTATGCCGCCTGGCGATTTCATCAAACGCGCGAAAACTGTTGTCGAGTTCGGCGACCAACTCTTCCGCAGTCATTTTTTCAGCCAGTTTGGTGAAGCCGACAAAATCTGTGAAAAGGACGGTCGCGCATTCATAAACCATCGGTTTGACACGTTCTTTGCGTTTCAATTCTTCGGCCACGCTGTTCGGCAGGATGTTCAGCAAAAGGCGATCGGATTTGCTGCGTTCCTGATTCAGATTCTGCGCCAGAATCGTGACCAGCACACCCAGGAAAATCAGTACGAACAGAAAATTGCTGCCCACGTCGCTGAACCGCTGGAGGTCGCTTTCGTAATCCTTCATCATTTTCGGCGCCTGAAATTGAATGACGCCGAGGGTTGCAACCACGAGAATAAAAAAAATGGTCACAGCGACGGTTCTTTGCCAGCGATTGGAGAGAATGACCGCAATGACATACGCCACCAAAAAGTAATAGTGGGCCCCGCCCCTGAAGCCCGCGTTTTCCAGGGAATTCAGGAAAAGGAAGATCGCCGTGATCCCGACGAACGGCCAATAAAGCTGCCGGTAAGCACCTTCGAAACGCGAGGAGTAATAACACGCCAAAAACAGAATTCCGGTGACCAGATGAAGAACCAGCAATAGTGTGGAACTTTGCAGCGCTGAGCCGACCAGATTCGTGACGCTGTTGATCAGGCTGATGGTGTTGAGCAACCGATGTTCAAGCAAATAGTGGCGGGGGTCGCCGATCAAAAACGCCTGCCACCGATATAGAGTATTCATAAAATTGGGGCCTTGCGAAAATGACGATTTCCCGGTCAGTGTCTGAGGCACGAATCGCCTTCGCGGACATTTAGCCGGGCGGCGATTCGGGGGCTCAAGACGCCAGGAATTGCGTTAGCTCCATTTCCGTCGGCAAACCATCGCGCGCGCCCATTTCCCGGCATTGCAGGGCGGCGACGGCGTTGGCCGCGCGCATCGTTTCTTCGATGTTCAATCCCTTGCACAAGCCGTAAATGAACCCGGCGCGAAATGCGTCGCCCGCGCCGGTGGTGTCTTTCAGCACGGGCGGGCGGAATGCCGACGAAGCGACGAAAGTGTTTTCGACAAATGCCAGCGCGCCGCGCGAACCCTGCGTCATGGAAACCAGGTAACAGCCGTAGCGTTCGTGCAGTTTTTTCAAAGCGTCACGCTCGTCCATCGTCCCAGCCAGGTCGTTGGCCAACCCCTGGGAGGTAATCAGACAGTCCACTTTCGGCAGCAGTTCGTCTATGCCCGGATACGCCGTATCCAGATCAATGGTTACGGGCATTCCGGCTTCGTGCGCCCAGTCAGCGGCCTGTATGGCGGCCTTGGTGTCGAAACCGTCAATGTGCAGCACGCGGCCGCGCGTGATCTGTTCGCGCTTCAACTCTTCGGGCGCAATGCGTGTGCCGTCGTCGTGGTACCAGAGAATGGTGCGTTCGCCGGAAAACTGTTCGATGATGATCACCGCGCCCTGTGTTTTGGCGCCGACGGCGATCTGGACGCCGGTGCAATCCACCCCTTCCTGTTGCAGCGATTCAATCAGCATGCGGCCTTCGTTGTCGTAACCGACCTTGCCGACATAGCTCGCTTTCAACCCCAGCCGCCGCACACCGACCATTGCGGAGGACACCTGTCCCCCGGACATTTGCTGATGGTCGCTCAAACGGACTTTGGTATTGAAGGAAGGGAAGCGCGGGATGGTAACCAGATGATCCACCGCGTTGAGGCCGAAACCGACCACATCGAATTCACGATTTTCAGGGAGAGTCAGGGAAAAGTTCATAGCGCGGCGCATTGTAGCCGCGAGGTTCCAAATAGACAAAACGTCATTGCCCCAATTGCCTGCCAGCTAGCCCAGCTTCAGTCTGCCGGTTTTGGCCCGGAACTTGTCCTCACTTAAAACCGCGTTATCAATCAGCCGGTTTTTGCCGAAAAACGCGGCGATGGAAACCAGTGCTTTCCGAGCGGTCAGATCGTCGAGCGGATCAAGGAGATCAGTGTCGGTGATGGCCAGGTAATCAATTTTGGCCAACGGCTCTTTTTCGATTTCCTTGCGCATGGCTTTCAGAATTTTGCCGGCGCTGCGCTCGCCGTTGCTGTACATCTCTTCGGCCAGATGCAGGGCGCGAGAAAGCACTGGCGCGGCCTTGCGCTCATCGGGCGACAGATAGCGGTTGCGGGACGCACAGGCCAGCCCGTCGGCTTCGCGTGCAATCGGCGAGACGACCACCTCGATCGGCAGATGCAGATCGCGCGCCAGTTTTTTGACGATGACGGCCTGTTGCGCATCACGCTGGCCAACGAAAACGTATTGTGGATGGACCAGGTTGAACAGGATGCTGAGCGCGGTCGTCACACCGCGAAAGTGGCCGGGACGCGAAATCCCCTCGAGTTTATCGCTCAAGCCCGCAACTTCGACGAAGCTGGCAAAACCGGGCGGATACATTTCCTGCGCGCCGGGCGCGAAGATGTAATCCACGCCGACCGGCGTCAGCAGGTCCGCATCGCGCGCCAGGTCCCGCGGATACCGGTCAAACTCCTTGCCGGAATCGAACTGCGTCGGGTTGACGAAGATGGAAACAACGACGGTATCGGTCATCCGCCGGGCGTCACGCACCATGCTCAGATGGCCTTCGTGCAGCGCGCCCATCGTTGGTACGAAGCCGATGGACATTTCTTCTGCCCAGAGTTTCTGGCAGATTGCGCGCATTCGCGCGGGTTTCGTAATGATCTCCATAACTGCCTGCAAAAAGCTAAAGCGCCAGTGAATTCACTGGCGCTTTTGTTGGGGTAAACCGCTATTTATTTATCGTACGATCGCGCAGAGCGTATTTGCCGCAAGACGGAGGCTCACAGTTTGTTTCCGCCTCGGCTTGCTCGTTTTTGAATTGTTGGTTCTGAACCGGACTCATCTGGCGATTGCTTCCTTCGGCTTTGGGAAAAGCCTGCGGCAATTATATGCCTGAGTACTCGCTTTGCAATCAGCCAGAGGGGCCGAAGTGCCATTCATTTCCTCGATTCTTCGATCCGTTCTTCCAGTAGCTCAATTGCCCGAAGCACCAGTTGGGTGTCCCGTTTCACCTGCAAGCCCAGCAAGATCAGGCCCAGCAGGAGCAGAAGGTAAAAACCGCTGCTCGCCATAAAGATCAGCAGGTGCAGTTTGTCGGAAAAGTCCATCACCAGCAGGAACGCCACAAAAAACGACGTGTCCAGAATGGCGAATCCGATGATGCCCAGCTTCAAATGGCGCTCGCTCCTTTCGACGCGCGCAAGCGCCTTCCCGCGAATTTCATCAAGACGATTTTCCGCCATGCGTGCCTCCTCTCATCGAACAAGTAGAAACAGTGGATCGTGTGTGACGGACTGTCGCGGTACGGTTTGAAAGTTCTCCACCCCGCGCCGGAGGACAATTGTCCTGCTTTAGCTCCGGCTAACCGGATGGAAGACTTCCAGGGTGCTCCCGTCGCCAGTCCCACTTCGTCTTGTTCCGATTGAATAATTTGAGAATTACGTTGCTCTTGCCGCTGTTTTGCGAGTCAGCAGATAAAGTAGCGGGCCGAAGGATCCGGCTGCCAGCGTGACAAGGATCCAGGGCCATGGATTGCGACCTGTTGCTTTGGCGTCGCGCCACATCCAGACCATGGCGAGAGTTAACGCGATGACCAGGTCCGCAAAGACCTGACCGCCGCCAAAGCTCTGAAAGTGCGGTGCGATGATGCCCCAGAAGCCGTGCTGCCAAAGCGCGGCTGCGCTGAGCGCTCCAAACAAGATGATTGTGATGATTAACAGAGTGCGTTGCATAGACAGACCTTTCGTGACTCCTTTGTCAGTTATTGGTTGGTTGATAGTTGTTTTCGCAAACTGTCCAGACCGTAAGCCAGCCGTGATTTGACGGTGCCCAGCGCCAGGCCCAGCACGTCAGCCACTTCGCCGAGCGGCATTTCGTGCAGGTAATGCAGCACGATGACCGCGCGGCTGGCCGGGGAAACCTGGGAGACGAGTTGGGAAATCAATTCCGGCGTCAGCGCATCTCGCGGAAGCACGGGCACATCTTCCAGCGCGGTTTCATCAACGCTTTGATCCGACCAGCGCCGTTCGCGTTTCAGGTGTTTGAAGGCTTCGCGCGTGGCGATGCGGTAGGCCCACGGCCGGAACAACTCCGGCTCGCGCAGCCAGCGCAGTTTGCGGTAAATGAGGATGAAAACTTCCTGCAGGATGTCTTCGGCAAGCGTGCGCGAATTGACCAGACTGACGATGTAGCGATAGAGCGGTTCCTGCACCAGACGGAACAGTTCGTCCAGCGCTTCGCGATCGCCGGTCTGCGCGCGCAACACCCATCTGATTTCCTGTTTGGAGATTTCCATCTTCTTCCTTACACCTGTAAAGAGGCGTGGAAGCGGCAGGAGAGTTCGGATCAGCCGAAAATTTTTAATGCTCTTTCAGTTTGGTTGGAGAAAGCAGGAAGATGACGGCAATCAGCGAAAGCAGCGCGCCTTCAACCAGCAGGACATTCGGCAGCAGGTAGTGTTTGGAGAGAAATCCGGTGATCAGCGCGCCCAGCGGCATCCCGCCGCGAAAGGCCACCATGTAAATACTCATCACGCGGCCACGCATCTTGTCTTCGACAATCAGTTGCACCAGCGACATGATCATCGCGAACAGGATGCTCATAAAAAAGCCCGCCAGCAGCAGCATGACGTAAGCCAGCCCGATCCATTGCGTCTGGGTGAAGGCGATGATTGTCAGCCCGAAGCAGAATTGCATCACCAGCGTCTTTTGGCCTTTGCCTGCGATATGACCCGCTCCCGCGACGGTTAAAAATCCCAGGACCGCGCCCACGCCGGACACCGCCACCATTTTGAAATTTCCGCTCGCGCCGACCTTCAGGATGTCTCTGGCAAACACGGGCAGAAACGTCATGACCTGGACGCCGAAAAAGGTGCTGACAAAAGCCAGAAAAGTGAGAGAGCGCAAAGCTTCCTGGTGCCAGACGAAATTTAGACCTTCGCGCAACTGGCTGCCCATGCCGCCGGTCGGCGTGTACGGAATGTGGCGCACGCTGAGCGACATCAGCGCGAAAATGACGGCAATGAATGACAAACCGTTCAGTCCGAAACTGACCGCCGCCGCCAGCATCTGGTTGGCGAAAATGGCAAAGGGAAAGCTGCCGATGGACGCGCCGACCACGCGCGCCAGTTGAAACTGAATGGAATTCAGCGCAATCGCGTTCGGCAGATCCTTCTTATCAACCAGCATGGGAATCAGCGATTGATACGCCGGCCCGCCAAAAGCCTGCACACAGCCGGTCAGAAACGAAAGCGCCAGCGCGCTCGTCACCAGCAGCATGGTCTGCACATTGAAAAACGCCAGCGACGCCAGCGACAGCGCAAATGCCAGTTGCGACCACTGCGACATGATCAAAATGCGACGCCGGTCGAAACGATCCGCCAGCACGCCGCCGATCAAGGTGAAGATCAAAATCGGCGCGGTGCTCAGAAAGGCGTTATAACCCAGATACGCCGGGTCGTTGGTGACCTGCAGCAGCAGCCACGACAGCGCCGTGTCCTGCAACCAGGTGCCGGAACTGGACGTGAACGCTCCGAACCAGAGCAGACGGAAATCGCGATAAGTGAATGCGTGAAAAATGCGCGCCAGATGGCCGCGTTTGGGTTCTTCGGCAATGATTCTTTCCGGCGCTGCGGCAGGCGTACTCATTAGATGATGGATAATGGATGAAGGATGAAGTTGAGAAGGAGTGTATTTCATCCTTCCGCCTTCATCCTTCATCCTTTCGATTAGTTGGTGACGTCGTGTGTCTGACTTTGTCCGCGGACGGGGGTATAGATTTCATACCATTCTTTATGCGCCGGCGTACCCACGTAGGCCTTGAGCGCGGCTTCGTCCTTGAACTCCATCACGAAGACCGCGTCCGTCCCCTGAACCTTGATCGGCTTCAGCCAGATGTTGGTGATGCCGGGAGATTTCGACGCCAGAGTCTTGACGGCGTCAATCGCCTTCTGACGTTGTTCCGGCGTGGATTCCGGAGTCCATTTCACGGTGACGATGTGCAGAACGGATTTCGGCTGCCCGAATTTGCCCTGTCCGATGGCAATGCCGACCGCCAGGATGACGATCATGGTGCAGCCGAGCAGGATTCGGCGAGTCATTGAATTCATAGCTGGTATTTTCCTCCCATAGTATTGTTGAAGAGATGGTGTGATTTGCTGCCTATCGAAACAGCGGCGACATACTACTATGCCGGTAGAAGCGGCTCAAGCACGCCGTTCAACTGATTTCCGGCTCTATGCCTTGTTTGTGCCTGTCCCGGTCAAACCATTCCAATCGAATCGCAGCCCGATCAAATCCGGTACATCGGCAAATCTCTCCAATGCTGACGCCCGGTTTTTCCAGAACGCTTGCCAGCCTGGCAGAGCGCGGCCGGGCTACTGACACCGGGGCGCAACCATCTGCAAACCGCTATAAATGCATCATTGCAATTCGGAGCCGGAGGACAACATAATCTCGAAAATTCCGTGAGTTATTACGATCCGGCGGAGTCAGGAAAATTAAGGAGCTTCCAGATAAAAGCGTGTGACTAGAAAACCGCAAGTTGTTATTTGCATTAAAAACGAGGATTACCCAGCTTCGTTACCTTGATGGAAAGTTTATCGCGTGTTACCCGGCGAAAAGGCTGCACGGCAGAATATGCTTCGCGTGATTGGTGAAGTCGGCGTTTCTGGCAACAGAGACAGCGGCTTAATAATATCCAGCCGCCGCCCAACATCTTTCCTGTCTGGAGTGGTTTCTTGTTTACCGCCACGGATAAAGTGAAGTCCTGGGGAGGCGAGGCAGACTCCCGATCGAGCCGTGGAAACCGGCTTCAAATTGGGGCGCAACGGCGCAACGGCATTGACCTCTGGGAAGACAAAAATTCCGGCAAAGACATGGATGGGAAGTTGCCTGGATTTCTTTCAGCAGCGGATTGTTGAAATCAACTTCGATCAGCGCCGCATTTCGGTTCACGATCAGCTCCCCGGCAAAGCGGAAAAGTACGAACGCCTCAAAATCGAAAACCAAAACGGCCTGCTGCTGGTTCAGGGAACTTGTCTGATTGAAGGGAAGGCTTATCCCAACAAGTTTCTCCTTCATTCCGGCTATTCCGGTGGAATCCTGCTGGACGATGCCTTCGCCGACAGCGCTGGCGTGGACGGGAAAATCAGGATCACCGACGAATCCAGCCTGAAGGATTCGTTTGGAAACACGATCAAAGTGAAAAAAGGCATCCTGCCGGAGTTTGTTCTGGGCAGCGCAAGGCTTTCAAATGTGCCCACAGGCTTTTTTGCCGGCGCCATTGGGAAACAGAAAATGAGCGTCATCGGCAGCGAAATTCTCAAGCAGTTCAATCTCATCTTCGACATTGCCAGGAATGATCTATACATCAGCCCACGCCACACCTAACAACATCCACTGTCAGCGAATTGCAATTGGCCGCATGGTGAACCCTGCCGCCGCGCCTTTGATCTTGTTGGTCGCGGCGACGTAGCAGAATTCGTAAGCGCGGTCGCGCGCTAAATCTTCCAGAAAGTGGAATTCGCCAATGTGTACGCCTTGTTCAATCAGCAGATAATGATGGACAGGATTGAAGGACTGGTATTTGTCGCGGTAGGTCTTCGTGTCCTTGTCCGCCGGGCCGTATTCCAAACCGCTGGTGTCGCTGCCGATCATCATCGCGCCGTTTTCTTCCACCAGCCAGCGCGCGGTTTCCAGGCTGATGCCGGCCGAATCGTGCGCGGCGATTTTAGTGTGATCGCTGCCGGTTTCGCCCCAGTGGCGTAGCGTGCCGGTGCGGATCAAAACGATGTCGCCAGGTTTCAATTGCGTCTGCTGGCGGCGAAGCGCCTGCTGCAAATCGTCAATGCTGATGATGTAGTTGGCGGGCAAGGCTTCGACGTTTTTCAAACCGGCGACATCAATCATTACACCGCGCGCGACGATGGGCGGAATGGTGGTGGCGTCGGCTTTGCGAATGCCAAAGTTGCCGCCCCAGTCGGCTTCCTTGAAACCGTTGTACCAGGAATTGTCGCTGCCGGTGGTGATGTGTCCCAGGCCGTCAATCTGCGTGGCGACATTGTCGTTGATGAACAGCGCCGAACTGTGCCAGCGCGTCTGTTTGCCGTTGTCAGTCAGCAGGGCGGGCAGGTCTTTTTGCCGCGAAACGCCTTCGGGACTGCGGAAGGTGATGATTTCGCCGGGACTGTGGCCGGGCCATTTGTAGGAAGTCCGGTCGTAGGTCACGCCCAAATCATACGTCTTGCCGATTGCCGCCAACCGCAGCGCCGCCAACCGCGAAGCGTCCGTCATTTCGTTCAGCGCGCCGACTTCATCGTCCTTGCCCCAGACCCATCCCCAGCCTTTGCCTTTCTGCCATTTTTTCAAAACGGATTGCTGGCTGAAAACGAGAGCGTTGAAGGACAGGCCTGCGACAAAAGCAATGATGATCAAAAAGGATTTGCGAGGCATGATTTCCCCGAAAAAAAATCCACGAAGGAACACCAAGAAAACACGAAGTGCTTTTCAACTTCTTCGTGAATCTTCGTGTTCCTTCGTGGAAGAAATTAGTCCAACCGTCTGACTTGGATGTTCTTGTATTTCACGACGCTCTTCGGATCGTGGGCTTGGAGTCCGAAAGTTCCTGAAGAGAGAATCCGTGTGTAATCCTTGCCAGGCTGGCGATTCGGTTCTTCAGTCCAGTCGTTGACGACTTTGTCGTTCAACTTGACGATGATGTGCTTGCCTTCGACGATGATGTTGTACTTGTACCATTCGTTATCCTTGACGTGAACTTCCTTGACGTCATTCACGCCGTAAATGCTGCCGGATTTACGCCAGTCTCCGTGCGACTGGTTGACCTGGATTTCGTAGCCGGCTTTTGGAAAGCCTGTTTCCTGCCAGGCGGTGTGAATGTAAATGCCGCCGTTCGACACCGGCCCGGTCATCACTTCAAGCTGAAGCTCAAAGTTGACAAAGGGTTTGTCGTCGCCGACGTAATACAGATGGCTGCGCGGGCCTTGCGCGACAAAAGCGCCATCTTCGAGTTTCCAACTGTTCACATTCGGTTCGGCGATTTTCCAGCCTTTGAAGGATTTGCCGTCGGTCAGTTTTTTCCATTTGCCGGGTTTCTTTTGCGCTAACCCGGCAGCAGGCAGCATCAGCATCAATGCGAAGGCAGTGAGTAAAAGTGCGGTGCTTTTCAATTTCATGTCGAACGATCTCCTTTGGTAAATCTGTGATTACTTGATTGAGTTGAGAAATTTTAAACTGACAGGAACCTGTTCCATCGAACGGCTCGATTCGTCTTCGATGAAGAGATATTTGACGCCTTGTTTGCGGGCTTCTTTTACGATGGCCGTGTAATCAATCTGTCCGGTTCCCAGCGCGACATTGGTTTCGACATCGGCGTGGCCGGTCAGGTCGCCTTTCAACTCTTTCTGCATATCTTTCATATGCATCAGGTCAATGCGCTTGCCGTATTTTTTCAGAAAGGCGATTGGATTCTGTCCGGGATGGACGACCCAGAAAACGTCCATCTCGATTTTGACGAACTGCGGTTTGGTTTCGGCCATCAGTTTGTCCATCAGCGTGCCTTTGGCATACGGCTGGAATTCGTAGCCGTGAACGTGATAGGCGAACTTCAACCCTTCCTTGCCGAGCTTTTCGCCGAATTCGTTGAAGTCCTTGATCGCGGTGTTGCAGTCTTCGAGCGTGAAGTCTTTCTGGTGCGGAATCCAGCCGACAATGACGTATTTGGCGTTGAGCGCTTTGGCGTCAGCCACCACCGACGCGAAATCTGTCTTGAGCTTGTTGTAATCGGCGAAAAAGCTGATGGCTTGAAAACGGTGTTTGTCGAGCAGCGCCTTGAATTCGGCGGCGGAGTTCCAGTTGTAGCCGGCGGCTTCGACCAGCGTGAAACCCATCGCTTTGACTTTGGCCAGCGTGCCGTCAACATCGTCTTTCATCTGGTTGCGAAAGCTGTAAAGCTGAACGCCGACGATTGGGCCATGCGGGCGTTTCGGGTATTGAGCGAATGCTGTTGCCGCGAAAGCGAGCGTCAACAGGAGCGCGGAGAAGCGGGCAGCGAGCGACATAAACTTTCCTTTTTCTATTTGGGATTTGTGAGGCTTGTAGCACGCAGCGCGAGAAATGGTCAAGCCAATGACCAGAACCTCTGAAGAGAGGGCCAACGCAAATCAAATTGCGGAAACACGCACGTAGTAAGTGTGTGATGCATGCGGGCTTCGCATTAAAGCGTGTGATGCGTCCTTACTTCGTGCGGGCTTCTGCATAATCCGGCTTAACACATCAGTCGAACAGCGATTGTTGCGCCGTTGGCCGCCGGAAGGTTTGGCGGCGCTCACTCAATTCGTATTTTTTCTGGTTGAAGCCCAGCCGCCGCGTGTGAATCTCGAAGCTCTTTTTGACCATGTCCCAGAAGGGGCCTTCGCCGCGAAAGCGTTCGCCGAATTCGCTTTTGTTCAGCACGCCGCCTTTCACTTCCATCACGCGGTTGACGATCTTTTTGGCTTTGAGCGGCAGCTTTTCTTCCAGCCGTTCCAGGAAATATGGGCGAACACTGCCGGGCAGCCGCAGCAGGCCGATGAAGGCCGACTTTGCGCCAGCCTCTTTGGCGCGTTCGAGCAGGCCGGGAATGTCCGATTCATTCAAGCCTGGAATGATCGGCGCAATCGCCAGGCCGACTTCGATGCCGGCGTCGGCGAATTCCTTCATCGCGGCGAAGCGGGCTTCGGGAAAGGGCGCGAATGGTTCCAGTGCGCGGTTCACGTCGTGGTCGAGAAAGGGAATCGTGAAATAGACATTCGCCGTGGCTTCTTCCGAAAGCTGTTTGATCAATTGCAGGTCGCGGCGGATCAGCGCGGATTTTGTGATCAGGCTGACCGGGTTGCGGAATTCCAGGCAGACTTCCAGGCATTTGCGCGTCAATTGGTAATTCGCTTCCAGCGGAATGTAGGGATCGGAGGTGAAGGAAAAGACCAGCGGATCGCCTTTCCAACTTTTCTTCATCAATTCTTCGCGCAGCAGTTCGTGCGCGCGGACTTTGGCGACGATCTTTCGCTCGAAATCCGTGCCCGCGCCGAAACCCAGATATTCGTGCGTCGGGCGCGAAAAACAGTAAGTGCAGCCATGCGTGCAGCCGCGATAACAGTTGATCGAATAATCGAAGGGAATATCCGGACTGTTGTTGCTGGTGATAATGGAGCGCGTGGCGGTCTCTTCAAAGACCTCCAATTTGGCGTCCGGCGGTTCGCCGATCCATTCGTGTTGATGGGTGAGCCAGGGGTTCGGCGGATTGTTAATACTTTGCATCGTCAGCTTTTCACTTTCTGCCCGCTGATGATTTTTTGTTTGCCTGCACCAATTGACGGTCTTTTGTTGCGTTGTGTTATAACCGAGTTGATAGCCGAATCACAACTTCAGGAGTTTGAAAATGAACCGCAATAGTTTTCAGGGAGCGCTGCTGTTTGCGGCAATTCTGATTTTGGCGTTATTGCCGGTCCGCCTGTTCGCTCAAAATCAAAGTCCGGTGATTGAGCACAGGGAAATCCGCGCTGATCTGACAAAGGAATTGAGCCGATCGGGCGTCATCACTTCCAGCGTGATTCCGGTCCCGCTGGATCGAGTTGATCCCTTTCTGGCGGTCGGCGCGGCTTGGATTGCCAGCGGCGACGTGCAGTTAGATTTGCGATATTCGGTGGATAGTAACGGTTGGAGCGAATGGCTGCCGATGACAGCCCATGGCGATTTTGCCAACGAATGCGGTGAACAGGTAAGCGGATTATTGCTGCTCGACCGGCAAACCAGGTTCGTGCAGTATCGCGTCGCAGCCATAGAACAAGCCCGGGTCGCCAGTTTGCGGATTGTCTTCATCAGTCCCGGCGCGACGCCGCATCAGATGCAGGAGAACATTCAACGAAAAGCAAAGGAAACGATGAGCACGGAAAATTTTCTTCAGCAGCAACAGCCGCGGGCCAAATATCCCAAACCTCCCGTCGTGACACGCACGGAATGGGGCTGTCCCGACGGACAAATCACGACGCATGGAAGTTTGAGTTATACGACGGTGACGCATTTGATCGTCCATCACACCTTCAGTCCCAGCGCGGCGGCCAATGGCGATTGGGCTGCGCTGGTGCGCGCCGTCTGGAATTTCCATGTTTTCTCAAATGGGTGGGCGGACATCGGCTACAACTACGTGATTGACCAGAACGGTGTCATTTACGAAGGGCGTGCGGGGGGAGATAACGTCATTGGCGCGCATTTCAGCGGGGTCAACGGCGGGACGATGGGCGTGGTGGTCATTGGCGATTTCACCAGTTCCGCGCCTCCGGCGGCTGCACTCAACAGTCTGAAAAAGATTCTGGCCTGGAAAGCGGATCAGCGCGGAATTGACCCGGCGGGGCAATCGCGCCACGCATCCAGTAATCTGACGCTGAACAACATCTCTGGCCACCGTGATGGTCCGGGCGCGACCGAATGTCCAGGGAACGCTTTTTATCCGCTGCTGCCGGGGATTCGCGCGGATGTCAAAAGCCTGCTGGCGAACTTTGGCACGGTTGCCAGCGTTTCCGCCGCAAGTTTCAGCGCCGCCGCCCTGGCCAGCGAATCCATCGTCGCGGCGTTCGGCGAGAATCTGGCGTCTTCCATTCAAGTCGGTTCCAGTGTGCCCTTGCCGAGTTCATTGGCGGGAACCACCGTCACGATACGCGACAGCGCGAATATTGAAAAATTTGCCCGACTCTTTTTCGTTTCGCCGGGCCAGATCAACTTTCTCATGCCGGAGGGTGTGGCCAGCGGGCAGGCATCCATCATCGTCACAAACGGGGAGGGGCGGATTGCTTCTGGAACGGTAAATATCGCGGCGATTGCGCCATCACTATTTGCCGCCAATGCGAATGGGCAAGGCGTGCCCGCCGCCGCCGTGCTGCGCATTCGTCAGGACGGGACGCAGGTTTACGAACCCGTCGCAACCTTCGACCAAACCCAAAACAAATTCATTCCGGCGACGATTGATCTGGGAGCCGAAAGTGATCAGGTGTTCCTGGTGGCTTACGGAACCGGTGTTCGCGGGCGCAGTTCGCTTGGAGCGGTCAGCGCCAGGATTGGCGGCAGCATTTTGGACGTTTTGTATGCGGGAATTGCCGAAGGATTTTTCGGACTGGATCAAATCAATCTGCGATTGCCGCGTTCGCTTGCCGGGCGGGAGGACGTGGATTTTGAATTAACGGTGGATGGCGTGAAGGCAAATTCACTGAAGTTGCGGATTCGGTAGCGCAAAGAGGGGAAATGAGAAGGGGGACCTGGAGTCTAATCAACACTTCAGGTCCCCCTTCTCATTTCCCTCTTTCTTTCTTCACCGCCGGGATTGCAGCAGATCGAAAGGCGAAGCCAGTCCCAGCAATTCCAGGAACTGTTTGTTTTCGCGCAGGCCGGAAAAATCTGCATCGTGCAGCGCCTGTGTGCGGTAGCGCGGCTGTATCTGAAAAGTACGTTTCAGATAATCGAGCGCCTGTTCCATCGCGCCAGTTTGTGCGTGCGTCGCTGCCAGCGAATAGAGCAAATACGGTTCTTCCGGTTTCAATCGCAACGCCTTTTCAAAGAAAGTCTTTGCCTGGCTGAAATCGCCGATGTTCAGGGCATAAACCCCGCGATCATACAGTTCGTCCGCGTTGTGCGGCGCAGATTGCGTCTGAGACAACTTCTGATTGCAGACCTGAAGGTACATCTGGGTGCGGGCAATGATCTCAACTTCACCAGGATATTTCGCCAGCAGATTTTCAAGCATTGGCTTGGCTTCTTCGAAATGGCGGCGATTAAAGACTCTCACCGCGTGCTCAAAGGCGCGTAATGCACTGGACGTAATCGCGCGGCGTGGTGGAGCAGGCGGCGGCGGCGTAAGCTGGATTGGTAAAACAATCTTGCGCCGGGTTTTTGCCAGCGTTTTGTCCGGCTGAACTTTTTCAACGGGCTTAACTTCTGATTTGGTCACAGATGCGGGAGAGGGAGCAACACTGCCAGCAGTTTTACCAGGAGTTTTGGCCGTGGCTTTCACCCTGACTTTTACCTCTTTGGCTTTAGTTTTCGTAGAAGGCGCAGACGGTTTGGTGATTGTTTTCGCCAATGTGTCTTTCTTGACCTCGGCAAGCACAGGATTCTTGCGTGGCCTGCCAACAGATTTTTTTGCCGTCGTGGTTTGTGGAGCTGCCTTGGCAGGCTTGGCACTTGCGGTCTTTGCCTTGGCTGCCGAACGCGCCGATGGTTTGGGAGCGGAGGTAGTCTTCGGCTTTGGCACGGAATGCAACTTTGCTTGCGTGCGAGTTTCTGCAATCTTGGTTTTCGCGGCTTTCGCTGACCTTTTCACCGTTATTCTGGGTCGTTTAGAGAGCGTTTCCCTCATACGATTTCCCTTTCATAAAGATATTGAAACTTTCGGGCACTCCGCTTTATGTCGCTAAGTGACTGTTTTATAACAGATTAACCGGTTTGCTGTCAAACTCCAGAAACGTTTTGAAGTAACGAAAAATTGATGAACGATTTCATGACCCGGGGCGGTTGAGGGCTAAGTTATTGGTGGGCAGCAATTTTTACCCCATATGGGGAATTCGTAAAAAGTTTGAGGCGAAGTTTTAATTTTGTCCAGGACGAAATCGGGACGAAGCGTAAGGGGAGCACGTTAGTCAAATATTTCCAACGACTTAACCATTAAATAGCCATCGTTTCCATTGGAATAATACTTTCCCATTCGTTGAATAATGACATAGCCCATCTGCTCATAGAGACGTTGCGCGGATTCATTTCCGACCCGGACCTCTAGCCGGATTGTGGCTACGCCGCGAGCGGAAAAACTGCGCTCAATTTCGTGCAGGATCAACCTGGCCAATCCCTTGCGCCGATATTCCGGCGCAACTCCGACGGTTGTAATGTGGCCAGTGCCGTTGGGTTCGATCACGCCAATTCCAAAGGCCGCCATTTCATCATAAGCAGACCGGATCTGCCGGGCGATGGCATTCGGGTTGTTCAGCAAGTAGCGGAAGGTCTCGCGCTCATAGGCTTCGCCATCCACAAAACAACGCAGGTCCAATTGCCACAATTCATTCAAGTCCGACAGCAGCAGCGGACGCATCAAGCCTTTGAACGCTCTGGAGTAATAGTTGTGATGGATCGCTTGCATAACACGACTTAAATCATCAGCATACAATCGCCGTAGCTATAAAAACGATACTGTTGCTGAACTGCGTGGCGGTAGGCATTTAGAACCAAATCCGTGCCTGCGAATGCCGAAACCAGCATCAGCAAGGAAGATTGCGGTAGATGAAAATTGGTCAGCAGCGCGTCAACGATTTGGAACCGATAACCGGGAAAAATAAACAACTCCGTGCTTCTGTTTCCTTGTCGGACGTGGCCTGCGTCATGTGCGGCGCTTTCAAGTGCGCGAACGGAAGTGGTGCCAATGGAAACCACACGTTTGTCTGCATCACGCGCCAGGTTAATGGCAGCGGCAGCGGATTCACTGATCTCATAACTTTCTGCTGCGATTCTGTGCTGTTCGATTTGTTCAACTCGGACAGGTTGAAATGTCCCGTAACCGACGTGATGAGTGATTTCAACAATCTGAACTCCCCGCGCGCGAAGTTCGTCGAAAATGCGCGGCGTGAAATGCAATCCGGCAGTGGGGGCGGCAATCGCCCCGCGTTGTTTGGCATAGACAGTTTGATACCTGGGTTCGTCCAACCGGGCTTGTTCACTTTGTTCGCGCCTGATGTAGGGAGGCAGCGGGGTGTTGCCGATTTCATCAACGATTTGATCGAAATCCTTGTCACATTCAAATCGAATTTGCCGCCGTCCTTCTTCGACAATCGCTGTCACCAGGCCGCGCAGCCGGCCTTCGCCGAATTCGACCATTGACCCTTCGCGCAGCGCCCGTCCGGGTTTGGCCAGAACTTCCCATTCGTTTGCGTCGTCTGCGGTCCGTTTGACCAGAAACGCTTCGATTTGTGCGCTGCGCTGGCCATTCACGATGCGATGGCCAATCAACCGGGCAGGGAAGACGCGCGTATTGTTGAGCACGACGACATCACCGGATTCAAAGAAACGCGGAAATTCCAGGAATGAACTGTCATGAAAAGCCTGCTTCTTCCGATCCACCACAAGCATGCGTGAACTATCGCGCGGTTCCAGCGGTTCCTGCGCGATCAATTCGGGGGGCAACTCAAAATCGAACTCGGAAATGTGCATTGCTTGAATGAAATGCCGGTTGCTGCTCTGCAATACGTGCGGCAGGCAGGGTAGAGAAGAAAACCGCTTGGCGCAATAAGAACTTTGCTCAGCACTCCTCTTTTTGTGTTTGATGCTGGCAGTGCAGCACCGAAGTCAGTTGCGCGCCGAAAAACATGATCGAGCTTGAAACATACGTCCAGGTCAGCAACGCGACCGCCGCGCCAATGGAGCCGTACAGAAGATCATAGTGAAAATAGGGCAACACCCAGGCGAAAGCATATTTCGTCGCTTCCCACAGCACGCCCGCAATCACCGCCCCAGGCAAAACTTCAATCATCTTGACCTTTGTATTGGGCATGAAAAAGTAGATCAAGCCGAACAGCAGAATGGTCAACAGCAAACTGAGAACCGCCAGCGTGATGGGCCAGAGCGCTGAGGTAAATGTCTCCGCCAGCAGCATCCTGGCGCGCGCGGATTTCTCCGCAATCGCCATGAAGGCGGCCAGGCCTGAAGTCAGCAGGAACGACGCCAGCAGCAATGTGCCGATGACGGCCATCATTCCGATGGTCAGCAAACGGCCGCGTAAAAACTTGCGCGGCTCAGTGTTCCAGATACGGCAAATCGTTCGCTCGGTGATGTTGAAAATCCAGGACCCGGCCCATAACAGGACGGTAAACGAGGTGAACTGAATGCCGACTGAAACATCCTGCATCGCAGCCAGATTGCGTCGCACAAATTCGTAAGAGCCCGGAAAGTAGGGCCGGATCCACAAAAGCCCCTCCTGGTAATAAACCGAAAGCAGCAGCAGCGCCGGAAAAAGCACGAGCATGCCGAAATACGCAATTGCCGCCGCCGACGTCGGCAGGTCGTTGTGCAAAAAATCAACAGTCGTGGTGTACAGGATGCGGGATTTCGAGGCGCGGCTTTTGATGTCCAGGAACAATCGCACGCTGAAAGGCGCGCGATTTTTGAAGCGCGTCAGCCAGCGCTCAGCGAAAGTGGGCGTGTTTACTTCTTTCTCCACTTCTTGCCTCACTGAAACAAGCCTTTTTGCGCCTCCCCGGCTCCCGGATTTGGCGCAAGGCCGAGGTGTTGATACGCCGCCGGCGTCACCACGCGCCCGCGCGGCGTTCGGTTCAGAAAGCCTATTTGAATCAGATACGGTTCGTAAATTTCTTCAATCGCTTCTTTCTCTTCATTGATGGCGGCGGAAATGGTGCTGACGCCGACCGGGCCGCCGCTGAATTTTTCGATAATTGTCGTCAGCAATTTACGATCAACCTCATCCAATCCGAACCGGTCCACTTCCATACGATTTAATGCGTCGGTGGCGACATCGGCTGTGATCACGCCGTCATATTCGACTTCGGCAAAATCCCGCACTCGGCGCAACAGCCGGTTGGCGATACGCGGCGTCCCGCGCGAACGCAGGGCAATTGCCCGCGAACCGTCCGTTGCAATCTTCGCTCCCAGAATCGTGGCTGACCGCTCAACGATAATCTGCAAATCATCCACCGGATAAAAATCCAGATGGAAGTTAATTCCGAATCGCCCGCGCAAGGGCGCGGTAATCAACCCAGGCCGAGTCGTTGCGCCAATCAACGTGAATCGAGGCAGTTCCAGCTTCACCGACCGCGCCGACGGCCCTTGCCCGATCACCAGATCGAGCTCGTAATCTTCCATCGCCGGATACAGGATTTCTTCAATGGCCGGATGCAACCGGTGGATTTCGTCAATGAAGAGCACATCGCCTTCCGCCAGGTTGGTCAGCAGCGCCGCCAGATCGCCGGCTTTTTCGATGACCGGTCCGGCAGTCATTTTCAGTTGCGATCCCATTTCACGCGAAATAATCAAGGCCATCGTCGTTTTGCCCAAGCCCGGAGGACCATTCAGCAACACGTGATCCAGCGCTTCGCCGCGCGCCAGCGCCGCCTTGACGAAGATGTTCAGGTTGTCCTTGACCTTCTTCTGGCCGATGTATTCGCGCAGGAATTGCGGTCGGAGCGAAAGTTCGACTGCTTGTTCATCAATTGTTGAATCGCCGCTGATGATTCGCAGTTCGGATTCTGGTATTGATTGGTTGTGCGCCATTTTTTTGTTACTTGGCCAGTGTTCTCAGCGACTGTTTCAGCGTTGTCGTAAAGTTCGCATCCGGCGAATCTTTCAATACGGTGCCAACGGCTTTTTCGGCTTGCGCCTTTTGATAACCCAGATTGACCAGCGCCGAAATCACGTCTTCGCGCATGGCGTCACCAGTTTGGGCAACGGCACCGCCCGCGCTGGATACTTCTTCCAATCCCGGCGGCAAAATTGCCGCAGCCTTGTCTTTCAATTCAAGCAGCATCCGTTCCGCGGTCTTTTTGCCGACGCCGGGGATGCCGACGAGCTTGGCCAGATTGCCGGCGCGAATGGCCTGAACCAGTTCTTCGGCGCTCAAACCGGACAGAACCGTAACTGCAAGTTTCGGGCCGATGCCGGAAACACTGACGAGCAAAAGAAATAGCTTTTTCTCCCGCTCGGTGCGAAAGCCGAACAGTTGCAGGGCGTCTTCGCGGACATGGGTGTGAACGCGTAAACTCACTTCCGTCCCGGCTTCGCCTAGGTCGTAAAAAGTCGAAAGTGGAACGGTCAGTTCGTAGCCGACGCCGCCGACGTCAACGATGATGGCATTCGGTTGTTTGTGAATCAGCTTGCCGGTGATGTGCGCGATCAAAGTGTTTCTCCGCTTGAGTTTGGACTGCCGCCGGAGTTTACGTAGCGCCTCAAGCCTTGTCAAAACACGAAGTTGACAGTCGTCTGAAGCCTGCGCTATCGTGCGCTTCGGTCCAAAAAAGCGTCAGTGAATCCCCAACAGCATGAAAACGGAGAAGGTTTCAGAACTTACCACTAATCGTCTTTCCGTGTATTTGCGATGTTTGAATGAACTCGCGGTGTCGGGAACCGAGACCATCTCTTCTCAGGCACTGGCGGATCAGTTCAATTTGAACTCAGCGCAGATTCGCAAGGACCTGGCTTACTTTGGCGAGTTCGGGGTGCGCGGCGTGGGTTATTACGTTGAAGATTTACGCCGGCATCTAATGAACATCCTGGGACTGACGGAAAAACGCAAAGTTGTCATCGTTGGGCTTGGAAACCTGGGACTCGCGTTGGCCAATTATCAAGGATTCAACCAGGACAGTTTTGAGGTTGTCGGATTATTCGACGATGACCCCGCCAAAATCGGTGTGAAAACGCGCATCGGAGTTACGATTCAAAGCACAAAACATTTGAGCGAAGCGATCAGGCGGGACAAGGTTGAGATCGTCATTCTCGCCGTCCCCGCCATCGCTGCCGAACGCGTGCTGGAAGAAGTGACCGAAGCCGGGGTTCGGGCGGTGCTCAATTTCGCGCCAGTGCATCTGAATCCCAGGCCGGGCGTGAAAGTCAAAACTGTTGATCTGACAATTTCGCTCGAAAGCCTTTCTTATTTTCTGGCCAATCCAGGCACCGATGCCGTCAGCGTGGATTATCGCGATTTTTTAGGCCGGGAAGCCGGCGCGAATGGCGCGGCAAGGTGAAGGCTGAAATCAGGAAGGATTGGCAGGATTGAAATCAGGATTTACAGGCTGGTTTGATCAATGGTGAAGTGGTCTTGTTAATCCTGAGTTGAACCCTGTAAATCCTGTCAAATATTCCGAAATGATAGACGAACAGAAGATTAAAGAGCAGATCGTTCAGATTGCCACACGCTGTTATGACCGTGGTCTGCTGGTCGCGGGCGATGGCAACATCAGCGTGCGCGTTGGCGAAAACCGCTGCATTGCCACGCCGTCGGCGGTCAGCAAAGGCTGGATGACGCCGGAAATGATGGTTGTGGTTGACCTCGACGGCAATCCGCTCGAACCTTCCGATTACAAAGTTTCCTCTGAATGGCCGATGCACCGCGTGATTTACCAGGCGCGCCCGGACATTCATGCGGTTGTTCACGCGCATCCGCCGCATGCGACGGGATTTGCCGTTGCCGGGCTGTCTTTGAGCAAGGCGATTCTGTCGGAAGTCGTGCTGACGCTCGGGTGTGTGCCGCTGGCGACTTATGGGACGCCTTCAACGCGCGAGTTGACCGACGCGATTGAGCCGTACCTGGAATATCACGACGCATTGCTGATGGCCAATCACGGCGCGGTAGCTTATGCGGGCACGCTGGAACAAGCCTTCAACAAGCTGGAAACACTGGAACACACCTGTAAAATCAGCTTCATCGCACGTAGCTTGGGCAATGAAAACACAATTCCGGATCGTGCGATTCCCAAACTATTCGAAATTCGCGAACGCAATGGTGTCATGCCGTTTGAAGCGCGCACTGGGCAGGCTTGCGGAATGGGCGATGGGGCAACGAGCCGGCCGGCAGACGGAGAGATTACCCTGACGCGCGCGGAACTGGTCGAATTGCTGACGCAGTCGGCGCAGTTGGTCACCGGTTTGAAGTAATTGAGAAGTCTTTGAATTAATAAGGAGTTAAGTCAAATGGAAGCACTCGGAATGATCGAAACAAAAGGATTGGTGGCGATGATCGAAGCCTCCGACGCGATGGTCAAGGCGGCCAACGTCACACTGGTCGGTTATGAAAAAATCGGCGGCGGATTCGTCACCGCCATCGTGCGCGGCGATGTTGCCGCCGTCAAAGCCGCCACGGACGCTGGAGCCGCTGCCGCTCGCCGCATTGGCGAACTGGTCAGTGTTCACGTCATTCCGCGCCCGCATTCGTCCGTGGACGAAGCCATGCCGGTGACGGCGGAAGCCAGGGGAATCAAGTAACCAGGTGTTAGGTGGTGGGTTACAGGTGACAGATTAGGGTCACCACCTGCCACCTGCTACCTATCACCAACTTTATGATTATTGGACGCATCATCGGCAACGTCGTGGCGACTCGCAAAGACCCGCGTTTGGAAGGCTGCAAGCTCCTGCTCGTTCGCCCGATCACACTGACGGGCGAAGACGAAAGCGGTTATCTGCTGGCGATTGACACCGTCGGCGCGGGCTTCCGCGAAAAGGTGATTGTCGTGGCGGGCAGCAGCGCTCGCCTGGCGGAAGGCATGAAAGACAGACCGGTGGATGCGGCCATCGTCGGCATTATTGACACCGTGGAAGTGACGGATTAGGCCAAGATTTTCAACGTCGCATTTTCTCAATCGCATAACCAATTCGATGACGCCACTTGTTTTGCCAACTCGAAATCTCGCGGAGCGTCACATTGGACTGACACCGGAAATCGCCTCATATTACTTGCAGGCCGCCAGCGTTTGTCTCAGCCAGCACCACTTGCCCCCCACGATCTTTACATTGCAAGAGAACTTTGCAACACGACCAGCCATCGTTGAATGGGAAATGCCTAGTGAACGTCATCTGGCGGCGTGGGCAAATCAAAACGACGCAACTGAAGCTGCCGCCTACGTGCTGGCGCTGGCGACGGTCGAAATGACGAAAGGTTTGGTGGCAGTGTGCAGGGCGGAGACGCGAACGGGTGTTGATTATTATTTGGCATCTGTTGGACCTGCTGAGAATCTGGAAGATTGGATCAGGCTGGAAGTTTCCGGCACACAACTGGATGAATTGGAAGTAAACAGCCGGGTTCGCCAGAAGGTTCGGCAAGTGTTAAAAGTGCAAAGTAAATTGCCCGCATTGGTGGTTGTCGTTGGATTCAGATTGCGCGTGATCGTGTTACGTCAGGTGGAGGAAGAGATATGACGTGGAAGGAATATCATTCGCGGAGCGAGCAATATGCGAGTGAGGCGCAGATGGCCAAAATTGCGCGTGATTTCGACCGCGCGAAAAACTTGTATGGTCTGGCGGCGGAACAAGAAGAACTTGCACTTTCCGCTCTTGATCCGAGTAAGGCCCGCACTTTAGGCATCACGGCGGTTAGCGCCGTTGCACTTTGGTATAAAGCGAGCGAGTTCGAGAAGGCGCGCGAACTCGCCTCACATTGGTTGAACACTGGTTTGCTCCTTCCTTTTGCGCAGGCTGAGATTCAAGAACTGTTATCGGAGATTGAAAAGGTCGAAGGCTTGATGACTGCCGTTGAACAATGGCGCGCTTCAGTGCCTGTTTCTTTTTCTGACCGCGAAAAGCTAATCAAGGCAGTAGAAGAATGGAAAACCCCCGCTGCCTGAAAGCCTTCGCCTTGTTGGAAAATATTTTCGCTTGTCGTTTTATGTCCACCATTCGCATCGCACTCGCACAGCTCAACACCACCGTCGGCGACTTCGCCGGTAACACCGCCAAAATCATCTCCAGCATCGAACAGGCTCGCCAGGCAGGCGCGGACATCGTCGCGGTTCCCGAACTGGCGTTGTCTGGCTATCCGCCGGAAGACTTGCTGCTCAAACCGCAATTCATTGCCGCCAACCTGAAAGCGCTTGATGAAATCATCGCTGCTTCGACGGGCATCGTCTCGATTGTCGGGTTCGTTGATAAAACGACTGACATTCACAACGCGGCGGCGGTCATTTGCGACGGCGAACTGAAGGGCGTTTACCACAAGACTTTCCTGCCGAATTACAGCGTCTTTGATGAATACAGGTATTTTGACGCGGGCCAGTCCGCGCCGATTTTCGCTTATGGCGATGCGCTGCTGGGCGTAAACATCTGCGAAGACATCTGGTATCCCGGCGGCCCAACGCAAATTCAGGCGTTGGCTGGAGCGCAGGTGATCATCAATATTTCCGCTTCGCCGTATCACGCCGGCAAGGGCAAAGACCGCGAACGGATGCTGGCGACGCGCGCCGAAGACAATGCCGTGGCGCTGGCTTATGTCAATCTGATTGGCGGGCAGGATGAACTGGTCTTCGATGGGCAGAGCCTGGTGATTGACGAACGCGGTCATATTCTGGCGCGCGGAAAATTGTTTGAAGAAGATTTGATCGTCACCGACATCAACATCGAGCGGGTGTTCAAAGAGCGCCTGCATGATCCGCGAAGACGGCAGGATCGGATCGAATTGATCAGCGGAGCCGGCAGCGGTGAACGGATTTCATTGCGGGAAAAGCCTTTTGAATTCCAACGCGCAAGTCTGACCGCCCGGCAGGACGAAAAAAGGGCGACCTTGCCCGAAGAGGTCTATCAGGCGCTGGTCGTCGGCACGCACGATTATGTGCTGAAGAACGGTTTCAAAGGCGTCGTCATTGGCCTGTCCGGCGGCATTGATTCGGCGCTGACGGCTTGCGTGGCGGTGGATGCGCTCGGCGCGGAAAACGTCACCTGCGTGTTTATGCCGACGCGGTTTTCCGCCAGCGAAAGCGCACGGGACGCCGAAGCGCTGGCCAAAAATCTGGGGGTTGCCTATCACGTTGTTCCCATCGAAGAGACCTTCAATCAGTACCTGAAAATGCTTCAGCCGATGTTCGACAATACGCCGATGGGCGTCGCCGAAGAGAACATTCAGGCGCGCGTGCGCGGCAATATTTTGATGGCATTATCGAATAAGTTCGGCGCGATGGTTCTGACCACCGGCAACAAAAGCGAAGTCAGCGTCGGTTACTGCACGCTCTACGGCGATATGTGTGGCGGTTATGCCGTTATCAAAGATGTGCCGAAGTTGCTGGTCTATGAATTGAGCAATTACATCAACCAGCGGGACGGCAAAGAGACGATCCCCGAATACATCATCACCCGCCCGCCCTCCGCTGAATTGCGCGAAGATCAGAAAGACGTTGACTCGCTGCCGCCTTACGAAGTGCTCGACGAAATTCTGGACCTGTACGTCGAAGAAGACTGGAGCATCGAAGCGATCATCACCGAAAAGGCAGGCGTTTCCGGTTTCGACGAAGCGACTGTCCGCCGCATCGCCCGGCTGGTGGACTTGAACGAATACAAACGCCGCCAGGCCGCACCCGGCGTCCGCATCACGCCGCGCGCTTTTGGCCGTGACCGCCGCATGCCGATTACCAACAAGTTTCGTGGCTGACTTGATTGCGGATTGCGGAATGCGGATTTGAAGAATTTGGCATACACTTCCGCCGCCGCAAGGCAGTAACCGCGGATTGAAGAATCCGCCATCCACAATTCGCAATCCGCAATCAAATGAACCTTCCAAACCTGCTCACACTTCTGCGAATTTTCATCGTGCCGCTGTTGGTGGTCGTGCTGCTGACCAGGTTTTCGGAAGATTACGTTGGCTTGCCGCAACATATCGCCGGCGTGATTTTGTTTCTGATTGCGGCCATCACGGACGCGGCTGATGGCTGGCTCGCCCGCAAACGAAGCCAGGTCTCGAAACTCGGCATCCTGCTTGACCCCATCGCGGATAAACTGCTGATCTCGGCTGCGCTGATTTCCCTGGTTGAAAATCATCTGGCGCCCGCCTGGGCCGTCGTCATCGTGATCGGACGCGAATTCGCCGTTTCGGGCTTGCGCGCGGTGGCGGCCACCGAAGGCTGGGCGATTCCGGCTTCGACGGCGGGCAAATTCAAGATGTTTTCGCAGGTCGTGACCATCGCCTTTCTGATCACTTCGTCAGTCAATGGCGGCCCGCCAGTTGAAACCAAAGCTTTCCCAATCATTGCCTTCTGGACGGTGCCGGAAATGAGCCAGGCGCTCGGCCATTTTTTCGGCCCGGTGGAAATGAACTGGCTGGATTGGCGCGTGCTGTTTTATGGCATCGGGCGCGGTCTGCTGTGGCTGGTCGTGATTTCTTCATGCTGGTCAATGTACGGATACTTTTATCAGTTTTACGCCAATGCGCGAGAGCGATTGGAGCGGGATCGCGTGCGTCAGGCCGCGGTTATTGAGCCCGTGAAACCATCAGCAAATCAACAACTATGATCTTCGAATACAAAGGCAAACGGCCACAGATCGGCCAAAATGTGTTTATTGCGCCGACGGCGACGATCATCGGCGATGTCGAACTTGGCGATGGCGTCAGCATCTGGTATGGCGTCGTGCTGCGCGGCGACGAAGGCCGGATCGTGATTGGGCGCGGCTCGAACGTGCAGGATAACTCCGTCATTCACACGACGCCGGAAATTCCCACAATCATCAAGGAAGACGTGACCATCGGCCACGGCGCATTGCTGGAAGGCTGCACCATCGAAAACGGCGCGGTCGTCGGAATGGGTTCCATCGTGCTGCATCAGGCCGTCGTCGGCGAACAGGCGATGACCGCCGCTGGCAGCGTCGTGACGCCCGGAACCATCATCCCGCCGCGAATGCTGGCCGCTGGTTCGCCTGCCGTCGTCAAAAAAGAACTCTCCGGCGGCGCGCTGCGTTCGGTGGAACATAGTTCAAAGGCGTATCATCATCTGACAAAAAGTTATCTTGAACAGGGGCTTGACGATCCTGAAACTGCCAAGTGATTGCTCAACGGATTTCACACTATCGCATTCTGGAAAAGCTCGGCGCGGGCGGAATGGGAGAAGTCTATCTGGCCGAAGATGGCAAACTGGGACGTAAACTTGCGCTGAAAATCCTGCCTGCCGCGTTCACCCAGGACCCGGCGCGCGTCGCCCGTTTTCAGCAGGAAGCCCGCGCGGCCAGCGCGCTGAACCATCCGAACATCATCACCATTTACGAAGTTGGCGAAGAAGCAGGCGTTCATTTCATCGCCGCCGAATACATTGCCGGAAGCACGCTGCGCCACCATCTGCGGCCCAGCGGCATTGAGCTGCGCCAGGCGCTGGAAATCATCACGCAAATTGCCGGCGCGCTCCAAACCGCCCACGAAGCAGGCATCACGCACCGCGACATCAAACCTGAAAACGTCATGATCCGTCCGGATGGTTATGTCAAAGTGCTGGATTTCGGCCTCGCCAAGCTGACCGAAAAGTCCGACCCAAAAGTTGACAAAGAAGCCCCCACGCAGATCAAAGCCAAAACCGATCCCGGCACGGTGATGGGAACGGCGACCTACATGTCACCCGAGCAGGCGCGCGGGCTGGCGGTGGATGCGCGCAGCGACATTTTCAGTCTAGGTGTCGTGCTTTACGAAATGCTGGCCGGCCGTGTGCCATTCGACGGAATGACAACGACCGACGTACTGGCGGCAATTCTGCACCTGGAACCTGCCCCGCTCACTCGTTACTGCCAACACGCGCCGCCGCAGCTTGAAGTCAATCTGAACAAAGCGTTGCGCAAGGATTGCGACGCCCGCTACCAGACGATCAAAAGTTTCCTCAGCGATTTGAAAATCATCAAAAGCCGTCTGGACTTCGAAGCCGAGTTTGCGCGCATCAGCCAGGAGTTGCCCGCAACCCTGGTCAAACCACGCGTCAGTGAAGAGATCAGCGAGGCGTTGACTGTCGAATTCCGCAGCAGCGAACTTTCGCCATCGGGCCGGCTGATTGACCGCCGCAGCAGCCAGCAAATCGAATCGCTGGCCATCCTCCCGATGGAAAACGCCGCGGCTGACGCCGAGATGGAATACCTGTCGGACGGCATCACCGAGACCATCATCAACAGTTTGTCGCAACTGCCTGCGCTTCGCGTCGTCCCGCGCAGCACGGTTTTTCAATACAAGGGGCAGAAAGTTGATCCCCAGCAAATCGGCGCGGAGCTCAATGTGCGCGCCGTTCTGACCGGGCGTGTTTTGCAGGTTGGCGATTCGCTGATTGTCAAAACCGAACTGATTGATGTCGCGCGCGCGTCGCAATTGTGGGGCGAACAGTACCGCCGCAAATTGACGGATATCTTCGCGCTGCAGGACGAAATCGCCGAAGAGATCAGCCAGAAGCTGCGCCTGCAACTGACCGGCGAAGAGCGCCAGCGGCTGAGGAAACGTTACACAGACAACACGGAAGCCTATCACCTGTACCTGAAAGGCCGGTATTACGTTGGCAAACGCACGCCGGACTGGATCAAAAAAGGCATAGAGCACTTTCAACAGGCGATTGATTTCGATCCGAATTACGCGCTGGCTTATGCGGGCCTGGCCGAAGCCTACGGTTTTTTCGCCTCTTCCACTGGTGGCCAGCAACCGCGCGATGCTTACCCGATTGCCAAAGCCGCCGCGTTAAAAGCGCTGGAACTCGACGACACCATGGGCGAAGCGCACTGCTCGCTGGGATTTTTCCGTCTGCTGTTTGACTGGGATTACGCCGCCGCTGAAGCCGAATTCAAACGCGCTATCGAACTCAGTCCGAATTTCGCCAATGCCTACGACGGCTACGGCTTTTATCTGAAGGCCACCGGGCAGCACGATGCTTCAATCGAAGCCTGCAAACGGGCGCAGGAACTGGAACCGCTTTCGCTGTTTTTGAGCCTGAGTTTGGGCTGGGCCTACTACTTCGCGCGGCGTTATGACGACGCGTTGGCGCAAAGCCGCAAGGTGCTCGAGCTGGATCCGAACTTCGGCTTTGCCTATTGGCACCGCGGGATGGTTTACATCCAACAACACCGCTACGAAGACGCGATCAACGCCTTTCGCAAAGCGGTCAACCTGGCGGGCGGCATCACAACATTCATTTCCTATCTCGGCCACTCTTATGCGCGCGCTGGCAAGCACCGCGAAGCCCGCCAGATGCTGGCGCAGTTGGAAGGTTTGTCGAAACGGCAGTACGTTTCTTCGTATTTCATCGCCATGATTTATCTGGGACTCGGCGATCTGGATCAGACGTTTGAGTGGCTGGAAAAGGCGTATCACGAACGGTCAGGTTTCCTGGCATTTGTGCAGGTGGAGCCGATGTTGGATGTTCTCAGAACGGATCAACGGTTTGCCGTCTTGATGGAAAAAGTGCGCTGAGACACATGATTCAGAAGACGATGTGACAGATCTGGCCGCGAATCTTGAAGATTCGCGGCCAGATCTGTCTGTTTGAGATTAGCCTTCGCTGTAGCTTTCGCGCACCGCACAGGCCGGCACGCTGAATCGGTTCATCCACATTGCCACCAGCCAGACGAAACCAGGACTGGCGGACAGCAATCCGGAAACGATGATCAGGGAGCGCGGGCTGAACCAGTTTAGCAGCGATCCGGCCACAAGCATTGAAAGCGTCATTGTGGTCAGTTCGAGCGCGCGGTCGGTGGTGAAAACGCGTCCGCGATACTCATCCGGCAGCGTGCGCATCATGAACGTTTCCTGCACGCCAAACTCCGCGCCAAGAATCAGCCGGCTGATGACGATGCAAACCGAAAAAAGAAACAGAGAAGGCATCAACCCCGCCGCCGCAAAAAACAATCCGTGAACCAGCAACGACCAGCCAATGAACTTACCCGCACGTTTCTCTTCCGACGCCCAGGCTCCCGCACGCCGCGCCAGCGCCATTCCAATGAACAAGCCCAGGCCAGCGGCAGTCATCAGGATCGCCAGACTCCAGTCGCCCCGATCACCGCCGCCACCGACAAATTCGTGGCGCGCGATGCGATCGAAGACCAGATTGTTCATTCCCCCTCCCAGCGCCCAGGCCACATTCACCATCACGATTCCGCGCACAAACGGTGTCACCCAGAGGAAGAGCAAGCCTTCGCGGACATCCGTCCAGAAACCGTTGGCTGGCCGCTCGACCGCGTGTGGCTCCAGAGGCTGCAATTTAACGTTACTGGCGGAGCCTTCGGTATTGCCGGAACTCTTCTGCCGCATCACCGAGGCCGGAATCGGCCAGATAAACGCTGCCGAAGCGATGAACGAAAGCGCATTGATAATGAACGCTGTGTTGTAACCGAACTTTGCCGCCGTCAGGCCGCCTAGCGCAGCACCGAGCGTAAGTTGCAGAAACCGCGTCGAGAACATCAACACGTTCGCTGTCAGCATCTCCTGCCGTGACACCATATTCGCAATCGAGGCATTTTTCGCTGCCTCGAAGAATGTGCCTGCCGAAGAGACCAGCCCGCTGCACACAATGGCGATCCACACCGGCGCACCAAAGCCGACAGAAAGAAATCCGAACGCGACCAACGCGCGAATGACATCCGTTGCGATCAGAATCCGCCGGCGATCCAAACGGTCAACCGCCACGCCCGCAATCGGCGCGAAGATCAACACTGGTAGCAAACGCGAAACCAGTAATCCGGTCGTCATCCACGGTGAACCGGAGTAGAACTGCACCAGGCCCAACTCCGCGATGAAAGAAAACCAGGTTCCGAGTTCGCTAATCACCTGACCGAACCATAACCGCCGAAAGTTGATGTTCCCTTGTAATAATTCCTTGTATGTAACTGATTGCATAATCGCTCCTGCCTGCATTTGCTTCCTTGTCTGCTCAGGGCAAAGGTTTCAAGTCCGGCTCAATCCAGTCTGTTCTCGCCTCGTGGGACATCAAACGATCCCGACTGTAATACTCAAACGGGATTTTGCTGTCTGAATAACAGGCGATAAGATCATTGACCAAATGAACAATCGAACAATCAAGCGTGGCTTTGGCCAGATAGCTGCGAACCATCTTCGCCCAAAATAGGGTGATTGACTCGTGGTAACCGCTTTCTTTCGTGGTAGCAATGTTTTGAGAAGCATTGTACTTCTTGATACCTTCCCGAATGCGGGGAAACGCTTCATTATCAGCATCGCAGATCAGGTACCAGCAGGCTACTGTCAGGTGTGCGCGGTGAGTCCAGAGCGGCCTGGGCAAAATGCCATTCTCAAAATCTGTCACCAAGTTTAGTATCTCATCAAAGCTACGAAACTCTTCCTGCTTAAGCTTTATCGCGAAGGCGCTCATCGTTTTACCTGTTGTTTAGTAACAAAATTGTTGTTGGTTAGATACACTAATCCCCAAAATGTAAGTCGCTCGAACGGCGCTTGCATTTTTCGTTTCAGCTTATTCAAGCTGCTTGGATTAGTTAGCTATTGTTTGTTGGGAAGGTAAATATTTGCTTGCCTCCCGCTTCTCCATTTGGTCGTTTTGTTTCTGTAGAGCAGAAACAAATGGTCGCGTGTGCGGTGATTGTGTGCGCTGACCTGGTTTTTGACCCCACACTCGCCTGCGGCCCGCTTTGAATATGGCGGGTCAGGATGACTGCATCTGCATTCATCGGCAGGGCTTACACCAAAGAAACGGCCATGCTCATCAGGCGTTTGGTGCGAACGCAACTTACTGCTCCCACCCGCGCTGACTTACGTGGACTCTTTCGGCCCGTTCTACCGTGAGCTAGGGTTGATTGCTCAACCCGCAACCACAGACCGCACCCAATACTGCACACGCGATATACTTGAAGTCGAAGGTTGGACTCTCACCAACTACTGCGGTTTGGTTATTGCTACCGTGCCTCGAATTCTTTGGCTTCCACCGCTTCAAGTGAGTTTTGAGAAACAGCAACCGTAAAGTTCTCTCTTACCAGTTACTGCGTTTTTCTGAACTACGAAGGGACGAAAATCTGTTTATTGTTTAGCTGAAAACGAAAACCCCGACCGGCGATCCTTTTTCAGATGCCGGTCGGGGTTTATAAGAACCCGTTTTCGAGAGGGTCGCTAAATGTTAAGCGAAAACCTCTTCCGGCGTCCGTGCCACATGGTGCAAACATTTCGGCGCTGCTTGAGAATGAACAAATCGTGATTGAAAGTAACATTGGGCCATGCGCTTACTGACGCCCCTGTGGAAAGAGTGGCAAGATAATTCGCAGGCGCCATTTGCGCCACCGGAGCCGGATTCTGATTGTATTCGCACAGGTTACTCATCAGATTTACTGAAAACCAAAACAATTCAGATTTGTTGTATTACTGGTACTGCTAGTATAACTTGACGTTCCCAAACGAGGCTGCACCTTAGCACAGCGTAAATTTCCTGGTCAACAAAAATGTTCCTGCAGGGCATCAAAATTGCTGCTCACTCTGAATTTCATCCTTGTCGTGATGCTCAAGATTGATTCCGATTTGCAGTTTGGGTGACTAGATACAAAAAAATGACCTGAAGTAAAACCAGTCTTCTTTCACCTTCCGTAACAGATGGTGAATACAAATCAGACAAAAATCCTAAGAGAGATGCTCCCAAAAAGGTATCCCCAAAAATAGAGTGCGTCATGCGCGGTTTGGCGGGACGTATTGAACAAAAGTGTCAGATTCCCAGACCGTGAATAGCGGCGGGAACTTCGCAGCGATTCGAAGGGCATGTACTCCCTCAGGACGGCTGTATTTGCCCTGGAGGTGTGCCCGACGATTGGTTGCAAGGAGTAAGACAAATCCATGAAATGCTACCAACTTACCTCGAACCGATTCTTCAGGGTGAGAATCGGTCAGCTTTGTTTAGGCTTGGTGGGCCTGATCGGGACGTTGGGATGGGCAGTAGCCGTTGGCGGAATTGAGACCGCCACAGCACAGGCTCCCAGTGTGGTGGTCGTTAATGCGGCCAGTTTTGCCACCGACGTTCTTGCGCCGGATTCGATTGCGGCTGCTTTTGGCTCCTTCGCGACGACCGGAGGACAGACTTTCACGGCTCCATCCACTCAACTACCTTCCACACTTGGCGGCATCCGCGTGACCGTCAATGGGATTGATTCCGGTTTAATTATTGTCAGTCCCACTCAGATCAACTTTGTGCTGCCGGCGAACCTGCCGGATGGCCCTAACTCTTTTGTCGTGACCAATGCCGACAACACGACTCGTAGCACGATGATCACCGTTCAGCGTGCCGCGCCTGGAATTTTCACGGCGCGGGGCAACGGTTTTGGAGCAGCGGCAGCGCTGGTCACCAGTGATGGCATCAACTATCAAGCGACGTCGAATCCGGATGGCAGCGAGCGCGAAGTTAACGCTGGCACAAGCAGCCGTCCGACTTACCTTGTACTGTTCGCGACGGGAGTGCGTAATGCCGCCGCCATCAATCCGAATGATGGAAATGGTGTGGCGGAAGCTGTCACTGCGACAGTTCAAGGAGTGCCTGCAACTGTGATTTATGCCGGACGGTCCAGCGGAGCGGGGCTCGATCAAATCAACCTGATTCTCCCCCCCCAACTGTCTGGATTGGGGTCACTCAGAGTGCGATTGAATATTGCTGGCCGAGTTTCGAATGCGCCAACGATTCTTGTCGGAGGCACGCCGCCAGTAATTCGGGCTGATCCGATTACACCTGGAGCGGGAATTTTCGGTGTGCTTTCGCCCGACGATCAACTTCAGGGGGCGGGCGACGGGTCAGGGAGAACGTATTATTTTGACGCTTACCGGTTGACCACAACCGCGGCTAACACGACGGTGGCAATTGATCTGCGTTCGGTGCAGTTTAATGCGGTTGTGGCGATCGCCCAGCAGAGAACCGAAGGCTCGCTCAACTTTCTGGCCAGCGATGATAATTCCGGCGGACTTGGCAATGGTCGTTTGGAGAATGACAATGCGTTATTGCTGACAGTGCTCCGCGACCCGGGCAATTATCTGATTGTCGTCACCAGCGCTGATACCGATCCGAACGCCGTTGGCGGATATCAACTGACTGTGACAACCGGCGCTTTGCAAACAATCAGCTATGGGATGACAACCAGTGGCGCAACCATCAGCAACTCTGATTTGGTGACTTCCGCTGGGAACAGGCTCGATGCGTATTGGTTTGTCGGCGCGGCGGGTGATGTGGTGCAGGTCAGGATGACGTCGGCGGCATTCGATTCCTTCCTGATTCTCAATGCCGAGAACGGGAATCTGGTTGAATTCGATGATAATAGCGGCGGCGGCACGCAGGGCCGTGATGCGTTGTTGACGAAGACGCTTACGGAGAGTGGCAATTACGTAATTATCGCCACCCCGTTTGAACCGGGGAGGACCGGGGAGTATACACTTTCGCTGAGCAAGCTGAATGTCATGGCGGCAATCGGCGGTGAATTCCTGACCGCAGCGCCGGGACGCAGTCTGTCGCCAGTTAGTGAGGTGGAGGATGGCAACCTGCGCCAAACGCAGTTTGATCGTTTCGCTTCCCGCCACTTCATCATCAATAATAGGGAATGACGGCAATATGTTGTGCCCGTTTCTACCCATATCTAAAATGATTAAATGGTTAACCAAAAAACCAAACAGACCGGTTCATACAGCCGGCCATTCTCAAAAGGGAGAATTTCCATGTTGCGTTTAAGTACGAAAAACAAAAAGTTTGCCGCGCTGGCACTGGCGCTCAACCTGCTGTTGGTTCTGGGAACGATTCCAACCACACAGGTTGGCGCCGCAGATCACGGCGATGCGCCGGGAGCTTCCGTTGACCGTTCAGCGGACATTAATGATGTGTATTTGTTCCTGGATCCGACCGACAATACCAAAGTCGTTATGTTGATGACGGTGCATGGTTTCATCGTTCCGGCGGAAGCCAGCAACTTCGGCATCTTTGATCACAACCTGCGCTACCGGTTTAATATCGAGGCCAATGGGGATACAGTCCCAGACGGCACCGTGGACGTGACCTTTTCGGAGAAAATCAATTCGGGCGCAACTCCGCAAACAGCGACCGTCACCTCCAGTTTTTTCCCGACCTTCACCGCTCCGACGACACCGGCCAATACAAATGTAACCGGCCCGACTCCAGTCGTTACGACCAATGCGGGGACTGGCATTGCGTTCTATGCCGGATTGTCTGACGATCCTTTTACCTTCGATATACCAGCTTTTGGTCGTTTTACCGCTTCAGTGATTGCGGGCGCACCCAACCCAGCGTTTTTCAATCGCGGGCGAGACAGTTTTGCCGGCTACAACACCCTCTCGATCGGATTTAGTTTCCCAGTGCAACTTCTCCGCTCGCAATTGAATATCGCCAACAATACAGTGGGCCTGTACGCTCAAACGCAACGGCGAATCAGTTCGGTGTTGCGCGCGCCGAGCCGTTCTTTTGCGCCGAATTACACCGATGTGGATCGGATGGCGATTCCGGCTGTCAACGTCTCGTTAATTCCGTTTTCCCGGAAAAACGAATATAACCTCGGGACCCCCACTGATGACGCAAATGGCCGTTTCGCGGATAGCATCGTCGGCACGCTGACCGCGCTTGGCACGAACACGACTAACATCGGTGTTTTGGCGACCGTAGCTGTCGTCAAAGGGGACATCCTGCGGCTGGATCTGACCAAAGCCAACACCGGACCGGGCAGCGGCACTAACCCTGCTGCGGCCTTCCCAAATGGCCGACGACTGGCAGATGACGTGGTGGATACGATCCTCTTCTTTGTCGCCAATCAGAACCCGCTGTCCGACAATGCGAACGTCAATGATGTGCCATTCCGCGACACCTTCCCGTTCTTTGGGCTGTCGCAGCAGCCGCGTGAAAGTGGGATAGACGACAATACCAGGAACTAACTCAGAACAAAGCACGAGCCCCTGCGAACTTACAACTCGCCGGGGCTTTTATCGAAAAGACTGTCCGGGAAATTCAGGTTTTCCGGACATCTTTTTCTCAGGTTTCATTCGATGCGAGGCAGAACGCAATTTACAAAATTTGTTTGGTTAATGATCGCTTTGTGGGCAGCACTATGCAGCGGGTGCGAAAACGTGCCTGCACCGGCTTCGTCTTCGTCAAATGCGATTCCTGTCCCACCCGCTTCGCCAATTTCGGCGGAGGCTGCTGCCAGTGACGGCGCGATACGCTTTCTGGAAGATCGCGTTAAAAAGGATCCGGATGATTTCATCGCCCTAAACAAGCTGGCTGGATATTATCAACTGAGGCTGCGTGAGACGGGCAATCTGCAGTGGCTGGCACTTGCCAAACGCACGGCGGAGGCTTCGCTCAAGGCGATTCCCGCCGAACAGAATCCCGGCGGATTAAGCTTGCTGGCGCAGGCTGAATTTGCCGAGCATAAGTTCGCCGCCGCGCGTGACCACGCCGAACGGCTGATTGAACTGGATGGCCGCAAAGCCTATCCGTATCAGGCGCTGGGCGATGCGCTGCTCGAACTGGGAGACTACGACGGCGCGGAGAAGGCCTTTCGTGAGATGGAAAAACGTGGGCGGGGAAGTTACGCCAATGAAACCCGCCTGGGCCGAATGGCATTACTGCGCGGCAAGGAGGAGCAGGCGAAAACACATTTCACCAATGCGCTGCTGCTGGCGCTGGAGATGGTTCCGAAACAGCGTGAAACCGTTGCCTGGTCGCGCTGGCAATTGGGCGAACTCGCTTTCAACACCGGCAATTATGTGGAAGCGGAAAAACATTATCGCGACGCGTTGACGACGTTCCCCGATTATTATCGCGGACTGGCCGGGCTGGCGCGGGCGCGGGCGGCGCAGGGTGATTTGAAAAGCGCGATTGAACATTACGAACGCGCGACAAAGATTTTGCCGGATCCGATCTTCATCGCTGCGCTCGGAGATTTGTACCAGCTTGCCGGTCGGCGGCAGGAAGCGGACGCACAGTTCGCTCTGTGCGAAAAGTTGGCGGCGCTCGGCGCTGCCGGAGGCAATGTTTATGACCGGCAACTGGCGATCTTTTACGCCGATCACGATTTGAAGCCGGAAGAAGCCTACAAACTGGCGAAACAGGAATATGACGCCCGGCAGGATGTCTACGGCGCGGATGCGCTGGCCTGGGCGGCGTTGAAAGCGGGCAACATGGATGAGGCGCAGCGTTTTATGAAGGCGGCTTTGCGGTTGGGGACACAGGACGCCAGACTGTTTTATCACGCTGGGATGATTGCTCGCGCCGCGGGCGACAAAGCTGCCGCACGCGATTTTCTGCAACGGGCGCTCAAACTCAATCCGCAATTCGATCCACGGCAGTCGCCAATTGCGAAACAGGCTTTGGCCGAGTAGCCTTCGCAACTCATTGAAAATCAGCATCTGGGTGCGCATCGCTTCCAGCTTGCAGGCGTACTTAAAAGGTCTATTGGATACCACTGGGTAGCGAGACGTACCCGGTTTTTTGAGGAGCTGAATGCTTTCGTTCAATCAATCGCTTCGCCCCACCTTGGTTTTGCTGCCGATTGTTTTGTTTCTCGGATTGATTGTTTCAGCCATCGCGCATCCGCTCGGCAATTTCACGATCAATCATTTTGCGCGCATCGAAGCAGGCAGCGACCGCGCGAAGATTCGCTACGTGGTTGATCTGGCGGAAATCCCCACCTTCCAGGAATCCCAGGCCGCTGACGCCGATCAAAACGGCGCGCTGTCCCAAGCCGAACTGGATGCTTATCTGGATCGAGTCGCGCCCACGTATCTGGCCGGATTAAAGCTGACCGCGGACGGCAGGCCGGTGACCTTGAAGCTGGAAGAAAAGTACATTGCGCAAAATCCTGGAACGGCCGGTCTGCTGACAATGCGGATGGTGTTTGAACTGACAGGCGTATGGCAGCCCGTTGCGGAAACATCGCGATTGCAGTTCGAGAACGCAAATTTATCCGAGCGCGCGGGCTGGCGGGAGATGATGGTGACCCCGATGGCCGGAACCAATGTATTTGACAGCAGCGTTTCTGGAAGTTCGCTGACTGATGAGCTCAAGTTGTATCCAGAAGATCTTTTAATGGCGCCGCTCAACGAACGTCAAGCCGAATGGTCCGTGACGCGCGGTGCCTTGCCCGCAAACGCGAGGGCGCTGACCCTGCGCGATGGTAAAACAGTCGTTGTGGCACGGGATCGGTTCGCCGAATTGATCTCCGTGCAGACGCTTACGCCCAGTGTAGTTTTGCTGGGCTTATTAGTTGCTTTTGTGCTGGGCGGGGCGCACGCGATGTCACCCGGGCATGGCAAAACGGTTGTCGGAGCTTATCTGGTAGGCTCGCGCGGAACGGCCAAACATGCGGCTTTTCTCGGTGCGACGGTGACGATCACGCATACACTGGGCGTTTTTGCGCTGGGTTTGATCACGCTCTTTGCGTCGCGGTACATCCTGCCGGAAAAACTCTACCCGGTGTTGAGTTTTCTTTCCGGACTGCTGGTTGTCGTTATCGGCGGCAGCATGTTCAGCCAGCGTCTGCGCGCCTTGCTGGGCGGCGGCAGGCACGATCATCAGCATCATCAGCAGGGCCAGGGACAGGCTCACTCCCACGAACCTGGCGCCGATTCCCATCATCATCACGGCCATGATCATGCTCACGGCTATTCTCATGACCACGGAGACGGACATACGCATACACATGCTCCGCCGGAAAAACTTACCCTACGAAGTTTGCTCGCGCTCGGTATTGCCGGAGGGATCTTGCCGTGTCCGTCAGCGCTGGTGCTGATGTTGGGAGCGATTTCGCTGAATCGAGTCGGCTACGGGCTGGTGTTAATCGTTGCGTTCAGCCTGGGACTGGCCAGTGTCTTGACGGCAGTTGGCCTGGCGTTTGTCTACGGAGGAAAACTGATGGACAGAGTCCCGAATGCGAATCGCTGGATGCGCTGGCTGCCGGTTTTCAGCGCGCTGGTAATCACCATTCTGGGATTGATCATTTGTTATCAGGCGTTGCAGCAGGCTGGAGTGAACCTCGGCAATTTGTGGAGCGCCGAACTGGAAGAGGTAAAGACCAATTCTCCATTGGCGATTTTGGGCCTGGGATTGGTCATCGGACTGCGGCACGCGATTGAAGCCGATCACCTGGCAGCCGTCTCCACCATTGTCAGCGAACGAAGGAATGTCTTCAGTTCCATGCTGGTCGGAGGGTTGTGGGGGATCGGTCACACCATTTCGTTGTTAATTGCCGGAATTGCCGTCATCGCCATGAAATTCCAGATCGGGAAGTACGAAAAAGCCCTGGAATTCTGTGTCGCGCTGATGCTGATCGGTCTGGGCGCCAACGTGCTGGTCAAACTGATGCGTGGCGGTAATCTTCATTTTCACGAACATGAACATGGCAGCCATCAACATGTTCACCCGCATCTTCACGACGGCCATCCGGAACCGCAACCGCACACGCACCACGGGTTGAAACTCGGATTCCGCCCGCTGATCATCGGCATGGTTCATGGATTGGCTGGCAGCGCTGCGTTGATGCTGGCGGTTCTGGCGACAATTACCTCAACCACACTGGCATTCGCCTATATCATCATCTTTGGTCTGGGGTCCATCGGCGGGATGATGCTCATGAGTCTGCTTCTCGGCCTGCCGCTTCATTTCACCGCAGTTTCCTTCCATCGAACCAATCTGGTAGTGCGGGCGCTGGCTGGCGTCTTCAGTCTGGGTTTTGGGCTGTTTATGGCCTATGAAATTGGGTATGTGGAAGGGCTTCTCCGATAAAATCCGCAGCACGTAATTACCTACGATTATGGCCGTATCTGAAACATACGGCCTGTCCTCTGTCAGTGCATTCCTTTCCAGATAACTTTCCTGGCCTCTCTCCTTTGAATTCGTAAAGTTCCGATTGACAGTGGTTGTGCCGCATAAGCTGCAAGCGGAACACTGATTGCACACTCAGATGCAGAAGCAGGTGTTGAAAATTTGCAATGACAGGCAATCACAGGAGGGGATATGGGCTTTATCAATAACGTTGAAGAGATTCGCGCGCGAGCACGGAAGAAAATCGAAGATGGAGCGATGACGCAGGATTATCAGCTTGATCCGCAGGAAGCGATCAGCATTTTGAACGAAGCGCTGGCGACAGAGATCGTCTGCGTGCTGCGGTACCGCTTTCATTACTTTATGGCTACGGGAATTCATTCGGCTGCGGTCAAGCAGGAATTCCTGCAACACTCTATCGAAGAGCAGGGCCATGCCGACCAAATCGCCGAACGCATCAAGCAACTTGGCGGCAAGCCGGAAATGAATCCGGCAGTGGTCGCGCAAAGGAGTCATTCAGATTACGCCGAGGGCACAACGCTTTCGGAAATGCTCAAGGAAGATTTGGTCGCTGAACGCATCGCGATTGAAACCTACCGCGAGATTATTCACTACTTTGGCGAAAAGGATCCGACTTCGCGCCGGATGATGGAAGGGATTCTGGCTGTTGAAGAAGAGCACGCCGACGAATTGGCCGATCTGCTTTTTGCCATGGAACCGGGTGATGAAAAGCCGCGCCAGCTTTATTTCAAAGACGAGGTTCCAATCGCGGCCAACGCGGAATCCGTCGCGAAGGCGGCGGCTGGGCAAAAGAAGAATGGGAACTGAACAAAATTAGCGACGCGCTGTTTGAATAACACGCAAATCAACTCGCCGCTATTTACTGGCGGCGAGTTTTGCAAGAGAGGAGAACGAATGAAGAAAAAATTTGCACTTGTAATTTCGATGTTGTCCATTCTGACCTTGTCTGGATTGGACACAAATGCCTTCGCGCAAAGGCGCGGCAATTTCGGCAGCCGATTGACGGGCACTTACACATTGGATTCAGCTCGTAGCGATAACGCCCAGCGAGCCGCTGACCGAGCGACTCAAAGCCTTGATCGGCAGGAATCCGAACGAGTTCGTAATTCACTGCTGAGGCGGTTGGACGCTCCGCAACGAATGGCCATAGATCAAACTGGCCGACGAGTGACAATTATTTCGAGCAGTGCGCCGCAAGCCACGATTGAAGCGGACGGGCGCAGACAAACGGAAACCCGCTCAAATGGGCGGACGGTTACGACTACAGCTTCGCTCAGTGGCAATATGCTGACAGTCAATTCTGAAGGGGACCGGGGAAGTGATTTCAGCGTAACCTTTGATTCAGTGGATAACGGACGCGGCTTGCGCGTGACAAAACGAATTTTCACCGAGCGCCTTTCCGAGCCGGTTGAAGTCACAAGTTATTACACCCGGACTGCAAATGTCGCACAGTGGAATATCTATACCGGTGACCGCAATTATGGTGGTGACCGCAATCTCGGAGGAAATCGCAATATTGGCGGCAACCGAAATACAGGTAATAGAGTTGACCGGAGGACCCAGCGATTTGCGATTCCGAATGGGACGGTGCTGACAGCGGTTTTGAATCAGGATCTGACAACCAGACAAGCGAACGAAGGAGACCGTTTTACGATGACTGTTCGTTCACCGAGAAATTACAACGGTGCGGTAATCGAAGGAATCATCACCAAAGCGGATCGTTCAGGGCGCGTGTCAGGACGGTCTGAGCTGTCTATGGAATTTCAACGCGTGCGTATGAATGGCCGCGATTATGAATTTGGCGGATTTATTGAAAGCGTGCGAACTCCAGATGGCGAAGACGTGAAGATTGATAACGAAGGGGCGGTTCGAGAAGACGACAGTCAAACGACTCGCACCGTAACTCGGTCTGGCATCGGCGCTGCACTTGGCGCAATCATCGGTGGCATTGCTGGTGGCGGTAAAGGCGCTGCCATCGGTGCGGCCGTTGGCGCTGGTGCGGGAGCTGGAACAGTTCTTGTGCAGGGCCGCGACGATCTTGATCTGAGGAGCGGTACCGAATTCACGATTCGAACCAGTGCTCCCAACGAGAGCTACTCCTCAAGATAAAACGCCGGCTACCGGCCGGCTCAGCGGTCATGAGTAATGGTCAATAGCTGCTGAAATTGTGGAAGAGGGGGGAATGACTTCCGAAACTCTCCACTAGGACGGGAGCAACATCAAATCGGGCCAACGAAGCTTTCTTCGCTGGCCCGATTCTTTTACCGGCGTTTTCCCGCTTCAACTTCCGAATCGCATCCCGGGTTTGGGGCGCTGCATCACTTTTGACGTCACTTCGTAGCCACAACGTACACCGGATGTCTGCTATCACAACTTTGTTCCGACGAAAGTGCAGGATTCTTGGCTGGCATCACCATTGCATTCTTAGCCAATGAACATTCGCATTTCTTCCTGACGGCCAAACGCTCTCAGGATCTGAAGATTACAGGAGAGGAGATCTGAACATGAATATAAAAAAGCAGTTATTCGCATTTACCGCCGCGTCAATAATGACCGTGCCAGGGTTCCTGCCGGCAGCGGCGCAGGAACGAGCAAGAGTTGTTGATGCTCAGGTTACCGAAGGCAATTCGGCAATGGCGATTAGCTATCCAGAAGGCCCGACACTCGGTGTGAAATTCAATGGCACGCACCGTCTGCCCAGGGCGACGGGCGAAGCCAAAGTTGAGCGCAAGCGCGGACGCACGGACATCGAGATTCGATTGGATGAAATGAAACCGGCGTCCTTTTTCGGCGGCGATTATGCAACCTATGTTCTGTGGATTGTCTCGCCTGAAGGTCAGGTGGATAACGTTGGCGAATTCGTCCTTCGCGGCAACAACGGCAAGCTGAATGTGACCACACCATTACAGACCTTTGCGATGTTTGTTACCGCTGAACCACATTATCTGGTCAGTGCGCCCAGCCGCTTTGTCGTGGTTGAAAACACACGCCCGAAACATAACATCACGGGCCAAATGCTGAGTGTTTCGACGATCAAATATCGTGGATATGAAGGCCTTTACAGTCATAGTCAGGAAACTCTGGTGAGCGATCCGGAAGCGAAGGGGGAGACCCGCTCGGATGTGCGTCAGGCATTAGTGGCAGTGCGACTGGCGGAACGTGCCGGAGCGAAAGAGTTTGCTGCCGCCGAATTGGCAAAAGCACGCGAAGCCCTGGACAAAACCATGGAAGCCAGCGAAGCCAATATTGACCCGAAACAATTGATGATTATGGGACATGAAACCGTTCGTCTGGCGGTCGAAGCCCAAAAGTTGACTGAGGAACGCTCTTTCCAGGCGGCGCTCGACGATGAGCGAAAGTCGCGAGCGAAAGAAATTGATACCTTGAAGACATCCATCGGGCAGGCTCAGACCGATGCTGATCGCTCCCGTCTGGAAGCGGAGCAGAAAGCGCTGGCGCTGGAAATCGAGCGGAACGCCCGCCAGAATGCACAGGCCAGAGCCAATGAGGAAGCGCTTCGCCGCCGCGAGGCTGAAGCAAAAGCCGGTGAATTGGCGAAAGCCAAACTCGCCGCCGAGTTCAAAGCGGGCGCGGCTTCGCAGGATGCCGAAAAAGCCCGGCAGGAAAGAGACGCGGCTCGCGCCCGCATGCAGGCGGCCCTGACGGCAATTGTCGAAACCAGAGAAACCGCGCGCGGGATCGTCGTTAACCTGCCGGATATTCTGTTCGATGTGGACAAGGCAACGCTGAAACCGCAGGCGCGTGAAATTCTCAGTAAAGTCTGCGGCATCATGCAGGTGGTCGGCGAATACAACATGAGCATTGAAGGTCATACCGACAGCACTGGCAGTGATGAATACAACCAGAAACTTTCTGAAAATCGCGCCAAATCCGTCTATGACTATCTTTCAAGCTGTGGCCTCAAATCCGATGCAATGGCGAGCAGAGGATTTGGCGAAGTGCAGCCCATTGATTCAAACGATACAAACGACGGGCGTCAGAAGAACCGTCGCGTTGAGATTGTCATCCTGGATCAAAAGGGAATGGCCAAACGTGACTAACCTCTAAAAACGATCTGGCGGTGATTGCAGCTCTGCCGCAGTCACCGCCAACTCTTACACTTCCTTAAATCTTTCAGTATCCTGCATTCAAACCAACTTAAAACTATTGCCAGAAATTATGGCAAGGAGGATCGTCACTATGGCGAAAAACATGACCAGAAGAATGGTCGCAAGCGCTTTGCTGACGACCACGGCAGTGGCATTCCTGGCTCATACCGCCCTTGGTCAAAAACGTCAGGCTGTGCAAACTTTGAAGACCGTCTCTTCGGTGGACTTGAACAAATACGCAGGTCGCTGGTACGAAATTGCCAGGCTGCCGGCGCGATTTCAGAAAGATTGCGATTCGGACGTGAGTGCGATGTATACGCTGCGTGAGGATGGAAAAGTAGATGTCCTTAATCAGTGCCGCAAAGCTTCAGGCGAAATGAAGAAAGCTGATGGAAAGGCAAAGATTGTAGATAAGGCGACCAACGCCAAACTAAAGGTCTCTTTCTTCTGGCCCTTCTATGGCGATTACTGGATTCTGGAGTTAGGAGACCAGTATGAATATTCTGTGGTCGGTGAGCCGGGCCGGAAGTATTTGTGGATATTGAGCCGAAGCCCTCAGATGGATGAAAAACTTTATCAGTCTTTACTGACCAAAATTGCTGCGCAGGGTTTTGATACCAGCAAGCTGATCAAAACACGCCACACTTTTTGACTTCTCCAAAAACAAAAGGCGTGAATCGGGAGTTGGCAATTCACGATTCCCGCCCTTTGTGAAAGGCCGATCAGCCATTGAGTCGAATGGAACGAACAAGCGTTGAAAATGCCTGATTATACTGGCGGGATTCATTGTTCGGTGCGACCGTGATGACGTAGAACAACTCTCCGTTGCGCAGCATGGTTGTATAAACCGTCACGATTTCGGTGCGCCCAGTTACGGATGAGTTTCCGGCCAACCGGATTGACAGCGCTCTCTGGCCGCCAATGCTGGCGCGTGCATACCGGCTCTGTGGTTGCAGGTAGGAATTGCTCTGCAACAATCCACGGACATAACGGTCGGAAGCGTCCTCCAGGGTATTTGTCCCGGAATTGACCACGCCAACAATCGCGCCGTGCGTGAAAACAGACTGTCCCTGGTAATTGCCAAAGGCGCCAGTTGGGGCAAATGTCACGGAAGTCTGCTCTTCAAATCGCTGCCAGTTCTCAGGCACGCTGACCTGGACAATGTTGCCCAGCGTGTGCGTGCTGAATCTCGGCGAAGGGCTTTCAACCCGCTGTTCCAGGCGGCTGTCAGCAGGGTACTGCCGCCTGCCGGATTGCCCGCCGGACTGACTGCCTGCTCCGCGTTGCGCAATCTCCTGCATGGTCGGGGCGGGAGATTGACGGCGCAGGCTGGATTGAATCCGGCTAAATTCAGCGTTATCGAATCGGGCGGCATTGCGATTCACTCGCAAGCGCCCGGCTTCCTGCACAATCAATTCATAACGATTACCCGGATTGGGGTGGCTGCTGAGCCATTCGGGACCACCACCGCCGCCGCTTTGTCGTTCGATCGTGCGAAACATATTGGCCAGGTCCCGCGGATCATATCCAGCGTTGGCCATGATCTGCGCGCCCAGAATATCCGCCTGCCGCTCGTAATTACGGCTGTACTTCAAAAAGTATGCGCTGACCCCAAGTTGTGTGCCCTGCGCGATGACGCCACCGACATTTCCGCCAATGATCGCACCCAGGATCGCTCCGCCAATGGCGGGGATTTGATACTTTGCGCTCTGCGCTTCCGTGGCCTGCGCGGTTCCGTGCCGTAATATAACGTGGCTCAGTTCATGAGCCATAACGCCAGCCATTTCGCCTTCCGTACGGGCCGATTCAATCATTCCACGGTTAACGAACATGGGGCCGCCGGGCAGCGCGAAGGCATTGATATCACGAGCATTCACGACATCGAATTCATAGCGGAAAGCCCTTTGCTGATATTCGCGCGGAATGGCGGCAATCAGTCTGTTTCCGACACTCTCCACGTAGCGGTCAACTTCGCTGTTTTCGGGTAAAACGGGCATTTGCCTGCGGATTTCAGTCGCGGCTTCCTGTCCCAACTGAACATCCTGTTGCAGCGAATATTTGTTCTTCGGCATTTGAATTCTGGTTCCCTGGGCCAGTGCCGTCAGTGGCGTCAACGCCAGCGCTGTGGCCAATATTGCGGTCATTGTTCCCCTTGCCAGAATAGATTTCTTTTTCATTTTCATTGTTTATCCTCCTCTTGATCTTAGTTCAACAATCCTGCTCTCTGTTTTCATTGCAACCTGTATACCCAGGCAAAAAAAAATAGCCGGACAGGCATTTCGCCCATCCGGCTTCGAGCAGATTCCGGAGAAAAAATGAAGTCTATCCAACCACACCAATTAAATTGCCGTCTTTCGATGCGCAACCACTCGCAGCAATCCATTTACCGCCAGGTGAAGCAAAATATAGATTAGCAACGCCGCCACGTAAGAGAATCTAAATTGAAACTGCCCCGAAGCTGGATCGGGAAACAGATTTCGGAAGGGGGCCAGAAATGGCGAACTAAGCGTGTCAATCAGATTTCTAAATCCATTGTTTCTGCGTGCTCCGAATAAATCGAAGATGATCTGCAAACTGATCAAGCCGTAGACCACATAAAACAGATAATCAATCACCTGTGAAAATCGGGCCGTCGTTCTGGCTCTTTTCACTTCCACATCCGTGTTGCGTACCTCGGAAAGAGCCTCCCTCTTGAACTCCTTGCCCAAGTCCGCCGCCTGCGCTCGTTCCTCATTGTTTAATTGCTCAGCCTGCCAGTTTACCTGTTCGCGAATTTCACTTCGCGCGACATCTTTCGCTGATTCGTATTGTTCAAAACGACGCTCATCATCAACCATCAATGTTTTATCTTGTGCCATTGTTAAAACCTCCCGATGACGCTGCTGCAAGGCATATGCCGAGAATGAAATGGGCCTGAAAGCCAATAAAAACAGATACTTTGACAGTTTGATGATTTCTGGAACAAGGACTGTGATTTGGGAAAGTACAACTGACCCGTAGTTGAAAAGGACAATCTCCGGCTGTTTCTGCATCAGGTTTCGGCAAAAAGATGCTTCGGTGGGGCTGGTACACAAGTTGCGGTATTCAGACCAGGATAATTGTTCAGTGGAAATTGGTTTATGAATGATTGGTTTGATGGACGAAGGAGGGAAACATGCGAATCAGTGAAACTTACAAGTTACAACAACCTCAAATGCTGACAGGGCTATTTAAGGATGGAAAGGCAATTTATCAGGCACGAGAGGTGCTTACTGATTTTGGCTACCCAAAGGATGCCGCCAGTGTGACTGAAGTGAATCGTGGATGGTATGGATTCAAGGGGCCTGCCAAGCACGCATTGCACCTGATGAAAAGCAGGTTTCTGGTGGGGATCATTGCCGGTGCGGTCATCGCTATTGTGGCTGGTGTTTCGTCTCAAGCACAGTTTTACCCAATGATGACATTCTTCCAGGGAGGATTATTTTTGTTGGCCTGGGTGTTGATTGCACTGGTTGCTGCGTTGGTTTGCGGACTGATCGGCGCTTTATTACTGACGGCAATCTATGCATTCATTGCAGAAAAATATGAAGGGCCACCACAGGAAGCAAATGGTCAGGTGCTGATTCGTATTGCCGTGCGCACCCCATCGGATGCCGCCGATATCGCGCGCGAATGGGAAGAGATTGGTGGTAAGGTCGTTTAACAGCGGCATCTCAGGTTCCTTCGGCGGACAACTGGCCGTATGAATCCTGTACGAAGTGTACCGTGAAGCTGCAAGTGTCTGGCGCCAAGAAAAATCTTGCGGCCGCAAACAGGTCTAAATGTAATGATTTTGGGCCGTCTTTATTTGGCATGTAATTTGCAAAAGCGAGATTGCTGATATTGGAGAGATTCTTTGAATTTTTGGGCGGCTCCAACGCATGAATGAAGTAATGGGATGGACTTGGGGAAGACATCTCTTACCAGGCGTTGCGAGCAGGCGAGCCGCCGGTCAGGCTGGTATCCAGGGGGCGGTTGATACCGCATGGCTTGGCGGCTCGATCTGTTTTTAGCGCCTGAATCTCCTAAGGATGATCTGCGGTAATGTTCCAAACCCAACCCACAATGGCTTACCTACCCGCAATTCATCAAGATAAAGAACTAAATTGGAAGATCAGCCAATAACAGGTGATAAGCAAATACAGGGAATATCCGCTGTGCTGACCATCGCCTGGCAGGATGCGGACTATGATTACTCCAATTGAGAAAAAGTTACTTGCTTACCTGAACATCATTCTTGTCGTTCTGATTCTGCTGACATTCCTAGTCTATCGAGGCGTGCGAACAATGACGCTCTCCGGCCATCTGGTCGAACATACCCTGCAAGTGCAGGGCGAAGTGAAAACGCTGACTTCGCAGATCAATCAGGTGGGAGAAATCGCGCGGGAGTATTTTCTTACACCTGATGCCGCCTTGCTGGAGTCCTACGCCGAGGTGAAAAGCCAACTGGACTCGCAAATTCTTCGGATCAAATCGCTGACGAATAACAGGGCGAAGCAGCAGCAACGGCTGGAAGAAGCAGGAAGGCTGATTTCGCAACGGCTGGACCTGTTGGATTCGATGATCCAGTCCCGCCAGAAAGATGAGTTTGATGTCGTGGCCAGGCTGCTGCGAATCGCGCGGCTGTCGCAGAGCAAAAACGAGCTGTCCAAAGTTCTTGGCGAGATGGAGCAGGAAGAACAGTGGCTGTACGGGGAACACTCGCGCCAGCAAGCTTCGGATGCACGAGTGGCAATGGCAATCGCCGTGATCGGAATTCTGATAGCGGCAGGTCTGTTGGCAATGACCTGGGTGAGCATACGGCGTGAAACGGTAAAACAATTGGAAGGCGGGCAGAAACTCCGGTCGGCGGAAGACGCCTTTTACGAAAGCGAAGAACGTTTCCGCCAGATTGCCGAAAATATCGAAGCGGTGCTTTGGATCAGAAATGCGCAGACCGGCGAACTGGAATTTGTCAGCCCGGTGATTGAACGGTTGTGGGGAATCAATGCCCACAATTTACTCAGCCAAACTGACCCCTGGTCGAACTACATTCATCCAGACGATCTGGAACGAGCCCAGGCATCAGTGCGTGCAGATTTGGCCGCTGGCGGCCTGGACCAGGAATACCGCATTATCGCGCCTGATGGCAGGCAATGCTGGGTCAGGGATCGCGGATTTCCCGTCAAGGATAAATCCGGCAAGGTGCGGCACATGGTCGGCTTTACGGTGGACACCACGGAACGCAAAGAGGCGGAAGAATTCAAAGCGGTTTTGTTTGCCAGAGAGCATGCGGCTCGCGCACAGGCTGAAACGGCCAATCGCACAAAAGACGAATTTCTGGCGATTGTCTCGCATGAGCTTCGCTCTCCGCTGAACGCCATGCTCGGTTGGGCACGGGTGCTGCGCAGCGAAAACGTCGATCAGGAAACCCATAACCACGCGATTCGCGTGATCGAACAGAGCGCCGAAATGCAATCGCGATTGATCGAAGACCTGTTGGATTCGGCGCGCATCGCCAGCGGCAAATTGCGGATCGAATCCCGCCCCGTGAATCTGATCCCGGCAATCCAGTCAGCCATTGATACGGTGCAACCGGCGGCTGAAAGCAGGGGCGTTGAAATTCATGCCGATCTTGACCTGGCCCGGCTTGATCCAAATGCCGGGATCATCACCGGTGACGCGGGACGCTTGCAGCAAATCATCTGGAATCTGTTGACCAATGCCGTGAAGTTCACTCCCAGAGGCGGGCGCGTGGAGATCGCGTTAAAAAGACAGGACCCCTGGGCGACGATCACAATCACCGATACCGGCAGAGGAATTAACGCCGAAGACCTGCCCTTTATTTTCGACCTCTTCCGTCAGGCCGATAGTTCAGACACGCGTCCGGTGGGAGGTCTCGGATTGGGACTTTCACTGGTCAAAGACCTGGTGGAATTGCACGGCGGTCAAATTACCGCTGAAAGTGAGGGCGCCGGCAAAGGCGCAACTTTCACCATCAAGCTGCCACTTCGCGCCGTGAGCGGAAAGCTGGCTGAATCAACACGCGAATTGAACACGCCTGCTGATGAAAACACCGGCACACTCAATTTTCCGTCAGTGCTTGACGGATTGAGAATCCTGACGGTGGATGATGAGGCAGATCCGCGCGATCTGGTGACCCTGCTGCTCAGCAAATATGGCGCGGCGGTGACGGCGGCTTCGTCGAGCGCCGAAGCCATGGATTTTTTGACCAATGCGGAAAACGGAGATTCCTTCGATTTGATTGTTTCCGACATCGGTATGCCGGACGAAAATGGGTACACGTTGATGCGCCGAGTCCGGCAGTTGCCTGCGCCAAAAGGAAAGATTCCCGCCGTGGCGCTGACCGCCTTCGGGCGTGCCGAAGACCGTATCCGCGCACTGCAAGCCGGTTTCCAAATGCACGTTCCCAAACCGGTTGAACCGGCGGAGTTGATGGTTGTCATCGCCCGATTGACTGGGCGTTCAGTGAAGCCCCCCACGGAATAATCTAAAGGGAAGGTGACCATGCAGAAAGCCAGAATCCTGGTTGTTGACGACGACACGAACGTTCTTGACTTGATGCAATTTCATCTGCGCAGGCAGGGCTTTGATGTTTTCACGGCAGAGAGCGGAGCCGAAGGTCTGACGCTGATTGCGGACCATCAGTTTGATGCGGCATTGACTGATTTGCGGCTGCCGGACCTGGATGGCATTGAACTGGTAAAGCGCTGCAGAGAGTTGTCTCCGGAGACGGAAATCATCGTCATCACCGGGTATAGTTCGATCCGCAAAGCTGTCGAAGCCACACAGTCGGGCGCATTTTATTTTGTTGAAAAGCCCATCAAGTTCGAGGAACTGCTGCCCCTGATCAACAAAGCGGTGGAAAGCCGCGCTCAGAAAACCGTCATCCGGGAATTGCGCGACAAGCTGGAAGATCGCGCCTTGTACTGCAACATCATCGGCAGCAGCAAGGCCATGCAGAATATTTTCGAGGTGATCGAAAGCGTCTCTGAATCCGACGCCAATGTGCTGATCATCGGCGAATCGGGAACCGGAAAAGAACTGGTGGCCAATGCCGTGCATTACAAAAGCCGCCGCGCCAAGAAACCCTTCGTCAAGATTAACTGCGCGGCGCTGCCGAAAGAATTGATCGAATCGGAATTGTTCGGCCACACCAAAGGCGCGTTCACAGGTGCGTCGCGGGATAAACTGGGGTTGATCGGTCAGGCCGACGGCGGCAGTTTGCTGATGGACGAAATCGGCGAAATGCCGCTGGAATTGCAGCCCAAACTGCTGCGGATTTTGCAGGAGCGCGTGTACACGCCGGTGGGCAGCGAAAAGCCGCAGGCAGTGGATTTTCGTCTGATCTGCGCCACGAATCGCTCTCCCCTTGAGGCGATTCGCGGCGGCCTGTTGCGCGAAGACCTGTATTACCGCATCAATACAGTGGAAATTCAGGTGCCGCCTCTGCGCGAGCGCAAGGAAGACCTTCAACGTCTGGCAGAGCACTTCGTCCGCATTTTCTCGGAAAAATATGGCCGTCCGACCCCAGCCATTTCACAGGAAGCTTATCAATGGTTGTTTTCTCATCCCTGGCCGGGCAACGTCCGTGAACTGCAAAACGTAATTGAGCGCACCGTACTGATTAACAAAGGCGATGTGATTGACCTGTCCAATTTGCCGGTCACCGGCAATGTTTTGACTCCTGCCGCAAATGCGCACATACCACCTGTTGTGGAAAGCCGGCCGGAGCCGGTAATTGAACGCACTGTTGAGGAGGTCCAGGCGCCCTCCAGCTTCGAGGACTTGTGCCGCCAAATTGTCAATCAGTTGCCTGCGCCGGGACCGGAAGAAGGCCAACCAAACATTTTTGAACGCATTGAAGGAAGCCTTGTCCAGGCGGCACTGGAACGGACACGAGGCAATAAGCAGGCGGCCGCCAATCTGCTTGGGCTGTACCGTCCACGTCTCTACAGTATCATCAAAAAACATAGTTTGGCCGAAAGCTCCTTGCCGCAATGAAGGATCAGGTTGGGTTCGTTCCTTCTCCTATAGATGTTCAGACCGTGTAAGAAAAAAGTGTATGGCTGGCGAAGTTTACTTCGCCAGCCATACACTTTAGACCAGACGGAAACCAGACTTATTTGCTTGCAGCTTCAGCCCGGCGCGGCGAGTACCGTGACAGCGTTTCCGGGAAGGAGCGCACAGGCGGCGGCACGGTCAGCTTGCTATCCTGCAACGCTTCCTTGGCCGTGACGCCATTGCCATAAACATCCCGCATATCGTCCTTATCCGGTTTGATTACCACGCCCTTTAATTCCAACCCCGCGAACAAGCCTTTGCTGCGAGAGTAGGAAAGAATCTTGGCGTCGAGAGTCAGATTCGTGGATGCGCCCACCTGCCGTCCGACAGGGCCCGCGGCCACCGAAGCGTCTCCGCCGATTTCGAATTTGTCAGACAGCAGATTGTTCAAGCCGTCCTTATCCATAAACAACAAAATGAAATCAGTCGCCTGCGCGCCAATCTGCAATCCAACACTTCCGCCGCCCAGGTTAAAGAAAGCAGGAGCGCTCCACCCGCTCGGCGTACGGCAACTGGCCACGCCACGACCGCCGCGCCCGCCGACGATGAAGCCGGCCTTGATGACTTGCGGAAAGACGGCCACGCACTCAGCTTTGGCCAGAATGTCTCGCGGAATATCCTTGTCCGGCGTGTCCATGATTTCCCTGAAGACTTCCGCAGCCTTCTGGGATTGATTGATTTCGTCTTTCAGCTTTCCCTGTGCCAGCGCAGCCGCACTGAGCAGCGCCGTCAGGCACAAGGCGGTTGCAACCCGATTCATAAATTTATTCTTCATTTCTCTTCTCCCTCGTAATTCTGAGTTAACAATTTGCTTCCTGAAATTTCCTACAAGGCTACGCGACGGCCGGAGATGATTCTGAGCAGCAAGACCACGAGCGCAATCACCAGCAGGATATGAATGAATCCTCCCATCGTATAAGCGCTCACCATCCCCAACAGCCACATGACCAGCAGAATCACAAAAATTGTCCAAAGCATAGTTGCTCCTTTTTTTTTCGCGACAGCGTCGCTTCGCAATATTTTTCAATAACATTGTGGCGATTTGCAGTTGAATGCGACGTGTCGGTAGCCCGACCGTCAGGAAGCGCTTGATTGCAAGACCTGCCCTTACGGTCGGGCTATCAACACGAATCGCAACCATCTGCAAGCCGCTCTAAGCTGATGCGCTATATTGCAAAGTCCAGTCCAAACTTTCTGCCCCCTGACAGGCGGTTGTTTGCTGGGAAAAGCACCATAAAAAAGCGCTTTTGTCATTTTTCCCGGAAGAAAGGTGTATTTTCCATATGCAGCCACGGGAATGGCGAGGTGTACGCGAGAAGTGCAGGGAAGTACGAAAAGGAGAGGCGAGAACCACTTTGACTAAACCGAGCATGGCAAAACTTGCGTTGAAACTTTTGCCGTGTCTCGATCTTTTGGGGGATATTTACGTGGACCTCAGCCGGAAAAAAAATGGTCGCGTCGGCATCAGGAATGAATTGTCAGTCAGATGAATGTCGGCCATCATGCGGCTGACTTAATCACTCTTTGTCCTGGAGATTATCAATGGAACAACCAATCTGGAATTTTGAACAAGAACCGGCCGATCAGCCGATGGATGAAACCGGCGTCAATCTGCGCGCCTATCTGGACCGGATGGACGACGAAAAAATGCGGCAGTATTCGCCGGACTGGACGGACGAACAGGTCAGGGAATGGGACGGGAATTTCCGCGACGACGGTGAATTGATGATGTTCTGCTGTGAGCGGGATGTCGAAGTGAAGGAATACCGCGAAGTGCTGGAAGAATGCATTCGCTATCGCGACCGCGTGCGCGGGACACTGGTAGGCGTCTGAGCGCGACCGCGCTCAGACAGGTCAATATTCGCACAATGCGCTCTGAACGGTATACGGCTTGGGATTTTTGAAGCTGTCCGCCGCGTGGCATTCACTGCATATCGGTGTGCGCAAAATGCGGCGATGCCTGATGCTCGTATTGGCATGCACCTGATGACAGTTTAAGCAGGTGAGGGATTCATCGCCGTTGACGACGACATCACGGACATTGCGCCAGATGTGCCGGTCGCCTGGATTCAATCTGGCGTCATTCGCCCTCGCCCAATCCACCACCAAATCCTGAAACAGATTATCTCCGGCGACGAAATTGTTCGGGTACGGCAATCCCGTCGAGCGCGATTTGCTTTCGCGCAAATGGCATTGCGCGCACAGCGAAGTGATCACCCGGGCGTCGTTGCGGCGCTTTTTTGAGAGCAATACTTTGGATGTGTCGTTGGAATGATCCAGATCCACCTCGCCATGACAGGTGTAACAATCCAGTCCGAAACCTGAAAAAGCTTTTGTTTGCGGATCCACGCCCGTTGTGTGACAGCCGGCGCAGTTGTTGGCGAACTTTTCCCTGTCCCAGACAGGTTTATCAGCCGCCTCCCAGCGTTCGGCTTTATGTTCAGCATTTAAGACCGCCTGGGTGTTCAGGATTGTGAACTTGCCATAACCCTCCTTCTTCAAAAAACGGACACGATGGCGGCTGCCGAGAAAGTATTCGATTTGTTCGGCAAAGGCATTTAACTTCACTTGGTCTTTCAGCACGGCGCGTAATTCCGGCGCATCCTCCCGGTGACGGACGGTGACGCCGTGCGCATTGTTCTGCCAGGTCGAGCCGATGGTGTTGCGGTGGCAGAAAAGACATTCATCGCCATGAACAAATTCGGGAACAGGCTGGCCCGCGTGATTGCCGCCCCAGGCCGCTGGGTCCAGCTTCTTTGGCGGGTTTTGCTCGGCGGGCTTGTCCTGGTGAATGACGGCTGCCATCGGCGTAAAGCCGAATTGCCAGAGGAAAACGCTCGCCGTCAGAATGACCGAGAGCGTTTTGGCGGCAAAAACAATCTTGCGTTTGGAGGTTGCGTTCATCGCTTGAGCAAATGGTTACGGCTTTCTCGACCGGAAGCGCCCCGCTGGACGGTCGCGGGAATGACCATCGAAAGGGTGATAAATAAACAGATCAACGCGGCTGGGATTTTCTTGGCTCGGTTCACGTCTTCGGCCTCCTGCGGTAGCTGATGCTTGGTTGATGGATGTTGGACTTACTCTTTTTTCGCGTGGCCTTCGACCAGTTCGATGCGAATCTTGTCCGGCCCCTCGACGAAAGCGTATTTGATCTTGCCGTTGGCGATGGATTTGATTTCGTCCGTCACCTTCACGCCGTCCTTGCGCATCTTTTCCAGGGCTTCCGTCAGATTATCGAAGCTGAATCCGATGTGATCCACCACGTGGCCTTTGGTGGATTCAAGTTCGACCTTATCTTTCCAGCGCACCGGATCAGCCGCTTTCAAATACTCCGCCGGGAAGATGATGATGTTGACGTTGTCCACCGTCAGCGAAACGCTGGGGCCGATCTGAAAACCGCGATATATGCGCGGCGTGCGCGAAGTCGGAATCCGTCCCTTTGCGCCGAAATGCTTGATGTACCACTCTCCGGCGGCAATCGGATCGGTGCTGAACAAATGCAGATGCCCGAAGCGGTGATGCCCCGCCGTGTTCAGTTCAATCAATGCCTTGTCCGGGCTTTCAACATAGGCGTAATAAAACAAATCCTTTGCGCCCGCATTGCCGCCGATGTCGCTGATGTCGGTTAGCGGCGTGTGGAACTTCGTGCCAAGTTTCTGCTGGCGTTCATACTCCGCCTTCATGTTTTCCGCCCCCCAGCCAAAATGCCAGATGGAGGAGGTTAAATCTGACACCGGCGGCGTATTGACCTTTGAAAACAACATCCACGACTTTTGCGTCCAGACGGCATCCAGCAAGCCTGCGAACTTCGCTTTTTCACTGTCGAAACGGCTGGTGTAAAAATCAATCGCCGCTTTGGGGTCGAGCGAATTCAGGTGCAAATGGTGGAAGTGGGCTTCGTTGGCGGAAGGGGGCACGGTTTGACCCGCCTGGCTTTGGCTGTTGCCTGTAATCAGGAAGCTGAATGTGATGGCGAACAAAACCAGACTGAAGACAGTGAGTCGGATCGTTCGCCGAACTGGTGCGCGCTGAATCATGATTTTGCCTTTTGATGGGTTGATGAAAACTGCCGGGATTGATTACAGAACAAACGGAAATAACGGGATGAACGGAAAACTTATTACCAGTGGTCTTTTCCGTATGTCCCGTTATTTCTTAACGTCTTATCTTGAGCCGCTACTGCTGGACGCCGCTGATTTCGCCGCACTTTGCACCGGAACGAAATCGAAGAAGCCGTTCATCATCTCTTCCCAGGTTTGTTCGCCGAAGCGTACGGGTTTGGACGGGTCTGGGTTCTGCGGATTCTTCGTTGAGTTATCGTAATGGGCGATGGCTTCGATCTTCGTGCCCTTGGGCATGCGCAGCGGTTTGACCGGGTAGTAATACACCTGCCAGCCGAAATCGTAGCGTGGCACCGAAAGTAGAATCTCTTTGCGCCCGTCAGGATAGTGCGCGATGTAGGTGTAATCCTTGCCGCGAAGGTGCATGTGCGGCATCAGGCTGATGATGTCCACGTCTTCTTCGACATTGTAGAAGGCGCGGATTTCGTGATTCGGCGCGTTCGCCGGAATCTCAAATCTGGCGTCCCAGGCGGCTGTTGTTGTGATGATCTTGTCCACCGGAGCTTTGGCAAACTTCAATCCGATCATCGAGCGGTCCTTGGTCGCTTTGCCGCTGGGCGTGTAGTGCATCTGGAAAACGATGTTCGATCCGGCTTTGATCAGCTTGGCCGTGCCTGGCGAAGCGATGAACGGCGTGTTGCCGGGCGAAAGCGCGCCGAGCAATCCGGTGCCAATGTCCTGTCTGCGCGAAGCTTTCTCCTTCGGATCGCGGACGTAAATCACAATGTGATGCACGACGGACAAATCGCCCGCGCGGGCTTCCATCGCGGTGATGTACTTGTCTTCGGTAAAATTGCTGGGCACGGTGAAATACATGTACGGAACCGCGCCTTCCGCCGGGACGGTGAATTCTTCCGGCATGTTGATGACCAGATCGGGTTCGCCAATTTGCCAGCCTTTGGCAAACTTGGGCTCGGCGGGCATCGTTTTCGGGTCGCCTTCTTTTACTCCGCCGTCAATCCAGGCGGTGATGGTTTCAATCTCCTTCGGCGAAAGCCGCTTGTCGTTTGACCATTGGCCGTGCGCGGGATCGGCGTGCCAGGGCGGCATTTCGCGGCTGACGACTTTTTCGCGAATCGCTTTGGCCCACGGGCGGACTTCCTTGTAATTCATCAGCGACATTGGCGCGATTTCGCCTTCGCGATGGCACTCGGCGCAGTTTTTGAAAAAGATCGGCGCGATGTCTTTGGTGAAAGTGGGAGTGGCGATCGGTTCAGCTTTTTTCCCGCTGGCTTCGCTGCGCGAAGCGCCAGTCATTATGATTCCCAAGGAAATGAACAATGCAAAACCAAGCAGGAAGAATAGACGGGTGCGATTCATTGGCGGACTCCTTCGGGAAATGTGATGCGGGTTAAGAACCCGCATCACATTGAGGTTCTTACTGCGCCTTGCTGTAGATGCCGTTGCCGAGCCGCACGAAAGGCCCGCCGTCTTCCGACAATTCCTCGGTGACGGTGAACGAATGGGCGGCGACAACCGAAATGGTGCGGCGTAATTGAAGCGATTGCCCTTTGGCCTTGATCGGATCCACCGCGAACCGGATGGCAATCGGACTGCTCCAATCGCCTTTGCCGCTGAGCTGAATGCCAGTGGCCAGTTTTTCGGATGTCATCAGCATTTTGCTGGCTTCGTCGAAGGTGAGCGTGATGGTTTCTTTATAGGGCTTGCCATCGGCGATCCCTTCAACCATCCCGTCAACGGATTTGCCGTCGGCGCGTTTGGTGAAAGTCACGAAACCTTCGCGCGGCGCGGAGCCCAATGCGCTTTCGCGGCCCACGACCTTGAAGCTCCATTTGCCGACGAAGTAATCAATGGATTGCTTTTGCTGCGGCTGTTCCGGCCCGGAACGCGGGCGTTGAGTTTGGCCCTGAGAAATCGGGGCTGCGGGGGCGGCGCTTGGCGCGGGTGCGCCCGCACCCCGTTTGAATTCGTAATCAAAGCTGAAAGCGTTGCCGTTGAAATCCAGCGAACCTTGTCCGGTCATTGCGTCGCCTTTGACCGTGAACTTGTAATTGATGACAAGCATGGCTTGCGGGGTTTCGACTTCAGCCATTGCGGTGACATTGTCACCCTCCACTTTTACTTCCTTAAACGTGATGTCCTGTCCAGGGCGCACGCCGGAAATTTTGCCCGTGTATTTCTCGCCTTCCTTGCTGAAGCTCAGTTCCGCGTCGCGTTCGCCCTGCGGCGCTTTGACTTTGCCTGTCCAACGGCCCGCCAGTTTATCCTGCGCCAACACCGAAACCGCGAGCAGTGGGATGAGCAGAACGGATGCCCAGACGATGATGGATCGTCGCATTGATGTTTCTCCTTGTAGGTTGGAACGCGGACGGGGAGTCCACGTTTTGCCCGCGACTGGATCGCGGACGGAACGTCCGCGATCCAGTCGCTTTTTTAATCTTCAGCGCGCACCCAGCCCCAGGCCGCGTTGCTCGGTTCCGCGCCGCGATCCAGGTACGCGAGTTTGGCTTTTGACAGCGCGTCCGCCGGCAGAGCGTTGCGTTTGGCGTTCACATCCACGTTATAAAGTTTGGCCGCGTTCAGCCCGAAAATCTTCGCCTTGTCTTGGTTGGTGATCTTCTTGTAACCAAATTTCTCGCACATTTCATCGCTGATCTGGAATCGCTTCAGGGCGTCAATGCCCCATTGCGGCGAACCCCACCACAGGCAATCAGTGCCCCAGACAACGTGATCCGCGCCGTAATATTTGATGTTCTTGCCCAGCCCGTGCGCAGCCATCACCGGATCCCACACGGCCAGAGTGTTGAAGAAGCTGCCGATTTCGCAATAAACGTTGTTCATCTGCGGATTACGCTTCTTGATGTCCATCAGCACACTATGCCATTCAAAATCGCCTGTGGTGGGGTCGTACTTGTTCGACTCTTTCCAGTTTGCCTCATTTGCCCCGTGTTTGAGCGCCGAGTGATACACCACGAAATTGAAGTCCGGATTGCGCAGCGCCGCTTTCTCGACATCCTTCGGATTGGCCAGATGGCCGAGCGTGCGCGATTGATACGAATAGCCTTTATGGGTGCTGATCAGTTTGATGCCGCGTTTACGGGATTCTTCGATGAAGAACTGCGCGTTGTCATCATCAAGCTGGAAGCCATTGCCGGTCTGCGCCGGATCGGTGTGGCAGTACCATTTCCAGGAGCTGATGCCGTACACGTTGATTTCGCGCTCCATCTGTTCCAGGAGTTCTGCTTTGTTCATTTTGTTGGCGGCCTTGTCCCAGTAATGATTCGGCGCGAGGTTGCCCTGGTTCAGGGCGCGCTGTGAGCCTGCCAACTCATTGATCTTCTTGCGCGCTTCGTGCATTACCCAGCTTGGCAAAACTCTGCCGGCCACGCCGGGGGTGCGTGCCGCGCCTTCCAGCACTTTGCCGTCCTTGTCTCGCAGGTTTTCCTTGCCGGGAACGCCGGAGATGACAACCATTTTTGTGTCACTGTCGAAATACATCTCCTTGACGAAGTTCTGGAAACCGTAGGCCTCGGCATCTTCCTTGAGATTGAAGCCCATATTCTTGACGAATTCCATTCCGCGGAATCCTGGAAGGGCCAGGCCGTTGGTGAAGTGCGCCTGCACGTCAATGATGAAATATTCGTCCTTGGGCCATTTTTCCTCGTAGGGTGCGGCTTCCCAGGTTTCGATTTCGTCCACGTCCCAGCATTTGCCGAAGACCTGATTGGAAGCGAGAAAACAGGTTGCCAGCCCCATCGAAGTCCGCATGAAATCGCGGCGCCGCAGGCCCAGCTTTTTGGCACGGGTTTCCGACATTTCGCCGATCAACTGCTCGACCTGTTTCTGCGGCTCACTCTGCGGCCGCGGGATAATTTCTTCGTTGGAAACGACCTGCGTCGGCATGGGCGAATCCACGCCTTTTTTCAAATCTCGAAGTGCTTTACGAATCCACATTGAAGGGCTCCTTTTGAGAAAGAGAGTAGACAGGATGAACAAGATTTACGGCCAGGATTGACGGGCTTTTCTTCTGATTCTGTCAATCCTGTTATCAATCTTGCTTGTTCATCCTGTCTTTTTAGATTTGTCTGGTGACTATTTTGACGCGGTCTGTTGCGTTCGCAGATCCTGACTGTCAATCGTGTAATCAATCCAGCCGATCATCATCTCTTCCCAGGTCTGATCGCCCCATCGGACGGTGATGGTCGGATCGGGATTGAATTTGTTGTTGGCCGAATTGTCGTGATGAGCGACGCAGTCAATGCGGCTGCCTTTCGGGACGGCAATTGGTTCTTTGACGAAGTAGGTGAGCTGCCAGTTGAAATCGTACTTCGGCACTTTCAGCAGGATTTTTTCCTTGCCGTCCGGATAAACCAGCTTGTACTCGAAATCCTTGCCGCGAACATGCATGTGCGGCATGAACATATGCAGATGGACGTCTTCGGTGAAGGTGTAGGACGAGCGCGATTCAAAGTTCGCATCGCCCGGCGGAATCGCCAGCTTGTACGGATCAACCGTGACGCCGCGAGTGAACATACGCTTTTCGACCGGCGCTTTCGCAAAATAGAGGCCGATTTTGGTTCGGTCCTTCGCCGCAACTCCAGTGGCGGTGTAATGCATCTGGAAGACCAGCACGGAGCCTTTCTTGACTAATTTGGCGTTGCCCGGCTTCAGCGTGAGCGGGTCCATTCCGGGCGCCCAACCGACCAGCATGGCATCCTGATTAACAGCGCGTCGCGCACCTTGACTCCGTTGCTGCTGCTGCCCGGCGGCTTCTGGATTGACACGCTGCGCGCTGGCCCTGATTTCGCCAGCCGCCGGCAGCGGACCTTGCTCCGGGTCGCGCACACTGACGATGACGTGATGCACAACGCTGGGTTCGCCGCGTTTGATTTCGGCGAATTGAACATATTTGTCTTCCGTGAAGTTGGTCGGGATGGCGTAATACTTGTAAGGAATTGTTCCGTCGGCGGGAATGGAGGCTTCTTCGCTCATTTCCAGCACGGCATCCGGTTGGCCGAACTTCCAGCCGGAGTTGGAGAATTTGGGCTGTGCGGGTAAATCTTTCGGATCGCCTTCTTTCGCTCCACTTTCAACCCAGGCTTTGATCGTTTCGATCTGTTCGGACGTCAAACGGGAATCATTCAGAAATTCACCGTGGTTCGGATCGGCATACCAGGGAGGCATCTCTTTGCTGACGACTTTTTCGCGAATGGATTTGGCCCAGGGGCGGACTTCCTTGTAATTCATCAGCGACATTGGCGCGGCTTCTCCCGGATGATGGCAGACGGCGCATTTGGCGTACAGAATCGGCGCGACATCTTTCGTGAAGGTCGCCGTGGCCGCTGTTGCGGGTTTCTCCTTCGCATTGCTCCCTTGCTGCGCGAAGAAAAGCGCTGACAAACAGAACGCGAGGGCAAGCAGAAAAGCGTAACTTCGCTTCATACCTAGACTCTCCTATGGTGGTGTTTTGGGAAATTTGGATCGCGGACGTTTCATCCGCGACTCATCTGTGTGACTTATCGGTTTTCGCGTTGTGAATCGCCGGCGGAACGTCCACGATCCATCGGCATTTGACGGTTCAGTATCTCTTGCGCTGTTTTGATTTCGCCCAGAATCTCGCCGGACTTGAACCGCTCCTGCAGGATGTCAAAAAAGATTTTTTGCTGCTCCGGCGACATGTAACTTTTCACGCCGTCCCAACGCTGAAAGATCATCGTTTGGGTTTCGCGGTTGATGTCCAGAATTTCCTGCTGCTTGGCTTCAACGGCGGCCCAGTCCGGTTTGGGCTGGGACATCAATTCGACAATCTCCAGCCATTTTGTCCTGTAGCGCTTGTGCGAGTCGGTGATACGCTGAATGACATCGAAATAATGAACTTCCCAGATTTTCTTCTGCTCTTCGGTCAAATTTAGCCGGTCATAAACAGCCAGCGCATTGGGTTTGTTGCTCGCGGCAGTTTTCGACGACGATAGCCCGTAAACTACCGCCCCAATCGCCGCGACGTTGAAAAGCACGGAGATGATGAATGTCAATTGAAGAAGTCTTGATTTCATTGCTGCTCTCCGGATGCCTGACCGGTGACAACGAGGCCTTCGCTGCGCATCAGCATGACCAGGGACTGTTCCGCGGGAATCATATCCGGCATGATGATCTGCGGTTTTTGTTCGTTGGAGCGAGTGATGAGGCCGGTAATGACCTGCCCGGCGCGAAGACCTCCAACAGTAGCCAGCAGCAGCGTCGAGACAACCGCCAAACGCAGCGGCAAACCGAAGTCCAGAAACCAGTTCCACAGCGGTTTGCGTTCCGGCAAGGCGGGCTTTCTGTTCGTCGAAGGCATGCCAGTCCGAGCCCGCTTGACGACCTGAGAAAGAAAAGTGGGAGGCACGATCAACCCTGGCGCTTCGCCGTAAAAATCGTCAACTTCGCGCAGGAATTGATCAAACTCCGCATCCTTCCGGCAACTGTCGCAGGCCCGTAGGTGCTCCACAACTGCCATTTTTTGAATCCCAGCAAGCTCGCCGTTTAAGTAGGCGTGTAATTGTATTTTGATCGTTGAGCAATTCATGGTTTGCCTCCTTATACAGTCGAGTCGCGAAAACCCTGCGCCTGGCGGAAAGATTTTTCCTACGGTTTTTTCAGCCAGGCCAGTTCGTCGCGCAGCGTGCGCTTGGCGCGGACCAGCAGTGATTCAATCGCCTTGAGGGAAACGCCGAGACTTTGCGCGGCTTCGGCGTAACTGAAGTTTTCGTAATGGCACAGGATAAATGCGGAGCGCTGGTTGGGCGGGAGTTTAAGAATGGCTTCAGCCAATGCTCGCGCTTGTTCCTGCCGGGTGAGCAGTGTGGACGGATCGTCGCGATCGCGCGCATCACTTGATGGATTATCGGAATAAACCAGCCGTTTCTTTTTGATCGCATTGCGGCAAAGATTGAGCAGAATCGTAAAAAACCAGGTTTTGAAGGCGGCGCGTTCCGCCCTGTAGCGATGCGCTTGATGATAGACCTGCAAAAAAGCATCCTGCGCCAGGTCTTCGGCTTCGACAGGATCACCCAGAAAGCGCTGCGCCGCCCGGAGCGCGGATTTCTGATGGCGTTGGACGAGACGTTCAAATGCTTCAATATCGCCGCGACTCACCAGCGCGATGAGGTCTTCATCGGTGGCGAGGGAGTCTGGGATCGCAAATGCTGCGTGCTTTTCGGCCATCTCACTGATGCCGTTCGTTGATGGTGGCGACTTGTTGAAATGAAGTAATGCCTTTGATTCCACCGTCGCTGGATTTCTTTTCTTCAGCGTCCGGATCTCTACGCTGGTGGTATGGTCGCAACTTCCGGTTCTTCTGGCAAGATTAAGAGAAGCTTCGGGCGGTGATTCTGGGTGGAATGTCCGGGGAACTGGAGTTTCCCCGGACATTTGCCGGACATTTACCAAACATTTAGTTGATAAAGACGACTTTTCTTACTGGGCTGAGATCACGACGAAACTGGTGCGACCACCGCGATTGACCAGCAGGACGGCTGCGTTTTGACCGGCCTGTTTCATCGCCTCACGGAATTCGGCAGTAGTGTTGACGGGCTTGCGATTCACACGCTGAATCACGTCGCCGCGCCGCAAACCAGCATTGGCTGCCGCGCTGTCTTCATCCACTTTGGTGACGACGACGCCGGTGGTATTTGCCGGCAGTTGGAATTGACGCGCCATCTGCGGTGTCAGGTTCTCCACCGAGATACCTTCCAGCGAATCGTCCTGTGACTCTTCTGCCTCTGGAGCCGTGTCATCGGTTGGCAATTCCCCAAGCGTGACGTTGATGTCGCGCGCAGTGCCATCGCGGAAAATCTTCAGCTTGACCGGCGTGCCCGGAGCCATCTGGCTGATCTTCAGACGCAATTCGCGACCGTCCGCAACCGCCTGGCCGTCAAGTTCTGTGATGACATCGCCCTTGATGATTCCAGCTTTGGCTGCCGGACCGCCCGTCGTGACATCGCCAATCAGCGCGCCACGAGAGTTCGGCAAGTTGAAAGCCTTCGCGATTTCAGGTGTTACAGGCTGAATCGTTGTGCCGATGTAGCCACGCACGACTTTCCCGCCCTTGCTCAGGTGACCCATGATCGAACGAGCCAGGTTCGCCGGAACCGCGAAGCCTACACCCTGGTTGCCACCCGAACGCGACAGGATCGCGGTGTTGATGCCGATCAGTTCGCCGCGCGCATTGATCAATGCGCCCCCGGAATTGCCCGGGTTGATGGCGGCGTCGGTCTGAATGAAGTCCTCGTAATCTTCGATTCCCAGATTGCCGCGACCGGTGGCGCTGATGATACCCATCGTCACCGTCTGCCCCACGCCGAGCGGGTTGCCGATGGCCAAGGCGATGTCGCCGACCTGCACCTGTGAAGAATCCGCAAAAGCCAGCACGGGCAAATTCTTCTCTTCAACTTTGAGCAGCGCAATGTCCGTCTTCGGGTCTGCGCCGACCACCCGCGCTTTCATTTCACGACCATCATGGAAGGCAATTTTAATGTCATTCGCTCCATCAATGACGTGATTATTCGTCAGAATATACCCATCAGGATTGACGATCACGCCTGAACCCATTCCGCGCTGGCGTTGTTCGCGAGGCCGCCGCTGTTGATTTGGCATACGGTCGCCAAAGAATTCTCGGAACTGCGGGTTATTAAAAAACGGCGCCAACCCTTCATCGCCATCATTCTTGACGACCTTGGTGGACAGGATACTGACCACCGCAGGCAGCGAATTTTTGACAATCGGAGCAAACGTGCTGGTTAACGCGCCCATTTCCGTGGGAGCATTGCTGGCGACTTTCACCGGAATTTCGCCCGAATCGGCTGTTGCCGAAAACAGTCCTTTGCCCGCGACAAAAGCGAATGCCAGGGCGCAAGCCAGCGCCAATTGCACCAGCCCCAATTTGACGAATCGGTTTGTTTTCTCGTTCATAAGTTTCTTCTCCATACTTGTTTGTACTTCCATTTCTCCCAACGCTTTAACGCGTCTTGATCGTTAGTTGGCAAGCAGTATACCAAATGCGTTATCAATTTAACTGACGAATTTTTATAAGAAAACTTAATAGCGATACACTAAGATTTGCGAAAATAAAAGACTTATCACCCTTAGCTGACGATCTCTATCGGCTACTCTGTCGAATTGATCAGAAAAACGGTGTGGCATTTTTGACTTGGCGTGGCAAATGGCAACAAGGTGATGATCGCGCCAAAAATTCTCCGGGAGAACAAAGATCTCTTGCGAGTGGTGATTGCTCCATTGAGAATGTGCCAGCTTTTCCATAAGTCGAATCGTGGAAACTTGGAGGTTGCGTGATGAGAATGGTGGTTACGACTGCTTTGTGCGTGCTGTTGCTGGATTATTTTTATTTCAGCAAAAATCCATTGGTGGCTCCGGCTTTTGCCCAGGCTGACTCAAAATCCGTATGGCTATTTACATCGTTTCGAGGAAATGGCGAAGACGGATTGCATCTGGCCTACAGCCGTGATGGGTATCAATGGACGGCGCTGAAAAATGACAAATCCTTTCTCACGCCGGTGATCGGCACGAAGCTGATGCGTGATCCCTGCATTGTTCCGGGACCGGACGGAACATTTCATATGGTCTGGACGACAGGATGGAATGACGATGGGTTTGGCTACGCCAGTTCCAAAGACCTGATTATCTGGAGCGAGCAGAAGTACGTTCCCGTGAATCGCGAGGTGAAAGGAGCAAGGAACACCTGGGCGCCGGACATGTTTTATGACGAACAGACGAAACAGTTTTTGATCGTCTGGGCGACGACGGTTCCCGGCAGGTTTCCTGAAACGGAAGGGCAGGACAAATATAACCACAGGCTCTATTACATTGCGACGAAGGACTTTCAAAAATTCACCGGGCAGAAGGTTTTCTACAATCCCGGCTTCAATTCGATAGACGGCACGCTGCTGAAAGCGAACGGCAAATACCATTTGGTTTTCAAGGATGAGCGCCCCGGACAGAAAAATCTGCGCATTGCGACAGCGGACAAAGTGGAAGGACCTTATGGCACGGCGTCCGATCCCATTTCGGGCGACTGGGTGGAAGGGCCATCCGTCGCGAAAGTCGGCGACAAATGGCTGATCTATTTTGACCATTATCACAATCCGCAATATTACGGGGCGCTGGAATCGAAAGATTTGAAGCAATGGCAGGAGGTGTCAGCAAAAGTTTCGTTTCCCAAAGGACACCGGCATGGGACTGTGTTGCGGATCAACGAACAGGTGCTGAGTAAATTGCTCGCCCAATGAGTTATCGAAAGGGTTCAACACGCATGATGTCACTGTTGGAAGGATCAACGCGGACGCAAAGCAGGCTTCGCAAATTGGGAGAAAGGGAGAACGGACCGCTGCCAACCGGCGAGAGGGGTTCGGGATATTTGATGACTGCACGCTCTTTTCCCGTGGCGAAATCATGGAAATAAATGACCTGCGCATCGAAAGATTGTTTGTCGCTGCCCAGGTAATAAATTCCGTCTTCCGCCAGCGCCCAGCAACTGGTGCAATTGGGCAGCACACCGTCCAGGACTTTGGCGAAATCGCCTGTGTCGGTGTTCGCGCGCCAGAGCACGGAGTCATTCGTATCCCGCATAAAGTAAAGCCACTTTCCGTCCTTCGACACGCCAAGCGAAAATCCGCCGGTTTTGACCACTTCAGTTGCCCCGCCGCCATTGACGAGAAATCGAATAATGTTTTTCGTCGTGCCAGCGTAAATCCACTGACCGTCCGGGGAAAAAATCGGATGGACACCGGTCACTCCGGTGGGGCGTATGGACCAGGTTCCGGAATTGGGATCTGAAAGGATGGCCAGGAAAATTTCTCCGCTCCGGGCATTGTTGAAGACGATCCGGCGGCTATCTGGCGACCAATGGCCGACCGATGGGTACAAGGCATTTTTGGTGACTTGCGCCTGATTGTTCCCGTTGGCGTCGCTGACCCACAATTGCTCCTCGCCGGAGCGGTCAGAACGGAAACAGATCTTGTCGCCCAGCGGCGAATACTGCGGGGAAGCGTCTTGTGCCGAAGACGCCACAATTCGGGTCCAGTTTTTTTCCTTCAAATCCAGCCGCCAGATATTCCGATCCTGCAGTTGTAGGGAATACACCAGCAGCGGGGATTTTCGTGCGAGCGACAGTTCGATCGGCGCTTCGCCGTAAATGCCTACAGGCTGGGGGTTCTTTTCGGGACTTGAACCGTCCGCGTGGATTTTCCACAGCCGGAATTCGCCCCCGCGGTCAGAGGCGAAGACGATTCCGCCTTTGCTGCTGTCAGAGGCTGGAAGCCAATCGTGACTGCTGATTTGTTTGGTATCGGCGGTCAGTTGTCTGGGCTGTCCTCCGGCAAACGGAATTGAATAAAGCTCCTGATGCGAGCGCTGAATATGCCGTATGAACGTAATCGTCCGGCCATCGGGAGAAAAGTGCGGATCCAAATCTCCTCCAACCATTTGCTCCGGTTTGGTCAACGCCTTCTTTTCGCCGGTCGCAACATTGACCAGAAACAGGCTATTCGGTTTGTCGGGCGCCTCAGCATGCGATGCCACCAGCCACTGCCCGTCCGGCGACCAATCCAGCAGGCGGTACTGGAACCCATAATTCGGCGGCGTGAAACGGGCGACCTGCCTTTCACCGCCGTTTTCCAATGACCGGATCAAAACATCCGTCCCGAATCTTTCAATCCGCAAGTAAGCCAGCGCCTGTCCATCCGGCGACCAGGCTGGACTGCTGTAATGCCCTTCTTCCTTGGTCACCTGAGTGGAGGATGGTTCACCCGCCCACTGAACACGAATATCAGGAGGGTGTCCGTCTCCCTGATCCCACAGAAATGCCACTTTGTTCCCATCCGGTGAAAGCGCGGGTTGGAGTTCCTTGCCCGGCAATCGGGTGAAAGGCGAAACCCGGAAGATCGCTTCCGGCGGACGAGAATTCCTTTGCAGGTAAAACCAGACAGCGGTTGCGACCGCGCTGGTCACAAGAATGAAGAAGGCATAGGCTGGGATTCCGCGCCAAAATGGGGAAGAGGGAACCGGGGCAGTTGGGGCAGAGGGGGGGGGCTGGGATGCCTTCTCGGACAATGTATCCGCTTGCGGAATCTCCTCCAGGACCGGGGTCTCTGCCACCATTTCCTGCTGATGGTGTTCAACCGGAATCTCCGTCACGACCGGGCCAAGCAGCCGATATCCACGCCCGGGAAAAGTTTCGATGTAGGATGGTGTTCCGCGTTCGGCAGCCAATGCGCGTCTGACCATGGCAATATTTTGGGTCAGATTGGCTTCGTCCACCACACGGTCAGGCCAGATTGTAGTGAGCAATTCCTCCTTGGGAACAACTTGCCCGGAATTTTCGACCAGCACCAGGAGTGTCTCGACAGCCTTTCGAGTCATCGCCACTGTCTGGCCATCCTTCAAGAGCACTTTGGCGGTGGCGTCCAGACAAAATGATTCGAACCTGTAAAGCTGATGTGGTTTCAAGGACTTACCCCTGATTTTAGATTTCTTTTGGAAACTTTTCAGACGCGACTTATTGATGGAACTTAAGCAAGCGCATATTAAATCTCTGCATCATTGCTGGTCAAATTTGGCGCAATCTCCGGGGCAAGTCTTCCGACGTAGAAGGTCTTCGATTCCGGTTGCATCGGCCCTACCATCCTGAAATTAGAGCCGTTGCCGCGCGCGCTCCAAGTTCGAGCGTCTGTCTTCAACATTAAAATTACAAGCTGGAAAATTACACGCTGGCTTTCCTGGGAATCAAGTTTCGTTCGGTGCAATGACCCTTGCGGGAATTTTCCGCGAGAGGAAGTTCATCCTTATTTATAGCCTGAGAGAGATTCCCAATGAGAAACCCAATTCGTCTGCTCGTCAGCTTTTTTCTAATCGCCGTGTGCGCAGTAATTTCCATGGCGCAAACCAATCGCGGCGGAATCAGCGGCTCAGTTTCAGATAAAAATGGCGGCGTCATCCCGGGCGCAATCGTCACGATCACCAATATTGGCACCAATCAGTCACAAAAGCTCACGACTTCAGGCGATGGCGCTTTTGGTGCGACTTCACTGGAACCGGTGATTTATCGCATTACGGTGGAAGCGCCCGGGTTCAAGAAGGCGCTTCTGGAGAATGTCAAAGTGGACACTGCCTCCACTGCCACCGTCAACGTTGTGCTGGAAGCCGGTGCAGTCGAAACCACCGTCAATATCACCGCGGAAACCCCCTTGCTCAACACGGCCAACGGCACTGCCAGCCAGACAATCACTGAACGCCAGATTCAGGATGTGCCGCTGTTTAACCGCAGTGTGCTCGATCTGGCGTTGACCGCGCCCAATGTATCCGGCGATGCAGGGAGCGAAGACCCGGAAGTCACTTCCGGACAGCCTGTGCCGGGGTTCAATTTGAACCTGAATGGAGGACGCGCCGGCAGCACGGCGATTCTGGCGGATGGCGTCAATAATACTGGTGTCGGTGTGGCGCGCGCAGTGGTCAGTTTCACTCCCGAAACCGTGCAGGAGTTCACCGTGCAGACTTCCGCCTACTCCGCGGAGTTCGGGCGCACCGGTGGCGGCGTCATCAGCGCGACGACGAAATCGGGCACGAACAGATACAACGGGGTGGCGCTTTTTTATCACCGCAATCCGGCGACCAATGCGCAAAGGTGGACGACCTCGACCTTGCGTCCGCCCAATAACCTTCGCTTTTCGCAAGGCTCCTTCACCATCGGCGGCCCGGTCTGGTTGCCGAAAAAAGTTTTCGGCCCGGCCAGTTACGACGGGCATGACAAGACCTTTTTCTTCTTTGCCTATGAACCGCGCTGGCGGCGCGATTTTGTTGTCACGGATACTTTGCTGCCAACCGATGCAATGCGCACAGGCGATTTTTCGGGTTTGTCGCGAATTGCCAATGGCTGGGTGCCGACCAGTGTGCTGTCACAATTTCCGCAAATCCCCGTGACCAGCACTGAAACCAGAATCTTCCAGCAGTTCAATGTCGTGGGCGGCAAATACGTGCCGATTGTCCCGGCGGCGGGAACGCTGTTCGCACCGTTTCCCGGCAACAGACTGCCGCAGAATATGATTGATCCGGTCGCGCTCAAGGCCTTTGACTTTCTGCCACGCGCGGGCAACTACTTTATTAATGACGCCGGTCAGCTTTCCAACTTCGTCGTCAACCGGTTTGTTCAGCAGGACGAGACGCGCTACACGACGCGCATTGATCATCAAATTTCCAGCACGGATCGCCTCAGTTTTCGCTTTACCAAAGTTCCGGCGGTCGGCGTGCGCGGCTTCGGCAGCGAAATCAACGGTAATTCCGCCGCTTACAGCGATTCCAAACAGGCGGTAATCACCCACACGCATATCTTTTCGCCGCGAATCGTCAACGAGTTGCGCGTCAATTACACGCGCGGCGTCTTCAGCGAAGATTACGGGCCTGAATTTTCAATCAAGACCGGGCGTAATTTGTCGAACGAGTTGGGGATTCCCACGTTGACGAGCGGCGGGTTGCCTCTGTTCAACGTCAGCGCTGACGGGCCGAATGCCTTTGCCTCGATTGGTTCCGCTGGTTCGACGAATAATTTCAATGTCGAGGAACGCTACAACATCAATGACATCGTCAACTTCACGCAGGGAGCCATGAATTGGAAGTTTGGCGTGGATTTGAATTACGAACTGCTCAACGTCACACCATTTTTCGGCGCGGCGGGCGGACGCTGGGATTTTCGTGTGCTCAACACCAGCAGCAATCGTGGGACGGCGGCGACTTCAGGCGGCATCACCTGGGCCAGTTATCTGCTGGGCGTGCCGAATGCGGTTCAGGCGCGTCCGGTCATCATTCCCTACTACTACCGCTGGAAAAGCAGCGCCGCGTTCGTCCAGAACGATTGGAAGGTCAAGCCCAATTTGACGCTCAACCTGGGAATGCGTTATGCGCTGCAATTGCCGCGCACGGAAAAATACAACCGGCAGGGCGTGTTCCGTCCGGACCTGACGCAAACGGTGACCTTGACGGATGCGCAGCGTCGCGCCGTTGCAACTGGCCTGGGTGTGGCCACGACAGCCGCCATTCCGGCGACCGTGCCGACCAGCGTGCTGATTCCCGCGTTCGCGTATTCGGGGCGCGGCGGACGTTCAAAATACATCTTCCCGGTTCAATATAAGGATTTCGAACCGCGTTTTGGATTCGCGTGGAGTCCGGGAACTTTCAACTGGATGAAAGACCGTCACTTCGTGGTGCGCGGTGGGTACGGCATTTCGCATTCGCCGCTAAATGGCCAGAACCGCACGCCAAGCCCCGATTTCGGCACTTTCAACGGACTGACCACCAATGCCAATGGCTCGTCCGGTTCGACGGATCCAAGCCAGCCATTCCGCCTGTCGGGCGTGTATCCGCTTTATCTGTCACAGACGCCCGAACAGGTGCTGGCCATTCCCGAAGATGGGCTGGTGTACGGCAATAGTCTGGGCATCCCGGGTTTCGCGCTGGGGGCCACAAATGCGACGCCTTACACGCAGAACTGGAATCTGAGCCTGTCCTGGGAGGTGATGAAGAATACAGTCGTCGAAGTCGCCTATGTCGGCAACAAGGGGACGCACCTGTTTTCGCAGCGCGTCAACCTGAATCCGCGCGATCTGGATTTTGTCGAAGCGCTGGAAGCCAACAATCTGAGTTCGGACACAACCTTTGCCGATCCGCTGGGACGGCGTTCACTGACCGGGACCGTGCTCACCATCGAACGCGGCAACGTCGGCAGCAGGTTTTTCGGGTTCAACAATCTGTTCAGTCTGTACGATGCATCGGTCAACAGCATCCGGCACGCGACATATGTGGATGTGCGCCGCCGCGTGAACAACGGGCTGGCCTTTACAGCCAATTACACCTTCGGCAAATCCATTGACGAAGCCTCCGACGCCAGCCCCGAAACGCGTTCGCTGACCACCGGCACAACCAGCGGCGGCCACATCACCTTCGGCGCGCCGCGCCGCGCGGACCGCTCCATTTCGTCCTTCGATGTGAAACACGCCGTCAGTTCGACGGTAATTTTCGACCTGCCGTTCGGGCGCGGGCGCAAGTTGCTCGCCAGCGCCAACCGCCTGGTGGATACGGCCATTGGCGGGTGGACATTGACCAGTCTGTTTCGCTTGCAGGGGGGGTATCCGTTTCTGCCAACCATCGTCGAAGGCAATCGCCTGAGTTCCGGCATCACGCACACGATCCGGCCCGATCTGGTTCCGGGCGTGCCGCTGAAAAATCCCCTGTGGTCGCGCGATTGCCCGGTTGGCACCCTGTGCGAGCCCTACGTCAATCCGGCGGCTTTCATGCGTCCGGCGAAGGGAAGTCTGGGGACAGCGCCACGCACGCTGGACATTCGCGGCCCGATGCAGCGTTTCTTCGACATTTCGATCCAGAAGGATTTCAAACTGGGTGGTGACGGCAAACACAAAGTGCAGTTCCGCGTGGATATGAACAACGCGCTCAACAGCCCGATCTTCCGTACGGTTTCCGGCAATGGCGCCAATATCAACGACTTTATGGGCCTGCCGGACGAGACGCCGATTTCGACGGCGGATTACGACGCCTGGGTCGCGGCTGCGGCTGGACGGCCGGCGCGCACGACGGCGGAAGGGGCGGCGCTTTTCGCGAAAGTTCAAAGCTTCGTGACCGGCGCGCGGTTGCCCAGCGGCGCAATCCCGCTGGATTACTATGCCGGCATCCGGCTGCCGCAGGGCTTTGCGACCAGGGACGCGAACACCTTCGATCTCAACACGCTGGAAGGCTTCAAGCTTTATCGCCTGCGCCGAGCCTATCAAACAGGCTTCGGCACACTGCGCGAACTGGGGCTTCCGCGCTACATCCAATTCGGGCTCAAGATTTATTTTTAACCTTTCGGCGAATGAATGCTGCGGATTGCCTTACGGCGTGGCAAAGATGGCGGCAGGCTGCAAAGGCGCTCCAGGCTTTCCGGCGGAGAGGGCATGGCTTGCGCGCGGGCTGAACGCCGGCCTGCTGGCCAGGCTCCAAGCAACTTTGGCGATGAAATAATGGAAATAGCAATTGATCGTTTGAGGCTGATTCAGATATATTGTCCCGCGTTAAGACAATATAAGTGCCAACAACTCGCAGCGGCAGTCCAGGCATAAGTTACATTGAACTGGATTTCCAGGCGGCGGGATTTGAAGCCTACCGGACGAGAATCAACAAATTCCTAATTTATCAGGCTTTCTTTGCTGGGATCGGTTTGAATCATAGTCTGGAGCGCCAATCGCGTCCCAGGCTCCAAGCCGCTGTAGATCATCTGACGATGAGGGGAATTGGGGGCGAGTGGTGGCATTTAGTCCTGAAGAGAGACAAAAGCTGTCACATGCGAAAAATCAATCCCAACAATTTCACCATTGCGACGCGGAGTACCTCGCGGGAGATCAATCGTCAGATTGCGCTGAATCTGGTGCGGACGCATCAGCCGATCTCACGTGCTGATCTGGCCAGAATCATGGGTGTTCGCCGGGGAGCGGTCAGTTTGATCGTCAACGATCTGCTGGCGGATGGATTGATCTTTGAAGGTTCAACCGGAGAGAGTCATCGAGGCCGGAAGCCGACGTTTTTGTACATAGACTCGCGGCAGCGCTGCGTGGTGGCAGTGGATATTCGCGTGACCGGTTCCTTTCTCAGAGTGACAGATTTGATGGGCAAGCAACTGGTTGCGACCACGAACTTTCCCACCGAACGCGACCCCAAACGCTTGGTTGGGGAGTTGGGAAAGCGAATCAAAAAAGTCCTGTCCGAACATCCGGAAGCCGGCGCTTGCGAAGGCATCGGAGTGGTTGTGCCAGGCATGGTGGATCGAACCACCAGCCGGATCATCCACGCGCCGACTCTGGGCTGGCGTGATGTGGAAATTCGCGAATCGCTCTCTGCCGCGACGGGCTTGTCTGTTTTTGTCGAGAATTCGGGCAAGGCTTGCGCATTGGCGCAAATGTGGGCGACGCGCGGCGAGATGGCCGCGGGCGATCAGGTCTTTGTCAGCGTTTCGGATGGCATCGGCGTGGGTATCATCGTTAATGGCGAGATTCTGCGCGGGGCTCACAACATCGCCGGAGAGTTTGGGCACGTCCCTTTGAGCATTGACGGGCCACGTTGTTCGTGTGGCGCGACAGGATGCTGGGAAGCCTATATTTCCAATCTGGCGACGCTATCGCGCTACTTTGGCCGCAATTTGCGCGAAGCCAAACCGATCCCGGCGGAGGTCGCGAGCTTCACGATTGAAGATTTGATCGTTCGGGCGCGCGCGGGCGATGCCAAAGCCGTGGCCGCCGTGCAGGCGACGGCGCGATATTTGGGCCTGGGTCTGGCTTCCATCGTCAATGCGATAGATCCGGCGCGGATTTACATCGGCGGCGAAATCATCGCCGCCTGGGACCTGATCGAGTCAGCAGTGCGGACCGCAATTGCGGAACGGGCACTGTCGCCGGATGCGGCAGACACCGAAATCCGGACTGTTTCTTTGGAAGATCACCCAAGACTGCGAGGAGCGGTGGCCCTGGTTTCAGCGCCTGCATTTGCCGCGCCTGCTGTTGCTTGAGAGCGTCAACGATATTTATCGCCGGCGCCACCATCGTAGCGTCCGGCGGAAAAGGGAAATGAACAATCAATCCACAAAGGGTTTGAGCAAACTGCCGGGGCATTGGAACTGGGACGGCATCAAGGTTGAAGACCTGGGCGAGGGCGTCGCGCGGCAAATGATCGTTGGCGAGCGCCTGATGATTTGCCGGTTGCGATTTGCACCGCACGTCGTAACCACACCGCACGATCACCCCCACGAACAGATGACGCTGGTCGAACGTGGCCGCGTGCGATTCCTGATCGGCGATGAAGAGCAAATTGCCGAGGCCGGCGACGTGCTCCACTTTCCTTCGGGATGCCGGCACGGCGCAACGATGCTGGAGGAAGAAGTGGTGCTGATAGATGTTTTCACGCCGGTGCGGGAGGACTTTCTCGCCGTGACGCCGAAAACAGAAGCTTGATTGGTGGCGAGTCTTTTCAATTAGCGTCCTCGGTAGTCCGTAAATGGAGTTGGCCTGTCTTGAGGCAGCAGCCATGCAGACAGGCTGGGACATTCCATTTACGGGCTACTCAGCCGCGAAAAGCGATTTGGTGAAAGAGGTCAACTTCCTGTAACGCAAAAGAGGCTGAAGAAACAAGCATCGCCCCGGTGAGACTGGCAAACAGGTTTTTTGGCGGACGATAACGCAGGTTTATAACGTAAAAACCGCGCTGGACATTGCGGATGCGGAAGGCAAGAGAAGCTGGGTATAACCTTGTCCGCGATGTTCCTTCCTTTCTTGCGAACAACATAACCAACTCCGTTCGGAAACGGCTCGTTCGTGAAGCCGTCCGCCGGAGGTCTGTCTTCAAAGTACCCGCGCGTTCGGTATCATTTCCGGTCCGGCGGCGGAAACCATTCGCGCTGCGCGCCCGCTGAAAAGGCAGGCGGCCGCAGCTTTTCCACTCATTCTAGGAGGAACATATGAAATCAGCAGCAATTAGACCCAGACTGGTCAGAGCCGTGCAGGGCATTGCCGCCGTGGTTTTCCTGGCCGCGGTCCTGCTCTCTCCGGCAGCAGGACTGGCGCAGGAGGCACGCGGCACCATTTCCGGTAAAGTCATGGATTCGGGCGATGCCGTCATCCAGGGCGCGACGGTCAAAGTGACCAACGTTGCGATGGGAACCTCATTGACCTTGAGGAGCAATGATAATGGTTTTTACCAGGCAACCTACCTCATTCCAGGCACCTACCAGATCGTGGTTGAGGCTTCCGGTTTCAAGCGTCTGGTGCGTGACGGCGTTGTGGTGCAGGTGAACGACAACATTCAGATTGACCTCGCGCTGGAGGTCGGTTCGGTGGACCAGTCGGTGACCATCACCGGCGAAGCTTCGGCGCTCAATACGACATCCGGCTCCCTGGGGACGGTGGTTGATTCCAGGCGCGTGTCGGAACTGCCCATCCCCCACGGGGAACCGTTCAAATTGATCGGCCTGGCCGGCGGCGTTTCCTACACGCGTGATCCGCGTCTGGATCGCCCGTTCGAACCGACACACATTGTCGGTTATTCAATCAACGGCACGCTGGCCAATCGCAGCGATATCACGATTGACGGCGTGCCCAGCACCTCGACGGCCAATGCCAACGAAGTCATCGCGTCCTTCGTCCCGCCGCAGGACCTGATCGCGGAGTTCAAGGTGCAGACTGCCACCTTCGATGCCAGCTTCGGCAATACCGAAGGGGGCGTGACCAACCTCAGCATCAAATCGGGCACTAACAATCTCCATGGCACGATGTACTTCACCAAATTGCCGCCGGGATTGTTCGCCAATGATTTTTTTGCCAACCGGAACGGGACGCCGCTGCCGGATTTCAAATACACACGATGGGGCGGAACTGTCGGCGGCCCGGTGTGGATACCGAAGATTTATAATGGCCGCAACCGGACGTTTTTCATGTATGGCATCGAGGGCATTCCCGAATCGCGCCCGCGTAACAACGGCACGCCGACCATTCCCAGCGAGAAGATGCGCAATGGCGATTTCTCCGAATTGCTGGCGTTCAACGCGGGCTATCAACTCTACAATCCCTTCACCGCGCGGCAGGAAGGCAGCCGCATCCGGCGTGATCCGTTTCCGGGCAACATCATTCCGGCCAATCTGATCAATCCGGTCGCCCGGAAATTCGTGGACGCCTATCTGCCCAAACCGACCAGCGCAGGCGCCGCCGATGGCACGGGCAATTTCGCGCAGCCGGGATTGCTTGAGACCATCAAGTATCTTTCCAACACGATCCGCATTGACCATGTTGTCAATGAAAGGCATCGTATTTTCGGACGCGCAAGCTGGTACAACCGCGACAGCGACTACAACAACTACTATCAAAACGACGCGACCGGCGAAGCCTTTCTGTTCAAATCGCGTCAGGGCGCGCTCGATCACGTCTGGACGCTCAATTCGACAATGGTCATCAACACGCGCTATGGCTACAACCGCTTTATTCGCGGAACCAACTCGAACCCCGGCAATCGTGGCTTCGATCTGACCTCCCTGGGCTTCCCAAGCTACTACAACAACCTGATTGATGAGGAAACCCGGCGCTTCCCGCGCTTTGAAATTTCCGGGTACCAGGGGACCGGCGTCGGCGGCGAATTGCGCCCGACCGATACGCATTCGTTTAATTCAACGATGAATCATGTCGTTGGCGCTCACTCCCTGAAATACGGCGTGGAGTTCCGCTCCTACCGCGAGACGGACGTGTTTTTCGGCAACAATCAGACGGGACAGTTCAACTTCGATTCGGCGTGGGTGCGCGGACCGCTGGACAACGTCGCCGTGCCCAGCCAGTTGGGCTTCTCTTTCGCGGCCTTCCTGCTGGGATTGCCGACCTCCGGCACAATCAGCCAACCGGCGAATTATGCCGAGCAGTCCACCACGACGGGCGTCTTTATCCAGGACGATTGGAAGGTCAGCCAGAAACTGACGATCAACCTTGGGCTGCGCTATGAAGTCGAAGGAGCGCTGACTGAACGTTTCAACCGCACAGTGCGCGGCTTTGATTATTTTGGTGTTCAGTCAATCGAGGCGGCGGCCAGAGCCAGATACGCGCTGAACCCGACGCCGGAAGTGCCGGCAAGCGCGTTCAACGTTCGCGGCGGGCTGACTTTCGCCGGCGTCAACGGGGAACCGCGCGGGGCATATAAAACGCCAAGAAATAACTACATGCCACGTTTGGGCTTCGCCTACAAACTGACTGACAAGACGGTGGTGCGTGGCGGTTACGGCATTTTCTTCGGATTCCTGGGCCAGCGGCGAGGCGATGTGAACCAGATCGGTTTCAGCACCAACACGGCGCTGACTCCGACACTGAACAACGGCGTCACTTTCATCGAAACGCTGTCCAATCCGTTCGCGGCGTTCCAGAACGGACTGAATGCGCCGCGCGGCGCGGCGGATGGCATCCAGACCTTCCTGGGACAGAGCATCACCTTCTTCAACCCGTTTCCGCTGGCGCCGTATCACCAACGCTGGGAATTGAGCTTGCAGCGCGAATTCGGCGGCTGGGTGGCCGAAGCGGCGTACGTCGGCAATCGCGGGACGCACATCGAAACGGGTCGCAACTTGAACGTGACGCCGCAGCGGTATCTGAGCAAGGCGACCACACGCGACAACACAACCAATGCTTATTTGACTGCACTGCTTCCCAATCCTTTCGTCGGGCTGATGCCGGCGAACGCAGGGGCGGGTTTCCGCGGAGCGAATATTTCGCGGCAACAGTTGTTGCGGCCATTCCCGCAGTTCGACGCCGTCAACACGACGACGAACGAAGGGTATTCGTGGTACCACTCGCTGCAAACGCGTCTGGACAAGCGTTTCTCGAAGGGCTACACCCTGGGCTTCAATTACACCTGGTCGAAGTTCATGGAGGCGGTCGAGTTCCTGAACGGAGACGACCCGCGTCCCAGCGAAGTCATTTCCGGTTCGGATCGTCCGCATCGCTTCTCGGCGAGCGGCATTTACGAACTGCCCTTCGGCAAAGGCCGCCGGTTCGGGGCCAACGTCAACCGGGCATTATCGTATGCGGTCAGCGGCTGGCAGGTGTCCGGTGTGTACCAGTTCCAAAGCGGCGTGCCGCTTGGCTTCGGCAATATCTTCTTCAACGGTGATGTGCGGAACATCGCCTTGCCGAGCGACGAACAAACCGTCAATCGCTGGTTCAATACGGCTGCCGGTTTCGTGACGGCGCCGGCGGCCCAGCCGGTCACCAACGTTCGCACCTTCCCCCTGCGCTTCGGTTCCGTTCGCACGGACCAGATCAACAACATTGATCTGTCGGTGATCAAGAAGACCGAAATCTTCGAGAACAGGAATCTGGAGTTCCGTGCCGAGTTCATCAATGCGTTTAATCACGTATTGTTGCCGGGACCGCAAACGGGCGTGACCTCGGCGGCTTTTGGGCAGATTGTCGCCAGCAATCAGGCCAATTACGCGCGGCGCATTCAGTTGACCGTGAGGTTCGTGTTCTGATCGTTGCCAGAAATCAGGCTGACGACTTCACCGATGCCCGGTAGGCGAGGAGTTTGCCGGGCATCACTGTAAAACTTGGAGTGCGCTGGCTCGGCGTCGCTTTGGTAGTCCTTCCCACATTTGAGGTTTGGGCGAGGAGAAATCCTACTGTCCCCCAGTCGCCTGCCGGCAAAGGGACTACCAAAGGGACGCCGGAGTCCCCGCACTCCAAATTCGGGAACCAGACCAATGATTCAGTTTTTACGCGCGGTGAGCAGGCTAAGGAACTGGTGGGAAGTGCGGGGCATTTTTTGTGTGACAAGATGCCATCTTGTCACACACTCGCGGCGCGAACTTTCCGCACCTTATTTAGTCATTGTTGGGATTTTCGCGGCAATTCTCCTTTTTCCGGCGGGTGAGCGCCCCCTCGCAATCACGCAAACGGAAGGTCTCCAGGGACTTCAGCGCCGCTTTGAGCAACCGCCCGATGACAGCCGGATCATGATGCGCTGGTGGTGGTATGGGCCGTCAGTCACTACGTCCCAGCTTGAGCGCGAAATGCGGTTGATGAAAGCAGGCGGCATCGGCGGGTTCGAGGTGCAGCCGGTTTATCCGCTCTCGCCGGACGATCCAGCCACGGGCATCAAAAACTTCCCGTTTCTTTCCGATGAATTCCTGGACGCGCTGCGATTCACCGCTGAAAAGTCGCGCGAACTGGGGTTGCGAATGGATTTGACGCTGGGCAGCGGCTGGCCTTTTGGCGGGCCGACGGTGCCCGTCAGTCAGGCAGCCGGACGATTGCGCGTTGAACGAGTCAAAGTGAATCTGGCGCAGCGGCGCATACCAATCCCGCAGATTTCCGAAGGCGAAACGCTGATTGCCGCTTTTCTTGGAATGCGCGAAATCACCGATTTCCGGGAGGGCGCTGCGTGGTTGCCAGCGCAGGCAGTCCCGCAGTCTGACGGCCAAAACGAACTACGATTTTTCATTTCCAGCCGGACGGGGCAGCAAGTCAAACGCGCCGCAGTCGGCGGTGAAGGTTTCGTTTTTGATCACTATGACCGCGCGGCGACTGACAACTATTTGAAAACCGTCGGCGACCGGATGATGCAGGCGTTTGGGACCAACCGGCCGTATTCCATCTTTTGCGACAGCCTGGAAGTTTTTTCCTCCGACTGGACGCCTGATTTTCTCCCTGAATTTCAAAAGCGGCGCGGTTACGATTTGAAGCCCCTGCTGCCCGCGCTTGTCAGCGACATCGGACCGAAGACGGCGGACATCCGGCACGATTGGAGTCAGACGCTGACCGAACTGCTCAACGAACGATTTCTGGCGCCGATGCGCGACTGGTCGAAGCGGAACAACACAAAATTCCGCATTCAAGGCTACGGCATTCCCCCGATGACGGTGTCGGGCAATGCTTATGCCGATTTGTCCGAAGGCGAAGGGCCGCATTGGAAAATCCTGCGCGCTTCGCGCTGGGCTTCTTCGGCCAGTCATTTGTACGGGCGGAACGTGACTTCGTCGGAAACCTGGACGTGGGTGCATTCGCCCGTCTTCCGCGCCACGCCGCTGGACCTGAAAGCCGAAGCAGACCTGCATTTCCTGCAAGGCATCAACCAATTAATCGGCCACGGCTGGCCCTACACGCCGGAAAGCGTCGAATATCCGGGCTGGCGGTTTTACGCGGCGGGCGTGTTGAGCGATAAAAACCCCTGGTGGATCGTCATGCCCGATCTGGCGCTGTACCTGCAAAGAATGAGCTTCCTGATGCGTCAGGGGCAGCCTGCCAACGATGTGGCGCTCTATTTGCCGAACAGCGATGGCTGGGTGCGTTTCGGCAACCGGCGCGGTTATATGATCGAAGCCCTCCGCGAATGCATCGGCGACGACGTCATCGCCCGCACGCTGGAAGCCGGCTACAACCTGGACTTTTTCGACGACGACGTGCTGAAGCAGATGGGCCGGGTGGAAAATGGCGCGCTCATCCTGGGCGAAAACAAATACAAGATCGTCATTCTGCCCAATGTCGAGCGCATGCCGCTGGAAAGTTTGAAGAAGCTGGAAGAGTTTGCCCGCAACGGCGGCAAAGTGATTGCGACGCGTCGCCTGCCTTCCATTACGCCCGGTTTCAAAACGCCTGAAGCCGAAACCAATGAACTCCGCGCAATTGCCAAGCGACTTTTTGAAGGCACGAACAGTCCGGCGTATTTCGTGACAGATGAAAATCGCGAACTCGCCGGGAAACTGCACAGCCTGCTGCAGCCGGATGTACAGTTGTCCCCCGCCGCCCCGGAGGTGGGCTTCATTCGCCGCCACACCGAAGACGCCGAAATCTATTTCGTCGCCAATTCTTCCAATACCCGGCTGAAGGTCAACGCGAAGTTTCGTGTGACGGGCTTAAACCCGGAATGGTGGAATCCGTTCACCGGCCGGATCACACCCGTCGAAGCGCAGTCGCGGGAAGAAGGCGGCATCACACTTCCACTGGAGTTGGAACCGTATGAATCGCGCGTGCTGGTCTTCTCGAAACGAACGCTGCCGCGTGCAGAGGGGAAAAGCTCCATCGCATCCGCCGCGCCAGTTGACCTGAGCGCGGGCTGGCGGGTGACGGTGGGAAGCTCAGCGCCCGTCCAAATGGACAAACTGCATTCATGGACGGAAGACGAAGCGACGCGCTATTTTTCGGGACAGGCGACCTACGAAAAAACCTTTTCCGCGCCCGACAGTCTGCTCCAATCCGGATTGAAAGCCGTGCTGGATTTTGGCGAAGGGCAGGCGCTTCCCGTAAAAGAGATGAAAGCCGGAATGCGCGCCTGGCTTGATCCGCCTGTGCGCGAAGCGGCGGTGGTGTACGTCAACGACAAACGCGCCGGTTCCATCTGGTGTCCTCCATATTCCGTTGACGTGACAGGACTGCTGAAACGAGGCGAAAATCGTATCAAGATCATTGTCGCCAATACCGCGCTGAATTACATGGCAGGCCGGCGATTGCCCGATTACAAACTGCTCAATCTGCGCTACGGCGTGCGTTTTGAAGCGCAGGATATGGACAAGGTGCAGGCGCTTCCGTCCGGATTGCTGGGTCCCGTCCGGCTGATTTCGGGTGTCAAATAATCCAGCGGTGAATTTGGATTGGGTGTAACCGGATTCCAGGCAACGCCGTAGTTGCCAGTGGCATTCGCTGACCACGATCTTCTGTCAAACAAAACTGTTGAAACCCATTTGAAAATCATGGACGGATTGGCTTCTTCAGATTGGAAGCAATCGCGTCGCAACCCTGGAGGAGAGAATCATGAAACGTTTCGCGTTGTATCTGGTGCTGGGCCTGTATGCCATCAGCCTGTTCGGCCAAAGCACGACGAACGCCGCCAAATGGACGGCGGAAATGAATGAAGGAAAGGCTGAATTGAAATCTTCCGGGCCGTTGGCGTTCGGGCCGGACGGAATTCTGTTTGCGGCGGACACCAAAGCGGCGGCGGTTGTGGCCATCGCCACGGGAGACACAAAAGCTGCCAGCGCCAATTCCGTCAAGGTCGAAGGCATCAATCAAAAAATTGCGGCTCTGCTGGGCACAAGCGCCGAGCAAATCCTGATTGATGATATGGCCGTCAATCCGATCTCGCACAATGTTTACCTGTCGGTTTCGCGCGGTCGCGGGCCGGAGGCGGTTCCGGTGATCATTCGCGTCAAAGCCGATGGCCAGCCCGAAATCGTTTCGCTCGACAAAGTGAAATTTTCCCGCGTGGAATTGACCGCCACGCCGGAAGACAAACTGGTCGGACAGGGCAATCGTCAGAGCAATCCGCGAATGGAATCCATCACGGATGTCGGTTTCCTGAATGGCCAGGTGCTGATCGCCGGACTGTCGAACGAAGAGTTCGCTTCGACGCTGCGTACGGTTTCGTTCCCGTTCAAGGCGGTCGCCAACCCGACGAGCGTGGAGATTTACCACGGCGCTCACGGAAGATTTGAAACCCGCGCGCCGATTCGCACCTTCACGACATTCAAGATAGGCAATGTAGATCACGTGCTGGCCGCTTACACCTGCACGCCGCTGGTGCAGTTTCCGATCAGCGAATTGCAGCCCGGCGCCAAGGTCAAAGGCAAGACCATTGCCGAACTCGGCAACCGCAACCGGCCGCTGGACATGATTTCTTATCAGAAAGACGGTAAAACCTATTTGCTGATGGCCAACAGCAGCCGCGGCGTGATGAAGATCACCACCGAGCAGATTGACAAGGCCGAAAGCATTACCGCTCCCGTCGCGGACAAGAAGGGGCTGACCTACGAAACCATCGCCGCCTGGACCGGCATAGAGCAATTGGATCGCCTGGACAGCAAGAACGTCCTGCTGCTGAGCAAGGGCGAAGGCGGCGTGATGAAACTCGAATCCATGCCGTTGCCGTAACTGGTGAGTTGAAAACCGATGAAACCGCGAAAGGCGCAACAGCAGGACAACGAATGCAACCATTTCGTCCGGCGGTTGCGCCTTTTGTATTTTCTGACTTGTCTGGGGTGGATTTTCGCGGGCTGCGCTGCGCAAAAACCTTTGCCGGTGGAAGTGGCCGTTCGCTGGGTGGCGGATTCTGCGGATGCGCGCCGGGCGATGGTTGAAGTCTCCGGGATCAGCGCGGCGTCGCTGAAACAGGTATCCGAAGACGCGGCTCAGTCCCGGCGTTTGCTTGCAGTATACGCCGGAGAACCGAACCCGAACTTCCCCCCGATGGCGGGAAGTTACGAAATTCAATCCGGCAAGCTTTTCTTCAAGCCGCAATTCCCACTGGAACCCGGCGTCGAGTATCACGCTGTTTTTCAACCTGAACAGAAACCTTCCATCACAGCCATTTTCCAATTGCCGGCGAGCGGCGCTTTGCCCGCGACGGTGGTCAGCCGGATTACTCCCAGCGCCGATCTGTTGCCGGAAAACCTGCTCAAATTCTACGTCCAGTTTTCCGCGCCGATGCGCCGTGGGCGCATCTACGACCACATTCACCTGCGCGAAGCATCAGGCGAGGGGGGAGGTGAGGGCAGGGAAGTTGACTTGCCCTTCCTGCAGATTGACGAAGAGCTTTGGGATTCGACAATGACGCGGCTGACGCTGTTTATTGATCCTGGCCGAATCAAACGAGGCGTGTTGCCGCTGGAAGAAGTCGGCCCGGCGCTTGAAGCGGGAAAACGATACACGCTGGTGATTGACCGCGAGTGGCGGGATGGCGCGGGAAAACCGCTCAAGGACGGCTTCCAAAAATCATTCAGCGTCGGCCCGCCGGATCGCGAGCCGATTGATCCGAAACGCTGGCAAATTCAGTCTCCGTTCGCCAGCACGCGCGACGCACTCTCAGTCAATTTTGCAGAATCTTTGGATTACGCCCTGGCGCAACGCCTGATCGCGGTCGCGCTCGAATCGGGCGAGATTGTGGCGGGCAAGATTGTGCTTTCGGAACAAGAGCGTCGCTGGACGTTCATTCCCGCCAGTTCCTGGCAGCGGGGGCGTTACCACCTGCTCATCCAAACCACGCTGGAAGACCTGGCGGGAAATAACATCGGCAAGCCATTCGATGTGGATACGCTGGCGGGCACCCAGCGGCAAATCGCTGCTTCGACAGCCAGATTACCTTTCGAAGTTCGCTAATTTAGTCTGGTTCTCAAATGGGTGTACGGCAGGTTTTCCAACCTGCCGATGTTTCAGCCATACGAAATTCTGGGCGGATTGGAAAATCTGTCCTGTACCCGACTGAAAACCGATCTACCTCTGCTGGCAAGTCAAATTCTGCCCAAACGGTACTCTGCCGACTTGCCGATGCACCTACACTGACAGAAGGGGAATGCCTCGATCATTAGTAAGCGAAGATAACCGCAAGGCGTCAGTGAAATACTACCTGTTTGTGTCAGTGAACCGGAGCTTTTTGTCTGTGACCGCATAAACGTATTGTTTTACCGAGTGCTGTAAGGTATAAGGCTGGGGTTCACTGAATTACTCTCACAATCATCAAATAGTTTCTGAATGCCGAATTAACTCGACTGTATCCAGTTTCAAGAGGGAGAAAAGCATGGCTTGATCAGCTTTTCTTCCCAAACGTCGCGATTTCAAGCGACATTCGAAGACTCAGGCAAACTGGGGCAATGACTAGCCCACCCTTCGATCCTACCCGCTCTCAAAAGAGTCGAGATTAGAGACTAACTTAATATCGAAGACCCATAGTGAAATTTCACTCTGGGCAGTATTGGTTTGCGCCCAAGCGATCGCTCGACTCCAAACAGAGTGATCCCAGCGATGGTGCAACTGATTACCTGTTTGCGCCTAAGGAGAAACAGTCAAGATGCGACACTCACACACACCTCAGAATACGAAAACTTTTATAGTGCCTTCATGTACCGCGTCTGGCCGAGCGAGACAAAAAATGTACATGCCGGTCGTCTTTGCATTGCTGATTTTGCTGGCAGTCCCGCAATTATTGGCGCAAACCCGCCCGTCGAGCGACGCGGCGCAAAATGGCAAAGAGCGGCTTCAGACCGGCAACACCAATATGCCGGGACGAATCAGTCAGGAAAAAGTGCTGGCCGATGCGCGCAATTTCATTGCACGAAACAACATCAAGGGCACACGAGTCGCGGCAACTCAGCAAAGCGTCGAGCAGTACCGCGATGATCTGGTCGCTATCCTCGCTGCGCAAAGAGCGACGCTGGTTGGGTTTAATCTTCCTGGCACGGAACGCATAGATGCTGTCAGCGCATCCTTGCAGGCGATGACCACCGAAGACCTGTTGAAGCTGAAGGACGTGGCGGATCTGTCGGCGCTGAAAACGCTGATTGTTCAGCAAAGCCTGGTGATTTCCAGAAGCGTTGAACTGCACAAGCGCGAGTTGATCCAGCGTCAGCAAAGGCTGTCTGCTGCCAAGGCGGCGGGCTTGTATCCAGGCAGTTTCCCCGAAGCGCAATACAGCGTTTTATGCCCATTGAATCCGCAGCCGAATGAAGCACTTTTTGCCGCCGGAGTTATTTTTGTGGCTGCCGAACTGGTGGCCGCCCTGGCGAATGTGGGTTGCAGCCAGGAGGTTTTCGGGACGAACGGCAAACTGGTTTGCATTATCACGGAAGTGATCCGCTCCGCAGCCGCCTTTGCTCACTTCTACGTTGAATTCTGTGCCGAAAACACGGATGCAGGGGCCATCGTCGGAACCTACCAACGCCTGGAATATATTAAGGACCAACTGGAATTTAGCATCCAAAACGACAACAACAACAAGGCCATGTTGAGCACCCAACTCAGCAATGCTGAAAATCACATCGTCACCAACGATAACAACAATCTCGCGACGCTCACCGGCCAGGCTGCCAGCGCACTGACACTAAGGGTGCGGCAGGCTGTGGAAACCAATCTGGCTTCTGACCTGACGACGATCGCCGGGGTCAGTCTGTTTCAGCTTCCGGCCAGCCGGGGCGGTTACCTGGAAGTCGCGCGCCAGCTTCTGATTGACACCTACAACGCGCATGTCGCTGCGGCTGGCACAGGCGTTGTGATTTACAACCCTTCTGGCGAGCTATCCCTGGGGGCGACCTACACCACGCAAGGCAAATACCGCGAAGCCTATTATCAATATCGCAGAGGCTATCGCAGCGTAGTGAAGTTCCCGTAACCGGATGTTTGGCCGGTGCGATAAGCGCGCACATCCGGGTCTTTCGATGAACTGAAGTTTGTCGAACCGTTTCGAAGGAGCTTTAGAGAGAGGAATTACCAGCATGCGACAGACAGCTACACATAAATTGACCGTATTCGGTCTGGCCTTTTCAATGTTGATCAGCTTGATGGCCGCGCCTCGGGCGAACGCGCAGGATCGAGCCGCGAAGAAAACGGACCAGAAAATATTCCCCGCGGCAGGCCAGATGCCCGGCCAAACCAATAAAGCCAGGATTCTGGCGGATGCGCGCGAATATCTTGTTCGAAACAATATCAAAGCCGTTCGAGTTGAAGCGACCCAGGAATCAGTCGAGCAGTTCCGCAATGACCTGATTGCGATTCTGAATGCGCAGAGAGGAACACTGATTGGCTATAACCTGCCGGGCGTGGGCAATGTGGACACCGCCATTGCCACCGCGCAGGGGTTCACCACGGAAGATCTGATGAAGCTGAAAAGCGTGGCGGATCTGACAGACCTGAAAGGGCTGATTGTTCAACAGAGTCAGGTGATCGCCCGAGGCGTCGAACTGCGCAGGAAGGAGATGGCGCAACGCCAGCAGAGGCTTACCGCAGCCAAGGCGGCAGGCACATATCCCGGCCCATTCCCGGAACCGGAATATACAACGTCCATCTGCCCGGCGAACCCGCAGCCGGCGGAAGCGCTTTTTGCGGCCGGCCTGATTTTTCTGATTGCGGATCTGGTGAAGAGCCTGGCCGCACTGGCTTGTGATCAGACCATCCTTGGATTCAATGGCGCGCTGGTCTGCCTGGTGACGGAAGCCATTTTCGGTGCGGCGAGTTTTGCATTCTTTTACGTGGAGTTCTGCGACGAAGATACCAGCGGAGCAGGAATCAATGTCAGTTACGATCGCGCCGAATACATCAAGGATCAACTGGAATTCAGCATCCAGAATGACAATGCCAACAAGGCGATGCTGAGCACGCAGCTCACCAACGCTGAAAATCACATCGTCACCAACGATAACAACAACAATGCGGCGCTCAGCAGTCAGGCGGCCTCCGCACTGACGCTGACCACCCGCATCGCCATTGAACTGAATCTGGCCTCGAACCTGACGACGGATGCTGCGGTTGCCCTGTATCAGCTTCCAGCCAGCCGGGGCGGGTATCTGGAGATCGTGCGTCAGACGTTAATTGACACCTACAACGCCCAGGTCGCCGCGGCTGGCGCGGGCGTGACGGTCTATAACCCTTCGGCAGAATTATCACTGGGGGCCACCTACACCACGCAAGGCAGATACCGCGAAGCCTATTACCAATACCGCAAAGGCTATCGCAGCGTAGTCAAATACCCCTAAAAAGAGGGGAAACGCAGAAACTCTCTTTCACCCTGGCAAACAACGCATGGATGGCTGGCAGGGCTGGGCAGCAGTGTCTGCATTCGCCTGCCGGAACAAGCCTGCGGACAGAGTTGACCACAGATATTTGAATTTCGCGGATTGAACATCCGCAGTTTCGTGAAACGACAGCCGATCCCCACTGGACTGCCGGTTTGCCCGTCCTATTGCGCAATCGCAAGGACGCAACTGTTGCCGGAAGCCCGCTCCATTTTCTTAGGAAGTACCGAGGAGACTAACGGTGAAGATTACACACACACACACGTTTCGCCGCGCGTCGCTATCAATCATCGGATTGGTCATGCTGGCCGCTTTGGTTATTTACGCCACGCCCATTACGCGCGCTGTGGCAAATCGTCTTGGGGCTAACACTGCCACTGGGACTACCCTTCGGTCGCAAGCAAACAGACTTGCTTCAAGCATCCTCTCATTTGCTCCCGCCCCAGTGCGCAAAGCCTTTGGCAGTGCGCCGAAGGCCGCCCTGCCAGCTGCGAACCCGGCAGGGATGCTGACAGGATTTACCAAGACGGCCTCGCCCGCAGACGGCAGCACCGTCGCGGCGGGCAGCACGATCACGTATACCGTCACAGTGACGAACGACGATCTCTTTGATGATTTTGGCGTGCTGCTGACAGATGCCACGCCGGCCAACACAACGTTCGTTTCTTCTTCCATCAGCCAGCAGCCGATCAATGGACCGAATTGGATTTGCGCCACGCCGGTCGCAGGCAGCACGGGCGCCATCAGCTGCCAGCCGAATGATTTGAACCGGACGTTTTTCGCAGGCGTTGCGCCAACCAGCCAGGTTTTCCAGCTTCAGTACACTGTGCAGGTCAATCCGACGCTGGCAGTTGGCAACACCATCATCAGCAATCCCGTGCACTACATCGCCGCCACGGGGGAACCCAATACACTGGGCGGGCCGGAAGACACCTTTTCTGACAACAACACGGCGGTGACACATACCGTCGTTCACAGCACCGATTTGCAAATTACCAAGTCGGATTCGCCGGATGCGGTCTTCGCGGGCAATCAGATCACATACACAATCCTGGTCAGAAATAACGGTCCCAGCCAGTCCGCCATCGGTGAAGTTCGTGTGACGGACGCCGTTCCGGCCAACACCACACCCGTCAGCGTCACAGGAACGGGCGCGTTCGCCACCTGTACCGCAGCCCAGTTGAATGGGGCGGGATGTTTGAACACGGTAGTGATGAATCCGGGCAGCACGGCAACGATCACCTTTGTTGTGACGGTTAATGCCGGGACGCCCAATGGCTTTATCAACAACACGGCGATTGTTTCGACCGTTGGCGCACAGGTCAGCGACGCGGACCTGACAAATAATTCCTCCACCACGAATACTGCCGTTGGACCGAACGCCGATTTGCAGTTGACCAAGGTTGCCAGCGCAGGCCCTGTGACCGCTGGCGCGGGAACGATCACCTACACCATCAGCCTCATCAATAACGGACCCGGCAATGCCAACGGTGTGGTTGTCACCGACAACATTCCGGCCAATACGACGGTTTCCGCAGGTCCAACCTGGACGCCGGGTAATGGCGCGCCTGCGGGAAGCTGCGCGACTTCCGCCGGCGGCACGATTACCTGCGGCCCAACGGCGGCGGGCGGCGTGCTTGCCGTTGGCCAGACGGCGACGATCACTTACACGGTTTCCGTCGGCCCCAGCGTTCCCGCCGGGACGTTGATTACCAATTCGGCCAGCATTGCTTCCACGGGGGCGAACGCGACGCCCGACCCGAACACGGCCAATAACCTGCAAGGACCGACCAGCACGCTGGTCAACACATCGGCCAATCTGGGCATCACCAAGACGACCAGTGCGCCGACGGTGACGGCGGGCGGAGCCACTTTCACCTATACGCTGGCGGTCACCAATGCCGGGCCCAGCGACGCGCAGAACGTGGTCGTCAACGATCCGCTGCCATTGGGAATTGGTTTTGTTTCCGTGTCGCAGACTGTCGGCAGCGGCTTCAGTTGCACAGGGCCGCCCGCCAATCAGAATGGCACGGTTAGTTGCACCAAGGGCACGATGGCGGCAAATGAAACGGCGACCTTCGTCATCACGGCGCTCTCTCCGGCCAATGCCGCCGCCGCCGTTCGCACCAACACCGCCACTGTGCAATCGGCCACAACCGATCCGACGCCAGGCAACAATTCCTCCAGCGTCAACACAACGATTATTACCAACGCCGTCGTCAGCATCACCAAAATTGACAATCCCGATCCGGTCGTTGCGGGCGCGAATCTGACCTACACCATCACGGTCAGCAATGCCGGCCCCAGCGTCGCGCAGGCTGTGACTTTGACCGACCCGATTCCGGCAAACACGACGTTCGTGTCGCTGGCCGGCACGGGGATTCTTGGGAATTGTTCGCACAATGCCGGAACGGTTTCGTGCCTGCCGGGCGTGCTGCAGCCAAATGCTTCCGCAACGTTGACGGTGGTCGTCAATGTCAATGCAAACACACTGCCGGGCGTCGGTGCGATCAGCAACACGGCGGCCGTCACCTGGACGGATAGTGATTCAAATCCCGGCACGGCCAATGCGACGCAAACGACGACGGTCGTCAAGCAGACAGACATTTCCGTGACGAAGGCTGATTCGCCGCACGCCGTGCTGGCGGGCAACACCATCACTTACACGATCACGGTCAAAAACAATGGGCCGAGCGTCGCTTCGATTGGCGGCGTTTCTGTCACGGACGCCACGCCCACCAACACCACGGATGTTTCCCTGACTGGAACCGGGCCGTTTGCCGGTTGCACACTGGCGGCGCTGCACGGCGCAGGCTGCACAAATTCGGCGGCCATGCAGCCGGGAGATCAGGCGACTCTGACCTACATCGTTTCAGTGAATCCGGGAACGCCCATTGGTTTCATTACCAACACGGCAAATGTGGCGGCGATTCCCGCGAATCTTGATCCGAACACAACGAATAATTCGGCCACGACACAGACGGCGGTCGGGCCAAATGCCGATTTGCAACTGACCAAGACTTCCGCGCCGCCTTCGGTGATTGCGGGCGGCCCCGCGCCGGGCAGCGGACAGATCACCTACACCATCAACTATAAAAACAACGGGCCGAGCGATGCCGTCGGCGTGCAGATTACGGATACCATCGCCGCCAATCTGGTGGCGGTTGGCGCGATCAATGCGCCGGGCCTGAGTTGTAACGGATTCGTCCCGTCGCCGGGCGTGCAGTTCCTGTGTACGCCGAATGCAAATGCCTTTGGCGCGAATGCGGTGGGCGTGCTGCCTGTCGGCGCGATGGGCACGATCACTTACAACGTCCGTGTCCCGGCCAATGTCCCGCAGGGAACGCTGGTCGCGGGGGCGGCAACGATCACTTCGACGGCGGTTGGCGCGACTCCGGCAACACCTGATCCGAACCCGTCGAACAACTCGCAGAACGCCACCAGCACGCTGGTCAACACGTCAGCGGATTTGGCCATCACCAAGACCGATTCGCCAGACCCTGTGACGGCGGGCAGCAACCTGACCTATACCATCACCATTACCAACAACGGCCCGAGCGACGCGCAGAACATCGTTGTTTCAGACACGCTGCCTGCGGCCCTGACTTTTGTTTCAGTGTCGAGCACTGATCCGGGGTTTGCCTGCACAACGCCGCCCGTGGGTGGCAGCGGCCTGATCACCTGCAACAAAGCCACGCTTCCGGTAACCGCATCGGCGACGATTACGCTGATCGGCAAAGTGAATTCGAACGCGGCGGGCGGCTCGATCATTACCAACACGGCGACGGTCGCTTCTTCAACCAGCGATCCCGGGCCGAGCGCCAATGCGGCGACGGCGACAACCACCGTCAACACCAGCACAACACTGTCGGTGACGAAATCCGATTCGCCCGATCCGGTCGTGGCCGGGACGAATCTGACCTACACCATCACGGTGGCCAACAACGGGCCGAGCGATGCGCAAAACGTCGTGCTGACCGACCCGCTGCCGGTGAATACCACGTTCGTTTCGGTCAGCGGCACGGGCGTCTTCAGCCCGGCGGGGGCTTGCACGCACAACGGAGCAACGCCGGGCGTAGTTACCTGCAACGCGACGCCAGGAGGTGTGCTGCCTGCGGGAGCGAGCGCGACGGTGACGCTGATCGTCAAAGTCCTGTCGAGCACGCCAATCAGCCCGCCGTTCATCGTTAATACGGTCACGGTGACTTCGCCGACCGATCCGGGCAGCCCGCGCACGGCGACGACTTCCACCACGGTTCGGCGCGAAGCCGATATGAGCCTGACAAAATCGGCTCCCTCCACGGTCATTGCCGGACAGAACCTGGATTACACGCTGACGGTCAGGAACAACGGCCCCAGCGATGTTGCCGGCGGCGCAGCGCCGGGCACCATTGTGGTGACGGATAATCTGCCGCTGGGAACTTCATTTGTTTCGTTCGTTGCGACGGGACCGGGCAATTTTACTTGCACTGCGAATGCGCAGGTTGTCACTTGTCTGAATGCGGCGGGCGTGCCGGGGAACTTCCCCGCGGGCAGCGTCGTGACCATTGTCATCAAGGCGATGGCGGCCAAGAACCTGGTTGACAATTCCAACCTGAACAACACGGCGATGGTCGAACTGACCGGGCCGGAAACCGACCCGGTTCCGGGCAACAATACCGGCGCGGCCAGCACGGTTGTTCATACGCTTGCCGATGTGCAAATCGTCAAGGATGTCATCAATCCGCTGCCCCCTGCCGGCGTGGTCGCCGGGCAGAACATCACCTACCGGCTGCGTGTTCTGAACAATGGGCCGAGCAATGCCATCAACGTCACGGTGACGGACATTCTGCCAGGCAACACAACGTTTGTTCCGGGTTCGATCACCGGCACGGGCGTCTTTGCGGGCGGGGCCTGCACATACAGTCCGGCGGGCGGTCCCAACGGCAGCATTCTTTGTATTCCAAACGCTTCCCCCGGACCGCCGCCGACCGTGCAGGGCGAGTTCATGTGCGGCATCGAAGAAACCATCACGTTCCAGGTGCAGGTCAATGCTTCGGTGACCGGCGGCACGATCATCCCGAATCCGGCGCGCATCAATTCGACAACACCCGATCCGAATTCGGGGAACAACACTTCGCTGGGAACCAGCACGGTGGTCATCGCGCAATCCAACCTGGCGATTGTCAAAACAATCACGGCTTCGACGCCTGCGGTTGCGCCGGGTGCGCCGGCAGGCGCGGTCATTCCGGGAACGCAACTGACCTATCAGATCAAGGTGACCAACAACGGGCCGAGCGATGTCAGCAATGTGCGCGTGACGGACATCCTGCCCAATAACGTCAAATACGTCGAAGTTCACCAATCGGGCGGCTTCGGCACAACGTTCAACTGCACGCCGCCGACCGGTGTGGTTGACCCGAACGGCAATGGCGGCATCGTCAATTGCATTGCGCCGCTGCTTTCTGCGTCCACCACGGCAACGCCGGGCGATCCGGCAGGCTCGCTGAACATGGCCTTGATCAGCCTGACCGTGTTTATTGATCCTTCGACCAAATCGAGCATCGTCAACAATGCGCTGATCAATGGGACGACCAATAACTTCAATCAACCGGTCAGCGCTTCAACCACGCTGACCACGCCGGTTTCGCCGACTTCCGACCTGGCGGTAACCAAGACGCACACCGTGGACGACACCGTCGCCAATACCAACACGGCGGGCAATACCTTCACCTACACCATCACGGTCAAAAACAACGGTCAGAGCACGGCGGCCATGGTCAGCCTGGTTGACACCCTGCCCGCCGGTCAGACGCTGGCCAGCGCGCCGGATACCTCGCAAGGCGCTGGCTTGAGCTGCACACCGAGCGCGGTCGGTTCCGGCGGCGTCATTACCTGCTCCGGTGGCACGCTGCTGCCGAACGCCACCGCTGTGATCAAACTGACGGTCAGGATTGATCCCTGTCAGGCGCCGGGCATTTACAACAACACGGTGACGGCGACTTCCATGTCGTTCGATCCCAACGCAGCCAATTCGACGGCGGTTGACCCCGTGACGGTGGTGGCGCGGCCTGATCTTTCAATCACCAAGACGGCGCCAGCCGTGGTTGTCGCAGGCAACACACTGACCTACACCATCGAAGCGGCCAACAACGGGCCAAGCTGCGCGCAGGATGTGATGATCAGCGACGTGCTGCCTCCGAACACGGTGCTGGTTTCCGCCACGCCCAGTGCGGGAGGAGTGCTTGATCCGTCCAGTCCGCCCGTCGGATCAAATGGCACGGTCAAGGTGACCTGGGCCGGGCTGACCAGTCCGGGCGTCAAACGCAGTCTGACGATTGTCATTCGCGTCGGCTCCAACGTGGCCTGCGATACCGTGCTGACCAATACGGCGACGGTCAGTTACACGGCGCGCATTCCGGCTCCGAACCCGAATCCGGCAATTGTCTGGGATGTGGATCCCGTCTCGAGCAATAACACTGCGACCGCAACCACTACGGCGCAGGCGCGCTCCGACCTGGCGATCATCAAAACCTGCCCGACCTTTGCGTATCCGATGGACCTGATCACCTACACGTTCACGGTGACGAACAACGGGCCGTCCAACAGCGCCAACACGGTGGCGGTGGATACTTTGCCGCCGGGTTTCACGGTGGTGGGAACGCCGACTTCGACGCTGCCGGGAACGACTTTCACGATTACGACGGTCGGGGATGTGACGACGGTAACGGCATTTCTGGGGGTGCTGGGCGCGGCCAATCAGGTCGGAACCAACATTCCGACTTCGGCCACAATCACCATTATTGCGCGCGTCCCGGGCAAGCACCCAACCGTGACCGTGACCAACAACGTTTCGGTTTCGACCGGAAATTGTGTGCCCGATCCGAATCCGGATAACAACACAGCGAGTTGCAGCACCTCCATTATCCCGTCGCCCGGAGACAATCCCGGCATGGGATACCCTGCCAACTCGCCGGTCAGCGATCAGAAAGCCGGTTCGGTGCTGGTTTACCCGATCTACACATCGAGTGCGACCAACCCCAATCTGGAAAATACACGCGTCAGCCTGACCAACATTTCCCGGGCCGACAATGCCTGTGTTCACCTGTTCGTGGTGGACGGCAGCAATTGTGCGGCGCTGGATGTGTATATCTGCCTGACGCCGGGGCAGACGACCACCTTCCTGGCATCGGATTTTGATCCGGGCGCGGCGGGGTACATCGTCGCGGTCGCCGTCAATTGCGTGACCGGGTTGCCGATGGCATTCAACTGCCTGATTGGAGATGAGTACGTCAAGTTCGCATCCGGGCACGAGGCCAACCTCGGCGCCGAGGCGATTGCCGCGCTGGTGCCCAATCCGGTGGGAGTGGATACCACCCTGGACATCGCCACGCTGCGATTTGACGGCATTCGCTACAACGCCCTGCCGCGCATTCTGTCACTGGATAGTCTTGGAAGTCTGGCCGACGGCAATTCGACGATGCTCATCCTTAATGCCATCGGCGGGAACATGACGCTGACGGGGCAGACCATCGGAGGAATCTTCGGATACCTGTACGATGATGCGGAAACCCAATTCAGCTTCACCGGGCAGGCGGGAGCGTGTCAGTTCCGCACCCTGCTTTCCAATAACTTCCCGCGCACGTTCCGGCGGTTTTCCGATGCGGTGCCTGCTGGCCGCACGGGGTGGCTCAGAGTCTGGGCCGTCAACGATGTCGCACTGTTGGGGGCTGCCATCAACTTCAATTCCAACAGCAGCTCCAACGCTGGAGCATTCCGTGGCGGACACAATCTGCACAAACTGACGCTCACCACCAACGCAACGTTAATTGTGCCGTTGAGCGCTCCAAACTGCGCTCAGTAACCAGCAAGGCGTATGGATGCCGCTCGGGCATTCGTACGCCTTCAGGCAGGGGCCGCGCGCAAGCCGCGCATCTTTGCGCAGCCCCAACAAATCGCAAGTCGGCAATTTTCACGCAAGCAAATCTGACCTGGTGTCATCGGATGGGCGCAGTGGCAGGGGCCGGCAGGGAATTGATAAGCATCCCTTTCCTGATTCCTGGGAAAAAGGAAATCCCACGAGCGCGCATCGAACCAACATCACGCCCACACACAACCGCTTATTGCCAGCGTTGTCGAGGAAATACTATGAGACAAGTCGTCGCTAAATTCGCCCGTCATCGTGCCGGCGCTCTGGTTCTTGGCCTGGCCACTCTGATTTTGATCATCGGATCGGTGGTGGCTGTCGCATCCCGCCCGGCGATGGCGCGCAAGTTCACTGCGGCTGCATCCGGGGGCCAGGGGACGGTCCAGACAGTTTCTGCTCAACCGAAACAGGTTCAGAAGAAAAACGTCTTCAGTTCAGCGAAAAAGGCCGACCGCCTTGAGCGCTTCCTGGATTTTCGCTCGCCGGGCAATGGCATGATCAAGCTCGATTGGCTTGACGCCGCGTCCAGCGCCGAATTAAGCACGGTCTTCGTCCCGCCAACGTTCAGCTATGGCGGTCAGACGCGGAACCTCAATGTCGGCGGATCGGTGGACATCAATCCGACATCGGGACCCAGCGGAAACACGACCAATATCGCCATTGTGAATTTGGGCGGTTTCCCGGGCGGCAACATCACCGTCAACAACATGACCGGGTTTGTTCAGGTCTTTAACGCGCCGAACGCCGGGACGTTCACAATCACGGTTCGAGCGACGAACGCGACTGATGACCCAGATACGTTCACCGATGCCTCTTTCACATTGGTCGTTAACGCACCTCCGACCATTACCCCGACAGCCGGAATCACTCGGCAGGCAGGGGCGGCTGGATCGAATTCTCAAATTGCGACTGTCAATGACGATTTCACCACCCGGCCGAATCTGGTGGTGCGCGTGAACGGCTTGACGAGTGCCACCGTGAATGGCGTGACAGTGACGCTGAATCCGGTTGCGCCGAACGGATCCGGGCAGGTTTTTGCCGACATTGTTGCGGGCTGTAACGCCGGAAATGCCACGTTCGGCCTTTCGGTTGCCGACGGCAGCGGATTGATTGCCAATGCCAGCTTGTCCATCTCTGTCACTCCCAATGCGCCGCCCGTGCTGACGTATCCTCAACCGATGCCGCCTCCGTTGGTCAATCAGGGAGGCTCGCTGACGATTAATCCCGCAACCGGCCCCAGCGATGATCTTGGCGCGCCTGCACTAACTGTGGCCGCAACGGGTGGATATTCGGGCAACATCTGTATCTTCGGCGGGATGCCTGCCTGTCCGGGCATGGGACCAGCGGGCAGAGTCGTGCTGACCAATGCCGCGCCCGGCGGCGCGACGCCAACGATCATCATTCGCGCAACGGATGCCTGCGGTGTCACCACGGACGCTCCCTTCAAAGTCAAAATCAACGCGCCGCCATCCGTCAGTCCTGTTCCGCTGGGAATTACCCAGGGAACGCTGGCGCCACTGAACCTGACGATTGCCAATGTCAATGACCCGGAAGATCCGCCGACCGCATTGACCTTATCACTCGCTCCGGTTTCGGGCAGCGGCGTGACCATGACGCTCAGCCCAACGATGGCCAATGCGTCCGGAACTGTGACGGCGAACCTGACGGCAAGCTGTATGGCGACCAACTCCACCTTTAATCTGACGGCCACTGATACCAATGGGCTGTCCACCACCAGCCTGATCATGGTGACGGTGGTGCCGAACGCCGCGCCAACGCTGAGCTATCCGTCGCCGGTGGCTGTGGGAGCAGGCGGTGGAACCACCATTTTCCCGGCCTCTGGCCCCACCGACACGGGAGGCATCACCAGCATTGTTGTGCAAAGCAATGGCGGATTCCCCGGCAGCCTGACTGTTGATGGCACGACCGCCGTTGTCACGGTCAGCGGCGCGCCCATAACGGCGGCCAATTACAATGTGATCATCCGCGCGACGGATACATGCGGCGCGGTCAGGGATGCCACTTTCACGTTGAATATCACTGCACCGATGATTGGATTCAGCAAGGCCGCCACTGCGGCTTCCGTGCAGCCGGGGGAGACGGCTGTTTTCAAAATCAACTTTGAAAACACAGGCAATCAGGACGCGGCCAACGCTGTCATTTCAGAAACGGTTCCGGCCAACACCACCTTCAGTGCGGCAGGAAGTTCCGGACTCTGGTCATGCGCGGATGGCAGCCCGGCAGGGACGACTTGTACTTATACAGTCGGCGGAATCGGCGCAGGCGGTTCCGGCTTTATCTTTTTCGCTGTCAACGTGGTCAACCCTATTGCCATCGGCGTAACGCAGATCACTAATACCGCCAGCTATTCCGATACCATCACCCCCGCGACACAGGCGATGGCGTCCATTGCCATCGCGGCCTTTCCCAATATGGCCGTCACCAAGACCGACGGCGGCATTACGTCCGGCGCGGGAATGCCGATCCCATACACCATCGGTTACAGCAACGTCGGGCGCCGGAATGCGGCAGGCGTGGTCATCACCGAAACAGTGCCGGCAAATACAACTTTCGACGCGGCGGCCAGCACGGCAGGCTGGTCGTGCGCCAACGGATCGCCGGGTGGCACTACCTGCACTTTCAGTGTTGGAAACGTCACGGGCAGCGGCGGATCAGGGACACTGACCTTTGCCGTCAACGTTGTCGGATCGCTGCCGGTAAATGTGACGCAGGTCACCAACACGGCCTCGATCAGCGAAGGCAGCGGGACCGATCCTGAGCCGGACAACAACAGCTCCAGCGACACCACGCCGGTCGGCAACGGCCTGCTGGTCATGCCGATGGCTGTGGGACGCACGCAAGGTTCACCCGCGACCAATTCCGTCATCGCCACGGTGACAGACATTCTGGCTCCCGTGTCGAGCGTAATCGTCACGACGACTGCCGTTCCCACTGGCATTACCATCAGCAACATTACCAACAACGGCAGCGGCATCATCAATGCAGACATCGCGGCGGGCTGTAACGCGGCAATCGGTCCGAACATCATCGGGCTGAAGGCCACCGACAGCGCCAATAATATGACGCTGGTCAATCTGACCGTGAACGTAGCCGCCAACACCATGCCTGTGCTCGGCAATTACCCGGCAACCGGGCCGATCAATCCCGGCGCCAGCACCACCGTGACGCCAAGCGCCGCACCGGCTGACAATGGCCCAATCGCCAGCATCACCGCCGCCGCGCCAGGGTTCACGGGCACGTTCAGCGCCAACCCGGCCACCGGCGTTGTCAACGTCAGCAACGCCGGTCCGTCCGGCACCTTCACCGTGACGGTGACGGCGACGGATAACTGTGGCTTGGCGGCGACGAAGACCTTTTCCTTGGTCGTCAATACGCCGCCGACGATTACTCCTGCCGGACCGTTGAGTCTTTCGCAAGGTTCCACCACGCCCGGTGTCACCGTCGCCACAGTTGGCGACATCAACACTGCTGCGGGCAGCTTGATCGTGACGATGGATTCCGCGCCGCCGGGCATCCTGCTGACCAGCTTCGTCAACAGCGGCGGCACAATTACCGCCACCGTGGCCGTTGCCTGCACGGCAACTTTGGGCGCAAACACAGTCGCCCTGAAAGTCACCGATGGCGGCGGCCTGACCACGAACGGCAATCTGATCGTCAATGTCACGGCCAACTCAGCGCCGGTGCAGGGAAACTATTCAACGTCGAATGTGACTGCTGGCGCGGGCACAACCATCACGCCGAGCGCTGCGCCAGCCGACAACGGATTCATCACCGGCATTGTGGCCACTGCGCCAGGCTTCACGGGCGGTTTTATCGTGGACACGGTGACGGGCGTCATTACTGTCGCCAATGCCGGACCGATGGGTGCTTTTACTGTCACGGTGACGGCGACGGATAACTGCGGCGCGACCAGCATCAGAACGTTTACGCTGAACGTCAATTGCCCCGTCATCACAGTGACTGCACCCGGCGTCGCCACCGGCACGGTCAATGCGCCGTTCAACCAGAGCTTCACGCAAGCGGGCGGAGTCGGCGCGGTTGCTTTCACACTGTCTTCCGGCACATTGCCGGCGGGGCTGATCCTGACGGCGAATGGCGTGCTTTCCGGCACCCCCACGCAATCCGGCAGCTTCCCCATCACGGTTACCGCCACTGACAGCAATGGCTGTATGGGAACCAGCGGAGTTTACACGCTGGTCATCAACTGCCAGACCATCACCGTCAATCCGCCTCCGATCGCGACAGGAACGGTCGGTGTGGCATTCAGTCAAAACTTCGCGCAGGCCGGCGGGCTTGGAGCCGTGAACTACACGCTGAATTCGGGCACGATTCCGGCGGGCATGTCTCTGGCGGTAAACGGCGTGCTGTCTGGCACGCCCACGCAATCCGGCACGTTCCCGATCACGGTCAAGGTGACTGATGTCAATGGCTGTATGGGCATCAGCGCCACCTACACGCTGGTCATCAACTGCCAGAACATCGCCGTGACGCCGCCTGCCGTGACGACCGGCACGGTCAGTTCTTTCTTTAACCAAAGCTTCACGCAGCAGGGCAGCATTGGAACTGCCACCTACACCCTGAATTCGGGCACGCTGCCGACAGGGATTACGCTGGCGGCAAATGGCACGCTGGCCGGCATTCCGACGCAATCCGGCAATTTCCCGATTACGGTCAAAGTCACTGACAGCAACGGCTGTACGGGCATCAGCCCGACCTACACGCTGGTCATCGGCTGCCAGGTCATCACGGTGACGCCGCCTGCCGTCACGACCGGAACAGCGAACACGCCGTTCAGCCAGAGCTTTACGCAAAGCGCGGGACTCGGCGCAATCACCTTCACGATCAACACCGGCACGCTGCCGGCGGGATTGACGCTTTCGCCCGCGGGCGTGCTGTCCGGCACGCCGACGCAGACCGGCAGCTTCAACATCACGGTCAAAGCGACTGATGCGAATGGCTGCGCGGGCATCAGTCCGTCGTACACGCTTGTCATCGGTTGCCAGACAATCACCGTCACGCCGTCTGCGGTAACGACGGGAGCCATCGGCGCTGCGTTCAGTCAAAGCTTTACGCAGACTGCCGCCATCGGCGCAGTGACATTCTCGATCAATTCGGGATCGCTGCCGCCAGGGTTGACGCTGGCCGCCAATGGGCTGGTTTCCGGCACGCCGACGCAACTGGGCAGCTTTCCCGTCACCGTCAAAGTCACGGACGCCAATGGCTGTATGGGTGTCAGCGGGACCACGACTTTTGTGATCACTTGCCAGACGATCACCGTCACGCCGCCCGCGGTAACGACGGGAACCGTCGGCACTGTATTCAGTCAGAGCTTTTCGCAGACGGGAGCGATTGGCCCGTTCACCTTCTCGCTGAATTCGGGCACGCTGCCGACGGGCTTGTCGCTTTCCACCACGGGTGTGCTGTCTGGCACGCCGACGCAGTTCGGCACCTTCCCGCTGACGGTCAAAGTGACCGACACCAACGGCTGCACAGGCATCAGCCCGGTTTACAACCTGGTCATCAACTGCCAGGTGATTACGGTCACTGCGCCTGCGGTGGCGACGGCGACGGTGGGCGTGCCGTTCAATCAGAGCTTCACGCAAACCGGCGCGCTTGGCGCAACCAGCTTCACGCTGAATTCAGGCACGATCGCACCGGGTTTGGTGCTGGGGCTGAACGGCCAGCTTTCGGGCACGCCAATCGAAGCAGGCAGCTTCCCGATCACGGTGAAAGTGACGGACGCCAACGGCTGCATGGGCACGAGCGCGACGTACATGCTGGTGGTTTCATGCCCGACGATTACCTTTGCGCCGGCTGCCTTGCCCGCCGGGACCTATGGCGATGCATACAATCAGACGGTGACGGCAAGTCCGGACGGCGTGTATAACTACGCGGTCACGGCTGGCGCGCTGCCGCCTGGTTTGGCATTGAATGATGAATCGGGTGCGATTACAGGTACGCCAACGGCGGTCGGCACCTATCCCTTCACGATCACGGCGACGTACTACAACAACTGCCCGGCCAGCATGACGTACACCATCGTCATTAACTGCCCGGTTGTCACACTTGCGCCCGCGAACCTGACAGAAGGGACCATCGGCGTGGCGTACAGCCAGACGGTGACGGCCAGTCCGGTGGGCACCTACAGTTATGCGGTGACGACCGGTTCGCTGCCGCCGGGAGTGACGCTGAACACAGCCACTGGCGCGGTCAGCGGCACGCCGACCTTGATCGGAACGTATAACTTCACGATTACGGCGACCGGCGCGGGCGGATTGAATGGCTGCACAGGCAGCAGGGACTACACGATCATCATCAATTGCCGAACGATCACCGTGACGCCGCCCACGACCCTGCCGGGCGGCAAAGTCGGCGATCCGTACAGCCAGACCATCGGCGCCACACCGGCCAATACGTACACCTTCACGGTGTCCAATGGTTCATTGCCGACAGGGCTGATGCTCAATGCTTCGACGGGCGTCATCAGTGGCACGCCAACGATGGCAGGCTCTTTTACCTTCACGATTCAGGCGACCGATCCGGACACCTGCTCCGGCACGCAAGCTTACACGGTGGTAATCAATTGCCCGACGATCGCGCTTTCGCCGGCAACGCTGCCGACCGGAACGATTGGCAACGCCTACCCGGCGACCAACTTCGCGGCAGCACCGACGGGGACGTACTCGTTTACCGTGACGGAAGGCAATCTGCCGGCAGGGTTGACGCTCAGCAGCGCCGGCCTCTTGAGTGGCACGGCGACGCAATCCGGCAACTTCCCCATCACCGTGACGGCGACCGATGCGAACCAATGCACCGGCAGCCGCAGCTACACGCTCGGGATTAACATCTGCCCTTCGATCACGGTTGACCCACAAACCGTTCCGGCGGGCACGGTGGGCACGGCTTATAGCCAGACCTTCACGGCCACCGGCAGCACAGCGCCATACACATTCACGGTTTCGGGTCAGCCGCTGCCCAACGGTCTGGCGCTCAGCGCGGCGGGTGTGCTTTCCGGGACGCCCACGCAGTCGGGCGTTTATTCTTTCACCGTGACGGCGACCGACGCCAATAACTGCGCTGGGTCGCGCGCTTACACGCTGACAATCAATTTGCCGCCGGGCAGCGGCAACGGATTGCAGTTCTTTCCGCTCACCGCTCCGGTCAGATTGCTGGATACGCGCGCTGGCCAAATCGGATGCGACGCGCCCGGTACGCCGATTCCGGGCGGCACCTCTCGCACACAAGTCGCGCGGCGAATGTGTGACGGTTTGATTATTCCGGCAGGCGCGATGGCCATCACCGGCAACATCACCACTGTACAATCGGGCGGCGGCTACCTGACGCTTTATCCGAGCGATGCCTCGCAGCCGACAGTCGCCAATTCCAACTATGCCCCGAATGAAGTGCTGAACAATGTCTTCACAGTCGGTCTGGGAGATGCCGATGGCGCGTTCAAAATCTTCGTCACTTCCACAACCGATGTTGTGGTGGATGTGACCGGATATTACGCGCCGCCGGAAGCGGGTGGTTTGTACTTCCATCCGCTGCCGAAACCGATCCGGCTGCTCGAAACCCGCGCTGGCTTTACCGGCTGTTTCTCACCGGGAACGCAGATTCTGGGCGGGACGGATACCGCCCAGCAGGCGCGCATCACCTGCGATGGCGTGACGATTCCGGCTTCGGCGCGCAGCATCGTTGGCAACGCAACGACGGTCAATACTTCCGGGATTGGCGCGCAGTTTATGACGCTCTTTCCGGCGGGGACGGGGCGGCCTTTGGCTGCCAGTTCGAACTACAATCCGGGGCAGGTTATGAACGCGCCATTTACCGTGGGGCTGTCCGCGGCGGGAGCGTTCAACATTTTCGCCACGTCCAACACCGACCTGGTGATTGACGTGCTGGGTTATTACAGCCCGGACGCCACGGACGACAACGGACTGGGGCTGCTGTTCAATTCACTGCCGCGACCGGTGCGGTTGCTGGAAACCCGGCCTCAATTCAACGGCTGCTACAATCCCGGCGCTCCCATCCAGGGCGGCGTGGTGCGGCTGCAACCAGCGCGGGGTTCCTGCGATGGCGTCCCGATTGCCGATAACGCGCTGGCCTTGGTTGGCAATGCGACGGTGCTGAATGGCAACGGCGGATACCTGACCTTCTGGCCCAGCACCGCCACACAGCCAACTGTGGCGGCGTCGAACTTCCTGCCCGGACAGGTTTTCAATCGGCACTTTACGGTTGGACTGGGCGCGGCTGACGGCGCGTTCAGGATCTTCTCGCAATTCACAACGGATCTGGTGATTGATGTGTCGGGTTATTTCGCGCCCTGATCCACTGGTCGGAGAGACATTTACCAGAAAAACAACAGGGGCAGGCCATTTAATGGCCTGCCCCTGTTGTTTTTCATGGCGGCAGATCAACTTGAAGAGATTACCGTTACCAAAGGGCGCCATGACAGGTCACGCGCGTTTGCGTCTGACTGCCTTCCAGATGCGACTGGCAACAGTGACCAGTCCCAGCGTGACCGCACCGGCCACGACGCCGGCCAGCGCATTCAGCAGCGAAGGAGTCAGCGCCTGTAATACGCCGCCGATCCCGCTGATTTCGCCGGCGCGATGCGCGATTTGCTCAATCAGGTCATGAGCGCTGTGAATGCCATGCGTCAGAATTCCGCCGCCCACCATGAACATGGCCGCCATGCCCAGAATGGACAGGCTTTTCATCAGGTAAGGCGCCGCTTTTAACAGCAAGGCGCCGATGCCGCGTTGAAGCTTGCGAAGCGGGCCGTCGCCTTTCCGCTGGTTGAGATAAAGCCCGGCATCATCCAGCTTGACGATGCCGGCCACGATGCCATAAACGCCGATGGTCATAATCATCGCGATTCCCGTCAGCACGATGACCTGCGTCATAAACGGCTTGGTTGCCACCGTCCCCAGGGTGATGGCGATGATTTCAGCGGAAAGAATGAAATCCGTGCGGACGGCGCCCTGGATTTTGTCTTTCTCGAAGGCGACCAGATCCACCTCAGGGTTCGCCACCGCCTCGATCAATTCAGCGTGCTCTGCCTCCTCTTCGCTCTTTTTATGCAAAAAGGGATGCGCGAGCTTCTCAAAGCCCTCATAGCAGAGAAAAGCTCCGCCAATCATCAGTAACGGCGTCACCGCCCAGGGAGCGAGAGCGCTGATGGCCAGCGCCGCCGGCACCAGAATCGCTTTATTTTTCAGAGAGCCAACCGCCACCGCCCAGACTACTGGCAATTCGCGATCGGCGTTCACGCCCGTTACCTGTTGTGCGTTGAGGGCGAGGTCGTCGCCCAGAACGCCGGCAGTTTTTTTGGTGGCGACTTTGGTCATGGTCGCCACATCGTCCAGAAGACTGGCAATGTCATCTATCAAGGTCAGAAGACTTGATCCGGCCATTAAATTGTTTCCTTATTTCAGTGTCGGATGATGATTTTGAATGCCGGCGGAATATAGAACAGATTGCTGCCTGCGGCAATTCGTAATGACGCCCCGCATTGCCGGCTTGCGCCCGTCTGCACTGTCTGCCGCAGGCGATTACTGGATCAGATTTCAGATGGTGGAGACGTTCACAGGTTTCATTGGTCATTGGAAATTGAGAATGGAGCCGTGGCTTTTTGGAGAAAATCTCTGCGATTATTCAATTTCCACTCTCCAATCAGGGGGCCAGATTCAAGCGTATCAGCAGATCATTGAATCTGGGGTCCGAACGCAGCGGGTCCAATCTCGGTTCGACTTTCAGGTAAATCAAATATTCGTTGCGTTCGTCAAAGGCTTTTTGCAGTGAGGCGAAAGCTTTTTCCTTATCGCCCAAACCGGCGTAGGCGACAGCCAGATCGAAGGCGGGAATCTTGCGGGTCTTGTTGGCGGCCATTTCATCCAGCAGTCGCTGCGCTTCGGTTTTGTTGCCATTGATGGCGTGGGAGTGCGCCAGCGCGGCCAGAATGACAGGGGAGTTGCCGGACAGGGTCCGCGCTTTGGTCAATGCCTCAATGGATTCGTTGATTTTGCCAACCTGTTCATATGCCAGCCCAATGTACCGGTGCGTGGCGAAAAAATTCGGGTCCAGTTTCATGGCTCTCCGGCATTGCTCAAGCACCTGATTGTATTCGCGTGCGTAATACAGCATCAGCGACAAATGGGTATTGGCGATAAGGGAAAGCGGAGCGAGTTCCTGCGAGCGCCTGGCTTCTTCCATTCCTTCCGGGAAGCGGCCCATCGAAACCAGGAAACTGGAATACCACTGGTGCGCTGGCGCGTAGTTTGGGTCGAGATCGAGCGCGCGTTTGAATTCGCGTTCCGCGCCGGCCCAGTCCCATTGGTAACGGTGTTTGACGAAGGCCAGCGAGTTGTGCCCTTCGGCCAGCATCTCGTTGAGCTGGACGGCGCGTTCAGCGGCGGCCGTGGCTTTGGCAGAGGCTTCAGCGGATGAAACCGCGCCGTAAGCGCCGAGCATGTTGTAGGAATCCGCAAGTCCCGCGTACGCCGGGGCGTAATCCGGAGCGCGTTTGATGGCTTGTTCGAAGGATTCAACGCCCTGTCGCAAGTCCGCGGCGGTTCGGCGATTCCAGTAATACCGCCCACGCAGATAGAATTGATAGGCTTCACGTTCCGCCTGCTGCTCCGAATTCAAATCCAGTTGCAACCGCTGGGAAACTTCGCGAGTGATTTCTTCCTGAAGGGCGGATAGCTCGGCGGGTTTGCGAGTGTATTTCTGGCCCCAGATGTAGCTGTTATCTTTTGCGTCCACCAGTTCGACGTTGATCGAAAGCTGTTCTCCGGATTGCGCGACGCTCCCGGTCAAAACCACTGGAACCTGCAGTGCCTGACCGACATCACGCGGATCAGGCAGCGGCGTCGAGCCTGTGACCTTGTACCGCTGGACGGAACTCAGGGAACGAACTTTCAATTTCGGAACGCGCGAAAAATTCTGAATCAATGCCTGGGTGACTCCGTCCACCAGGCCGTCAACGGTCGTGTCGGCATTGATTCGGGCGAAGGGCAGCACCGCAATGGAATCCGTCAGGCGAATTTTCGGCTTCAGCCAGAAATAACTGGTTGCTGCCGCCACGGCAATCAGCGCCACAAGAAACAGCGCCACGCCATGTTTGTTGCGTTTGATTTCGGAGATCAGGAATTCAGCGCTGGAAGTTGTCCGCGGAGCTTCGATCACTTCCGTGTCGTAACTGATGTGTTTGACATATCGGCCGCTTTTACGGCCTCCGCTGTTTCTGATGCCGCTGGATTCGGTCATTGGCGCCGTGCGATCCTGCCGCACCTGTTCCGCCTTGAATTCAAGGTGCTGTTTCAACCGTTTCAAATCGTTAAGCAGTTCCTTGACCGTTTGATAGCGGGCCTCGCGATCTTTGGCCAGGGCTTTGGAGACGATCCATTGCAGTTCGCTCGGAACGTTCGACAGATAGGAGGCGATGGGTTCCGGCTCCCGTTCCAAAATCTGCGCCAGCGCATCGCTCATGGTGTCACCGGCGAAGGGCTTGCGTCCGGTGATCATTTCGTAAAGCACAACGCCGAGGCTGAAAATGTCGCTGCGCGAATCCACCTTGTGACCGCGCGACTGTTCCGGCGACATATAACTGACGGTTCCCATAATCACGCCCGGCGACGTGTCGCGGAGCGGCTTGGTCGCGGCTTCGGGATCCACGTTGTCGTCGGAGTCAAAGCTTTCGGTCAGTTTGGCCAGGCCGAAATCCAGCACTTTGATGTACCCGTCGGGCCGCACCATGATGTTTTCCGGCTTGATGTCGCGATGAACAATTCCCGCCACATGGGCGGCGGTCAGTGCGTTGGCGACCTGAATGGCGACTTCCAGCGCTTCGGACAGCTTCATTTTGCCCAGAGCCAACCGTTGGTTGATCGTCTGTCCCTCGACAAATTCCGTGGCGATGAAGTGAATGTCGTTGGCGTGACCGATCTCGAAGATCGTGATGATATTCGGATGGTTGAGCGCCGACGCCGCGCGCGCTTCCTGTTCGAAGCGATGGATGCGTTCGTCGTCGCAGGTGAACTGTGTCGGCAGCAGCTTTAACGCTACTCGCCGGCCCAGCCGCGTATCTTGCGCCAGATAAACCTCTCCCATCCCGCCGCTGCCAAGCTGGGAGAGAACGACGTATTGATTGAATCGGACACCAGAGGCGATGGCCATCGTCGAGTGAATCTCCGAAAAGCAATTCCATTGTAGGCGACTGCAAGGGGTACGGCGGCAGTCTAGCATTGCCTCCAGGAATTCGCCACGCGATGCCGGGCAGTTTTTACGGCTTTTCAGCGGTTGGAAGAATAAAGAACAGATACTGCGATTTGCGGCGTTTTCGCGCGGTCAGGGAGTTTTCATGCGGATTGACCTTGTTGCTGAATTTCAACCGAATGGTCGAAAAACGCCGTGTAATCACCAGCGAGTCGCCGAAATATTGTTCCCGCACCGGCAGGTTTAATTCCGCCCGCGCCTGATTGATCAACTCTTCGCATTCGCCGATTTCTTCCGCTTGTTTGGCGTCGCGATACCCCAGGCCGTGCAACAGCTCATGCAACATTGTGATGCCGGCATTGAACGATTCGCGTATCTCCGGCGGAGCTTCCATCTCGCGGAAATCATCGAAATCCAGCCGCACGCGCCAGATCAGAAACTGGCACCCGATGATTGTGTCTTCATAATTCGTGCCTTCATCCATCTGTCCGAAATTGACCGATGGCGAACTGCCATGATCTTCGATCAGGAAAATGTGTCCCGAACCCATCGCGCAGGACAAAATCTGTTGCGCGACGACTGAGCCGCCTTGCGCCGCCGAACGCTCGCCAAACGACAGTCTCCCATCCATTCCAAATCGCAGTTCCGGCAATCCGGTCAGGGCTCGCAGGTTTTGTGTGAGTTGTTCGATATTCCTGTCGGATAACTTGCGCTGCGGATGGCGGCTGAGCCAGATTCCTGAGGATTTCGGAAGCGGTTCGGCAGCAATTGCGGAAGTCAGCAAAATCATCACTCCAGCAATTCCCACAGCCCAGGCGGACACACCTCGGCCAGCATCAAGTACTACTTTTTTCATCCCAGTCTTCTCCAGCAAGCTTAATGTTTTGTTTATTTACTGTCTGTGTTTTCGCGGACTGCCGCTGAACAAAAAACGGCGATTGCAGCAGCAGGCTTCAACCATACAGCTTCGCCGTTAGCTTCTCTTCAAGCGCGTTTCAAATCGGCGTCAGCTTTTTTATGCGGAATTTCGGTTGCTAAATGCGGATTGAGTGTGCGGTTGATTTCTCAACCCGTCAGGCAATAACAATCGAATTTCGAGGCGATTTTAGGCCGGGACCCGCCACCGCGGTTTTATTCATCCGCCGTCTTCCTTTGGCGGGAACGTGAAGCGGATGAAGGCGGTTGATCCGACGATTTGCCGAAAGATTTTGTTGACGGTTTTGTCGCTGGTTTTGTTGACGAATTGTCTGAGGTTTTACTTGATGATCGGGCGGCTGGTTTCGTTGGTGAACCAGCAACGGCAGGTTTGGCTATGGCGGTCGCCCGCCCGCGTTTCGGGGCAGTTGTGGGAACCGTAGCCGCTATTTCAGGGGCAGATGTCATCGCCGGCAGGGAGCCGCAGACTTCGCGTTCGGCGGTCAGCCAGTCGCTCAGTTCGTCACCGGGGCCGCCGTTGCGGGCCAGGAAAACTTCATGCGCGCGCGCATTGATTCGCACCTGCAACTCTGCGGCGTACAAGGGCGCGGCAAGCGCTCGTTCCGCGATTTCGTAGGATTCTTTTTGCTTTTTGATTGATCGGGTAGCCATTTTCTTCTTCTCCTGAAATTATCCGGCGCAATGCATTGCCTGCGCCTTTAATGTTTCGGCTTGATGGGTTCGCTGATGCCAGCGGCCAAAATGCCTTGATTGGGAAAAGAAATTTGCAAGCGCCGTGCCGGGAGTTTTACGGCATCAGGAGGTTCGGCCTAAGCTGAATTCAGTCAATGAGTTTGAAGTGATTGACGTGCTTTTTGAATATGGCACCCCGAGGCTGGATTCGGACGAAATCGTAGCTTCTGTCTTTGACCTCACGGAACTGTCTACGGAAATGTCAGGCGGCGAACCGCAATTTTACGAATCGTTCCGCGACGTGAAAGTTTGGCTGTTCAGTCAGGGTCGGAGAAAGTGTTAAATACTGCCGTTCGCCGTTGAGGCGGCTGATGCGAAACAGATTGGCGAACCAGGCATCGCCGGCTTGTGGTTGACAACCAAAGGCGGAGAAGGGAATTGCCATCACGGCGCGCCAGCCCTTTTCGGCTGTGTTGATTTCGCTGGCTGTGCGCATACCGCTTTTCCATTCCCAGTCGTGCCACATTCGAGCGCCATTGGGTGCAAGCTCCACCAGCAAATCGCACCATTGGCCGGTTGGCGCGACTTCAAATTCACGGTAATACTTTTCATGCGGTTCAATCGGCGAACGGATAAAGGCTTCGCACACGTCGCGCTCCCACAAAGCATGCCGCTCCTGGCTCACATCGAACACCTCATCAATATCAAGTTCCATGTAGCCGCACTCAAAGCCGAACAGGATCTCCGATTCGCTCCATAACACCCTCGCGGTTGTGTGCAATTCCGCCGGAGCCGATTGGCCGCTCCAATCGCGGCTGATGGTCAACCGCGCGGCGCGCTGCCAGCATTCGTGGTCGAAATTCGTCGTCAACTGCGGCCTTGGATGAAATGCGGCGATGATTTCAGATGTATTCATATAAGTTTCTCCGTGGTGGTGACAGATGCCTGACCATTGTTTATCGTTTTTTTCGCCCAGACAATCCTGCCTCTTTCACGCTATTCAGAAGCCGGTTTAGAATCAGCTTCATCGTCACAATCAAAAAACGTCACAGTCAAAAACAAGGAGAGATACGTTATGACCAAGCCACGCCGTTCATACGCAGTGGCAGTTGTTGTCCTGCTGTTCGTTGCCGGGGCAATTTTCACTTCCGGGCAGGCGCAAACCGGAAAGTCGGAATCCGCGCGCCCGGAGCACATAATTTTGATTTCAGTGGATGGAATGCCGCCGGATTATTACACCGCGCCGGAAACGCTGGGGTTGAAAGTGCCGACGCTGACGATGATGAAAAACGGCGGCGCGTATGCCGAAGGCGTCCAGGGCGTGTATCCAACGGTGACCTATCCGCAGCATACGACGATGGTAACGGGGCAGCGTCCGGCGGCGCATGGCATTGTCCAAAACCGCATCTTCGAAGCCCCGACCGACAAGCAGACGCGATTCTGGTACTGGTATGCCAACGCGCTGAAATCCGAAACGCTGTGGACGGCGGCGAAAAAGGCGAAGCTGACCACTGCCGCCATCGGCTGGCCGGTGACGGTGGACGCGGAGATTGATTACAACGTCCCGGAAATTTACGAGCCGGGCGAAAGTCCCGCGACCTGGAAATGGACGGCGAAGCATTCGACGCCGGGTTTACTGGAAAAGGCGTTTGCCGCGCAAGGCGGTTACGATGCCATGCAGGGCCGCAACGTGGATGAGCGATTGACCACCGTCAGTGAATACATCATCAAAAATCACCGGCCCAATTTGATGCTGATCCATTTGATCGAACTGGACGGCACGCATCACCGCAACGGTCCGCGCACCAGCGCCGGCATCGCCATGGCCGAACGCGAAGACGCCTACATCGCCCGCATTGTGGAAGCGACGAAGCAGGCGGGCATTTTTGAAAAGACGACTTTCTTCGTGGTGTCCGATCACGGTTTTGCCAGCATTGATAGGCGATATGCGCCGAATGTGGCATTGGCCAAAGAAGGATTGATTACGTTGGATGCTTCGGGAAAGGCGACGGCTTGGAAGGCTGCCGCCTGGCCGGCGGGCGGTTCCTGCGCCATTGTGCTGAAAGACCAGAACGACAAGGAAACCGAAGCGAAGGTTTGGGCGCTGTTTTCCGGCGTGGCCAAAACCAAGGACAGTCCGATTAAACAGGTCAGTTCGCGCGCCGACTTGCGCCGGATGAAGGCGATTCCCCAGGCGGCGCTGATGCTGGAAGCCGCGCCGGGATACTCTTTTGACGAATCGCTGACCGGGCCGGAAGTGCGCGATTCGGGAGAAACCTACAAGGGAACGCATGGCTATCTGCCCACCGATCCGCGCATGCTTGCTTCGATGATCATTTACGGCCCCGGCGCGCGCGTTGGCGCGAAAGTGCCGCTGACGCAAATGATCAACCTGGCTCCTTCGATTGCCTCTCTGCTGAAACTGAACTTGCCGCGGGCGGAAGGAAAACCGCTCAAGGCATTGATCAGCGATGGAAAATAGCCACTGGAAGAATTGGGGAGCACATCGGCTCCCCAATTCTTTTCAAGCTTGCGCCAGGCATTCAAAAAATCTCGCCAGCTTCGCTTCATCCAGTTTTCCTTCCGTCCGCACGCCGCTGCACAAATCCAGCCCGAACGGGCGAACTTCGCGAATGGCTTCGGCGAGGTTATTGGGTTTCAAACCGCCAGCCAGAAAGATCGGTTTACTGACGGTTTCGCGAATGCGGCGGCTGATCGTCCAATCGTGCGTGCGACCGGTGCCGCCCAGTTCTTTGACCGCCAGCGTCTGATTCCCGGAATCCAGCAGCAGCGCGTCCACTTGCGGGGCGATGGCGAGAGCTTCGTCAACGGATTCTTCGCCGGTGACGTGAATGACTTGCACCAGCCGAATGCCAGGCAATGCCGCGCGCAGGTCTGCGTAAGTCCCGCGCTCCAGCCGGTCAACGATTTGCAGCGTGTTTGTGCGCAGGCGGCGATGCTGTTCGATGATCGAATCGGCGTCCTGCTGGCTGGTCAGCAAAAAGGTTGCGATGGGCGGCGGCACGTAGGCGGCGATTTCGGCGATCAGGCCTTCGTCAATGACGCCCGGCCCGCTCGGCATGGCGGAAACCAGGCCGAGGGCTGACGCGCCGTACCGAATCGCCAGTTCGGCTTCCGCGACGCTGCTGATGCAACAGATTTTGACGCGAGGTTTTACCGTCATCGTTTCAAGTTACCTTTTGTCAGCGCTCCTGCTCCAATCCGTTCTTGATCTCCACCAGCGCATTGATTTCAGCCTTATGATTTCCCCGGCCTCGTTCCAGCATTTCGATCAGAAAATCCATCTGGCCGGTGACGGCATCCAGCAACTTGGCGTTGGCCTTGTCCCCGATGGCTTTGTGATAAGCCTTGATCAGATTATTGATATTTTCTTCCTTGCCGAGGTCGCCTTCCAGCAAATGATGCAACAAGGTGGCGTCCGGCAAATGCACACGTTTCCAAAGGTCATCGCTTGATTTCAGTTCGCGAGCGATCGCCAGGACCCTGTCCAGGGAGGCGCGAACTTCCTTCAATTGTTCCTGCATGCGCTTGGTCTTTTTGGTGCGGCTGCCGGCGAAGGTAATCAGCAACGCTTCCAGTGTGAGCCAGTTCAGGGTCGGATATAAATCGGTGTGTCCGGCTGTCAAAGCCGCCTTTTGATTGGCTTCGTTGTAGTACTGGGCGGCTTCCTTCAAATTTGCTTCGACATTTCCCAAAACTTGCGCGCGCCGTTTGTAGTGGCTTCCGAACATGGATGCCAGTTCGGCAGTCTCATTCAGCTCCCGCAGTTTTTTGAACAGGGCCAGGGAATCATCCAGCAGTTTCTTCGGCTGTGGCGCAACTGTGCCATCACTTTGCCGGGCTTTGGACTTGCCGCGTGCAGTTTGCCCACCGTCCTGTTTGTTCAGGTCATGAAGTTGCTGGGCCTGCCGGGTCAGCAGATTGGCGTGCTGCTGAATTTGTTTGAGCGTAATGTTCGAGTTCTCGTTCTGGCAGGCGCTGCCGTAAAACTTTCTGCTTTCTTCATATTCGCCGAGCGAACCCCAGGCGTCGCCCAGGATGCCCAGCATTTCCGCATCCAGCCAGGCATTGGGGATGGAGTCGTAAATGCCTTCCAGGCGGTCGCGCAGGATTTTCCGGTAATCAGCATCGGCCTGTTTGGCTTGTTCGGAGGTGCGGCGCAATTCGTCGCGGTATTCCCGTGGCGAAAAGTACCGCTTCGATTTTTCATCCGCCGCCTTGCCGTCGCTGGGGCGGTCCAGCATGAAATCAGGATCGCCATAACATTGATAGGCGCCCCAGGTGTTGGTCAGCGGATGTTCGCGGTACACCCGTGTGCGAGCGTTTTTGACCGCGTCGCCGAAGCGCATGTTTTCGAGCATGCATTGGTAAAACACCTCGGCGAAGGTTTTGGCCGCGGCGTCATCCACTTCCCAGCCGGCGGCGACCACTGCCCGGACGCCCATTTTGATCAGTTCCATCGAAATGCTTGCTGCCAGTTTATTCGCTTCCGGTTTGACATCTATCACCCCCAGGTAGCAGCAATTGATGAAGACCAGATCGGGAACAACGCGAAGCTGTTGAATTTCCGCCGCCGTCAACCGCATGCCGTTGCCCAGGATCATGCCGCTTTGCAGCGGATTGTTCGCGTCGTACAGACCATGACCGGCCAGATGAAGGATTCGGTAATCGCGTTCAAACAGCGCGGTAATGATGGAAAGCGCGTCGCGGCCAATCTGCGGGTAGGTGGTGAACTGTCCGCCCCGCGCAGCGCCGAAGGCCTGATTGACGATCAACGCTTCCTGCCGCGCGCCGGGCAGCGGTGGGAAAAGCGTTTCGCCCGTGAGTTCCGGGTCACCAACCACCAGCACATTGCCGCCCTGCGCCGATTGCGGATTGGCGCGGAAATCGCCAGTCGCCAATTGACGGATCATCCCTCGTCCGGCATGTCCTTTGCCGATGACCACTGGCGTAATTTCGTCACGCGTGCGTTCGGCCAGCAATTCCCAGGGGTATTGCGCGGATTCGCTGTCCACGTACAGCATCAAGTCCCCTTCGGCGGAGATTTGATCCTTGAAATTGTTGGGAATCAGCAGTTCAAACAGTGTTGTGCCCAGTTTGTTGTTGTATTCGCGGGAATCAATCGCCTGTTTGACCAGACCATCCACCAGTTTGCGCTGGGTGGGGAGCATTTTCTCTTCAATGCGGGCGCGTTCGCTGAAGACGCTGAAACTCAGCCGCTTTTCTTTATTTCCGGCAGCGTTGTTTCCGCCAGCATCCGCCGGATCGTCGCCGGTGGGTTTGTCGTCCACGGCGATTCTGACCTTGCGCGACCAGCCGTAGGAGTACAAATCCAGCGGGCGTTGCGGCTGTCCGCCTTCCTTGCAAATCAGATACGGCGGATCGAGCGTCAGTTTTTCGCTGACGGACAAATCCAGTGGCGGACGTTCCGTCAGCCGATAGGCCGCGCGAACGGCCTGTGTGGCAATGTCTTCGTACAGTTCGATCAGTTCGATGGAGTTGACGCGAACCTGATTCCACAGGCCCTGCTTTTGCAGGATGCGGTTGGTTTGAATCGCGCCTTCGACAATTGCGCTGACCGAATCCAGCGGGTTGAACGCGCTGCTGCTGTAGGTGCCAAGCAGCAGCGCGCTGAAGGATGCATCAATGATTTTGCCGCTTTTCTTTTTGTTGTCATCATTGAGCAGGTTCAGGGCATGCCGCAGGGAGGCGGTGACGATGCCATTGCGAACCTTGTTGCGATTGATGTCGCCGAATTCGCCCAGTCCGATGACCATTGCCCCTTCAATCTCGGATTCCTTGATGCAGACGATCTCCGCCGTGCCTTCGTCCCCCGGATACATTCCAAGCTGCGACAGTTGCGACAGCCGGTTGTCGAGCAATCGGTTGATGACGCCTTCCGCGCCGACAATCTGGTCGCCTTTGTAATGGCCGACGGCAATTGGAAATCTGGCGTTGCGCAGGTGCGTGTGGACGACGGAAATGTTCAGTGTGTGCGTTTCCACGTCTTCGGCGGCAACGATCTGACCGCCCAGCGCCGCTGCCGCCAGATCGGCTTCGTCCGGGAACATCTGGACGTCTTCTTCCAGGATCAGATGTTCCTGTACCGCCGCCACGCCGCGACGGACGATGGGCGAAGTCGGCAGCTTGTCCGTTGCGCCTTTTTCCAGCAACTCGGCAAAGGCGCTGAACGAATCCCGATGCGCGGCCAGATCGCCGTGCTCGGCGTTGGCGAACCAGGTTTTGACGCCGGTCAGTTTGCCCGATTCGTAGGTTACGCGGCCGTCGCCTTCCGTCGTGCCGATGAAGTTGACCCCATTGCCCGCGGATTCCAGCTTGAACGGCGTGCTGGCGGAAGTGCCCGCGACATAAAACATCCGATCCTTGTCCACGGCATCAGCGAGTTTCGCACGCAAGGCTTTGGCGGAACCGAGTGCGCCGGACTCCGGCAGGCTGATGCCTTTCAGGCTTGCCCATGGTTTTTCATCCAGATATTCGTCGGGCAGCATTTCCAGCAGGCCATCGTAGTGGCGGATGATTTCGAGCAGTTTCTGTTTGTTATTTTTCAGATCCACCATCGCCAGCATGTTCAGCAGCCGTTCCTTGCCCGCCAGGATTTGCGGCACAACGAAGGAGCCGCGATTCGGCGTGCCCAGCATTAGCAATCGGGAATCTCGCGTCTTGAGTTCCTGCCACAGCGCGGCGTGTCTGGCGATCATCGTGCGGACGACCAGTCCGCCCATCGAATGCGCGACGAAGCGAATGGGCCGCTTGTGCCTTTCCAATTCCCGTTCGACCGTCTCTTTCAAATTATCGGCGGCGACTGCCAGCGAACGGCGCCAGTCGTAGGGGAAGGGAATGACTTCATAGCTGTCTTTCAGGTATCGGACCAGGTCTTTGTAAGCCGAAGCGACCACCGATTCGGCCACGACGCTTTTCGCATCAATGCGAAGCTTGTTCATTCCGCCCAGCGCCAGCGAAAACGGATCGAGCCAGATACGGTCATCATTGATGCTCAAGTGACTGCCCATAATGCCGGGCACGATGAAAACCACCGGCAGCGTATCGGGCTTGGCTGCGCGCGTGCCCCGGCTGACGGCATCAATCCCGGCTTCCGGAACGATCAGTTCAAAGCCGGCTTTTTGCGCGCTGGCCAGATCCGATTGTTCCGACTTCAGCCAGTTGACCAGCCGGGTACGGGTTTTGTGGTTGGTGAAGTAATTGAAGTGACTGACCTCCTGCCCGTGGTCGAAGAATTTGTAGGCAGGTTTCTCGCGCTTCAGGCCTCCACTCATCGAACGCGTATTGACGATCAGATCGTTGTCTTCGCGAAAAAGCATTTCGATGGGCAGCAGTTTCAGCTTGTCCAGCAACCCGCCCGGTTCGATGTCGCCCTGAATCACCGCCAAATCCGATTGCGTGGTCAAATTCAATGTATTCAGCATCGCCACCAGCGGCGATTCCGGCATCATCGCTTCGATGCCGGGCAGCTTTTTCGGGTCGGTCGGATATTGCAGCAGCGCGACGATGGTTGAACGGACGAAATCCAGCGAAGGAGAAGCTTTCATCCACGGCAGGTTTTCCATCAGGTTGAAGATGCCGGAGAAAAAGTCGTTGATCTTTTTGTTCAGCAGCTTGGTTCCGCGCGCCGGACAGGCAACGCGCACGAAGCGTTCGATGCGGAATTTCTTGTCGGCCAGCAACCGCACCAGCTTCTGCAATTCCTTGATGTCGTCCGTCCGGTTGGTTTTGGCAAAGGGCAGGGACAGACGATCCAGGAAATCCTTCATTTGACTGGTGCTGCCGAGTTCCTTGACCTGGCTCAGACAAAGTAGTTCGCCGACCAGCCCGCCGCGCGAATGCGAAACCAGGTGAAGCCTGGAGCCGCCGGGCAGCGTGCTGGCAAGTTCAATGGCGTTCTGCACGGGACTTTTGCTCAGGGTGCGATGTTCGTAGGCGACCACTCTGCCGGGATACTGCCCCTGCAAATCATCCCATTCCGGCGTGGTGTCAATGCCGATCACATCGAAATCGTGGCGCACGCCCAACCGTCCGAAACTGCCCACACTGCTGGAAGCCGTGCCGTGCAGGAAGAGCAGGTACGGCGCGTTGTTGTTCAGGTCCTTTTCCCCCAGCTTGTCCACCGCATCCAGCTTGCCCGCCAGCAATTGTGGGCCGGTGAAGCGGTACAAACCTTCTCCGCCCGGATTGAGCTGATTTTCGATCTTTTTTTCCAATGCCTCGGCAATGGCTTTTGCCGCCAGCTCCGGACCTTTGTCGGCGATGATGTCCTGGAATTGATCCACCTTCGGACGCAGCAGCTTGACGACGCTTGCGCCCAGCTTTCCGGCCAGTTCGCGCAGACCCCGGCTGGTATTTTCCTTGACCCAGATCGAAGGGATTTCGATGACGTCCGTCTGTAATTTGGGCGTTGCGCTGCGCAAGCTGCCCTGTGTGACTTCTTCCTGTAACTGCTCCACCGACCACCATTGCCGCGTGCCATTGTCGAAGATGACTTCGACCACGTCGTGATCCTCGGCGTCCGCCACGACGCGCTTTTCGGCGACGGTGCCGCGCGTTTGCAGGTCTACCGTGGTGGCCGTAACCACTTCAATATCCAGGAATTGCTTCAGACTGTTTTCAGAAGCATTGGCTTCGCTGTTCGGCAATTCGCGGCCAGGCAGGGAGATGGATCGAGTTGACATGGAAATCCTCCGAAATCGTTGATGGTCCGTTTGCGTCGTGATGTCAATTTTGGTGAGCAGTGGAAAATGCTGATTGGGGCGCTGCGCCCGGGCAATTCCATTCGACCGCAGCGGGGCACAATATAAACGCCCGGATGACTGGCGGCAAACTTATTGGCGTTCAATCAATTCCTAAATCCCGAACAAAATCGTCATCTTCATTGAATTCTTCCACGCCGGCCTCTTCAATGAGAATGCGTCGAATCGCAGCGGCAACTCTTTCCCGCGTCCAACCATCGCCGGGTCGAAATGCTGAAGGATTCATCGCGACCAGGTATCTGACCAGATCGGCTACCGTGATAACCGGAAACTCGCACCGAAGAGGATGGGCCAGGTACGTCATGGCTTCGGCAACTTTAATTGCGAAATACGGCACGGCCAGCAGTGTGAACAAGGCTAAAGCTATCCGTTTCCAGAGCGGGTCAACGATCCCCAAAAATAGCAGAAAAAGGAGGAAGCCCGACAGAATTCCAATGACGGTAATTCCATGGATGGCTGATCGAACCCACTTTGGCGGGAGCAGAGCAGGCCAACTGGCAAGCGCAATGTTTGATTCAATGGCCTGCCAATCCCTTCTTCGATGCTGGAGCGGAAAAAACTCTTCAAGCCTGGCGGACGGGCGAAACGCCGAACGTGGCAAACAAAGCTGTTCGGTGAACGCTCGCCGCAGCCGGTGAAAAGTTTGTTGTGATAGGCAAATTGTTTGATCGGTTTTTTCAACCTGTGTCATCACAAAGTCTGTCAACTTGCGCGGCGTGGTCAGCTCGGCAGCTTCCTCGTTCGTGATGTTAATCCCGAACGTTTCTTCAATTCGCAGAACAATTGCGATGCCGTCCATTCCCATAAAACTACTTCCTCGCCAGATAAAACATCCGGCCATCGCTCAGGGTAAAGCCGAATTCCCGCCGCGCGTCGTAGGTTTTGACGCGCCGGAATCCCGCGTCGGCCAGCGCGCCCAGCACTTCTTCGTTGTCGTAATAGCGTTGATACAGCGTCAAATCAGAGCGCTGCCATTCGTCGTCTTCCAGTTGGAACATGGTCACATCGTAGCGTTTCAGTTTCTTGAACTGGTTGTAGCTGCCGCGCACGATGCAGGCGTGATCGTCTTCGACCATATCGAGTGACTGGCCGGCCAGTTCGGATTCGTCTTCGATGTTCAGATCGAACAGGAAAATGCTTTCCTGCTCCATCACCTCATACACATTGCGGAAGACCGTCGTCAGCTCTTCCAGTTCCATTAGGTGGTTCAAGCTGTCGAAGGCGGAAAGCACGGCCTGAAAAGTGCCTGGCAATTTGAAGGTGCGGGCGTCGGCTTGAATAAATTCGGCTTCGGGCGCGTTTTCGCGGGCGAAGCGAAGCATCGCCGCCGAACCATCCAGCCCGGTCACCCGGTAGCCACGGTCAAGTAATCCCGCCGCAATCTGTCCCGTGCCGCAGCATAAATCCAGCACGCGGGCTCCGGCGGGAATGTGCGGAAAAAGCAGAATGTTGTAAATCGTCAGCGCCGGACTGCAGAATTCCGGCCCCCAGTACAGATTGTAAAACCACGCGAAGCGGTCGTAATCGGAGTAGATCTTTTCGAGCAAATGACTCATGGCTTTTTCTTAATTTCAGTTCGCCAGCCGGTTGTATTTCTTCAAAACTTCGCGCAGCCGGTCATGCGGCAGGGCGAGGACTTTGTGGTCGTCAATGCCCGTCATGGTTTCGGCGGCGGCCATTGCGTTAATCACCGCTTCTTCGACGGATTGAACCGTGGCGTCAAATAGCGCGCCCATCCGGTCATTCGCAATCATCTTCAGTTGAGCTTCGCCCTGTGGATTCCAGATGCCCGGATTCGCGGTGGAAAAGGCGATGAAGATGTCGCCGGAGCCATTCCCGGAAGTGCTGCCCGTCCGGGCCAAACCCAGCGGAACGCGGCGCGCCAGCCGTTTCAACTGGTGCGGCAGCAGCGGCGCGTCCGTGGCAATCACGACAATGATCGAGCCGGTTTCGCGCTGCCGGAAGGTGCCATCGGAAATTTCTTTGCCCACCGGCGCGCCGCCGATTTGCAGTTGATGGCGCAGGCCAAAATTCGCCTGCACCAGTGCGCCGACCGTATAAGCGCCTTCCCGTTCCGTAAGCTTCCGCGACGAAGTGCCGATGCCGCCCTTGAATTCATAACAAACCATGCCGGTTCCGCCGCCGACATTTCCTTCGGCGACCGCGCCGGATTTCGCCGAATCCAGCGCGCTGAAAATGTGCTCCGGTTTGACGTGAAATCCGTTGATGTCGTTCAGCCAGCCATCCCAGGTTTCCGCCACCACGGGCAATCCCCAGGCTTGCGCTGTTTTGCCCGCGTTTTTCAATTGCCAGGCGATCACGGCATCGCGCGCAACGCCGACGCTGTGCGTATTGGTGATGACCACTGGGCTTTCCAGAAAGCCTGATTCTTCGATCCAGGTGGTGCCGGTCATCTCGCCGTTGCCGTTCAGCGAATACCATCCGGCAAAGACCGGATCGCTGGATTGTCTGCCGCGCGGCAAGACCGCCGTCACTCCGGTGCGCACCGGGCCGACGCCGACTTCCAGCTTGCCTTCGCCGGAAATCAAGGTGGTGTGGCCGACTTCAACGCCTTTGACATCGGTGATGGCGTTGAATGGCCCCGGCGTCCCGTCAAAGGGAACGCCCAATTCTCGCGCGCGGGGTTTGGTTTGCCTGGTTTGCATCGCTTGTAAACTCGCGGACTGAAACAGGGAACTGAGTGTCAACAGCAAAAAGCCGGAAATGGCCACAAAAATCCTCAGTCTCAGTGTCATTTGCATTCGATCTCCCTTCTGAATTGGGTTGGGCTTCGGCTAGACTTTAGCGCCGGTCAGTAGCGAACCTTCCGCAGTGTAGCAAAGCAATTATGGGAACACTAACATTTGTCAGACACGGTCAGGCTCGGCCGTTTGAAAAAGAGAGCGATCAACTTTCCGCAGTCGGTGAACAACAAGCCCGCGCGCTGGGCCAGTATTGGGCGCGACGCGGTGTTACGTTTGATGAAGTCTATTCCGGTTTGCTGGTGCGGCAGGTTCGCACCGCCGGAATCGTCGGCCAGTGTCTGGCCGAAGCAGGCTTGTCGTGGCCGCAGCCGCAAGCTTTGCCGGAATTCAACGAATACGACGCCAACGGCATCACCGGAAGCTTGATTCCCGCCCTGGCCGAGCGCGACGAAGAATATCGCGCTCTGTTCGCGGCGTATGAAGCGAACCGGCACACGCCCGACCGCAACCGGCATTTTCAAAAAATGTTCGAGGTGGTGGTTTCCGCCTGGCAGGGCGGGGAACTGGAAATGGACGGCGTTGAATCCTGGTCGGCATTTCGCCAACGGGTGCGCAGCGGGCTGAAACAGATCATCACCGCGCCGGGCAGCGGACGCCGCGTGGCTGTTTTTACTTCCGGCGGCGTGATCGGCACGACGGTGCAAACCGTGCTGGAAGCGCCGGAATCTCAAGCGCTGGCGATCAACTGGCGTGTGAAGAACTGTTCGTTGACGGAATTTACCTTTGGCGGCGGGCGTATTTCGATGGATTCGTTCAACACGATTCCGCACCTTGAAGATCGAGAATTGGTGACTTTCCGGTAGCGAAAGCTTGGGCTACTCGTGGAAGTTCGGCAGGCGTAAAAACGGGAAGTTGCATCAGCCATTCGGAATCAATCGCCGGACTGGTTTTCTGCAAGTCCGCGATCAAAGTTTCCTGTTTGGCTGAGTTAAGGTGGAAATACAACGCGTTGATTTTCTGCTCCAGCAACGCCCGCCTGACCGAAGCTTTCGTTTTTGATAAATCATCGCCCACCGCCAAAATCGCAAAGTCCACCGGAATCACGCTCAGCACGCTTGTGCCTTCGATCAAAACATTCGGCGCCTGCACCTGCGCCAGCGCCTGGCGGCTTCCTGCCTCCACCTGGCCATCGGTTGCAATCACCCAATGAACATTCACCGCGCCGGCATCCCAATAGCGCCCAGTGTCTTTGCAAGCAACGTAAGTCGCTTCGCGTCCGGAACGCACCGTAGGCTGATCGCTGAGCAGGTGGCTGACGCAGCAGGCGTGCGGGTCTTTGCCGCAGGAACGGTAATGCCCGCGTGTCAGTTTGATGGCTTCCCAGGCTGCGGTTTTGGAAAGTTCCCGCAGCAGGTCGCAGAGCAACGTTGTTTTGCCTGAATTGGAAGAAGTTCCAGCGATGACAATGACTCTATGGTTCATAAGAAAAGGCGCGGTTAAAACTCACCGCGCCGGAGAAGTATCTCATTCGCCCGCGCAGTTGAAAAATTCTCCATTGAACACTTTCCACTTTCCATCATTAGGCAGAAAGAAAAAAGCTTTTCTTCTGTCCAAACAGTGGAAAATGGAAAGTGGCAAGTGAAGAATGAACCAAATGATTTTTTACTCGATGCCAGCGCTCTGGTGCACAGAAAAAAGCGCCGATTGCAATTCGGCAAAGGGTCATTCAATTTTCCGGGCCAATCGTTTATAAAGTGCCGCCAAGTCTTCCTTCACATTCCGCAGGCAATTCGGATTTTTCTACCACCATTGGAGGTTCACGATGGGCTTTGTGCCGGGATACGAAAACGACGTTTTTATCAGCTACGCGCACGCAGACAACGAACCGCTGGTGGCGGGCAAGCCCGGCTGGGTAGATTTTTTTGAGGATTTGCTGCGCAAACGCGTCAAAGTTCGATTGCGCGGCGAGATTCAGTTCTTTCGCGACCAGCAACTGCGGCTTTACGGACAGTTTTCCGATCAACTGGCGGAAAGGCTTGCGCGGTCCGCCGTCTTTGTTTGTATCCCATCGCCGAACTATGTGGAATCGGATTGGTGTTTATGGGAGTTGGAAAACTTCCACAAACAAAATGGCACGGACCGAATTTTCAAAGCCGTCAAAACCTACATTGACGCGCCCAGTCTGAAACCCCAAACGCAGGCGCTGTTGAAACAAATTGATCACGTGCTGGATTCCCGGTTTTACGTCAAAAACGAAAGCTCCGGCCTGGTCGAAGATTTACTGCCCGACATCAATCCCGAACACATTCCACCGTTTTTGCAAAAAGTGGATGTGATCGCGCAAAACCTGGTCGAACTGCTCAAAAAACTGCGCGAACAGCCCGCAGCGCCTTCACTCGCGAATCCGGCTAAACCCGCGCAAGCGGTCGAAACTTCCAGTTCGCCGCAAGTCGCTGTCTATCTGGCCGAAACCACCAAAGACCTGGCCGAAGAGCGAAACGGCATCAAAAGCGAATTGCTGCAATTCAATTACCGCGTGCTGCCGGAGCAGCCGTTGCCGCAGGAAGCCGAAGAACTTGCCGCAGCCGTGCGCGGCCAATTGCAACAAGCCAGGCTTTCCATTCACTTGCTGGGCGCAGGATATGGATTGCGCCCGGAAGGCGAAGACCGCTCGATTCCGCATATTCAGTATGATCTGGCGGCGGAATCGAATCCGCAGGCGCAAATTGTCTGGCTGCCGCCCGGTTTGATGCCCAAGGACAAAAGTCAGGAAGCGTTCATCGCTTACGTTAAGGATCATTCGCCTGATACCTGGCAGAGCAAGCTGGAAGATCTGAAAACCGCCATTCAAAAGAAGCTGCAACCCGCAGCGCCCAGCGGTTGGGATCAGGACGAAGATGCCGCGCCGGTCAATGTTTGCCTGTTTTGTCACGAGCAGGACTTGAATTCGGTCAGGCCGCTGTACAGCCATTTGACCATCAATGAAACGTTCCAGGTCAAGCTGCCGCTGAAAGAAGCCGAATCGCTGCAAAACCACAAACAGTTGCTGCAATCCAGCGACGCGGTGATTTTGTATTACGGCAGCGCCGATCAGGACTGGTTTGTGAATATCTGGCGATTGATTCAGCGCCATAGTTCCACCGGCAGAACCAAACCGATCCTGGCCAAAGCCATTTACACCGGGCAGCCGCCGACGATTGAAAAAGACCTGCTCGATTCCGGCGACCCGCTGGTGCTGAAAAACTACGGCCAATTCACGCCGGATGCCATTGAGCCATTCGTTGAAAAAATCCGCGCCGCCAAAGGAGACGTGAAATGACGTTCAAAGGCGGTAGCCTGCTGGACGCAATCAAAATTCCGGATAGTCCATTTCCCGGCCTGCGTCCGTTTGAGTTCAACGAAAGCCATTTGTTTTTCGGGCGCGACGGGCAGGTCGAAAAACTGATCGAGAAGTTATCCGCGACAAGGTTTCTAGCGGTGGTGGGAACGTCGGGCAGCGGCAAATCTTCGCTGGTGCGCGCCGGGCTGCTGCCCGCGTTGCGCGGCGGAATCATGACCGGCGCAGGATCGGAATGGCGAATCGCCGTCATGCGTCCAGGGAACAACCCCATCGGCAATCTGGCGCAAGTGCTCGATTCGCCAGAAGTTTTTGCCGATGCGGAACCCGATGCCATGCAAGCCGCCATTACCGAAGCCACGCTGCGTTTGGGCAGCCGGGGACTGATCGAAACTGCGCGCCAGAATGGACTGGACGAATCGGAAAATCTGCTGCTAGTCGTGGATCAATTCGAAGAGTTGTTTCGCTTTTCGCGTGAAGCGCGCCGCGCCGGAAACGACCGCTTCGACAATGACGCCGCCGCCTTCGTCAAACTGCTGCTCGAAGCCGTCAAGCCGAACGACGCTGGCCGGCACGAAACCAACATCTACGTCGTGCTGACCATGCGCTCGGACTTCCTGGGCGATTGCGCGCAGTTCTGGGATTTGCCCGAAGCCATCAACGAAAGCCAATACCTGATTCCACGCCTGACCCGCGACCAGTTGCGCGAAGTCATCGAAGGCCCGGTCGCGCTTGGCGGCGGCCAGATCGCCCCGCGCCTGGTGAATCAATTGCTCAACGACATCACCGACAATCAGGATCAACTGCCCATTCTGCAGCACGCGCTGATGCGCACCTGGGACAGGTGGATTGCGGATTGCGGATTGCGGATTGCGGATTCGCATAATCCAGGCTTGGACACTGATGAAAGCAGGGCGATTGCTGACAATCCGCAATCCGCAATCCGCAATCCGCAATCCATTGATTTGGCGCATTACGAAGCGATTGGCGGCATGGCTTCGGCGCTGTCGCTTCACGCGGATGAAGCGTTTGAAGAGGTCGCTGGAAAACTGGGCGCGCGCGGCGAACAACTTGTTGAACGGATGTTCAAGGCCCTGACCGAAAAAGGCGTGGACAATCGCGAAGTTCGCCGTCCGGCCACGTTGGCCGAGCTTTGCGCGGTGGCCGAAGGCAGTGAAGCGGAGATCAGCACCGTGATCGAAGCTTTTCGCGCGCCGGGCCGCTCCTTTCTGATGCCGCCCGCCCAAACGCCACTGACGCCGGAAACTGTGATTGATATTTCACACGAGAGTTTGATTCGTAACTGGAAAGGCGATGGCCATCACAAAAGGCTGTGCGAATGGGTGGAAGACGAATCGCGGTCGGTGCGCATCTACCAGCGCTTGCTGGAAACCGCGCTGCTGCATCGCAAAGGCGAAGCCGCGCTTTATCGCAATCCGGATTTGCAACTGACGCTGAAATGGCAAGCCGAAGCCAGACCGAACAGCGCCTGGGCCAATCGTTATCAAAGCAGTGCGCAAGCGCCACGAGCGGGTTCGGCGCCGCTTGCCGAACCTCCATTCGCCACGGCAATTGCGTTCCTGCAAGCCAGCCAGCAACGGCAGATTGAAGAACAGGCCGAACTCGAACGGGCGCAGCAGGAGCGATTGCAACAAGCCGAAGCGCTGGCGGTGGAGCAGCGGTTGCGTCTGGATGAAAAAGAGCGTTCCGCTTCGCGCCTGCAGCGATTTCTGTGGGCGCTGTGTGCGGCGGCGTTGCTGGCCTTGCTGGCGGCGGTGATTGCTGGAATTGCCTATCGCCGGGCGGACCGGAACAAACGGGAAGCCATCGAGAGCGCAAAGCAGGTGCGCCAGCTCAACTATGTCGCCAACATCGGGCTGGCCTACAGCGCCTTTGAAAACGGCAACGCCGCGCGCGGCAACGATCTGCTGAACGCGTTTTTGCCGCCCTCTGACACCATCAGCCCGGCGGAAGACGAGCGCGGCTTTGAGTGGTATTACCTCTGGAACCGCAATCATCAGGAACGCACGACGCTCCGGGGTCACGCCAGCAGCGCAAACGCGGTGGCGTTCGCGCCGGATGGCAAAACGTTGCTCAGCGCCAGCTATGACAAGACCGTCAAGTTGTGGGATGCCGGGACTGGTCAGTTGATCAAAACCTTTGACGGGCATTCGGCCAGCGTGAATTCGGTGGCGTTTACGCCGGATGGGCAACGGTTTGCCAGCGGCAGCACGGACAAGACAGTGCGGTTGTGGGATGTGCGAAGCGGACAGACTGTGACGACGATCAAAGGCCACAGCGGGTCGGTTTGGTCCCTTGCCATTTCTTCGGACGGAAAAATGCTGGCCAGCGCCAGCGACGATCGAACGGTGAAGCTGTGGGATGCGCAAAGCGGGCAGGAGTTGGCAACCCTGGTTGGGCATTCGGACAGCGTCAATACAGTGGCTTTTTCGCCGGACGGAACACGGCTGGCCAGCGGGAGCTCCGATAAAACGGCCAGGATATGGGATGCGGAAACCGGGCAAGCCATCGCCACGCTGCCCGGACATACCGACATGATCAATTCGCTGGCATTTGCCGCGGAAGGGAAGTTGCTGGCGACGGCCAGCCTGGACAGCACCATCAAGCTGTGGGACGTACGCAGCGGACAATTGCAGGACACTCTGACTGGCCACGCTGCCAGAATCTGGGCGGTGGCCTTCGCGCCAGACGGCAAGACGCTGGCCAGCAGCGGCGACGAAGGCACGGTAAAGCTGTGGGACTTGCAGCGCCGGCAGATCGTCGAAACGCTGAACGGCCACGCCGCCCGAATCTGGGCGCTCAGCTTTGCGCCGGACAGCCAACGCCTGGCCAGCGGCAGCAATCTCGGTTCGGTGAAATTGTGGGATAAGCACAGCAGTCAGGACACGGTATTGATGGCCGGGCATTCCGGCAGAGTCTGGTCACTGGCGTTTTCACCCGACAGCCAACGCCTGGCCAGCGGCAGCCTCGACAACACGCTGAAACTCTGGGAGGTGCAAAGCGGCAGGGAATTGATGACTTTGAACGGCCACACCGGAGGAGTGTTATCCGTCGCCTTTTCATCGGACGGACAGCGCCTGGCCAGCGGCAGCAAAGACAAAACTCTGAAGCTGTGGGAGGGAAGAACCGGCCAACTGTTGCTGACATTCAGCGGCCACGCCGCCAGCGTAAATACCGTGGCCTTTTCGCCGGGCGGACAGACACTGGCCAGCGGCAGCAGCGACGGGATGGTGAAGCTCTGGGACGCGCAAAGCGGTCGCGAACTGTTCACGATGAAGGCGCATTTGAAGAGCGTAAATTCCGTGGTGTTTTCGCCGGACGGGCAGCGTCTGGCCAGCGGCAGCAGTGACAAGAGCGTGAAGTTATGGGACGTGCAGACCCGCCAGGTCGTGGCAACCTTCCAGGGACTCGAGGACGCCGTCCAGGCGTTAGCCTTTGCGCCCGACGGGAAAATGCTGGCCAGCGCGGGAGACGATGACGCGATCACGCTTTGGGAGGTGGCCAGTGGACAAGTACGGGCCGTACTGAAAGGGCACTCCGCCAACATCTGGTCTTTGTCGTTCGGCCCAGGCGGAAAGACGCTGGCCAGCGGCAGCGAAGACGAAACCGTCAAGCTCTGGGATGTGCGCAGCGGTCAGGAACTGGCCACGCTCCGCGAACACGCCGCCAAAGTCCGCGCCGTGGCCATCGCGCCCAACCGCAGCACACTGGCCAGCGGCGGCGGCGATAACGACAGCCAGAAAGAAGCCGCCATCCGGCTCTGGCGCGCGGCAACGGATGAAGAAGTCGCGCGCCAGCGGAACAAATAGCTTTCGATCACCCTTTCAACTGCAACCACCGCGCCATCAGCGGCACGCGCAACCGCCATGCGAAAGGCGGACAGATGCTCCCATTCGCCGGGCAGCGTGGATTCGCGGCGCATCAATTCATCTGGCTGGTTCCGTCCGCGAACGATGGCTTTGTCCAGCGCCTGTTCCATCAGTTCTGGGGTGATCTCACTGGCCTCTTCGTCATTGATCAAATCCACAATCGTTTCAGCGATAATCGGCCGTCGAGAGTTTTTTTGCCGCCCGCTCAAGATACAGCGCCGGAATCAATTCGTTGATCACCATCCATTGCACCTCGGGCGAAAGCGCCAATTGGCTGACCCACAGTTGTACTTGCAGATGAAAGAAGGCCACTGTCGCGACAAAGCTTTTGATCAATCGCTGCTCGACTTCGACCGCCGGCAGGACTTGGGCGCTGCTCGGATCGTGCGGATGATAGGCCTCGCCGATTCCAATGATGGCTTGTGTGGCGGAGCCATAGTGTTCTATCTCAGCTTGATCTTGGACCATTTGCTCACGATTTTTTTTCAATCTTGTTCAAGTATTCGTCCAGCACTTGCTGAAATAGCGCGGCTTCTTCTTTGGTCATTTCCAGTTTGATCGTCTCGTCCATTGCAGATAACCTCCGCGAAGATTCTAACCTTGTTCACCGACACTCCAAACGTGGCGGAATTCTTTCCGTCATCTTCCATCACGGTTCCGCAAACAAACTGAATTCACTGATGCACGGACTTGCGGCGGCTTTCGTAACTCGTAACCGAACTTTCCGCGTCGTTACCTTCTGCCCGCGCAGCAACCGCTGTGCGCCGATGCTGGTGGCTTTGCCGAATTCCTGCCACTGGCCGTTTGTCCAAACGTCCACGGCGAATTCATCCACGCGATGGCCGAGTTGGATGTTCTCCCGCACTCGGACGACGTTGAAAGTCTTTTCGCCGCCCAGATCAAGCTCCAGTTCCGCCGCCGTCACGTTGTCATCCGTCGCCCAGTAGCTGAACCGGTCGGCATCCAGCACTTTGCTGGCGGCAAAAGCTTTGTCATTGCCGCGCACGTTGCTCGCTTTTGCCTTCGCGCCTTTGGCCATATTGACGGCCAGCATTTGCCGCAAGCGGTCGCCGAATTCTTTCAATGACTTCGCGTCGTTTTCGTGAATGCGCCCGCGGCGGTCTGGCGGCACGTTCAGCAGAAATGATGCCCCGCGCCCGACCGAAGCAAAGTACAAATCCATCAACTGCTGCGGGGTTTTGACGCGGTCGTTCTGCGCTTCGTGCCAGAACCAGCCCGGCCGGATGGAAACGTCGCATTCCGCCGGACGCCAGACCGTGCCGTTGCGGTCGCCGCTGTTGAGTTGTTTTTCGACGCCTTCCTGGCCCGGATAGATTTTTTCGCCGTTGATCGTCGTCCAGCAGGGATCGCCCGCGATTCCCTTTTCGTTGCCAACCCAGCGGATGTCCGGCCCGGCGTCGCTGAAAACAACCGCGTTTGGTTGAAGCTTGCGAACCAGGTCCCAGGTCTTCGGCCAATCGTAATAACTGGTTTTATCAATCTTGCGCCGTTCGCGCGCGCCGCCGTAAAAGCCGTCGCCGCCGTTTGCGCCGTCGTGCCAGACTTCAAACAGTTCGCCGTAGTTGGTCAGCAATTCGCGCAATTGTTCGCGGTACATCGCGATGTATTCCGGCTTGCCGTAATTGGCGCTGTTGCGATCCCAGGGGGAAAGGTACACACCGAACTTCAAGCCGTGACGGCGCGCGGCAGTGGCGAATTCCTTGACCATATCGCCTCGGCCAGCGCGCCATGGACTTTGGGAAATGTTGTGCGGCGTTGTTTTCGTCGGCCACATGCAAAACCCGTCGTGATGTTTGGCCGTCAGAATGACGCCTTTCATCCCGCCGGCTTTCAGTGCCAGAACAATCTGGTCGGCGTCGAAATCCGTCGGATTGAAAATCTTCGGGTCTTCGTCGCCGTAGCCCCATTCCTTGTCCGTGAATGTGTTGGTCGTGAAATGGAGAAAGCCGTAGGTTTCCATCTCATGCCAGCGGAGCTGTCGCGCAGTGGGGACAGCTCCGTGTGGTTTGGGCGGCTGAATGGGCGCGATGGGCAATGCGAAGAAAAGTGCCGATACAAACAAGCAAAGCAGGAGAGACGATTTTGCCATTGGAGTGATGACCTATGCGGCTGGTTGCTGCGATCTGGCCCACAACGCCGCGCCGACCAGACCGGCGTTGTTGCCCATTTGCGCGGGGACGACTTCGACTTGCAGGGCGTCCACCAGAAACACGCGCGAACGCATCGAGCGCCGAATCGGATCAAGAATCAGTTCGCCTGCCGCCGCGACGCCGCCGCCGATCACGATCCGTCGCGGAGTGACGGCGCTGATCACATTGGCAATGCCCGCGCCAATGATGTTTCCGGCGAATTCATAGATTTCGCGGGCGGCTTCGTCGCCATTTCGCGCTGCGTCGCAAACCAACTCCGGCGTGATTTTGTTCAGGTCGCCTCCGCACAGCGTGGCGATGGTGGTGGTGCGGCCCTGGACAACGGCTTTCATGCCCATGGCGGCAATGGCCGGGCCGGAGGCATACGCTTCGATGCAACCGCGGCTGCCGCAACCGCATTTCGGGCCGTTCAGGTCCACGCTGACGTGGCCAAGTTCGCCCGCCGAACCATTGATGCCCAGATGCAGTTGTCCATTCAGCACCAGGCCGCCGCCGATGCCCGTGCCCAGCGTATAACAAGCCGTGTCGAATCCGCGTCCCGCGCCAAATTTCCATTCGCCCAAAGTCATCGAGCGCGCGTCATTCAGGATGGCGACGTGTAATCCAGTCAGCCTTGACAGTTGATCGCGCACCGGCACGTTGCGCCAGTTGCCCGGCAGGTTCGGCAAAAAGACCGTTGTCCCTTTGTCCAGGTCGAGCGCGCCGGGAATGCCGATGCCAATGCCGCCAAGGTCGGCTTTGGTTTTATTGCTGGCCAGCAGGATTTCTTCAGTCAGCACGGCCATTTGTGCAATGACGGCGTCGTGGCCTTCGCGGGAATGAGTCGGCGTCGAGCGCGTTGCCGAAATATCGCCTGTGTCCGTGTTCACCAGGGCGGCTTTGATATTGGTTCCGCCCAAGTCAATTCCGATGAATAGATTTTTGTCTGCCATAAAGTTTCAAGTGGATTTTCAGTCTTTGGATTGAAGTTGTAGTGCAGGCTGCTTTTACTCAATCTGGCTGGGGATGGCAAGGCAGACGGTACCGGGAGCGGTAGCGACCGGGTGATTTCGGTGATGCCAACTCTGGCAGCACCGAGTCGCTACCGCTCCCCGTACCGTACTTTGCTCGCCTTCGGTCAATCTCTCTTGTAGAATCTGCCGCGTCTTGACAGATTGAATGATCAAGATTTCAAAACCGAGATTTCAAAACCCAACACAAAGCGAGAGATAAACAGCTATGAGCGCAAAAATCCGCCTGCAACTGTCGGCGATGATGTTCGTGCAATTTTTCGTCTGGGGGTCGTGGAACGTCACGGCGGCCAATTACCTGAAAACCATCGGCTTCACGGGCGACGACATCGGCAGCTTTTATGCCGTCGGCCCGATTGCCGGGATGATTTCGCCCTTCTTCGTCGGGATGATCGCCGACCGCTTTTTTCCGGCGCAGCGCGTGCTGGCCGCAATGCACATTCTGGGCGCGGTGCTGGTGGTTGGCAGCACGGTTTTGATGAAGTCGGCGACGCCTTCGGCCACGCTGATCATCGCGATTTTCTTCGTCTACAACCTGACCTTTTACCCGACGCTTTCGATGGTCAACACGGTGGCGATGAAAAACATCGCGAATGCGGAAAAAGACTTTCCCAGCATTCGCGTGCTGGGCACCATTGGCTGGATCGTCTCGAACTATGCGCTGGCGTTTCTGGGCTGGGAAACCAGCATCGGGATGTTTTATCTGACCGCTGGTGCGGCACTCCTGCTGGGTTTGTACAGCCTGACGCTGCCACACACGCCGCCGGTCAAGGCAGGCAAGGTTTCCGCGCGGCAGATTCTGGGCCTTGACGCTTTTGTACTCTTCAAGGATCGGAACTATCTGATCTTCATGCTTTCCTCGCTGCTGATCTGCATTCCGCTGGCGTTTTACTACCAGATCACCAGCCGCGTGGTGGAAATGACCGGAATGTCCGTCGGCACGACCATGCCCTGGGGACAGATTTCCGAAATCGTTTTTATGCTGCTGATGCCGATTTTCTTCGTCCGGCTGGGCGTGAAGTGGATGCTGGCGGTTGGGATGCTGGCCTGGGTGATTCGCTACACGCTGTTTTCGTACGGCGCGGCGGATGAAGTCCTCTGGATGATTCTGCTGGGCATTTTGCTGCACGGCATCTGCTATGATTTCTTTTTCGTCACCGGGCAGATTTATACCGATCAGGCAGCGCCGAAACACCTTCGCGCGCAGGCGCAAGGGCTGCTGGTGCTTTTCACGCTGGGACTGGGTATGGCCATTGGCGCGAAGGTCGCGGGCAAGATCGAACAGATGCATACGCCCGCCGCTTCCAATGTGCTGACACAGCAGGTCGCCGCCAAGACCGGCGAAATCGAACAGATCAAAAGCCGTATGGCCAGCTTGAGCGGCCCAGAGCTTGAAGCAACCACTACACTGGTGAATCGGCTGGAAGCGGAGAAAACTGAGTTGAGCCGCCAGCAATTGAAATCCATCGAATGGAAACCGCTGTGGGGCAAACCGGCGATTTTTGCGGCAATCATTCTGGGACTGTTTTTGCTGCTCTTCAAAAATACCAAAGCGCCGTCGGCGAAAGCGCGCGAGGCGGAAGTTTACGCGGATTAACTGTAGGGCAACCTGTCGAGGTTGCCCGGCGTTCTCGAAAGACATCGTTGCAGAAATCATGGCAACCTCGACAGGTTGCCCTACATTCATTTCAAGGAGTTTTCTTTATGAAGTTCAATTTCGCACCGGGCAACTGGCGCATAACGGCAATTCTGTTTTCGTTTTCCCTGCTTTTTTCTGCCTGCGCGGATGCGCCGAAAGAGGTTCCACCAGGCCAGACCGCTCCGGCATCAACGAGTTCTTCTTCGCCACAATCCGCTCCCGGCGTCGCGGTCGGACATGGATCAAGCGCTCCAGCGGCGGCTCCGGCTTCCGTGCCGATGCAATCTGGCGGCGGTGGCGGCGCGGTGAAATGGACGACGCCATCGCGTTGGCAGACGGGGCCGGAAAAGCCCATGCGCTCGGCAACCTATCTGATTCCCGCCGCGCCCGGAGATAGCGAAGGCGCGGAATGCGCGGTCTTTGAAAACATCGGCGGCGGTGTGGACGCCAACATCAAACGCTGGATCGGCCAGTTCGAACAGCCGGACAGCGGCTCTTCCGACGCCAAAGCCAAACAAGCCAAGGAAACCATCAACGGCTTCCCGGTTTCCACCGTTGACCTGACTGGCATTTTCGCGGGCGGCGGCATGGCGATGGGACAACCTTCGGTGAAAAAGCCCGGCTACCGGCTGCTCGGCGCAATCATTGAAACCCCTTCCGGCCCTGTCTTTTTCAAAATGACCGGCCCGGAAAAAACCATGGCCGCCGCGCAAAAGGAATTTCAGGAGATGCTGAAGTCGGTCAAGTAGTAGGACGCCTGCCATAAGCAGTATGGCAAGCATCAGTAAATACATCCGCCATCTTTTCACCTCTCTTCTGCCGGCTGATGCGGAGGGGGAGAGTCGCCAAGTCGAAAGGGATGATCGTGAAACATGGGAGCAGGCCTGGCGTAACTGTTCCCATCGCCGCATCGAGTCGCCCATCAGGATTGATGTCGGACTTGATTCGGATTTTGGCAAGATTGTCTCAGTGACAATTTCCGAAAACCCCGCTGAATTCAGCGATAAAGGCTGGCGGGAAACTGATTACTGCCCTATCTGCGGTCAGACGACAGTGGGCGCACAACGACTCGCCGCAACGATTCATCCGACTTTTGAAACGGGTTTTAGCTATGGCGTAGGTGTTTGGGTTCACGGCCTGTGTTTCGAGAAATGCCCTGAGACCGGCGAGCCTGCGCTAATTCCCTGGTAATAATGAAGAAGCTGCAAAAGGTCACCTTCGACACAGTTCGTCAACTCGCGCTGGCGCTGCCGGAAGTCGAGGAAGGAACGTCGTATGGCACACCAGCATTCAAGGTCCGGGGAAAGACGATCGCACGATTGAAAGAAGACGGGGAGTCTCTGGTCGTCAAGATTGATTTTTTGAAACGTGACATTCTGATGAATGCAGAGCCGGAGACCTTCTACATCACCGAGCATTACAGGAATTATCCGTCCGTACTGGTTCGGCTCTCATCCGTGCGTGTTGATGTCCTTCGGGATTTGCTTGAACAGGCGTGGCGGCTGGAAGCGCCCAAACGCCTGAGTCAAGCTTTCGACAGCAAGACGTGACACCCACTCGCTACCGCTCGCGGTACTGATCCAGAAGCTCTTGCCACAACTCCCTGCCGTCTTTAGAATCCCAGCCGTCAACCCGAAGCAATCCAGCAATATTTCTGATCTAACCGATACAACGGCGCTCGCCAAAGCAGCCTGCGCCACAAACACAGGACTTGGTTTCGATTAACCCCTTTCTTTTTTTGGAGACACACTATGAAACCCTTTTGTAAGCTGGCAGCGTTGCTGCTGCTTTTCGCATTGGCTTCGATGACGGCGCTGGCGCAATCACAGAGCACGACCGGCTCTGTGCAAGGCACGCTGGCGGATGAGGCAGGCGCGGTGATTGCCGGAGCCACCGTTGAAGTCAAAAATCTCGATAACGGTTCCGTCAAATCGCTGACTTCGGACGAAGGCGGACGCTTCGTCTTTCTGCAATTGCAACCCGGACGCTACACGCTGACCGCGGTGAAGCAGGGCTATGCCACGGTCGAACAACAGAATATTGCGCTGACCGTCGGCCAGACCATCAATTTGAATCTCGGCTTGAAGGTTTCCGCCGTCCAGGAGCGCGTCACCATTACTGCCGCGCCCACCATTGATACCGTTAAGACGGAATCCAGCACGACGCTGAACGAAACCGCCATCAGCCGGACGCCGGTGCTGGGACGCAAGTTTGAAGACCTGCTGACCCTGACGCCGGGCGTCAGCATCACGCAGGGGCCGGACGGCGACGAAATCAATTTCAACGGCCAGCGCGGCATTTTCAACAACATCAGCCTGGACGGCGGCGATTACAACAACGGCTTTTTCGCCGAGCAGGCGGGCGGACAGCGCGCCGCGATTGACGTGCCCATCGGCGCAATCAAAGAGTTCCAGGTCGTCGCCACCGGCGCCAGTGCCGAGTTTGGACGTGCGGCGGGCGGCTTCGTCAACGCCATCACCAAATCGGGCACGAACGAATTGCACGGCGACCTGTTCCATTTCCAGCGCCTGGAAAAGCTGACCTCGAACACCGCCGACGGCAAACCGCTCAAGGATTTTCACCGCGAACAGTTCGGCGGCTCCATCGGCGGGCCAATCGTCCGCGACAAGGTTTTTTTCTTCGGCACCTTCGAGCAGATTCTGGGCAACCTGACGCGCCCGAATCTGAGCGAAGCCATCGGTACGCCGTGTTCGGTGCAAACGCCGACCATTCAGGCCAACGAAGCCCTGATCAACGGCAGCGCCGATTGCCAGCGACTCGCGCTGCTGAATTTCTTCCGGACTTCGCGCGGACAGGAAGAAGGTCTGCCGGTCAAAAAGCCGATCACCACATCGGCCTTTCTGGGCAAACTGGACTGGAAAATCAATCCGGGCAATGAACTGGGAATTTCCTACAACTTCAACCGGTCGAAGAAAGAGAACGAAACCTTCGACGTGCCGACTTACGGCAATTCGGCCAACGGCACCGAAGGGCCGGGCAAAATTCACGCCTTCAACCTGAACCTGTTCACGACGCTTTCGGCGACGAAGGTCAATGAATTCCACGCTACTTACCTGCGCGAAGATCGTCCGCGCCGGGCAACCGATTCAAACATCCCCGCCGATACGGCAATCGGCTTTGTCCCGTCGTTCCGCTTCGGCGCACCGTTCTTTCTGGGGCCGAACGTGGACGAGTTGTTTCAGCGCTTCCAGTTGAAAGACAGCTTTTCTTTGATCGCCGGAAACCACACCGTCAAATTTGGCGGCGATTGGACCTTCAGCAACAACGTGCAAGTCTTTCGCGGCTTTTTCCAAAGCCGTTCCATCTTCGACAGTGTGACGGGATTTTTGCGCTACGCTTCGCCCGCCAGCCTGGGACCTGGTTTCGGGCCGAATATCAGAGGCTGTTCAAATGGCGCGTATGTCGCGGCGAGCGCGGCTTGCCCGGCGGGTTCGACTTCGACGGGCGGTCCGCTGCTGCTTTATTTGCAGGGTGCAGGGCTGAATGGTCCCGCGACCGACGCGGCCGGCGCATCGAACATTGACAATGAAGAGTACGCGCTTTTCATTCAGGACAAATGGCAGGCAAGGCGCGGCTTCACCTTCAGCTACGGCTTCCGCTGGGAAGCGCAGCTTTTCCCCGCGATGCTGGTTCCGCCTTCGCAAACCGCGTACGGCGCATTCCTGAACGATCCGCGCTTCCCTTCCGACGGCACGCTGCACGATGAATACAAGATGTTCCAACCTCGCGTCGGCTTCGCCTGGGACATAGCCAACAACAGCAAATCGGTCTTGCGCGCCAGTTGGGGCATTTACAACGCGCGCCAGAACATGCTGACGCAGGTCGGTTCGATCACGACCAACGGCGTCCAGCAGCAGACGATCTTTCTGAACTCGGACATCATCGCTTCAGGCGTGCCCGGCCCGGTCTGGCCGAATGTCGTTTCGCCAACACCGGTTCCGCCCGGGCAATTTCCGCTGTTCAGCGGCGTGCGTGTGTTCAGCCGCGATTACCGCAACCCGCGCATCTATTCGACCAACGTTCAGTTCGAGCAGCAGATCGCGCCGGATACGGCGTTGTATCTGGACTTCACGCATTCGAAGGGCGTGTACCTGACGCGCTTCCTGAACGCCAACCAGAACGGCATCTTCAGCCCGCAACTCGGCGAAGTCGCCGTCACCAGCGCGCTGGGCAAATCGCTCTATCGCGGCTTCACGGTTGGCGTGCGCAAACGCTACAGCAAGGGCTTTCAGCTTGAAGCCAACTACGTGCTGTCGAAAGACCTGGACGACGATTCGAACGAACGCGATCCTTTCTCGTTCCGGTACTTCGACATCAACAACCTCCAGGCGGATTACGCCTTGTCCGACCGCGACATTCGCCACAAGTTCAACTTCGTGATGAACGGCGAATTACCGTGGGGCATTCTGGGCAACGCCCGCATTCAGGCGCGCAGCGCGCAACCGATCACGCCGGGCGCGCGCACGATCAACAACCGTAACACCGCGCGCAAAAACAATGAATATTTCTCGTTTGACTGGAGTCTGTCGAAACGCTTCCGCTTCGGCGGCGACCGCTTCGCTCTTACTCCAACCGTCGAGATGTTCAATTCGTTCAACAACGACAACCTGATCAACCCGCTGACGACGGTGGCGCTGTTCAACTTCGACGGCTTCCTGCGTCAGGGCGTGGGCGATCCGCGCCAGGTGCAGCTATCCCTGCGGTTCACATTCTAAAATCTGGTTCGTCGTGCCGACTTGAGGCCCAATGAGGGCAAGTTAGTTGAAATGCACTGTCTTCATTTTCAATTCTTCATTGTTCCCTGTGCATTGTTGGGCAGAAAGAAAGGGATTCTTTTCTGCTCAACAATGAAAAGTGGAAAAGGAACAATTGAAAATGAATCCGCCCTTGCAACCTAACTTGACCTCATTGGGATAAGGCTTTTGGCCGCAAACCGGTACGACGATTATTTCGTTTCCCGACAACCATCAGCCACACAAAGATGCTTGCAGAAAACCTCAAACTCTTCCTCAAATTCTATGTTCGTCCACTGTCGGCGCTGAGTGATTCGATTGATCGGGGAAGCCTGTTGATCGGCGCGGTGCTGGTGACGGCGGTCGCTTCGCTGTTTGCGCTGACGGTGACAAACCACCTGTACAAGACATACGAAGCTGTGCGAATCCCGGAGGCCGAACGTCGTCTGCCCAAGGTGCCGCCCCAGGTTCAAGGCGATCCTGAAGCGGAGCAGGCGTATCTGGAAGCACTTGCGCGATTCGAAGAACGCACGCCGCGCGTCAGCCGCCAGCCGCTGCCGCTGATCGGCAATTTGGGCTGGCGGCTGGTGTCGTTCCGCCCGGCCAGCATGTTCGCGACGGCGTTTTCTCTGGCGGCGCTTTACGTGCCTGCTGCAATCCTGGCGCTGGTCCTGATCCTACGCAATGCCAGCTTCGGCGTTGCATTCCGGCGCGATTATGGCTCGCTGCTGATCTGCACATTGATGGCGTGGGCGGCTTCGCATCTGCCGTTTGCTCTGATCGGCGCGGTATTCGCTAACACCGGTGCAACGGCCAATGTGTTCCTGCTGCTGTGGCTGCTGGCCAGCCTTTATTTCGGAGCGTTGATGGTGGGCGCGCTGCGGACTGCCTGCGGAGCCAGCATCGAACATGCAGTGATTGTCGTCAGTCTGGTGTGGATTGTGCTGCGCGCCGATTCGTGGCTGTTTTCGATTGCGACCTGGTCGCCTTTTCTGACGTTGATCTGGATTCTGCCGCTGGTGCTGGGTGCGGTCTACGGCGTGCGCGCATCGCACCTGCAACGGCAAAACTTTCGCCGCTACCTGGATTCCTGCGCGATCAATCCGCACGACGCCGAAGCCCAATACCAGCTCGGCCTGATTTATCAACAACGCCGCCAGTATGGCGAAGCCACCGCCCGGTTCAAACGCGCCGTGGAAATTGATCCGCGCGAACCTGACGCCAATTACGAAATGGGCCGGGTCGCCCGCGAACAAGGCCGGTTGCAGGACGCCCTCAATCATTTCAGCGTGGTTCTGGCGCACGACGACAAGTTCCGGCAAAGCGAAATCTGGCGTGAAATCGGCGCGACTTATCTGGCAGCAGGAATGGACAACGAAGCGTTTGACGCGCTGAAGAAGTATGTTGAGCGTCGGCCTTACGATCCCGAAGGCCTTTATCATCTCGGCGCGACGCTGCAAAGCCTGGGACGCACGAACGAAGCCCGCGAAAGCTTCCAGCAATGCCTGGAAGCCGTCAAAACCATGCCGTATTACCGCCGCAATGAAGTCAAAAAATGGAACAAGCTGGCACAGGCAAAGGCGAAGGAATGAGCGGAAGGTCAAAGAGGCAGATACTCAACAGAATTGGCCATATCTTCCGGTTCATAAATTTTGGCAATCAATTCAAGCCCATTCACGCATTGTCCCACAGTTGAATGAAGTTGATGGCTGTAGACCACGCCGCCGAAGGATTCCCCCACGGCCTGACGGCGATGCGCTTCTCGCAGAAAGTCCTGATCCTGCGTAAAGATGACCCTTCCCAACACTCCGGCCCGGTCCAATAACTCCGGGTCTTCCATCTCCGCCGCGCCGTCTTCCTGCGCAGTCAGCACATCCACGCCGCGCAGCCGCAACCCATCAGCAATCGCCGCACGAACATGAACGTCAAAATAGAGCGCGAGGCTCATTTCGTCCCCGCTTGTGACCTGAGCCGCTCTTCCAGTTTGCGACGCAATGGCGAGTTCTTCGCTTGCTCAGAGAGTTCGCGCGCCCAGTTGGCTTGGCGGATGATCTCGGTATCGAATTCATCCTGATTGTCATAGTAGCAGGCCAACGCCGCATGAATCTGCGCCAGCGAAAGGTGTGGATATTGAAAATGCATCTCTTCGGGACTTGACCCATGCGCCAGTTTGTCGGTGGCGACTTCAATGACTTTGATCTTCGTGCCGCTGATCCAGGCCACGCCGTGTTCATCAAGCTCGATCAATGTGTTCAACAGGACTGACATAATTCACTCCTTCCTTTGTATTTGCTTTCAATAGTAGTTTGAGAAAGGCTCATCAGGCAATCAGACATTGCGCTCTAAATCCCAGTCGGTACAATCCGGCTATGATCACGATTGACGGTTCCTACGGCGAAGGCGGCGGCCAAATCCTGCGCACCTCCCTGGCGCTTTCGCTTATCACGGGCAAACCGCTGCGCATCGAAAAGATTCGCGCCGGGCGGAAAAATCCGGGACTGTTGCGGCAGCATCTGACTTCGGTGCAGGCGGCGGCAAAAGTCGGCCAGGCCGAAACCACCGGAGCCAGTCTCGGCTCGACGCAACTCACCTTCACGCCCGGCAAGATCACTGCGGGCGAGTATCATTTTGCGATTGGCACGGCGGGCAGTACGACGCTGGTGCTGCAAACGGTGTTGCCCGCGCTGATGATCGCGAACGGCGAAACCCGGCTGACGCTGGAAGGCGGCACGCACAATCCGTTTGCGCCGCCCTTCGATTTTCTGGAAAACGCCTTTCTGCCCTTGCTCAAACGGTTGGGTGTGCGGGTGGACGTGGATTTGATCAATTATGGCTTTTACCCGGCGGGCGGCGGCAGGATCGAAATCACGGTTTATCCGCCAGCAACGGGGCAGCTTTCAAGATTGGACCTGCCCGAACGCGGAGAGATTCGCGAGCGGCGCGCGCGCGTCGTGCTGTGCAATCTGCCGCGCAACATCGCCGAGCGTGAATTGAACATCGTGCAGAAGAAACTTTCCTGGCCGAAGAAATGGCACAAGGTCGAAACGCCCACGAACTGCATTGCGCCTGGCAATTTCGTTTCGCTGGAAATCGAATGCGACCACGTCACCGAAGTCTTCACCGGCTTCGGCGAACGCACCGTCGCCGCCGAAGCCGTCGCGGATCAGGCGGCGCTGGCCGCGCGCAAGTATCTGGCCAGCGAAGCGGCGGTCGGCGAATACCTGGCCGATCAACTGCTGCTGCCGATGGCGTTGGCGGGCGGCGGCTCTTTTACGACCTTGCCGCCTTCGCGCCACACGACGACCAATATCGAAATCATCAAGAAATTCCTGGACGTAAAAATCACCTCCGAACAAACCACCAACCGCGTCTGGAAAATCGAAGTCGGCGGGTAAGCGGTTCGCCTGCTTGCCGCTGCTGCCGCGCGGCAGTAGTATTCGGCCAGCACGATCATTGAAGGTCGCGCGGTCTTACCTACCATTCACCGAAAACAATTTGGAGGTCGCTACCATGGCAGAGAATATCAATCGCCGCCGCTTCATCACGGAAGCAGGCACGGGCGTCGCCGGCGCCAGTTTATTAACGGCAAAATCCTATGCGCGCGTGATCGGCGCGAACGAACGCATTCAAATGGGGATCATCGGTTCGGGCGGACGCGGACGCAACGTGATGGGTTCATTCAACAAATTCGCCGACCAAATCGAATTCATCCACGTTTGCGATGTGTATGAGCCAAACATCAACGCTGGACTGAAGCTTTCCCGCTCTGGCGCAAAGACGACGATGGATTACCGCGAACTGCTCAACGACAAAGATGTCGTCGCCATCCTGAATGCCACGCCGGATCACTGGCACGCGGGCGTGCTGATGGACGCCGTCGCCGCGGGCAAAGACGCGTATTCGGAAAAGCCATTCTCTTATTCCATCGAACAGGGCGCGAAGATGGTCAAGGCCGTTCGCGCCACCAAACAAATCGTCCAGGTCGGCATGCAGCGCCGCAGTTCCGAAGCCGTGCGCGGCGCAAAAAAACTGGTGGATGACGGCGTGCTGGGCGAAGTCGTGATGGCGCGCGCGCAATGGTTCTGGAATCGCAAACCGATGCCGAAAAAGCTGGAACTGGCTGGCAAATTGGATTGGGAACGTTTTCAAGGGCCCGCCAAAAAGCGATACCCGCTGGATGAGCGGCGCTTTTTCCACTGGCGGAATTTTTCCGATTATAACGGCGGCCACCTGACCGATCAGGGCACGCATTTGATGGACGTGATTCAATGGTTCTGCAACGACGGCAAACCGCCGCGCTCCGCCGTCTGTCAGGGAGCGATTTACGTTCACAAGGGCGCGGACGTGCCGGACACCTTCAGCGCGGTTTATGAGTACCCGACCTTTCTGGCGACGTGGACGTTATGTTACGGCAACTCCTACGAAGACAGTTGGAAGATTCACTTGCAGGGCAAAAAAGCGACGATGGTGATTGACGATGACGGTTATCGCGTTTACCCGGAACCGTGGGATCGCCCGAACATTCCGCCGAAAACGATTCATGAATACAAAGGCGGCATTCCAACGGACCCTCACGTCAAGAACTTCCTGGACTGCGTCAAATCGCGGCAGGAGCCCAACGCGCCGGTCGAGGTCGGCCACAACGCCGTGACCGGGCCGCATCTGGCGAATATGGCGATGCGGCAGCAAAAGCGCGTGGTGCTCAGCGATGACGGCACAACGACGGCCAAACTCTGATTTCCTGGTTGAAACGCTGCGCCGCATCTTTAGCTGGATCGCGGCGCAGCCTGAAATCCCCGCCATTCGCTCACATGAAAATCGAAGCAATTCCGGCTCATCCGGCAATCGTCCTTTTACGAATCAGTGTCGCCGCGCTGCTGTTTACTCACGGAGCGGCAAGAGCCTTCACAGGCGGCGTGGCGCCGTTCGGCGAATATCTCGATTCAAAAGGATTTCCCTACGGCGTTGTCTGGGCGGGCGCCATAACGGCGATTGAGCTTCTGGCCACGCCGCTGCTGGTCATCGGACGGTTGGTGGTTCCCATCAGCGCCTATTTCATTTTTCAACTGGCGCTCGGAATTTTCATGGTTCATTGGACACAAGGCTGGTTTGTGGTCGGGCTTGGCCGTAATGGCATGGAATACAGCGCGCTGCTGATTCTGTGTTTTGTCTGCCTGCTGCTTTCTCACTGGAAAAACACACCCCGCAACAGGCAATGAGTGTCAACGGTTGTCTCTCCCCTGTCTTCTAATGAGGACGAGCCGTAAACAGTTTTATCGGGATTCGCGACAACTGACGAAAAATGAAGCCCCCAGAACTCCGCATCCAACTGGCATTGTAGTTGCCAGCATTTTATTGAGATAAATACCGCCGCTTTCAGATCACGTGCCAAATGTCCCGGGTGATTTGAAACGGTAAAACCGTTGGCCCTTGGTGAAAAGAGCTTTGACTATGCTGGAAGACCTTCTTGTGGGATTGCTTTACCTGCCGTTTCTGATCGCACCCTTTGCACTCTTGTTTTGGTATGCCTTTGCTTCGAATCGTCGAAACGAAGTGGAAGCCGTTAATAAAACTGAAGACATCAACCAGCGCCCAACACGCTGATTGATGAGCGTCACTTCGCCTGTTTCACAAAACGAACGTTGCGAATGCGCCCGGCGCTGACGCCGAAGCCGTTGATTTTCCCTTGCGCATCGCGGCTGAATTCGTACTGCACTCCGCCCAGCAGCCGGAAAGCATCGCGCGCGGCCGGCAGCATCGGACGTTTGGTTTCGTTACGGTCAACTACCGACAAGCGTCCGCTTTCAACACTCATTTGGTAAGTCGTATCGAGTTCTTCGCTGTAAAAACTGCCCGCGAACTCAGCCAGTTGCTCGGCGGTTAATGGGATAGTTTCCGGCGCCGGACGATTGGCGTTGGCATTTGCCGCCGCCGGTTTGCCGTCTTGCGGTTTGAACTGGTCAGCCAGGTACAAATCCACCACCTGCATCGCCAGCCGGCTGGGATTGGCCGTTCCCAGATTGCACAAACAGGCGACTGAAAACTTCTGCTCAGGAAAGCGGACCAGATCGGATCGAAATCCTGCCCACGAACCACCGTGACTCACCTTCCGCAAGCCCTTGTATTCGTCAATGAATAACCCCGCCGCGTAATCATGCTTCCTGCCGTCGTTGAACGCGCCGACCGCCTGCATCTGCTCCAGAAAGGCTTTGCCGCCAACTTTCGGCTCGTAAAAATTCTGATCCCACAGCAGCAGGTCTTCGATGGAAGTCAGCACCGCGCCGTCGCCCGTCTGCTCGAAGTTCGACATTTCAGTTTGAAAGCTGCCCGGCTGGCGCGGGTTCGGCGCGTAACCGGTTGCACGCCGCGGCACAATCCGTTTGTGGTTATCCAGAAAGATCGTCTGCTTCATCCCCAGCGGATCGAAAATGTTTTCCCTGGCAAATTCCGCCAGCGACTTTCCACTTGCGCGTTTAACAACAATCGAAAGCAGAAAAAAACCACTGTTGCTGTACAGCCATTCGTCCCCCGGCGCGAAGTTGAGCGCCTTCTGCCGCAGGATGATTTTCAGCGCGTCGGCTTCGGTCGTCGTGTCGTCGAAGTTGACGCCCGCCAGACTGAACAGCGTCAGGTAATCGCGCAAGCCGCTGGTGTGATGAATCAGATGGCGAATCAGAACCGGCTTTTGGTAGGCGGGAAGTTCCGGAATGAACTTCCGCACGTCGTCTTCGAGCGAAAGCTTTCCGGCCTGCGCCAGCAGTAGGATGCTTGCCGCCGTGAACTGTTTGGAAGTCGAGCCGATATCGTAAGCGATCTTCGATCCATTGGCGATGTTGTGTTCCAGATTCGCCATTCCGTAGCCGCGTGAATAGATGATCCTGCCGTCTTTAATCACGCCGAGCGCGCAGCCTGGCGAATCCGGCTTGTCGTAATTGGTGAAAATAGCGTCCACTTTAACTTGAATGCCGCCGTCAGCGGCTTGAGCAAAAGCGGACGACGACAAAACAAAAAACAGAACAACAGCCGCCAGAGCATTGAACCAGCGCATGTTTGATCTCCTTCAAAAGTGAATTGAAAATGGTTTGACTGCCGCAAACTGCCTGCGTATTGTAGCGCGCGATTCGGTTCGACTGAATCTGTTTCTGGTGTCGCCGGACATCAGTCAGCATCAATCTTCCGCAAAAAATGACTACCACACCTTCCACTCACAACGAAGAATCACGCGTCCGCGCCGAAGAACTGGACGACAAATTCTATTCGTTCGCCAAGCTCGACCAATACACATTCAAACAAAGGCTCATCATCCGGCTGGCGGGCTTCCTGCTTCACTGGCTGGTTCGCGCCATCTGCGCAACGGTCAGGTTTGAAATCATCGGCGGCGAAAACCACACGGAAAGCGAACCGCTGGTGTACTGTTTCTGGCATAACCGCATCCCGACCGCAACCTATTTCTGGCGGCGAAGAGGCATCGTCGTGATGTCGTCGCAGAGTTTCGATTCAGAATACATCGCGCGGTTCATTCAACGCTTCGGTTACGGCACGGCCAAGGGCAGTTCGACACGTGGCGCACGGGCGGGTTTGATCCAGATGATTCGCGCCGTCCGCGCGGGCAAGAGTGCCGCTTTCACGGTGGACGGCCCACGAGGCCCGATTTACGAAGCCAAGCCCGGCGCGCTGCTGCTGGCTGCCAAAGCGAACGCCGCGATTCTGCCCTTCTCCATCTCGCTGGATCGCTGCTGGCGGTTGCCAAGCTGGGATCGGATCGAGATTCCCAAACCATTCGCCCGCGCGGTGGTGGTCATCGGTGAGCGGATGTATGTCCGGAACGGCAACGACGATGCGGAATTGGAACGTTTTCAACAGATGCTAGAAGAAGTGCGCGACCGCGGCGAGGCGCTAATCAGAAGCCATTCTTGACACCCTCACAGGCCAAACTTAGAATCGCCGCTCAATTCAATCAAGCCTTTTCAACTTCAGTGGGGAGAAACATTTGTATAGCGAAGCATCAGGACAGATTATGGCGCCGGAACGGGTTTCGACCGGACGGACGATTGCCGCCTGTCTGGCCGGGTTCGTTGTGCCCGGACTGGGCCACATCGTGCTCGGCAAGTTTGTGCGGGGCGCGCTCATCGGCGGAGTCATCATTACCATGTTCGCGCTCGGATTTGTGATGGAAGGCCATCTTTACAAACCCGATCCGAAAGAATGGCTGACGTGGTTTTTCAGCTTTCTGAATGTCGGCATGGGAGTGCCCTACTTTGTCAGTCTGGCGATGGACTGGGGATTCCAGATCACGCCGGAGCAGGCCGCGAAGGTGACCTACGAATACGGAAATACCTTCTTTTGCGTGGCCGGCGCTCTGAATATGCTCTCGGTGATGGACGCTTACGACATCGGCGTGGGGAGGAAGGCATGACGCATTTTCTGGCTCTGGTTCTCTTCAGCCTGCTGGTTTCGATTGGCTTCGCGGCGCTCTCTTCCGAACACCACACAACCCAGGAACGCATCCGCTATGGCGTCAAAGTCTTCGGCTATTTCGTCGGCGTAGGTTTTTTGATCGCCTGGGCGCTTTATTTCCTGCCCCTTTAGTTTTGATTGCGAATTGCGGATTTCGGATTGCGGATTGAAGACACTGCTC
>JAJNQA010000010.1 GCA_021155085.1 Heliomicrobium sp. | reverse complement strand
ACGTCGCCGTACCTGTTCGTTAGCTGTCTTCATCAACTCGCGCAATTCTTCGCGTTGCTCTTCGGTTAATTCGGCGACGAATCTTGTAGGGGTCTTCATGATTTAGGATTATGCCATAACGATTTTGCCGACCAACTTATGTGCCGGAACTGACCTGGATTCTCTTCTTGCGCATTCTGGACGCGCAGGAAACGAAAGAACGCGAGGGCAAAGAGGCCGTCGGCCAACCCTTCACGCCCGCGCTGAAAGAACCGTACCGCTGGCAGGATTGGGCCGCGCCTTACAATGAAAAAGACTTCGCTTTCACGCCCGAAGGCAAGCGCGTGGGCTGGAAGCGCGCGGAATTACAGGCGGCCAAGAGCGGCCAGATGGTCGCGTTCATCAACAAAGAATTGCTGCCGTACTTGCACAGCCTGGATGTGCTGCCAAACGGCCCAAATGCGGGGAAGCCGAATCCGGCGGCTTCGCCGAAACAGCGCATAATCGGGCGAATTATGACGGCGGTCGAACGCACGCGAGTGGATGCGGAAACCAATCTGTTGGACATCCTGGACCGCATGCATCAGATCAGCATTGACCACATTGACGACCAGCACTTTTTCACGCTGTCGCAGGTGTACGAAGACTTGCTGCTGAAAATGGGCGAGAAGAATTCGGACGGCGGCCAGTTTTTCACGCCGCGCGAAGTCATCCGCGCGATGGTGCGCGTGATTGATCCACAACCGGGCGAAACGGTTTACGATCCGGGCTGCGGCACAGGCGGTTTTCTGGCGCAGGCGTACGAATTGATGGCGCGGAAACTGGGCGATGCGGCGGCGGCGACTGATCTGGAAACGTTGAAGACGCGCACTTTCTATGGCCGCGAAAAAGAAAACCTAGTCTTCCCTATTGCGCTGGCCAATCTGGTGCTGCACGGCATTGACCAGCCGAACCTGTGGCACGGCAACACGCTGACCGGCGCGCCGGCTTACGACGCTTTGTTTGAAGGCGCGCCGGAAACATTTGACGTGATCCTGACCAATCCGCCGTTTGGCGGCAAAGAGGGTAAAGACGCGCAGAAAAATTACAGCTTCGAAACCGGTTCAACGCAGGTGCTCTTTCTGCAACACATCCTGACCGAACTGAAACCGGCGCTGGACGGCAAACCCGGCGGGCGTTGCGGCGTCGTGCTGGATGAAGGCTTGCTGTTCCGCACCAACGAAAGCGCCTTCGTCGAAACCAAACGCAAACTGCTGGATGAATGCGACCTGTGGTGCATCGTCAGTTTGCCGGGCGGCGTCTTTTCAACGGCGGGCGCAGGCGTTAAAACCAACCTGCTGTTTTTCACCAAGGGCAAAAAGACCAAGCGCATCTGGTATTACGACCTGTCGCACATCAAGATGGGCAAGAAATCGCCGATGACGCTGGCGCATTTCGGCTTTGGCCCGCAAGGCACGATATTGGATGACGCGGCATTGCCCGCCACGCTCGTGGGCGATTGGCGCGAACAGGAAGACCACGCCGACAAACCGTTTCCCAGCTTTGCGCGGTTGCTGGGCAAACGCGGCACGCCCGCAGCCGAAAGCGATTTTTCGTGGACAGTGGATTTCACCGCCCGCCGCGCCAAAGCCCGCGAAGAAATGCAGCCGCATCTGGTCGAAGTCGAGAGACAGAAAACGGAAGCTGTGGCGCACAAAGACAAACTCAGCTTGCTGCGCAAAGCAAATGCCGGCGATGCTGAAATCAATGCCTGCCGCGAAGCGCTCACCCGCGCCGAAAAGGCCTCCCGCGAAGCGCAAGCTAAAGCCGATGCGATTGATGCCGCAAGTTATGATCTGAAGGCTGTCAATCCGCGAGCGCGCATCGAACGCGATACGCGCTCGCCCTTGGAAATCATCGAATCCATCACCCAACACGGAAAAAACGTGGAAGCGGCATTGGCCAAACTTCGCAAGCTGAATCAACCTGATATTGCCACGGCGGCCAGTTCGAACAGCTAATCGCCGGTTTGCTTTAAAAATACAATCTGGCCGCAAATTGAATCTGCCGCGGGTCTTCCGTGCTGCTGATGATGCCGAAGTTCGCCGCGCCAAAGACCGTGCCCGGCGTTTGAAAATTCGCTCGGTTGAAGATGTTGAACGCTTCGGCTCGGATTTGCAGTTTGGCAGTTTCCGAAAACCGGAAATCGCGTTGCAGCGACAGGTTCGTGGTGAAGTACCCCGGCCCGCGTAAACCCGGCAGCGTGCGCGGTGCGTTGCCGAAGCTGTACGGCGTCGGCTGCGCGAAAGCCAGCGTGTTGAAATACTGCCGCAAACGATCCGCTTTCGTCGTCGCCGAAGTGGTCACGTCTCCGGTGATGTTCGGACGCAAGCTGTTGAACGCCAGTCCCTGCAACGAAGCGTTGGTCGCACCGATGGAAATCGGGAGCCCGCTTTGCGCCTGGGCAATCGCATTGGCCGAAAAGCCCCTAAATATCTTGGTGCCGATTTTGGAAAGCAGGCCTTCGCGCGCGAAGCGGCGATTCGCGCCGAACGGCAACAGCCAGGTGACATCGCCAATGAAGCGGTGCGCGACGTCGAAGTTCGACAGCGATTTGTCGGCGCGGCGGTTGTGATAATCCTGGTAATACTGAATCTGAATCGTCTGGTTGTTCAGCGACATCGAAGTCAGATCGTCAATGGATTTCGAGAAGGCATATGCCGCACTGAAAGTCAGTCCATTCCCTGCGCGGCGCGACGCAGTCAGTTGCAATGAGTGGTAGCTGGAGTGCGCTTCGTTCTGGCTGTAGGACACGACGTTGCCGAATTGCGGATACGGCCGCAGCAGTTGCGCCACCGTCACCGTTGAACGCCCCAGAATCGAACTCGCCGCCGGGCGTTGGTCGGCAGGCAGGTTCAAAAATGGGTTCGGTACTGCCAGATTCCCGAGCGGCGCGCCGTTGACGATGCGGCTGGCAATGGCAATTGCCGCAGGCGAAAGCTGGTTGATGTCGGTTGCGCCGCTGAGCAGACCAATACCGGTTGCGCCCGCGTAGGCGGCTTCCAGCGTGATGCCGCCCGGCAATTCGCGCTGCACGTTCAGGTTCCACTGCCCCAGCTTCGGCTGGCGAATGTTGCGTAAACGGACAGGCACTGATTGCTGTCCAAAGGCTGTCAGCGCGCCCTGATAAGCGTCAGTAAACGGGACGATGCCTGACGGAACGGGATTGCCGAGCGTCGTGCCCGGCGTCGGGCTGATGCCATTGTTGAGCGAAGCGATGAACGCTGTTTCGGTCAGACCGGCCATCGCCGCTGTCACGACGTTGAAACCACCACCACCCAGCGGCGCATAAAAGATCGCGCCGCCCGCGCGAATCACGGTCTTCTCGTTCAGTTTGTACGCCAGGCCAATGCGCGGCCCGAAGTTGTTCAGGTCGTGATCGTAGTTTTCGCGCTCTTTAACATTGCCGCGTCCGACCGGCTTCACCACGCCGCGCAAAGCAATCGCTTGCGTTCCCAGACCGGTTGAATCCGGGAACGCCACTTTGATTTGATTGACGGGAAATTGCGCTTGCGGATCGAAGTTCAGCAAGCGGTTAAATCGGTCAGTGTTCCCGGTTTCGAACTCCCAGCGCACTCCCAGGTTCAAGGTCAGACGCTGGTTGACCTTCCAATCGTCCTGCGCGAAAGCCGCGTAATATTTGCTTTGCAAAGCGGGTTGCGGCGCGATGGCCAGCCGTCCTGAAGCCGGATTGCCCAGCAGCAGTGCCGCGATGGCGTCGCCCGTCTGCGGCGTGGTTTCGACCGGCACGCGCTGCGTGAAGCCGCGCGCGAAGGTGAAGTTGCCCGCCGGATCGTCCGGGCGATAGTTGTACATCCGGTAAACCCGTTCGTTCGCGCCCAGCTTGATCGAATGATTGCCGCGCAGCAGACTCAGGTCCTGGTTGAGGCTCGCGACATCCTGATTGTTGCGGTAGAAGCCGAAGTTGCGCGGCGGTCCCAAAGCCGTGTAACCGCCCGGATTGAAAGTCGGAAAGACGCGCGTGTCGTCCGAAGCCGAGGCGACGTAAGCCGGCAGGCCAAGTGAATTCACATCAAAGCCGCGCGAAAAATGCGCGCCGTTATTGTTGAAGCGCGTGAAGCCCGCGTTCAAATACAGCACCAGACGCGGCGACAGCGTGTTGACGTAATTGACCACCCAGGTTCCCGGCACGGAAGTCTGTTTCGGATTCTGAATCGGCGAAGCCAGATTGCTGACGCCATCAGGAAACGGGCCGGAGTTGGAAAGCGTGCTGAAGTCCTTGATGACGCGCCCGAAAAGCTGTTGCGTCGCCGACAGATGATAATCAATGCGCGCCGTGAATTGATGGTTGTCGGTCGTCGCCAGGGTGTTCGCAACATAGTTATTGCTGAAGCCCAGGCCGTTGGCGTTGCGCACTCCGATGGCATTGGGCAGCGGGTAATAGCCGACCGCCGCTTTGCCGACGGCGTTGATCTGCGCGGCGGGAATGATGTTGTCGGCAAAGGCGACGCGCGAACCAGCGCCCGGCTGTCCGGCTGCGATGGCTGTGCCGGGAACGTAAACCTGTCCGATGCGCGCCGGAATCAGATTGCCCCGCGTATCCACAACTGTCACGCCGGGAATCTGCGCGCCCAGCAATTCCGAAAAATCGCCGTTGCGCATTTTCTCCGTCGGCACGGTTGAAGCCTGCTGGCGCGCTTGGGAAATGCGTAACGCCTCGTAGTTGAAAAAGAAAAACAGCTTGTTTTGTTTGCTGAACCACTTACCGTCTTTGCCGAAGCTTGGCAGGTAAACCGGCCCGCCCAGATTGCCGCCGAATTGATTGAAGCGCAGCTTTTCCTTCACGCCGTTCGGGTTGGCGTTGACGAAAAAGCTGCGCGCATCCAGCGCGTCGTTGCGCAGGTATTCAAACAACGTCCCGCGCAATTCGTTGCCGCCGGACCGGGTCGAAAAGTTCAGTGCGCCGCCGCCCGTGCGGCCATATTCCGCCGGAAAGGAATTGGTCACGATCTGAAACTCCTGCACCGCATCCGGCGAAGGCCGCAGCGAAATGCGGTTGTCGCCTTTGTTTGCCAGCGGAATGCCATCCACCAGCGCTTCGGTGTTCAGTGTGCGTCCACCGTTGATCGAGACTTCGCCCGAAGCCGTCAGGTCGGGATTTGCGCCGCGCGAACCAGGCGCGCTGGTCACGCCGATTTCCAGTTGCGCCAATTGAAAGACGTTGCGGCCATTCAGCGGCAGCGTGTCCACACGCGTGCGTCCGACCACGCCGCCCAGCGTGCTGGTGGCGGTTTCCAAGCCGGTTGGTTCGGTCGCCACGATGTTGACGGTTTCCTGCACATCGCCCGGCGAAAGCGTGATGTTCAGTTCCGCCGACTGGCCGACTTCCAGTTGCAGTCGCGGCTGCCGGTAGCCTTTGAATCCGGCGGCCTGCGCTTCCACAGCGTAAAACCCCGGCTCAATGAAGGTGAAGGTAAATTGCCCGCCCGCGTCCGTCGTGAAGGTTTTCTTCAATCCATTGGCGGTATTGGTCAGCGTCACTATTGCGCCGGACAAGGCGTTGCTGCTGCCATCCGCGACGTTGCCTTTCAGCGTGGCGGTTGCGGTTTGCGCATTGGCGATCACCGCCAGCGTCAGCGCAAGTACGAACGCGATGGAACTGAGTTTGAGAAAGCGTTTTGTCTGCAAGTTGGGTTTCTGCATGTTGGGCCTCCCTGGAGTTGGTTGATGTAACAGCGAGTTTTGGCCTGCTTCGTTCGTACAGGCTCTACGGTTGTCAAAGGCGACGGCTGGAAATGACGAAACCCGCTGCCGGCGTGGAGCCTGACAGCGGGTTTCGTGTGAAAAGCCTTTGGATTGGACTTTTATTCCCTCAGATCAGTCTCCTCGCCGCTCGTGCAACAACAAGCCATGCAGCAACAACAACACGGACAGATGGCGCTGCGTTCAATCCTGGAAAAGTTGTTGGGCATTGTTTGCATCTTCGCAAACCTCATCTCTTGAGAAACTGTTTTTTGAAATTCCAGTTATGCCGCGGCGGGAAAAGCTTTCTGCTGCCGCACGAAATAAGCCGCCTGGACGGTGCGTTCGTATTCTTCCGGATCAAAGAAGCTCAAGGCTTCCAACTCCGCCGCCGCCGCCAAAGCGTCATTGATTTGCTGACGGCGCAAGTACTCCGTCAGGTGATTGAGTTGTGAACGTTCAATGTCGAACTCGATTCCGTCCGTTGTAATCAATCTTCCAATGATCATCGCAAAGCCTCCTTGATTGGTTTGTCCCCGGCGCGCACGCCGGTTCAGTTCATCAAAATCGCGTCAACCACCGGGCATTCAGCCCGCCAGTCGGCGCGGGAGTTGAAATTCGTCTTCGCGTTTTCTCGCCTCGTACAGCAGCCGCGAAGCCACGGCTTGAAACCGGCGCGCAAGCTGCCGCAGTGTCGCCACATCGTCATACTTTTCCCGCAGCGTCACCGGCGGCTCTTCCTCAAAAGTTTGCAGCAGGCTTTCCACGGCTTCGTCGAAATTTATCCGGTGTTCGGTTTCGCCGCTGACAAAGTCTTCCACGACGACGAGCACGTCCGCCGCGCCTTCGCCTTCATCCAGCGCGAAAAAGTAATGCGGCGGCGGCGTTTCGGGAATGTGAAACTCAACGGCTTCATCCAATCCGGTTTCCAGCGCGATGGGCAACCGCCGTTTTCGTCTGGTTTGCGCATGAATCGTTTCCATCAGTTCACCTCCAGAGTTTCTGTTTGCGGCGCGCTCAGACAGACGCAGCAAGATGAAGAACACAACCACAACACTGGCGACGGCGTGGAAAAGGCATTGATGACAAACGCCGCCAGCTTTTCCCGAAAGCCTGCCCGCGCTTGCGCGCGCATCCGCTGTCTGCCGCGTTTGCCGGGAAAGGCAATGACTTTTCCCTTCGGGTCGGTCATCTCAACCGGCTCCAGTCTTCCAGCGCGAGATAACCGTCCGACAAATACGGCAGCAATTTGATTTCAGTCAGCCATTTGACGCTGCGAACGCCCGCCTGCCCTTGAACCACCAGCCGCAGCGGAGCGCCGTGTTCCGGCAGCAGGGGTTCGCCATTCATTTCGTACGCCACCAGAATTTCGGGCCGCAGCGCCGCTTCCACCGGCATCGAGGCCGTGAAGCGCGAATGCTTGTAACCCCGTTCGACTTCATCCAGTCCGGTAAAAAGCAGATGCCGTGTAGAGTGATCAATTTCGACAGCCAGCAACAGTTCCAGCAACTGCACGCCGCCCCAGATCGCTGTTCCGGCGGCGCTGCGCCGCGCATTCAGCCAGTCGTTTTCATCGGGTTGCTGGCACTGCCGGGAATCGCATTTCATCGTGGAAAGGATCGTCACCTTCGGAAAACAGTCGCGGAGTTCTTCCAGCGAAAACTCCAGAGAACTGCTCGCATCACACCGCAACGTCAGCCGATGTTCATCCGGATCAATAAATGGAATCGCGCCGTGATGGTGAACAAAGAATTCTTCGCGCGGTGTGACGAAGCTCTCACACAGCGGGTCAAGCGAATCCAGCGGTTGATATTGAGAACCCGGTCTTGCCAATCGTTCAGCGAACAGTCCCATCGAAATGATCTCCTTTCTTCACTCAGTTTTCTTTGGAGTGTTTTTTGAAATACTCCATCCCCAGCAGCACACTGAAGGAAATGGCCGCCAGCAGCAGCGCCATCGCATACGCGCCGACTTCGTTGCGGTCGTCCAGCGACCGGTAAATGAACAGCGTCGAAGTTTCCGTCAGCTTCGTCACGCCGCCGCCAACCACCAGCACCGCGCCGAATTCGCCCAGCGCGCGGGCGAACGTCAGCGACACGCCGTAAAGCAATCCCCAGCGAACATTCGGCACCGTGATTTGCCAGAACGTCCGCCAATAGCCCGCGCCCATCGTGTAGGCCACATTTTCCTGATCCGTGCCCAGATGCCGCAGCACCGGAACGACTTCGCGGACAACGAAGGGAAGCGAAACAAAGATCGTCGCCAGCAGCATTCCCGGCAGCGCGAAAACCACGCGAATGTTCAGCGCGTCAATCGCGCCGGTGAACCAGCCGTTGCGTTCAAAAAGCAATATCAGCATGAACCCGGCAATCACCGGCGAGACGGCGAATGGCAGATCAATCAGGCCATTCAGGATGCGCCGACCTTTGAAATTGTCCCGCGCCAGCACCAGCGCGATGCACACGCCGAAGACCGTGTTCACCACGGTTGCCGTCACCGCCAGCAACATCGTCAGGTAAAGCGCATTCAAGGCTTCCCGCGAACTGAGCGCGTGAATCATTGCGCCGAAGCCCGACGAAATTGCGCCCCAGGCAATGGCCAGCAGCGGCCCACCCAGCAACAGCGCGGCGTAGCCAATTACAATGGCGACGAGCAACCATTCCGCGCCTTTCGGTCGTTTCACCAAAGACCGCGAGTGGGCGGTGATTGGAGCTTTGTCATCGCTATCAGCCAGCGCCATGGCTTCCCCCCTGCCGCTCCTGCATCCAGTCCACGAACATCATCAAGACGAAGGAAAGCGCCAGCAGCACCAGCGACATCGCGCTGGCTCCGCGCTGATTCTGCGATTCGATCTGCCCGAAGATGTACACCGGCGCGGTCAACGTGCTGCGCGGAATGTTGCCCGCGACAATCACGATGGAACCGAATTCGCCCAATGCCCGCGCAAAGCTGAGCAGCGCTCCGGTCAATACCGCTGGCCGAATCGCCGGCAGGATGATTTCGCGAAACGTGTGCCACGGCGAAGCGCCCAGCGTCCAGGCGGCTTCTTCCTGCGATTGTTCAATCTCCATCAGCACCGGCTGCACCGTGCGAACGACGAACGGATACGTGACAAACAACAGCGCCAGCACAATGCCCGGCTGCGCAAAGATGATTTGCTTCGAGCCAGACACCTAGCACCTGCTGCGGCCCATACAGCACCACCAGCATCACGCCCGTCACCAAGGTCGGAATGGCGAACGGCAAATCAATCAAACTGTTGAGCAGCGAGTTGCCAAAGAACCGATACCGCACCAGCACATAAGCCGTCAGCGTGCCCATCACCGCATTGATGGCCGTCATCACCACCGCCGTCAGCAGTGTCAGCCGCAGCGCCGCGAAGGCAATCGGGCTGCTGAGGTCGCGCCACAACATTGTCACACCATCGCGCAATCCGTGCTCCAGCAACGCCGTCAGCGGCAATACGATCATCACACCCAGATAAACCGCCGCCACCGCACGCAAACTCCATTTGCCCCAGGGTTTGGGAGCGGCAAAAAAGATTCGCTCTGCCTGAGCTTCCTGCGGAAATTGTGCCGGAGTCGCGTTCATGGCGTTGCGTGCAATTCCTCGAAGCTGCGGGTGTAGGCGCCGGACGGACCGAACAACTTTTCCGCCACCTGCTGCCAGCCACCCAGATAATCAATTTTCCAAAGGTCCGTGACCGCCGGATACTGCGCGCTGGCTTCTTTCGCCGCTTCCGGTTCCACCGGACGCAAGCCGTATTTGGCGAACACGCGCTGCGCTTCTTTGGTCCACAAAAAGTTGACGAAGGCTTCCGCCACCGGTCGTACACCATGTTTGTCAACGTAGCTGTCCACCAGCGCCACGGGGTTTTCAATCAAAATGGTCGAACGTGGAATAACGTAATCGTATTTGCGTCCGGCCCGCCGCCCGACCAGCACTTCGTTTTCATAAGTGATGGCCCCGTCGCCGACGCCTTTTTCAAAATTGGTGATGGATTCGCGCGCGCCCTTATCCATGATCGAAACATTGGCGAGCACGCGATTGAGAAAGTTTTTCGCCGCCTCTGGATCATCCTTCGGTCCCCCCGTCTGCCCGCGCAGCGCCGCGCCGTAAATGGCGGCGATGTTCCATTGCGCGCCGCCCGAAGTTTTCGGATCGGGCGTCAGCAGCTTCAATCCGGGCCTGGTCATATCCGCCCAATCGTGAATTCCCGCTGGATTGCCCTGCCTGACGGCAATGACCACCACCGAAGTCGAGACGATTCCGCCAAACTGTTTGGCTTTCCAATCGTGCCGGATCAGGCCCGCCTGCGCGATGCGGGCGATGTCGCCTTCCAGTGAAAGCGCGGCCACATCGGCTTCAAACCCGCTGATGATGGCGCGCGATTGCGCGCCGCTGGCCTGATACGATTCCTGAAACTCGACCTGCTGCCCGGTCTTTTCACGCCAGTGTTTCTTAAACTCCGGCAGGATGGCTTTGCTATAGGCTTCGCGCGGCGTCGTGTAAGCGCCCAGCACCAGCGTCACGTTCCTGCCGTCTGCGCCCGCGCTGCCGCATCCCGCCAGCAGCAAGACCATGCAAGCGATTAACCCGCCCGCCGAAAGATATCTGCGATTCCAGTTGTGCAACTTGGTCTCCATTCACTCCACTACCAGCCAAACTCCTACTATTTTAATGGGAGTTTAACACGCGCCCAACTCTGCCTTGAAATAGACGAAAAATGAATTTTCTGGGGAAGATTACCGTTTGGAGGAAGATTTCAGGCTAACCACCTTTTGCTCTACCTGGTGGCTAGCCGGGATACACAAGTCTGCAATGGTGGTTTGATCCAGTACGCCAACCAGTGCGGCGCGCGCCCTGGCCCACAGAGTTTTCAGCCCGCAGCCCTGTTCAAATTCACAAGGCTCGTAATCATATGGGCTGACACATCCCATTGGCGAAAGCCGTCCATCCAGCGTGCGAATGACTTCACCAGCAGTGATCAGCGTGGCCGGGCGAGTCAGGCGGTACCCGCCGTTCAGCCCCATTTGACTGGTGACAAGACCGGACTCTTTCAAAGTTTTGAGGATTTGTTCGAGATACTTGACGGGAACATTCCACTGCGTGGCAATTTCGCGCGCCGGGATCGCTTCACGCTCAGTGTGACTGGCGAGATAGATCAGCGCGCGCAAGCCGTATTCGCTTTTGGTGGAAACGTTCATGATGAAGTCCTAGTGGATGAAGTCCTAGTGAATGACTGGGACTTTATAGCCGATCAATCTGAATGCGTCAACAGAGGATTTTCATTTTTTTCCTGGTAGGAGTGTGGCTCACAACGCTTTCGCGCTTGCTTCGGTTCGCAGCGGATAATGCGGCAACAGGCGATAGCCTTTCAGTCCCAGAACGACGGCATCGCCTGCGCTGAGTTCCATTTCATTCGCATCCCATTTGTTTCGTGTGATGACGAGGGGAAATCCTTCGGCCAGGGAATCATCCATCAGCAAAATTGGTTTTAGTGGCTGCTGGCCGGTAGTGCCGCCGTCAGTCTGCAAGGCAGATAAGGGCGCCCAGAGCATCAATCGCGCGATCAATCTTTCACTATGGCCAATGTAGGAAATGTCTTCGATCACCGCGCGCCCCAGCACATACTGCGTGTCCAGCAATTGTGGCTGGAAGTTGATAACAACGTCTTCCGGGCGAAAAACGACTTTGACCGGTTGTCGTTCCGCCAGTAGCGGCGCGTCTGGAACTGCTTTCAATCGCACTCTGCCCAGCGACACTTTCCCTTCGCTCCATCGTCCCAGCAGGACGTTGGCAGCGCCCAGAAAGGTGGCGACGAATTCATTGCCGGGATGGTTGTAAACTTCGAATGGCGTGCCTGTCTGTTCGATCCGGCCCTGGTTAAGCACGATGATGCGGTCGGCCAGTTCCAGCGCTTCTTCCTGGTCGTGCGTGATGAAAAAAGCGGGGATATTCATTTCGCGCAACAGCGACCGGACTTCGCGCCGCAGTTCCAACCGCGTGACAGCATCCAGCGCACTGAAAGGTTCGTCAAACAACATCGCCGCCGGATTGAACGCCAGCGCGCGGGCCAGCGCCACCCGCTGCCGCTGTCCGCCGGAAAGCTGAGACGGGTATTTCAAGCGATGTTCGCGCAGGTTAATCAACGAAAGCATCTCATCCACTTTTTTCGTGATCTCGCCTTTTGCTAGTCCTCGCGTTTCGATTCCGAAGGCAATGTTCTGTTCCACGGTCTTGCGTTGAAATAGCGCGTGTTCCTGAAACTTCGACTTTAGACAAAGCGCGGCTGGGCTTTGAACCCAGCCGCGCTTGGGGTAGTTGTTATGTGTGAACAAAAACAAACCGACCCCGACGCATCTTAATTCACTGACGGACTTTCGTCAGCAAGTCTACGCGCTGTTTGA
>JAJNQA010000086.1 GCA_021155085.1 Heliomicrobium sp. | reverse complement strand
GCTATTTGCACGCCGCCTTGTTTCGGCAGGAACGTTTTTGCAACTTTTTGAAAAGCGCCTTGGAGCATCTTTATGGGCGTGTGACTGAAATTTCGGCACCTTCAGTACCTTTATTATAAATTTTGGAACTACTGAGACTGTCTTTCCGGCGCTCCGTTGTTCCTCAATCAGTTCCTTGATCAGCCGCGCGTTTACCGGGTCAAGCCCGGTCGTCGGCTCATCCAGGAAGAGCAGCTCCGGGTCGTGCAGAAGCGCGCGCGCCACGTTGAGCCGGTTCTTCATTCCCTTGGAAAACTGCGCCACCGGCTTATCCCCGTCCGCGCCCAACCCGACGCGCTCAAGTAAGCGGCTCGGCTCCTGTCCGACATTGCCATAGAGCGCGGCGAAGTAGCTGAGATTTTCCAGCGCCGTCAACTTCAGGTAATGGTTCGGGAACTCGAAGGAGACGCCGACGCGCTCGTAGTAATCGGCCTGCCAGGTCTTCAGGTCCTTGCCGAAAACCGACACCTGCCCTTGATAATCCTTCAGCAGCCCGATCAAAATCTTTTGCGTCGTGGATTTGCCCGCTCCGCTTGGCCCGAGAAAGCCGAAGATTTCGCCACGAGTGATCTGGAAGTTCAGCCCTCTTAGCGCTGGCTTGGCAGCTTTTGGGTAAGTGAAAGATAGGTTCTCAACCGTGATCATTCGACACCTCCTGGCTAATATTGCCCTTGGACAGATCCTTCGGCCGCATACTTCTCGATCAAGCTTACAGCTTGCCCTGTGCCATCTTCCGCGCGGATTTTTTCTCCGAGCGCGGCGGCTCGCTGTTGCATGCCGGTGTCCGTGGCTGCCTGCTGAATCGCGGAAGCGAGGTTATCGGCGGTGAGCTTGCGTTGAGGGATCGGCGGCGGGCCAGCGCCGAGAGCGGCGACGCGCTGCCCCCAGAATGGCTGATCGGCCACAAATGGGCAGATCACAGTCGGTTTTCCTGCTTGTAATCCAGCAGCCGTTGTTCCTGCCCCGCCGTGATGCACGACAGCGGCCATGCGCGGAAAGAGCCAGTCGTAAGGAGCATTCTCGACCTTGAAGACATCTTCAGAAAGTTTTTCGGTCTCCAGCCCGCCCCATCCCGTGACCAGCAATCCACGCTGACCCGTTTTTGCAAGAGCTTCAAGCACAAGGCGCGCCGTGCGTGCCGGATCACGCCCGCTCATACTCCCAAAGCCGACGAACACAGGTGGCGGTCCTGCGTCTAAAAACTTCGACAATGCGGGCGGAGGTTGCCAGTTTTGGGACTCGTCGAGCATCCAATACCCCGTCACGTGTATCTGCTTTGGCCAATCTGCAGGGGGCGGAAGAACATGGCGGCTGAAGGAATATAAAACCGGCACGGGCCGGCCATCTGATCGCACCAGTTCTCCCTTGGTCATTGAACGTGGCGGCAGTGTTAACGTGTCCCTGCGCCACTCCTTCACAATACTGCCGAACATCCCCCCGGTCATAATCGGAAGCAAGCGGTAAGTCAGGCGGTTGTATGAGTTCCCCAATCCGAGATCGGGAAACGTGAAATTCGGAAAAGCGCCTGTTGGAACCCACGTCGGCAACGCATCGGCCATAATGCCAGGCACGCCCAAGGCTTCCGCCATGTGAAAGCCGCCCACTGATTGCGGGTTGTAGATAATCATCTCCGCGTCCTGAGCGACTTCCCATTCCTCTTTGAGGGTCTTCCGAAAGATCGGTTTGAAAAGCCGCGTCGCCTCCGCCATCCACTTCAGCCTGCCCGTCCAACCGCCCCATTCCTCCATTGCTTTGCGGCCGGCTTCACCTTGCGCCAGTTCGACAAACTCATTGTTCAGGTGGCGATATTCCAGGCCCTGCTGCCGAACCCACGAGGAAAAACTTGAGCTTGTGCATAAGGCCACGTCGTGCCCGTTCTGTTTCAGCCTTCGCCCGAGAGCCACAAAAGGTTGGACATCACCGCGAGTGCCAATGGTCAAAAGGAGTATCCGCATTTGGTAGGTTCCCTATCTCGGGTTGTCTGCAAGGTCCGGGTTGCAAGTGCTTTTGGTTCGAGAAGAAGGCGGATGTTGATGCCGCCTTCTTCTAGGAAGAGTAAGTTGCAAAATCCCTACGACTGGAGCGAATGATTCACATTCCGCGAAACTGTCACCGGCTCCGCCGGACGTGAAACCGGCACTTCAACCTTCTCTCTGCCCAGCAGGTTTGAGAATCCTTCGAGCAGTTGCAGTGGAATCGGGAAGACGACCGTCGTGTTTTGCTCAACGCCGATCTCCGTCAGCGTTTGCAGGTAGCGCAATTGAATCGCCACCGGTTCGGTGGCAATGGCGTTGGCTGCCTTAACCAGTTTTTCTGCCGCCTGGTATTCACCGTCGGCATGAATGATCTTGGCGCGCTTCTCGCGCTCGGCTTCGGCTTGGCGCGACATTGCCCGGCGCATCTCTTGTGGCAAGTCAACGCCTTTGATCTCGACCAGCGACACCTTGATGCCCCAGCGGTCGGTCTGCCGGTCAAGAATGTCCTGCAAACGTGTATTGAGCTTTTCGCGCGCCGAGAGCAACTCATCCAGCTCGACTTCGCCCAGCACGGAACGTAGCGTTGTCTGAGCAAGCTGTGAGGTGGCGTAGAGGTAATTCTCAACGTCCACAATGGCCAACCGCGGATCAAGCACACGAAAGTAGACCACGGCGTTGACCGAGACCGTCACGTTATCGCGCGTGATGATGTCCTGCGGCGGAACGTCTAAAGTCACCGTGCGCAAACTGACGCGCACGATGCGGTCAACCGGCCAGAAGGCAAAAACAACGCCTGGCCCTTTGGCTTCCGGCAGCAGACGCCCAAGCCGAAAAACGACGCCGCGCTCGTATTCCGGAAGGATGTTGAGGGCGCTGAGGACGTAGATGAACAAGAACAGCAGTACGAAAAACGGGATCAAAAACATTTCGAACATAATTATCTCCTCGGCCTGAGCCTGCCGGCGCAGATCAGGCGTTATTGAAGCTCGGCATCCGGCGGAGCAATTGCGGAAACTTGGCGGGGAATCAGGGACTTATCCGGGCAGGGTTCGACTTCGAGCGTCATCCCGTCAATGCCGACGACGCGCAGGTTTTCTCCCTCGGCGATCGGCGCCCGCGCGTGCGCCCACCAGTATTCGCCCTGCACCATCACCCGGCCTTCAGGCCTGACTTGGGTTATGGCCTTGCCTTTCAAGCCGACCATGCGCGTCGGGCTGGTGGCGACTCCGCGTAGTTGCGTTTGCAACACCAGCCGGACCAGGAAAATCAGAATGATTCCGGCGGCGGTGAATGCGCCCAGCAATAAACTGACCGGCAGTTGCGACATACGTTTGAACCTTGCCTTAATTGGAGTCTGTTTCAATACTGGCGGATACTACGCTAAAAGTTAATGTTAGTTCAAACATTTTATGTTAAAACGCACTTTATGTTTTCACTTAACCGAAACGGCTCGAAGCAGGTAAACTGTGAAGCCGTCGTGCTGGCGACCTGGCCAGAGGACAAAGGAGAAACAAGCATGCCTAAAAAACCGGATGCAAATGAACGTTTGCAGCAGGTCTTGAAAGTCGCCCATCTGTTCTATGAGCGAGAGATGACGAAGACTGAGATCTCGCATGAAATCCGCGCCTCCTCGACGCAGGTCGCGCGTCTGCTCGCCGAAGCGCGCGAGCAAGGCTACGTGCGAATCGAATTCAGCCCGCCAAAGCTGTATGACCTGGGCGAACAACTCAAAAGCCAATACGACTGGCTGAAAGAGGCCGTCGTCGTTTCCTACGCTGAAGATCTGGCGTTCTTGCGGCGGATGATCGGCAAAGCGGCGGCGCAATACTTTGAGAGCGCCGTAGAGGCTGGCGCGACAGTCGCGCTTGGCGGCGGCGACACGATGTATGAAATGGTGATGGCGCTGCCGCAGGAAACGCGCGGCACCAAACTGGTGCCCGCGGCAATCATTGATACCGGCCCAGTGCTCACGCACATTGACCCGGTGGTGCTGGTGACGCTGCTCTGGGTAAGGAGCGGCAGGCAATCGGGACATGCCCATTTCGCCACCGGCCTGCCGATGAATAAGCCTCTTTCGCGCCAGAAAATCCGGGAAGAATACGAAGAGTTCAGTCACCGTAAAGCGGTGCAGGAAGTCCTGGCCGAGATGAAACGAACCGATTTTCTGTTTACCAGTCTTGGCTCTCTCAAGGTTGACCCAGCGTATGAAAAACTCGCGCCGCGCCCCCATCAATACATGCTCGAAAACCTGAAGCTGACCGAAGCGGCCCTGCTTAAAGAAGGCGCGGTCGGTGACCTCAACTATTCGTTCTTTGCCAAAGACGGGACGACGGCGCCGGAGTGGAATATTTTTCCGGCGCTCGGCGTGGAGCAGGCCCAGGCGATGGTGAAAGCGCAGAAGACGGTCGTGGTCGCCACAGGGCGCTATAAATCGGCGGCACTGCAAGCGGCGCTGAAAGGTCGGCTATTTAACGTCCTCATCACTGACGAGCTAGCAGCGAGGGAATTATTGGACGCGCATTGAGGAAACAAGTTGAACGTTGGGAGCGGGAGGAAATTGACCGATGGCAAAACGCATTTTAATTTTTAGCCTGTTGGTAATTGGCGGACTCTGGTTCCTGAGTCCATCAATCGCGGCTGGCAGTGGTGGCAATGAAGCCGCCGGCATGGAACCGGGACACGGCCTTGATCCCGTCGTGCTCGCCGGCGTGGCCGTCATGCTGATCATCGCGAAACTCAGCGGTGAACTTTTTGAACGGTTCCGGCAACCCGCCGTCCTCGGCGAATTGGTCGGGGGCACTTTCATCGGTAATCTTGTTCTTCTCGGCTTCACAATGGCGGAACCGCTCAAGACAAACGTCGTTATCGGTGCGCTCGCCGAACTCGGCGTCCTCATCCTGCTGTTTGAAGTCGGCCTGGAATCGAACCTGGGCGAAATGCTCGAAGTCGGCTGGTCTTCACTGCTGGTTGCGGTCGTGGGCGTCGTCGCGCCTTTTTTCCTCGGCTGGGGTGTCGCGGCCTACTTCCTGCCCGGCGAAGCGACGCTCGGTCATATCTTCATCGGCGCGACGCTTTGCGCCACCAGCATCGGTATCACTGCGCGCGTTTTGAAAGATCTCGGCGTGCTGCAGAGCCGCGAAGCCCGCATCATTCTCGGTGCGGCGGTGATTGACGACGTGCTGGGGCTCTTGGTGCTCGCGGTGGTCGCCGGCGCGATTCAAGCCGAGGCGGCGGGCACGGCATTGTCGTCCTGGCAAATCGTTACCATCACGGTCAAAGCGTTCGCATTTCTCGCCGGCACCGTTCTCGTTGGGCGCTACCTGGTTTCGCGTCTGTTCAGACAAGCCGGACGGCTGGAAACCCGCGGCGTCTTGCTGGCGCTGGCCCTGGCATTTTGCTTTCTGCTGGCATGGCTGGCCGCGCTGGTCGGACTGGCGCCAATTGTCGGGGCGTTTGCAGCGGGGCTGGTCTTGGACGAGGCGCACTTTGAATCCTTCCGGGATCGGGGAGAACACCGGCTGGAAGAACTGATCCGACCGGTGAGCGCATTGCTCGCCCCGATTTTTTTCGTGTTGATGGGGATGAAAGTGGATTTGCGCTATTTCGCGCAGTGGGAATTGTTGGGCTTTGCCGCCGTGCTCACCTTAGCCGCCATCATCGGTAAACAGGTTTGTTCACTGGCAGTTTTGGAGCGCCAGGTCAACCGGCTCGCTGTCGGGGTCGGCATGGTGCCGCGCGGCGAGGTTGGGTTGATCTTCGCGGGTATCGGCGCAACGCTCATGCTGCCCAACTCAGCAGGGGCGAGCGAGCCTGTTATCAACCCCGCCACCTTTGGCGTCGTCGTGCTGATGGTCATCGTTACAACACTGATCACGCCACCTGCGCTCAAGTGGGCACTCCAACGCAGGGCATCGGCTTCATCGGCGGCGGGGCGATCTTGAAAGAGGGGGCGACCGTTCACGGCACGGCCATTACCGCCAGCATCTGGAACACGGGCGCTATCGGCGCAGCAGGGGCCTATGGGCATTATTAAATCGCGGTCGTGCTGAGCCTGCTCAATTTCAGCACGCTGCGCTGGCTTAGGCCTGTGCGTCGTTACGGCACCTCTTTAAAGCGCGCTGAGCGCGTTTGCTTTAGCAGGTAGCGATGAACCAGAACAAGAGACTGCGCCGGGAACGGAAGCGACGCTCACCATTGTGCGCGACGGCAACGAACAGCAGGTGCGCGTCAAGCTCGGCGAGTTGAATGCCGATACAGTGCGCAACGCTGGGCGGCGCTGGATCAAGCGGGCGAACGTCCAGCCCTCGTGCCTCGTCAACCGTGGCGGCAACAGCCTCTTCCTCACCTTACGGCCGCGCTGCTGAATGTGGTGAAAGATGGACAGAAGCTTGATCACGGGCCTTAATGCTCTGCCTCCTCCAGATTAGTCACATCGGCCAAGGCTGAGGTAGCGCTGCCCTCAATTTGCTTGATGACACTAAAGCCGCCATCCGTCTCCAGCATCACCGCTTTCACGTCTTCGAGTGCGGCCAGGCCGGCTGCGCGCACCGCCGCGCGAATTTCGGATTCTGTTTCATGGCGCGGTGTAAAAACTGTCCTTGCGCCGGCAATAACGTCGGCTCCGCTTTGATCAGTCGTCGTACCATTGATGAGCGCACCGAGAGCGAGGTAAGGGTGAATTGCAGGGCGATAAGCAGCGCAAAGGCGAGCACACCCTCGGCAAGGGCAAACTGCTTTGACAGCAGCACGGTAGCCAGCGTTGAGCCGAGCGCGATGGTCACCACAAAATCGAAGGCGTTCCATTTCGATAAGGTGCGCTAGCCCGAAATCCGCAACCAGAGCACCAAGGACGCGTAAGCTATAGACCTCAAGAAAAAGATTCTTCCACGAAGTCACACGAAGGTTCACGAAGGGAATCGAATGACCTGATCCTGATTGTCTCTTCTCTTTCTTCGTGCTTCTTCGTGTGGCTTCGTGGAGAAATTCTTTTTCTTAAAAGCT